>CAVTGS010000011.1:0-226068 GCA_963734295.1 uncultured beta proteobacterium | reverse complement strand
CGTCGCAGTTCACCACATGCCCACTTCCACCCACCCCCTAGCTCCAATCGAGTCAGCGCTGGATAGGTTTCGGGAAGCGCACTACTGGATTCACACTCTGGAGCAGCATTACCACCACGCCGATCCCTTCCGCTGGCACTTCAACTCGTTCTTGAAGTCCATCAAGGAAGTTCCGCACCTTGTCTCGATGGGGCTTCAGAATCGGAAAGGATTCAGTGCCTGGTTCAAGCCAGAGCGCGAGAACCTGACCAGCGATCCGTTAATGCACTACTTGGCAACGCAGCGTGACTTCGCTGTTCACCGAGGGATGCTTGTTCCTTCAAGTCACGGCTCCATAGGTATCACAGAAGGTCGCGGATTCAAACTCGGCCTCACGTTTCCAGTTCATCCGCTTGAAGACAGCGATGACGCAATGCATAGGTATCTACACCACGTCCTACAGCACAAAGACTTCTTGCAGATCCTGATGCCGGATGACGACTCTCTGCCTTGCATTCATCGGGAGTGGCGTCTTCCGAACTTCGAACAAGAAATTGTTGAACTCGCGGCGCAAGCTTGGCTGCGCACCGGAGAGACCGTCAATAGAGTGGTCGCGTGGCTCGGAACGGAACCGCCTGAACTCTTCGCTCAGTTGCCGTCATTCAAGCCAGCAGGTTCAGTTCAAGGTATTCGACCGAACCGTCTTGAACAAGCAGCTACGACAAATGCGCAAAGACATGCGAGCGGCCAAAGCTTGAAGGCGACGCCGAACCCCTCGCTCAAGCGGAGCGACAACGGCAGGCCACCAGGCCCGGGCTGGCGAAAATGTACCGCATACCGCCAGACCGGGCCTGGTGGCCTGCCGTTGGCGCCCGCTTAGTTAGCTCGAACGTTAGCCGGCGCAGGCACCGCCATTCCTACGATGGAGATCGCTCACCGTGTATAGCCTGCTGGTGTCGCACCAGTTCCAGGACTGGGACGGGGGAGCTTTCCGATTCGATAAGAGCCGCTTCTTGGAGTACACGAGCGAGCCCATCGAGGAACAACTGCGGCCGCTGTCGATAGAAGCCATCGAGTGCATTAAGTCGTGGCCCTGCATGCTGATGGAAGAGGGGAGAGCAGATGAACTCGTGAGGGCGAAAAAAGGGTTCAGACACGATTTACAATCCACAGCGTCAACCACGAGTGTTTGCCTTAGTAGTCCGTTTCAAAGTCTCAGCACGCATCGCTCGAGGCGGCCAGTTTCAAGTGCTGGCGCTGCCAATAGCGTGAGCGCATCCGAGCGATCAGGGCATCGAGGTCGGCGCGCGTGAACTTCCACTCGAACGGCTGCGCGATCTGCTCGTAGTAGTGCTTGAAGTTCGCAGAGTCGCTCGACCACTGCCTCCAGGCGAGGGAAGTCGTTCGGGGTGAGCACCTTGCGCTGGACGATGGAGAAATAGATCTCGATCTGGTTGAGCCAGCTGGCGTGCACCGGACCGTGGACCGGCACGATTCGAGGATGGCCGTGCGTCAGACGCCGTACCGAAGCCTCGCCACGGTGCGACGAGCCGTTGTCCATGATCCAGAAGACGCGGCGAGCGGTGTTGTAGGGTGGCTGGCTCATCACCTGGCCGACCAATCTTCTCGAACGGTGCGATGCCGGTGGACGTTTCGCAGCGCCCGAAGAGCTTCATGCGATGGACGTCCATGCGGCCAGATACGCCCAGGCCCCGCAGCGTTCGTACTCGTGCTCGACGCGCATCGCCCGCTGCGGCGCTGGACGGCAGGGGTCGCATGAATGCGCCGGCGCGCCTGAATGCTGGTCTTCTCGTCGGTCGAGATCACGAAGTCATTGCGCCCCAACGCCTTGCCCTTCCAGCGGCGCGCATAGAGGTCGAGGATGCGTCCCGCCTTCGCCGCGAAGTCCGGATCGCGCGGAAAGATCCAGCAGCGATGCTGCCACGGGCGAATGGCGTCCTCACTGAGCCAGCGCCACACCGTCTTGGTAGTCCGTTTCAGAAGTTCGCACACGTATTGCTCAGGCGGCCAGTTTCAAGTGCTGGCGCTGCCAATAGCGTGAGCGCATCCGAGCGATCAGGGCGTTGAGGTCGGCGCGTGTGAATTTCCACTCGAACGGGTGCGCGATACTCTCGAAGTAGCGCTCGAAGTTCGCCAGTCGCTCGGCCACTGCCTCCAGGCGGGGGAAGTCGTTTGGGGTGAGCACCTTGCGCTGTACGATCGAGAAGTAGATTTCGATCTGGTTGAGCCAACTTGCGTGGACCGGGCCATGAACCGGAACGATTCGAGGATGGGCGTGCGTCAGACGCCGTACCGAAGCCTCGCCACGGTGCGACGAGCCGTTGTCCATGATCCAGAACACGCGGCGCGCGGTGTCGTACGGCGGCTGGCTCATGACCTGATCGACCAAGCGACTGAACGGTGCGATGCCAGTGGTCGCTTCGCAGCGCCCGAACACCTTCGCGCGGTGGACGTCCAGCGCAGCCAGGTAGGCCCAGGCGCCGCCGCGCGCGTATTCGTGCTCCACGCGCATTGACTCACCGGGGGCGGTGGGCAAGCTCGGATGGATACGCAGCCGGGCCTGAATGCTGGTCTTCTCGTCGGTGGAGAGGACGAACTCGTCCTCACGCAGCGCCTGCCCTTGCCAACGCCGCTCGTATAAGTCCAGGATGCGCGCGGCCTTGGCCTGGAACTGCGGATCGCGGGGAAAGATCCAGCAGCGATGCTGCCAGGGGCGGATGGCGTCCTCGTGCAGCCAACGCCACACCGTACTGTTGCTGATGCAAGCCACCAAGCCCGTGGACTGGGCGTGCCGCGCCACATCGGCCACACTGAGTCGCGACAGCGGCAAGCCCAAGGTGGCCGGCAGCTCGCAGGCCAGCGCCTTGACCTCAACCGTGAGCTCTGGGGGGAAAGGCCCGAGGGCGTCCCGGGCGGGCCCTCTCTTCGAGGCCCGCCAATCGTTCCTTGAAGAAGCGCTTGCGCCACTGGCTAACCACCTCGCGCCGGGTGTCCAGCCGCGCAGCGATCTCGTCGTTGTCTATGCCGTCGGCCGCCATCAAGATCATCTTGGCCCGCACGACCTCGAAGTAAGGCAACGTATACCTGGCTGCCCGCCGACGCAACTCGGTGGCCTCGTCTGCAGACAGATCGATCCGGAATGGGCTCTTCCTTGGCATCTGAAAACCCTACTCGAAGGTTCAGACCAAGATGCCATACGCGAACACAATTATCAAACATATACGTTGGCGTATTTGTGAAATAGCCTACTTAGACTGCGGCGCACAACGACGACATCGCCAAGTACCTGGCCGGTGGGATGACCGAGGACCAGATCCTGGTTGATTTCCCGGACCTCACGCGCGACGACATTCGTGCCTGCCTCGGGTTCGCTGCCGCTCGTGAGCGACGCTTGGCCAACTCCGTGGCGTGAAGATTCTCTTCGACGAGAATCTGAGTCCCGCGCTGGTCTCGGGGTTAGTTGTCGAGTACCCCGGCAGCACTCACGTCAGGGAGGTCGATCTGCGTGGAGCGCCTGATTCTCAGATCTGGGAGTACGCCCGCACCCAGGGTTTCGCGATTGCCTCCACGGACACTGCCTTCCCTCCTCCCCTTGCGGGCGAGGCGTGGGATGGCCCCGGGTTGTCCATCAGCGTCGCGCGTGCCATGTCGTCGAGGCCGGGCAAGTCTTCGGGAGAGCGGAAGTGGGGCAACGGCGCTCGGTCCAACGCGGAGAAAAGACCGCGAAGGAAAGAGAGAGGGTGGCCACGCCCTTTCAGTCCCTCGCCCATCGCCGCTAAGATGCGGCCACCATGCGCGTTTCCGCGAGGTTCCTCCCCGTTGCCTGTCTGCTGGTTTGCCTTCTGTCTACCGCGGCCGGCTGCGGCTTTCGCACCTACGAGCCAAAGCCTCTCGACCCTACGCGCACCGCGACAGAGCTGACCTCCCGCTCCCTGGAGGCGCCGCGGAGTTGCGGGATTACCTCAGGCAGCGCGGTGTCGCGGTCGACCCCTGGCCGCAGGTCGGACTGGACGCTGACCGAGCTCACCTGGGTCGCGCTCTACCACGCTCCGGAGCTCGACGTCGCGCGGTCTCAACTGGCAGTGGCGCGCGCGGGCGAGGTGACCGCGGCGCAGCGACCGAACCCCGCCATCCAGCTCGGCGGTCAGCACCACAGCCAGACGACCGCAGAGAAGTCGTCCCCCTGGACCGTTAGCCTGATCCTCGATCTCCCGATCGTGACCGGCGGTAAGCGCGAGGCGCGGATTGCCCAGGCCGCGGCAGTGTCGGAGGGCGCGCTGCTCGACCTCGCGGCGGCGGCATGGCAGACACGCAGCCGCGTGCAGGGTCGCTACATCGACGGTTACGCAGCTACCGAAGAAGCAGGACTGGCGCGCGCTGAAGTCGCCCTGCGGCAGGAAGAGCTGTCGCTCCTCGAGCGGCGGCTCGAGCGCGGCTTTGCATCCGCCACCGAGACCGCAGTCGCTCGCACCCGCCTGGCCGAGTCGCGCCTGGCCCAAGCGCGTGCCGACGCCCGCTTGCAGGACGCCCAGGCGGGACTCGCGCAGGCGCTCGGCGTGCCGCTCGACGATGTGCGCGCGCTGTCGCTCTCGTTCACCGATCTCAAGACTGCGCCGTTGGCCAACAGCGCGGCAGACCTGCGCAGCGCCGCCCTGCAGAACCGGCTCGACATCCGCCGCGGCCTCGCGGACTATGCGGTCGCGGAGGCAGCTCTGCGGCTCGAAATCGCGCGCCAGTACCCGGACCTGATCCTGCGGCCCGGCTACATCTGGGATCAGGGCGACCGCATCTGGGCGCTCGGCTCGATCCTGTTCCTTCCGCTGGCGAATCGCAACGAAGGGCCGATCCTGGAGGCCGAAGCGCGCCGCACCCTCGAAGCCGACCGCTTCGTCGCGCTGCAGGCGCGGACGATCGCCGCGCTGGAAGCGCGCCACGCCGGCTACGACGCCGCGCTCGCCGAGATCGACACCGCCGCGATGGTCCGGCGCGACGCGCTCGACCGGGCGACCCGCACCGAGCGGCGCTTCGCGGCCGGCGACGCCGACCGGCTCGAATGGACGCGGGTGCGGCTCGAATCGGTCGCGGTGGAGCGGGCTGCCCTGGCGAGCCGCGTGCGCGGACTGCAGGCCTGGGCGACGCTCGAAGACGCCGTGCAGGCGCCGCTCGACGGGACTCCGGCGCCGGTCGCCGACCCGGTGCGTCCCCGGTTCGCGGCGGACGTGCGATGACGGCGCGCCGGCCGCTGCTGCCGTGGCTCCTGGGCGCGATCATCGTGCTCCTGGCCGCGGCGCTCCTCTACGTCGCGCGCGACGAGCTCGGACTGTCGGCGGACGATCGGGACGAGGGGGCTCCCGCGAGGTCGGCGGTCGCGGAGCTGCAGGTCAGGATCTCCGAGCCTGCGCAGGACGTGGCCGGCATTCGGACCGCGGCCCTGGCGCCCGCGCGGTTCGCCCCTGCGGTCGAAGCGCTCGGCGTAGTCGTCAATCCTGCGCCGCTCGTCGAGCTGCGGGCGCGGCTTCTCACCGTACGCGCGGAAGCCGATGCGATGCGCGCCGCCGCGCGCTTCAGCGGGCAGGAGCGCGACCGGCTCCAGGCGCTGTACGACGATGACCGGAACGTGTCCAAGCGGGCCGTGCAGTCGGCGGATGCGGCGCTGCGCGGCGAAGCGGCGCGGGTGACGGCGCTCGAACGCAGCGCTACCGGTCTGCAGGAGTCGCTTCGCGCGCAATGGGGCGACGCGATCGCGCGGCTTGCCACCGATCCGCGCGCGCCGTTCTTTCAGGAGCTCTCCACCCAGCGCGCGCTGCTGGTTCAGCTCACGTTGCCTGCCGGTGCGGAGCCGCCGGCTGTCGGGACCAGGGTCGCGGTGACATCGTTGAATGCGCCCGGACCCCGGCGACAGGCCGTGCTGCTTTCGAGCGCGCCGTTCGCCGATCCGGTCGTGCTCGGTCCGACGTTCCTCTTCCGGGTCGCTGCGGCGCCGGAGCTGCGGGTCGGCAATCGCGTGAAGGGCGAGTTCCCGAGCGGTGGCGAGCCACGGGAGGGGGTCGCCGTACCGCCCGCCGCGGTGGTCTATCACGGCGGCAAGGCGTGGGTCTACGTGAAGACCGGCGCCGAGTCGTTCGCGCGGCGCGAGATCGCGACCCGCGAGGAGGTCGAGGGCGGCTGGTTCGACGAGGGGCTGGCGGCGGGCGACGCCGTCGTCGTGTCGGGCGCGCAGCTGCTGCTGTCGGAGGAGCTGAAGTACCAGATCCGGAACGAGAATGAGGACTGAGCGCGCACGCCCCCGGTCCGCCGTCACCGGTCCGCGCGCCCGTCCGTGATCGCCCACATCGTTCGGCTGTCGATCCGCTATGCCGGCGTCGTCGTCGCGCTGGCGCTGGTGGTGGTCGTGTACGGCATCTACCGCCTGTTCGGGGCCGATCTCAACGTCTTTCCGGAGTTCTCGCCGAGCCAGGTCGTGATCCAGACCGAAGCGCCCGGCCTCTCCGCCGAGCTGGTCGAGACGCAGGTCACCGCGCGCATCGAAGCAGCGCTCGCGGGCGTGACCGGCATCGAGAGCCTGCGCTCCCAGAGCATCCCCGGACTGTCGGTGGTGACGCTCATCTTCCACGAGCGCGAGACCGTGTTCCGCAAGCGGCAGCTCGTCACCGAACGGCTGTCACTGCTCGCCGCGCCAGTTGCCGCCGGGGATCGGTCCACCGGCGATGACCCCGCTCACTTCCTCTGCGAGCACGGTGCTCGGCGTGGGCGTTACCTCCGACACCCGCTCGCTGATGGAGATGCGTTCGCTGGTGGACTGGACCGTGCGGCCGCACCTGCTCTCCGTGGCGGGGGTCGCGGACGTGAACGTGTTCGGCGGCGAGGTCCGCCAGTGGCAGGTGCAGGTCGACCCGCAGCGGCTCGTCACCCTCGGTCTCGCGGTGCAGGACGTGCTCGCGGGGGTGCGCGGCGCTGCCGGCATCCTCGGCACCGGCTTCATCGAGGGTGCCGAATCAGCGCATCGTCATCTCGGCGGAGGGCCAGCCGCGCAATCCGCCGGAGCTGGCGGATGCGGTGGTGGCCATGCGCGAGGGCCGCCCGATCCGGGTGGGTGACGTCGCGCGGGTGGTCGAGGGACCCGCGCCGACCATCAGCGCAGCGCTCATCGACGGCCGGCCGGGCGTCTTTCTCATGGTGCAGGGCCAGCTCGGCGCGAACGTGCGCTCGACCACGCTGGCGCTCGAAGCGTCGCTCGCCGAGCTGAAGCCGCTCTTCGAGTCCGAGCGCGTCACGTTCCATCCCGGCCTCTTCCGGCCCGCGAACTTCATCGAGACCGCGGTCGGCAACGTGCAGCGCGACATTCTCATCGGCTCGGTGCTGGTGATCGTGGTGCTGTTCCTGTTTCTCTACGAGGGCCGCACCGCCTTCATCTGTGCGACCGCGATCCCCGTCTCGCTGATCGGCGCCGTGCTCGTGCTCGATTACTTCGGCGTCGATCTCAACATCATGGTGCTGGGCGGCCTTGCCATCGCGCTCGGCGAAGTCGTGGACGATGCCATCATCGACACCGAGAACATCTTCCGGCGCCTGCGCCAGAACCGCGAGCACGACCGTCCCGCGAGCGTTCCCGAAGTGGTGCTGAACGCGTCGATCGAGGTGCGCAGCTCGGTCGTCTACGCGACCTTCATCGTGGTGCTCGTGTTCGTGCCGTTGCTCACCCTCTCCGGGGTGGCCGGGAAGCTCTTCGCGCCGCTCGGGTCTCGCTTACATCCTCGCCATCCTCGCGTCGCTGGTGGTGGCGATGACACTGACACCGGCGCTCTGCTACCTGCTGCTGGCCAACGCGCCGCTCAAGGCGCAGGATCCGCCGGTCATTCGCTGGATCAAGCCGCGCTACGAGCGCCTGCTCGCGCGGGTCGAGCGCCACCCGGCCCGGGTCATCGGCATGGTCGGCCTCGTGCTCGCGACCGGCATCGGCATGCTGCCCTTCTTTTCGGGCGAATTCATCCCGGCGCTGAAGGAAGGTCATTACATCATCCACATGACCGCGGTGCCGGGTACCAGCAAGCAGGAGTCGCTGCGCATCGGCAAGCGCGTGGCGGACGAGCTGCTCGGCATCGACGGCGTGCAGTCGGTGGTGCAGTGGGTGGGGCGCGCCGAGCGGGGCGCCGATACCTTCGGCGTCCACTACAGCGAGTTCGAAGTCGAGATCGGCGCACTCCCCGGGCGCGAGCAGACGCGCATCCTGAACGCGATTCGCACCGTACTTTCCAGCGACGGGGAACGCTTTCCCGGCGTGAGCTTCGCGGTCAACACTTTCCTGACCGAGCGCATCGAGGAGACGATCACCGGCTATGCCGCCGGCGTGGCGGTGAATCTGTTCGGCTCCAATCTCGACGTGCTCGACCGTGACGCGCAGGCAGTGGCGCGGGTACTCGCAAGCGTTCCCGGCGCCCGCGACGTACAACTGCAGGCCCCGCCGGGGACGCCGCAACTCACGGTGCGGCTGCAGCCCGATCGGCTCGCGGTCTGGGGGCTCACGAGCGCGGCCGTCCTCGAGACGATCCAGGCCGCGTACCAGGGCACGACGGCGGGGCGCATCTTCCGCGAGAACCAGGTGGTGAATGCCGTGGTGGTGCTGCCGCCGGAGCTGCGCCGTTCGATCGCGCAGGTGCGGGACCTGACGCTGCGTAACCCGGAGGGCAGGATGCTGCGCTTAGCCGACGTCGCCGACGTCGAATTGACCAACGGGCGCTACAAGATCCTGCACTACGGCGGCAAGCGGTTGCAGACGGTGACGGGAAACGTCGCCGGCCACGATCTCGCCGACTTCGAGCGCGAGGTGAAGCGGCGCGTCGCCGAGGAGGTGAAGCTCGCGCCAGGGAACTTCATCACCTTCGGCGGCACGGCCGAGGCGCAGGCGCGCGCGCGGAGCGATCTCATCGCCCACTCGCTGCTGGCGGGCGTCGGCATCTTCGTTCTGCTCTACGTCGCGTTCAGGAACCTGCACAACCTCGCCATCACGTTCCTGAACCTGCCGTTCGCGCTGTTCGGCGGGGTCATCGCGGTGCTGGCGACCGGCGGATGGCTGTCGCTCGGCTCGCTCGTCGGCTTCGTCACCCTGTTCGGCATCACGCTGCGCAACTCGATCATGCTGGTGTCCCACTACCAGCACCTGGTCGATGCCGAGGGCGCGACGTGGTCGAAGGAAACCGCACTGCGCGGCGCCCAGGAGCGGCTGCCCTCGATCCTGATGACGGCGCTGGTGACCGCGCTCGGCCTGCTGCCGCTTGCCCTCGGCAGCGGTCAGCCGGGGCGGGAGATCGAAGGGCCGATGGCGACGATCATCGTCGGCGGGCTCGTGACCTCGACGATGCTCAACCTCGTGATCCTGCCGACGATCCTGCTGCACTATGGGCGGTTCGGTGGGGGCAGGCGCTGAAGGCGATCGCCGACGTTAAAGGCCATCGCAAGCCGGTATGTAATGTCACTATTAGCAATATGCAATAAACTGGAAAAGAAGTGGATCAAGAAGGAGTGGAAACGTGTCGGTCAGCGGCTTGCGGCCGGCTTTCTTCACTGAGCGGGAACTGGGGCGGCTTCAATGACAAATGACAAGAGGGTGGGTTATGATTTGGCGTAGTTGCACCCCCGTTACGCTGTTACAAACGCTGGACCGGAACACCATCGGTCAGGATCCAAAATACGGATCGTCGATGGCTACTTTCCTTAAGGCGAAAGGTGCCGCTCGACACTGACGATCCAATGATCGGTGCAAGTTGCGGTGCGATTGGCTGTCCCAAAGCGACTGATCGACCTGAGCCTTCAAGAAGCGGGGGAACGGCTGGTTGCCGTACACTGGAGATCAACGTGGATACTAAGCTAGCCCAACTTGCGCAGTTGGAGCCTCGTTTTGAAATTTTCGCGAGGCTGGCGTGAACGGAATCATCGACTTGCATTGTGTGTGAGGTGCGAAACGGCGTGTAGTGCCGACCTTGCCTCTTGGCAGCGGCATCGGAGTGCGTTCTGATGCGTGTTCATGTATCTGCGCTACACGATGCGCAAGAAAGACGGCAAGGTCCATCGCACTTGGCGGTTGGTGCGTTCGGTGCGTATTGGCCGGCGCGTGATTCAGCAGACGGTCACGCATCTGGGCGAGCTGGACGAAGCGGGACGGCTGCGCGCACGTGCGCTGGCGCGCGCGCTGATAGGCGAGCCCGAGCAGGCGAGCCTGTTTGACGACGGCACGCGCAGCCAAACGATTGCGGTGCAGCTCAAGGGTGTGCGCATCGAAAACGGCCGGCAGTTCGGCCAGGTGTATTTGGCGCTGGCCCTGTGGCGCGCCTGCCGACTCGATGAGTTTGCAGCCGAGCATATTCCGGCGGGCAAAGAGGCGGTGGCGTGGGAGAAGATGGCCGCGGTGCTGGTCGCGGCCCGCCTGTGCGAGCCTTCGAGCGAATTGCACATTGCCGAAGACTGGTATCGGCGCACGGCGTTGAGCGATCTGCTGCAGCTGAACGAGGCGCTGGTGAACAAGGACCGGCTGTATCGCGCGCTCGACCAACTGCTGCCGCACAAAGCGGCACTCGAGGCGCACCTGTCCCGGCGGGTGGGAGAGCTGTTTGCCGTGGACAATGACGTGCTGCTGTATGACGTCACCTCGACCTACTTCGAAGGGCAGGCCGCGGGCAATGCGCAGGCGCGGCGCGGCTACTCGCGCGATCACCGCCCCGATTGCAAACAAGTGTGCATCGCACTGGTGGTCACCTTCGATGGCTTCCCGCTCGGCTACGAAGTGTTCCCCGGCAACACGCATGACGCCACCACCGTGCAGAGCATCGTCGAGACGATGGAAGCGCGACACGGGACGGTGGGCAAGGTGTGGATCATGGATCGCGGCATGGCGAGCGCCGAAAATCTCGCGTGGTTGCGCGAGAGCGGGCGGCGTTACATCCTGGGCACGCCGAAGTCGGAACTGAGGAAATGGGCGCCGGCGCTGGCCGACAAAACGCACTGGCGCGAGATCCGCGCGGGCATCGAAGTGAAGCTGTGTGCGGCCCCCGACGGTGATGCGGAGACCTTCATCCTGTGCCGCTCGCGCGATCGCAACGAGAAGGAAAAAGCGATGCACGACCGATTCAGTCGGCGCATCGAGCAGGCGTTGGCGAAACTGCAAGCGCGTATTGCCCAATCAAGGAAACGGCTGAATCGGGATGCGATCAACCGCCAGATCGGGCGCCTGCTACAACGCAATCAGCGCGCCGCGGCACGCTTCGCGATCGAACTGAAGCACGCCGATAACCCCGCCGGCTGCGTGCTCGAGGTTGCGGTAAATGACCGTTTCGATCACTGGGCGGCGCTGTCCGAAGGCACCTACCTGCTGCGCTCCAACGTCACTGACTGGAGCGACGAGAAGCTGTGGCAGGCATACATCCAGCTGACCCAGGCCGAAGCGGCGTTTCGCATCCAGAAGGACCAGCTTGCGATTCGACCGATCTGGCATCAGCGCGCCGATCGCGTGCAAGCACACATCCTCGTGTGCTTCTTGGCGTTTGTGCTGTGGAAGACGCTGGAGCTGTGGCAAGCGCGTGCCGGGCTGGGCAACTCCCCACGCACGCTGCTCGAAGAGCTCGCACGCATTCAAGCGCATGACGTGATTCTCCCCACGCCCACGCACGGCGAGGTCCGCCTGCGCTGCGTCACGCAGCCCGATGCCGCACAGGCCGCACTGCTCGATCGCCTCGGGATCGTGCTACCGAAACGCATCCGTCTCCCGGAGATCTCCCTCGCCAACACCGTCGCGCGCGCCACCGCTTAACCACCAGCAACATGTAGTGCCGACTTCCAGGTTAAGTCATTGATTTCGCGTTGTCCAACATACGATTCTGCGCAAGTTGGGCTAGATGACATCGAGGGCCGCATCATCGATATCCTTAATCACATCGCATTGGACGACGTCCAGGAGGGATTGCCATCCGATCGAGACTGGACAACGAAACTGAACCAACGAATTGGCGCTCTCGGAGAGGAGTTGGGCCATTACATCTGCGGAAGGGGCAGCAAGGGACCGAGCGGCCAGGGCGAGTGGCTTTACGATCTTGTGTGGTTAGAGTTCAGGGAAGGAGGAACGGGAACCATCGACCGCGTGCCACTGGTGCTTGAATCCGAGTGGAACACTCATCGGGAAGAAATCGTCGAGGATTTCCAGAAGCTTCTTCTCGCGCGTGCTGAGCACCGGGTGATGATCTTCCAGCAGGAGACGTCGCCTGATGTCGAGGACGTTTATGCTGATCTTCGGAGGCAGATCTCCGCATTCACTCCATCTCAGCCTGGCGACCGCTATCTTCTTGCCGGACTGAATTTGACCCCAACGGATGCTGAGGATGCTTTCACCCATCGGCTCGTTGTTGTTTGATAGTCGGAGTGCAGGCGGCTTTAGCCCCCGTAGGTTGGGGTGAGCTTGCGAACCCCAACAACCCACGTATGCTTCCCCGATGCGCTATCGTCGAGCAAATGTTCCGTGGGCAACCTACTTCTTCACCGTCAACCTCGCGGAGCGCCACACGGGACTGCTCGTCGAGCATATCGACTCGCTGCGTGGGGCTATGCGACGGGTCAAGCGCGCGCATCCGTTCCGCATCGACGCCATGGTCGTGCTTCCCGACCATCTGCATGCCTTGTGGACCATGCCTCGCGACGATGCGGACTTCGCCAGGGTGTTGGGGTTCGCGGGCTCACCCCAACCTACAGAAACTCCGGTAGGCATGACATGGCCAAAATGCGCGACAATGGACGCACCCAACTGAATGCCGAGGTCGTCCATGGAACTGACTGCCGTGCTTACGCCTGCCGAGGAAGGCGGTTTCATCGCTCTTAACCCGGAGACGGGTACAACCACGCAGGGCGAAACCGTCGAGGGGGCAATTGCGAACCTCCGCGAGGCGACTGCCCTTTATCTGTCCGAGTTTCCCCTCAACACGAAAGGGTATCCGCTGGTGACGATGTTCTCCGTCCCGGAGAATGCCTAAACTGCCTCGCGTTTCGGGAGCGGAGGCAATGCGGGCGCTTCAGCAACTCGGTTTCGATAAGGTGCGCCAGAGCGGAAGTCACGTCGTCATGCGGCGCGGCCCGAAGGGTTGCGTCGTTCCTCTGCACACAGCGCTAAAGGTCGGCACCCTGGCTGGTCTGTTGCGACAAGCCGGTGTCTCTCCTGAAGAATTCATCGCCGCTCTCTGAAAGGCGATGCCCAAACCCGCGATCGACGAGCACCCAACGACTTCGCTGTCGGATGGCCGACGCGCCTCGCGTCGGCGCTCGGTCATTGCGAACGTTAAGTAGCGGAGGGCTATCGTGCTCAAGAACGGCATGCGGCCAGTACATCCTGGCGAAGTCCTGCGGGAGGACTTTCTGATTCCGCTCAACATGAGTGCCAACGCGCTAGCCAAAGCGCTCAACGTCCCGGCGCCTCGCATCAACCACATCGTACGGGAGCGTCGCGGCATCACGGCAGATACCGCGATGCGGCTGGCGCGTTACTTCGGGGGCGATGCGCGCTCGTGGCTTAACTTGCAGGCCGCGTACGACCTGAGAGTGGCAGAGATAGAAAACACCAAGCGCATCGAGCGGGAAATCGTCCCTGCGGCGGCGCGCTAAGGCCATGCTGGCGCGCTACCCGGCGCTCGGCCGAAGGCGCAATCTCGGTTTGTCCCATTCTGCAAGGCGCCGATGCTCAAGGCCATCGCCAATCTTCCCTCCGCCGTTTGGCTCCTCGGCCTGGTCAGCCTTTTCAACGATTCGGCGAGTGAGCTCGTCTACCCGCTGGTGCCGCTGTATCTCGCGTCGGTGCTGATGGCGGGACCGAAAGCGCTCGGCATCATCGAGGGGGTGGCCGAAGCCACCGGCAGCCTGTTGAAGCTTTTCTCGGGGGTTCTGGCCGACCGCTTCGGCACCACGAAACGCTGGGTCGTCGGCGGCTACAGCCTTGCCGCGCTCGGCCGCCCGCTGCTCGCGCTGGCCACGAGCTGGCCGGTCGTATTGGCCTTGCGGTTCGCCGACCGTGTGGGCAAAGGGCTGCGCACCTCGCCTCGCGATGCGCTGCTCGCGCTCAGCGTGAGGGAGGACCAGCGCGGTCTCGCGTTCGGTCTCCACCGCGCGATGGACAATGCCGGTGCCGTAATCGGCCCGCTCCTGGCGGCGGCGCTGCTCGCATCGGGCATGGCGATCCGGGACATCCTGCTCTGGACGCTCGTCCCGGGTGTCGTGACGGTGGCGCTTGCGCTCGCCGTGCGCGAGCCGCCGCGCAAGCCGGCTCCGAGCAGTGCCGCCTTTCAGCTGGACGCTGCAGGGCTTTCCACCGGTCTTCAAACGCTACCTGCTGGTGCTCGCGCTCTTCACCCTCGGCAACTCGTCCAACATGTTTCTGCTGCTCCGGGCGCGCGAGGTGGGGCTGGCTGAGGTCCAGGTTCCGGTGCTCTGGGCGCTGGTGTCCCTGGTCGCCATGCTGTTCTCGACGCCGCTTGCCGCGCTCTCCGACCGCGTCGGGCGGTTGCGCCTGATCCTCGGCGGCTGGGCCGTCTACGGCGCGTTCTACCTGCTGCTGGGGCAGATCGAATCGAGCGCGACGCTCCTGTGGCCGCTCTTCGCGTTCTACGGGCTTTTCATGGCGGCCACGGAAGGCGCGGAGAAAGCACTCGTCGCTGACCTCACACCCGCTTCCCTCGTCGGCACCGCGTACGGCTGGTTCAACCTGATCACCGGCGTCATGCTCCTGCCGGCCTCGCTCCTTTTCGGCTGGCTGTGGCAGACCTTCGGCGCGGCGACGGCATTCTCGTGCTCCGCGGCGTGTGCCGCGCTCGCGGCGGTCCTGCTCAAGTGGTGGGTAGGCGCGGGGAATTCGCCGCGACGAACCTAAATTCCAGGCGGCTGCCTTATCATCCGCCGACAGTTGCGAGAGAGACGACCGGAGCAGGCGGATGAACCGAAACGACGCGCTGCTGCAGGATTGGCGCAGCCGCGCCCTGCGGCTCGAGCAGGAGGTACAGAAGGCAGTGATCGGCCAGGAGACGCTGATCCGGCGCATCGTGATCGGGGTGTTCGCGCGCGGCCACCTGTTGCTCGAAGGGGACGTCGGCGTCGGCAAGACGACGCTGCTGCGGGCCGTGGCGCGGGCCATCGGCGGGGCCTACGAGCGTATCGAGGGCACCATCGACCTGATGCCGAACGACCTCGTCTATTACACCTACATCAGCGAGGAGGGTCGGCCGCGCGTCGATCCGGGGCCGCTGCTCAAGCACGGGTCGGAGCTCTCCGTCTTCTTCTTCAACGAGATCAACCGCGCCCGGCCGCAGGTGCATTCGCTGCTCCTGCGGGTGATGGCGGAGCGCAGCGCCAACGCCTTCAACCGCGAGCACCACTTCCCGCACCTGACGGTGTTCGCCGACCGCAATCGGGTGGAGAAGGAAGAGACCTTCGAGATCTCGGGCGCGGCCCGCGACCGCTTCATGATGGAGCTCTTCGTCGAGACGCCGAAGGATCCGGACATCCAGCGGCGGCTCATGTTCGACCCCGCCTACCACGACACCGAGGCGCTGGTCGCGCGCGTCGAGCCGGACGTCCTCGCCCACACCGAGCTCAATCAGGTGAGCGCCCTCATCCAGCGCGAGATCCAGTCGAGCGACGCGCTCGAACAGTACGCCCTCAAGCTCTGGGGGGCCACGCGCGATCCCGCGGCGTATGGCATCCAGATCGACGGCGCGAACATGCAGAGCCTCATCCTGGCCGGCGCGAGCCCGCGCGGCATGAGCATGCTGTTGCGCGCGGCGCGGGTGGCGGCGTGGCTCAAGGGGCGCGGCTTCGTGACACCGGAAGACATCCAGTTCGTCTATCACGAGACGATCGCCCACCGCGTGTTCTTCAATCCCGTCTACGAGCTGCGCCGGTCGCAGGTGTCGAAGGACCTGATGGACGGGATCATGAACCGGATCGCCGCGCCGTGACGTCGATCGCTCGGGCCAGGCGCGTGCACGGCTGATCGCGCGTCATGGTTCAGGATTTCCACTACCGTATCGCCTGGCGCGCCCGCGGCTACCGTCCCGGTCACCACCGCGGCCAGCAAGGCGGCGGCGGACTGGATTTTCGCGGCCACGCGCCGCTGCTGGACCTGCCCGACCCGCGCCGCCTCGACGTGCTGGCGAGCCTGCGCGATCCGTTCGAGACGTGGAAGGTGCGCCTCTACAGCCAGCGCACCAGCGTGCCCGTCTACCTGCTGGCCGACGTCTCGGCTTCGATGGCGTTTCGGGGCCGCCGGCGCAAGCTCGACGTGCTCGCCGACTTTGCGGTCTCGCTCGGCTACTCGGCCTACCGCACGGGAGATCCGTTCGGCTGCATCGCCTGCGACGACCGGGTGCGCGAGGAAGCACTGATCCTGCCGACGCACGCCAAGGGGGCGGGGATGGTGGCCTCCCAGCAGCTTCGCGCGATCACCGATCCGGGCCGTTCGGCACGCGGCCTCGTGCACGCGGCGGAGCATTTCTCGCGGCACAGGTCGCTCGTATTCCTCGCGTCGGACTTTCATTTTTCCGACGCGCTGCTGGAAGAAATTCTCGGCGTGCTCGCGCGTCACGAGGTCGTGCCGATCGTGGTGTGGGATGCGGCCGAGTACGAGGATCTGCCGGGCTTCGGCTTGGCACTCCTGGAGGACCCGGAAACCGGGCAGCGCCGCACGCTGTGGCTGCGTCCGCGGCTCAAGGAGCGCATCGCCCAAGCCTACGCCGATCGACGCGCGCGGCTCACGCGGCGCTTCATCGACCAAGGCATCCGCCCGTTCTTCCTCATCGGCGAGTTCCGGCCCGAGGCGCTCTCCGAGTTCTTCTTCGCCGGCGACGTCGCGGCGAGCGAGGTGCTCGCGTGATCGAGGCCGTCCTGCGGCTTCTCGCCTGCGCGATGCTCGTGGCCGGTACGCCGGGCGTCTGGGCCGACGAGGCTTCGCCGGTGAGCAAGATCGAGATCATCGAGCCGCGCCCGTTCGGTTACGTCATCGGCGACACCCTGACGCGCCGCATCGTGCTCGAGACCGAGGGCGGCGCGACCCTCGACGCGGATCGCCTGCCGAAACCGGGGCGCGTCTCGAGCTGGCTCGAACTCGTCGACGTGAGCGCACGCGGCGGGCCAACGCGCCGCGAGGTGGTGCTCACGTACCAGATCTTCAACTCCGCCCCGGAGGTCAGCACGCGCGCGCTGCCCGCGCTGCGAATCCCGTTCACGACCGCGGCTGGGACCGCCTTCCATGATGTGCCCCAGTTTCTGTTCACGTCGGGGTCCCTCACGCCCGAGTACGTGGCTGCGCGGGAGGGGCTGGAAGAGATGCGTCCCGACGCGCCGCCGCCGCCGTTCTCCACCGCGCCGGTGCGGGCGCGACTTGCCTTATACAGCCTCGGGCTCGCGGCCGTCGCGCTCTACTTCGTGTATTCGTATCTGGGGCTGCCGTTCTTCGCGCGCTCCCGCGGACCGTTCGCCCGTGCGCTCAAGGCAGTGAACGCGGCGGGCCGCGCACGCGACGAGCGCCAGGGCCGGCAGGCGGCCCTGAAGGCGCTGCACCGCGCGTTCGACGAGACCCACCGCGGCACCGTGTTCGGCGAGCATCTCGACCGCTTCTTCGCGGAGCACGACCGCTATGCGCCCTTGCGACCGGAAGTCGAGCGCTTCTTCGCCGGTTCGCGAAGCGAGTTCTTCGGCACCGGCGCGGCGGAGCTCACGCTGCCGTGGCTCGCGGGGTTCACGCGGGCGCTCCGCGATCGCGAGCGGGGGGTCGCATGACGGGCGTGACCTTCGCACAGCCGTGGGCGCTCGCGCTGCTGCCGCTCGCTATCTTGCCGTTCCTGCGCGCAGGACGGCAGGTGATCGGCTATTCCTGGCTGCCGATGATTCCGGCCGATCGCTGGTCGACGGTGGCCGGCGCCCTGTACCGGGGGCTCGCGGCGGCGACCATCGTGCTCACCGTGCTCGGCCTGGCGGCGATGACGCGCGGCGAGACCAAGGTGGAGCGGCTCGGGCAAGGCGCCGAGATCGTGCTCCTGCTCGATCGCAGCCGCAGCATGGATCAGTCGTTTCACACCGAGACGCGGGTCGAGGATCTGGTGCCGACGCTGGCTTCTCCGACGCGCGAATCGAAGACGAGCGTCGCGCGCCGCCTCCTGTCCGAGTTCATCTCGAAACGACCCGACGATCTCTTCGGCATGGTGATCTTCAGCACGCTGCCGATCGAGGTGCTCGACTTCACGCAGAAGCAGGAGGTCATCCAGTCCGCGATCGCGGCGAGCGCGGTCGGAAAAGGGATCGGCGATACCGATCTCGGCCTCGGTCTGGAGCACGCGGTGTCGCTCTTCGAAGGGCGCCCCTACAGCGGCTCGCGCATCGTCCTCTTGGTGTCGGACGGCGGCGCACACCTCGACGTGCAAACCCGCGAGCGGCTGGCGCGCCTCATCAAGCAGAACCGCGTTTCGCTCTACTGGATCTACATCCGTTCCTTCCGCAGCCCGGGCCTGCTCGCCGACAAGGACGTGGAAGCGCAGGCGGCCGACACGGTGCCGGAGCACTTTCTGCACAAGTTCTTCTCGGACATCGGCACCCCGTACCGCGCCTACGAGGCCGAAAACACGCAAGCGCTGCAAAAGGCGATCGACGACGTGAACCGGCTCGAGCGGCTGCCTATCCAGTTCACCGAGGTGCTGCCGCGGCGCGATCTCTCGCAGCTCTGCTACGGCGCCGCGCTCGCCTGTGCCCTCGCACTGCTCGCGATGAAGCTCGCCGAGGTGCGCCGATGGGCCTGACGACAAAGCGCAGGCGCGAGGTCTGGCTCGGACTCGCGGCCGCGATCCTGATTGCGCTGCTTGCTTTCGATCTGCGCGAGCTCGCGCGACTTCGCGACTGGAACCGCGCGATCGCGGACGGCACGGTGACCGGGTTCAGAGGGCAGCTTCCGGCGCCGCTCCTCTTTGCGCAGGCGTATCACGCGCCGACCGGGAGCGACTACCAGTCCGTGCTCGCACTCTACAAGCGGGCCGAGGTCGGGGGCGATCGGGCGCTGCAGGCCGCCGCCCGCTATAACAGCGGCAACGTCTATTTCCGCGCCGGGCTCGCGATGCGCGACGCCGACAACGAACAGCAGGCGGTCCCGCTGCTCGAGCTGGCGAAGCGCAGCTATCGCGAGGCGCTCAAACAGGATGCGGCGAATTGGAACGCGCGCTACAACCTGGAGCGGGTGCTGCGCCAACGCCCGGAGCCGGAAGATGCGGACGACGGCGGGCTTGGCGCACCGCAGCAGGCGGAGCGCGCCGCGACGACGATGCGCGGCTTCTCGCTCGGTCTGCCATGAAGGCGGCTGCGCTCGTCGCGCGGCTGCGGGAGACGCCCGGCCAGTGGCTTCTGCTCGCAGGCTGCATCGCGCTCGCTGCGACTTTCCTCTACCCGCAACTGATGGTGCCGCAATCTCGCTACCGTCTGCTCTTCGTGCTGGACGTGAGCCAGAGCATGAACACGGCCGACGTCGTGCTGCGTGGCGAGCCCGCGAGCCGGCTCGTGTTCGCGCGCCAGATGCTGCGCCAGGCGTTGCGGGAGCTGCCGTGCGGCTCCCAGGCGGGCCTCGGTCTCTTCACCGAGTACCGCACCTTTCTGCTGCTCGAGCCGGTCGAGGTGTGCGCGAACTACAGCGACCTCACCGCGACGCTCGATCGGCTCGACCAGCGCATGGCGTGGGCGGGGGGGAGCGAGATCTCGAAGGGCATCTTCTTCGCGTTGCGTATCGCCAAGGGGCTCGAGCCCCCGGCCGCGCTCGTCTTCGTCACCGACGGTCACGAGGCGCCGCCGCTACATCCAACGCTCAGGCCCCGGTACGACGGCAAGCCGGGCGAGGTGCGCGGCGTGCTCGTGGGCGTGGGCGGCGACACGCTGGTGCCGATCCCGAAGTCCGGGGTCGACGGCAAGCCGCTCGGCTACTGGGCCGCCGACGAGGTGCTGCAGACCGATGTCTATAGTCGCGGCCGCGGCGGCAGCGTGGCGGGCGAGACGATGGTGACCCAGGATTCAACCGAGCGCGATACGCCGCAAGCGCCCACTGGCAGCGAGCACCTGTCGTCGCTGAAGGAAGCGCACCTTAAGCTGCTGGCCGACGAACTCGATCTTGCGTTCTATCGGCTGGAGTCGGCGGCCGGCCTCGCCGCTGCGCTCGAACGCGCCGGTGTCGCGCAGGAGGCGAGCGCGCCGGTCGATCTGCGCGGGGTGCTCGGCCTCGCGATGCTCGCCGCGCTCGCGCTCATGTTCCTGCGCCGCACCAACCGTCTCGGCATACAGTAAGACGGCATGTGCTGCGTTGCAGCAGCGGACCTTGCCCTCACTCGTCGTACTTGAGGTACTTGAAGCGCGGGTCCTCGTTGGGCGTCCCCTCGAGCGCGCCGCCTTCCCGCGCGGGCTGCCACTGGATCACGGCCTCGATCTTCCGCGCGAGCTCGAAGTCCTTGTCGCGTGATGCCGCGCGCTGCGTGATTCTTGAGCTTCACGATCACGAAGGCGTACGAGACGGTGAGATCCGGGTGGTGCCACGCGGCTTCCGCGAGATGGCCGACCGTGTTCACGACCATGAGCGTGCCCTTCCATCCGCTCGTGCGAAATTTCCGCCGGATCCATCCCTCCTCGAGATACCAGTGCGGGAGTTCGGCGGCAAGGCGCGCCTTTACCTCGTCGTCACCGTAGACCTTTTCCGGGGGGGCTGTGGTCATCGAGATTTCCTCCTGACATGTTCGCAGCGAGTGACAGCGCGGCACCGGCGAAAGTTTGTCGCGAACCGGAACCAGCGGTGGAGCAGTGTGTCCATGCGAAGGTCAGAAAGCGTCATTCCTGACACATTTTTCGCTCCCTGTTGCGGTGCACTAAATATTTGTCTGACAAGGCAAAATGGGCACGTTGGAGGTTGCTGCGCTGCGACTTGTAAATGGCTTTCGATGTGCTATATTCCGCGAGCGGGTGGGGTCAGTGCCACCCGTGGCGCTGCGCAAAAAACCGCGCTCGTGAAAGGCGAATCGCGCAGGCAGTCTGGCCAAAACGGTGCTCCAATAATCCTAGACGAAATAGAAGGAGGAAGTTCATGTCCTTTCGCTTGAAGATGAAACATATCCCGCTCGCGCTCACGCTCGCAGGGCTGGCAGCGCCCGGCGTCGCCTCGGCGAACGCCGATCTTGCCAAGTTGATCGCCAATCCCGACAACTGGGCGGTGCAGGCGGGCAATTTCGCCAATCAGCGGTACAGCGCGCTGTCCCAGATCAACAAGAGCAACGTCAAGAACCTGCAGGCCGCGTGGACGTTCTCCACGGGTGTTCTGCGGGGTCATGAAGGCGGCCCTCTGGTGATCGGCGATACGCTGTACGTGCATTCGGCGTTTCCCAACAAGGTCTTCGCGATCGACCTCGAAACGCTGAAGATCAAGTGGAAGTACGAACCCAAGCAGGACCCGAGCGTGATCCCCGTGATGTGTTGCGACACGGTGAATCGCGGTCTCGCGTTCGGTGAGGGCAAGATCTTCCTGCAGCAGGCCGACACCAACCTGGTTGCCCTCGACGCCAAGACCGGCAAGGAAATCTGGAAGGTCAAGAACGGCGATCCGAAGACCGGTTCGACCAACACCAACGCGCCGCACGTGTTCGAAGACAAGGTCGTCACCGGAATCTCCGGCGGCGAATTCGGCGTGCAGGGCTTCATCGCCGCCTATAACATCAGCGACGGCAAGCTGGCGTGGAAAGCCTTCAGCGTGGGTCCGGACGATCAGATCAAGTTCGATCCCGACAAGACCATGACCTGGACCGACGGCAAGATGGCGCCGGTGGGCAAGGATTCTTCGCTGAAGACCTGGAAGGGCGATCAGTGGAAGATCGGCGGCGGCACGACCTGGGGCTGGTACAGCTACGACCCGGCGCTGAAGCTCCTGTACTACGGCTCCGGCAACCCCAGCACCTGGAACCCGAGTCAGCGTCCCGGCGACAACAAGTGGTCGATGACGATCTTTGCCCGCGACATCAACACCGGCGTGGCCAAGTGGGTCTACCAGATGACGCCGTTCGACGAGTGGGATTACGACGGCATCAACGAAATGATCCTGTCCGACCAGAACTTCAAGGGCAAGGAGCGCAAGCTGCTCACCCACTTCGACCGCAATGGCTTCGGCTACACGATGGACCGTGTGACCGGCGAGTTGCTGGTGGCCGAGAAGTTCGATCCGCAGGTCAACTGGGCCACCCACGTCGACATGAAGACCGGTCGTCCGCAGGTGGTGTCCAAGTACTCGACCGCGCAAAACGGTCCGGACGTCAACAGCAAGGGCATCTGCCCGGCGGCGCTCGGCTCGAAGGACCAGCAGCCCGCCGCGTACTCCCCGCGGACCAAGCTCTTCTACGTGCCCACGAACCACGTGTGCATGGACTACGAGCCGTTCAAGGTCGAGTACACCGCCGGTCAGCCCTACGTCGGTGCAACGCTGTCGATGTACCCGGCGCCCGGCTCGCATGGTGGCATGGGTAACTTCATCGCCTGGGACGCGGTCAACGGCAAGATCGTGAAGTCCCATCCCGAGAAGTTCTCGGTGTGGAGCGGCGCGCTGGTTACCGCGGGTGACGTCGCGTTCTACGGCACCCTCGAAGGCTACCTCAAGGCCGTCGACGCCAATGACGTGACGAAAGAGCTGTGGAAGTTCAAGACCCCGTCCGGGATCATCGGCAACGTCACGACCTGGGGTCACAAGGGCAAGCAGTACATCGGCGTGCTCTCGGGGATCGGTGGCTGGGCCGGCATCGGCATGGCTGCGGGTCTCGAGAAGGATACCGATGGCCTGGGGGCCGTGGGTGGGTACAAAGAGCTGGCGCAGTACACCGAGCTCGGCGGCACGCTTACGGTGTTCGCACTGCCTGGCAGCGGGGGCAAGTAACCACGTCCTGCGGCCGCCAGCCAGTTCTCGAACCTGGCAGGTAACCCCGGCTGGCTCTCGACGCAAGTCGAGATGCCAGCCGTTTTCATCCTCAGACGCTGGGGAGGGAGGAAACCAGCGTGTTCGAGCTGGACTCCAATAACCAGTGATACGAGGAAGGTCGGAATGAAGCTCAACGCAGTTCTGCTGTCTGCAGCGCTGGCTGCAGCATCCGCCACGGCTGTCGCAGCGGATGCGCCGTACAAAGTGACGGACGGCAACAAGGTGGACGAGAAGACGTTGCTGGGCTGGCGGACATGGCGGGCAGCCGCCTGTGAGCGCTGTCACGGACCCAATCAGGAAGGCATGGTAGGGCCCTCGCTGATCGAGTCGCTCAAGACC
Organism: uncultured beta proteobacterium; assembly: GCA_963734295.1. Taxonomy (GTDB): domain Bacteria; phylum Pseudomonadota; class Gammaproteobacteria; order Burkholderiales; family JAEUMW01; genus JAEUMW01. The sequence goes on along the minus strand of CAVTGS010000011.1, from coordinate 202,739 downwards.
ATGAGCAAGCAGGATTTCGCCACCACAGTTTTGAAGGGACGGCCGGAGAAAGGCATGCCCAACTTCGACGGCAGCAAGCAGGTCTCCGAAAACATCGACAACCTCTACGCCTATCTCAAGGGCCGCTCGGACGGCGCCATCAAGCCCGGGCGCGTCGAAGCGCTCCCGCAGTAGCCGCCCTCCCCGCCCGGATTCGGTACTGAACCTTCTTCGATGGCCCCGTGTCTGAAGGGCCTAATCGAAGGCGGAACGTTTCTTTCTCCACGACAAGATGGCTCAGCGCACATTTCATCGCCTGTTCTCAGCCGCGGGAGGTGTCATTTTTCTTCTTGCCTTGCCGCACCTCGCGCTGGCACAGACGCCGCTGCCAGGGGAGAAAGACAAGACGTTGCGGGTGTGCGCAGATCCCAACAACCTTCCGCTATCGCACGAAAATCGTCAGGGGTTCGAAAACAAGATCGCCGAGCTCTTCGCGAATGAGCTCGGTTGGAAGCTCGAATTCACGTGGTTCCCCCAGCGCATGGGCTGGGTGCGCAATACGCTCCGCGCCCCCGTCCCCGAAGAGAAACGCTTCAAGTGCGACATCATCATGGGCGTGCCGGAAGATTTCGATCAGGCCGCGACGACGGTGCACTATTTCCGCTCCACCTACGCCATGGCATTTCTGAAGGGCAGGGGACTCGACGGCATCAAGACGCCCGACGATCTTTTGAAGCTGCCCCCCGAGCAGTTGAAGAAGCTCCGATTTGGGGTGTTCGCGCAGACGCCGGCCGTGGACTGGCTGCTGAGACACAACCTGTTCGACCAGGCAGTGCCTTATCAACGAATGACGGGCGATCCGCAACAGTATCCCGGCGAGATCATCGAGAAGGACCTCGTCAACGGCAAGATCGATGTTGCCTTTGCGTGGGGTCCCATCGCCGGTTACTTCGGAAAGAACGCGAAAGACGCGAACATCGTCGTCGTACCCTTCAAGCCCGACCCCGAGATCAAGTTCGACTATGCCATCGCGATGGGCGTGCGTCGCGGTGAGAAGGAATGGCTCGAAACCGTCAACAAGCTCATCGAGAAGAACCGTACGCAGATCGATCAGATTCTCCTCGACTACGGTGTCCCGCTCATCGACGACAAGGGACAGATCATCAAGACGGCGGGCAGTGGATTTCACGAACCTCGCCCGGCGCCGCCCAAGGGGCCCGCGCCCTACACGGTGGTGGACGGCAAGGTCGATAAGTCCACCTATATCGGCTGGCGCATCTTCCATTCGACCTGCGTCACCTGCCACGGCACGGGTGCCACGGGGACGGACCGCGGCCCAAATCTTCTACCCCGCGTGCGCATGATGGACCTGGGCCAGTTCGCCGGCGTGGTGCTGCGGCGTTACGGCGCAACGCTTGCCTCGGGAGAGGCGGCCCGCGAAACGGGCGCCCAGGAGGCGTTGATCGAGCAGATTGCGGCTGGGAAGAATCGCGGGGAGATTCCGATGCCGGCTTGGGAAGACGACCCTAACGTCAAACCGGCGATCGTCGATCTCTATGCGTACCTTCGCGCCCGGTCGGATGGCGCCATCGGCGCGCAACGCCCTGAGGTCATCAAGTAGGTCGTGTCACACGATCCGCGTCGTCGCATTCGGGGCGGTCTCGGCCGCAACAGGAGTTAACCTTTCATGCTGTTCCGCACCTCGCACCTTGCCGCACTGCTTTTCGCCTTCGCTCTCGCCCCTGCTGCCGCCCAGAATGCCGCCGCGCCGGAGAAAGCGTCCCCCGAACAGCCCATCTCAGAGGCCGAAACGCTGCTCTTCATGACCAACCATCTGCAGAGCACCAAGGTCCCCATGCGCCTGGAGTACAGCTTCCGCAAGGACGGAACCCTGGACGGAACGTTCGACGACACGGTGGACATGGACCTCAAGGGGAAGGGCGTCGGCAAGTCAGCCACTGCACGCTTTCTGTCCGACGGGCGCACCGTCAAGTATCCACCGGTCGAGAACGCCGAGGGCAACCCCGTAATCCAGTGGTTTCTCGATCGCGACATCAAGGAAATGGAGCGTCTGACCGGCGGCAAGGCGCCCTATTTCCGGAAGCGCATCCGCCTCGCGCTGGTCGACCAGGCCGAGGTACGTCCGGTCAGGTTTTCGTTTGCAGGGAAGGAGGTGAGCGGTACCGAGATCAAGGTTTCGCCCTATCTCGACGACCCGAACAAAGCCAAGTTCGGCAAGGTGTCGCCCGCCAAGTATTACGTCTTCACGCTCTCCGACCAGATCCCCGGAGGCGTCTACCAGATCCGCGCGGTGGTCCCCGACGATGCCGTGGCCGGCAAGCCTCTGATCGACGAAACGCTCACCTTCAGCAAGGTCGCGCCGCTCAAAGGCTGATCGCTCGCCGCGACCATCAAGGATGCGTCCATGGCCACCCTCGAGCTCAAGTCCGACAATTTCGATCAGGTCGTCACCGGCAACGACCTGGTGGTGATCGATTTCTGGGCGCCGTGGTGCGGTCCCTGCCGCTCGTTCGCGCCGGTGTTCGAGGCCGCGTCCGCGCAGCATCCGGACGTGGTGTTCGCCAAGGTCAACACGGACGAAGAGCAGGAGCTCTCCAGTCAGTTCGGCATTCGGTCGATTCCCACGCTCATGGTGTTTCGCCAGCAGGTCATCGTGTTCTCGCAGCCGGGAGCGATGTCCGGGCGCGATCTGGACGCCGTGGTGGAGCAGGCCAGGCAGCTCGACATGGACGAAGTGCGGCGCCAGATCGCGGCGCAGCAGGTTCAGCAGTAACCGCACGCCAAGATTCCTGCGCATCCTGCGGCGGCAGCGCGCGCCTCGCTTTGTCGCTCGGTTGGACGATAATCCCGATATTGCCTTGAGCTCGCTGCGCGCCATTCATCGCGAAAGCCGCCGCGCGCCCACGTGGGAATAGATCAGTGATTCCGCGGGATTGTTCGCTATCCTTGATTTCGCCACAGACATAGACTCGCGCGTCTTGCGCGGGACTTCGAAGGACACGATTTCGCCGCCGATCTCGGTCATGCAAAGGTTCTCATTGCGCCTTGTCGCGCACAGCCTCGTTCCCCTCTTGCTCGCGCTCTCTGCCGGCGCGCCCGCGCAAGCGCCTGGCGGCAAACCACCTGGCGTGACCGTCAAAGCGTCTCCGGTCAAGGTCAGCACCCTCAGCACGGACGTTTCCGCGGTCGGCACGCTGCTCGCGAATGAATCGGTGATGCTGCGGCCCGAGATCGCGGGGCGCGTCGTCGCCATCCACTTCGACGAAGGGCAGGCGGTGTCGAAAGGGGCCAAGCTCGTCACCCTCGATCAATCGGAATACAAGGCCATCCTGGCCCAGTCCGAGGCCGAGGCAAAGCTCGCGACGCGGCGTTATGAGCGCTCCCAGGAACTGCGCAAGCAGAACTTCATCAGTCAGGAGGCGGTGGACGAATCGCGCAGCAATCTCGATCGCTCCGCGGCGCGTCGGCAGGAGACGGAGGCCAAGCTCGCGAAGTCCGAGCTCCGCGCCCCGTTTGCAGGCATCGTCGGACTGCGGCAGGTGAGTCCCGGCGCGTACGTGAAGGAGGGCGCCGACATCGCGCGCCTCGAGGACATCGACTCGATCAAGCTCGACTTTCGCATTCCGGAGGTCTACCTCGGGAGCCTGCGCCCGGATCAGGAGGTCGCGGTGCGGGTCGATGCCTATCCGAACCAGGCGTTCAAGGGTCGCATCTACGCGCTCGAGCCGGGCGTCGACGAGAAGAGCCGCACGCTGCTCGCGCGCGCGCGGATCGCGAACAAGGACCGCAAGCTGCGCCCGGGCATGTTCGCGCGGGTGGTGCTCACCTTGGGCACGCGCGACAGCGCGATCGTCGTGCCGGATCAGGCCATCGTGCCGCGCGGCGAAAGCGTGTTCGTGTATCGCGTGGTCGACGGCAAGGCATTGCTCACACCCGTGACGACCGGCGCCCGCGCGCCGGGCGAGGTGGAGATCTTGAAGGGGCTGTCGCCCAAGGACGTGGTCGTGGTCGACGGCCAGCTCAAGCTGCAGGACGGCGCGCCCGTCACGATCATCGGCGAGCCACCCGTCCCGTCCGCTGCCGCGCCGAAGAAGGAGGGCTGAGCGACGCTCCGCCCGCAGCACCGTGTACATCTCCGAACTGTCCATCAAGCGCCCGGTCCTCGCGACGGTGATGAGCCTCGTCATCGTGCTGCTCGGCGTGATCGCGTTCCAGCGCCTGTCGGTGCGCGAGTACCCGAACATCGACGCGCCGGTCGTGTCCGTTCGCACCGTGTACAAGGGCGCGAGCGCGCCGGTCATGGAAAGCCAGGTCACCCAGCCGCTCGAGGACTCGCTGTCCGGCATCGAGGGCGTGAAGTCCATCAAGTCGGTCTCGCGCGAGGAGGTGAGCCAGATCACGGTCGAGTTCGTGCGCGAGCGCGACTCCGACGCCGCGGCGAGCGACGTGCGCGACCGCGTGTCGCGGGTGCGCGCGCGGCTGCCCACCGACATCGACGAGCCGGTCGTGTCGAAGATCGAGGCCGACGCGCAGGCCATCATGTGGCTCGCGTTCCGTTCGGACCGCCACACGCCGCTCGAGATCACCGACTACGCCGATCGCTACATCGCGGATTCGATCAAGACGCTGCCGGGTGTCTCGTCCGTCATCATCGGCGGCGAGCGGCAAGTACGCGATGCGGCTCTGGCTCGACCGCGACCGCCTCGCGGCCTTTGCCCTCACGCCGCAGGACGTGGAGGCCGGGCTCAGACGGCAGAACGTCGAGATCCCCGCCGGGCGCATCGAGGGCGCCAAGCGCGAGTTCACGGTGCTGTCCGAGACCGATCTGCGCACGCCCGAGCAGTTCAACAACCTGATCGTCGCCGAGGCGAGCGGCTACCCGGTGCGGCTGCAAGGACATCGGCCGCGCCGAGCTCGGCGCGCTCGACGACCGCAACGAGGTGCGCGTGAACGGGGAGCTCGCCGTCGGCCTGGGCGTGGTCAAGCAGTCGACCGCCAACACGCTCGCCGTGGCGGACGCGGTGAAGCAGCAGATTCCGCGCATCGAAGCAGGCGTTGCCCGAAGGCATGAACCTCATCGTCGCGTTCGACAGCTCGGTGTTCATCGAGAAATCGATCGAGGCCGTCTACCGGACCATGGTCGAGGCGCTGCTGCTCGTGGTGCTGGTGATCTTCCTCTTCCTGCGATCGCTCCGCGCGACGTTGATCCCGTTCGTCACCATTCCGGTGTCGCTGATCGGCGCGTTCTTCTTCCTGTACGTGCTCGGGCTTCTCCATCAACGTGCTGACGCTGCTCGGCATCGTGCTCGCGATCGGCCTGGTGGTGGACGACGCGATCGTCGTGCTCGAGAACATCTACCGCCACATCGAGGAAGGCATGCCGCCGATTCGCGCGGCGGTGCAGGGCAGCCGCGAGATCGCCTTCGCCGTCGTCGCGATGACCCTCACGCTCGCCGCGGTGTTCACGCCGCTCGCCTTCATGACCGGCAACACCGGCAAGCTCTTCACCGAGTTCGCGCTCACCGTCGCCGCGGCGGTGCTGGTCTCGGGCTTCGTCGCGCTCACGCTCACGCCGATGATGTGCTCGAAGATGCTGCGGCATCAGGCGAGCCACAGCGCGATCTACAACTGGACCGAGCGCTTTTTCGTCGCGCTGAACAACGGCTACCGCTGGCTCGTCACGCGCTCGCTGCGCCACCGCTGGGTGGTGGTCGTGATCTTCGTCGCGGTTGCGGTCCTGGCCGGAGTCCTGTTCAAGTCGCTCAAGTCCGAGCTCGCGCCGCTCGAGGATCGCGGCTTCTTCATCGGCATCATGCTCGCGCCGGAGGGTGCGACGATGGACTACACGACAGGACTACGCACGCCGCGTCGAGGAGATGTACCAGGAGGTGCCCGAGATCGAGAACTACTTCGTGGTGGTCGCGCCGGGCCTCGAGAAGCCGAACCCGGTCAACCTCGCGTTTTCCTTCGTCAGCCTGAAGCCGTGGGACGAGCGCACGCGCAAGCAGCAGGAGATCACGGCGCAGTTGCGCGGCAAGATGTTCGGGGCGCTGCCCGGCGTGCTCTCGTTTCCGGTCGATCCGCCGTCGCTCGGCCAGAGCTTCCGCAGCCCGCCGGTGCAGTTCGTGGTGCAGGCGAACTCCTACGAGGAGCTCGACCAGCTCGTCGAACAAGCTGATGGCGAAGGCGCGCGCCTACCCGGGCCTCACCAACCTCGACAGCGACCTCAAGCTCAACAAGCCGCAGCTCTCGGTCACCATCGACCGCGAGAAGGCAGCCGATGTCGGCGTCGAGGTCGAGACCATCGGACGCACGCTCGAGACGCTGCTCGGCGGACGCCAGGTCACGCGCTTCAAGCGTGAAGGCAAGCAGTACGACGTGATCGTGCAGCTCGAGGACGCGGACGCGGCGGCAGCCGACCGACCTCACCTCGATCTACGTGCGCGGCAAGGACGGGCAGCTGATCCAGCTCTCGAACCTGGTGCGGTTGAAGGAGACCGTGGCGCCGAAGGAGCTGAATCACTTCAACCGGCTGCGCGCGGCGATCATCCAGGGGAACGTCGCGCCCGGTTACACGCTGGGCGAGGCGCTCGCGTTTCTCGAGCAGGCGCGCGCGCGAGGAACTGCCGAACGACCGCGCGCACCGACTCGACGGCCAGTCGCGCGAGTTCCGGGAGTCGGGCGCCGCGCTCTACCTCACCTTCGTGCTCGCGCTCGCTGTTCATCTACCTGGTGCTGGCGGCGCAGTTCGAGAGCTTCGTGGGGCCCTTCGTGATCATGCTCACGGTGCCGCTCGCGATGACCGGCGCGCTCGCGGCGCTCAAGCTCACCGGCGGGACGCTCAACGTCTACAGCCAGATCGGGCTCGTGATGCTGATCGGCCTCATCACCAAGCACGGCATCCTGATCGTCGAGTTCGCGAACCAGCTGCGCGACCGGGGCATGGAGAAGTTCGAGGCGGTGATCGAAGCGGCGACGCTGCGCCTGCGGCCGATCCTGATGACGACCGGCGGCCATGGTGCTGGGCGCCGTGCCGCTCGCCATCGCGACCGGCGCCGGCGCCGAGTCGCGCCAGCCCATCGGCTGGGTGATCGTGGGCGGGCTCGTGTTCGGCACGCTGCTCACCCTGTTCGTGATCCCGACCGCCTACACGCTGCTCGTGGGCAAGCGCCAGAAGATCGAGGAAGAAGCGCTGCCGGCAACGCTCGAGCACGTCCCCGCGGGTAAGTAGCGCCAGCCGATGAGCGAGTACCTGCCCGAGATCGCGATCGCTGCTGCGCTCGCCTGGGCGAGCGGCATCCGGCTCTACGCGACGCTCTTCCTGGTGGGCCTCGCCGGCAAGCTCGGCTGGGTGGTCTTACCGGAGCATCTGGAGATCCTCGCGAGCCCCCTGGTGCTGGTGGCGAGCGGCTTCATGACCGGCGTCGAGTTCTTCGCCGACAAGATCGCCTGGGTCGACAGCGTGTGGGATGCCGTCAACACCTTCCTCCGCGTGCCAGGCGGGGCGTTGCTAGCAGCGGCCGCAGCGATCGGCATATTGGAGCCACTCCGTGATCGGCATATTGGAGCCAGGTGAGGTAAAGACGGGCATCTCGAACTGAGCGCGTTACCGCTACCCTCTCGGACTTTGTCCAGAGGGAGAACCGCGGTGGGGCGTAGGAGAATCGAGATGTTCCAGTATCGAGCGGTCCTGGTGCGCTTGCGCCAGGGCGATTCCGACCGCGATATTGCCCGGGCGCGGTTGATGGGCCGGCCGAAGGTGGCAGCGCTGCGGGCGCTGGCCACGCAGCAGGGCTGGCTCGCCCCCGACACGCCGCTGCCCGAGGACGGCGAGATCGCGGTGGTGATCGGCCAGGCGCGCCGGGCGCGCAGCACGATTTCCACGGTCGAGCCGTTTCGCGATGTGGTGGCGCGCTGGGCCGAGCAGGGTGTGGGTGGTGTCGCGATCCACGCTGCGCTGTGTCGCGAGCATGGGTACAGCGGCAGCTACTCGGCGGTGCGGCGCATGCTCGCCGCGCTCAACGCGGCGCGGCCGCCGCAGGCCACGGTGCGGCTGCAGTTCGCGCCCGGCGAAGCAGCGCAGGTCGATTTCGGTGCCGGGCCGCTGCTGCTCGATCCCGCTCGTAGCGAGCTGCGCCGTACCTGGGCGTTCGTGATGACGCTGTGCTTCTCGCGCCATCAGTACGTCGAGTTCGTGTGGGAGCAGACGGTGGCTACCTGGCTCGGCTGTCACCGCCGCGCCTTCGAATGGTTCGCCGCCGTTCCGGCGCGGGTCATTATCGACAACCCCAAGTGCGCTATCACTCGCGCCTGTGCCCGCGATCCGCTGGTGCAGCGCGCCTACGCCGAGTGCGCGGAAGGGTACGGTTTCAAGATCGACCCGTGTCCGCCCGCCGATCCGGCGAAGAAGGGCGTCGTCGAGCGCGGGGTCGGCTATGTCAAGGGTAACTTCCTGCCGACCCGCAGCTTTCGCGATCTCGCCGATCTCAATGCCCAAGTCCGGCAATGGGTGATGACGGAAGCGGGGGTGCGTATCCACGGCACTACCCGCACGCAGCCACTCGCGCTGTTCGCCGTCGAGAAACGGCTGCTGCGCGCCTTGCCGGCGATCGCGCCCGATCTTGGCACCTGGAGTGGCGTGCGCGTGCATCGCGATTGCCACGTCCAGTTCGACCGCTGCTTCTACTCGGTACCGTTCACCTTGATCGGCCAGGCGCTGTGGCTGCGGGCCACCGACACCGCCGTGGCGATCTATCAGGACTATCGGCAGGTCGCGGTGCATCCGCGGGGCCGCAAACCCGGGCAACGCTTCACCGTCCGCGATCACCTGCCGCCGCAGGCGCAAGCCTACTTCGCCCACGACCGCCACTGGTGCCTGCAGCAAGCCACGGCAGTGGGTCCCGCCTGCGCGCAATTGGTCGACCAACTGCTCGCCGATCGCATCGTCGAGAGGCTACGCGCCGCGCAAGGTGTGCTGCGCTTGGCCGAACGCTACGGCAACGCCCGGCTGGAAGCCGCGTGCGCCCGGGCGCTCGCTCACGACAGCCCGTTCTACCGCACCGTCAAGACCATTCTCGCCGGCGGCTTCGATCAACAACCGCTGCTGCATGTCCCCGCATCGGCGCGCGCGTACGGTACCAGCGCACGCTTTGTCCGCGACGCCGAGACCCTGTTCGGCGTCGATCCCACCCTGCTGCACTGAATCCCACCCCGGAGGCATCACCGATGAACCCCGTTCCCGAGCTCGTTCCCTATCTCAAACAACTGCGCCTGTCTGGCATCCTCGATTCGCTCGAGGCACGTAATCGCCAAGCCCTCGACGGCAAGCTCGCCTACACCGAGTTCCTGGCGCTGTTGATCGAGGATGAGGTTGCCCGGCGCGAACAAAAGAAGTTCGCCCTGCGTTTGCGCCGTGCCGCCTTCCGCGCCAGCAAGACCCTCGATCAGTTCGACTTCGAACGCCTGCCGCAACTCAATCGCGCCCTGGTGCACGAGCTCGCCACCGGCCGTTACCTCGACGAGCGCGTCCCCGTGCTCATCGTCGGACCGTGTGGCACCGGGAAGTCGCACCTCGCGCAGGCCCTCGGCCACTGCGCCATCCGCCAGGGCGTCGACGTGCTGTTCACCACCTGCGCGCAACTGGTCGCCGCCATGAACGCCGCCCGCGCCACCGGTACCTACGAGCGCAAACTCGCCAGCCTCGCCCGCATTGCGCTACTCGTGATCGACGACTTCGGCCTCAAGCCGCTGCGTCCACCCGCCGATGAAGATCTGCACGATCTGATCGCCGAACGTTACGAAACCACTGCCACGATCGTTACCAGCAACCTCGACTTCACCGAGTGGGATCAAGCCTTCCCCGCCAACCGACTGCTGGCCTCGGCGACCCTGGATCGGCTACGCCACAACGCCTACTGCCTGGTACTCGACGGGCAGTCGTATCGGGCGCCGAAACTCGCCCCTACGGCCAACAAAATCAAGGTTGCCAATACGTCCAAAACCACCCATTCTTAACCACGCCGGGATGCCCGTCTTACCCCTCCGAAACTGGCTCCATTATGCCGATCATCCCCGGCTCCTTTATGCCGATCCGCGACAGGCGTTGCTAGCAGCGGCCGCGGTCGGTGATTCGGGGACAGGCGCGGCGCTCGCCGCGGCCATCATCGGGGGCAGCATCACCGCCGGCACCCACCTCGCGAAGGCAGGCGCGCGGGCCGTGGTCAATACGTCGCCCGAGCCGTTCTCGAACTTCGTCAAGTCCAGTGCCGAGGATCTGCTGGTGCCGGCCGGCCTCTTCACGGCAGTCGCCGCGCCGGCGCTCTTCCTGGTCGGGCTCGTGATTTTTCTGGGCCTGGTGGCCTGGGCGCTGCCAACCCTCTGGCGCGGCGCGCGGCGGGTGATGTCGTTGGGTCGACCGAAAGATTACTGACCCCGTACCGTGCGCCGGACGCTATGAATTCAGAGGTGAGGGCTATGACGAGACGATCCTGCGCGCGCGGTCGCCAACGCTCCCGCAGGCTCAAGGCTCCCGCATCGACCGCCGCATGTAGGCGGTGACGGGGTCGAAGAGATACTGCAAGGTCGTGCGCGATGTCGACTTGATGAAGACCTCCGCCGGCATGCCTGCCTGCAGCTTCAAGTCTCCAGCCTTCTCGAGTGCCTCGGGCGTGACTCGGATGTGGACCGCGTAATACGGCGGGTTGGACGGAGAGGTCTTATCCACCAATCGATCGGCCGAGACGTACACGACCTTGCCCTCGACCACGGGCGTGATGCGCTGCTTGAAGGCGATGAGCCGCACGTCCGCATCGGCGCCGTTGCGAACGTAGTTGATGTCCTCGGTGCGGATGCGCGCTTCGATGATGAGATCGGGATTCTCGGGCAGGATTTCGAGGATCGGATCGCGCGGGCCGATCACGGCACCAACCGTGGTGACCTTGAGGTCGACCACCTCGCCGGCGATGGGGGCGGTCACGTTCTGGCGGACGCTCGCGTCGGCGGTCGGGCGCAGCCGCTCCTGCAGGTCGAAGATCTGCGCGGTGGTTTCCTTGAGCTCGCTTGCGGCCTGCTGCGCGAAGCTGTTGCGCAGGCTCGCCGCTTTCAGTTCGAGCTCGACGACCCGCTGACGCGCCTGAGCCACGTCGGCCTGATTCTCGCCGAGCCGGGCCTCGTATTCCGACAGCCCGCGCTGGAGCGCGAGCAACCGCGTCTTGCTCACGAATCCCTTGTCGAGTAGCGCCGAGTTGGCGTTGAGCTCGTCCTTCTGCAATCGGATCGTGCTCTCGTCGGCAGCGAGCTGGCGCGAGCGCGCCTCGATTTCCTTCGCGGTCTCCTGCGCTTGCCTGCGGATGAGGCCGGTCTGCTCGTTGAGCGCATTGATGCGCGCTTCGAAGAGGGCGGTCTCGCGGGCGATGAGCTCGGCGACTCGTCCCTCGGTAGCGCGCTCGGTGAGCTCCGGGGGGAAGGTGACCTTCGGTGCGAGGAGTTGCTCTGCGCGAAGTCGGGCGGCCTTCGCCATTTCCGAATCGAGTTGCGTCGTGAGCAGATCCTGACTCGAACCCACGCGCACGTCGCGCAGGACGAGCAGCCTCTCGCCCGCCTTCACCCGGCTGCCGTCGCGCACGAGGATCTCGCTGACGATGCCGCCCTCCTGGTGCTGCACCGTCTTGCGGTTCATGTCGACCTTGATGAAGCCGGGTGCGATGACCGCGCCCGACAGCGGGGCGAGCGCCATCCACACGCCGATGCCGAGCACGAGCGCCCCGATCAGCAGCAGTCCTGCTCGTATCAGGCGCGCGGGATTCTCGATCTGACCGAGATCCACGAATGGCAGCGCGCGTGCCGGCAGCGTGTCCTGCATCTATCCTTCCTTGCGGTGAACGACGGCTGCCGGCACCGGACCGGGAGCCGGCTTGAGCGCTTTCGGTGCAACCTGGGCCAGCACCTCCCGCGGCGTGCCGAATCGCTGCGCGGCGCCCTCGCGCAGCACCAGCACCTTGTCCGCGGTGTCGAGCAGACTCGGGCGATGGGTGATGACGATGCAAGTCGTCCCTTCTTGCTTGAGCTCCCTCAGCGCCGCGTCCAGCGCCGACTCGCCCTCGGCATCCAGGTTCGAGTTCGGCTCGTCGAGGACCACCAGGCGCGGACTGCCGTAGAGCGCGCGGGCGAGCGCGATGCGCTGGCGCTGTCCGCCCGAGAGCAGGCCCCCCGCCTCGCCCATGGGCGTGTCGTAGCCGTTGGGCAACCTCAGGATCATGTCATGGGCGTTGGCGCGCTGGGCCGCGACGATGATCGCGGCGGCGTCCGGCGTGCCCATGCGGGCGATGTTCTCGGCGACGGTGCCGGCGAAGAGCTCGACGTCTTGCGGCAGATAGCCCACGTACCGGCCCAGCTCGTCGCGCGGCCAGGTGGAAACGTCGGCGCCATCCAGGCGCACGGTGCCGCCCGCTGGCGCCCAGATCCCGAGGATCAGTCGCGCCAGGGTCGACTTGCCCGACGCGCTGGGGCCGATGATGGCGAGCGTCTCGCCCGCCGCGAGATCGAGCGACACGCCCTTGATCGTCATCTGCGGGCGATCCCTGAAACCGAACACCACGCGCTCGAGCGCCAGTGCGCCGGAGGGTGACGGCAGGGTCGTGACCGTCTTGTCGTCGCCACGTGTTCGCAGCAGGCGGTCCAGGCGAGCGTAGGCGCTGCGCGCGTCCACCAGCGCCTTCCAGCCGGCCACCACCCCTTCCACCGGAGCGAGGGCGCGACCGAGCAGAATGGTCGCGGCGATCATGACGCCCGAGCTCGCGTCGAGATTGATGACCAAGTACGCGCCCGCCCCCAGCACCGCCACCTGAATCGACTGGCGCACGAACTTGGTCCCGGCGGATACCCGCGACGCAGCCCGGCTGGCGGCGACCTGCGAGGTGAGCACCTGTGATGATGGGTTTCCCAGCTCGACAGCACGCCCGGCGCCATGCCCATCGCGGCGATCGACTCGGCGTTGCGCAGGCTCAGATCGACGAACTGCGACGCCTTGCGCGACTGTGCCTGCATTGCTTCCAGCGGTGCGCGCGAGAGCCGTTCGTTGGCAATCGTGAGCATCAGCAGGACGACGGCGCCGGCGACCGCCACCAATCCCAGCAGCGGATGGAACAGACTGATGACGACGATGTAGACCGGAATCCACGGGATGTCGAAGAGCGCCAGGATCGGGGCGCCGGCGAGGAACGCCCGCAGGATCGCAACGTCCCGCAGCGCATGCTGCGCATCATCGGGCGTGGGTCGACTGCGACCGGCCAGCATCTCGCGCAACACGATGGGACCGAGGGTCTTGTCGAGCGCGACGGCACCGCGCGCCAGGAGCTGAGAGCGGACGAAGTCCAGTGCGGCCATCACCACCAGCGCCACCACCGTGAACACGGTGAGCATGACCAGCGTTTCGTGGCTGCGGCTCGTCATCACGCGATCGAAGACCTGCAGCATGTAGACCGCCGGCACGATCAGCAGCAGATTGATCACCAGACTGAACACGCCGGCGAACAGGAAGAAGCGACGAAACCGTCGGATGAAAGTGAGCATCAGCGGAGCTCGAAGCTAACAGGATGGTCACGCACATGAACCTCCGGTAGCACTGGGACTTGCTACATCGCCATATCGGCGTTCGTCAAAACGGGACAACTTGAGAATCCTGGACCCCGCGCGGGACGAGCGCGCGAAGCGCGTGAAGATCGCGTGGCAGTGGCCAAAACTGCCGTAGCAAGTCTCGCCACGGCGCGACGCTGCGTGTCCTCTCCATGGCACCGTCTCCATGGCACCGCTTTGGAAGCCAGGAGGGCGCTCGTGGCGCCGCCCTGGACTACTCGCAATAATTGTGTTGTTACGAGATCATGAACCCGCAGTTAACGGCAGAGTCGGGCCTGTGGGCCCGGTACATTTGCGGTCATCGTTCTAGCGACGGTTCAGATCAGGACGAAGTCGGTGTGGTTCAGGAACGTTCCGGGGTCGACCTTCGCTATCAAGTGGGCATCCCCCACTATGAAGTCGGTCGGGTTGTAATAGATGTTGCCCGTACTCGTCTCGTAGTGGATGCCGCTGGGCCCAGGACCGTTGCCATTGAAGGGGCTGTTGACGAAGAAGTCGGAGGCGCTGAGCACTCCGCCGACGAACGTAAGGCCGGCAGGACCAACTGGATTGAACGCCTCGCCGGGATCCCCAGCAAGTCCGATGGAATCGGCGAAGTGGTGGAAATCGGTTATGGTGTCAAAGTTAGTTGCCACAACTGGCACGGTAGTAAAGTCGAACTCGTCCGCTCCGAAGCCACCAGTCAGCGTGTCCGCTTCCAAGCCGCCGTTTAGTGTGTCGTTGCCCCAGCCACCATTCAGCGTGTCTGCACCGACGCCACCGTTCAGCTCGTCATTGCCGAAGCCACCGTTAAGGGTGTCGTCTCCGAAGCCACCGTTCAGCTCGTCATTGCCGAAGCCACCATTCAGCGTGTCGTCTCCCAAGCCACCATTCAGTGTGTCTGCGCCGAGGCCGCCATTCAGCTCGTCATTGCCCCACCCACCGTCTAGTGTGTCGTCTCCCAAGCCACCATTCAGTGTGTCTGCGCCGAGGCCGCCATTCAGCTCGTCATTGCCCCACCCACCGTCTAGTGTGTCGTCTCCCAAGCCACCATTCAGTGTGTCTGCGCCGAGGCCACCATTCAGCTCGTCATCGCCCCATCCACCGTCTAGTGTGTCGTCTCCGAAGCCACCATTCAGCTCGTCATTGCCCAAGCCACCGTTCAGCTCGTCATTGCCCAAGCCACCGTTCTGCGTATCGTTTCCAGAGCCACCGTTCAGCTCGTCATTGCCCCAGCCACCGTCCTGCGTATCGTTTCCGTCGTCACCATTCAATGTGTCATTGCCGAAACCACCATTCTGCGTATCGTTTCCGGTGCCACCATTCAATGTGTCATTGCCGAAGCGACCATTTTGCGTGTCGTTTCCGCCGAGCCCATTGATCGTATCCGCGAAGAACGTGCCGTTCTGCGTGTCGTTTCCTGGGGTGCCATTGATAGTTGCCATTTTGCTAACTCCTTTCTTGGTAATGTTGGGGAGAGCTTCCGAGCCACATGAACCCCACAGCGCGTTCCCATTCTTACGCTCGGAGCATACGTCACGTTGTTATGACGCACGCTGCCACGTTACGTTTACTGACCACAGTCTGCTAGCAGTCGGCATCCCATGCGTCGTAGTTGCTTATCGCTTCTTCTGTAGGGTTTTTCCGATCTGACGTGAGAAGAACGCCCATGTATTGAGCGCCGGGGCTGAAGCCAGTAGTCCCCCCTTCCCGCCGCTGCAGAAAAAAACGGACAACGCACAAGCAAAGCAACGGGTTGCCTGACAGAAATCGCCTATGCCTTGAATCGACGGGCACACGCGGCAGTATGGCGAACGACCGATTGCGCGTCGGTCTCTCCAGAGATTCACCTGCCGATGGGTACTTGGCGTGTGCCGCCCGTGGCGCGCGAGGTGCGACCAGCCTGCCGCCACAGGCCGGCACTATGGATCGAGCTTGTGTTCAATCACATAGCGAGTGAGTTCGGCGTTGGTACTGAAGCCCATCTTTCCGAGAACCCGTGCGCGGTATGTGCTCACAGTCTTGGGGCTCAAGTGCAAACGATCGCCGATGTCCTTCAGTGGCGTGCCTCTGCTGGTCAGCAACATCACTTCCAACTCGCGGGTGGAGAGAAGTTCGTGCGGCAGCTTCGTGGGGGGTGCCACCGAACCGGCGAGTAGCTTCTCGGCGAGGCGAGGACTGAGGTACTTGGCGCCTCGTGCGGCACGATGAATCGCCTCCAGAATTTCCTGTGGTTCGCTGTCCTTCATCAGATAGCCGGCGGCCCCGCGGTTGAGGGCCTGCACCGCGTAATCGTCTTCCGGATGCATGCTGAAGATCAATACGGGAAGGTCCGGAGATTCAAGCTTGATGCGGCGCAGGACTTCGAGTCCGTCCAGGTCTGGCAGAGCGATATCGAGCAGCACCAGGTCGTATGGCTCCTGCTTCAACAGGGCGAGCGCCTCCTGGCCGTTACTGGCTTCCGCAGCGATCTTGCAATCGGATGCGTTGGCGAGGAACTGCCTCAGCCCCCCACGGACCACGGAATGGTCATCGGCGATGAGTATGTTGATCATTTCGATTCGCCTGTTCCTCGTTCAGTCGCTCTGGGGGCGAGCTAGCCGCCGGCTAGCGCTCGCGCTGCGACAAGACCCCCTCTAATGTCGTGGCTGAGAGGAGCACTGCAAAGTGCGACCTATGCTACAGCAATGCTACGTGAAACGCATATCACCTCCCACGGCGAAGAGAGCCTTCGCGCTTTCGGCAGAATACGGCCGGCGTTTCCTGGTCCGTGGTCGAGGGCGGGCGTGCCGCCCGGATGGCGAGGGCACCTTCGGAAATCGGCTCCGGGGCGCTTGCGACCCAGTTGGCGCGATGCGACTATTCAGCCTATGAAGGCGGCTACCGGCGCTGAGTTTGCTCAGGTAGCCGCATCGGTCGTTCGTCGGCTATTCGTCGGCCAATACTGCTGTCTATCCGCCAGCGGATCTCGGGAGGTGCAGGCATGGGTAACGACGTCCCAATCAGCCACGCTGAGGGGGGGTGCGATCCGACCGTCATGGAGTCGGACGGTCCGCCGACGACTTTTGCCGCAAGTGCGCGACGGCTGCTTCTCGCGCTTGAAGGTGCGCGGGCGGATGCCTATGAGTGGGATTTCGCGCACGATCGCGTCTGTTGCGCAGGGACACTCAGCCAAGAGCTGGGAATCCCTCCTGAGGAAGGCACCGCGGCGTATCTGGAGCGCGTTCATCCGGACGACCGAGACCGACTTTCCCTCGCACTGGCGCAACTGTCTCCCGACAGGGCGCAGTACACCCTGGAGTATCGCGTGCGCAATGGATCAGGGGCCTATATTCAGGTAGTCGACTCGGGAAGAGCGCACTTTGAAGTTACGGGGCGCCGCTCTTGTGTGCTCGGCGTTCGACAGCGCCTGGACGAGAGCCTGAGTTCCGCAGCGGCGCTGGAGGGTGGGGAGCACTTTCGGCTGCTCCTGCAGGCAGCGCCTAGCATGACCTTCGAGGGCGATACCGACAGCGGCAACATGTTTGCCAGCGAGCAATGGTGCGCCTACACCGGCCTGACCCCAGAGCAGACCGCAGGCCTTGGGTGGACGCAAGCGGTGCATCCGGACGATCTGCCCGGAGCGGCCACTGGCTGGGCGCAGGCGGCGCGCGACGGCAACCCGATAGAGATGCGCCACCGCATTCGCGGCGCCGACGGCTCCTATCGTTGGTTCCTGCTTCAGGCTAAACCGCTTCGCGATGCCCAAGGCCGGATCGACCGGTGGGTCGGCAGCCTGACCAATATCCAGGAACTGCAGCGAACCGAGGAAGCGCTCCGAGAAAGCGAGAGAAGGTTGACGGCCGACCTGGATGCCATGGTGCGGCTACAGAAGCTTGGGATGCAAGTCGTTCGCGACGGCAACCTGGAACCGTTTCTTGGCGAGATCGTCGATGCGGCGATGAACGTTTGCGACGCCGACTTCGGCACCATACAGATTCTGGATCCCGAGTCCCTAAACCTCCGGATCGTGGCTCAGCGTGGCTTTCCGGCATGGTGGATCGATTCCTGGAACACCGTCTCCCGACGCGAGGGAGCGAGCGGCACGGCGGTTGAGCGGGGGGAGCGCGTCATCGTCCAGGACATTGAACAAAGCCCGATCTTCGTCGGCACCCCGGCTCTTGAGATCCAGCGCAAGGTCGGAGTGCGGGCCGTTCAATCCACGCCGCTCATCAGCCGGTCGGGGGAGGTCGTCGGCGTGTTCTCGACCCACTACCGCGCGCCGAGGCAACCGGGCGAACACGCGCTGCGGCTGCTGGACCTGCTCGCCCGCCAGGCGGCGGAGGTCATCGAGCAAGCGCAGGCCGAGGCGGATCTGCGCGAAAGCGAGAAGCGGCTGCGCTTCGCTCTGGAAACCGGCCACACCGGCGCGTGGGAACTCGACCTGTCGGATCATCACAGCGCCCGCCGATCGCTCGAACACGATCGCATATTCGGTTATCGGCGAATTGCTCCCCCGCTGGACCTACGAGATGTTTCTTGATCACGTACTGTCGCAGGACCGGGCGGCGGTGGACGCCAAGTTCCGCGAAGCCACGGCCACGGGCAGCGATTGGAGCCTCGAGTGCCGCATCCGGCGAGTGGACGGTGCGGTTCGGTGGATCTGGGCCGCCGGGCGGCACCGCAGGGACAGTACAGGAAACCCGCGCTGGATGGCGGGTATCGTCCAAGACATCACCGAGCGCAAGCAGGTCGAGGAGGCGCTGCGCCAAAACCGGGAGGACCTGCGCCGCGCCCAGGAGGTCGGGAAGATAGGCTGGTGGCGACTGGATGTCCGGCACGACGTCCTGACGTGGTCGGACGAAAACCACCGTATCTTCGGCGTGCCCAAGAAGATGTCGATGAGCTACGAGACGTTTCTGGGATTCGTACACCCCGACGATCGCCAATTCGTGGAGTCCCGGTGGCAGGCCGGGCTGCGCGGCGATCCCTATGACATCGAGCATCGCATTGTGGTCGGCGAGCAGGTGAAATGGGTGCGGGAAAAAGCCTATCTCGAATACGACGACACGGGCGCGCTGCTGGGCGGCTTCGGCATCACTCAGGACATCACCGGGCGCAAGCAGGTCGAGGATGCTCTGCGCCAGAGCCAGCAACTGTTGCATCTGTTCATCGAACACGCACCTGCAGCGATCGCGATGTTCGATCGGCGTATGTGCTATCTCGCCGCCAGTGCCCGCTGGCGAGCCGACTATAGCTTGGGACCGGAGCTGATCGGCCGCTCGCACTACGAGGTATTCCCAGAGATCCCCGAGCGCTGGAAAGAGGTCCATCGCCGCGCACTGGCCGGCGAAGTGTTGCGGGCCAAGGATGACTGTTTCGAGCGCGCGGACGGCACCGTGCAATGGCTCATCTGGGAGGTGCGCCCATGGCTAACAACGACCGGCGAGGTGGGCGGCATCCTGGTGTTTACGGAGGACATCACGGACATCAAGCGTGCCGAGCACGCGCTGCGCGAAAGCGAAGAGCGGTTTCAGCTGGCGTCCGAGATCGGCCGCTCCGGCACCTGGGAGTGGAATGTTCGCACCGGCGAGGTCGTCTGGTCGCGGGGTCACTACGAGATGCTCGATTATCGCTTCGGCGAGATCACCCCTTCCTATGCAGCCTGGGCCGATCGCGTTCATGCCGAAGACCGCCCCAGGGTAGAAGAGGAAATCCGTCGATCGATGGCCAACCATGCCGACTACGCCGCCGAGTTCCGCGTCGTATGGCCCGACGGCAGCATCCGCTGGATGAGCGCCCGCGCTCGCTACCAGTACGGCGACGATGGTGTTTGCCTTCGTATGGTGGGCATCATTGCCGACGTGACGGAGTTGAAGGAAGCGGAGCGCCAACTGCAAGATATGAACACACGCCTCACCACGCTACTCGCCGAGCGCACGCGGTTGGCGAACGAACAGGCGGTACACCTGCGTGAGCTGGCGGCGGAGCTCACCCACGCCGAGCAAAGCGAACGAGTTCGGCTATACGAGATATTGCACGATCATGTCCAGCCACTGCTGGTGGGCGCGCGCCTGAACCTGAGCGCTCTGGACGAACGCACGCCGACCGACACTTGGCTGCGGATCACGGCGGATGCCCGCACGAACATCACCGAAGCGCTTGATACAGCCCGCTCGCTCGGCGTGGAACTCAATCCGCCGGTGGTGCGCGAGCAGGGGTTGGGACCCGCACTGGAATGGCTTTGCCACTGGGCACGGACCCGCCACCTGCTCGAAGTGGATCTGGAGTGGGACGCAGCGGCGGAACCGGCCGATACCGCCACCCGGATGCTGCTGTTCAAGGCCACGCGCGAACTGCTGATGAATGTCGGCAAGCACGCCGGTGTGAATCAGGTGACGGTGAAAATGGAGCGTACTGCCGGACCCGCCGTCCAGATCACGGTTTCCGACCGGGGCACCGGCTTTTGCACCGCCGCGCGCGGCGAGGCTCGGGGGTCTCATGCTGGCTCCGGTCTATCGAATATTGAGCGGCGCCTCGGAATGATCGGCGGTCGCATCGAAGTGGAGAGCGCACCCGGTGCAGGAACTACGGTTCGGCTGTCGGTGCCCCTGGGCCTGGGGGTGCCCACCCGCAAATCAAACTCACCACACGGTCACGACGGGCTCAATGGCGTCGGCTGAGCGGAAGGCAGTGTGCGGTTCATGAGACCCATGCCCGCGCAATCCGTCAACCCTGCCTGAGCGGCCTCGTGATGGTCTCGAACAATATTCTGATGTCCGATGCCAGCGAGCAAGTCGGGCTGTACCGCAGGTCCATGCTCACCATGCTGTCGAACGTGGTCGAGCCGTGTCCTTCCACGCGCCACGGACCGGATGCCGGGTTTGAACTCCAGGATTCTCATGAGATGCCATGCCCGATAATTCTCGACCTCGTCGGGGAGGGGTGGCCGTGGTCCAACCAAGCTCATGTCGCCCTTTAGGACGTTGAAGAGCTGGGGCAACTCATCGATGCTCGTATCCCGGATGAACTTGCCGACTCGAGTGACCCTCGGGTTCGACGTTGCCTTGTGGCAGGGGCTGTTCACATCGCTCGGCTTGACCTCTGCAAGCTCTCCGACCTCACGGCACATTCGATCATCGGCGGTCACGAGCATCGACCGGAACTTGTAGGAGACGAAGGGTACGCCTTGCCTGCCGACCCGCGTTTGCCTGGATAGAATCGGGCCCGGTGAATCGAACGCGATCACCAGGGCCGTGATCAACATGAGCGGAGAAAGCAGAAGAATTCCAGCGGCGGCACCCACGATGTCGAGGGTACGCTTGAGGGGGTGACCACTTTCGCTGCTCTCCTTCAAGCCGCCAGAGACGAAGAACGATAGCCGCGACAAGTCTTTCGATTGCGTCAACAGTTCATGGAATATCTTGTGGGGATATGTCTCCCACATCGTCGAGATTCGAAATCGCTCGATGCGAGGTTCGATTTTCCGGATGAATGCCCGTATGCCCGGTTCGTCCGTATCCGGCAGCAGCAGCGCGAACAAGTCTTCGCCCAGGTACCCGAGAATGTCGGTTTCCCGTTTGCTGTGACGAAGAACCCGCAAGAGCGCCTCCACACCGCCACATTCGCCCGGGTGCGAGGTCTCGATATGAAAGAGAACGATCGACAAGGGGGCATTGGATCGATTTGTCCTGAGCTTCTCACGCTCCATCTGTTGCAGGAAGTGGTGCTTCCCCAGAACGTCCTCCACGGGAAGGAGCCACCGCGCGGGATCGGTCGGTTCGGCGAAGTGCCCGGCGAGCGCTGAGCCGAGTTCGTGCACGCCGGTCTCGCCTGCCGTCTTGGCCGTGGCATTCCTGTCGTTCATGCTCATGAAGCCGAGTCGAAGATCGGGAGACCGAGAACTGCGCCGTTCTTAGCGTCGCTGCTGCGACGGCAGCGGCCGTGGTCAGGTCAAGCCGAGCGCGTGGACGCTGACAGCCAGGAAACTTGCCTGGGCGGCCGTGGAAAACGGCCCGTAGAATCGCGGACCGGCGTCGCGGTTGTTGCCGAACCGCAAACCGGCCCGCACGGCCACGTAGTAGCCGTCGTCCTTGGCGTCGATAAAGGATCCACGGTACGCCACCCGCAGCACTTCGAGATCCGCCATTTGCATTTACCCCTCCCTCGCGAGACTGGTTCAGACTCTCTTGCCGACACTCCGTGTGTGGGATGTCGGATGGGTGCGTTTCCTTCTTCTATCGATCACCGCCTGATCGATGCTACGTCCACTCACAATGCCCTTCCAGCAGCGAGTTTCCCATTCGAAGTAGGCGTCGCACTCGACTCATGTAGGGGTTGCCCTACAGACGCCCGGTCCTCCAGTAGAATGCAGCGCCTGAGCACCGCTGATCGGTGATCGCTCACGGCTGGAGCAAGACCTCGACGTATCTGAGCGGAAAAGGACCGCACATTCTGCGCTACACTGATCCTGTGTAATTCAGAGACACCCCGTGGCAAATCTCACCCTGACCATAGACGATGAAGTGCTCAAGAAGGCACGCATCCATGCGCTCGAACGCGGTACATCGGTCAACGCACTGGTACGTGAATATCTCGAGCAGTTGCGCTGCATCGGCGGTTCTCGCTCTCCGTTTGGGACGCCTTGATCGTTCGAAGCGCGCTCGAGGCCGGGGCGGACACCCTCTACACGGAGGATCTGCAGGCAGGGCAGGTGATCGAGGGATTGGCGATTGTCAATCCATTCTCGCCGGCGACGTCGGGGCACTAACCTACGAATCCGGTGGTTTGTACGCTCTGTATGAGGGAGACCGATCATGTATTCGAAGTCCGTATTAGTGCTGGTCGCGGCGCTCGGCATATTCGCTTTCGCTGCACCCGCAGTCTCGCGCGCAGAGAGTCAGTCCGAATGGCTCCACCGGCAACTGCAGACAACCGATGGGTATGCCCCACCGCCAGTGCTGCCCGCGCAGGATGGCGATCGTGCCGCCGCATCGACCGTTCGCCGCGCAGCGTCTCGCGCACCCCATCCCGGGAAGTCGGCACCGCGGACCCGACGGGTATCGCAACAGCCAGCCACCGCTCCCGAAACCCCCGTGTGTCGAGAGACCTACGCAGTCAGCGAGCCCTCACCTGCGCAAGCGGAATGCCCGGAATGCAGAGTGATCGAGTCGAAACGGGAGGTCGATCTGCACGGCGAAGGCATCGGGCTTGCTGCACTGGGTGCGCTGCTGTTCCTCGCCGGGTTCAAGGTCATGAAGACGGTAGGCGCAGTCCAGGCAGGCTAATGTCATTGGCCTTGGCAGTCCAGACGAAGGGTTTGGGATTCTGGTTATGCGTCGATGTATTGCTCGATGGCGGCGATGAGTTTCGGGACGCTCCTGAACACGCCACGCTGCAAGCGGACCTCACGGCGGCAAAAAGACAAGACCCCTGTCATGGGGAAGCCCGCCGGCGCCCACACGAACTGGTAGTCATGCCGCGGTGCGCTCGATGCGCGACGCTGTCTTCCTTCCGAGCAGGGAATCAGGGGAAGCCGGCTGCAGCACCGCTCCATCCCTTCACTCCTCACGCATTTTCGGTCTTGCTCGGATACTCGCACAGGTCCCGGATCAGGCATTTTTGGCATTCCGGCTTGCGCGCCTTGCAGACGTAGCGCCCGTGCAGGATGAGCCAGTGGTGCGCGTCCTTCCGGAAGCGCGGCGGGGTCGACCGGGCGAGCCGGTCTTCCACGTCCCGCACGGTCTTCCCCGGCGCCAGACCGGTACGGTTCGCGACGCGGAAGATATGCGTGTCGACCGCGATCGTGGGATGACCGAAGGCGGTGTTCAGCACGACGTTCGCGGTCTTGCGTCCGACGCCAGGCAGACTCTCGAGGTCTTCGCGACGGTCCGGGACGGCGCCGCCGTGGCGTTCGATCAGCGCGCGACTCGTCTCGAGGATGTGTTTCACTTTGGTCCGATAGAGGCCGATCCTCTTGACGTAGCGCTCGAGCTCGGTCGGTCCGAGCGCGAGCATGGCCTCGGGCGTGCGCGCGGCCGGGAAGAGCTCGGCGGTTGCGAGGTTGACGCTCTTGTCCGTCGCCTGCGCCGACAGGATCACCGCGATCAACAGCTCGAAAGGTGTCTGGTAGGCGAGCTCCGTGGTCGGATGAGCGTTGGCGCGCTGCAGTCGCGCGAAGATCTGTTCACGTCGGGCGGCGTTCATGGGCGTCGCGTGGCGAGCGATCGATCTGCCTTCGCGGCGTCCGCTGCCGCGTTTGCCTTGGCACGCTCGAGCGCGGCAAGCACGGCTGCCTGTTTCGGATCCGCTGCGGATCCCGACCGGGCAACTTCGGGTTGGGCGCGCTCCCGTTCGTCGCGGTCGATTCGGCCGAGATGGCGTCGGTGGCGCTCGCGGGCTGCGTCCGCGGCAAGCATCTGCCGGCGGGTTTCTTCGGCTTCGTCTTCGTCCTGGCGTGCCGGGACCGGAAGCATCGCGATGCAGTCGACCGGGCAGGGCGGAAGGCAAAGCTCGCAGCCCGTGCAGTGCGCGGCGATCACGGTGTGAAGATGCCTGGGGGCGCCGACGATCGCGTCCACCGGGCAGGCGGGGAGGCACAGGGCGCAGCCGATACAGGCGCCCTCGTCGATGACCGCGACCGCCTTGGGTGTGGGCACCCCGCACGCGGGGTTGAGAAGTTTGGGGCCGACGCCCAGCAGCTCAGCCAGCCGGACGATCCCCCGCTCGCCACCCGGCGGGCACCGATCGATGTCGGCCTCTCCTGCCGCGATCGCCTCGGCGTACGGCCGACACCCGGCGAAGCCGCAGCGGCGACACTGGGTCTGCGGGAGCACGGCGTCGATCCGGTCGGCGAGCGAGAGCGCGACGCCGCGAGCGGTCGCGGGATAGGGGCTAGCGTCCAAGGTCTTCCGGCGCGGCGCGGCCGGGAACGCCGGCCAGCGGGGGGCAGGTCACGCGCCAATGGTGGTACTCGTGATCCTTGCTCTGCGTGGGTACACCGATTCGCATCTCGACCCTCCTGAGCGCAAGTTTACGCGAACGCGAGGCGACTTCTAAATCTCTTGCAAAACATCAATAACAGGTACCAACATACTATTTATTATGTATTTTTTCTTAAAATGACCTTGAGGGCTCGCAATCTTTCCCTGGCGCGAGTGACTTAGCGCGAATGCCGAAACGTTTCCGCGCGGATCGAGCCCCCGCCGGCGTCGTGAGAGAGCCTTCCCGTCGTGCTCCAATCTGGGCACGTGAACTGCTGAGGACTGCCCCGAACAGCTTTCGGGGGCAACTCGATGTTCTCTTCCGCGTACTACAGGGCGGCGTCGCCGTGGATCCAGGATTGGCTTCTCTCCGCCCGTGCGCTCGGGCGCAGGCTCGCACGCGAAGGCCTTGCGTTCCGCCGCGTGCGCGCCGAGTTGCGTGAATCGCAGAACTGGACCCCCGACGAAGCTGCGCGCCAGCAGGCCGATCGCGTCACTCGCGTCGTTCGCCATGCAGCCCGTCACGTGCCCTATTACCGCGAGCGCTTTAAAAGGCTCGGACTCGACGTTCGGAACATGGAGTTTCCGCGCGATCTCGCCCGCCTGCCGTTGCTGACCAAGGCCGACGTGCGCGCGGCCGGCCGCAGCCTGATCGCCGAGGACGCCGGCAAACCGATGATCTCGGGCAGCACCAGCGGCACGACCGGCAGTCCGGTATGGTTCCATCAGGATCTCGACGCCGTCACGCGCGAGCACGCCTTCATCTCGCGCCATCTCGAGTGGGCGGGACTGCGCCCCGGTGACCGGCGCGCCTGGCTGCGCGGCGATCCCATCGTTCCCGCGGACCGAATCGAACCTCCGTACTGGCGGCGCAACTATGCCGACAACATGCTGATGCTCTCGTCGCTCCACCTGTCGCACCGCAGCGCGCCGCTCTACCTCGACGCCTTGACCGAATTCGATCCGGTCGTGCTCCAGGCCTACCCCTCGTCCGTGAGCTTTCTCGCGGCGTGGATGCTCGACCACGGGAAGCGCTACAGAGGGCGGTCCCTGAGAAGTGTCGTGACCTCGTCGGAGATGTTCGACCGCCGGCAGCGCGAGCAGGTCGCCACCGCTTTCGGCTGCAAGGTGCTGGACTGGTATGGGCTCGCCGAACGGGTCGCGGCCATCGGCATGTGCGAGCAAGGCCGCTACCACCTGATGACGGACTACGCGTACGTCGAATTCATTCCGACCGAGTACGAGGATCTGGTGGAACCGGTCGGCACCGGCTTCAACAACCAGGCGATGCCGCTCTTGCGCTACCGCAGCGGCGACCTCGTTCGCCTCGCACCCGCGACCGAAACCTGCGAGTGCGGCCGCCACGGTCCCTTGATCGACGAGATCATCGGCCGCTCCGACGACTTCATCAAGATACCGGACGGGCGTCGCATGGCTGCCTGTCTGGCGGGAAACATGTTCCGGGGCGTGCCGGGGATTCTGGAAGGGCAGATCCAGCAGGATTGCCTCGACACGCTCACGATTCGCGTCGTGCCGTCCGATGAATACACGGAAGCTTCCGAGCTCGCGCTCCTGCGCAATGCCCAGGCGCGTCTCGGGGGTGGCCTCGCGTGCCGGGTCGTGGTAGTCGACGAGATCGCGCGCACGCCCCGCGGCAAGTTCAAATCCGTGATCTGCTCCGTCTGACGGCTCGCGCCGTGCTTGCCCCGAGGAGGCTCAGGCCGCCCCGCGCCGCTCCTGCTGCACGACCGCCTCGACCACCTCGCGCACCAGGTCCGGGCCGCGGTAGATGAGCCCCGTGTAGAGCTGAACGAGGCTCGCACCGGCCGCAAGCTTCGCCAGCGCATCTCGCCCCGAAAGAATCCCGCCGACACCGATCACGGGCAAGCGGCCGTCCAGGACGTCGCATAAACGCTGGAGGATGGCGTTCGAGCGCTCCAGCAGGGGTGCGCCGCTGAGGCCGCCGGCTTCCTGCGCCGACCGTGAACCTTCCACACCCTCCCGCGAGATCGTCGTGTTGGTGGCGATTGCCCCGTCCATCCCGTGTTTCACCAGCAGTGCCGCGACGGCTTCGACCTGCCCGGCGGAAAGATCCGGCGAGATCTTCACCGCGATCGGGACATACCGCCCGTGGGATGAAGAGAGCGTCTGCTGTTCAGACTTGAGTGCGTCCAACAAACGCTCGAGCTCGGCCGCGTTCTGCAGGTCCCGCAGCTTGGGCGTGTTGGGCGACGAGATGTTCACCGCGATGTAGGCCGCCTGCGGATAAGCGCCGCGCAGGCACGCGAGATAGTCCTGGTGCGCGCGTTCGAGCGGCGTGTCGAAGTTCTTACCGATATTGATCCCGAGCACCCCCTGGAAGCGGGCACCCTCGATGTTCGCGAGCAGCCGGTCCAGACCGACGTTGTTGAAGCCCAGACGATTGACGAGGGCCTGTCGCTCGGGTATCCGAAAGATCCGCGGTGCTGGGTTGCCGGGCTGCGGGCGGGGGGTCACGGTGCCGACTTCGATGAAGCCGAAACCGAGTGCGGCCATGAGGTCGATGTGCTCCGCGTTCTTGTCGAACCCCGCGGCAAGGCCCACCGGGTTGGGAAAGTCGATACCCATGACGCGGCGCGGCGCGCGCACCGGCGGCGGTGCCACCCATCCCGTGAGACCGAGTGCATCGACGCTCGCGAGAGCGGCGAGGGCGACGCGCTGAGCTTTTTCCGGATCGAGCGAGAAGAGGGCGCGGCGGACCGCCGAGTAAAGCATGGCCGCATTCTAAACGCGACCGGCGCGAAGGAAGGCGTCGGACTGCTACGACGCCTCCGCACCCGCCGAGCGATACTCGGTCAGGCGTCCCGATTTCTTGAGGTAGCGAACGCCCGCGTAGACCACGATCACCGGCACCAGCCACCACGAGAGATCGAGAATGTCGGGCACGGCCGCCTCCCCGAGCACTTTGTAGAGCGTCAGAGCGCGAATGCCGATGATCGCGAGCGCGAGTCCGAAAACCGTGCCGTATTCGCGGATGGCGAGCCGCCGCCAGTTGAAACGCATGCCCGCGATCGACTGCCTGAAGCCCTTCCAGTGGGGCCAGATGCGGTTCACGCTCTCACAGTACGCTTCGTATTCGGCGCCGAACTTGGCGCGCAGGAAGTTCTCCTCGGCGGCGATGATGGCGGCGTACACGAAGACGAAGAACGGAATGCCGAAGAGGTAGAGCGGCAGCGAGTGCACCATCACTGCGAGACCGACGATGATGAGCAGGTTGCCGAGGTACAGCGGGTTGCGCGAGTGGGCGAAGACGCCACCCTGCACCAGATGCTCCGCGTACACCTTGCCTTGCCGCCCGCCCCGCACGATGTATTCGTAACCGATCGTGAGCATCCTCAGACCCTGTCCCGCGAGAGCGATCGCGGCGCCGACAACATCCAGCCAGAGGTCGAGGGTGCGATCACCGAAGGCAAAGCGCGGTGTACAGAACAGCAGCGTCACCACGACAAAAACGGGGAAAAGCATGTTGCGGTGACGGAAGAAGAAATTGCCGCCGCGATCATGGCGAGGCATTGCGCATAAGTCCCATGCGTTTACAGCTCGCTTGAGAGCCGAGGAAGCCGCAGAAGTTGTACCACCGATAGAAGGTCTCCACCTCGCGAAAGCCGCTGCGCTTCAAGAGCTCCACGTTCTCGTCCACGCGGTAGGGAATGAGCACGTTCTCGAGGGCTTCGCGCTTTTGCGCGATCTCCATCTCGTCGTAGCCGTTGCGCCGCTTCATGTCGTAGTAGAACTTGATGAACAGGCGGTTGATCGTCGAGTCCGCCGCCAGCACCTTCTCCACCAGGATCAGGACGCCATTGTCGTTGAGACCAGATGCGATCTGGCGCATCAGGCTGTCGCGGTAGAGCGGGCGGATGAACTGGAGGGTGAGGTTCAGCACGACGACCGAAGCGTTCTCGATGACGCAGCCCTGGTTCAGGTCCGCGTGATCGAGCCGCATCCGGCCGGATGCGATCAACGGTTGGAACCGCTGCCGAGCCCGCTCGAGCATTGGCTCGGAGTAATCGAACCCCACCAGCGTTGTCCCGGAACCGACGGCCAGATGCAGTGTTTCCAGCGTGATGCCCGTCGAGCAGCCCAGATCGTAGACGTTGGTGCCTTCGACTGCGAACTCACGCGCAATCTCGCCGATCATGCGCTGCAGCTCGCGGTACATCGGAATGCTGCGGTCGAGCATGTCGTCGAACACTTCGGCTGTTCCTTCGCCGAAGTTGAAGTCGCCGACGGCGCGGCTTGCGTCGGAGAAAAGAGCGTCCCGCTTTGCCTGCATGGTCGAGCTCCCCAAGGGTTCGCTAGTAGTATAGCCGGCGGGTCGTGAAGAAAGACTCGATCAAGTGTGATGAAAGCGTGAAGAGGAAGGGAATTCGACGGTGAAAGTACTGCCCTTGCCCAGCTCGCTTGCGACACCGAGCTTCCAGCCCAGGCGGTCGGCGATATGCTTGACGATGGCGAGCCCAAGACCCGAGCCTTCGGCATGCGCGCGCCGGGCCTCCCCCCGATAGAAGCGGTCGAAGATCCGGGGCAGGTCCGTGGCTGCGATGCCGCGGCCGGTATCCGCCACCGACAGGGTGCCGTCCCGATAGCCGACCGTGATGCGCCCGCGATCCGTATAGCTCGCGGCGTTGCGCAGCAAGTTCGACAGCACGACGTGAAGGGCAAGACGGGGTGTCCGCACTGCGGCGTGCGCCGGTACCCGAAGCTCGACATCGATGTGCCGACGGGACAGCGATTCGCGCAGCGACGCCACCACTTCCTCGGCCGCTTCCTGCAGGGGCACGAGCTCCTGGGCGCCGTCCAGGGTCGTCTGGCGAGCGAGGAGCAGGAGCGCCTCCGTCAGCTCCGTCATGCGGTCGGCTGCGCGGGCGATGCCCGCAAGGCGCTCTTGCGATTTCCCGGAGAGGGCCGGATCCTGCACGAGCAGTTCGCAGCTCGTCTTGATCGTGGTGAGGGGCGTGCGCAACTCATGGCTCACGTTGGATGTGAACTGCTTCTCCCGCTCCACGACCGCGGCGACGCGCTCATGGTAGCGGTCGAATGCGGAGGCGAGCGTCGACACCTCCTCGTCCTGCTGGCCGTCTGCGAGGTGCGGGGCAGCGGCGACGGGATCGAGGCGGGCGACACGCGTGGCGAGGTCGGAGACCTGCCGCACCAGCACCCCCGAGAGCCAGTAGGCCGCCACGGCCGACACCACGCCGGCCGACAGAACCGCGGCAAGAAGGTGGAGCGCAAACTTGCCCATGCGCTCCTCGTGCCGCGTCGCGTCGTATACGAGATAAAGGCGCACGTCGCCGTCCTCGCGCACGTGCACGTGGTACTCCTTGCCATCGCGAACGATTTCGTGGTTGCCGACATCGAGCTCGCGGAGGTGCGCCGGAAGAACCGTCCTGTCGCCGCCAGGACCCAGCGCATAGCCCTCCAGCAAATGTCCACGGGGCAGCGCCGGGCTGCCGAACGCGCGATAGGCGTCGCGCAGGCGTGCCATCTCTTCGGTGAGGATGTGCTCGATGAACTCTTCTTCCTGCGCGTCGGTGACCAGGACGACGTAGGTCGTCTGGATGATGACGACAGCCAACGCGAAGAGGGCGAATGTCGCCCCGATGCGTAGCCGCAACCCGCGCTTCATCATCGCTCAGGGATCGGTCTTCACCGCCAGCCGATAACCCAGGCCGTGGACGTTCTCGATCGGATCCGGGCTGCCCGCTAGCGCGATGGCCCGCCGCAGCAGATACATCTGACTGCGCAGCATGTCGCCGGTGATCGGCTCGCCGCCCCATACCGCGGCTTCCAGATCGGAACGGGAGAAGACGCGATCGGGATCTCGCATCATCGTTTCGATCAGGCGCACGCACTTCGGCGGCAGCTTCACCGGCTGGCCGTCGCACGTGAGGGTCGCGGTGCGGGGGTCGAAGCGAAGCCTGCCGACCTCGATCGGTTTGGGCGGGATCTTGCCGGCGTGGCGGCGGTGCAAGGAAGTGAGGCGCGCCTCGACCTCGCGCAGGGAGAACGGTTTGACCAGATAATCGTCGGCGCCGTGCGCGAAACCACGGACCTTGTCGTCGACGGTGTCGCGGGCGGTGATCATCAGGATCGGGGTATCCTTCCCCGCCTCCTCTCTCAGCTTGCGGCACAGAATGAGCCCATCGAGGCCGGGCAGGTTCAAGTCCAGGAGGATGGCGTCGAATTCGTGCGCGATGGCGAGGTGCAGGCCGGTGATGCCGTCGCCCGCGGCATCGACCGCGTGACCGCGGGCTTCGAGGAAATCGTAAAGATTGGCGGCGATGCTGCTGTCGTCCTCGACGATCAGGACTCGCATGGGCGGCGGCGCGCCTTCCCGGTGGGTGACCGTCGTCAGGTCGGTGGCGGCAGCCGCTGCCAGCGATCGTCGATCAACCCTTCGATGGGGCGGAAGTTGATCTTGTAGACCATCTTGCGACTTTGCGCGATCCAGTAGCCGAGATAGAGATACGGCAGCCCCAGCTTCTGGCACAGCTCCGCCTGCCACATCACGTTGTAGGTGCCGTAGCTCGCCCCCTCGACGGAGGGATCGAAGAACGTGTAGACGGACGAGATCCCGTCCTGCAGGCGATCCAGGATGCTCACCATGCGCAGGACGCCGTTTTCCCGGAACTCGACCAGGTTCGAATTCACGTTGCTCTGCAGCAGGAAGTGACGGTACTGCTCCCGACTGTCCTGGTCCATGCCGCCGCCGCTGTGACGGCGCGATTGATAGCGCAGATACAGCCCATAGTGCTCCGGGCTGTACTTGAGCTCCAGCAGCTGCGACGTCATGCCTTCGTGCCGCCGCCATGCGCGGCGCTGAGCGCGGCTCGGTACGTATTCCTGGGTGACGATGCGCACCGGCACGCAGGCGCGGCAGTGATCGCAGTACGGGCGATAGGTGAAGGCGCCGCTGCGGCGGAAGCCCGCGCGCACGAGCTCGCTGTAGACCGCGCTGTCGATCAGGTGACTGGGTGTTGCGACCTGCGACCGGGCCATCTTTTCCGGCAGATAGCTGCACGGATAAGGCGCAGTCGCATAGAACTGCAGCATCGACAGGGGAAAATCACCCAGATGGGCCATGGGTCAGTCGCCAGGGAGCCGAAACATTTGGATAGTTTAGCAATTCTCGCAACCTGCTCGTAAAGTTTGGCCGCGAAATCTCGCGCGCCCCCAGGCTCGCCAGATGGGCGGTGCGCATCTGACAGTCGATCAGGCCGAACCCCCAGCGGTCGAGCTGGCGCACGAGGTGGACGAAAGCGACCTTGGAGGCGTCGGCGACGCGGGTGAACATGGACTCCCCGTAGAACACGCGGCCGATCGCCACCCCGTACAGTCCGCCGACCAGCTCGCCCGCCGATCCAGGTCTCCACCGAATGCGCGTAGCCCGCGGCGTGCAGGGCCGTGTAGGCGTCGATCATCGTCGCCGTGATCCACGTTCCGGGCTGGCCCGCGCCGCGGCGCCGCACAGCCCTCCATGACGGCGCGAAACGCGGTGTCGGCCCGCACCTCGTAATCGCGGCGGCGCAAGCGCTTGGCGAGCGAACGCGACACCCGCAGCTCTGCCGGGAAGAGCACCATGCGCGGATTCGGGCTCCACCACAGGATCGGCTCCCCTTCCCCGAACCACGGGAAGATGCCGTGGCGATAGGCGTCCAGCAGTCGGGGCACCGACAGATCGCCGCCGGCCGCGAGCAGGCCGTTGGGATACTCGAGAGCCGTTGTCGAGCGGCGGAAACGGGTCGGCAGGGTGCAGCCAGGGGATCAAGGGCGGTGACGTCGGGCGGCTGGGGGCGTGTCGTGGCGAAGCGCGCAGTGCCTGCCGGCAGAGGGCCATCGCAGGCACCATGCAGCGCCAAACCGACCTCTCCTTTGACCTAGATCAAGATTGGCCTGCGAGCCGGCAACGTAGTATTTTGCGCACCAGCATCCATGACATGTCTTGTTTCCGCAACGTGGATCGCCCGTAAAGTGGCTTGAACCGCCCGTTCGACCAGGAACGGCAGCAGCTCAACTTCAACGATCAGGATGGGAGAAATTACATGAAGAAAACCCTAATCGCGAGCCTCATCGCCGCCGGTCTGGCGTCCGCCTCTGGGGCCACGCCGCCGACGAGAACGTGAGCCCTGGCTGATCCGCTTGCGCGCCATCAACATCGATCCGGATTCCAGCTCCTCCGCGGGCGGGGCGGCCGGCATCCCGGAGAACGCGATCAGCGTGCGAGAACCGCTGGACGCCGGAACTCGACATCAGCTATTTCTTCACCAAGAACATCGCGCTCGAGTTGATCTTGGCCTATGCAAGCCATAACGTAGCGGTCAACGTGCCGGGGCTCTACACCGGAGGAGTCGGGAGCGTGCGAGTCCTGCCGCCGACGCTGCTGGTGCAATACCACTTCGACTGGGAAGGCAATCCCTTCAAGCCTTACGTCGGTGCGGGCATCAACTTCACGTGGTTTGCGAGTGCCGACCTCGCCGTGCCGCTTGTTTCCTGGCAGCCTGCCTCTAAACATCACGAGGACGAGCTGGGGTCCGGCCCTGCAGATCGGTGCCGACTACAAGCTGACCAAGAACTGGTACCTGAACGCCGACTTCAAGTACATCTGGATGGACACGGAAGTGACGAGCAGCAACCTCGGAGCCACCCCTCGTGAACAGCAAGCTCGACATCAATCCGATGGTGTACGGCGTCGGCGTCGGTTATCGCTTCTGATCCATCCGACTCGCGATCTTCAATAATGCGCCGGCCGCCGCGCCGGCAGAGCAGGAAAGGGCAGCGCGAGGCTGCCTTTTCTGTTTCGTCGATACGAGGAAAGGGTCGAATCGGTGCGCGTCTTTGCGTTAGCATGCAGCGATGGAGATGGCAGCAGCGACTACCGTTAAATCCATGGGTGACCTCGCGGCTTCGGCTCGGGACGGCAGCGGCTGCTACCACTGCGGGCTGCCGGTGCCGCCCGGCTC
Organism: uncultured beta proteobacterium; assembly: GCA_963734295.1. Taxonomy (GTDB): domain Bacteria; phylum Pseudomonadota; class Gammaproteobacteria; order Burkholderiales; family JAEUMW01; genus JAEUMW01. The sequence goes on along the minus strand of CAVTGS010000011.1, from coordinate 169,168 downwards.
GGCGTACGAGGCGCTCATCGACGGTGTTTCGAGGCGTATGTGCTGTCGCGGCTGCGCAGCGGTGGCCGAGGCGATCGTGGCGCACGGGCTCGCCGGCTATTACCGCCATCGCAGCGCGCTGCCACGCCGGGGCGAGGAAGCGGTTCCCGCCTTGCTCGAAAAGCTCCGGCTTTACGACGACCCGGCGGTCCAGCGCAGCTTCGTGCGCGACACCGGCCCGCACGTGCGGGAAGCTGCCCTCATCCTCGAAGGTATCACCTGCGCCGCATGTGTCTGGTTGAACGAGCAGCACCTCGGTCAGCTTCCCGGTGTCGCCTCGGTATCGATCAACTATACGACCCGGCGTGCCTACGTGCGCTGGGACGACCGTCGCCTCGCGCTCTCCGACATACTGAAGGCCGTCGCCGACATCGGCTATGCCGCTCACCCGTTCGACACGGCGCGCTTCGACGAAGTCGCGCTGCGCGAGCGCAAGACCGCACTCTGGCGTCTCTTCGTCGCCGGCTTCGGCATGATGCAGGTGATGATGTACGCCTACCCGGTTTACGTCGCGGACGGCGACATGACCGCGGACATCGCAAGCCTGATGAGCTGGGCGAGCCTGATCCTCACCACGCCGGTCGTCTTCTATTCGGCGGCGCCGTTCTTCGCGGCGGCTTGGCGCGATCTCGCGCGTCGCCGCGTCGGCATGGACGTGCCGGTCGCCCTCGGCGTTGCGGTTGCGTTCGTCGCGAGCGTCGTGGCGACCGTAGGCGGCAGCGGCGAGGTCTATTTCGACTCGATCACGATGTTCGTCTTCCTGCTGCTCTGCGGGCGGTTTCTCGAGATGAACGCCCGCGCGAAGGCGCAGCGCGCGGCCGAAGAGCTCCTGAAGCTGATCCCCGCATGCGCCGAGCGGCTCACCGATTTCCCCCACACCCGTGCCACCGAGCGCGTTGCGGTATCGATGCTCGACCCCGGCGATTGCGTGCTCGTGAAACCGGGCGAATCGATCCCGGCGGACGGGCAGATCGCCGAGGGCACGACCGAAGTGGACGATTCGCTCCTCACGGGCGAGAGCCGGCCGCTTTTGCGGCGCGCGGGTGACCGGCTCACGGGCGGCGCCGTGAACGTGACGAGCCCGGTCGTCATGCGGGTGGAGCGGGTGGGGCAGGATACGGTGGTAGCGGGCATCCTGCGCCTGCTCGATCGGGCGGCGAGCGACAAGCCGGCCCTGGCTCGGCTCGCGGACCGGGTGGCGCAGGGATTCGTCGCCGCGCTCCTCATCGTGGCTGCTGGCACTGCGGTGGCGTGGGCGCTGATCGATCCGGCGCGCGCGCTGTGGGTGACAGTGTCGGTGCTGGTCGTGAGCTGCCCCTGTGCGCTCTCGCTCGCGACGCCGGCGGCCCTGACGGCGGCCACCGGAGCGCTGACGCGTCTCGGCGTGGTGGTGACGCGCGGCCATGCGCTCGAAACCCTCGCGCGCGCCACGCACGTGATCTTCGACAAGACCGGAACCCTGACCTGCGGCCGGCTCGAGCTCGCCGGCGTCGAGACCTTCAGCGCGCTGACCCGGGGCGATGTCCTGCGCCTGGCGGCTGCGCTCGAGCGCGGCTCGGAGCATCCGATCGCCGCCGCGTTGAGTCGCGGTGCCGAGCGCGCAGCCGTGACGGACGCCTGGGCAAGCGACGTCCGGAATCTGCCCGGCGCGGGGGTGGAGGGCACGGTGGACGGCAGGACGCTGCGGCTCGGTACACCCGCCTTCGTGGCAGAACTGGCGGGTGCGCTGCCGGCGGCATCGTCGCCGGCGAGCGGGTCGACCCTGGTCGGTTTGGGCGACCGCCAGGGATGGCTCGCCTTGTTTCAGTTGCACGACACGGTGCGGCCGGGTGCCCGGGCGCTCGTGGAAGCGCTGGTCCGGTCCGGTCGCGCCGTGGCGCTCCTGTCGGGCGACCGCGCGTCGGCCGCCCGGCAGGTCGCGGCGAGCGTGGGCATCGGCGAGGTGATGGCGGAGGCGACGCCGGCGCAGAAGCTCGACTACGTGAAAGCGCTGCAGGCGCGCGGTGCGGTCGTCGCGATGGTGGGCGACGGCGTGAACGACGCGCCGGTGCTGGCCGGGGCCGCGGTCTCCATTGCCATGGGTGGCGGCACGCCGATCGCCCAGGGTACGAGCGACATGATCCTGATTTCGGATCGCCTCGAGCATCTCGCCGTGGCCTTCGATACTGCCGGCAGGACGCTCAGAATCATCCGCGAGAATCTGATCTGGGCAGCCGCCTACAACGTGATTGCTTTGCCGCTCGCGATCGCCGGCTACGTGACGCCGTGGATGGCGGGTCTCGGCATGTCGGCGAGCTCGCTCCTCGTGGTGATGAATGCCTTGCGGCTCGCGGGACGCGATCGGGACCCCGGTCGCGCGGATGCACGAGCGCTGGTGGAATCCGGCGACCTCGCCCCAAGGACCTCGTAGCGGGAATGGAGATCCTCTACCTGCTCATCCCGCTCTCCGTGACGCTCGTCTTCGCGATCGCGGTGGTGTTCTGGTATGCGCTGAGAAGCGGGCAGTTCGACGACCTCGAGGGACCCGCCTACCGCATCCTGATGGACGACGATTCGCCGGCCGCCACGGCCGGCCGCCCGACCGGAGATCTTGATCTGGATCAAAAATAGCCCCACGACCTTGCCGTAGCATGCGCTCCCGAGCGCGTCCGTTCGGGTTATTTGCGCCATGAAAACAAGGATTTTTCAGAACGTTAAGGAGACGTAGAACATGAGTTCGCAGGCGACTACCTACAACTACACTGTGGTCCGGCAATTCGCCATCATGACCGTCGTGTGGGGGATCGTCGGCATGCTGGTCGGCGTGATCATCGCCGCTCAGCTCATCTGGCCCGACCTCACCTACGGCATATCCGTGGCTCTCCTACGGGCGCTTGCGGCCCCTGCATACGAACGCCGTGATCTTCGCGTTCGGCGGGTCGGCCCTGTTCGCGACCTCCTACTACGTCGTGCAGCGCACCTGTCACACGCGCCTCTTCAGCGACGGGCTCGCCGCCTTCACGTTCTGGGGCTGGACGGCGATCATCGTGCTGGCGGCCATCACGCTGCCGCTCGGGATCACGACGTCGAAGGAGTACGCCGAGCTCGAGTGGCCGATCGATGTCTTCATCGCCGTGGTGTGGGTGTCCTACGCGATCGTGTTCTTCGGCACCATCATGAAGCGCAAGACGCCGCACATCTACGTCGCCAACTGGTTCTTCGGCGGTTTCATCCTGACGATCGCGCTGCTGCACATCGTGAACAGCGCGGAGCTGCCAGTCTCGTTCACTGGCTGGAAGTCCTACTCGGCTTACGCCGGCTCCCAGGACGCGATGGTCCAGTGGTGGTACGGCCACAACGCGGTCGGTTTCTTCCTGACGGCGGGCTTCCTCGGCATGATGTACTACTTCGTCCCGAAGCAGGCCGGCCGCCCCGTCTACTCCTACCGGCTTTCGGTGGTGCATTTCTGGGCGCTCATCTTCACCTACATGTGGGCCGGCCCGCACCACCTGCACTACACCGCGCTGCCCGACTGGACGCAGTCGATAGGCATGGTCTTCTCGCTCATCCTGCTCGCGCCCTCCTGGGGCGGCATGATCAACGGCATCATGACGCTCTCGGGTGCGTGGTACAAGCTGCGCACCGACCCGATCCTCAAGTTCCTGATCGTGTCGCTGTCGTTCTACGGCATGTCGACGTTCGAAGGACCGATGATGTCGGTGAAGACGGTGAACGCGCTCTCGCACTACACCGAGTGGACCATCGGCCATGTGCACTCGGGCGCGCTGGGCTGGGTGGCGATGATCTCGATCGGCAGCATCTACTACCTGATTCCGCGCCTGTTCGGGCGCGCCGAGATGTACAGCATCAAGCTGATCACGCTGCACTTCTGGGTCGCCACCATCGGCGTCGTGCTCTACATCGCCGCGATGTGGATCGCCGGCGTGACGCAGGGCCTCATGTGGCGCGCGGTCAACCCGGACGGGACCCTCACCTACAGCTTCGTCGAAGCGGTGAAGGCGATGTATCCGTTCTACGGCATCCGCCTTCTGGGCGGCGCGCTGTTCTTCGCCGGCATGCTGATCATGGCCTACAACGTCATGAAGACGGTGGCCGGTCACAAGGCGGTGGATGCGCCGATCCCGCGCGCTGCCGGCGCCCACGCCTGATCGAGGAGCGACGCACATGGCTCTCATCCGGTTTCACGAGAAGATCGAACGCAACATCGGCCTCATGATCGTCCTTACCGTCATCACCGTGGCGGTGGGCGGTCTGGTCGAGATCGTGCCGCTCTTTTTCCAGAAGTCCCAGATCGAGCCGGTGGCGGGCTTGAAGCCGTACACCGCGCTGCAGCTCGCGGGGCGCGACGTCTACGTCCGGGAAGGTTGCTATACCTGCCATTCCCAGATGATCCGTCCCTTCCGCGCCGAGACCGAGCGCTATGGTCATTTCTCGGTGGCCGGCGAATCGGTCTACGATCGGCCGTTCCAGTGGGGCAGCAAGCGCACCGGTCCCGACCTCGCGCGGGTCGGCGGGCGTTACTCGGACGAGTGGCACCGGGTCCATTTCAACCAGCCCCGCGACGTGGTGCCCGAATCCAACATGCCGGCCTATCCCTGGCTGCAGCAGGCGGCGCTCGACGGCACGGTAATGCCGCTCAAGCTGAAAGCGCTGCGTACCCTCGGCGTTCCCTACACCGACGAGGACATCGCGGGCTCCGCTGCCGCCGTCGCCGGCAAGACCGAGCTCGATGCCCTCATCGCCTATCTCCAGGTGCTGGGCACGTCGCTCAAGTCCGCGAGGTAGGCGATGGAAATCAACGACGTGCGGTCCGCCATGACGGTGATCCTGTTCCTGATCTTTCTCGGGATCGTCTTCTGGGCTTTCAGCAAGCAGCGCAAGCGCGCCTTCGACGAGGCCGCCCAGCTGCCTTTCGAGGAAGACGAAGCCATGGTTCCCGTCGAGCCGCGAAAGGTCTCGTCAAAAGAACACGGAGCATAGAAGCAATGAGCGAGTTCACGAGTGGATTCTGGAGCCCCTTCATCGCGATCACGACGCTCGCGAGCGTGATCGGCTGTGCCGTCTTCCTGAAGCTGCTCGGCAGCAAGAAGCGCGCACCGGGCGAGCAGCTCACCACCACGGGCCATGCCTGGGACGAGGATCTGCAGGAATGGAACAATCCGCTGCCGATGTGGTGGAGTTACCTCTTCTACATCACGGTGGTGTTCGCTCTCGTCTATCTCCTGCTCTATCCCGGGCTCGGCAGCTTTCCAGGGTTGCTCGGCTGGACCTCGGTCGGCCAATACGAAAGGGAGCGGGAGGCGGCGGCGAAGGAATTCGATCCGATCTACGAGAGGTTCGCCAGGATGGACATCCCGGCGCTGGCGGCGAACGCAGAAGCGCGCGAGATGGGGCAGCGGCTCTATCTCACCTATTGCTATCAGTGCCATGGGTCCGACGCGCGCGGTGCCAAGGGCTTCCCCAACCTCACGGACAGCGATTGGCTGTGGGGCGGGTCGCCCGAGCAGATCCAGACCACGATCCTGAACGGTCGTAACGGGGTCATGCCGCCGATGATCGATGCGGTCGGCGGGGCGGAGGGGGTGAAGGCGGTCGCCAACTTCGTCCGCGAGATCTCCGGGCAGAAGCCGTTCGATCCGGTGCTCGCCGCGCAGGGCAAGGAGAAGTTCGCCGTCTGCGCCGCGTGCCACGGTCCCGAGGGCAAGGGTAATCCGGCGCTCGGGGCGCCGAACCTCACCGACAACATCTGGCTGTACGGCGGCTCGCTCGCGACGATCTCGGAGACCATCACCAAGGGCCGCAACAACGTCATGCCGGCGTTCAAGGATCTCCTCGGTGAGGCCAAGGTGCACCTGCTCGCCGCCTATGTCTATTCGCTCTCGCACGAGAAGCAATAGGTAGAAATGAACCGACTCGAGCACCGGTGCGCGATGCGTGCGGGCAGGGTCTGCCGCCCGCCGGGGGCGCGAACGTGAGCAGCCCGCTGCCCCGCGTGCCCGCGCCGAGCGTCGAACCGAACGCGGCGGAGCTCGACCTCTACGAGGTTCGCAAGACCATCTATCCGCGTGCGGTTCACGGGGTGTTCGCGACCTGGCGCTGGGCGCTCGTCATCTTCACGCAGGTGATCTTCTACGGGATGCCCTGGCTTCTCTGGAACGGGCGGCAGGCGGTGCTGTTCGATCTCGCGGCGCGCCGGTTCTACATCTTCGATCTCGTCCTGTGGCCGCAGGACTTCATCTTCCTGACCGGCATCCTCATCATCTCGGCGCTGTCGCTCTTCCTGTTCACCGCCGTAGCGGGGCGCCTGTGGTGCGGCTACGCCTGTCCGCAGACGGTCTATACCGAGCTCTTCATGTGGATCGAACGCCGCATCGAGGGCGATCGCGGCAAGCGGATGAAGCTCGATCAGCAGCCCTGGAGTGCTCGCAAGATCGGCCTCAAGGCAGCCAAGCACGGGGTCTGGATCGCGGTGGGCCTCTGGACCGGCATCACGTTCGTCGGCTATTTCACTCCGATCCGCACGCTGCTCGGCGAATTCGTGAGCTTCAACCTCGGGCCGTGGGAAACCTTCTGGGTGCTGTTCTACGGCTTTGCCACCTATGGCAACGCTGGCTGGATGCGCGAGCAGGTGTGCAAGTACATGTGCCCGTATGCCCGCTTCCAGGGCGTGATGTTCGACCCCGATACGCTGATCATCACCTACGATCCCGTCCGCGGCGAGCCGCGCGGGTCGCGTCCGAAGGGCGTCGACTATCGCGCCAGGGACCTCGGAGACTGCGTCGACTGCGAGATCTGCGTGCAGGTCTGTCCGACCGGGATCGACATCCGCAACGGGCTGCAATACGAGTGCATCGCATGCGGGGCGTGCATCGACGCGTGCGACCAGGTCATGGACAAGATGGGGTACCCGCGCGGGCTGATCCGCTACTCCACCGAGAACGCGATGCAGGGCAAGTACGCGGAGGAGGCGACCCCGCTCCGCAAGATCACGTCGCACGTGCTGCGGCCGCGGGTGCTGATCTACACCGCGATCCTCGCCACCGTGATCGCGGCCATGTCGGTCACCCTCGCGATGCGGATTCCGGTCAAGCTGAATGTGCTGAAAGACCGTGCCAATTTGGTGCGGGAGACGAACGACGGCTGGATGGAGAACGTGTACCGGCTTCAGATCATGAACACGTCCGAGACGCCCCACCGGTTCGAGATGTCCGTGCGCGGCCTCCCGGGCGTGCGCCTCGTCGCCGACTCACCGGTCGTGAGCGTTGCCGGCGCGTCGTCGATCATCGTTCCCGTGAGCGTCCAGGTGGAACCGGGCGCAGTCACAGCGGGGTCCCATCGCATCGATTTCGAGGTCCGCGCAGTCGACGACGAACGGCTCGCCGCCAGCGCGAACTCGAGCTTCTATCTGCGCGCACCATGAGACAGACTGCTGCCCCCCGCGCCTGGTATCGGGAGCCGTGGCCGTGGTTCCTCGCGGCCGGACCCCTCACGGTCGTCATCGCGGGGGCCATTACGGTCTGGCTTGCCATCAAGAGCGACGACGGGCTGGTGGCGGAGGACTATTACAAGCAGGGCCTCGCGATCAATCAGGTGATCCGTCGCGAGCAGCAGGCCGCGGACCTCCAGTTGAGCGCCAGCGTGCTGTTCAACTACGACAATCAGCGCCTGCGGGTGTACCTTCGCAGCGAGGCCGGGCACAGTTTGCCCGACGCGATCCGGTTGCGCATCCTTCACCCTACCCGGGCCGGTGCCGACCAGGTCGTGGTGCTGGTCGCGAGCAGCGCGGGCGTGTTCGATGGCGCCGTGGCGGCGTTGCGGAGCGGGCGCTGGCTCTTGAGCCTGGAGGATACGCAGCAGAGCTGGCGCCTCATGGGCGAAATGTTCGCACCGCGGGACGCGGAGATCACGCTGGAGCCGCGACCGCTGTGAGCGGAAGCAAGATTCCCTGCCGGAGGCAGTGACATGGCCTGGAAGGAATTGTTTGGCAGCGCGGTCGGTTTGGCGAGCCTCCTCACCATCGTGGGGGTAATCGCCATCGGCTACGGGTTCTACCGCTTCATCAGCAAGAAGATCGATGAAGAGAATCGGTGAGCGAATGGATTCGGCTCGGCGCCGTCGCAAAGAGGAGGTGACACCATGGGGCGTCGCATGATCTGGGTGTTCTGGCCCGCCTTCATCATGGGCGGCATCATGACCGCGGTCTTCTTCACGCTGGTGGATCCACGGGACATCGGCTTCTTTGGCGATTCCCTCGGGTGGGACCGCACTGCGATCTACTCCGCCGGATTCCTTCTGTTCTGGGCTTTCGCTGCCGGATCGAGTGCGCTCACCTGCTTCCTGCAGCGATCGCCTTTCGAGATCAACCGCTGTCCCATCGAGCCAGTCGCGCGACCCACGGGCTGCCCGAAGCGCGAGGAAGCCGATGGCTGCTGCAACTGATCGGGGAATCTCGAAGCTCGGCCTGGTTCTCGCGAGCGTGCTGTTTCTGTCCTCGAACGCTGTCGCGGCTCGGGCCGAGTCCGACGTTGCACGCGGTCAGGCGCTGTACGACAACCACTGTGTCACCTGTCACACGTGCAAGGCGCACACGCGTCGCGATCCGGCCGTGAGAAACATGGACGAACTCGCGCAAGAGGTGGATCGTTGGCAAGGGAATCAGAAGCTCGGCTGGAAACCCGAGGAGCGTGGTGCAGTCGTCGAGTACCTCAACCGCACCTTCTACAAGTTCTGACGCACGACCCCGCGGCTACTTCGTCTGCTAGTTTCGCTGGCAGCGGTGTTGCTGGCCGATCACGGCCTTCAGCGCAGTCCCGTCCTTGAGCTCGATGTACTTGTTCTGGACGCTGATCAGTCCTTCCTCCTGGAACTTCGAGAAGACCCGGCTCACGGTTTCGAGCTTGAGCCCCAGGTAGCTGCCGATCTCCTCGCGCGTCATTCGCAGATGGAAGCACGTGCCGGAGTAACCGCGCGCGCAGTAGCGCTGCGACAGGTTCAAGAGAAAGGCCGCGAGCCGTTCCTCCGCCTTCATGCTGCCCAGGAGCAACATCACGCCGTGGTCGCGAACGATCTCGCGGCTCATGATCTTGTGCAGGTGGCGCTGCAGGATCGGGACATTGCGCGAGAACTCCTCGAGGGTCGCGAACGGGATCTCGCAGATATCGCTGTCCTCGAGCGCCACCGCGTCGCACGTGTGGACATCGGTGCTGATGGCGTCCATGCCCACGAACTCGCCCATCATGTGGAAGCCCGTGACCTGCTCGCGGCCGTCGTCGTGGAGGACGTAGCTCTTGAGAAAGCCGCTGCGGACGGCAAAGAGCGACCGGAAGGGCGCGCCCGCGCGATACAGGTAGTCGCCGCGGCGCACCGAGCGGTGGTGCTCCACCAGCCGGTCGAGCGTGTCGATCTCCGATGCGTCGAGCCCGATCGGCAGGCACAGCTCCTGGAGACTGCACGCCGAGCAAACGCTCTTCAGCTGTGCGATGTCGATCTGCTTCAGGATGGTCCGTGAGGCCATGGTCGAGCGTTGCCCGCGAAAGGCGGAACTATGGCATGTTCCTTGACGTAGATCAAACGGACCGGCGGCGCAGGCTGGCATAGTAGGCTCCAGCAGTCTCACTGATTCACATGGCAGATAGCACATGCTTTCCGTTGGGAACGTCGTGGCAGGCGGGCGCCGGCATCCGCATCTGGAAGTCGATCTCGATCTCATCCGCCGCCTCGACCGCAAAGGCCCCCGGTACACCTCCTATCCGACCGCGGATCGTTTCGTCGAGGCCTTCGATGCCAATGCCTACCGCATATGGGCGGGCAAGCGCAACATCGGCGGCATCAGCCGGCCGCTCTCGATCTACGTGCACGTTCCCTTCTGCAACACGGTCTGCTTCTATTGCGGCTGCAACAAGATCGTCACCAAGGACGTCGCGAAGGCCGCGACCTATCTCGACTATCTGTTCGCCGAGATCCGCATGCAAAGCGAGCTCTTCCGTGAAGAGCCGCGCGTCGAGCAACTGCACTGGGGCGGGGGGACGCCGACCTATCTCTCCCATGCCCAGATGAGCGCGCTGATGCAGTGCATCCGCGAGAGCTTCGAGCTCACGCCCGACGGCGAATACTCGATCGAGATCGATCCGCGCAAGGTCGGCGACGACACGGTCGCGCTCCTGCGCGCGCTCGGCTTCAATCGAATGAGCTTGGGCGTGCAGGATTTCGATCCCGACGTCCAGCGCGCGGTCAACCGCATCCAGAGCGAGGAGGAGACCGAGCGCGTTCTCACGGCCGCCCGGCGCGAGGGATTCCGCTCGGTGAGCATGGACCTGATCTACGGCCTGCCGAAGCAGACCGTGATGAGCTTCAACCGCACCCTGGAGAATGGTCATCGCGATGAAGCCGGACCGGATCGCGATCTACAACTACGCGCACCTGCCCACCCTCTTCAAGCCGCAGCGCCGCATCCGCGAAGAGGAGCTGCCGCTGCCGGAAACCAAGCTCCAGATTCTCGGACTCGCCATCCGGCGCCTTACTGAAGCGGGATACGTGTACATCGGGATGGACCACTTCGCCCGACCCGAGGACGAGCTCACAGCCGCGCAACTGCAGGGACGCCTGCACCGGAACTTCCAGGGTTACTCGACGCATGCCGACTGCGACCTGATCGCGCTCGGCGTCTCGGCCATCGGCAAGGTCGGACCCACGTACAGTCAGAACTACCGCACCCTCGACGAATACTACGATGCCCTCGATCGCGGCGAGCTGCCGATCATGCGCGGCATCGAGCTCTCCGCCGACGACCTCGCGCGCCGTGCGATCATCCAGTCGCTCATGTGTCACTTCGAGCTCTCTACCGAGTCGATCGAGATCGCGTATCTGCTCGACTTCGAGACGCTACTTCCGTCAGGAGCTGGAGGACCTCAAGGCTGTACCAGGCGGAAGGCCTCATCGACATCGAGCCGGGCTGGCTGGGCGTGACGGCGAAGGGACGGCTCCTCATCCGCAACCTCTGCATGGTGTTCGACCGCTATCTGCGAGCCGGCGAAGACCGGGCGCGCTACTCGAAATTGATATAGGAATAAGGCAGCTCAGGGAAGGCAAGGGGCCACCTTCGGGTGGCCTCTACCTTTGTGATGCCGCCTCGTGGGGCCCCTCAGCAGTGGATTTCCTGCTGGCAGAACTGGGCGAGCTCGGTTACCACGGTGGTGGCGCCCACGGATTGCCGGGCCTTGGCTTGGCCGTGCTCCATTGCCAGCTTGAAGTCGTACTTGGCGAAAAACTCGTCGAAGAGCTCGCCGCCCACGGTACCCACTGCGATGAGCTGGTCGGTCGCGGGCTCGTAATCGAGCAGGATCGCCGCGAGCGGCTGCTTCGCCGGCCCCGCCACCACCCTGGCCCCCGCCGCCGGATCGTACTCGCTGTGCTCGGCGCAGCAGTGAATGGTGTTGGGCGTTGCGCGGCCGTCCTTCCCGGCGTTCGCACCCTTGTAGCTGATGAACGATAACTGCTTCGTCGGATAGGCGAGCTTGTGCGCGCAGATGGCGGAGTAACTCACGATCGCGCGTCTGGGGCCGACGCCGCCCCGCCAGTCGTAGCCCTGACCGTCGTCGGTCCTGAGCCCGACGTCCTGCTGCCGCGGCGGCGTGGCCAGATTCAGCAGGAAGCAGGGCGTGCCCACGTAGGGATAGTGGAACAGGTAGTTTCGCTCCGGGAGCAGCGCTTTCGCCTTGATCGGGCGCCCCTCCCGGTCCACGAGCGTGGCCGGGCCGTAGCGCTTTGCTTGACCTTCGATGGCACCGAGCGCGCTCGTGCACGCTCCGGAGATCGCCATGGAGGTCGCACACAGCTGCACGAAATGACGGCGATCCATGGCGGCTCCTTGCCTTCTCGTCGAAACGCCGCAATTTCTAACACCGCGTCTCTTTCGGTGTCAAATTGCACGATGAAAAACGAGGCTCGCTGCGGAGGAAGGATCGGCACGCGCAGGCAGGAAACCGGCTTCACGCTGATCGAGGCTGCCATCGTGCTGGTGATCCTGGGGCTGCTCGTGGGCGCGGTGATGAAGGGTCAGGAGCTGATCTCCGGCGCCCGCGTGCACAACCTCGTCGCGCTGCAGACGGGGATCAAGGCGGCCTTCTTCGGGTTCCAGGATCGCTATCGCGCGCTGCCGGGAGATTACCGGTTCGCGGCGCAGAACATCGTGGACGCCGCCGGCAGCGGCAACGGCAATGGTCGCATCGAGTCGAGCGGAAGCCCGCCGGAGCATTTACTGGTCTGGGACCACCTCTCGAAGGCGGGCCTCCTCAACTACGGTTTCAGCGCGCGCGGTGCGGTCTCGGCCTCGTCCGCAACGAGCCCGGCGAATGCCTACGGTGGCTTTCTCGATCTCGCCTACGACGCCTTCTACCTCGATCTCGGGATCTCGCCGAGCCGGCATAACCTCAAGACCGGAGGCCAGTTGCCGGTGGCGCTGCTAGCCGAGGTCGACCGCAAGATCGACGACGGGAATGCTGCGACGGGCATCTACCGCGGATCTTCGGCGTTCGGCGCCGGCGGGCTCGACACCTGCTGGAACGCGTCGGGGCGCTGGCTCTCCGAGACGGGCTTCCCTGACTGCGGCGCGGCCGACCTCTTCTGAGGCAGCGCAGCGGATGCGATCGAAAAAAACCAGGTCCGGCCAGGCGGCCGTCAGGTCGACTCCGGATACCGCGCGTCGAAAGGATAGGCGATGAAGTCCGGCCCGAGTGCCCGCCAATTCGCGAGCCACTCTTGCGCCACGCTCTGCCCCTCCTCGCGCAGCTTCGCGTAGTGGACGGGACTGCGGTCGAGCTTGGACGTGTGACCCAGGCCCCAGGCCGTCTCACGCGTCATCTTGATGGTGCGGACGTCAACGATCTTCCGATTGTCGAGCGGCGGATGCTTTTCCCCGAACTGCCTGATCCACCGGTTGATCGTCAGGATGTGGTCGAGCTCCTGGTTGAGCGACAGATTGCCGGCAAGGTCATTTTCCCGATCCCTGATCGTGTCCAGGCCGACGTTCACCGAAGTGGGGTCGATCTCCTGCGGGTTGATGCGCACGACCCAGATCTCGTCGGGTTTTTCGTCCTTGTTTTCGGCGTCGAGCAGATCGCGCACGGGAGGGTTCTGCGAGTACAGACCATCCCAATAGTGTGCGTTGCGAGTGATGGTCTTTCCCGATTGCAGCGTCGGGAACACCGTGTCGGGGATCACTTGCGCCGGAAGAATCTCGGGCAGGGTGCCCGATGCCGCGACGCCCTCCAGCGAAATTGCGCGACGCATCCGCCAGCGGTGGGTCTCGTACTGGTCGATCTTCGCGCCTCCCGGGTGTAGGCCGAGCTGTTCGAGTGTCTTGTCCGAGTCGAAGACCTCGAAGTTGCCGCTCAGAATCTCGATCGCACCGACCATGATCCGCACGTTTGCCTTCAGCACCGCTGGCCAGTCGATGGTTTCGAAGTGCGGGCACAGCGACTCGAGAAGCGCCGCAAACCCCAGGTATTCCGGACGCACCCCCATCATCGCAAGACCGGCCAGTCCGGCCTTGCCGTAAGGGCCGTAAGGATTCGACGCGGGCAAAGGCATGCCCTTCGCCGCCCACTGCATGAGGTTGTTCATCATCTGATTGTGGGCGGTCTCGACCGGCGTCGCCGCCGCAAAGGTCGTCCACAGGTGGTCGAGGCGCTCGATCGCCTTGTCGAGCGTGCCGCATTGCGCATCGGCCGTATTCGGGACGAGGCCGTACCAGGCCGCGAGCGCGCACAGCGCCCCGGCGGAAGTGCCGCTGATCGCGACGATGTCGAAGCGTTCGCCGCCGTCCCGGCTCGCGTCCCAGAGTTTCTTCGTCTGGAGGATCTCCGTCAGAACGCCCCAGGTGAATGCTGCGTGCGTTCCGCCGCCCTGACAGGCGATCGCCACCTTTTTCGTGCCCATGTTCGTTGCTCCGGCTATCGGTTACGGCCACTGCTGCTCGTCGAGCCAGCGGGCGATGTGTTCCGCCGCTTGCTGCCAGTGCACGTCGAGCATCAACGTATGGCCCGCGCGCGGGATTTCGACCAGTTTCGCGTTCCAGCGTGCGGCAGTGAAGTAGAGCAGGCTCGCCGGGAACACCGCGTCGCATTCGCCCCCGAGCACCAGAGCCGGGATGCGCGGCAGGCGGCGCGGGACGCGCAGGCCGAGCAAGGTCAGCTCGGTGACGGCGCGGCTCGATTCGGGCTGGAAGTGGGCCTGAAAGCGTACGAGATCTGCGGGCTGCATGTCCGGCGAGTAGTAGACATCGCGCAGGAGCCTGAGCGTTCTGTCCGAATAACGACCCTTGCTTGCGCCGGTGACTTCGCCGAAGAACGCGGGCTCGGTGATCGCGAGCTTCATCGTCGCCGCCAGCGTGCCGATCGCGGGCACCGGCGACATCAGGACCGCTGCGCGCGCCGGCTGTCTCTCCGCCACCCGTTCCACGATGGCCGTGCCCATGGAGTGGCCGATCAGCACCGGCGGCTCGCCCAGTGCCATCGCGGCGCGTGCGACATCGGCGGCGTAATCGTCGAGACCGAAGGAATTGAGCTCCGCCCGTCCTTCGCTGGAGCCGTGGCCGGACAGGTCCACCGCGTGGCAGTCGAAACCGCGGCGGCTCAGGTAGGGCATGAAGAACTCGTCCCAGCAGCTCGCGCTCACGTACCCGCCGTGGACGAAAAGCAGCGGCGGGTGGCGCGACGTAACAACGGCGCGTCGGTGCAGCGTGTTGAGCCTGCGCGGTTTCATGAGCGTGCGTCTACTCGCCCGGCGACTCGGCCAGGTCTTCGGCACGACAGCGGCCGAGGACGTCGAGCTGCCGCGCGAGATCGCGCAGCCCCGTGCGCAGCCCCTCCTCCAGCACCGGATGGTAGAAGGGCATCGCGAGCGCCTCCTGCACGGTCATCCGTTGCTGCACGGCCCAGGCGAGCAAATGCGCCATGTGCTCCATCGCCGGGCCGAACATCTCCGCGCCGAGCAACGTGCAGCTTCCCGTCTCGGCATAGATCCGCACGAGCCCGCGATTGCGTCCCATGACGCGCGCCCGTCCCTGATCTTCGAACGATACTGCGCCGATCGCGTGCCGGCCCGCGGGAAGATCGGCGTGGCGCACGCCCACCGTTGCCATCTGCGGGTCCGTAAAGGCGATCGCGAGCGGCGTGCGGCGCTCGTGGCGGTCCACGTCGGGCCAGCGCATCGCGTTCTCGCCGGCGATGCGTCCTTCGTCCGCCGCCTCGTGCAGCAGGGGTTGGCTGCCGTCGACGTCGCCCGCGAAGAAGATCGGCGCGTCCCGGCACTGCGCGGTCTGCGGATCCACCGGCGGCAGACCGTCCGCATCGAGCGGCAAGCCCGTGGTTTCGAGACCGAGCCCCGCGACGCTCGGCCGGCGTCCGGCGGCGACCAGCACCTTGGCGAAACGATCTTCGTGCGTGACGCCGCTCGCGTCCCGCCAGCGCAGCAGGATGGCTTCGCGCTGCGGCTCGGGTTCCAGCATCTCGACGCCGAGCTTGAAGTCGAGCTCGGCTGCGAGGTCGCGCTGCGCGCTGCGCTTTACGTCGGGATCGCTGAAGGCACCGACTTCTTCGAACGGGTTGAAGAACACGACGCGAATGCCGAGGCGCTGCATCGCCTGGCCGAGCTCCAGTGCGATGACGCCGGTCCCGATCACTGCGAGACTTTCGGGCAGGTCCGGCAGCTCGAAAATGTCGTTGCTCACCATGATCCGGTCGCGGATGCGATCGAACGGCGGCGGCACGAAGGGTTGGCTGCCGGCCGCCACGATGACCGTCCGTGCCGTGACGCGGACACGGCCGTCCACTTCGAGCGTGGTCGGGCCCGTGAACCGGGCATGGCCGCGCAGGCGCTGCGCCTCCGGGATCGCCTCGGTGGCCTCGAGGATGAAGGAAACGAAGCGGTCGCGTTCGCGGCGCACCCGGGCCATCACGGCGGCGCCGTCGACCGCAAGACCGCCGGCCGCTCGGACACCGAACTGCGGTCCCGTGTCGATCGCATGGGCCGCGTCCGCGGCCGCGATCAGGAGCTTGGAGGGCATGCACCCGACGCGCGCGCAGGTGGTGCCGTAAGGGCCGCTTTCGATCAGACAGCGGCCGCCCGCCGCGCTTTTCGACCTCGCGGCGGGCATTGAGGCCGGCGGTGCCTGCCCCGATGATCGCCACGTCGACGGCGAGCGTTTCCATCGCGCCTCAGGCCTGCGGCATCTCGATCTTCACCTCCAGCACTTCGAGGTTCTCCTGACGCTCGAGCGAGACACGAATGTCGCGCCGGTCGATGTGCACGTACTTGGACACCACGTCGACCAGCTCGCGCTGCAAGGCGGGCAGCCAGTCCGCAGCGGCGCCGCGGCCGGTGCGCTCGTGCGCGAGGATGATCTGCAGGCGCTCCTTGGCGATCGTCGCGGTCTTCTTCTTCTCGCCGAGCAGGAAGGACAGGATGGACATGCGCCGCTCCTTCACTTACTGCCGAAGAGGCGCTTGAACAGCCCCGGCTTCTGGTAGTCGGTGAACCGCAGCGGAATGTCCTCCCCGAGAAACCGCGCGATGACATCCCGGTAGGCTTCCGCCACATCCGATCCGTTCAGGTGCACCGCGGGCAGGCCCTGATTGGATGCCTGCAGAACGGACTCGGACTCCGGGATCACGCCGATCAGCTTGATGCGCAGGATCTCCTGGATGTCTTCGAGCGAGAGCATCTCGCCGCCCGCCACGCGCTTCGGATTGTAGCGGGTGATGAGCAGATGTTCCTTGATCGGCTCGGCCGCTTCGATCGCGCGCTTGGTCTTGGACGCGAGGATGCCGAGGATACGATCGGAATCGCGCACCGACGAGACCTCCGGATTCGTCACCACCAGCGCCTCGTCGGCATAGTGCATCGCGAGCAGGGCCCCGGTTTCGATCCCGGCCGGCGAGTCGCAGACGATGTACTCGAAGTCCATGTCGTTGAGGCCCTTCAGCACCGCCTCCACGCCCGCCTGCGTGAGCGCGTCCTTGTCGCGCGTCTGCGAGGCCGGCAGGACATGCAGGTTGTCGCAGTTCTTGTCGCGGATCAGCGCCTGATTGAGGGTGGCTTCCTCGTGGATGACATTGATCAGGTCGTACACCACGCGGCGCTCGCAGCCCATGATGAGGTCCAGGTTGCGCAGCCCCACGTCGAAGTCGATCACGGCGGTCTTGTGGCCGCGCAGCGCGAGACCCGCGGCAAAGCTCGCGGCGGTGGTGGTCTTGCCGACACCGCCCTTGCCGGAGGTGATGACGATGACCCGCGCCGTCTTGACGGCTTCCTGCGTCGAGGGGACGGGTGCTGCAATCGATTCGCTGTCGTTCATGAGTATTCGTTCCGAGTTCGCGTCATCGAGTCAGCGCAGTTCGAGCGCCTCGACGATCAGCCGTTCGCCGTCCAGGCGCACCTGCGCCGCCTTGCCCCGCAGATTGTCCGGCAGCGGGGTTTCCGCCGTGCGATAGATGCCGGCGATGGAGATCAACTCCGGCTCCAGGCAGGTGCAGAAAATTCGGGCGTCCTGGTCGCCGCTCACCCCTGCGAGCGCCCGCCCCCGCAGCGGCGCATAGACGTGAATATTGCCCCCGGCGATGATCTCGGCGCCGTGACTCACCACGTCGAGGAGGATCAGATCGCCTTCGGCGTAGATACGCTGACCGGATCGGAGCGGCTTGTCGATCAGAATCGTCGTGGCGCCCGAGATCGGAACCGCGGGCGGCGCGGCGAGGACCGGTTCCGCTTCCGACAGAGGGGGCGGTACCTCGGGCGGCGGTCTGCGAAGTTCCCGGTCCGGAAAGACGCTCAAGCCGCTGGCGCCGACCCACTCCTGCTGGGAGTCGAGCGCTACGACCCCGATCGGGCGCAGGCGCAGCGACTGGAGCAGCGCCGCCAGCTCCGGCAGCGGTACCTGGGCGTCGGGCGGCATGCGGCGCAAGTCGATGGCGACCGCGTCATCGGAGAAAAAATCGGGCATCGCGCCGTATCGGGCGGTCAGTTCATCGCGCAGCACATCGAACTCGCCGGTCTTGATCACGAGGTGCAATGCGTCGACGGTGCCGTTCTTCAATTCGAACGCGGAGGCTTCCTTCGGGGGCATGAACGTGACGCAAGCGATAAAGCGCGCGATTGTACCCGAGAGCGCGCCGTCGGCGAGAGCGGATTTCGTGTACTTCGATGCATCAAGGACGTATCTCCGCCATCTCCGCCAAAAGCTCAGTCGGCCTTTCGTCTTTTCTTCAGAAACAGGAAGAAGGTGAGTGCGGCGATGACGAGTGCGAGCACGGCGCCGAACCGCAGCAGGTCGCGCTCGCCGTCCCACGCCACGGCCTCGCGCAGGAAGAGCACGGCCAGCACCGCGATGACGATGCTTACGAGATTGGCCTTGAGGTCTTCCAGGTCGTGAACTTCGAGCCAGCGCGGCAGGGGCAGGGCGTCGTCGATGAAAAGGGCGTAGAGGCCGAGGCTGATGATGTAGACCGCGATCGCAATGAGGAAAATGTCGACCGCCTCGATCAGCCCGACGGCGAGGACCTTGGCGCCCGGGGCCGACACGCGGCCCTCGGCGATGATCCTGATCACCGCTTCGGCCACGACGATCGCCTCGTAGACGAGCAGCGTGAGCGAGGCGGCGAAGGTGCCGACCACGGCAATGAGCACGACGTAGCGGCTGGAGGCCAGGACACGGCGCAGCATCGATCTCGTTCTCCTGCAAGGTGGTCGCGACGCCGGCCGTGATAGTTAGCACGGGATGCGGTCCCGACGAGCCGCCGGCCACGAAGACCGCAGCTCGGCTTCGTTGTTACAATTTTGGCGCTGGCGCGTGCGCGCATCTTCCGGAGGTCATCCATGGCATCGCAGTCCATTGAGAACTCGGCCCGCAGGGTGGTGGTGGTCGGCGGCGTTGCGGGCGGGATGTCCGCGGCTGCGCGGCTCCGGCGGCTCGACGAATGCGCCGAGATCCTCGTGCTGGAGCGCGACGACTACGTCTCGTTCGCCAACTGCGGGTTGCCTTATCACATCGGCGGCGAGATCGAAGAGCGCGCGGCGCTGCTCCTGCAAACACCGCAGAGCCTGTGCGAGTCCCTCGCGCTCGACGTGCGCACCGGGCACGAAGTGGTCGCGATCGAGCGGGAAGCGCAGCGTGTCGCCGTCGTCGAGCGCGCGACGGGCCGCACCTACCACGAGCACTACGATCGGCTCGTCCTGGCAACGGGCGCGACACCGCTCAAGCCGCCGCTGCCGGGCATCGATCACCCGCGGATCTTCACGCTGCGCTCGATCCCCGACATGGACGCGATCAAGGCGGTGGTGGACGGCGGCGCGCGCAGCGCGGTCGTCGTGGGCGGCGGGTACATCGGACTGGAGGTCGCCGAAGCGTTCCGCTATCGGGGCCTCGACGTGACGCTGGTGGAAGCGGCGGAGCACGTGATGGGGGTGCTCGACGCCGAGATGTCGCGCGAGGTCGAAGACCACCTCGAGGCGAAGGGCGTGCGGCTGCACCTCGCCACCACGGCGCAAGGATTCGCCGCGGGGCCCGAGGGTGCGGTCGTCGTCGATCTCGGCACCGCCGGGACGGTCACGGTCGATCTCGTCGTCATGGCGGTCGGCGTGCGCCCCGAATCGTCGCTCGCGTCCGCCGCGGGGCTCGAGGTGACGGAGCGTGGCGCGATCGTGGTCGACCAGCACCAGGTGACTTCCGACCCGGCGATCTACGCCGTCGGCGACGCGGTTCTGGTCCGCGACACCGTCACCGGCGAACGTGTGGTCGTACCCCTTGCAGGGCCTGCCAACCGGCAGGGACGGATCGCGGCGGACCACATCGTGCGCGGGGCGGGGCGCAGCGCCCGCTACACGACCACGCAGGGCACGGGTGTGGTCAAGGTCTTCGACATGACCGTCGCCATGACGGGTGCAACGGAAAAGGCGCTGCAGCGGATCGGGCGCGCCTATCGCAAGGTCTACCTCCATCCGAGCGGGCACGCCACGTACTACCCCGGGACGGCGCCGATGCACCTGAAGGTGCTCTTCGATCCCGCCGATGGGCGCGTGCTCGGCGCGCAGGCGGCCGGCTGGGACGGTGTGGAC
Organism: uncultured beta proteobacterium; assembly: GCA_963734295.1. Classification (GTDB taxonomy): domain Bacteria; phylum Pseudomonadota; class Gammaproteobacteria; order Burkholderiales; family JAEUMW01; genus JAEUMW01. The sequence continues at coordinate 149,020 of CAVTGS010000011.1, read as the reverse complement.
AAGCGGATCGACGTGTTCGCGGTCGCCATTCGTGCCGGCTTCACGGTCGAGGATCTGGAAGAGCTCGAGCTCGCGTACGCGCCGCCGTATGGATCGGCGAAGGATCCGGTGAACATGGCGGGCTTCCAGGCGGCGAACCTGCTGCGCGGCGACCTCGAGCTCTGGTACGCGGAGGAGTGGCCGGCGCTGCCACCCACCGCGTTCGTGCTCGACGTGCGCTCGCCGGCCGAGCACGAGCACTGGAGCCTGCCGGGCTCCACCCTGATCCCCTTGAAGCAACTGCGCGAGCGGCTCGCAGAGCTGCCGCAGGACCGGCCGATCTACGTCTACTGCCGGTCGGGGTTTCGCTCCTATCTCGCCTACCGCCTGCTCGCGCAGAAGGGCTTCGACGCCCAGACCCTGAGCGGCGGCGAGCTCACCTTCCGGGCCGTGCACCGCGGCAGTCCGAAAGGCACGCGGGCGGTCTCGGTCATCACTTACGCGGAGGACGAGACGGCGCTGCGCTGAAAGGCAGTGCACCGCTCCTGGGTCATTGCAGGAAAGCGTTCCGCGGCTTCTCCAGCACGATTCTGTAGAGCGCCAGGTTCTCGAGCGCAAAGCCGAACTCCGAGCCCTGCAGGTAGTCGACGTAGTGCTTGTACACGTCCTCCCCGTGCAGCGCGATGGCGCGCTCCCTGTTGCGCTTGAGGTTGTTCTTCCACAGCTTGCAGGTGTGCTGGTAATCCCTGGCGTGATCGACCACCTTTTCGATCTTGAACACGTCCTCGGCAGCAGCAACGATCTCCTGCAGGCGGGGCAACTCCGAACCGGGGAAGACGATTTTCGATAGCTGGGACGTCTGTTCTCTCTTCTTCTCGTTCACGCATCCGTGCGCGATGGTCTGCAGCGACAGCCTGCCTGGAAACACGAGCCACGATGCGCACTTCTCGAAGAAGGCGCGATAGGCTTCGATCTTCTCGGCCGGCGTCATCCCCGGGCGAGCGAAATGCTCGAAGGCGCCGATGGAAATGATCGCGTCGTAGGGTGCGGCGGGGGCGTGGTCTTGCCACGCCTGCAGATGGACTTCGACGCCCTTCATGCCGCGTTCTCGAATGCGCTGTGCCTGCGCTTCGCTCAGCGTCAAACCCACCGCACGCCTCACGCCGTGCACCTGGGTGAGCTCGTGGAGCAGCGCACCCCAGCCGCAGCCGATGTCCAGAACCGTGCCCTTGCCTTTGGCGTTCGCGCTTTCGATGTGATACGCGAGCTTTCGCAGCTGGGCCCGTTCCAGATCGTCGTCCTTCTGCTCTCCTTCCCACAAGGCGCACGAGTAGTTCATGCCCTCGTCCAGCCAGAGGCGGTAAAACTCGTTGCCCACGTCGTAGTGACGCTGAATCTCGGCGGCGGAGGCGCCCGCGTTCACCCCTTCTCCTTCAATGTTGCCATTCATGCGATTCGATCCCGGTAGTTCGACCCTATCACGCACGCGGCACACTACCCGTCGACCAGCGAGCGGTCAAATGCGCGCCGGCGGACAGGGGAAGGACTTCAGAAGGCGAGGCTCCAGTTGACGTAGAGCGTGCCGACACGGTCGAGCTGGTAGCCGTTTACATCCGTGTACACGGGCTGCAGCCACTCGATGCTGAAGCGGTTACCGCGCAGCGGGCCTTTCTCCACTAAGGTGTTGAGGCCGAAACCGATGTCGAGGAAATCGCCGCCGTAGTTGGCCTGCAGGTCGGGCGGACTGCTGTGATTGTGTGGGCCGTTGTAGTGACCTTCGATGTCGCCCTGGCTCACGTAGAGCATGCGCAGCGACCCCGACAGCCAGTCGAGGAAGCGGTAGCTGCCCCAGCCGGTAGCCTGGAACACGTCGCCGTATCGGAATCCGGACTCATTTTCGCCCTCCATGCGGATCACTCCCAGAAGTTGTGCGCCCCAGGACCAGCGCTCGGCGTGGCCGGTGTAGGTCAGGCTCGGCACGAAATCCCACGTCCCGCTGCCGAGCTGCATCATGTAGTGCGTGTAGCGACCGTCTGCACCCTTCTCGGTGACCGAGCCAGTGGGGGCGCTGAACGTGATGCCGATATGTGCGTGGTTGGTGCCGTCCTCGTACAGACGGACGAGGCCCGACAGCAGCGTGTCACCGAAGCCGTCGGTGCTGTGTGAGTGCGACCCCCCATCCCCGTGACCGCCGTGCCCGTGCTCTTCCATGCCGGGAAGCATCGGCAGCGGTTGCATGGTCATGTCCATGCTGACGTATTGCGGCATCACCATGAGCGTCAGCCAGTCGGTCGGCGCGTACATGATGTCAAGCATCTGCATGTACATGTTCATGCTGCTCGCCTTCATCGAGTAGCCGGCGGCGGCGAGGTCGAGGTCGCTGACGGTACTGGTGCCGCGCAGCGTGTCCCCGTCCTGGCGGCTGTACATGAAGCGGTAGCCGACCATGAACTCACCGGCTTTGTGCATGTGGTCGAAGAGGACGCCGGCAGGTGCGTGTGAAGCCGGGTTGAGCAGCGCTGGATCGCCGTCGGCGAGGGTGGGGGAAACGCTCCCGACGAGGGCGCAAGAGAGCGCGACGGCCGCGAGTGCGCGGTGCGCGGTGCGGGGACGAGACATGTCGTATTTCCTTCGGCAGAGCGCGCGGCGACGACGTGCCGCCGAGCAGTGAGTACGGGCGACCGGGTTGGCGCCGTCGCGACGCGATCACTGTCGTCGGCGAGACGGCTCCGGGTCGGGCGAGAAGGAGCGGACGTGCCGAAACGCCAACCGTCGCGCGCGGAGAAGCGCCGCGCACGCCGCCGCATTTCGGACTTCAGTCAGGCAGTGGCTGGAGGTCCGCGCGCCGGCGCATGCGTGCGGCGTTCGACTTCGCGGGGACGATCAGAAGTTGCCGGAGGCTCGAGCGGTCCGGCATGGGGCAGAACGAGGAAGGCGAACAGGCTCGGGGCAACCGCGTACGCCGCGACGCTGCTGCAGCATACGGGGCAGGGGGTGCTGCGCCGAGGCTGGGATGGACCGTTCTCGCGGGATTCGTCGGAGGCGAGGTCATCGAGCGAACTGGCGCCGTTGCCGCGACAGATCGGAAGCTTGCCGAACGGAGAGGCGGAAGCCGCGCGGAGAGCGGCCTCTGCCTGCGTCGAGGCGGGCAACGCATCGGCCATCATGACGGCGTGATGCCGGACGATCGTGAACGCGTGCAGCAGCACACCCACGATCGCGATCAGCCCCACCGATCGACGCAATTTCAACCGGCCTCCCTGAGAATCAATCTTGTGTCTATCGCGTGGGCCGATAGTAAACCAAACCGGAGCTTAGGCAAAACGACTGGGGACCGATCGGTTCCGAATCCGACCGTCCACCACCTCGATCTGCCGCTCGCAGCGCTGCGCGAGGCGCGGGTCTTATCGTGCGCCGAAAACGCGAGCCCGCCAGAAGCAGGCGTTCCGATCCCAACGACTGGATTCCGTTCAAGGTGCCTTACGCTATCATTCGCCATTGCTTGCCATCTATCGTGAACGGGCCGATTGCCCCGGATGACTTTATCGTGACAGTCGCATCGCGCTGGCTCCCCTATCTGCTCCTCTTCTTCGCGACGACGAGCGCGCTCGGGCAAACCCCCTCGACGGTATTCCTCGATGATCTGACGTCGCCTGAATTGAAGGAACAGATCCAATCCGGAAAAACGACCATCATCGTTCCCATCGGAGGCACGGAGCAGAACGGCCCGCACATGGCTCTGGGGAAGCACAATGTTCGAGCGAAGGCGCTTGCAGAAAAGATTGCAGTCGCCTTGGGGGACGCCCTCGTTGCACCCGTGATCGCCTATGTTCCGGAAGGCCGCCTGAACCCGCCGACTGCGCATCTGCGATTTCCCGGCACGATCACCATTCCGGACGAGACCTTTCGGAAGGTGCTGGAGTACGCGGCACGGAGTTTCAAGCTTCATGGCTTTCACGACATCGTCTTCCTTGGCGATCACGGCGGCTATCAGGCGGATGCAAAGGCGGTGGCGGATCAGCTGAATCGGGAGTGGGTGTCCACCCGGGTCCGTGTTCACGCGGTCTCCGAATACTACCGCGTGACGCAGACCGACTTTACGCAGGCGCTCAAGGCGCGGGGCTATCGCGATGAGGAAATCGGCACCCATGCGGGTCTCGCGGACACGTCCCTCATGCTCGCGATTGATCCGCGGTTGGTCCGGATCGATGCTCTGCATGGAAACTTGAAGCCGGGCAGCGGCGATGGCGTTTACGGCGACCCGCGCCGCTCGAGCGCCGAACTCGGCCAACTGGGCGTGGACGCCATCGTCGCCCGGACGGTGGAAGCCATCCGAAAGAGTACGCGTCGTTAACAGGCTGTTAAGCGTTGCCTCCAACATGGCGTCAGCGCCGACGGCGCTATCCCACGGCCAAGGCGCAGTGCCGACCCCCAGCGCCCGTTGTGCGTTAGCTCACCTTAAGGATCCTGCCGTCGACGAGCTCGACCTGGCGGTCGCAGCGCTGCGCGAGGCGCGGGTCGTGGGTGACGATGACGAACGCGGTGCCGTGCTCGCGGTTCACGTCGCGCAAGAGGGCGAAAATGTCGTCGGCGGTGTGCGTGTCGAGATTGCCGGTGGGCTCGTCGGCGAGCACGAGCGGCGGATTCATCGTGAGCGCGCGCGCGATCGCGACGCGCTGCTGCTGACCGCCGGAGAGTTGGGTGGGCTTCTTGTGCGCGTGCTCGGCGAGGCCCACGAGGTCGAGCAGCTCCCGCGCACGGGCCTGGCCCGGCTCGTCGGCGAAGCCGCGGTCGATGATGGTCGGCATCATCACGTTTTCCAGCGCCGTGAAGGCCGGCAGCAGATGGTGGAACTGGAACACGAAGCCGAGCGTGCGGCCCCGCAGCTCCGTGAGATCGGCTTCGTCGAGCGCACCCGTGTCGCGTCCCGCGATCAGCACCTGCCCGCTGTTGGGGCGTTCGAGCAGTCCGACGATGTTGAGAAGCGTGCTCTTGCCCGAGCCCGAGGGACCGACGAGGGCGGCGAATTCTCCGGCCTCGAGCGTGAGATCGATCCCGTGCAGGATCTCTGCCTCCACCGGCGTGCCGACGTTGTAGGACTTGCGCACGCCCGCCAGTCGGAGCATCGGTGCGGCGTGCTCAGCCATACCGGATCGCGACCACCGGATCGAGGTGTGCGGCGCGGCGCGCCGGGATGACGGCAGCGATCACACCGACCGCCGCGGCCACGCCCCATGCCGTGACGAACAGCATTGGCTCGACCTCGGGCGCGAACAGCGGCTTGCCGTCGCCCGTGCGGTAGACGGTCGAGAACAGGCGCACGAGCAGCGCAGCGAGGGGCGAGCCCGCGAGCGAGCCCGCCAGCGCGACCATGCCTCCCTGCAGCAGGAAGATCGTCATGATCCGGCGCGGGCTCGTGCCCATCGCGCGCAGGATGCCGATCTCGCGCTGCTTCTGCACCACCGACACCACCAGCACGCTCGCGATGCCGAGCGCGACGATCAGGATCACGAAGCCGCGGATGAGCCCGTTGGTGATGGTCTGGTTGCGCAGCGCCGCGAGCAGTTGCGGATTGGTCTGCATCCAGCTCTCGACCTTGACGCCGGTCTGCGCCTCCATGCGGTTCGCGATACGCTCCGCCTCGAACAGCCGGTCCACCCGCAGGTCGATGTTGGAGACGCCACCCGCGAGGTCGAGCAGGTTCTGCGCGAGCTTGATCGAGATGAAGACCCAGCGCCGGTTCAAATCCTTCACGCCGATGTCGAAGATGCCGGCGATGGTGACCACGTCGTCGCGATTCTCGGCCGTCGCGAGGCGAACCTTGTCGCCGACCGTCGCACCGAGGTCCTTCGCGAGCTCGCTGCCGATCACCGCATCGGTGCCTTGCACGCGGAAGTCGCCCGCGACCATGTATTCGCGGATCTTCACCACCTGCTCGTAGCGTTCCGGTTCGATGCCGAGCAGCGCGACCGACTTCGATGCCGTACCGCGCGTCGCGAACGCAGGTCCGGCGGCCATCGGCGACGCCGCGACCACGCCGGGTGAACGCTCCACCTGGCGCAGGATCGCCTCCCACTGATCGATCGAGCGCAGCCGCTGGGCGCGTGTCTGGATCGCCGCGGCGACCGCCTGCTCGGAGCGATCGAGGACGGGGACGTTGATCTCTTCCGGCGGCAGGATGACGACATGCGCCTGGCTGCCCAGCGTGCGCGCGATGATGGAAGATTGGAGGCCGGTGATGAGCGCGGTGAGGAAGACGATCACCGCCACGCCGATCGTGACGCCGCCCACGATGAGCAGCGTCTGCATCCGCCCCTCGCGCAGGAAGCGCAGGGCGACCATGAGCTCGAACGGCAGCTTCACGCGGCGGTGCGGGCGTGCACCCGCTCGCCGGGCGCGACGGGCGTGGCCGACGGCAGGATCACCGCATCGCCGGGTTCGACGCCGGTCAGGATCTCGGTCCTGCCCGCGCCCTTGAGGCCGATCGACACCGGCTGCTTGACCGCGCGGTCGTCCTTCACCACGAGCACCCACGGCTCGGCCGTTGCCGCATCGCGCACTGCTTCGGTCGGCACGATCACGGTGCCCTGTCTGCTGGCGCCGCTCACCTCGACCGAGACAGTCATGTCGGGCTTGAGGAAAGGGGGCGGATGCGGCACGCGGAGCCGCACCTCGACCGTGCCGCGCTGCGCGTCCACGCCGGGTGCAACGTAGTACAGCTCCGCGTCGAAGGGCTGCGCGGGAAAGGCGTCGGTGACGGCGCGCGCCTTCTGCCCCGGGGCGACGACGCCGAGATTCTTCTCGTCGACGTTGGCGTACACGCGCGCCTCGCCATCGGCCTGCATGACGTAGAGCTTGCGGCCGGCCTGCGCCACGTCGCCCGGTTCAGCGAGACGCTGCAGGATGACGCCGTCGACGGGCGCCACCGCGCGCGTGTTGGCGAGGCGCGCCTCGGCGAGCTTGAGCGCAGCGCGCGCGTTGTCGAGTCGGGCGAGCGCCAGCGCATACTCGGCACCGCCTTTCTGATTCGCCGCGGACTGCGCTTCGGCGCTCTTCACCTGCGTGCGCGCGGTCTCGACATTGCGCAGCGCCTCGTCCACACGGGATTGCCCGATGAAGCCGCGGTCCCTGAGCTTGCGCTGCCGGTCGAGATCGAGCTCCGCCAACCGCAGGTTCGACTGCGCCTGCAGGAGGGCTTGTTCCGCGACCGGTTTGCCGACCTTGTCGATCTGGACCAGGCGCCGCTCCGCTTCGATGACCGACGCGCCGGCCTGGCGCACTGCGGCTTCCGCCTCGTCCGAGCGCAGCGTGACGAGCAGATCGCCGGCCTTGACCCGGTCGCCTTCCCACACGCGCATGCCGGTAATGGTGCCGGTCACCATCGCGCCGATCTCGATCTTGGCCGGGGTGGTGACGCGGCCCGTTGCCACGACTGTCTGCGTGAGATCGCCCCGCGTCGCGCTGGCGACCGCGACCTCCACGCCGCGCATGCTCCGCAGCGCAAACCACAGCGCGACGGCGAGGGCGAGCGCGACGAGCAGAAGAACCTTGGCGGAGGGGCGAAAGCGGCGCGCGGCGGGCGTGGGCGGATTCATTCGGGTTGTGTGGGTCGCGGGCCGCTCCAGCGGGCGCTGGCGCGGCGGCTTGGCGCTGGATGGGCTCCATGATAGCGTAGCCGGTGCCTCCTCCCCGTGCCTGCGTCATGTCAATCGCTCGCCCTGCCTTTGCCTGCCTGCTCTGGTTTTTCGCATCGCTGGTCCACGCCGGACCCGCTCGCGTCGACCTCTTCTCCCCCCAGGGCACCGCCAAGGGCGTGCGCCAGGCGACGGCCCGGTTCTCGGCGCCGATGGTGCCGTTCGGCGAACCGCGTCTGCCCGATCCGTTCGCCGTGAACTGCGGCGTCAAGGGCTCCGGACGCTGGATCGATGACCGCAACTGGGTCTACGACTTCGGGCGCGCGCTGCCCGCCGGACTCCTTTGCAGCTTCGAGTTGAAGAGCGGCCTCGCCGATGTCGCGGGGCAGCCCGTCGCCGGGGCGAGCTTCACCTTCTCCACCGGCGGACCCGCTGTGATCGGATCGTTACCGCACGACGGCGCCCGCGCGATCGACGAGGAGCAGGCGTTCGTGCTCGCGCTCGATGCGGCGGCGACGGACAGGAGCGTGCTGGAGCATGCGTGGTGCGACGTGGCCGGCGTCGGCGAGCGCATCGGCGTGCGGCTCGTGCAGGGCGCGGAGCGTGCCACGGTGCTGGAAGCGAACCGGGGGTTCGTCGAAGAGCACCTGCGGCGGTACTATCGACCTGGCAGCCGTGGCTACCGCAGAAGCGACTGGACTGCCGCGCTGAAAGCGACCGGACTGCCGCTCGTCGTCGTGCAATGCCAGCGTCGTTTGCCGAACGATGCCGGGGTGCGCCTCGTGTGGGGAAGGGGCATCGGTGCCGCGAGCGGGGTCGCCACCGCGCAGGACCAGATGCTCGCGTTCGCGACGCGGCCGGCTTTCCGCGCGAAGCTTGCCTGCACCCGCGCGGCGAAGCAGGCGCACTGCATCCCCTTGCTGCCGATCACCCTCTCCTTCGACGCGCCGGTGGCGCGGGCGGAAGCGGAGAAGGTGGTGTTGCGCGGTGCCGACGGGACGATCCATTCGCCGACGGTCGATCAGGACGTTGCCTTCGTGCAACGGGTCGTGTTCAACGGTCCGTTCCCGGAGCAGGCGGTGCTCGAGCTCGAAGTGCCGGCAGGGCTCCGCGACGACGCAGGCCGCACGCTCGCGAACGCCGCCAGCTTTCCGCTCACGGTGAAGACGGGCGAGAACCCGCCGCTCGCGAAATTCGCCGCGCGCTTCGGGATCGTGGAAGCGAACGCAGGCGCTGCGCTGCCGGTGACGGTGCGCCATATCGGCCAAGCGGTAACCGAGGGCGGCCGCGCGATCGACGGGCGCGCTCTGCGCGTGGACGCCGCGTCGCCGGCCGCGGTAGCCGACTGGATGCAGCGGCTGAAAGCACTCGAGCGCAGCGAATGGCGCTACGATCCGAAGACTCGCACCAATGTGCCCGTGCGGCGCGTGGGCGAGCGATCGATCTTCGGCGCGGGCGACCATCCCGCAGCGTTCCAGGTGCCGTTGACCGCGGGCATGCGCAGCACGGAGGTCATCGGCATTCCGTTCAAGCGCCCCGGCTTCTACGTGGTCGAGATCGCGAGTCCGCGGCTCGGCGCAGCCCTGCTCGGCAAACCACGGCCTTACTACGCGCAGGCGGCCGTGCTCGTGACCAACCTCGCCGTGCATCTGAAGCTCGGCAGAGAGTCGTCGCTCGTGTGGGTCACGCGTCTCGACCGCGGGCTGCCGGTGCCGGGCGCCAAAGTCACGTTGGCCGACTGCAAGGGCCGCAGCCATTTCACGGGCAAGACCGGTATGGATGGACTGCTGCGCATCCCGAAAGCATTACCGCCGCGGGACAAACTGCCGGACTGCACGGGCAACGGCGACCGGCAATACGTCGTGACGGCGCAGCTCGGCGAGGACGCCGGGTTCGTGTTCTCGGACTGGAACGAAGGCATCACGCCGTGGCGTTTCAATCTGGAGACCGGCGCATGGGACGGCCCGTACATCGCGACCACCGTGTTCGACCGTACGCTGCTGCGCGCGGGCGAGACGGTCCACATGAAACACTTCTTCCGCCGCCATGCGGAACGCGGCCTGGAGTACGTCCCCGTCGACGCGCTGGTGGACCGGATCGTGATCCGCCACGGTGGCAGCGACGACCGGTTCGAGATTCCCGTGCAGTGGGATGCGCACGGCATTGCCGAATCGACGTGGCCGATTCCGAAGGAAGCGAAGCAGGGGACCTACACGGTGTCGGTGCTCGACCGGCTCGATGCCGCGTCCGCCAAGGATGCACCGCGCGAGCGTGTGGCCGGCAACTTCCGCGTGGAGGCGTTCCGCGTGCCGACCATGAAGGCGGTGCTGGTGCCGCCGAAGACGGCGCTCGTGCGCGCCGGCAGCGCCGCCGTCGACGCACAGGTGAGTTACCTGTCGGGCGGGAGCGCGGCGCTGTTGCCGGTGCGGCTGCGCGGGCTGGTGGAGCCGAAGAGCGTTCAGTTTCCGGACTTCGACGGCTTCTCGATCGCGAACGGCGACGTGAAGCAGGGCGTCGAGCAGCAAGGCGAGTCTTATGCAGACGAGGACGACGAGGCGGACGCGGAGCCGGTTCCTGCGGGCGCAGGACAGCGCTTGCTGCCGGCGCGCTCGTTTACGCTCGACCAGGCCGGTGGTGGTCGCTTCACGTTCGATGACCTACCGCAGTTCGACACGCCGCAGGTACTCATCGCCGAGCTCGATTACCCCGATCCCAACGGCGAGCGGCTGACCGCCGCGACCACGATCCCGCTGTGGCCGTCGCGCGTGCTGCCCGGTCTCAAGCTCGACCACTGGATGGGCGCGAAGGACCGACTCGCGTTCGACGCCCTCGCGGTCGACGTGCACGGCAAGCCGGTCGCAGGCCAGACGATGCGCGTCGATCTGCTGACGCGCACCTACTTCACGCACCGCAAGCGTCTCGTCGGCGGCTTCTACGCCTACGACAACGTCGTCGACGTGAAGCGCGTGGGCACCGTGTGCGAGGGCAGGACGGATCGCTTCGGTCTGCTCCACTGCGAGATCAAGCCGAGTGTATCCGGCAATGTCGTGCTGCGCGCCGAGGTGAAGGACGACGCGGGCAACGTCGCCTTCGCCAATCGCGACGCGTGGGTGGCGGGTAAGGACGACTGGTGGTTCGACCAGAAGGACGGCGATCGCATGGACGTGCTGCCGGAACGCAAGCGCTACGAGCCCGGCGAAACCGCGCGGCTGCAGGTGCGCATGCCGTTTCGCGAGGCGACTGCGCTCGTGACCGTGGAGCGGGAAGGGGTGATCGACGGCTACGTCACGAAGCTCGACGGTGGATCGCCGGTGGTGGACGTCGAGATGAAAGGCGAGCACGCGCCCAACGTCTACGTCTCGGTGCTCGCGGTGCGCGGACGCGTGGCCGACATCCAGCCGACGGCGCTGGTGGACCTCGGCAAGCCTGCGTTCCGCCTCGGCATCGCCGACATCGGTGTCGGCTACCGCGCGCACGAGCTCGCGGTCGCGGTGCAGCCGGAGCGCGAGGTCTACCGTGTGCGCGACAAGGCGATCGTGACGGTGCGCGCGGCGCGGGCCGACGGCGGGAAGCTGCCCGCCACCGCGGAGATCGCGCTCGCGGCGGTCGACGAGGGGCTGCTCTCGCTGTGGCCGAACCAGAGCTGGGACCTCCTGCAGGCGATGATGGGCAAGCGCGGCATCGAGGTGGAGACTTCCACCGCGCAAATGGAGGTCATCGGCAAGCGCCATTTCGGGCGCAAGGCGCTGCCCGCGGGCGGGGGCGGAGGGCGCATGAGCGCACGCGAGCGCTTCGAAACGCTGCTCGTCTGGCGCGGGCGCGTGCAGCTCGACGAGCGCGGCGAAGCCCGGGTCGAGGTGCCGCTCAACGACTCGCTGACGAGCTTTCGCATCGTGGCGATCGCCGACGCCGACGCGGGTCTCTTCGGGACCGGGGCGGCGAGCATTCGCACCACGCAGGACGTGATGCTGATCTCGGGGCTGCCGCCGGTAGTGCGCGACGGCGACCGGGTCGTGAGCGGATACACGGTGCGCAACGCGACCGACAAGCCGCTGTCCCTCGACGTGACGGCGACCTTGCGAGCGCTCGGCGCAGACGGCAACGCGGTCACACTGCCGCGCTTGCCGCCGCAGCGCGTGAAGCTCGCCGCGGGCGAGGCGAAGGAGCTCGACTGGGATGTGTTCGTTCCGGCTGGCGCCGTGCGGCTGGACTGGGAGGTGACCGCGATCGATCCAGGCTTGGCCGGTGCGAAAGATGCGATCCGCATTCAGCAGCAGGTGGTACCGGCGGTGCCGGTCGCCACCTTGCAGGGGACGATCGCGCAGCTCGATCCGACTGTGAAAATACCAGTCGAGGCGCCGCAGGCCGCGCTGCCCAACCGCGGCGGCGTTCAAGTGACGCTCGCGCCGCGCCTCGCGGGCGACCTGCCGGGTGTGCGCGAGTACATGCGCGCGTATCCGTTCACCTGCATCGAGCAGCGGGCCTCCCAGGCGATTGCGCTGCGCGACGAGAGCCGCTGGCGGCAGGTGATGGAAGCGCTGCCGTCGCACCTGGATGCCGACGGGCTGGCCAGGTACTTCGCGAGCATGCGGGACGGGAGCGATGTCCTCACGTCCTATCTCCTCACGATTGCCGCGGAGGGGGGTTGGTCGCTGCCCGACGCGACGCGGGAGCGCATGCTGGACGGGTTGATGGCCTTCGCCTCGGGAAGGCTGCAGCGTCCCTCTGAGATCGGCGCCGCCGACCTCGTGCTGCGCAAGCTCGCGGCCCTGGACGCGCTGTCGCGCTATCGCAAGGACCTCTCGCCGCAACTGCTCGACGCCGTCACCATCGAGCCGAACCTGTGGCCCACCTCGTCGCTGCTCGACTGGATCTCGCTGCTCACGCGCATGCAGGGCGTGCCGGAGCGGGACGCACGGCTTGCGGAGGCACGGCGCATCCTGCGCTCGCGGCTAACGATGCAAGGCACACTGCTCGGCTTCTCCACCGAGCGTCGCGACGGACTGTGGTGGCTGATGGCGTCGCCGGACACGAACGCGAACCGCACGCTGATCGCGATGCTCGACGATCCGCAGGCACGACCCGATCTCGCACGCGTGGCGCGCGGCGCGCTCGCGCGGCAGCGGCGCGGCCACTGGGACACGACCCCGGCGAACGCGTGGGGCGTGGTGGCGATGGATCGATTCTCGGGTCGTTTCGAGAGCGAGTCCGTGACGGGAACCGCGACCGCGGCATTGGCGAGCGAGACGAGCCGTGTCGACTGGAGCGCGACCAAGGATGCGGCGACGCTGTCGTTTCCATGGCCGAAGCAGAGCGCCGAGTTGGTCGTCACACAGGTTGGCAGCGGCAAGCCCTGGGCAACCGTGTTGAGCCGCGCTGCGGTGCCATTGGCCGCACCGCTCGCGAGCGGATTCCGGGTCACGAAGACGGTCACGCCGGTGGAGCAGAAGTCGCCCGGTTCATGGACGCGCGGGGACATTGCGCGTGTGCGCCTCGATCTCGAATCGGAGCAGGACATGACGTGGGTGGTCGTGAGCGATCCCGTCCCGGCCGGCGCCACCATTCTGGGTGGCGGTCTCGGCGGCGATGCGCGCGCGCTGTCCGGCACCGCGAAGCGCAGCGGCGGCGCGTGGCCGGCCTTCGAGGAGCGCACGTTCGAGGCTTTTCGTGCCTACTACCAGTTCGTGCCCCAGGGGCGCTGGTCGCTCGAGTACCTGGTGCGGCTCAACGGCGCCGGGCGTTTCGGGCTGCCGCCCACACGCATCGAGGCCCTCTACGCCCCCGAGTTGTTCGGCGCGCTTCCGAACTCGCCGGTCGAGGTGAAGCCATGACCGTGCTGGGCCGGCCGCTCGCGCTGCTTGCCGTCCTGTTGCTGGCGTTCCGATGCGCTCACGGTGCCGCGCCGAGCTTCGAAGCCGTTCGGTCTTCGTACCCGGTCTCCGAAGGCATGCTGCTCGATCGACATGGCGAAGTCATCCATACGCTGCGGGTGGACGACCAACGTCGAGTGCTCGCATGGACGCCGCTCGATCAGGTGTCTCCCGTGTTCGTCCGCGCGCTCGTTCGCGCCGAGGATAAGCGCTTCTTCGACCACGGGGGTGTCGACTGGCTTGCGCTCGCCGCGAGCGCGTGGCAGAACGCGCGCTCCTCGACCAAGCGCGGCGGCAGCACGCTCACGATGCAGCTCGCCGCGCAACTCGATCCGGCACTGCGGCCCGCCGGCCGCCGCGGTCTCGCTCTGAAGTGGCGGCAGATGAACGCGGCCTGGGAAATCGAACGAAGCTGGACGAAATCGCAAATCCTGGAGGTCTATCTCAACCTCGCGGTCTATCGCGGCGAGCTGACGGGTATCCGTGCGGCATCACGCGGACTGTTCGGCAAGGATCCCTCGGGTCTCGACGAAACCGAAGGGCTGCTGCTCGCGGCGCTGATGCGTGCGCCCGGAGCGCCGGTCGCGATCGTGGCGCAGCGCGCGTGCACGCTCGGCGCGCGGGCGTCGTGCGAAGAGGTGCGCGCTCTGGCCGAGGTCAGCGTCGCTCGCTTGCCGCGGATCTCCGCCGACGCAAGCCTTGCGCCCCACGTCGCCCGCCAGTTGTTGTCGGGCGGCGAGCGGCGCGTGCGCTCGTCCCTCGATGGCGAGCTTCAGCGGGTCGCGATTGGCGAGTTGCAGGACCAGCTTGCCCGGCTCGTGGAGAGCCACGTCGCGGACGGTGCGGTGCTCGCGGTCGACAACTCGACCGGCGAAGTGCTCGCCTATGTCGGCAATGGCGCGACGGCTTCCAGTGCCCGCTTCGTCGACGGGGTGCGCGCGCCGCGTCAGGCGGGCTCCACGCTGAAGCCCTTTCTCTACGAGCTGGCGCTCGAACAGCGGCTGCTCACGGCGGCGTCGCTCCTGGACGATTCGCCGGTCAATCTCGTCACACCCGCCGGACTCTACGTGCCGCAGAACTACGACAAGGAGTTCCACGGCACGGTGACCGTGCGCACGGCGCTCGCCGCGTCCCTCAACGTGCCGGCGGTGCGCACGCTCATGCTGGTCGGCACCGATCCCTTCGTGGCGCGGCTGCAATCCCTCGGGTTCAACCATGTCACGGAGGAAGGCGACTTCTACGGCTATTCCCTCGCGCTCGGATCGGCCGAAGTCGAGCTTTGGGAACTGGTGAACGCTTATCGCACGCTCGCGAACGGCGGCATGGCGTCGGAGCTCACCTTGCGACCGCGCGATGTGAGTCCTGCCGCCGCGCGCGTCCTCGATCCGGCCGCGGCGTGGATTGCCTCCGACATTCTGGCGGATCGCACCTCGCGCAGCCTTGCCTTCGGTCTCGACAATCCGCTCGCGACGCGCTACTGGAGCGCGGTCAAGACCGGCACCAGCAAGGACATGCGCGACAACTGGTGCGTGGGCTACTCGGACCGCTACACCGTGGGCGTGTGGGTCGGCAACTTCAGTGGCGAGCCGATGCGGGGCGTATCGGGCGTGAGCGGGGCCGCGCCGGTGTGGTTGGCGGTGCTGAATGCGCTGCATGCCGGAATCCACTCGCCCGGATTGCCGCGTCCGGACCGGGTGCGTTCTGTCCACGTGGACTTCGGTGCAGGGGGGGAGCGAGTTCGGGCGGAGTGGTTTCTCGCCGGCACCGAGACCGAGGCTGTGCGGCCGAAGCCAGAATCCGGTTCCTTGCCACGAATCGCCTATCCCGCGACGGGCGCCGTGATCGCGCTCGACCCGGACATTCCGCTGGCGCGCCAGCGGGTCGTGTTCCGAACGCGGCCGCAGGGCGGCGACTATCGGTGGCGGCTGAACGGGCGCGACCTGCCGCTGGCTCGGGATGGGCTTGCGCTGTGGGCGCCACGGCCGGGGCGCCATCAGCTCGATCTTGTCGATGCGAGGGGAACATTCGTGGACAAAGCGAACTTCGAAGTGCGCGGGGCAAGTCGGGTGCGACGGCAGTAAAACCTGAGAAAAGTGTGCGGATCATCCCGTCTCCCCGAAAACCGACAGTTGACCCCCACGCCCGAACCGCCAATACTCCGGCTTCGCGGATGCGTCGAAGATCGTGCGGGGGATGCTTGACATCTTTCGGCGTCGGCTAACCTTCGACGAAATGCAGGGCGGACACTACGGGAGCAGTGCCTGTCCGAGACTTGCCGCTTCTACCCGTTGCACGGGCAAAAGCGGGAAAATATCGTGACCCGGCGCAGGTGTCCGCCTCACCCGATCCTGAAGCGCTTCGAGTGTGGCGTTCGAGGCGCCCTTTACTTGTTTCCTCACCTGGGAGGTGTGTATGCCAACTCAAACAAAGTACGTCCACGTATTTGGTGCTGCCCGAACCGACGGCGACGCCACGATGAAGAACCTGCTCGGCGGCAAGGGTGCCAACCTCGCCGAGATGTGTCGGCTGGGGATCGCCGTGCCGCCCGGCTTCACGATCAGCACGGAAGCGTGCACCGTCTATACCGCGCAGGGCCAGGAGGCCGTGACCAAGCTGATCGAATCCGAAGTCGTGAAAGGCGTCGCATTCGTCGAGCAGGAAATGGGGAAGAAGTTCGGCGACGCCTCGGATCCGCTGCTGCTGTCCGTGCGCTCGGGCGCGCGCGCGTCGATGCCGGGCATGATGGACACCATTCTCAACCTCGGCCTCAATGACGAGGCGGTGGCGGGCCTGGCGCGCAAAACCAACAACGAGCGTTTCGCCTGGGACTCGTACCGCCGCTTCGTGCAGATGTACGGCGACGTCGTCATGGGTCTAAAGCCGGTATCGAAGGAAGATCACGATCCCTTCGAAGTGATCATCGACATGGTGAAGGAGGAGAAGGGCGTTCAGCTCGATACCGAGCTCGGCACCAAGGACCTGAAAGAGCTCGTCCAACGTTTCAAGGGCCTGATTCGTGCCCGCGTCGGCCGCGAGTTCCCGACGGATCCGTGGGAACAGCTCTGGGGGGCGGTGATGGCGGTTTTTCAGAGCTGGAACAACGATCGCGCCAAGGTCTACCGCGAGCTGAACGATATTCCGGAAGCGTGGGGCACCGCCGTGAACGTTCAGGCCATGGTGTTCGGTAATCTTGGCAACAACAGCGCCACCGGGGTGGCCTTCACGCGGGACGCCGGCACGGGTGAAGACCTGTTCAACGGCGAGTTCCTGATCAATGCCCAAGGTGAGGACGTCGTCGCCGGCACTCGCACGCCGCAGCAGGTGACCCTCGAGGGATCGCGGCGCTGGGCGAAGCTCGCGCTGGTCAGCGAAGAGGACCGGCGCACCAAGTTTCCGTCGCTCGAAGAGCTCATGCCCGAGATTTACCAGCAGCTCCTGAAAGCCGAAACGAAGCTGGAAACCCACTACCGCGACATGCAGGACGTGGAGTTCACCATCCAGGAAGGCCGCCTGTGGATGCTCCAGACCCGCAACGGCAAGCGCACCGGCTCGGCGATGGTGCGCATCGCGATGGAAATGCTGCGCCAGGGCATCCTCGATGAAAAGGAGGCCTTGCGCCGCGTCAATCCGGAGCGTCTGAACGAGCTCCTGCACCCGGTTTTCGACCCGGCTGCGATCAAGAATGCACGTTCCATTGCCCATGGATTGCCTGCCTCTCCGGGCGCCGCCACCGGGCAGATCGTCTTCTTTGCCGATGAAGCCGAGGATTGGGTCAGAAAGGGCAAGACCGTAATCCTGGTGCGTCAGGAAACCTCACCCGAGGACTTACGCGGCATGAGCGTCGCGAAGGGAATTCTCACGGCCCGCGGCGGCATGACCTCGCACGCGGCCGTGGTCGCTCGGGGCATGGGTAAGTGCTGCGTGTCCGGCGCCGGCGCGGTACACGTCGATTACCGAGCACGCACGATGTCGGTCGGCAGCGAGACGTACAAGGAAGGTGACTGGATTTCCCTCGACGGCTCGACCGGCGAAGTCTACCTGGGACAGGTGCCGACCAAGGAGGCAGAGCTCACCGGAGACTTCGGCGCCATGATGGAACTGGCCGACCGCCACAAGAAGCTGGGCGTGCGGGCCAACGCCGACACCCCCGAGGATGCGAAGGCCGCGCGCAACTTCGGCGCAAAGGGTATCGGCCTGTGCCGTACCGAGCACATGTTCTTCGAGGGTGACCGCATCAAGGCGGTGCGCGAAATGATCCTGGCCGAGGACGAAGCCGGGCGCCGTCGGGCACTTGCCAAACTGTTGCCGATGCAGCGTGGCGACTTCGAAGGCCTGTTCCGCGAAATGAACGGCCTGGCGGTCACCATTCGCCTGCTGGATCCTCCGCTGCACGAGTTCGTTCCGCACGACGAAGCCAACCAGAAGATCATGGCCCACGAGATGAACGTTCCTCTCGGGGTAATCAAGATGCGGGTCGATGATCTGCACGAGTTCAACCCGATGATGGGCCATCGCGGCTGCCGCCTCGGCATCACCTACCCGGAGATCACCGAGATGCAGACCCGGGCAATCCTCGAGGCCGGTCTCAACATGAAAGCCAAGGGTATCGACGTCAAGGCCGAGATCATGATTCCGCTGGTTGGGACGGTCCGCGAATTCAACGCCCAGGCCCGCGTCATCCGCGCGACGGCGGCCGAAGTTTTCGCCGAACGCGGCCAGGAGCTCGATTACATGCTCGGCACGATGATCGAGACCCCGCGTGCGGCGCTCATCGCCGACAGCATCGGTACGCAGGCGCAGTTCTTCTCTTTCGGTACCAACGATCTCACGCAGATGACGATGGGTTTCTCGCGCGACGATGCGGGCAAGTTCCTGCCGAGCTATCTGAAGGACGGCATGTACGAGCGGGATCCGTTCCAGTCGATCGACCAGAAGGGCGTCGGCCTGCTGGTGAAGATGGCGGTCGAGAAAGGTCGGTCGGCACGCCCGGGCATCAAGCTGGGTGTGTGCGGCGAACATGGTGGCGACCCCGCCTCGATCGAGTTCTTCCATCGCGTGGGGCTCGACTACGTGAGCTGCTCGCCGTTCCGGGTGCCGATTGCCCGGCTGGCGGCTGCGCAGGCGGCCATCGATAACGAAAGCTGAGAAGCGCACCCGACGTTCCCGATCCTGCGCAGCTGCACGAGCAGGATTCGGGAGCGAGCTGCGCCGGCGCAATGCCGGCGCGGCGATCGATCGCGTTTGGCCGGGAGATTCTGCGCTGAGATGCGTCTTTGAGCCCGGCGCGCGGGCAGGATACGCGTCGGCAGTGGTTCCCCCAATCTGCACGAGCGTCCGTGGTAGGAGAACTGTAAGCGACTTCAGGAACGCGGGGGTCAGTGGGCGGAGATCCCTCGATGCGGTTGCTCCTGGCGATGACATGCCAACGCAGACCGGTAAGGCACTCAGGTTTTGCTGGTATCGCAGGTTCTGATCGGCGGTCAGGAAAACACATCGAACTTGCCGACGCATCGTGCCAACAGCTCGAGGTTCTTCAGGCAGGACTAGTAGCTAGCCAGCGCTCTCCCCGCCGTGTGCCCCGCGGCCCCCGCTTGACCGTGCAAGAGTTCAAGGGGCACCATCCACCGCCTCACCTCATGGCAATGATCACCCTCAGATGCCCGCCCACACCTGGATCGACACCGCGCTGCTGCAACACGTGAGCGGGCTCGCCGCGACGACCCCACGCGGGCGCAAGAACTACAACTTCCATCGCTCCGAGACCGACGCGTCGCATCGCCTGCTGAACGCCATCGAACCCGGCTCGTACATTCAGCCGCACCGGCACCTTGACCCTGCGAAGGACGAGACGCTGCTGGTCGTGAGTGGACGGTTGGGCGTGGTGGTTTTCGACGAAGCGGGGAGCGTGGTCGACACCGCGGTGCTGGCCGCGGGCGGCGACCGCTGCGGCATCAACCTGCTCTACGGCACCTACCATACGGTGCTCGCGCTCGAGCCCGGGACGGTGTTCTTCGAGTCGAAGGCCGGCCCGTATCGACCGCTGGAGATAGCGGAGCAGGCGCCGTGGGCGCCGGTGGAGGGAGCGCGCGAAGTCCAGCCCTATCTCGACGCGCTGAGGAAGCTGTTCGAGTAAGCGGTTACCGAATCAGTGATGGGTCGGCAACGTCTCGAAGTGCGTGAAATGTTTCACGGGCGCGTCCTCGATCCGCAGATTCTCGACGATCGCGAGCGAAGGGCCGCGGCGCGCCCACTCGATGATTCCCTCGACGGCGTCTGGCGCGCCTTCCACCATGGCTTCCACGTCGCCTTGCACCCGGTTACGCACCCAGCCCTGGACGCCGAGACGCTCCGCCACGTCCACCATGGTAATGCGGTAGGCGACGCCCTGCACGCGGCCGGAGATCAACAGGCGCTTGCAGACGATTGCATCGGGCATGGCGGAATTCTCCGAAGGGGACGGTTCTCAATATCCCGGCTCCGCCATGAGGCTGTCAAGCGATCCACCGGGAGCGTCGACCCGTTCAGCCGCGATAGGACTGGTGCGATCGATCGATATCGATCCTGCCCATCTGCCGTTTCGTGCCGCCGGTCACACATCGACGATCGTCTCGAAGCCACCGTAGATCAGCCGCTTCCCATCGAACCGCATGGGGTTCACGTCGGGCTGCAGGCGCGGATCGGCCATGACCTTCTTCATGCCTTCGTCCCGCACCGTGCGCGAGGGCCACATCACCCACGAGAAGACGACCGTCTCGTCGTCCCCACGTTTGACGGCCATCGGAAACGAAGTCACTTTCCCCTCCGGCACGTCGTCGCCCCAGCACTCGACAACCTTCAGCGCGCCGTGCTCTTTGAACACGACTGCCGCAGCTTCGGCATGCTTGCGGTAGATCTCCCGGTTGGCCGTGGGCACGGCCGCGACGAAGCCATCCACATACGTCATCGCTTTCTCCTTGCGTTGGATTGATTGAGGAGCTTGCCGAGCTCATGGCGCCACGATGATCATCCACGAGACGCCGTAGCGGTCGGCGACCATCCCGAAGCGCGGCGAGAAGAAGGTCCGGCCGAGCGGCATCTGCACCTGCCCACCGTCGCCCAGCGCGGCGAACAGCCGGTCGGCCGTGGCCTCGTCGGGCACCGAGAGCGAGAGCGAGAAGCCCTGGAAGGACGGCGGCCCTTCACCGCAGCCGTCCGAGGCCATCAGCATCGCGCCGCCGATGCGCAAGCTCGCGTGCATCACCTTGTTCTCCCATCCGGGTGGGGTCATGCCGGGCGGCGGCGGATCGGGACTCTCGTTGTATCGCATCAGCATATCGACCTCGGCGCCGAGCGCTTTGCGGTAGAACTCGATCGCCTCTTCGCAGCGACCGTCGAAAAACAGGTAGGGCTGGAGCTGCATGGCATCTCTCCCGACTGAAGTTGCGAAACGCGGCCGCGGATGCGCAGCCGTTCAGCCGCCGCTCAGCGCCTGCACGATCACGACCTCGTCGTCCGGCGTCCAGCGGGCGGCACAGGTCGAACACCTGCGCGCCGTTGACGAAGAAGCGGATGTGCGGCCGCATCCGGTCCTGCTCGTCGATCATGCGGAAGCGGATGCCGGGATAGCGCCGGTCGAGGTCGGCGAGCGAGCGCGGCGAGCGTCGCGCCGCTCGCCTCGACCTCCCTGCGCTCGGTGTAGGAGCGCAGCGGGCTGGGGATCAGCACCTTCATCGGGCGATGTCCCTACGCGGTCTCGGCGGCTTCGACGGCGTAGATCTCGGGCAGGTGGCGGGCGATGCAGGGCCAGCGCTGGCCTTCGTCGCGGCTCATCCAGAGCTCGCCGCTGGTGGTGCCGAAGTACAGGCCCACGGGGTCGCGCGCGTCCGCCGTCATCGCCTGGCGCTTGACCGTCCACCACGCCTGCTCCCGCGGCAGGCCGGCGTCGAGGCGCTGCCAGCTCTTGCCGGCGTTGCGCGTGCCATAGACCGCGGGCTTGCCGCCGGGGCTGGTGCGCGGCCAGACGCTGCTGCCGTCCATCGGGAACACCCAGGCGGTGTCGGCGTCGCGCGGGTGCACCACCAGCGGGAAGCCGATGTCGCCGACCTGCTTCGGCATGGTCTCGCCGATGCGCACCCACTCGTCGCGACGGCCGGTCGAGCCGGTAGATGCCGCAATGGTTCTGCTGGTAGAGGCGGTCGGGGTTGCTCGGGCACAGCCGCACGCAATGCGGGTCGTGGAACGTGAGATCGGCCGCATCGAAGCCCTCGACCACCTCGAGCCCCTTCATCAGCGGCGCCAAGCTGCGGCCGCCGTCGCGCGATTCGTGCACGCCGCCGCCCGACATGGCGAAGTAGAGGTGCGCGGGATCGCGCGGGTCGACGATGATCGAGTGCAGCTTCGGCCCGTCCGGCGTGCCGTCCTGCGCGGTGCCCATCCACTTGCGGTACTGCGGGTCGTCGTTGATCGGCGAGAACGGCTCCCAGGTGACGCCGCCGTCGTCGGAGCGGAACAGTCCCTGCGGCGAGGTGCCGGCGTACCAGACGCCCGGCTCGCGCGGCGTGGCCCGGCGTCAGCCAGAAGGTGTGATCGACGGCGCGGCCGTCTCGCCGTCCGGGACTTGGCGAAGGCGGGTGGCCGCGCCGCTTCCTTCCAGTTGCGGCCGAGATCGGTCGGAGCGAAACATCGTCGGCCCGAGGTGGCCGGTCTTCGCCGCCGCCAGCAGCGTGCGCCGGTCGCGCGGGTCGAGCACGAGATGGCTGACGATGTGGCCGAGGAAGTGCGGCCCGTCGGCCCGCCATGTCCTTCGCGCGGCGTCGCCGTGATAGAGCCAGGCGCCCTTGCGCGTGGCGACCAGTAAGACGACCGGGTGCGCCTGCGGTCTGCGTGAGTCTGCTGCCGCGGGCCGCGGCGGTCGAATCCGTGTTGTCATGGTGTCTCCTGCCATCTGTCACTCCACCTTACGTCGAACTAGGCTCAAAGAAATCGACACGTCCCGCGATTTTCGCGTGCCGCGGGCAACGCTCGGTAAGCGACGCCGACGGTGAGCGCGAGTGCGGCCATCAGCGCCGCCGTCGGCGTCGAGTAGGGCATGCGCAGCCGCCCGTGCCGTAGTCACTGCTCGGCCCATGGCTCGTACGTGCCGAAGTTCCAGAGGTGCCCTTCGGGTGTCGCGGGCTCGTTCGAGCTCGGCTGCGATCTCCTTGGAGGCAGCCTGCGCAGAAAGTAATATCGCACCGACGCGACAGGACGGCCAGGGCGCCTGCTGCGGGCGACTGTGTCGCGGACGCCGCGGCGTCGATTCGAGTTTCGGCATTTCTCAACCTCTTTGGAGCAATTCGAATGAAGATAGCCTCTTTTTTCCGCGCCGCCACTTTCAGCGCCTTCTTGATGGCCTCGGGTGCCGCGCTTTCTCAGGCACAGCCCGCCCCCGCCGCCGAGGCCAAGACCGCAACCGCTCAGGCTGGCGATCACAGGCTTTCCGGCCTTGCCGCCGTGTACAGCGATCGCCTCAACGGCCACAAGACCGCTAGCGGCAAACGCTACGACAAGACGGCCTTGACCGCCGCGCACCCGACGTTGCCGTTCGGATCGAAGGTGAAGATCACGAACGAGAATAACGGCAAGAGCGTCGTCGTGACCATCAACGACCGGGGGCCGACCCAGCCGGACCGCGTCCTCGACATCTCGCAGGCAGCGGCCAAGAAGCTCGGCATCGGTCCGAAGGGCATGGCGCCGGTGACAGCGGAAGTGGTGAGCTAACGCTCGCGATTTGATGTCCGAAGCCGCCATCCGCACCGTCAGACTCCCGTCGGGCGAGGCCGTGCCGGCGCTCGGCCAGGGCACTTGGCGCATGGCCGAAGACCCGGCGCGCCGCAAGCACGAGATCGCGGCGCTGCGGCTCGGCGTCGACCTCGGCATGACGCTCATCGACACCGCGGAGATGTATGCCGATGGTGCCGCGGAAGAACTGGTCGCTGAAGCGATCGCAGGGCGCCGGGACGAGGTCTTCCTCGTGAGCAAGGTGCTGCCGCAGAACGCGAGCCGCAGGCGAACCATCGCCGCGTGCGAGGGCAGTTTGCGGCGACTCGGAACCGACCGGCTCGACCTCTACCTGCTCCACTGGCGCGGAAATCCGCCTCTCGCGGACACGCTCGAGGCCTTCGCGAGGCTCACCGACGCGGGCAAGATCCGTTACTGGGGCGTCAGCAATTTCGACGGCGCGGACATGCAGGAGCTCGTCAGCCTGCCGGCCGGCGGCGCCGTGGCGACCAATCAAGTGCTCTACAACCTGACCCGTCGCGGCATCGAATACGATCTCTTGCCGTGGTGCATCGCGCGTGGTGTTCCCATCATGGCGTACTCGCCGGTCGAGCAAGGGCGGCTGCTCGGGCACGCGAGGCTGAAGGCCGTGGCGGCGAGACATGGTGTGACGCCCGCGCAAGTGGCCATAGCGTGGGTGCTGCGGAAGGAAGGGGTCGTCACCATTCCGAAGGCCGGCACCCTGGTGCACGTTCGAGAAAATCGCGCCACGCTCGACCTCCGACTCAGCGCGGAGGACATCGCCGACCTCGACCAAGCGTTCCCGCCGCCGCGCGGACCGACACCGCTGGAGCTGCTGTGACCAAATCCATCCGCTCGAACGTGCGTCCGGCGCGATCCGAAGTGGGGCAGTCGCGCTCGGTATGCTCGCACTCCAGAGACGGCGGAGGTAGTCAGTGACGAGACGATTCCCGCGGACCAAGCGCTGGCGCGCGCGGCGTGTCGCCGTGGCCACGGTGCTCGTACTCTCGACCGCGGCGATCAACCAGGGGCAGCGCATGCCTGCGGCGACGGCCGCAGCCTCGGAACAAGTCGCCAAGCAGCACTCCAAGAAGTCGCCCACCCGTCGATCGCTCGAGCGGCACGCGCTGTCCGGAGTTGCTTCGCGCTACGCTGACCACTTCCAGGGTCGGCGCACCGCAAGCGGCGAGCGTCGACCAGCGGTCTTACACCGCGGCGCATAGGACGCTGCCATTCGGCACGTACCTGAAGGTCACCAACAAGCGCAACAAGCGGACCGTCATCGTCCGCATCAACGATCGCGGGCCGCACGTAAAGGGCAGGGTGCTGGATCTCTCCGAGGTCGCCGCACGGGCGATCGGCTTTCATTACGCGGGCTTGACGCAGGTCAGCGCGGTGGTCGTGGAATCTCCGTCCTGACGAGCGTCGTCAGCCATCGACCCAACCTACGGATCAGCTGGCGGCGATTTGCATCGAGACGCCGCGCGCCCGAAGCCATGGTGCAGGTTCACCAGCAGCCAACACGCACTGATCGCGCAGCCGTCGAGCGGGTTTCCGGCTGGATTACAATAGAAGCTCACAAGGAGTCCGCTATGCCCATCTACGAATACGCGTGCAGCAAGTGCGGGAACGAATTCGAAACGCTGGTCCGCAACGGTGCGGTTCCGGATTGCCCAAGCTGCCACTCGACCGAGCTCGAAAAGAAGTTGTCCGTCTTTTCAACCGCGGGATCGACACCGGACTCAAGGTCCTTCGCGGCCGGTCCGTGTGGCACGTGTGGGCACCCGGACGGCCCGGGGGCCTGTGCGCTGAACTGAAGCCAGCGCGCCTCCCGCACCCGGTCGGCCGACCGACTCATGTCGGGCGATCAGGCCTATCGGGCGCGTTCTCCCACCAGCCTCCTGGCGTCCGCTTTGAGCGCATTGTCGAGCGCCCTCTTGAAGGCGGTTACGTAAACGATCTGGTTGCGGTGAGTCATCGAGTATTCCGGCAGCACGCCATCGACGGGGGCCATGGATTGCTGGATCAATCCGACGACAAGCCACCGGCCGTCGCCCTGCCGTTCCAGAACGGGGCCGCCTGACATCCCGCTCTCGAACGCGCAATCGACACCGACCAGTCCCGCGACCGGACCGTGGTCCCGGGCCTTGCAGCCGCTTTCCACCGTGATCCCCGGCTGCGACGCACGGGATCGCGGGAATCCGATTGTCATCAACTCTCCCGCGGGCATGGGGCTGTGCCGGCCGGGGCGTGCGTACTTCAGATATCCGTACTTGCGTCCCAGGCAATCGTCGAGTCTCAGGATCGCCCAGTCACCCGCCATGCCCTCGAAACTCGGCTTCGAGAAGCGGCCGAAAGCCACGACGGTTCCACGTGTCTTTGCTGCGAACTTGGATGCAACCCTGGGATCCGGACCAGCGAGGAAATCAGCCGTGTGGCCGATTTGCGGGCGACTGATCTCGACAGCGCCGGTGCGCGGGTCCCGCCCTTTCATGAACGCGACGTGGTAGGCAGTGGCGATATGGCAGCTGCTTACCAGAAACGCAGTGCCTCCCGCGCCCGCTTCGGGGTGATGAAGCAGACCAACGGACCGCATTATCGGATCGTTGCGCGTCATGCTGTTCGCGACGATCCTCGACGAAAATGTTGGCGTGCGCAGCGTGCGCGGCAAACAACAGTGCGAGGCCCAGCACGCCGCCGCAAATCATCAGCAGGCTGCTGAAAAACCCCTCGGGGCCGCGCCCCTTCACGGTTCGCACGACAAAATGCCCATCCGCTTCGTTGCGCTCCTCGGCATAGGCCAAGCTACGTCGTTCGTCGCGCCTCGCATCTGAGCATTTTTCGTGTCAAACGCGGCGCGAAGGGTTCTTCAACAGCCTTGTCAGTTTGGTGGCGGGCGACGAGGTGAGCGGTCATCGAACTGATCCGTGAAAGGGGTTGGCGGTGGGCGGTCAATATCCCGGGTCCCGCTTCGGACTGTCAAGTCGTCAGCCTGCGGCGCGTTCGATCGCCGCGAGGCTCGCTCGCGACGCCTCGACGACGCGCTGGAGGCGAACCCGGCGCCGGTTTACCATCAACGTGGCGAAGAAAACACGGGTCCCGCGAACGGATGCGCGGTCCCACTCCCACTCCACACACATCATGTTCCTTCCCCGCACCACACGGCTCGTGATTCAGGCGACCGTTTTCCTCGCGGCGATCGTCGCTGCCGTCGCCATTGGCTTCGCAGCCCAGGCCTGGTGGCGGCACCCTGACCTCGATCCCTGGCACACGGTGCGGCTCGTGAACGAGTTCAAGGCCGGCCCCGGCGCACCGCGAACGCTTCCGGAGTACATCGCGCAGGAAGAGCGACTCTTCGCCGAGCTGCGGCAGACCATCTACGCATCCTCACCGCGTGCGGACGCGAGCGAGCTCGAGCGCTACAGCGCCGGCACGCTCGCCGCTCGAATCGCGCTCGACACCCAGGGCAACCGCACGCACGAGCTTGGACACGCGGCGCCGCGCGGCGCCGCGGTGATGCTGCACGGCCTGTCGGATGCGCCGTACTCGCTGGAGACGGTCGGCCGCGTACTGCACGAGCGCGGCTTCCACGTCGTATGGCTGCGGCTCCCCGGCCACGGCACGATTCCCGGCGCCTTGCGCAGTGTCGACTGGGAGGACTGGATGGCGGCGACCGCGCTCGCACTGCGTCACGCGGCGGAGCGCGCGCCCGGCAAGCCGCTCTACGTCGCCGGCTATTCGACGGGCGCGCCGCTCGCGCTCCTGCACGTGTTGCGGGCCATGGACGACACGTCGCTGACGATGCCGTCGCGGCTGCTGCTGTTCTCGCCGGCGATCGGCGTGTCGCGCTTCGCGGTGATGACCAACTTCACCTCGCTGCTCGCTCCGCTGCCGGGCCTCGAGAAGGCCGCGTGGCTCGATGTCATGCCCGAGTACGACCCGTATAAGTACAACTCTTTCCCGGTCAATGCCGCGCACCAGATCTACAGCCTCACGCGTGCGCTCGAAGCGAGCCTCGTGCAGGCCGAGGAGCGCGGCGCGCTCGATCGCATGCCGACGGTGACCGCATTCCAGTCGCTGGTCGACTCGACGATCCTGGCGGCCGACCTCGCCAATCGGCTCTTCAAGCGGCTGCCCGCGAAAGGACACGAGCTCGTCGTCTTCGACGTGAATCGCAGGGAGCTGTTGTCGAGCCTGATCGCGCCCTGGCCGAGGCACGCATTCGATCAGGTGGCGACGGCGCCGGCGTTGCCGTTTCGCCTCACCTTGGTCGGGAACCGCAGCCGCGAGAGCGAGGAGGTCGTCGAGTGGACGCGAGAGGCGGGAAGCCGCGAAGCGGTCCCAAGCCCACCGGGCTCGCCTGGCCTGCCGCCGTGTTCTCGCTCGGGCACCTCGCCGTGCCCACGCCCATCGACGATCCGATGTATGGGCTGACGCCGCGCCCTGCACCCGATGGCCTCGCGCTTCCGCTCGGGCGCGGTGCCCCGAGCGGCGAGGCGGGAGCCCTCGTCATTCCGCTCGGGCAGTTCGCGCGGCTGCGCAGCAACCCGTTTTTCCCGGTGATCGTGGACCGCATCGACGCGGCAGTGAAGGGCGACGTGCCGTAGGTTATCCACACACCACTGCACTCGACGGTCGCAAATTCGGCTGCGTGCCAGGTGCAGTCGGCCGATTTGCCGCGCCGTGGCTCGATGGGCCCACAGGGGGTTGGCGATTCGCGCTCGGCACATAGCCGGACGACTTCAAGTCCGACAGGCTGCTAGCCGCGGCCCCGATTCTTGTCCCAGACGAAGCGCACCACACGCTGCCAGCGGTTTTCCTTCTGGGCGAGCGCGTTACGCGCCTTGGCGTCGTCGCGGTCCCGCGCGACGCTCTTCTTGGTCTGCTCGTGGATCTCGCGCAGGGTGAGACCGCCGGGGCCTTTCAGTTTCTCGGGATCGGGGCGGTTGCTCATGGTCGTAAGGGCCGAGTGCACCGGGGAGTTGCGTTTCGACCCTATGTTAAACTTCGGCCCCTCGAATGACCATGCCCGCCGCGGCAGTGCGCCGGGCCTCGTTCGGCCCTGATCCCATGTCCGGCAACACCATCGGCAAGCTCTTCTGTGTCACCTCGTTCGGTGAGTCTCACGGACCGGCGATCGGCTGCGTGGTGGACGGATGTCCGCCGGGGATCGAGCTCGCCGCGGCGCATATTCAGCGCGAGCTCGACCGCCGCAAGCCGGGTACGTCGCGCCACGTGACCCAGCGCCGGGAGTCGGATACGGTCGAGATTCTGTCCGGCGTCTTCCAGGGCCGGACGACGGGCACGCCGATCGGGCTCCTCATCCGCAACGAGGACCCCCGCAGCAAGGACTACTCGAAGATCGCGGAGACGTTTCGCCCCGGGCACGCGGATTACACCTACTGGCAGAAGTATGGCATTCGCGACTACCGAGGCGGCGGGCGGCAATCGGCGCGCGAGACCGCGGTGCGTGTCGCCGCTGGTGCCATTGCCAGGAAGTGGCTGCACGAGCGCCACGGTATCGTCATACGCGGCTGCCTGAGCCAGCTCGGGCCGGTGAAGATTCCCTTCCGGAGCTGGGATGCCGTCGATACCAACCCCTTCTTCGCCGCCGACGAGGCGCTGGTGCCGCAGCTCGAGGCATTCATGGACGACCTGCGCAAGTCCGGCGACTCGGTCGGTGCGCTGATCACGACGGTGGCGGAGGGGGTGCCGGTGGGCTGGGGCGAGCCCGTGTACGACAAGCTGGACGCCGATATCGCCTACGCGATGATGAACATCAATGCGGTGAAGGGGGTCGAGGTCGGCGCGGGGTTCGCGAGCGCCGAACAGCACGGCACCGAGCACAGCGACGAAATGACGCCCGAGGGCTTTCTCTCGAACAACGCCGGCGGCATCCTGGGCGGCATCTCCACCGGCCAGGACATCGTCGTCCGGATCGCGGTCAAGCCCACTTCGAGCATCCGTCTGCCGCGCCGTTCCATCGACAAGCAGGGCCAGCCGATGCTGGTGGAGACACATGGGCGCCACGATCCGTGCGTGGGCATCCGTGCGACGCCGATCGCCGAGGCGATGCTCGCGATCGTGCTGATGGATCACGCGCTGCGGCACCGGGCCCAGAACGGCGACGTGGTTTGCGCGACACCCCGCATCGCGGCGCGCGCGCCTGGACACCCGCCCGCGTTCGACGGCACGCCCGCGGCCGAGAATCCCGATCCCGACGAAGCGTAGGGATCCGTTGCCCGCCGTGGCCGGCCGGGGGCGCCGTCTGCCATGACCGACCGCGCCCTGTACCTGCGCCTGTCGGGGTTCTATTTCTTCTACTTCGCCTTCATCGGCATCTTCTCGCCCTACTGGAGCCTGTACCTCCAGATGCTGGGCTTCGACGCCCGCGAGATCGCCGTGCTGATGTCGCTGCTCATGGTGATGCGGGTGTTCGCGCCGACCGTGTGGGGCTGGCTCGCCGACCGGTCGGGCAGGCGGCGATGGATCGTCCAGCTTTCCGCGGACTTGAGCCTCGTCGCCTTCGTCGGGGTTTTTTTCGGGACGAGCTTCGCCTGGCTCTTCGCGGTGATGGCGACCATGAGCTTCTTCTGGAGCGCATCGCTGCCTCTCGTGGAGGCCACGACGTTCAGCGTTCTCAAGGACCGTACCGGAGACTACGGCGTGATCCGCGCCTGGGGGTCGATCGGATTCGTGCTGGCGGTGGTCGGTGTGGGTTACTTTCTCGACTGGGCGGGGGTCGCGATGCTCGTCTGGCTCGCGCTCGGCGCGAAGGTCGGCATCGCGCTCTGTGCCCGGGGCGTCCCCGAGACCGGTCCGTCGCCGCAGGCGGCCGACGCGGGACCGGTGTGGCGCCTGTTCTTGCGGGCGGAGATCCTGGCGCTTTTCGCCGCCTGCTTCCTGATGGCGGCCGCGCACGGCGCGTACTACACGTTCTACTCCATCTATCTCGTGGAGCACGGGTACAGCAAAAGCGATGTCGGCTGGCTGTGGGCGCTAGGCGTGATGTTCGAGATCGGCGTCTTCCTGCAACTGCCGCGGTTGATGCGCCGCTTCACGATCCGGCAGATTCTGGTTTTCAGCTTCGCCTGCGCGGTGGTCCGGTTTGCCGTCATCGGCTGGGCCGTCGCGAACGTCTGGCTCATCGCTTTCGCGCAGATCCTCCACGCTGCGACCTTCGGCTCTTACCACGCAGCGGCCGTCGCAGCGGTTCACCACTACTTCCGCGGCCGGCATCAGGCCCAGGGGCAAGCGCTCTACACGAGTCTCACGTTCGGCGCGGGGGGCGCGGTCGGCGCGCTCGCGAGCGGCTACACCTGGGAGACGCTGGGGCCCGCCATCACCTTCACCCTGGGCTCGGCGGCGGCTCTGGTCGGCCTCGTCTTGATCCTCTGGCGCGTGCGGCCCGCGGTGGAACGCCCGCCCCAGGCCCGACCCGCGGGTACTGCGGACCAGTCGATTGTGGGATAATCCAAGGCTTATTTTTCTCTGGGCTTGCTCGGCCCTCCACCCGAAATTCGTCGATCCGTGAGCGCACGAACCCTCTACGACAAGATCTGGGCCAGCCACGTCGTACGCGAGGATGCGAACGGCGACGTGCTGCTCTACATCGATCGCCATCTCGTGCACGAGGTGACCAGTCCGCAGGCGTTCGACGGTCTGCGGCTCGCGCATCGCAAGCCCTGGCGGGTGGAGTCGATCGTGGCAACAGCCGACCACAACACGCCGACCCGCGACTGGGATCGCGGCATTCAGGACCCCGTGTCGCGGCTGCAGGTCGAAACCCTCGATCACAACATTCGCGAGTTCGGCGCCAAGGCCTACTTCCCGTTCGGCGACCGCCGGCAAGGCATCGTGCACGTGATCGGTCCCGAGTCGGGCGCCACGCTGCCGGGCATGACGGTCGTTTGCGGCGATTCCCACACCAGCACGCACGGTGCGTTCGCGGCGCTCGCCTTCGGCATCGGTACGTCCGAGGTCGAGCACGTGCTTGCGACCCAGTGCCTGGTGACGAAGCAGACGCAGTCGATGCGGATCGAAGTCGAAGGCGCGCTCGGCTTCGGCGTGACGGCGAAGGACATCATCCTCGCCATCATCGGCCGCATCGGCACTGCGGGAGGCACCGGTTACACTCTCGAATACGCCGGCAGCGCGATCCGCGGCCTGTCGATGGAAGGGCGGATGACCATCTGCAACATGTCGATCGAGGCCGGTGCGCGGGCGGGCCTGGTCGCGGTCGACGATACGACCCTCGACTACCTTCGCGGTCGTCCTTTCGCGCCCCCGGGCGAGCTGTGGGACCGGGCGGTCGCATACTGGCGCACGCTCACGAGCGATGCCGGTGCGCGGTTCGACGCGACGGTGGCCCTGGCCGCGGCGGACATCGAGCCGCAGGTGACGTGGGGCACTTCGCCCGGCATGGTGACGAACGTAGGCGGACGCGTGCCGGACCCGGGCGACGAGGCGGACGCGACGAAGCGGTCCGGGATCGCGCGGGCGCTCGAGTACATGGGTCTCGAGCCCGGCACGCCGATCGCGGACATCGCGCTGGACAAGGTCTTTATCGGATCGTGCACCAATTCGCGCATCGAGGATCTCCGCGCAGCCGCGGCAGTCGTGCGGGGGAAACGCGTGGCCGGCAACATCAAGCTCGCGATGGTGGTACCGGGGTCCGGGCCCGTGAAACGACAGGCCGAAGCGGAGGGCATCGACCGTGTGTTTACGGCGGCCGGCTTCGACTGGCGCGAGCCCGGGTGCTCCATGTGCCTTGCCATGAATGACGACCGCCTCGAACCCGGCGAGCGCTGCGCGTCCACCTCGAACCGGAATTTCGAGGGCCGGCAGGGCACCGGCGGTCGCACCCATCTCGTGAGCCCGCCGATGGCTGCCGCTGCGGCGATTGCCGGACATTTCGTCGACGTGCGCCAGTGGCGCTGATGCGGGAGGGCAGGGTGTTGGGCCGACTGATTTCGATCGTGTTGCTCGCGGTGTGCGTGGCGGGCTGCAACACCATCCATGGGATGGGCAAGGACATCGAGAAGGGCGGCGAAGCCGTGCAGGACGCCGCGCAGAGCGTGAAGAAGAAGATGTAGCGGAACTCGACGTGGAGCGATTCACTATCCTCGACGGACTCGTCGCACCGTTGGACCGTGCGAACGTGGATACCGATGCGATCATTCCAAAGCAGTACCTGAAGGCGATCGGGCGCACCGGCTTCGGCGCGACCCTCTTCGACGAGTGGCGCTACCACGAGCCGGGCGCCCCAGGCATGGATCACTCGAAGCGCCGGCCACGAGCCGACTTCGTGCTCAACCTGCCGCGCTACGCCGGTGCGCAGATTCTGCTCGCGCGCGAGAACTTCGGTTGCGGATCGAGTCGCGAGCATGCCCCGTGGGCGCTGCACGAATTCGGCTTCCGCGCGATCATCGCACCCTCGTTCGCCGACATCTTTTTCAACAACTGCTTCAAGAACGGATTGCTGCCGATCGTGCTGCCCGCGGAAACCGTGGACGGTCTGTTTAGCGAGGTCGAGGCGACTCCGGGTTACCGGCTACGAATCGATCTTCCCGAACAGCGGATCAGCACCGCCCATGGGCGCGATATCGGCTTCGGCATCGATCGGTCGCGCAAGCACTCGCTCGTGCATGGACTCGACGAGATCGGGCAGACCCTCGAGCACCGCGAGGCGATCCTCGCGTTCGAGGCGGCCCATCGCGAACGTTTTCCCTGGCTCTTCGCGTAACCGTACGAAGTCGCGATCTGCCCCGTCTGCCGCCCGTTACCGAGGGTGGTTTTCCTTGATTCCTGGCGCTTGACTCAAGAATGAAGATTGCGGTGTTACCCGGCGATGGCATCGGTCCCGAGATCGTCGCCCAAGCGGTGAAGGTCCTGCGGGCCCTCGCGCGCGACGGCCTGAAGATCGACCTGGAGGAGGCGCCGATCGGCGGTGCAGGGTACGATGCGGCCGGCGATCCGCTGCCGGCGTCGACGCTGAAGCTCGCCCAGGAGGCGGACGCAGTGCTGCTCGGTGCGGTTGGCGGTTACCGATACGACGCGCTGCCGCGCGACAAGCGTCCGGAGCAGGGGTTGCTGCGCATCCGCAAGGGGCTCGGTCTCTTCGCCAATCTGAGACCCGCCGTGCTTTATCCGGAGCTCGCCGATGCTTCCACCTTGAAGCGGGAGGTCGTGACGGGGCTCGATCTCATGATCGTGCGCGAGCTCACGGGCGACATCTATTTCGGCCAGCCGAAAGGCATACGGGAGCTCGCGAGCGGGGAGCGGCAGGGCTACGACACGATGTCGTATTCGGAATCGGAGATCCGGCGAATCGCGCACGTTGCGTTCGAGATCGCCCGCAAGCGGAGCAGGAAAGTGTGCTCGGTGGACAAGGCGAACGTGCTCGAGACCAGCGTGCTCTGGCGGGAAGTCGTGAACGACGTGGCGAAGGCGTACGCAGACGTGGCGCTCACGCATATGTACGTGGACAATGCCGCGATGCAGCTGGTGCGCGCCCCGAAGAATCTCGACGTCGTGCTCACCGGCAACATGTTTGGCGACATCCTCTCGGACGAGGCGGCGATGCTCACCGGCTCGATCGGCATGCTCTCCTCCGCGTCGCTCGATGCGAACGGCAAGGGCCTGTACGAACCCGCGCACGGGTCGGCCCCCGACATCGCGGGCCAGGACATTGCGAATCCGCTGGCGACGATACTCTCCGCGGCGATGATGCTGCGCTACACGTTCGGCCAGGAAGGGGCCGCGTCGCGGATCGAGCGCGCCGTGGGCCGGGTGCTCGCCGGCGGCGCACGCACCCGCGACATCGCCTCGCCCCGCTCGGAGGTTCTGGGCACGGCGGGCATGGGAGATGCCGTCGTGGCTGCGCTGTAGCCGACGACCGTCCGCACCCCGCAACGGCAGCGCTCGTCGGCGGCAGCGCGCCGATCATCGGGTATGTATATTGCTTTTTGGCTCCCTGCGCGTTGCGCCGCCGTCGCGCCACAGCGGGTTGCCATTCTCCACAGCTTGATCGTGCGAACTTGAGGAAGACAGGGAATGAGCAAGAGCTACGACGTGTGTGTGCTGGGCGCAACAGGTGCTGTCGGCGAAGTGATGCTATCGATTCTGGAAGAGCGAAGTTTTCCGGTGCGAAACATGTATGCGTTGGCGTCGAGCCGTTCGGCCGGTAATACGGTCCGCTTCAAGGGCGAGGCGCTGACCGTCGAGAACGTAGCGGAATTCGACTTCGGCAGATGTCAGATCGGTCTCTTTTCGGCGGGTGCCGGCGTGTCGGCGGAATTTGCGCCGAAGGCTGCGGCTGCCGGGTGCGTCGTGATCGACAACACCTCGCAGTTCCGGCAGGACGAGGACATCCCGCTGGTCGTGCCGGAGGTAAACCCGCACGCGATTGCACGCTACAAGCAGCGCGGAATCATCGCGAATCCGAACTGCTCGACGATACAGATGGTCGTCGCATTGAAGCCGATTCATGATGCAGTCGGCATCGAACGCATCAACGTCGCCACGTACCAGTCGGTGTCCGGTACCGGGAAGGAAGCGATCGAGGAACTCGCCGAGCAGACCAAGGCGGTCATCGGTCAGCGCGAAGTCGAGGTGGGCGTGTATCCGAAGCAGATCGCGTTCAATGTATTGCCGCACATCGACGTGTTCATGGAGAACGGATACACCAAGGAAGAGATGAAGATGATCTGGGAGACGCAAAAGATCATGGAAGACGCATCGATTCGGGTGAATCCGACGACGGTGCGCGTTCCCGTCTTCTTCGGGCACTCGGAAGCGGTGCACATCGAAACGCGGCGCAAGATCTCGGCCGCCGAGGCGCGCACTCTGCTCGAGAAGGCGCCCGGCGTCGTCGTCATGGACCAGCGCCGGCCCGGCGGTTACCCCACCCCTGCGACCGATTCAGCGGGTCGCGATGCCGTCTACGTAGGGCGAATCCGCGAGGATCTCTCGCACCCCATGGGTCTGGACCTCTGGGTGGTGAGCGACAACATCCGCAAGGGTGCGGCGCTCAACAGCATCCAGATTGCCGAGATCCTGATCGAGACGTACTTGGGATGAACTACGATGGCTACGCTTGCACTGCGCGGCAGTGGAGCCAGCGGAAACGGCAGTGGAAGCGCAGAAGCCGTGCTGCACTCGGCGGCGACTCACGTACATGAGACGTGAGTTAAGCTTTCAGGTGTAAGCTAATGATATTAAGTTATTTTATTAACTAGTGAACGGGGTAGCCGACCCATGAAGCCGAAACTCCTTACACGACTCATCGCAGGCGCATTCTTTGTCGCATCCACGGCGGTCAGCGCCGCCGGATTGGGCAAGATCACCGTGTTGTCCGCACTGGGGCAGCCGCTGCGAGCGGAGATCGACCTTGTATCCGTCCAGAAGGACGAGCTCGGCACTCTGTCCGCGCGCGTTGCCTCGCCAGACGCGTACCAGCAGGCCGGCATCGAATACAACCCGGCGCTGCCCTCGGTAAAGCTCATGATCGAGAAGCGTCCGGGCGGCCACCCCTTCATCATGATCACCTCCACACAGCCGGTGAACGAGCCCTATCTCGACCTCCTAGTGGAGCTCAACTCCAGTGCCGGCAAACTGTCGCGCGAGTATGCGGTCTTGATGGACCCGGTCGATGCGCCGACTCCCGTGCCGGTGGCCGCGCCCGAGGGCAGGGAGACGACTGATGACCGGGTCCGCTCCGTGGAGAAGGCTGCCCCCCGTCAGCGGCCCGAGGCACCTGCTGCATCGAGTGCAGGGGGTGATTCCTACGGTCCCGTGAAGCCGGGCGACACGCTCTCCGGCATTGCGCGGTCGAGCAAACCGAGCGATGTCAGCCTCGACCAGATGCTGGTGGCGCTCTTCAAGAGCAATCCCGAGGCGTTCGCGGGCAAGAACATGAATCGCCTCAAGTCCGGCAGGATCCTGCGGTTGCCGGATGCGAGCGAGCTCGCGGCCATCGATACCGCCGATGCGTCGAAGGAGGTCAGGTTGCAGGCGGCCAACTGGAATGCCTATCGGCAGCAGCTTGCGGCCTCCGCGCCGGCAGCGCCCGATGACATGCCGAAGCAGGCGAGCTCCGGCAGAATCTCCGCGAGCGTCGAGGATCAGGTCGCCGGCAGGCCGGCCGAGGATGTTCTCAGGCTTTCGAAAGCCGACACTGGCGGCGCCCTCAAGACAGGAACCGGCGGTGGCAAGGGGGCGAAGGCCATGCAAGAGCGCGTGAAAGCACTCGAGGAGGAGGTTACGGCGCGCGACAAGGCGCTGCAGGAAGCCAACGAACGCGTGCAGATCCTCGAGAAGTCCGTGAGCGATATGCAACAGCTGCTCGAGATCAAGAGCGCCGGTGGAGCGCAAGCCCAGAAGGATGCAGCCGCGGCCGCTCAGCCCGCGAAGGGGGGTGCGACCGCCGAAGCATCCAAGCCGGCCGAAGCACCGGCCCCGGCGGCGGCGAAGCCTGCCACCGAGACCGCGAACGTGGGCGCCGCGCCAGCCGACGGCTCGAAACCCGAACCGCAGGCCGCGGCGACGCCCAAGCCGAAGGTTGTTGTGCCGCCTCCCGCGAGCGAGACGAGCCTGCTCGACTCGGTCGCCGGCGAACCGCTCTATCTCGCCGCTGGCGCAGGTGGACTCACCTTGCTGGGGGCACTGGCCTTCATGAAGCGGCGCCGGGCGCGGCAGGAAGCTGATGCTGATGCTGACCTCGACACCGCCCCCGAGCACTACGGCGCACCCGAGGGTGGCTTCGAAACCGCGAGCAAGCTGCCGGTCGCCCCGATGGCGGCGGCGGCCGACGAAATGGGCACGCTCGACGAGGCGACGAAATACCTCGCGCTTGGCCGTGATGCGCAGGCCGAGGAGGTGCTCACGGAGGCACTGAAATCCCAGCCCGGTCAGCCCGCGCTTCTTCTCAAGCTGCTGGAGGTGTTCGCTGGTCGCAGGGACAAGCGCGCCTTCCAGTCGACCGCCCAGGAGCTCCTGGCTGCGACGGGTGGTACGGGGGAGATATGGCTGCAAGCGGTGCGCATGGGTCACGCGCTCGATCCCGAGAACCCTGTTTACGCCCCTGTTGCCACGGCGGCCGCGGGAACCGCCAGCGACCTCGATTTCGATCTGGACGTGGTCGCGCCGAAGGGTGTCACCGAAACCGACATCACGGTCGACGCAGCCCAGGCTGCGCGCCACGTCGAGCGCACCCAAATGATGGACGGCGAGGAAGTGCGGCGGGTGGTGCAGCAGTCCGGGATTCACGGCGGGGTGGTCGCGTCTGGCTTCGTGGGAAATCCCCTCTCGACCACGGACTTCAACATCGATGCCGGCAGTGCTGCGGTAACCGGTACGAATGTGGCCCTGGATAGCGCCAACGCCGATGCCGGTGCGCTCGACATCAACTTCGATCTGCCGCCGGAGGCGCTGGTGACTTCCCCCGGGAGCGCGACGCGCAGCGAGATCAAGGTCGATCTGCAGAAACCCGCGGCCACGCCCACGTCGAGCGACATACTCGACTTCGACCTTTCCGGTATCAGCCTCGACCTCGACGGTACCGCGACCGGCATGCAGACGTCCCCGGCCGGTCCAATGAAGAACGATCACTGGTTCGACGTGCAGACCAAGTTCGACCTTGCGAAGGCCTACCAGGAGATGGGGGACAAGGACAGCGCGCGGGAGATCCTGAAGGAAGTGATTGCCGAAGGCGACGCGCAGCAGCAGGCTGAAGCGAAGTCGCTGCTGGAGGCACTGGCCTGATCCCACGGTCGCGGGTGCAATGCCCGCGACCGTTCCCTTCGTAACTCGGTAGCACGCCCCCGCTTCCGCGGTTGCAGGCCGGCCCTCGGCCGGTCATGATTGCGACTTTCTGCGGCCCGTCCGGGTCTTGTCACCACCTGTCGATCCCGTTCGCGCCCCGTGTCGACGCCTTCCCTTGCTCTTCGCACCCGCCGCGGGCATGCACCGTCGACAGAGCGCTCCGGTGCCCCGGTGAGGATAGCAGTCGGCCTCGAGTACGACGGATCCACCTTCTGCGGCTGGCAAACGCAGCCCTCTGGCTGCTCGATCCAGGACGCCTTCGAGCGCGCGCTGCAAGCGATTGCAGGGGCACCCGTGGCGTCCGTGTGTGCAGGGCGGACCGACGCCGGCGTGCATGCACTCGGTCAGATCGCGCATTTCGACCCCGCGGTCGGGCGACCGCTCTTCTCGTGGGTGCGGGGCGTGAATGCGCATCTGCCCCGCAGCGTGGCGGTCACCTGGGCGCGGGAGGTGCCTGGAGACTTTCACGCGCGCTACGATGCACGGGCGCGCAGTTATCGCTACCTGCTTCTGAACCGGTGCGAACGTCCCGGCCTCTTTCGCGGGCGGGTCGGCTGGTATCATCAGCCGCTCGATGTCGACGCGATGCGCGAGGCAGCGCGGTTGCTCGTGGGTGAACACGACTTCAGCGCGTTTCGTTCCGCCGAGTGCCAAGCACGGTCCGCCGTCAGACAGATGCAGGAAATCTCGATCGATCGCGAGGGCAGCCTCGTGACGATGGATTTCCGTGCCAACGCCTTTCTCCACAACATGGTCCGCATCATCGTGGGTTGCCTGATCCAGGTCGGGAGCGGCAAGCGCCCGGCGTCGTGGCTCGCGCAGGTGCGCGATGCGCGAGATCGCACCCTGGCGGCGGCAACCGCCGACAGCGCCGGACTCTATCTGGCCGGCGTGGTCCACGATCCCCACTGGGGTCTCCCGCCGGCGCCGAACGCACTGTCGATGGACCTCGAACGGGCGTTGGCCCAATGCCCGTAGTCGTCAAGGTCTGCGGCGTCACGCGCGTCGACGATGCCCTCGCGGCTGCCCGCGCGGGCGTTCACGCGATCGGTTTCATCTTTCATCCGCCGAGCCCGCGAAACATCGAGATCCCGCGCGCGCGCGCCATCGTCCGCGCCTTGCCGCCCTTCATCACGAGCGTAGGGGTGTTCGTGGACCCCGAGCGGTCATTCGTGGAGGTAGTCTTGCGCGAGATTCGCCTCGGACTGCTGCAGTTTCACGGTGACGAAGACCCTGCGTTCTGCGCCGGATTCGGCGTGCCCTACGTGAAGGCGGTGCGCGTTCGGCAGGACCTCGATTTGTTACAATATGCGTCGGTATTTCGAGCCGCGCAGGCTTTGCTGCTGGATGCCTACGTGCCCGGCAATCACGGCGGAACCGGGCAGACCTTCGACTGGTCACTGATCCCGCCCTCGTTGCCGCTGCCGGTGGTGTTGTCGGGTGGGCTCGACGCCGGGAACGTGGCGGCCGCGATCGAGCGTGTGCGGCCGTGGGCAGTGGACGTCTCGAGCGGCGTCGAGGCCGACAAAGGGATCAAGGACGCGGCGAAGATCGCCGCTTTCATGCGAGGAGTGCGCGATGCGGATGTATGACCTGCCCGACGCCCGGGGACATTTCGGACCGTACGGCGGGGTCTTCGTGGCGGAAACGCTGATCCACGCCCTCGACGAGCTGTTGGCGGCGTATCGGCAATGCCGTGACGACGCGGACTTTCAGGCCGAGTTCCGCGATGAGCTCAAGCACTACGTCGGCCGGCCGAGTCCCATCTACCACGCCAAGCGCTGGTCGCGGCAACTCGGTGGTGCGCAGATCTACCTGAAGCGCGAGGATCTTAACCACACGGGTGCGCACAAGATCAACAACACCATCGGCCAGGCGCTGCTCGCGCGCCGCATGGGCAAGCCGCGCGTGATTGCCGAGACGGGCGCCGGACAGCACGGGGTCGCGAGTGCTACGGTCGCCGCCCGCTACGGAATGGAGTGTGTGGTGTACATGGGTTCGGAGGACGTGAAGCGCCAGGCGCCCAACGTCTACCGCATGAAACTGCTCGGCGCAACGGTGGTGCCGGTGGAAAGCGGATCGAAAACCCTCAAGGACGCGCTCAACGAAGCGATGCGCGACTGGGTCACCAACGTTGAGAACACTTTCTACATCATCGGCTCGGTGGCGGGGCCGCATCCTTATCCGATGATGGTGCGAGACTTCCAGACCGTCATCGGCGAGGAGTCGAAGGTGCAGATGCAGGAGCAGGTCGGTCGTCAGCCCGATGCAGTCATTGCCTGCGTGGGTGGTGGTTCGAACGCCATCGGCCTCTTTTATCCGTACATCGAGCATAGTGACGTACGTCTGATCGGCGTCGAAGCGGCCGGACTCGGGCTCGCCAGTGGCAAACACGCTGCAACGCTGTGCGCCGGGCGCCCGGGCGTACTCCATGGCGCGCGCACCTACCTCATGCAGGATGAGAACGGTCAGATTACCGAGACCCATTCGATTTCGGCGGGCCTCGACTATCCGGGCGTGGGGCCGGAGCATTCGTGGCTCAAGGACAGCGGGCGCGCGCAGTATGTCGCGGTCACCGATCAGGAGGCCCTCGAGGCGTTCCACACCCTGTGCCGGTACGAAGGGATCATCCCCGCCCTGGAAACGGCCCACGCGCTCGCCTACGCTGCCCGGATCGCGCCGCAGATGAGCCGGGACGCCATTCTGCTCGTCAACCTGTCTGGGCGCGGCGACAAGGACATGAACACGGTCGCCCAATTGTCGGGACTCGAGTTCTAGCGGCGGACAAAAGCAACTCGCGCGGGCCGGAGCATTTCAGGAGACGGCGGCTCGCTCCGTAATTACGGGCACGACACACACCCATGTCCCGCATCGAAGCGAAGTTCGGGCAACTGAGATCTGGCGGGCGCAAGGCGCTGATCCCTTTCTTCACCGCGGGCGACCCGGAGCCCGCGCTCACCGTGCCGATCATGCATGCGCTGGTGCGCGGCGGTGCCGATATCCTCGAAGTGGGCGTCCCGTTCTCCGACCCCATGGCGGACGGTCCCACGATCCAGCGCTCGTCCGAGCGCGCGCTCAGGCACGGTACCTCGCTCAAGCAGATCCTCGGGATCGTCGCCGAGTTTCGCGCCGCGGATGCGACCACGCCGGTGGTTCTGATGGGTTACGCCAACCCGATCGAGGCCATGGGTCAGGAGGCGTTCGCCGACCGGTGCCGGGAGGCGGGGGTGGACGGCGTGCTGGTGGTGGACGACCCGCCCGAGGAATGCGAGGCACTGGTGCGGCTCCTCGACGCGCGGGGCGTCGATACGATCTTCCTGCTCTCGCCCACCACCGACGACGCCCGCATGGACGAGGTGGCACGCTTGGCCCGCGGTTACATCTATTACGTGTCGCTCAAGGGCGTGACCGGGGCGGGACATCTGGACCTGGCCGAACTGCGTGACCGCATTCCCAGAATTCGTTCGCATGTAAGCGTACCCGTCGGCGTCGGGTTCGGCATCCGCGACGCCGCCACGGCTCGCGCAATCGCCGAGTTCGCGGACGCTGTCGTCATCGGCAGCCGGCTCGTGGAGGAGATCGAAAGTGCCGCGCGCGGCGAGCTGCTCGAGCGCGTGACGGACTTCATGCGCGAGATCAGGGCGGCCCTCGATGCGTAGGCTGCGCCGGGCCGAACCGGGGAACGAGAGATGAGTTGGCTGCAAAAGCTGCTGCCGCCGAAGATCAAGCGTTCGTCGGGCGACGGGAAGAAGGTCGTCCCGGAGGGCCTGTGGGTCAAGTGCGAGGCCTGCGAGGCGGTGCTCTATCGAACCGACCTCGACAACCAGCAGAACGTCTGCCCGAAGTGCAACCACCACATGCGCTTGACCGCGCGCGAGCGCCTGGACTTCCTGCTCGACGCGGAGGGTCGTTACGAGATCGGCGCTGACGTGCATCCGGTGGACAGCCTCAAGTTCAAGGACAGCCGGCGCTACGTGGAGCGGCTTGCCGCGGCGCAGGAAGATACCGGGGAGCAGGACGCGCTCGTGGTCATGCAGGGCAGCGTGAAAACCATTCCGCTGGTGGTCGCGGCGTTCGAATTCCGCTTCATGGGCGGTTCCATGGGTTCGGTGGTGGGGGAGCGCTTCGTGCGCGGCGTACACGTCTGTCTCGAGCAGAAGCTGCCGTTCGTGTGCTTCAGCGCGAGCGGCGGTGCGCGCATGCAGGAGGCGCTCTTGTCCCTCATGCAGATGGCGAAGACCACGGCCGCGCTCACCGAGCTTGCCAAGGCCAGGCAGCCATTCGTCTCCGTGCTCACCGACCCCACGATGGGCGGCGTCTCGGCCAGCTTCGCGATGATCGGCGACGTGGTGATCGCCGAGCCGGGCGCGCTGATCGGCTTCGCCGGTCCCCGCGTGATCGAGCATACCGTTCGCGAAACGCTGCCCGAAGGTTTTCAGCGCGCCGAGTTCCTGCTCGAGCACGGCGCCATCGACATGATCGTGGATCGGCGCCACATGCGCGACCGCCTGGCGAGCCTGATCACGATGCTCCTCGGGCAGCCGGCGATCGCGGCCTGATCCCTTCCTTCTGCCACCCGCTCACGCCGCCGGACGCCTCTCCATCGATCCGCAATCGACCGCCGCCTCCTGTCCGGGCGAGCACGGCACCCTTGCCGACTGGCTCGCGTACCTGGAGCAGTTGCATCCCACGACCATCGCCATGGGTCTCGAGCGCGTCAACCGCGTGCTGGCCTCGCTCGCGCTGCACCCCGCTCTTCCGATCGTCACCGTCGGCGGTACCAACGGCAAGGGTTCCATCTGCGCCATGCTGGAATCGATTCTGTACGCCGCCGGCTACCGGGTCGGGCTCTACACGTCGCCGCACCTGCTGCGATACAACGAGCGCGTGCGCATCGGTCGTGTCCCGGTCACCGACGCGGAGCTCTGCCGCGCCTTCGCCGAGGTCGAGCGTGCGCGTGGCGACACGCCGCTCACCTACTTCGAGTTCGGTACCCTGGCGGCGATGATCGTGTTCCTGCGCACCCGCCTCGACGCGGTGATTCTCGAGGTCGGGCTCGGCGGTCGGCTCGACGCGGTGAATGCGTTCGACTGCGACGTCGCGGTGATCGCGAGCGTCGACCTCGACCACATGGAATATCTCGGCGATACGCGTGAGAAGATCGCATTCGAGAAAGCCGGCATCTTTCGGCGCGGCAAGCCGGCCGTGGTGGCCGAGCCCGACTGCCCGCACTCGATGACCGACCACGCGGCGCAGATCGGGGCCCACCTTCTGCTCATCGACCGCGATTTCGATTGCGCCGGCGACGCCAACCAGTGGCGCTACCGGGGACCCGGCGGCACACGCGGCGGGTTGCCCTTTCCCGCGCTGCGGGGCGAGCATCAGTTGCGCAACGCCGCCGCCGCGCTCACGGCGCTCGATACGCTGCGCGAGCGGCTGCCGCTCAGCATGCTCGACATCCGGCGCGGTCTGCTCGAAACCGATGTCGCCGGGCGCTTCCAGGTGCTGCCCGGTCGTCCGACCGTGATCCTCGATGTGGCGCACAACCCGCACGCGGCGCGCAGCCTGGCCGAGAACCTGAAACGAATGGGCCTTTTCCGCGAGACCGTCGCGGTGTTCGGCATGCTGAAGGACAAGGACATCGCTGGTGTGGTCGACGCCGTCAAGGGCGAGATCACGCGCTGGCTGGTCGCGGACATCCGCGAGCGCCGCGGCGC
The DNA here is from genome assembly GCA_963734295.1 of uncultured beta proteobacterium. Classification (GTDB taxonomy): domain Bacteria; phylum Pseudomonadota; class Gammaproteobacteria; order Burkholderiales; family JAEUMW01; genus JAEUMW01. The sequence goes on along the minus strand of CAVTGS010000011.1, from coordinate 105,238 downwards.
CACGGCGGCCCAGCTCGAGGAGGCGCTCGCAGCCGCCGGCGTGAGCGGCGAGATCATCGCCTTCGAGAACGCCGCCGCGGCGTTTCGCGAAGCCTGCAGGACTGCCACCGTGAATGATAGAATCCTGGTCTTCGGATCGTTCCTCACTGTCGCCCAGGCGATGGCAGAACGCAATCAAACCTCTGCGAAGGAGCGCGCGTCCCAATGAGATTCGCTGCTCGTTCCCCGGCACTTTCGGCATGACCGCGGCTCCCCGCCGCGGCAGGCACCGCACAAACCCACAGCGTCCCCGGTTCATCCCATGCCCCGATCGGTAAGCGACGAGGAGATCGCCCTCAAAAAACGCGCGCGACGGCGCCTCATCGGTGCCATCGCGCTCGTCACCGTCGTCGTCGTGCTGCTGCCCATGTTCCTAGACAGCGAGCCGCGGCCTCTCAACCAGGAAATCAGCATCCAGATTCCCGCGCAATCGACCGAGTTCTCCTCGCGCGTCGCGGCGCTGCCCAGGTCCGCCACGCCGGATGACGCGAAAGCCGGCGCAGAACCCAGGGAAGCGGAAGCACACAAGACCGAGGTCGTGGCACCCGAAAAGAAAGCCCCGGACGCCGAGCCCGAGGCCGACAAGGCCGCGTGCGAGCGAGCCCGAGCGTGAGGCCGAGGCCGTGAAACGGCCGCGCGAAGAGCGAGCCGCGCGCACAGAGGCCGCGGCAAAGCCGGCGACGAGGTTGGAGCCCAAGCCGCAGGCGAAAGCCGCGCCGAAACCGGCGGCGGACGCACCGCGCGACAAGGAGCCCGGCGGTGAAGGATTCATCGTGCAGGTGGCGGCCCTCAGCGACGCGGAGAAGGCGAAAAGCCTGAAGGGCCGCATCTCCGAGAACGGCTTGCGCGCCTACACCGAAGTGGTCAAGACCGCCCGGGGCGAGGTCACGCGGGTGCGCGTAGGCCCGTACGCGAGCAAGGAGGCGGCGCAGAAAGCCGCCGATGAGCTGAAGAAGCTCGGGTTCTCCGGCGTCGTGGCACCCAGAGGCTGACACGCCGTGCGTCCGTGGCCGCTGCGAAAGTCCCCATGTCACGACGCAGCCGCCCCGCTCAGATCGGGTTCCCTGATCGCGCAGCGCCGCCGGGGCAGCGCGTGACCCTGACCCTGGTCGATCTCGCGGTGATCGCGCTCGTCGGCGTGTCCGTACTGTTCGCCCTCTGGCGCGGTGCGGTGCGCGAGGTGCTGTCCCTCGCGTCCTGGGTGGTCGCGTTCTTCGCCGCGAAAATCTTCGCCCCCGCTCTTGCCGGATGGTTCGCGCCACTGTCCAACTACGAGAACGTGCGTCTTGGCGCAGCATGGCTTGCGGTGTTCTTCGTGGCGCTGATCGGGGTGAGCGTCGTCGCCATCCTGGTGTCGGGTACCCTCAAATCGATCGGACTGGGGTTCGCGGATCGTCTCCTGGGCGCGCTGTTCGGCTTAGCGCGCGGCCTCGTGATCGTGGCCTTGCTCGTGCTCGCGAGCGGGCTCACCAGCGTGCCGCAGAGCGCAGCGTGGCAGCAAGCCGTGCTGCGTCCCACGGTGGAAGGTCTCGGCGTTTTCGCCCGCAGCTTCCTGCCAGAAGCGCTGGCGAAGTACGTGAAGTTCAGGTGATGGGGAACGCCCGCGCGGTACCAGGCGGGGATCCGAAGGAGGCCAGGCCATGTGCGGAATAGTCGGAGTCGTCGCCAAGTCGGCGGTCAACCAGCTGCTCTACGACGCGCTGCTCGTGCTTCAGCACCGCGGTCAGGACGCGGCTGGCATTGCGACCGGGGCCGGCAACCGCTTCCACATGCACAAGGCGAGCGGCCTCGTGCGGGACGTATTCCGCACCCGGAACATGCGCGACCTGTCCGGCAACATGGGCATCGCGCACTGCCGCTACCCGACCGCGGGATCGGCCTACAACGCCGCCGAGGCGCAGCCGTTCTACGTGAACTCGCCGTACGGCATCGTGCTCGGTCACAACGGCAATCTCACTAATTCCGACGAGTTGAAGCGTGCGCTCTTCCGCGACGACTTGCGGCACGTCAACACGAATTCGGACTCCGAGGTGCTCCTCAACGTCCTCGCGCACGAGCTGCTGGAGGCGGCCACTAACTACCACCTCGACCCCGCGACCATCTTCTCGGCGGTCGCGGGCGTCCACCGCCGCTGCCGCGGCGCCTACGCGGTGGTGGCGATGATCGCGGGCTACGGCCTCCTCGCCTTCCGCGATCCCTACGGCATCCGTCCACTGGTCTTCGGCAAGTCGGAGACCGGGCGTGGCGTGGAGTACCTGGTCGCCTCGGAGAGCGTCGCCCTCGACACCCTGGGCTTCAAACTGGTCCGCGACGTGGCGCCGGGCGAGGCGATCCTGATTCACGAGGACGGCAGCTTCGAGAGCTGCCTGTGTGCGCCACGCGGATCGCTCAATCCGTGCATCTTCGAGTACGTCTATCTCGCGCGGCCCGACTCGCTGATCGACGGGGTGTCGGTGTACGAGACGCGGCTCAGGATGGGCGAGAGTCTCGCGGAGAAGATCGAGCGCGACTATCGGCACCTCGACGTCGACGTCGTCATTCCGATCCCTGATTCCAGTCGCCCCGCCGCTCTCGAGCTCGGCATGCGGCTCGGTGTGCCGTATCGCGAGGGCTTCATCAAGAACCGCTATATCGGCCGCACGTTCATCATGCCGGGGCAGGCCATCCGGCGGAAATCGGTGCGGCAGAAGCTGAACGCGATCTCTCTCGAGTTCAGGAACAAGAACGTGCTGCTGGTCGACGATTCGATCGTGCGCGGGACCACCAGCCAGGAGATCGTGCAGATGGCGCGCGAGTCCGGTGCGCGCAAGGTGTTCTTCGCCTCCGCTTCGCCGCCGGTGCGCTACCCGAACGTGTACGGCATCGACATGCCGACTGCCACCGAGCTGATCGCCAACGAGCGCAGTCACGACGAGATCCGCGCCGCGATCGGCTGCGACGCGTTGATCTACCAGGACCTCGATGCCCTGGTGCGCGACGTACGCGCCGGCAACGAGCGCATCACGCAGTTCGAAACCTCCTGTTTCAGCGGCCATTACGTGACCGGCGACGTGACCGCCGAGTATCTTGCCGGCGTCGAGGCGAGCCGCAATGACGGCGCGTTGCGCGACCAGGCCGAAACCAGCACCCAGCTCGACCTCAACCTCGCGACCGTGGAATGATCCCGTTGACAACCGGGAACGATGCGTTTAATTTTTCGACTGCGCCGATTTGATCTCCAGCTTGCGGGCGCAGGAGCCGGTTCGGTTCCGAAATCCAGCTAAAGCGAACTCGAGCCCGCTTTCGCGCAAGCTGAGCGGGCTTCTTGTTCTCCGCGCGTGGCGCGGAAGGAGCACGGCATGGACGAGCACCTCGACATCGAGACCCTGGCGATTCGCGCCGGCATCCACCGCTCGCCGTTCGGCGAGCACTCCGAGCCGATCTATCTCACGTCGAGCTTCGTCTTCGAGAACGCAGCCCAGGCCGCCGCCCGCTTCGCGAACCAGGAGCCGGGCAACATCTACTCGCGCTTCACCAATCCATCCGTCTCGGCCTTGCAGGAACGGCTGGCGGCCATGGAGGGGGCGGAGGCGTGTGTCGCCACCGCATCGGGCATGTCTGCGATCCTCGCCTGCTGCATGGGGCTCATGAAGGCGGGCGAGCACATCGTGTCCTCGCGCGGGATCTTCGGCGCCACCGTGCAGCTCTTCGACACCATCCTCCGCAAGTTCGGCGTCGAGACGACCTTCGTTTCCGGCACCGACGTCGAGGCATGGAGGCGCGCGGTGCAGCCGAACACGAAGCTCTTCTATCTCGAGACGCCGTCGAACCCGCTCACCGAGATCTCCGACATCGCGGCGCTGAAGGAGGTGGCACGATCGGCGGGCGCGTGGCTCGTCGTGGACAACTGCTTCTGTACCCCTGCGCTGCAGCGGCCGCTCGAATTCGGCGCGGACTTGATCATCCACAGCGCGACCAAGTATCTCGACGGGCAGGGGCGCGTCCTCGGCGGCGCGGTGCTCGGACCTCGTTCGCTCATCATGGAGGGCGTGTTCGGATTCCTTCGCACGGCCGGTCCGACGCTCTCGGCGTTCAACGCATGGGTCATCAACAAGGGGCTCGAGACGCTCAAGATTCGCATGGAGGCGCAATCCGCTTCGGCGTTGGAGCTCGCGCGCTGGCTCGAGACACAACCGCAGATCGAGCGCGTGTACTACCCCGGGCTGCCGTCCCACCCGCAGCACGCGCTCGCGCTGCGGCAACAGAAAAGCGGTGGGGCGATCGTATCCTTCGACGTGAAGGGCGGGCGCGAAGCCGCTTGGCGGGCGGTCGATGCGACGAAGCTCATTTCCATCACCGCGAACCTGGGCGACACCAAGAGCACTATCACCCATCCCGCGACCACGACCCACGGACGCATCTCCGCCGAGGCGCGCGCAGCGGCCGGCATCGGCGAGGGGCTGCTGCGGATCGCCGTGGGCTTGGAGTCGGTCGAGGATCTGAAGCGCGATCTTGCCCGCGGGTTGGGAGCCTGATCGCCCGGCCGCGATGATCGTCACGCGCACCATTCATCTCCTGGTGATACTCGGGCTTGCGGCCTCGACGGTCGGTTGCGCCAGCCGCCCGATCAACCAGCCGATCGCGAAGGCCGAACCGGCCGGCGGATATCGTGCCGCAGTGCAAGTGGCGAAGCGCTCGAACCAAGACAGCAAGACGCTGTTCTCGCTCGCGTTCTCGGGCGGCGGCACGCGCGCGGCGGCGTTCTCGTACGGCGTGCTGGAGGAACTCTATCGCACGGAGATCGTCGTGGATGGCCAGCACCGGCGGCTGGTGGATGAAGTCGATCTGATCACCGGCGTGTCCGGTGGAAGCTTCACCGCACTCGCGTATGCGCTCTACGGCGACCGGCTCTTCTCCGAATATGAGCAGCGCTTCTTGAAGCGCGACGTCCAGGGCGCGCTGCTTGCCCGCACCGTCAATCCGCTCAACTGGCCAAAGATCGTCGGCGGCAGTTACGGACGGTCCGAGCTTGCTGCGGACTACTACGACGAGATCCTCTTCCAGGGCGCGACCTTCGGCGATCTCATGGACAGACCCGCGCCGATGGCGATCGTGACCGGCACGGACATCTCTACCGGAGCGCGCCTGGCGTTCACCCAGGGCGACTTCGATCTGCTCTGCTCGGATCTCTCGAAGGTGCGTCTTTCGCGCGCCGCGGCAACCTCATCGGCGGTGCCGGTCGTGCTGTCACCGGTGACGTTCAGCAACTTCGGTGGCACTTGCAGATTTAACTATCCGGCATGGGTCAAGGATGTCGTGGATCCCAATAACCGGAAACGGCCTGCGGGACGCGCGCTGCTGCGATACCGCGACATGCAGGAATTCCAGAAGAGCGGGGAGCGGCCATACATTCATCTCATCGACGGCGGTGTTTCCGACAACTTGGGCATGCGGGGGATTCTCGAAGGGCTCGAAGAGCTCGAAGCGAGCGAGGCGTACCGTAAGGAGGTCGGCGTCCGCGGTCTGCGTCGCGTCGTGGTGATCCTCGTCAATTCGCGCTCGGCACCGAGCACGGATTGGGATCAGGGAGAGGACGCGCCCGGATTCGCGAGTCAGCTCCTGCAGTCGTCCAGCGTGCCCATCGATCGCTACTCGTACGAGTCGGTCGAGCTGCTGAAGGACATGGTGCAAAGGTGGCAGACGAAACGGGAGCTCGCGATTGCTCAGGCGCGCCTCGCGGGCAAGACCGAAGCCGAGGCGGAGGCGAGCATTCCCGAGATCGATGTCTACGCCATCGACGTGAGCTTCGATTCGATTGCCGACCCGAAAGAGCGTGCCTATTTCATGAACCTGCCCACGAGCTTCGTGCTGTCCGATGAAGAGGTGGACCGTCTGCGGGACATTGGTGGGCAGCTCCTGCGCGCATCGCCGGCGTATCAGGAGCTCGTGAAGGATTTCGGTGGTACGGTGAAGTGAAAGCGCTCTCATGGACACGCACTACCGCAGCTTCGCGGAGTTCTATCCGTTCTATCTGTCGGAGCATCGCAACCGCACCTCCCGGCGGTTGCACTTCGTCGGCAGCGCGCTCGTGCTTGCTGTGGTGGCCACGGCGATCGTGACACGCGATCCGAGGTGGCTCATTGCCGCGCCACTGGTGGGCTACGGCTTCGCGTGGGTCGGACACTTCGCGTTCGAGAAGAACCGCCCCGCCACGTTCAAGTATCCCCTCTATAGCCTGATGGGCGACTGGGTGATGTTCCGGGACATGCTCAGGGGGCGCATTCCGTTCTGATCGCGGATCGCGTTTGTTTTCCAAGGTCCACCGTACGTACCGTCGCGGGACAAGACGCGACAGCGACCAAGGCTGCATTCGTCCGGTCTCCGCGTGGTGCAGGCGGACCATTCTGTGTTCGCGTTGCAAGCTCTGCCTATGGCCCAGCCGCTGCGGGTACCTCGATGACCACCGAAGCGGGCACCGCCCGAATCCGCAACTCGCGGTGCTTCCCCGTCAGTCGTCGACCCTCGTCGAATCGAGCAGGTCCAGGTTTACCCGCGTAAGGCCAACCGAACGCCAGACCTCCGCGCGGCGGCGTGATTCCGCCGGCGATCGAGAGGGTCAACCGATTTCCGTCGCGTCGCAGCGTGTAGCCGAGCTCTCCATACGGCGTGCGCAGGTTCTCGACGGCGATGCCTTCACCCTCCAGCCACCCCGTCGGCACGCCGGCCCCTAGCACGAGAGACCGATCGCTAGGTCGCGCGTAAGCGAACAGGTCGAGGGCAGCGCTCACGAAGTCCGACGCGATCCATCCATGCGGCATGTCGCCGATGAATCGCGGTTCGCGTGCCACGCGCCCCACCACCTCTGCCCATTGATTCCATCCCGCGGGACGGCGGTCGGCCATGAGGCCGTCGAGCAGCTCGATCGCGCGATCGCGCCGGCCGAGGCGCACGAAAGCACCGACGCTGCGCAGCTCGTAGGGCGTGTAGTCCTTCCAGTCGGTGGACTCGTCGCGGCGCCCGAGAAACGCCAGCCAGTAGCGCTCGAAGGTCCGGTCGAGCTCACGCTGCGGCAGACTGCTCTGCAGCCCTGCAACCGACAGTGCGATCGTGGTCGACGTCGCGTCGAAATCGCCGCGATCGGCGCTGCCCGGAATGTAGTCGATGCCATGCATCGCGATGCTCGCGCGGAGCGACGCATCGAGATCGCGCCGGAACTCGTCGCGCTGCCCGGCGAACATCGCGGCTTCCCGCTTCTTGCCAAGCGTCTCGGCAATCGTCACCGCGCTCTCGTAACCGGCGAGCGCCCAGAAGTCGTCCCAGTAAGAGTAGGCGGGACGGTCGGAATATCCCTCGTGGCTGATGGAGGGCGGCATCAGTCCGTAGAAGGCGCGCCGCGCCGCGCTCTGGTTCTCCGTGCCACGTTCCTTGAGCCGCTGAGAATTCATGTACGCCACCGCCGCGGCAGCATGTGGCCACATGGATCGTAGCCAATCGCGATCGCGGGTGTAGCGGTAGTACTGCGCGATCAGGTAGACGAGCTCGCCGTGACTGTCGTTCTCGACCACCGGGTCGGCGCCGCGATGGTCGACGCAGCACGGTACCTTGCCGTCGGCGAACTGGTGCGGCGCGAACCACTCGATGTACTCGCGAACGACCTCCGCGTGGCCCAACCGCAGCAGCGCATCGGACATCATCGCGCCATCGCGGATCCACGAGCGCGCGTAAGCGCGCGTGCCCGGCTGCAACGCCGGTCCGCTTCGACTGATCAGCATGTGCGCGAGCGCCGTGCGCAACGTGTCGGCGATCGGCTGGCCCGCCGGTGGCAGTCTCAGTCGCACTTTGTTGAGCTCTGTGCGCCACGCGTGCGGCGGTCGCGGTCTGCTGTTCGGCCAGCCACTCGCGGGCGTCACCGATCGGCAGTTCGGGCGCGCCTGTGAGGGGTGCGACGATGCCCACTTCGCGGCTCGCGTGCGGTGGCAGCTCGAGACGATACGTGAGCACCGCCGAAGCGAAACCCGTTGCATCGGTCATGCTGCTTCCCGGTGTTACGCCCGACTTCGCGATGAGCTGGGGCGCGTTTCCGGACTCGAAGTCCGCGAGGACGACGCGTTCCGGCGCGGTCAGGGAGAACACCCGGCGCTCACCGTTGATCGCGAGCGCGTCGCCGTCCCAGCGCAGCTCGCGAATCGGGGTCACGCCCCCCACCGCGTTGAGGAACTGAGTCGGCGGATTGACCTGAAATGGACGCACCGCCAGCACCAGTGTCAGGACGCGAGACTGGGCTGAAGAGTTTTCGATGCGGTAGCGTCCGATGAGTGCGGATCGTGCACGCTCGCCGACACCGAACGCCGTCACGTGTAGCGCGAGGTCTCGCTTCCGCCACGTTACCGTCGGGATCGGCAGATACCTATCCTGCAGCGAGTGCTCCATGCTCACGTCGGCCCAGGTAACGAGCCCCTCTTCGGTGAGCAGGAAAGGCTCGACCGCAGCGGACCGGGGCCCGAGCTCGAGCGCGCCGTCCTCCGACAGCAGCCCGTGCGCGGTGCCGCCGTTGATGCCGACGACCGTCCAATAGCCCTGCTCGCCGACGAAGGCGCGTGGGTAATGTCCGCGCGGCGCCTCTTTGGCAATGGCCGCGAAGAAGGCATTGGGCGATGCGCCGAAGGCGAGATCCTTGACCTCGATCTCCGCCAGGCCGTACGCCTTCGCCGGGCCGTCGAAAAGGCGCACGCGCAGGTACCGCGTTTCCGACTCGGGCAACAAATGCGGGTCCGCGCCGCCGTTGCCGTTCGTCACGCGTCGCACCGTGCGCCAGCGCGTGCCGTCGTCGGAGAAGTCGATGTCGTAGCGGGATGCGTGCAGGTCCGGCAGCCAGCGCAGTACGAGTCCGCCGAGCTCGCGCGGCTGTTGGAAATCCACCGTGATCGCCTGCTCCCCACCGGTTGTGGGATCGCTGCGCCAAGCCGTGTCCGGCGACCCGTCGAGGGTGTGCGCGGGTGTGCTCGGGGCGAGCGAGGACGTCGCGTGCAGCAGCGGTGTCGGGGGCGCGGACGGTTCTGCCGGCAGTTCCCGCAATGCGAGTTGCTCGAAGCAGACCGTTCCCTTCCCCCCACCCTGACCGCGGGCGACGACCAGCTCGATCGTCGCGCTGCGCCGGAGATCGCGGTCTGCCGTGGGGCCCCAGGCGAATTCGAGGTGCCGTTGCTTGAAGCGCATGCGTTGCCATTCGCGCGGGAACGCGAAGTCGGGGCGGTTCACCCACCACACGTTTTCTCCGCTTGCGTCGATGAGCTTGAACTGGAGCGTGTTGGGCGGCGCGTCGCCGCGCAGGCCGAAGGAGAACTCGTAGTTCCGCGGGTAGTCGAGCGGCAGCTCCCGCCGCGCGACCGCGTAGCCGGACACCGCGCCGAAATCGAAGTCGAGACACAGCGCATTGCCCGCGCTGCCTGGAACTGCGCGCAGGCTCGCCTGGACGCCGTCCGATGCCGCGGCCTCCCAAGGCGCGATGTCGCCGAAGTCATCCAGCAGCCGCATCGATCCTCCGTCGGTGGCGGCCCCGGCCCACGGTATCGACAACGCGAAGGCGAGCCAGAGCGCGAGGCGGCGTAACCACTTCATCCCTTCACGCTGCCGAGCAAGAGGCCCTGGATGTAGTGCTTCTGCAGGGCGAGAAAAAGACCTCGCCTTCGCGGCCCTTCACCCACAAGGTGAGGGTCCGCCGCTCGCCGGACGAAGGCGCGCAGGCGCAAAGCACGATCAGCGGGATGAGGCAGGGCAGATTCCGCAGCATGGACAATCGCCGGCAGAGCGGGTCCGCCACGGCGGATGCAGTTGCTGGTCTAGCGGGACGGTCCCTTCGCGACGGCTGCCGGTGCATCGAGCCAACCGCCGGTGAAGCCGGCGCGCTCGAGACCGCGTCGAATGTACGGATTGTCCTTCATCCGACGCCAGACGAGCCCGGTGCGATGGTTCTCGATCATCGCCACGATCGGGCCCTGGTTGATGCCGACGTAATCGTTGTCCACCCATCCGAATCCCGGGACGATGTGCCCGTGCGTGAGCGGCACGTCGTAGTCGAAGCTTTGATTGAAGGCGTCGAAGAAACCGTACTGGCCGAAGATGTGCTCGCCGTAGCGGCCGTACATCTCTTCGATGGCCGGGATCACGATCTCGGGTGCGAACGGCAGCGAGGCTGCTGCCGCCGTCGGCGCGATCGTGCCGTCGTCGACAGAGTACACCATCCCGATGCCGCGGGCGCTGTAGGTGCGGAAGCGCCGCAGCTCGCCGCCGAATTCGAGCTCCACGTCCGCCGACCCGTCGCTCGCCGTCAGTCCCCAGATGTTTTCGCCGTAACCCGTCCAGCGCATCGGGTTCTCGATGGCATAAGCGCGCTGGGCATAGGTCGCGCGCCGCGAATTCTCGAAGTAGTCGAGTCCGGCGCGGCGCATGGGGCCGTCGACGATGCCGCGGAAATCGATCCAGACATGCGAGTATTGGTGGCCGAAGAGCGGCGTGAAGGTGAGGTGCGGCTGCCCGTACAGCTCGCCCCAGTAGTGCTCGTAGCCGCGTCCCCATTCCTCCCACGCGACGGGCTCGACCGGATGGGTGGGAGAGCCGAGCGCCAGGATGTAGACGAGCATCGCCTCGTTGTAGCCGAGCCAGTCGTGCTCGATGAATCCCGACTCCGGAATCCAGCCGTGGGAGATCGCAGGGGGACGCGCCTGCGCCCAGCGCCAGTCGACGCGGCGGTAGATCTCGTCGGCGAGTCGCCGGATCTCGGCTTCCTTGGCATCGGCTCCGTCGAAGTAGGACTGGGCGAAGAGCACGCCGCCCAGGAGCAGCGCCGTGTCCACGGTCGAGACCTCGATCGGACCCGACCGCAGGCCGGTCTTCATGTCGAGGAAGCGGTAGAAGAAACCCTTGTAGCCCGCCGCGTCGGTCCCGCTCTCGCCCTGCGGGGCGGAATGGAAGAAGCGCAGCGTCGTGAGCACGCGCTCGCGCGCCGCTTCGCGCGTGACGTAGCCGCGCTCGACGCCGATCGGGTAGGCGGTCAGCGCGAATCCGACGGCCGCGATGCTCGCGAACGAGGGCGTGGGGTAGCGGTCCGGGACGAGACCCGTCGCCGGGTCGGCCGTGTCCCAGAAGTAGCGGAAGGTGCGCTCTTCGATGTCGTCGAAGAGCGGGGGCAGTTTGTTGGTCACGATCGGTGCGGGGATCTCTGTCGTGGTGGGAAGGATGCGGCTCGCGATGGCGATGACGGCCGCAGCGAGTACCAGCCCGGCGATCAGCAGCCGAAACGGCGTCGCCGCCCGCCACGCCTTCCTGCCTGTCGTCCGATCCGGAGCCGGCAGCATGACGTCCGGCGCATCAACCCTCGCGCTCATCGAGCGCACCTCCGTGCGTCGCGATCACACGCGAGTAGAAGCGCGCGCTCGCCTTGGGCGTGCGGCGCTGGGTCTCGAAGTCCACGTGGACGAGACCGAAGCGTTTCGAAAAACCGAGCGACCATTCCAGGTTATCCAGCAAAGACCAAGCGAAGTAGCCCTGCACATTGCATGCCGCCGCGAGCGCTGCGCGCACCGCACGCAAGTGCCGGCGCAGATAGTCCACGCGCAGCGGATCCGCGAGCGTGTCTCCCGCGACCACGGGCGGATCGTAAAACGCCGCGCCGTTCTCGGTGACGTACACCGGCGGGTTGCCGTAGCGGTCCCTGACCCACACGAGCACGTCGGTGAGGCCCTGCGGGTACACCTCCCAGCCGGTCTCCGTGTAGGTCGACTGCTTCTGGCGCACCGGGGCAGCCTTGAGCGGCCATGCCGCCGGATCGTGGCGCGTGACGCTCCGCGTGTAGTAGTTCACGCCGAGGAAATCGATCGGCTCGCGGATCAGCGCAAAGTCCTCCTGCGGCCATTCCGGCCAGGCTGCGCCGAAGATCTCGCGGAGCTCGGCGGGATAGGTGCCGAAGAACACCGGATCCAGATACTGGCGGTTCATGTAGGCGTGTGCGCGCGCCGCGGCGGCATCGTCCTCCGCGCTGTCGGAGGCGGGGTACTTGGGCTCCAGGTTCACCACGAGGCCGATGCGGTGTGTGCCCTCCGCGCGATAGGCGCGTACCGCCGCCCCGTGTGCGCGCAGCAGGTGGTGGCTCGCGATCGGCGCTTCGAAGGGGCTGCGATGACCGGGCGCGTGCACACCGTGCAGGTAGCTCGCATCGGCGACGACCCACGGCTCGTTCAGCGTGGCCCACAGCTTCACGCGACCGTCGAGGCGCCTGAACATCGTCTGCGCGTATTCCGCGAACCAGTGCGCGATGTCGGGGTTGAGCCAGCCGCCCCGGTCGTCCAGCGCCGCGGGGAGATCCCAGTGATAGAGCGTGAGCATCGGCTCGATGCCACGCTCGAGCAGGCCGTCGACCAGGCGTTCGTAGAAGTCCAGACCGGCCGGGTTGACCGCGCCCCGTCCTGCGGGCATCACCCGCGCCCACGAAACGCTGAAGCGATAAGCATCGAGCCCGAGCTCGCTCATGAGCCCGAGATCGTCGCGATAACGTCGATAGTGGTCGCAGGCGACATCACCGGTGTCGCCGTCGGCAATTCTGCCGGGCGTGTGGGCGAAGCGATGCCAGATGCTCGGACCGGCACCGTCGGCGAGCGGCGACCCCTCGATCTGGTACGCCGAGGTGGCAGCTCCCCACAGAAAACTCTCAGGAAAGGTGTGGTTATGATTCAAGTTGTTTGCGCCGGGCACGGACCCTGGCGACACCGTGTGGCAGGGCGTATCTTATCTTAACAGGCTGTCGAAAAACCCCGCGGACCGCGGTGCATTGAAGGGCGGGCGGATCCGTGCCGCCGCCCGCTGCCCGTTCATTACATCGGCGGGCCGTCCATCACGCGCTGCCCCACGGGTTCCTGACGCCGTGCCTGCCTGGACGCCTTCACCGGTCCCCAGTGCCGTTCGACCTGCCGGTTGATTTCCGACTGCCCCTTCTCCCGCAGGAACTGTTCGAACGCGATCGCGACCTGCGACTGCTGTTTGGACGCGACCCGCACGACGTACCACTCACGCTGGATGGGGTTATTGGGCACGGGCAGCATCTTGAGCAGCCCGGCGTTCATTTCGAGAATGCACGTATGTAAGGACATGTATGCCGGCCCGAACCCGGCGGCACACATCTGCTTGATCGACTCGTTGCTCGACAACTCGGAGCCCACGCGCAGCCGCAATCCGGCCTCGCGGAACAGCCGCTCCAGCGTGGTGCGCGAACCCGATCCGCGCTCGCGTACCAGGAGGTGGGCTTCAGCGAGCATGGCCATCGTCACGTGCGGCTCCGCCATCAGCGGATGCTGCGGCGCGGCCAGGAAGCCCATCGGATTCTGGGCAAAGCTGGCTGCGGCCACCTTCAGTTCCTCGGGCGGGTGCCCCATGACCGCAATGTCGATTTCCTGGCTGACGAGCTTGCGCACGATCGCCGTCGCGGTTGGCGACCTGGAGCTTGATCTTGACCTTGGGGTTCTGATTGACGAACGTCACCAGCAGGCGCGGCAGCCAGTACTCGGCAGTGGTCACTGCACCCACGCGCAGGGTTCCCGAGAAGGCGCCGAGCAAGGTCGCCATCTCGTCGCTGGCTTCCTGCCAGAGCGCGAGCAGCCTTTCCGCGTAGTTGAGCAAGAGCTCGCCGGCTTCGGTCACGCGCACGCCGCGTCCCGTGCGCACGATGAGCTGTGCACCGGCCGATGCTTCCAGGCTCGCCATCTGGATCGACACCGCCGACTGGCTGAGATGCAGCTCGTCGGCCGCGAGAGTGACGCTGCCAAGGCGGGCCACGGTGTGGAAGGTAACCAAATGGCGCAGCGTCGCGCTCTTGGCGAGTGTCATGAGCTGATATTAGGAATACGCGGTGTCGATGTCAAAACATTGAATTGCACGTTTGGCGCCACATTGCTTAATCTCGTCTTCACATCGATGCACTCCGAAACTCGGATCGCCGAGGGGGGTGCCGACGAGGTGTATGGGGCAGACAGACAGTGCACCGGCGGCAAGGTTCGCCGGAGGGAGGGCTGGGCTCCGGCCGAGCGCACTTGGGGTGATGCCGTTGACGAGATGCCGCCGCGGGTTTCGCCGTAACCGTGGCCGACTTGAGGGTATTTCGGCGCGCTTGGAAGTGCTTTTGTACCGCGAGGAGGCTTTACCGATGGCAAAGATCGAGGATACGGGCCGGCGACGGTTCCTGACTTTCACCGGCAAGGCCGGCCTGTCCACTCTGGTGGCTAAAGCCGTCGGCATCAACCTGGGCATGGTGGACGTCGCTGCTGCGCAAAGCGGCAGCCGGAAGGTCGTGCCCTTCCGCTTCGCGATCATCAGCGATTCGCATCTCTACAGCATTCCCGACCACAAGTTCGATCGTCACCTCGAGGACGCGGTGGCGCAGGTTAATGCGATGTCGCCGCAGCCCGATTTCGTCCTCTACGGCGGTGACATCGCGCAAAACGGCACCGAGGACCAGCTCGTGAAGGGCAAGAAGATCCTTTCCCGGCTCAAGGTGCCGATGAAGGTGATTCCCGGCGAGCATGACTGGTACCTCGACATGGGCACCGCGTGGCGCGGGCTGTACGGCAAGGAAACGTGGTCGTTCGATCACAAGGGCGTCCACTTCATCGGACTCAACTCGATTCTCGTGAAGGATTTCTGGACACCGGCCGGCCTCACTCCGAAGCAGCGCATGGAAGTCATGGAAATGCTCGAGAGCCCGATCGCCGGTCCGTGGGGCATTCACGAACAGCAGCTCGCCTGGCTCAAGAAGGACGTGCAAAACGTGCCCGCCGACATGCCGGTCGTGGTCTTCACGCATTCACCGCTCTGGGACTACTACCCGCGCTGGAACTTCCAGACCTCGGACGCCCCGGAGATCCGCGCGATCCTGTCGAAGTTCGAGCGGGTGATGGCCTTCCACGGACACGTTCACCAGAGCGTGTACAACAGGATCGGCAACCTGACCTCGGTCGGTGCGCTGAGCACGTCGTGGCCCTGGCCCTATCCGCCGGTGGCGCTGCCCTATCCGCAGAGCCAGATGTACCGTGCGGACCCGGCGAACGAGCAGGACGGAATGGGTACGCAGTGGGTGAGCGTGGACCCGTCCGGCGGCGTCTTTCACTACAAGCCATTCGATCCGGCGCTGCCCCCATTCCTGAAGAGCGGCATCGCAGTTTGAGGAGGAACGAAAATGACAGGCAACGTTTCGAGCGTCGGGGCAAAGCTGACGCTGCTCATGGCTCTCTGTGGATTCGTGGCGGGCACCACGGTTTTGGCGCGCGAGCCCTTTACCGAGCAGGAGATCAAGCAACAGCACGAGCAGCTCCTCGCATTGGTCGACAAGGGCCGCGATCTTTGGCACGGCTCCAAGGCCAGCATGACCACCAATGGTCTCGCCTGTGGCAACTGTCATCCCGATGCGGCGGCATCGAACCCGCAGACCTTCCCGAAATACATGGAGATGTTCAACAAGGTGGTGCCGTTCCGGGAGATGGTGAACTGGTGCATCGAGAACCCGCAGGCTGGCACGGCTCTGGATGTCAACGGCGACGACATGACTGCCATGGAAGCCTATGCCTTCTATCTGTATCGCGGCGCCAAGATCGAGCCGGGGTTGGCATCGCGGCAGACCCCGCCGATCGCGGTGTCATCGGGCGTGGGCTACCAGAAGAAGCCCTCGGGAATCGGTGTCGACAAGTAGTCGACGGGTCACGGGGCCCCGCAGCAAGGAGGAATGGGCCGCAGGCGATGACGGCGACGGCGAAGGTCCGCGACATTCGGCGCCGTCGGCCGTGGGCGTTGGCGCGAGCCGACTCGGTCTTCTGATCGTCTTGCTGTCCGCTGGGTCGCCGTTGTGTGCGGAACAGGTCTGCGATACGCGCCTGTACCCGCTGTCCTCTCCCACCGAGCGCTTCGACGACCACCGCGACGGTACCGTGACGGATCGAACGTCGAACCTCATGTGGATGCGCTGCTCGGCGGGTCAGGAGTGGTCCGCAGACACCTGTCGGGGCCGCGCAAGCGGTCACGACTGGCGCTCGGCGCATGCGCTGGCGGGCGAAGTCAATCGACGCGGCAACCTTTTTTTCAAGGATTGGCGGGTGCCGAAACTGCGCGAGCTCGCAACGATCATCGAGCGGGAGTGCCGGAATCCGAGGGTGAACATCGAGGTGTTTCCGAACACGCCGGCCGGCTATTACTGGACCGATACCTCGCGGCCGGGCGACGAATTCGCTGCGTTCGCGTTTGCCTTGAGCTTCGGCGACGACGGTGTCGGGCAGTGGCCGAAAGACAAGGAGAGCTATGTTCGACTGGTACGTAACGCCCAGTAAAGCGCGAGAAGATGTCGGTCGTGCGCGTCGGGATCTGCTGAAGCGCAGCAGCGTCGTTGCGGCGCTGGCAGTCTGCGGCCTGCTTGCCGGTCGACGCGCGCTCGCTGCGGTCGACGAAGCCGCGTTCAGCGCCGCCTCGACGCAGGAGATGCTCGAGCGCTTGGGGGGCATTCCGGCGGCCGGCTCGCAGATCGTTCTCAAGGTGCCCGAGATCGCCGAAAACGGTGCGGCCGTTCCGGTCCTGGTGGAGTGCACGCTGCCACGCTTGCAGGCGATCTTCATCGTGGTGGAAGGCAATCCGGTGCCGCTCGCCGCGCGCTTCACGATCCCCGAGGGGACGGAGCCGTTCGTGTCGCTGCGGGTGAAGATGGCGCAGAGCAGCAGGCTGTATGCGGTCGTGCAGGCCGATGGCGAGCTCTATTGGACCGCCAGGGAAACGAAGGTGGCGGTCGGTGGCTGCGCCTGAAGCGGCCACGGTCGGGAATCCAGGCGACATCATCGGGAGACCTGCGGTGGCAGATCCGATTCGCATCCGAGCGAAGACGAAGGAGGCCGTGACCGAGGTGCTCGTCTTGATGCCCCACCCGATGGAAACGGGGTTGCGCAAGAACGACGCGGGCGCGTTGATCGATGCTCATTACATCACCGACGTGCGCATTGCGGTGGCCGGGCGCAGCGTGCTCGAAGCCAGGATGAGTATGGCGGTCTCTCGAGATCCGCTGGTGTCCTTTCGCTTTCGTGGCGGTCAGACAGGCGATCGCATCAGCGTGACCTGGACCGACAACAAGGGCGACCAGAGGACCGACGAGACGGTGATCTCCTGACGCACCCTCGGCAGCAGCGTGCGCGAGAGCGCTGCTGGTAACGCTTCCGGTCATCCGCTCGGCTTTCGTCGCACCAACCATCGAAAAGGAGGCAGCAAATGGATATACGAAGCCGTCGCACTTTCATGTTACGGGTCGTGGCCGCCACGACCGCGCTGGCGGTCACGCCGTCACGGGCAGCGACCACCGACAAGGTTACCGAGTCGGATCCGTACGCGCGGTCGATGGGTTTCCGGGTCGACACGAACGCGGTCGACGCGGCGAAGTATCCGCGGCACGACGCCGCAACCCAGCAGTGCAGCAAGTGTCAGCTCTACTCCGGTGCGCCCGGCGACGAGCTCGGGCCCTGCTCCTTCTTCAAGAGAATGGTTCCGCCGACCGGCTGGTGCAAGAACTTCAAGGTCAAGAAGGCAGCGTGAACGGGCGATCGGGCCGCACTGGCGCGGCTGCGATGCGCACCCCTGGCACCGATTGCGTGGTGGCGTCGAAGCACGCCCAAGGGTCCCGAACTGGTAGCCGGTATTTTCCACTTCGGCGATGAGGGGACTGTCGATCATGAGAGTGTGTCGATGAGGATTGGCAGGCGCACCTTGCGTCTCGCGATGCTCGTGGGCAGCATCGTGCTGCTCACGGGCTGCGAGCGCACCGACAGCGTGCAGCGCGGCCACCGTGGGACCGGCATGCTGCAGTTGTACAAGTCCAACCTGTACACATCTCCAACCAATATCCACTCGGTGCCGGAGCCGGAACCGGTCGAGGACCCGGACCCGGAGGCCCCCGCGCTCAAGGAGGTGTTCGAGAACGTGCAGGTATTGAACGACCTCTCGGTGCAGGAGTTCTCGCGCCTGATGCAGGCGCTGTCCACGTGGGTCGCACCGGAGGAAGGATGCGACTTCTGCCACAACCCTGATGCACTGGAATCGGACGAAAAGTACACCAAGGTGGTCGCGCGTCGCATGCTGGAAATGACGCGGGAGATCAATACGCAATGGAAGTCGCATGTCGGAGATACCGGGGTCACTTGCTGGACTTGTCATCGTGGCCAGGCGGTCCCCTCCGGTGACTGGTTTGCCAATCCAGGCCCGAAGACGACCGGCATGCTCGGCAACAAGGCGGGGCAAAATACAGCTGGCGTGGTAACCAACGGCAACGCTGCGCTGCCGTTCGATCCGCTGTCGGCGTTCCTGGATGCAGACCATGCGATCCCCGTTCAGTCCCTGACCGCGCTGCCTTCGGGAAACCGGAAATCCATCAAGCAGACGGAGTGGACCTACGCCATGATGATGTACATGTCCAAGTCGCTCGGGGTGAACTGCACCTATTGCCACAACACCCGAGCGATGGGGCGTTGGGAAGAGAGCACGCCGCAGCGCCAGACCGCATGGCATGGAATCAGGATGGCACGCGACCTCAACAAGTCGTACCTGACGCCGTTGGCGCCACTGCTTCCCGCTCATCGTCTGAGCCCGGAGGGCGATGGTCCCAAGGTCGGCTGCGCTACCTGCCACAAGGGCGTCTACAAGCCGCTCTATGGGGTCAGCATGCTGGGCGATTATCCCGAGCTGCGCGGCGTCATCCCGGAACGTCCGCCCGCGGTGGTTGCAGCGGGGCACCAGGAACACGCGACGCGCTGAGCCCGTCCGGGAGCCGCAAACCCGATGTGGCGTCGAAGCAGTGCAGCCGCGTCGGCGAAAAGCTCATCCGTACCGGGCTGTCGGGCGCGGGCAGCGGTCGCGGCGGCAAGCGCGCGACGAGATCGCGATCCGCGAAGCGCAGGTTGAGGAACACCTCGTTGCCGATCGGTTCGATGTAATCGAGCCGGGCCAGGAACCCTGGCGTCTGCGCATCGTCGGCAGCGAGATGCAGGTCCTCGGGACGCAGTCCCGCGACGATTTCGCGCTCGGCGTAGCTGGCGAGATCGACGTGGGCCGTGGCGAGATCGCCGAGCAGGAGGGGCGCGTGGCCCTCAATCCTCAAAGATCCGTCGCGAGAAAGAATTCCGCGAAAGCAGTTCATCGCCGGGCTGCCGAAGAAACCCGCGACGAACACGTTTGCCGGCTTTTCGTAGAGGTGCATCGGCGTGTCGATCTGCTGGATTACGCCGGCGTCGAGCACCACGATGCGCTGCCCCAGGGTCATCGCTTCGATCTGGTCATGGGTGACGTAGATCATCGTGACGCCCAAGGTGCGCTGGAGCTTCGCGATCTCCGTACGCATCGAAAGCCGCAGCTTCGCGTCGAGATTGGATAGCGGCTCGTCGAGCAGGAAGACCTTGGGATTGCGGACCAGCGCACGACCGAGCGCGACCCGCTGGCGCTGACCGCCCGACAGCGTGGCGGGGCGGCGATCCAGGATCTCGGCAAGCCCCAGCTTCTCGGCGGCGGCCTGCACCCGCTGCGCGATCTCGCGGCGGCTGACCACGCAGCTTGAGCCCGAAGGCCAGGTTCTGCGCCACGGTCATGTGCGGATAGAGCGCGTAGCTCTGGAACACCATGGCGATGTCCCGATCCTTGGGCGGCACGTCGTTGACCACGCGGCCGTCGATCGAGAGCGTGCCGCTCGTGATCGACTCCAGCCCCGCGATCATCCGCAGCACCGTCGACTTGCCGCAACCCGACGGCCCGACCAGTACCAGCAGCTCGCCGTCCGCGGCCGCGAAGGTCGCGTCGCTCACGGCGACATGGCCGTTCTCGTAGACCTTGCGCACCCGATCGAGTTGCACCTCGCTCATTGAAGTCCCGGCTCCAGTCGGCTGACCCGACATTATGGGCAGGCGTCACGCGGTTGGGCCACCCCGGGTGGGGAAACGGGAATGATGCCGCGGCGGGAAGGCGGGGTGACGCGCCTGTCGAAACGGCGTGCAGATGCTGCCGGTGTCGACCCGGCGTCTCTCCGCGCTTAGAATGTCGCCCGGTTTGGTGCCATCGTCGGTCGGGGCGCGCGCGCCAAACTCCTACCGTTTTTCGATGCGGGTCATTGCGTTTCCGAATCGTCCCACGCACGGCACCAGGGAGCACTGAGCATGGCTTTGGCATTTCCGTTCGCGGCCATCGTCGGGCAGGAGGAGATGAAGCTCGCGATCCTCGCCGCCGCGATCGATCCCACCATCGGCGGCGTGCTCGTCTTCGGCGACCGCGGCACCGGCAAGTCGACTGCGGTGCGCGCGCTCGCGGCCCTGCTGCCGAAGATGCGGGTGGTCGTGGGTTGTCCGTACGGTTGCGATCCGGCCGCTGTCGCGAAGGTGTGCGACCTCTGTCGCGGGAGCAAGAACGCGGGCGCCCAGAAGAGCGCCCTCGTGCCGGTCCCGGTGGTCGATCTGCCGCTCGGCGCGACCGAGGACCGCGTGGTCGGCGCTCTGGACCTCGAGCGCGCGCTCACGCAGGGAATAAAGGCGTTCGAGCCAGGGTTGCTCGCGCGTGCGCATCGGGGGTTCCTGTATATCGACGAAGTGAACCTGCTGGAGGACCACCTCGTCGACTTGTTGATCGACGTCGCCGCGTCCGGCGAGAACGTCGTCGAGCGCGAGGGGCTGTCCGTGCGGCATCCGGCGCGCTTCGTCCTCGTCGGCAGCGGCAACCCGGAGGAAGGCGAGCTCCGACCGCAATTACTTGATCGCTTCGGTCTCTCGGTCGAGGTGAAGACACCGGACGATCTCGCGCAACGGATCGAGGTCGTGCGCCGGCGCGATGCATTCGAGCGCGATCCGATCGCGTTCCTCGCGAAGTGGAAGAAGGACGAGGAGCGCCTGCGCCGTCGCATCCTCTCCGGGCGCGAGCGGCTCGCGTCGATCGAGGTGCCCGATGCGGCGCTCGAGCGCGCGGCGCAGCTTTGCATGCGGCTCGGCACCGACGGCCTGCGCGGCGAGCTCACGCTCATTCGCACGGCGCGCGCGGTGGCGAGCTTCGAGGGCGACGACGTGGTCGGCGATCCGCATCTGAAGCGCGTTGCAGCGCCGGCGTTGCGCCATCGCCTGCGGCGCGATCCGCTGGACGAGGCGGGCTCGACGCTGCGTGTCGAGCGCGCGGTCGCGGAAGTATTTCCGTCGTGACCGCGGCAGACGCTCCGGCGCCGGTCTCCGACTGGGAAGAGGCCGCTGCGGCGGCGGCGCTCTTCGCGGTCGATCCCGTCGGCATCGGCGGCGTCGTCGTGCGTTCGCTACCCGGTCCGGTGCGCGACCGTTGGCTGGCACTGGTGCGCGACCTGCTGCCGTCGTCATCCGCGGTGCGTCGCGTCCCGCTGCACGTTACCGACAACCGGCTCCTCGGCGGACTCGATCTGACGGCGACGCTGCGCGCGGGGCGCCCGGTGGCCGAGCGCGGCATCCTCGTCGAGGCCGACGGCGGCGTGGTGGTACTCGCGATGGCGGAGCGGCTCTCGCCCTCGACCGCAGCCCGCTTCACCGCCGCGCTCGACGCGGGCGAAGTGGTGCTCGCGCGCGACGGCATCGAGCTCCGACAACCGGCGCGCCTCGGCGTGATCGCGCTCGACGAAGGCATGAACGCCGAGGAGCGCGCACCCGCCGCGCTGCTCGATCGGCTGGCGTTCCACCTCGACCTTACTGCGATTCGTGTCGCCGATATCGACGTGGCAGAGCTGCCCGGACGAGACGCGATCGCCGCGGCCCGGGCGCGAATCCCGAAGACCGAGGCGAGCGACGCGGTGCTCGAAGCGCTGTGCGCGACCGCGGCGGCGCTCGGCATCGCGTCGCTGCGTGCGCCGCTGCTCGCCCTGCGCGTGGCACGCGCGGCGGCCGCCCTCGCCGGGCGCAGCGCGGTAGCGCAGCCGGATGCGGTGCAAGCCGGTCGACTCGTGCTGGCGCCACGCGCGGTGATGTTGCCCCCGTTAGAAGAGCCACCGCGCGAGGAAGCCAGACGAGGGCGACTCGCCCGACACCGATCCGAATGCAGCGGAGCGCGACGATGCGCAGGGGGTCGATCGCCCGCTCGAGGACATCCTGCTCGAAGCCACGCAGGCGGCTATTCCCGCGGGTCTGCTGGACGCGCTCAGGGTGGCGGGCAGCCGGCTCGCTCGCGCGCGCTCCGCGGGCAAGGCGGGCGCCCTCCAGCACTCGGGGCTGCGCGGGCGGCCGGCGGGCGTGCGCCGCGGCGAGCCGCGCGCCGGCATCCGCCTGAACGTGGTCGAGACGCTGCGGGCGGCGGCCCCTTGGCAGCGCCTGCGGCGCAGGGAAGTCTCGAGGACACGTGGTGCGGCGACTCGGATCGAAATCCGGCCGGAGGATTTTCACGTCTCGCGCTACAAGCAGCGCGCGGAGACCACGACCATCTTCGTCGTCGATGCCTCGGGCTCGTCGGCGCTGCACCGGCTCGCGGAGGCGAAGGGTGCGGTGGAGTTGCTGCTGGCGGACTGCTACGTGCGCCGCGATCGGGTCGCGCGTGCTCGCGTTTCGCGGGCGCGCGGCCGAGCTCCTGCTGCCGCCGACCCGCTCGCTCGTGCGGGCGAAGCGCAGCCTCGCGAGCCTGCCGGGGGGCGGCGGCACTCCGCTCGCCGCGGGCATCGACGCCGCCGTCGCGCTGGCGGACGCCGCGCAGCGCCGGGGCGAGACGCCGACCGTTGTGCTCCTGACCGACGGCCGCGCCAATATCGCGCGCGACGGGACGCCGGGGCGCGCGCGGGCGGAGGAGGAAGCGCTGGCGGCGGGTCGGCGCGCGCGCGGCGCGCGCGTGCGCACCTTGCTCGTCGACACGTCACCCCGCCCGCAGCCGGTCGCGGCGCGGCTCGCAGCCGAGATGGGCGCGCTCTACCTCCCGCTGCCGCACGCCGATGCCGCGACCCTGTCGCGCGCCGTGCAGACCGCCGCGGCGACACGCTGAGAAACGAGCGCGCCGTGGGCAACCGCCTCGAATGGGAGCAGGCAGGCCACGGCTGGCCGCACCGCGAGACGAGCCGCTTCGTCTCCGCCGCCGGATTACGCTGGCATGTGCAGGAGATGGGACGCGGTCCGGCGGTGCTGCTCGTGCACGGGACCGGGTCGGCGAACCATTCCTGGCGCGGCCTGGCCCCGCTCCTGGCGCGGCACTTCACGGTGATTGCACCCGACCTGCCGGGGCACGGGTTCACGTCCGCCCCAGCGCCCGACCTGGCGACCCTGCCCGGCATGGCGGGCGCTCTGTCGTCGCTCCTGCGCACGCTCGGGGTGAGCCCGGCGCTCGTCATCGGGCACTCCGCCGGCGCTGCCATCGCGGCGCGGATGTGCCTCGACGCGGACATTCGGCCGCGCGGCCTGGTGAGCCTGAACGGCGCGCTGCTGCCGCTGCGCGGTCTGCCCGGTCATGTCTTTTCGCCGATGGCGAAGCTCGCCGCGAATCCGCTCGTGTCGCGGTTGATCGCGCGGCGCGCAGCCGACCCGTCGGCGGTCGAACGCCTCATTCGCCGCACCGGCTCCACGCTCGATCCCGTGGGCGTCGAACTATACGGGCGCCTGATGCGCAATCCCGGCCATGTCGCTGGCGCGCTCGAGATGATGGCGAGCTGGGAGCTAAAGGCGCTCGAACGGGAGCTCCCCCGATTTCGCGCTGCCGGTGGCGCTGGTGGTCGGCGAGAACGACCGCACCGTCTCCCCCGTTGAAGCCCGTCGCCTCCACGCCCGGCTGCCTGCCGCGGAGCTCCGGTCGCTGCCTGGGTTGGGGCACCTCGCCCACGAAGAGGCGCCGCGGCGCATCGCGGCGATCGTGCTCGAATTTGCGAGGTCGGTGGGGGTGTTGCGCGAGCCTTGAAGCGCAACGCCTCGCCGCAGGCAATCCGCCTTCTGCCGGTCGACTGATAGGGTCGCGGCCGAGCGTATAATGTGACCAACCTGATGACCAAGTGGAGTACACCATGGCTGCCGTGAATCTGGCCGACGCCAAGGCGCATTTGAGCGAGCTCGTGAGCAAGGCCGAAGGGGGCGAGGAGACCATCATCACCCGTCGCGGGAAACCAGTTGCCAAGCTGGTGCCAGTGGCTACTCCCAAGAAGGCGCTACGATCACTCTCGGATTTCCGGGCCACGTTGCCAAAGGCGCGGACGTCCAGTGTCGAGCTGATTCGGCAACTGAGGGACGAAGGCTATTGATGCTCTATCTCGATACGAGCTTCATTGCGCCGCTGGTCATCGCGGAGAACACGAGCAATGCCGTCGAAGCTTTCGTCCTGAAGCTCAAGCCTGGCGAGCTCGCGACGAGTCTGTGGACGCAGGTGGAGCTCGCCAGTCTGGTGTCGCGCAAGGTTCGGATGGGGGAGCTGTCCGCCGCGGAGGCCGAGGCCGTCTGCCGTGAGTTCGAGCGCATGCTGAGCGAATCGTTTGAATTGCTCGTGCCAGCCGCCGCCGACTTCGTGGCAGCAGCCAGATATCTGAAGGTGCCGAAGACCAGCCTGAGGGCGGGCGACGCGCTTCACCTGGCGATCGCGGCAAATCACGGTGCCAGGAAAATCCTGACGCTGGACTCGGGATTCATCGATGCAGGCAAGTTGCACAAGCTGCCGGTAAGCCGCGGCATCAGGACGTAGAGCGTATGTCTCCTGGTGAAACCCGCGGCTTTGGGATGCGCAGGCATGAGTAACGAATTCTTCGAACAGCCCATCCTCAACTCGCCCTACGAGCTACCCGACCCGGCACTGGGAGCTCGACGAGACGGGCCAGCCGACCCAGCAGATCATCGAGACGCCGCCGCCGCGCCGAGTTCATCACGCCGATCCCGAAGCCGAAGAAGCGCAAGGGCAGCGCCGAGCAGCAGGAGCATCGTCTTCGACGAGGGCAAGGGGCTCTCGACCGACGACGCAGCAGTACGACCCGACGCCGATCATCAACGAGGTCCGCGCAGCAGGTCGACCAGTGGCGCGACCTGCCGAACCCGAACCAGTGGCAGGTCACGCCGGAGACGGCGCGCCTGCTCCAGCACTGGCGGCATCACGAGTTCAGCGGCGTCCGCCCGTTCTTCTGCCAGGTCGAGGCGGTCGAGACGGCGATCTGGCTGACCGAGGTCGCGCCGCAGCTCGGCAAGCGCGGCAAGCGCTTCCTCGAGCACCTCGCGAACGCCAACAGCGACGCCAACCCGGAGCTGATGCGCCTCGCGCTGAAGCTCGCCACCGGCGCCGGCAAGACGACCGTCATGGCGATGCTGATCGCCTGGCAGACGGTCAACGCCGTGCGCCGCCCGGGCAGCAAGCAGTTCACGCGCGGCTTCCTCGTCGTCACGCCCGGCCTCACGATCAAGGACCGCCTGCGCGTGCTGCAGCCGAACGACCCGGACAGCTACTACGCGCAGCCGCGAGCTGGTCCCGAGCGACATGCTCGACGACATCGAACCGCGCCAAGATCGTCATCACCAACTACCACGCCTTCAAGCTGCGCGAGCGGATCGAGCTCTCGAAGGGCGGCCGCGCGCTGCTCCAGGGCCGCGGCGAGGAGCTGAACACGCTCGAGACCGAAGGCCAGATGCTCCAGCGGGTCATGCCCGACCTGATGGGCATGAAGAACATCCTCGTCCTCAACGACGAGGCGCACCACTGCTACCGCGAGAAGCCGCGGCGACGAGGACGACGAGGAGCTGAAGGGCGACGAGCAGGAAGGAGGCCGAGAAGAACAACGAGGCCGCGCGCCTGTGGATCTCCGGCCTCGAGGCCGTCAAGCGCAAGCTCGGCGTCGCCGCGCGTCATCGACCTCTCGGCGACGCCGTTCTTCCTGCGCGGCTCGGGCTACGCCGAGGGCACGCTGTTCCCGTGGACGATGAGCGACTTCTCGCTGATGGACGCCATCGAGTGCGGCATCGTCAAGCTGCCGCGCGTGCCGGTCGCCGACAACATCCCCGGCGGCGAGATGCCGATGTTCCGCAACCTGTGGGAGCACATCCGGCAAGAAGATGCCGAAGAAGGGCCGCGGCAAGGCCGGCGACGCTCGATCCGCTCGAGCCTGCCGCACGCAGCTGCAGACCGCGCTCGAGGCGCTCTACGGCCACTACGAGAAGACCTTCGACGCTGTGGCAGGAGGCAGGCATCGCGTGCCGCCCTGCTTCATCGTCGTCTGCAACAACACCTCGACCTCGAAGCTGGTCTACGACTACATCTCCGGCTTCCAGCGCGAGAACGACGACGGCTCGACCACGCTCGAGAACGGCCGCCTCGCGCTGTTCCGCAACTTCGACGAGCACGGCAACCCGCTCGCCGCGCCCGCGACACGCTGCTGATCGACAGCGAGCAGCTCGAATCCGGCGAGGCGCTCGACGACAACTTCCGCGACATGGCCGCCGACGAGATCGAGCGCTTCCGCCGCGAGATCGTCGAGCGCACCGGCGACGCGCGCGCAGGCCGAGAACATCACCGACCAGGACCTGCTGCGCGAGGTCATGAACACGGTCGGCAAGCACGGGCCGGCTCGGCGAGCGCGATCCGCTGCGTCGTCTCGGTCTCGATGCTCACCGAGGGCTGGGACGCCAACACCGTCACGCACGTCCTCGGCGTCCGCGCCTTCGGCACCCAGCTCCTCTGCGAGCAGGTCATCGGCCGCGCGCTGCGCCGCCAGTCCTACGACCTGAACGAGGAGGGGCTGTTCAACGTCGAGTACGCCGACGTCCTCGGCATCCCGTTCGACTTCACCGCCAAGCCGGTCGTCGCGCCGCCGCAGCCGCCGCGCGAGACGGTCCAGGTCAAGGCCGTGCGGCCCGACCGCGACGCGCTGGAAATCCGCTTCCCGCGCGTCGAGGGCTACCGCGTCGAGCTGCCCGAGGAGCGGCTGACCGCCGACGTTCAACGACGACTCCGTCCTGGAGCTGACGCCCGGACCTGGTCGGCGCCGTCGATGACGCAGAACGCAGGGCATCATCGGCGAGAGGCGTCGACCTGAACCTCGACGCACCTGGGCGACGTGCGGCCGTCGCACGGTCGCTGTTCCACCTCACCCAGCACCTGCTCTACACCAAGTGGCGCGACCCCGGCGAGGAGCCGAAGCTGCACCTGTTCGGCCAGCTCAAGCGCATCGCCAAGCAGTGGCTCGACGACGGCTACCTGGTCTGCAAGGGCGGCACCTACCCGGCGCAGCTCATGTACCAGGAGCTGGCCGACATGGCCTGCGAGCGGATCACCGCCGGCATCACCCGCGAGCTTCGTCGGCGAGCGGCCGATCAAGGCGGTGCTCGATCCCTACAACCCGACCGGCTCGACCGCGCACGTCAACTTCACCACCTCGAAGACCGACCGCTGGGAGACCGACCCGCGCCGCTGCCACGTCAACTGGGTCATCCTCGACAGCGACTGGGAGGCCGAGTTCTGCCGCGTGGCCGAGGCGCACCCGCGCGTGCGCGCCTACGTGAAGAACCAGAACCTCGGCCTCGAGGTGCCGTACCGCTACGGCTCCGAGACGCGCACGTACCTGCCCGACTTCATCGTGCTGGTGGACGATGGCCACGGCGACGACGACCTGCTGCACCTCGTCGTCGAGATCAAGGGCTACCGGCGGCGAGGACGCCAAGGAGAAGAAGGCCACGATGGAGACCTACTGGGTGCCGGGCGTGAACAACCTCGGCACGCTACGGCCGCTGGGCCTTCGCCGAGTTCACCGAGGTCTACGAGATCGAGGCCGACTTCGAGGCCAAGGTCGAAGAGTCGCAGTTCGACACGAGATGATCTGATGCGCGGTCGCAGCACACGGCTGCGTGCGCGGAGCTGATGCCGAGCGCTTGACGATGCCGACCGAGGCGCTCAATCAGGCAGTGAAGCGAAACCTGGACAGATTCCGGCCGACTTCATGTTCCAGCTTACGGCCGCGGAGTGGGCCGCGTTGAGGTCACAAACTGTGACCGCATCGACGTCGCGAGCAGATCATCACGATGCGGCGGTCCAGGACAGTTACCGCACTCTCGCGCAGCGTAAGCTCCCGTACGCCTGCACGAGCAGGAGCGATCGCATGCTCTCGCAGCGTTCTGCGCTCGCAGACGATGCCGTCGAGGCAACATCGCCATCGATGCGCGACCTTCGTGCAGTTGCGACGCCTCATGGACTTCGAACCGCGATCTCGCCGGGAACGATCCAGGCCGATCGGGAAGCGATGCGACGAGCAGTTCGCCGATCGTCTTCGACGCGATCAGGCAGCTCATCGCGGAGGAACGCAGGAGCGCAGGTCGCAGCCCAAGAGCCGCATCCGGCTTCGGCTGACCGCGACGCTGCGTCGATCAGAACGCCATGGCCAAGAAGAACTGCCAGACGCAAGCAAGACCGTCGAGAGCGCTCAAGCACGACGAGGCCACGCGCAAGAACATCCCGACGGCCGAGTACCAGTCGGTGATGCAGAAGGAAGAGCAAGACCCGGTCCGCGTCGCCTACGAGCGGCGCAACCGCGATCTCGACCCGCAGCTCGTCTGGCGCGGCAAGGACGAGCAGGACTGGTCGCGACCTCGTCGTCCACGCGCCGCCGCTCTACATCCAGGAGAAGGTCCACCCCAAGGTCGCTGATCGACGACCTGCTGCGCGAGACGCAGGAGCGCGAAGCACGAGGCCGGGCAGACCACGGCCGACCTGTTCGCCGACTTCAACGGCATGCCCAAGGGCGTGGACAAGACCGAGTTCTACCAGCACGACCAGAACTGGTCGAACCGCATGATCCTCGGCGACTCGCTTGCAGGTGATGGCGAGCCTCGCCGAGCGCGAGGGGCTGCGCGGCAAGGTGCAGTGCATCTACCTCGACCCGCCCTACGGCATCAAGTTCAACAGCAACTTCCAGTGGTCCACGACCAGCCGCGACGTGAAGGACGGCAACGCCGACCACATCACCCGCGAGCCGGAGCAGGTCAAAGCCTTCCGCGACACCTGGCGCGATGGCATCCACAGCTACCTCACCTACCTGCGCGATCGGCTCACCGTCGCGCGCGATCTGCTCACCGAGTCTGGCTCCATCTTCGTGCAGATCGGCGATGAAAATGTGCATCGCGTCCGGGCGGTGATGGATGAGGTGTTTGGAGAAGACAACTTCTGTCGCTCAGATCGCGTTCAAAGACAACAGTGGCTCGACGAGCTGAGCTACTTGCCAGACGTTACTGACTATCGTTCTTTGGTATCGCGAAGAAACGTCGAGCAGCTGAAGTATCGGCAGCTCTTATCGACCGAGCGAGATCTGGAGACGACGCGAGCACTGCAATATCGTCGAGATTCGCTCGACGGAGACGTATGCGTCGGCTGAACGTCGACGAGGACAAGATGCGAGCTCGATGCGATCGTCGAGTCGTGTCAGCTCATCGAGCAACTGATCTCACGAAGCCAGCGTCCGACCGGCACGTACGACTTTCGTAGTTTCAAGGGCGGACGTATCGAGCCCGGCAACGGACGTACTGGAAGACCGACGCCAGACGGGATGCGAGCGACTTGCGAAGGCCGACCGACTTGACCTGCGCAGGAATCACGCTCAGCTACGTGCGATTCCTCGACGACTTCCCGTGTACGCCGATTGACGAACATCTGGGACGACACTCGGCAGCGGCATTCGACGAGACAAAGTCTACGTCGTTCAGACCGACACCAAGGTTGTTGCAGCGCTGCATCCTGATGGCCACCGACCCCGGCGACCTCGTGCTCGACCCGACCTGCGGCTCCGGCACCACCGCCTACGTCGCCGAGCAATGGGGCCGCCGCTGGATCACGATCGACACCTCGCGCGTGGCGCTGGCGCTGGCCCGTGCCCGCATCATGGGCGCGCGCTATCCGTACTACCTGCTGGCCGATTCCCGCGAAGGCCAGCTCAAGGAAGCCGAGGTCACCCGCACCGCGCCGAGTTCGCAGCCCGTGCACGGGAACATCCGCCACGGCTTCGTCTACGAGCGCGTGCCGCACATCACGCTCAAGTCCATCGCCAACAACGCCGAGATCGACGTCATCTGGGAGAAGTGGCAGGCGAAGCTGGAGCCGCTGCGCGAGAAGCTGAACGCCGCGCTCAAGAAGACCTGGCAGGAGTGGGAGATTCCGCGCGAGGCCGATGCCAAGTGGCCGGACGCGGCGAAGAAGCTGCACGCCGACTGGTGGCAGGCGCGCATCGCCCGGCAGAAGGAGATCGACGCGTCCATCGCCGCCAAGGCCGAGTTCGAATACCTCTACGACAAGCCCTACGACGACAAGAAGAAGGTCCGCGTCGCCGGCCCGTTCACGGTCGAGAGCCTCGTCGCCGCACCGCGTGCTGGGCGTGGACGAGAACGACGAGCTGATCGACACCGTCGCAGGAAGCCGGCGCCGAGCTACGGCGCGAAGCAGATCTTTCCCGCAGATGATCCTGGAGAACCTCAAGACCGCCGGCGTGCAGCAGGCGCACAAGGAAGACCGGATCACCTTCACGGCGCTCACGCCCTGGCCGGGCGAGCTGGTCTGCGCCGAGGGCCGCTATCATGGAAGGCGAGACCGAGAAGCGCGCCGCCATCTTCATCGGCCCCGAGTTCGGCACCGTCACGCGCGCCGACCTGGTCGCCGCCGCGCGCGAGGCGGGCGATGCCGACTTCGACGTGCTGATCGCCTGCGCCTTCAACTACGAGGCCCACGCCACCGAGTTCAACAAGCTCGGCCGCATCCCGGTGCTCAAGGCGCGCATGAACGCCGACCTGCACATGGCCGACGACCTGAAGAACACCGGCAAGGGCAACCTGTTCGTCATCTTCGGCGAGCCGGACATCGACATCCTGCCGGCCGAAGGACGGCAAGATCCGGGTGAAGGTCAACGGCGTCGACGTCTTCCACCCGCAGACCGGCGAAGTCCGCAGCGACGGCGCCGACGGCATCGCCTGCTGGTTCATCGACACCGACTACAACGAAGAAAGCTTCTTCGTCCGCCACGCCTACTTCCTCGGCGCGAACGATCCCTACAGCGCGCTGAAGACGACGCTCAAGGCCGAGATCAACGAAGAAGCCTGGGCGACGCTCAACAGCGACACCTCGCGCGCCGTTCGACGAAGCCGAAGTCGGGCCGGATCGCCGTGAAGGTCATCAATCACCTCGGGGACGAGGTGATGAAGGTGTTTCGAGTCTGAGAAGGTTGATGCCGTGAACGAACCTCAACTCACCCTTGGATTGGCCCCGATCATCGAGGCCGTGGTGGATATCGACTGCGATATGCCCACCGATGTCGACGTCGATGCGCTGGACGCAACAGCGGGTGCGGCCCTGGCCGATCGGTACCCGACGTCGCGCCGACGCATGCTCAGCGAGCACCAGATTTCCGCCGCACCTGATGGGCCCTTGGCTGTGACATCGCGGCAGGGCCTGCAGGCGTTGCAGTACCTCTCCGCCGACGAGAAGCAGCTCGTACAGTTTCGGCCTGGCGGTTTTTCGTTCAACCGCCTAGCGCCGTACACCACCCTCGACGACTACTTGCGGGAGATTGAGCGCACCTGGCGGATCTTTGTCGAGATCGCCAAGCCCGTCGTCTGCCGAACGGTTCGCCTGCGGTACATCAACCGCATCGAACTCCCCATGACCGAGGGGCGGGTTGAGATCGACGACTACCTGAAGCTGGCTCCGCGCCTTGCCGACGAAGACCGGCTCATCTTTGCCGGATTCTTCAACCAGCATTCTGTGCTGGAGCCTGCCACTGGCAACCAAGCCAACATCGTCTTCGCGACGCAGCCTCCTGCGGGTGACCGACTGCCCATCATTCTTGATATCGAGGCGTTTAAAGAGGTTTCCTGCGAGCCTAGCGACTGGCAGACGATTCAGGCGAAATTGGGTCTCTTCGGTCGCTAAAGAATCTGGTTTTCGCCAACTCGCTCACCGACAAGTGCTTGAACCTGTTTCAGCCATGGCATTCAGCTCGGGGTCGCTGCGCTGTATTCGCTCGCGCGCCCCGGCAGTGCCGTTTCGTCCGAAGCTAGGCAGGTGCAGGCCCGGGCCGAGGCGATGGTCGACCATGTCGAAAGCTCGGACGCCTTGTTCGGCGGCAAGACGGCGGTCATCTCCGAGTTGTGGGGCTTGGTTCGGTCGCATGCCGAAGTCGGGTGGGACGGTGGCGAGGCCTTGCCGGTGGATCGTCAGGCGATCGCGCTGGCCTCTGCCTTCATCCGTGCCTTGCCCGACGACTGCGACATGCCTGACGTCGGTGTCGACCCGGACGGCGCAGTGACGCTCGACTGGATGGTCTCGCGGCACCGCATGCTATCCATCAGCTTCGCCGGCAATAGCGACCGGCTGGCGTACGCCTGGATCGACGGTACCGACCGAGGTAGTGCCGTTGCAAAGTTCGATCGGGATACGGTGCCAGTGCGGCTGATGCAGACCGTCTTAGCGTGAGGGTGGCGCCCGAGCATGCTGCCCTCCGGGCTGCCTGAGCACATCGCCGACATCGAGCCGCTGTCGCGGTTCCTCACGTCGGACAGCCAGTTCAACAGCGCAATGCCGAAGGCGTCAGCCTTCATGCCCGGGCCTGTGGATGCGAAGACCTCGGTCTTTCGGCAGGCTCCAGACCCGCTGCTCACACTCTGGGAAACCGCTGATCGCGAAATCGGGGCGCTCCGGCGCGTCAGAGCCGTGGCCGTACTGACGCTGCTGACGTCAGGCGAGCAACGCTCGACGTGGAGGCGCACGAGCCACCACCCAGACACGCGAACATCATCGGCTGGCCGAACGCCGCGAGCGACGCGGATCTGACGAGAGCACAGCGCAAGGAGTTCGCGTTGCTGCTTGCTCAAGTGGCCAAGCTGTTTCGGCGATAGATGAACTTCCGCATCGCCGACACCTTCACCGACAGCCTCGCCCGCCTGACCGGCGACGAGCAGAAGGCCGTCAAGACGACCGCCTTCGACCTCCAGCTGAACCCGGCCAACCCGGGCATGAGCTTTCACAAGCTCGACAAGGCCAGGGACAAGAACTTCTGGTCGGTGCGCGTCAGCAGCGACATCCGGCTGATCGTCC
Organism: uncultured beta proteobacterium; assembly: GCA_963734295.1. Lineage (GTDB taxonomy): Bacteria > Pseudomonadota > Gammaproteobacteria > Burkholderiales > JAEUMW01 > JAEUMW01. The sequence goes on along the minus strand of CAVTGS010000011.1, from coordinate 72,166 downwards.
ACAAGACGCCCGGGAGCCTGCTGCTCTGCTACGTCGATCACCACGACAAGGCCTACGACTGGGCCGAGCGGCGCAAGCTGGAAACGCATCCGAAGACGGGCGCCGCGCAGCTGGTCGAGATTCGCGAGCGCGTCGAAGAGATTGCGGTTCCCAGGTACGTGCGAGGTCGCGCAAGCCGCCCGACCCAAGCCGCCTGCTGTTCGCCGCAGCGCTCCGACGACGAGTTGCTGAGCTACGGCGTGCCGCCGGAATGGCTCGCCGACGTGCGCGCAGGCCAACGAAGACACGCTGCTGGAGCTGGCCGACCATCTGCCGAGCGAGGCGGCCGAAGCGTTGCTCGAACTGGCGACCGGCGGACAGCCGCAGGTCGCGCGTCCCGCGCCGGCTGCCCGGCGTCGATCCGTTCGCGCACCCGGATGCGCAGCGCCGCTTCCGCGTGATGAGCGACGTGGAGGAGCTCGAGCGGGCGCTCGAGTACCCGTGGGACAAGTGGACGATCTTCCTGCATCCGGCGCAGCGCCAATGGGTGGAGCGCGACTACAGCGGGCCGGCGCGGGTCTCCGGCTCGGCCGGCACGGGCAAGACGATCGTCGCGCTGCACCGCGCCGTCTTGCTCGCGCGCAAGAACCCGGATGCCGCGTGCTGCTCACGACGTTCTCCGACACGCTGGCGAACGCGCTGCGAACGAAGCTCCGTCGCCTGATCAGCAACGAGCCGCGCTTGGCGGAGCGACTGGAAGTGCACGCGATAGACGCCATCGGCGAGCGGCTCTACGAGCGGCACTTCGGTCGCCCGCACATTGCCTCGCGCGATGAGATCCGAGGCTTGCTGGCCGCCGCAGCCGACGAGGTGCCCAGTCAGAAGTTCAGCCTGGCCTTTCTGCGTACCGAATGGGATGAACTGGTCGATGCCTGGCAGCTGGACAGCTGGGAGGCGTATCGCGACGTCAAGCGTCTGGGCAGGAAGATCCGGTTGCCGGAGGCGCAACGCGCTGCGCTTTGGGCGATCTTCGAAGCGGTGCGCGCCCGCCTGCGAGCAGATGGCCATCGTCACGCGCGCAACGATGTTCAGCCGACTGGCCGCCGAGTTGGCGAGTCGCAAACAGCCGCCCTTCGAGTTCGTGGTAGTCGACGAATCGCAGGACCTGAGTCCGCCGCAACTTCGGTTCCTTGCGGCGCTCGGGCGCAGATCGGCCCAACGGTCTCTTCTTCGCCGGCGACCTCGGGCAGCGGATCTTTCAGCAGCCGTTCTCGTGGAAGTCGCTCGGCGTCGACATCCGCGGCCGCGCCCGAACGCTGCACATCAACTACCGCACGTCGCATCAGATCCGAATGCAGGCCGACCGGCTGCTTGCGCCCGGAAGTGTCCGACGTCGATGGCAACGCGGAGGAGCGGCGAGGCACCGTCTCGGTCTTCAACGGCCCGGCGCCGGCGATCCAGGTCTTCGGCACGCGCGGAAGAGGAGATCGATGCCGTCGCCGCCTGGCTCAGCGAGCGCGTGCAAGGAGGGCGTTGCGCCGCACGAGATCGGCGTCTTCGTGCGCTCGCGACGCCGAGCTGGAGCGAGCCGCGCGGCAGTCACCAGGCGCAGGCATGCCGTTCAAGGTGCTCGATGAGAACGTCGAGACGAGCCAGCGGTCATGCGTCGCATCAGCACGATGCATCTCGCCAAGGGCCTGGAGTTCCGGGCCGTCGCGGTGATGGCGTGCGACGACGAGGTCATCCCGCTGCAGGCGCGCATCGAGGCCGTGACCGACGACAGTCGATCTCGAAGAGGTCTACAACACCGAGCGGCACTGCTCTACGTCGCCTGCACGCGGGCGCGGGACCATCTGCTGGTGACCGCTACCGAGCCAGCATCGGAGTTCCTGGACGATCTACGTGGAGGGTGCGCTGGCGCCGGGCGCTGAGTCGTTCGCACCCGTTGAGTCAGGCTGTGGCTTCACATCGATCGAGCACGGAATTCTTGTGCGAAGTCCGATGCAGTCCGCGCGCTCGGTGCGCATTCCATGTTCTTCGTTATTCTTCCACCAGTGATGAGCGAGCTTGGCTTCCTCCTCTGTAGGCAGGGCCGGGTAGCTCAGAGTGTCAAGCCGCTGTTACACTCCGTAACGCCATGCTGACCGCGACCGCGCCCTCGCCACCCGCCAAGCTTACCGATCGTCGCGTGCCGCATGCGGTCGTGATCGGCAGCGGCTTCGGCGGGCTCGCCGCGGCGGTGCGGCTGGGTGCGCGCGGCTACCGGGTGACGGTGCTGGAGAAGCTGGATGCGCCGGGCGGCCGGGCGTACGTCTTTCGCCAGGACGGCTTCACGTTCGACGCCGGACCCACCATCATCACGGCGCCGTTCCTCTTCGAGGAGCTGTGGCAGCTGGCGGGGCGCCGCTTCGCCGACGACGTCGAGCTGCGGCCGATGTCGCCCTTCTACCGCATCCGCTTCCACGACGGCGAGACCTTCGACTGCGTGCGGCGACCCCGCGGCGATGCGCGCCGAGGTCGCGCGTTTGTCGCCGTCCGATGTTGCGGGCTACGAACGCTTCATGCGGTCCGCCGAGGCGATCTACAAGCTCGGCTTCGAGCAGCTCGGACACGTCCCGTTCAGCTCGTGGAAGGACATGGCGCGGGTCGCTGCCGGACATGGTGCGGCTCGAGAGCTACCGCAGCATCTACGGCCTCGTCTCGAAGCACGTGAAGGACGAGCGCCTGCGCTTCGTCCTGAGCTTCCATCCGCTGTTCGTCGGCGGCAACCCCTTCAACGTGACCTCGATCTACGGTCTGATCGCGTTCCTCGAGCGCCGCTGGGGCGTGCATTTCGCGATGGGCGGCACGGGCAGCCTGGTGCGCGGACTGGTCGGGCTGATCGAGGGGCAGGGCAATGTCGTTCGCTATCGGGAAGAGGTGCGGGCGATCACCGTGAAAGGACGAAACGGGCGACCGGCGTGCGGCTCGCCTCGGGCGAAGAGATCGCGGCGGATGTGGTCGTGTCGAACGCCGACTCGGCGTGGACCTATCGCTACCTGCTGCCGCCGGAAGTGCGCCGGCGCTGGACCGACCGGCGCATCGACCGCGCGCGCTACTCGATGAGCCTCTTCGTCTGGTACTTCGGCACGCGTCGCCAATATCCGGACGTTCCGCACCACACGATCCTGCTCGGGCCGCGCTATCGCGAGCTGCTCGCGGACATCTTCGAGCGCAAGGTGCTGGCGCCCGACTTCAGCCTCTATCTGCACCGGCCGACCGCGACCGATCCGTCGCTCGCGCCGCCGGGCTGCGACGCCTTCTACGTGCTGTCGCCGGTGCCGCATCTGGGCGGCGACGTCGACTGGGCGCAGCGGGCCGAGCCGTACCGGCGGGCGATCGCGCGCCGCCTTGCCGAGACGGTGCTGCCCGGATCTGGAACAGCAGATCGTGACCTCGCGGCTGATGACGCCGCAGGATTTCCAGGATCGCCTGCTCTCCTTTCGCGGCGCGGCGTTCGGCCTCGAGCCGGTGCTCACGCAGAGCGCGTGGTTCCGGCCGCACAACCGCAGCGAGGACGTCGAGCGGCTGTATCTCGTCGGCGCCGGCACGCATCCGGGCGCCGGCGTGCCCGGTGTGCTGTCCTCGGCCCGGATTCTCGACGCGGTGGTGCCCGATGCAGCCGCTCTCGTCTGAACGGACGCGGACAGCACCATCGCGACCTGGCCGCCTGCCGCGACGCTGCTGCGCGGCGGGTCGCGCACGTTTCTTCGCCGCCTCGCTCCTGCTGCCGCGCAGCGTGCGCGAGCCGGCGTCCGCGCTCTACGCCTTCTGCCGCCTGGCCGACGACGCGGTCGACCTCGAGGGCGATCGCGTGGCGGCGCTCGCACAGTTGCGCGAGCGGCTCGAGCGGGCCTACGAAGGACGACCGTTGCCGTTCGCGTCGGACCGCGCGCTCGCCGACGTGGTCGCGCGCTTCGCCATTCCGCGCGCGCTGCCCGAGGCGCTGCTCGAGGGCTTCGAGTGGGACGCCGCGGGCCGGCGCTACGACGATCTCTCCGGCTTGTACGCCTACGCGGCGCGGGTCGCGGGCACGGTCGGCGCGATGATGGCGCTGCTGATGGGCGTGCGCGGCGCCGGAGGTGCTGGCCCGCGCCTGCGACCTGGGCGTGGCGATGCAGCTCACGAACATCGCCCGCGACGTCGGCGAGGACGCGCGCGCCGGTCGGCTGTACCTGCCGCTCGAGTGGCTGCGCGGAGGCGGGCATCGACCCCGACGCTTGCCTCGCGCGGCCCGTGTTCGACGCCGCGCTCGGATCGGTGATCCAGCGCCTGCTGCGGGCCGCCGACGCGCTCTATCGGCGCTGCCGCCGCCGGCATCGCGCAACTGCCGCTTGCCTGCCGGCCGGGCATGCAGGCGGCGCGCCTGCTCTACGCCGAGATCGGCCGGCAGGTGGAGCGGCACGGCCTCGACTCGGTGTCGCGGCGGGCGGTCGTGCCGCGGTCGCGGAAGGCGTGGCGGCTCGCGGGCGCGATCGTCGCGGCGCTGCTGCCGGAGTCCGCCGAACCGGCCCCGGCGCTGACCGAGACCAGGTTCCTGGTCGAGGCGGTCGCCGACATCGCGACGCCGTCCAGACAGCGCGGGCGGCTCGTGCCGAGCGAGATCGCTTGGTGGAACCTGAGCGAGCGCATCGCCTGGGTGATCGAGCTCTTCGAAGAGCTCGAACGCGCGCGAGGACGTCGCGCGGTCCCCGAGCCGCTCCTGACCCGAATACTCATGGACCCGAGCCTCCTCGCCGGATTGGAGTTCGTGCTCGTCATCGGCGTGGTCCTGGGCCTGGGTGTCTGGGAGCTGGTTTCGCTGCGCCGGGCGAGACGGCGCGATCGCGAGGCCGCACCGCCCGACCGCAGTTCGCCGTAGCCGCTTCAACGGCCCCTGCGCGGCATCCGAAAGGCAGCAGCACCTGCACCCACGGCGTGCGGAAGCGGTCGAGCGAGAGGCTCTCGTGCACCGCCGTGGACCGGCTCGCCGCAGAGCTCTCCAGCGACCAGCGAGCGCGCGTAGAACGGCGCGTCTTCGAGCGTCTGCACGACCCGGGCCGTGCTGCCGGCATCGGTGCGCGTGCCGCGTCCCACCCCCCAGCCGCTCGGCGGGAGCGCGACGCCGGGAGGCGGCTCGAAGCGCTCGACGCCACCGGAGGCGCCGAACCGGAGTGCCAGTACGAAGTCGCCGCCCGCGCGCCGGTTCACGTCGTAGAGCACGGCCGTATCGCCCCCGGAGAGCCGCGCGCGCGACCAGTCCCAGCGGCGGAAGGCGTCCTCGAGCGGCGCGTCGCCCTCGTTCGAGTCGAAGTAGCCGGCGCCGGCCCAACGTAGCGCGGGCCGCTCGAGCGCGACCTCCACTCGAGCGACCGGCGCGATCGGTGACCAGCGGTGCAGTCTTCCCGTCATCGAGCGTAAAGACGTCGCGGGTCACGGCGGACGGGTCGAGACGCACCGTGCCCGCGGATGCGCGAGGGCAGCGGGGCGGTGATCTCGTCGATGTGGACGGTGAGCGCTCGGCCGTCCCATGAGAGCGCGCTCGGCCCGATCTCCAGCGCATGCGCGGACGGTCGCAGACTCGCGCGGCCCCGCTCGGTCATCGCCCAGCGCTTCCCGCCCGCGCCATACAGCGCGACGTTGAGCGCGCAGTGGTGCGCCGGGTCGGCCCGGCCGCCGGGCGCGGCGGCGCGCCCAGGCGTAGTAGGGCGAGAAGACGCTGCCGATGAAGGCGATGAGCGTGAGCCCGTGCCGGCCGTCGTCGCTCAGGGCGTCGACGTACCACCAGCGCGTAGCCGCCGGGCGCGACCGGCGCGTCGAAGCGAGGTCCGCGAGCACCGCTCGCCGCCGCGAGCCGGCCCGACAGCGCCGCCATCGGCACGCCCGGACCCGGATGCGCGCTGCCGCCCGCCAGATACAGGCCCGGAAGCCGGGTGCGTGGCGCCCGGTCGGCTGAAGGACGCCATCCAGCCGTGCGACGCCCGGCCGTAGAGCGCGCCGCCCGTCGCCGGGATACAGGCGCTCGAAATCCGCCGGCGTGGTCGCCACCGTCGCCTCGGGGCGTCGCTGCACATGGAGGCCGCAGCGCTCGAGCCGCCGAAAGTCCGCTCCGCGCATTGCTCGATCTCCGCTCGTTCGAAAGGGTGGGTGTCGCCGGTGGGCGGCGCGTTGACGAGGCACAGCAGGCGTTCCGGCCCGGCGGGTGAGGCGCCGTCCCGGTCGGCCGGTCCTGCGCGCAGACGTAGACGGTGGGCGATGTCGGCAGGCGCGAGCGCCGGAAGATGTCGTCGAACTCGGCGGCATAGTCGTCGGAGAAGAACACGGTGTGCCGTGAGCAGCGGAAAGCCCTCCGTCGCGGCGACGCAGCGACCACGTCACCGCCGACAGCGAGCGCGCCGAACGCGGGGCCGCCGCCACGGCACGGCGTTGCCGCGGTTCCGAAGCGGCCGCTCGCGAGCGCCGCCACGTCGGCATTGACGACGACGGCGTCGGCGGCGAGCTCGCTCGCCCGTGGCGAGCCGCACGCCGCTGGCGCGCCCTTGGGTCGTCACGATCTCGGTCGCCTCGGCGCCGTAGCGCAAGCGTCGCGCCGTGGTGCTGGCGCGAGGTCGGCCAAGGCCACGGCGACGCGGTGCATGCCGCCCTCCACCAGCCAGACGCCGTCCTGCTCGACATGCGCGACGAGCATCAGGGTCGCCGGTGCGAGAAACGGCGACGAGCCGCAATAGGTGGCGTAGCGCCCGAACAGCTGCCGCAGCCGCGGGTCGTGGAAGTAGCTCGCCGAGCGCGCTGCCACAGCGTGGCGAAGGGGCTGATGCGCCAGAGATCGCCGAGCCCGGCGAGCCCGAACCGCTGCACCAGCGCCGAGCGGACTCGGCCGCGGCGAGCGGATGAAGGGTCCCTCCAGGGTCTGGTAGACGGCCCGGGCGCGGGCGCAGAAATCGAGATAGCGGCGCGCCTCCGCAGCCCGGCGAACGCCGCGATGGCGTCGGCGGAGCGGGCGGTGTCGGCGAAGAGGTCGAGCCGCTCGTCGCGCGCTCCAGGCGTGGCGGGCGAGGATCTCGACCGGCTGCAGCGCGCAGGTGCGCGGCGAGCGAGGACGCCAGCCGCGGCGAAGAGCTCGTCGAACACCCAGCGCATGGTGAACACGGTCGGGCCGGCGTCGAGGCGGGCGCCGCCGACCGCGACCTCGCGCATCTTGCCGCCCGGGGCGTCCCCTCGCTCGACGACCGTGACCGCCACGCCTCGGCACGCCAGTTCGAGGGCGGCCACCAGTCCGGCCACTCCGGCGCCGATCACCACCACCCGGTCAGCGTCCACCGGTCCATGGCCCTCCTGAAAAAGCCGTTGACTGAAACACTCCTGCGTGTCTACATTACACGACATCAAAACATGACAAGCAATCCTTACACTTCACCTCTGACCAAGGAAGCCATCATGGACGATGCCGTGACGCGAATCGAGCAGGCTCTGGGGGCAGCACTGGCGGCAGGAGAGGCGGGCGGGTGCCCGCCACGGCTCGCGGCGGCAGTGCGCTATGCCGTATTCCCCGGCGGCGCGCGGATTCGGCCGCGGCTTTGTCTCGCCGTGGCGGCGGCTTGCGGCGAGGACGATCCCACGCTGGCGGACTGCGCCGCGGCGGCGATCGAGCTCCTGCACTGCGCTTCGCTGGTCCACGACGACCTGCCCTGTTTCGACGACGCGCCCCTGCGGCGCGGCAAGCCGTCCGTGCACCGGGCGTTCGGCGAACGCCTTGCGGTGCTGGCCGGCGACGCGCTCATCGTGCTGCGCCTTCCAGACGCTCGCGCAGGGCGCGATGCGCTCGCCGCACCGCCTGGCGCCCGCTCCTCGCGGGTGATCGGGCGTGCGGTCGGCATGCCCGCCGGCATCGTGGCGGGGCAGGCCTGGGAGTGCGAGCCGCGCGTGTCGCTCGCCGAGTACCAGCGGGCCAAGACCGGCGCGCTGTTCGCTGCTGCCACCGTCGCCGGCGCGGTCGCGGCCGGTGCGGACCCGACACCTGGCGCACGCTGGGCGAGCGGCTGGGCGAGGCCTACCAGGTGGCCGACGACATCCGCGACGTGGCCGGCGAACGCCGACGACCTCGGCAAGCCGATCGGGCGCGACGCCGCTCTCGGGCGTCCCAGCGCCGCGGGCGAGCTGGGGCTCGCAGGTGCGATTCAGCGTCTCGAGCATCTGGTCGCGGGCGCGATCGAGTCGATCCCGCCGTGCGCCGGCGCCGCGTGAGTTGCGCGCGCACATCCTGCTCGAGGCCGCCGGGCTCCTGCCGCCGCAGCTCGCGCGCCAGGCGGCCTGACGCGCTTGCTCGAACCCGCTCACGTCGGCGCGGCGCATCGGACCGCGGGTGTGCAGGCCGCATCGACCTGGCTCGACCGTTGGCGTGCCCTGCGCGATCGGCTCCTCGCAAGTCCCGCGTTCCAGCGCTGGGCCGCGGCCTTTCCCCTGACGCGGCCGATCGCGCGCCGCCGCGCCCGCGCGCTCTTCGACCTGTGCGCCGGCTTCGTCTATTCCCAGGTGCTGCTCGCCTGCGTGCGGCTGCGGCTGTTCGACATCCTCGCCGAAGGACCGCAGACCGTCGCGGCCCTGTCCGTCCGGTTGTCCCTGTCGCAGGAGGCCACGATGCGGCTGCTCTGCGCCGCGGTGTCGCTGCGGCTCGCCGAGCGGCGCGGCGACGACCGCTTCGGGCTGGGCGACCTCGGCGCGGCCCTGTTGGGCAATCCCGGCATTGCCGCGATGGTCGAGCACCACGCGCTGCTCTACGCCGATCTCGAGGATCCGGTCGCCCTGCTGCGCGGGGAGCGGCCGGACACGGAACTCGCCCGCTACTGGGCGTATGCCCGCGCCGACCGGCCGGCCGCGCTCGACGGCGAACGGGTGGCAGCGTACTCGCGCGCTCATGTCCGCGTCGCAGCCCCTCGTCGCCGGCGAAGTGCTCGACGCCTATCCGCTGGACGGGCATCGCTGCCTGCTCGATGTCGGGGGCGGGGAAGGAGCCTTTCTCGCGGCCGCCGCGATGCGCGCGCCACAGCTTCGCCTGATGCTCTTCGATCTGCCCGCGGTGGCGGCGCGTGCAGAGGCGCGACTGGCGGACGACCGGGCTCGCGGACCGCGTGCGCGTGGCGGGCGGCGACTTCTTCGCGGATCCGCTGCCCGCAGGCGCAGACATCGTCTCGCTGGTCCGGGTGGTCCACGACCACGACGACGCTGCGGCGCTCGCGCTTGTTGCGCGCCGTGCGGCGCGCGCTGCCCGCGGACGGCACGCTGCTCCTCGCCGAGCCGATGTCGGGCACGCCGGGCGCGGAGCCGATCGGTGACGCCTATTTCGGCTTCTACCTGCTCGCCATGGGCAGCGGACGGCCGCGCACCCCCGACGAGCTCGAAACCCTGCTGCAGCGCGCCGGTTTCGGGCACATCCGGCGGGTCCCGACCCGCATGCCGTTGCAAGTTTGCCTCATGGTCGCACGGGCTGTAGGGGCATCTGTGAACTATGCTTGACATGATAAACAGTCATAGTAGACTGACACTGCCATTCCGCACCCAACCAGCGATTGCCAAAGAGAGCAGCGGAGCCGCAGGGCCCGCGAGACAACGGATGAACACGATTGCCGTCGTGCTGGAGAAGCCTGAGCAGCTCGTGCTCGGCCGGCTCGACCTGGCGCCGTCCGGGTGACGGGGACGTCGTGGTCGACATCGAGTGGAGCGGCATCAGCACGGGCACCGAGCGACTGCTCTGGTCCGGCCGCATGCCGCCGTTCCCCGGCATGGGCTATCCGCTGGTGCCGGGCTACGAGTCGGTGGGCCGCGTGCGCGAGGTCGGGTCGCGCGCCGGCCGCACGTGTCGGCGACCGCGTCTTCGTGCCCGGCGCGCGTTGCTTCGGCGACGTGCGCGGACTGTTCGGCGGTGCCGCAGCGCGGGTCGTGGTGCCGGGCATCGCAGGTGGTCCCGGTCGGCGAGCAGCTGGGCGAGCAGGCAGTTCTGCTGGCGCTGGCCGCCACCGCCTATCACGCGCTCGTTCGGCGCCGGTGCGCGGCAACCGGATCTCATCGTCGGCCACGGCGTGCTCGGGCGTCTGCTCGCGCGCCTCGCGCTGGTCGCGGGCGCGACGCCGCCCGTGGTCTGGGAGCGCAACCCCGACGCGCGCGGCGGGCGCCGTCGGCTACACGGTGGTCGATCCCGCCGACGGACGCGCGCCGCGACTACCGCGTCGATCTACGACGTGAGCGGCGACGCATCGCTGCTCGACACGCTTGATCGCGCGGCTCGCGCCCGGCGGCGAGATCGTGCTCGCCGGCTTCTACGACGAGCCGCTGTGCCTTCGCGTTTCCGCCCGCGTTCATGCGCGAGGCGCGCATCCGCGTCGCCGCCGAGTGGCGCGAGCCGGATCTCGTCGCCGTCAAGGAGCTCGCCGAGTCGGGTCGGCTGTCGCTCGACGGACTGATCACGCACCGGCACGCCGCGGCGGACGCCGCCGCAGCCTACCGCACGGCTTTCGGCGATCCCGCCTGCCTCAAGATGATCCTCGACTGGAGAGCCTGCTCATGACCTCGTCTTGCGGAAGTTCGGGCTCGGCCGCCCTCCAGGTGATGAAGGTCCAGCTGCGGGCGGAGGCCGCGATCGAGCCCGATCCGGTGCCCACCGCACCGGCCGCGAAAGACGACGCAGATCATCGCGATCTACGGCAAGGGCGGCATCGGCAAGAGCTTCACGCTCGCCAACCTCTCCTACATGATGGCGCAGCAGGGCAAGAAGGTGCTGCTGATCGGCTGCGACCCCAAGAGCGACACGACCTCGCTGCTGTTCGGCGGCAGCGCGTGCCCGACCATCATCGAGACCTCGTCGAAGAAGAAGCTCGCCGGCGAGCAGGTCGCGATCGGCGACGTCTGCTTCAAGCGCGACGGCGTCTTCGCGATGGAGCTCGGCGGGCCCGAGGTCGGGCCGCGGCTGCGGCGGGCGCGGCATCATCCACGGCTTCGAGACTGCTCGAGAAGCTCGGCTTCCACGACTGGGGCTTCGACTACGTCCTGCTCGATTTCCTGGGCGACGTGGTCTGCGGCGGCTTCGGCCTGCCGATCGCGCGCGACATGTGCCAGAAGGTGATCGTCGTCGGCTCGAACGACCTGCAGTCGCTCGTACGTCGCCAACAACGTCTGCTCGGCGGTCGAGTATTTCCGCAAGCTCGGCGGCAATGTCGGCGTCGCCGGCCTGGTCATCAACAAGGACGACGGCACCGGCGAGGCGCAGGCGTTCGCCGAGGCGGTCGGCATCCCGGTGCTGGCGGCGATTCCCGCGCACGACGACATCCGCCGCAAGAGCGCCAACTACGAAATCATCGGCCGCCCCGGCGGCCAGTGGGCGCCGCTGTTCGAGGAGCTCGCGACCAACGTCGCCGAGGCGCCGCCGCTGCGACCGAAGCCGCTGACCCAGGACGGTCTGCTCGGCCTGTTCAGCGGCGATGCAGTCGGCCGCGACGTCGTGCTCGAGCCGGCGACGACGTTCGACATGATGCGGCAGCACGAAGTCGAGAAGAAGTCGCTCGAAGTCGTCTACGACGACGGTCTGAAAGCCCGCGATCTTCCGCCCATGAACGCCCCCACGCCCGAAACCGCTCTCGCCCGCTCCGCCGGCGAAGTCGTCTATGACGACGCGGCCGCGACGCCGATGGCGAACGACGGCGAGGCACGTGGCGGCGAGAGGCAGGTCATTCCGATCAACGTCGCCGCGACCCAGAGTGACGGGGTCGGCTGCCATGCGGGCCGGGACGAGATGCGGCGCGCCGCAGCGGCCGCCGGCAAGAGCGAAACGCTCGATCGCTACGCCGCCGACTATCCGACCGGGCCGCACGACCAGCCGCAGAGCATGTGCCCGGCCTTCGGCTCGCTGCGCGTCGGCCTGCGCATGCGGCGCACCGCGACGATCCTGTCGGGCTCCGCGTGCTGCGTCTACGGCCTCACCTTCACCTCGCACTTCTACGGCGCGCGCCGCACCGTCGGCTACGTGCCGTTCAACTCCGAGACGCTCGTCACCGGCAAGCTGTTCGAGGACATCCGCGAGGCGGTGTTCAAGCTTGCCGACCCGGAGCACTACGACGCCGTCGTCATCACCAATCTCTGCGTGCCGACCGCCTCCGGCGTGCCGCTGCGGCTCCTGCCGAAGGAGATCAACGGCGTTCGCATCATCGGCATCGACGTGCCGGGCTTCGGCGTGCCGACGCACGCCGAGGCGAAGGACGTGCTGGCGGGCGCGATGCTCAAGTACGCGCGCACGGAGGCCGAGCTGGGCCCGGTGCAGGCGCCGCGCACCGGCGCGAGCGACAAGCCGACGGTCACGCTGGTCGGCGAGATGTTTCCCGGCCGATCCGGTCGGCATCGGCATGATGCTCGAACCGCTCGGGCTCGCGGCCGGTCCGGTGGTGCCGACGCGCGAATGGCGCGAACTGTATGCGGCGCTCGACTGCGCCGTGGTCGCGGCGATTCATCCGTTCTACACGGCCGTCTTCCGCGAGTTCGACGCCGCCGGTCGCGCGATCGTCGGCTCGGCGCCGGTCGGGCACGACGGCACCGCCGCCTGGCTCGATGCGATCGGCGATGCGTGCGGCATCGCGCGCGCCAAGGTCGACGCGGCGAAGAATCGCTTCCTGCCCGCCATCAAGGGAGCGCTCGCGAAGACGCCGATCAAGGGCCGCATCACGCTGTCCGGCTACGAAGGTTCGGAGCTGCTCGTCGCGCGGCTGCTGGTCGAGAGCGGCGCCGACGTCCGCTACGTCGGCACCGCCTGCCCGCGCACGCAGTGGTCGGATCCGGATCGCGAATGGCTCGAGGCGAAAGGCGTGCGCGTGCAGTACCGCGCCTCGCTCGAGCAGGACTTCGCGGCGATGGACGAGTTCGAGCCCGACCTCGCGATCGGCACCACGCCGGTCGTGCAGAAGCGCGAAGGAGCGCGCGATCCCGGCGCTGTACTTCACCAACCTCATCTCCGCGCGGCCGCTGATGGGTCCGGCGGGCGCGGGTTCGCTCGCGCAGGTGATCAATGCCGCGCTGGCGAGCAAGGGCGCTTCGACGAGATGAAGGCGTTCTTCGCCGGCGTCGGCGAAGGGTATGCGGCCGGTGTCTGGGAAGACGTCCCGCGGGATCGACCCGAGTTCCGCGAGCTCTACAAGCGGCAACTCGCCAAGCTGGCGAAGAAGCGCAAGGCCGAGGAGATGGTCTGATGCTGGTCCTCGACCACGATCGCGCCGGCGGCTACTGGGGTTCCGTCTACGTGTTCACGGCGATCAAGGGCCTGCAGGTGATCATCGACGGCCCGGTCGGCTGCGAGAACCTGCCGGTGACGTCGGTGCTGCACTACACCGACGCGCTGCCGCCGCACGAGCTGCCGATCGTCGTGACCGGGCCTGGGCGAGGAAGAACTCGGCCAGCACGGCACCGAAGGCGCGATGAAGCGGGCGCACCGCACGCTCGATCCGGAGCTGCCGGCGGTGGTGGTGACCGGCTCGATCGCCGAGATGATCGGCGGCGGTGTCACGCCCGAAGGGCACGAACATCCAGCGCTTCCTGCCGCGCACGATCGACGAGGATCAGTGGCAGAGCGCCAATCGCGCGATGTACTGGCTCTGGACCGAATACGGGCTGAAGCGCGTCCCCGAGCGCAAGCCGCGCAAGGAAGGCGAGAAGCCGCGGGTCAACATCATCGGCCCGATCTACGGCATGTTCAACACGCCGTCCGATCTCGCCGAGATCCGCCGCCTGGTCGAAGGCATCGGCGCCGAGATCAACATGGTGTTCCCGCTCGGCAGCCATCTCGCCGACGTGCCGAAGCTCGCCGACGCCGACGTGAACGTCTGCATGTACCGCGAGTTCGGCCGCATGCTGTGCGAGGCGCTCGAGCGCCCCTATCTGCAGGCGCCGATCGGGCTCCACAGCACGACCAAATTCCTGCGCACGCTGGGCGAACTGCTCGGGCCTCGATCCCGAGCCGTTCATCGAGCGCGAGAAGCACACCACCATCAAGCCGCTGTGGGATCTGTGGCGCTCGGTCACGCAGGACTTCTTCGGCACCGCGAGCTTCGCCATCGTCGCCAACGAAACCTACGCGCGCGGCGTGCGCCACTTCCTCGAGACCGAGATGGGGCTGCCGTGCACCTTCTCGTTCGCGCGCAGCGCCGGGCGTGAAGCCCGACAACGAGGCAGTGCGGCAGGCGGTGCGCGAGAAGACGCCGCTCGTGATGTTCGGCAGCTACAACGAGCGCATGTATCTCGCCGAGGTCGGCGCGCGTGCGATGTATATCCCGGCGTCGTTCCCGGGCGCGATCATCCGCCGCCACACCGGCACGCCGTTCATGGGTTACGCCGGCGCCACCTACCTGGTGCAGGAAGTGTGCAACGCGCTCTTCGATGCGCTGTTCCACATCCTGCCGCTCGCATCCGACATGGACCGCGTCGAGGCCACGCCCGCGCGGCTCGCTCGCGCCGACGCGACGCCTTGGGACGACGAGGCGCACCGGCTGCTCGAAAAATACCTCGAGACGGAGCCGCTGCTGGTTCGCATCTCGGCGGCGAAGCGCATTCGCGATCGCGCGGAACAGGATGCACGGCGCGCTGGCGAAGAGACGGTCACGGCAGCGCGGGTGACCCGCTCGCGGGCCGCGTTGAAGGAAGGTCAGCCCGCATGAGTCGCGCTCCTGCCGCGCTCGGCGTTGCTCGCGGCCCTGGCGCCGGAGGTGAGAGGCTGGATTTGGGACGAAGGGCTCATTCGGAGGTAACGCTTATGGTTGACGACAGAAAAAGCCGCTTGCCGGGCGACCCGGGGCGCAAGCGCATGAGTCTCATCTTCGCGGCGAGCTTCGTGGTCTTTCTCGCAGTGGCGATTTTCGCGAGCCTTCTGGGGCGACAGTGGAGCGACTGGCTGCCCGGGACGGGGCGCCACACTTCGATGCTCGAAGGCGTGCGTGGCGCGGTGTACGACGTGATGCCGTTCCTGATGTAGCGGTAGCGATCGACAGGAATTCGCCTGGCAGCATCGGGCGGAAGCTTCGGCGTGGCGACCAGTGGCCACGACGGAGAACCCCGCCGCGCGGGAGGTGCGCGGTAACGGCCGCAAGGCCAATTCGGAGGTAAGAGCAATGGCCGAGCTAAAAGGTGCCTCGCTATCGGGGCTCTCGGAGTCGGAAGCCAGAGAGTTTCACGGCGTCTTCATGATGAGCTTCATCATCTTCATGATCATCGCGATCATCGCGCACTTCCTGGCGTGGCAGTGGTGCCCGTGGACGACCGGAGCCGCGTGCCAGCTGGCGGCTAACGACGTCGTGCAGGTTCTGTCGTACTTGTCATAGGAGAAACGAACATGTGGAGACTTTGGCTGCTTTTCGATCCGCGCAGGGCGCTCGTCGGGTTGTTTGTGTTCCTCGGTGTGCTGGCGTTGCTGATTCACTTCATTCTACTCAGCACCGACCGGTTGAACTGGCTGCAAGGTCCGGTCAAGGTGCGCGCAGTCGCGGCGCAGCAGAATGCACCGCTGCCGCCGACAGTTCCGAAGTAGCGTCGTTTGCGGTGGGCGGCGGACGAGGTGGGAGCGTTCTGCTCCTCCCCCGTCCGTCGCCAGGAGTGCTGCGAGGGCGCGCGATGACGTGCCCTCCGACGGGAGAATCTGACAATGGCCATGCTTAGCTTTGAAAGAAAATACCGCGTTCGCGGGGGGACGCTGATCGGCGGAGATCTGTTCGACTTCTGGGTGGGGCCGTTCTATGTCGGCTTCTTCGGGGTCACGACGGCGTTCTTCGCGCTGCTTGGCATCGTGCTGATCATCTGGGGCGCGGCCATCGGGCCGACCTGGAACCTCTGGCAGATCAGCATCGCCCCGCCCGACTTGAAGTACGGGCTGAACATCGCGCCGCTGAACGAGGGTGGCCTCTGGCAGTTCATCACGTTCTGCGCAATCGGCGCCTTCGTCTCGTGGGCACTTCGCCAGGTCGAGATCTGCCGCAAGCTCGGCATCGGCTATCACGTGCCGTTTGCCTTCAGCTTTGCGATCCTGGCCTATGTCACGCTCACCGTGATCAGGCCCGTGCTGCTGGGTGCATGGGGGCACGGGTTTCCCTACGGCATCATGAGCCACCTGGACTGGGTGTCCAATGTCGGATACCAGTACCTGCACTTCCATTACAACCCGGCCCACATGCTAGCCATCACGTTCTTCTTCACGACGACGTTGGCGCTGTCGATGCACGGCTCGCTGATTCTGTCGGTGACCAACCCGAAGAAGGGCGAACCGGTCAAGACGGCAGAGCATGAGAACAGCTTCTTCCGCGACACGATCGGCTACTCGATCGGGGCGCTCGGTATCCACCGTCTGGGTCTGTTCCTCGCCGTGAGCGCTGTGTTCTGGAGCGCCGTCTGCATCGTCATCAGTGGCCCCTTCTGGACCCGTGGCTGGCCGGAGTGGTGGAACTGGTACCTGAATCTGCCGATCTG
Organism: uncultured beta proteobacterium; assembly: GCA_963734295.1. Classification (GTDB taxonomy): domain Bacteria; phylum Pseudomonadota; class Gammaproteobacteria; order Burkholderiales; family JAEUMW01; genus JAEUMW01. The sequence continues at coordinate 55,684 of CAVTGS010000011.1, read as the reverse complement.
GTGAGAAGGGGGAAAAACATGGCTGAATATCAGAACATCTTTACCCGCGTGCAGGTGCGCGCCCCGGCCTACGTCGGCGTGCCGACCGAGCGAGGCACTTGGGTACGCCAAGGGACGCCGATCTTCTCTTACTGGCTCGGCCGCATCGGCGATGCTCAGATAGGCCCCATCTACCTCGGTGCGACCGGCGTCGCCTCGCTGCTCTTCGGGTTCATCGCCTTCGAGATCATCGGGCTCAACATGCTGGCGTCGGTCAATTGGGATCCGATCCAGTTCGTCCGGCAGTTGCCCTGGCTCGCGCTGGAGCCGCCGGCGCCCGGCTACGGTCTTCGCATTCCGCCCCTGAACGAGGGCGGGTGGTGGCTGATGGCAGGGTTCTTCCTGACGACCTCGATCCTCCTGTGGTGGACGCACATCTACCGGCGTGCCCGCGCGATGGGGCTGGGAACCCACCTCGCTTGGGCATTCGCGTCGGCGATCTGGCTCTACCTCGTGCTCGGCTTCATCCGCCCGATTCTGATGGGGAGCTGGGCCGAGGCCGTGCCCTTCGGCATCTTTCCGCACCTCGACTGGACGGCGGCATTCTCCATCAAGTACGGGAACCTCTATTACAACCCGTTCCACATGCTGTCGATCGCGTTCCTCTATGGCTCGACCCTGCTCTTCGCGATGCATGCGGGCACCGTGCTCGCCGTGAGCCGGTTCGGGGGCGACCGCGAGATCGACCAGGTCGTCGACCGCGGCACCGCGTCGGAGCGCGCCGCGCTCTTCTGGCGCTGGACCATGGGTTTCAACGCGACCATGGAATCGATTCACCGCTGGGCTTGGTGGTTTGCAGTGTTGACTCCGCTCACCGGAGGCATCGGCATGCTGCTCACCGGAACCGTGGTCGACAACTGGTTCCTCTGGGCGGTGAAGCACGGTGTCGCGCCGTCCTATCCGGCTGTATTCCCGCCGGTGGTAGACCCGGCAACGCTCTCGGGAGTAACGCAATGAATACCATCACCCGCAGTTCCTTCGTGATGCTTTTGGGCGTTACGGTTCTCACGCTCGGTTGCGAGCGCCCCCCTCCCGAGAGCATTCAGCGCGGGTACCGGGGGGTGGCGATGGAGCAGAACTTCAACCCTCGCATCGTCGAGAAGCAGTGGGCTGTCAACCAGGCGCCGGCGCCCACTCCTGCGGCTGAGCCCGGCGGACCCCTGGCTTCGAAGGTGTACCAAAACGTGCAGGTTCTGGGCGACCTGAGTGCCGGTGAATTCACGCGGCTCATGGTAGCGATCACGAGCTGGGTTTCGCCAGAGCAGGGTTGTACCTACTGCCACAAGGAGGGGGAGGCACTGTCTTCCGACGCCCTGTACACGAAGGTAGTCGCACGGCGCATGCTGCAAATGACGCGGACCATCAACGCCGACTGGAAGAGTCACGTCGCGGACACGGGCGTGACCTGCTACACCTGCCACCGCGGGCAGCCCGTGCCGGCGAACATCTGGTTCGAGAATCCGGGCCCACAGACGGCTACGGGCTGGGCGGGCAACCGGGCGGGCCAGAACTATCCAGCGCCACAGGTCGCCATGGCGTCGTTGCCGAACGATCCCTTTACGCCGTTCCTCGAGCAGAAGAACAACATCCGCGTGATTCCGACCACCGCGCTGCCTGAGGGCAACCGGCAGTCGATCAAGCAGACGGAGTGGACCTACGGACTGATGATGCATTTCTCGCAGTCACTCGGCGTCAATTGCACCTATTGCCACAACAGCCGCTCGTTCTTCGAGTGGGACGGGAGTACGCCGCAGCGGAGCACGGCGTGGTACGGCATCCGCATGGTTCGCGCGGTCAATACGGACTACCTCGACCCGCTGCAGCGAACCTATCCCCGCAATCGTCTCGGGCCGTTGGGCGACGCGCCGAAGGCCAACTGTGGGACGTGCCACCAGGGCGTCTTCAAGCCGCTTTTCGGAGCCAATATGCTGAAGGACTATCCCGCGCTGCGCGGGGCGGCCAAGGCGGCGCATGCGGCGGCGACGACGACTCCCAAGGACGTTCCGGCCGCGGCTCCAGGCCCTGTTGCGGGCACGGTGGTAGTGTTCTTCGCGGTTGCGTCGTTTGCGCTGCCCGCCGACGGCAACCAGTCTCTCGACCCCGTGTTGGGCGCGCTCAAGGCGAACCCGGGCGCGAAAGCCAAGATCTCGGGCTACCACTCCGCAACGGGAGACGTGGCGCAGAACGAGGATCTCGCGAAGAAGCGCGCGATCGCAGTGAGGGACGCGCTCAAGACGGCCGGGGTAAGCGAGGACCGCCTGGTGCTCGACAAGCCCCTCCAGACGGAGGCCAACGTCGCGGGCGAGGAGCGCTTCGCGCGGCGCGTCGAGGTGAAGATCGAGTAACGACCGCGGGGTTTGTGATGATGGACGTGAGGCGGCCCACGGGTCGCCTCTTGTTTTTTCTTGCACTCATTCAGCGCGGGTCGCAGTTGACAGGAGAGCTGCCCCGGCCCACCGCGTAAGGTCCTCCGTCGCCAAGGACCTTTCGCCTTGAGTCCCTCGGAACCCGGTGGTAGCGTTTAAAAGTCCTGTTCCCTTTCTTCAAACGAATGCAATACGAGGTGCGCAATGTTCGAGGAGTTCGAGATCCTTTTCTCAGGCGCGACGAGGCTCGTGACCGCGCCGCTCAGCCCGGCGGAGGAAGCGTTGGTGCAACGGTCGCTCGCGCCCGACGAGACGCTCGAGCGGTACCTGCGCGGGCGCGGCGAACGCGTCGGGTGGATGCTCTGGGCGCTGACGCCACAGCGGCTGCTGTGCGTCACCGTCAACGGGAAGCGGCCGCCCCGGGGCCATGTTCATGGCGCAGTCGTAGGGGTAGAGGCGATAAGGGGAAAGTGGGGCGCGACCCTGCACGTGCATACGAGCACTACGCGCGAAGTGATATTCGCGGCGGATCTCGCGCTGAGCGACGAATTCCTGGAGGCGTTCCTCACTTACTGCCCGAACGTGGCTGCGCCGCCCAAACTGGCGCCTCCCGAACCCCCGCCTCCCGAACGCGTGCCTGCTTCCCTGGTGGCGAGTCCGCCGCGCGGCGATGCCGAGTCCGGGCGCCTGGTCGAGGCGCTGCGCGAAGCAGCGGCGTTGCGGGAGAAAGGCCTCCTCACGGACGAGGAATTCGCCGCCCTCAAGCGCAAACTGCTCGGGACCTGAGGGGAACGTTCCCCGGCGTGCGAGCCCGTCAGTCCTTTTTGAGAACGAACACCGGCGCGAGCTTGCGCTCCGTATCGCGGTCGGGAGGGCGAGAGGGAGCAGGAGGCGTCCGCGACCGCAGACCCCAGGACCAGAGTGCCTCCGATGGCAGCGGCAGCACCAGGAACCAGTGTTCGAGGATCGCGAGGGTGAGAAGAGTGCCCACGAGGGTAAGCCCTGCCGTCGCGAACGCACTCACCTCGGGGGCAAGGGCGCGTTCCCAGATCAGCACCGCCAGCGCCGTGGCAGCGGTCACGGACACGGGGAACAGCAGATTCATCCGCCGCCGCCTGAAGTAGCTCTGCATGTAGCTCAAGTGGTCGGGCAGGAACTGCTCGTTCAGGTTGCGCACCCCCAGAAACAGGTTGAGCTTCGCGCTCTGGCGCATGACCCACAGAATCAGAAAGGTCCAGGTCCCGATCTGGTTGGCGCCGCCCCATGTCGCAGCGACCACTGTCGCCGCCAGCGCGATGATGGCGAGCTCGTGATGCAGAATGACCGCCACCGCGCAGGCGAAGCGCTCCCACCCGGCGGCGCCCGGCGGGCAGGGTGTGCGGCGCGGGCCGGTCACGAAGCCCATCAGGAAGCTCACCTCCACCCAGCCCCACACGAATACCCCGCAGGCGAAGGCGATGTATGCGCCCGCGACGCTCGCGTCCGTGCTGGTTTCGTGCAGACCGAAAAGCGCCGCAGCCAGCAGTAGCGTCGCGCCGGCCAGGCTCCAGCGGAAGGTCCGCTTCGGCAACCCGTCGAGGTAGAGGATCAGGCCCGTGCTGAACCACCAGACGAACAGGGTGAAGAGAACCGGGAAGCCGAACTCGGCCATCGCCGCCGCTGCCGATCGCTACCAGGCCGGAGCGAGCCGGACGTCCTGCGGCAGCGCGTTGGGCTTGGTCGGCAGCAGGTAGAGGCGCACGAACGTCGTCGCTGCGCTGCGCGCCCAGGCCGAGCCGCTGGAGCCGGCCGCGCAGGCCGCCCGCGGCGCGCGCTGCGGCGTTCGCCTCGCCGATTTCGCCGCAGCCGCTCGAGTCCGGCGCGGAAGCGCGGATGGTCGAGATCGAGCGTGAACGGGAACACCTGCCGCGAGATCGCGGTGGTGACGCGGAAGACCTCGAAGTCGTACTGCGTCGGATCGAGTCCCAGCGCCTTGTGGAACTCCGGCCGGGTGTGGTCGCGCACGTACATGGTCGCGAACACGGCGAGCAGGAAGAAGCGGATCCAGAGCTTGTTGTGGCCCGACGAGCAGCTTCGGGTTGGCGCGCAGCAGCAGCGCGAACGCTTCGCCGTGCCGGAACTCGTCGTTGCACCATTTCTCGAACCACCGGAAGATCGGATGGAAGCGCAGCTCCGGATGCCGCTCGGTCTGGCGATAGATCGTGATGTAGCGCGCGTAGCCGATCTTCTCCGAGAGATAGGTCGCGTAGAAGATGAACTTCGGCCGGAAGTACGTGTACTTCTTCGCGCGGGTCGAGAAAGCCCAGGTCCACGCCGACCCCGAAGTCCTTGAGCCACTCGTTGATGAACCCGGCGTGGCGCGCCTCGTCGCGGCTCATGAAGCCGAAGAGCTCGCGCATGTCCGGGTTGGTGACGCGCTTCTTGATCTCCGCGTAGAGCACGCAGCCGGAGAACTCCGCGGTGACCGAGCTGATGAGGAAGTCGAGGAACTCCCGGTGCAGTCCTTCCGGGCAGCTGCGAGTAGTCCTCGCTCATCTCCGCCGGGCGCTTGAAGTGGCCGCTGTTCACGTCGCGTCGGAATTCCTCCATCAGCGCGTCCCACTGCGGGCGGATGGCGCTCGACGTCGAGGCGGTCCATCGCGTCGAAATCGGTGGTGTAGAAGCGCGGCGTGAGCAGCGTGTCCTGCTGCGCGCGGCGCGTCGCCTCGTTCACATCGCGAATCGGTTCGGTCATGATCTCCTCCTGCTGCGTTTCTGAGAGCGGGTGCCGGTTCTAGTCGTGAACGATGAGCCAGAACGGCGCGGCAACCCTCGTCCACAGGCGCCGCAGCCAGCCCGCCCGAGTTACCGTCGCGCGCCGCTCGCAGACGATGCGCGTCCCGTCCTCGATCCGCGTCGGGGCATCGTGGACGAGCACCGTATCGCCCGGCCGGATGTCGATGCCCGTGAGTTCGACGTGGGCGTAGAGCGCCTCCGGTGTATGCGCGATATCGACCGTGCACGGCACGTTTACCGCGCGGCTCATCGGACGTCTGCTCCGCTTGCCGAGGAATTTCGCAAACGCGCCGGTATTGGTGGGTCCGAACGACTCGAGATCCACGCGCCGGCCGGTGGCCAAGTCTTCCAGTGTGAGCCGGCCGTCGGCCCGGGCGATCAGGCGGAACGGCTCGTCGGGGCCGAAGCCCTGCGCGCTTGCGCTCGCGCGAAAGCCCGCGCAGCGTGCCGCGGATGAAGCCGTTGCTGGCCGGCGCCACCGTCTCGACCAGCCGATTGTCGCGCGCATCGTAGACATCGATGCCGCCGTCGGGACGATCCTCGAACCGAAGATCGCGTGTGGCGACCGTGGCGGCGTCCGGCTGCCTGGCCGCGCCGACGCCGGTGATCCGCACCAGAGCGACCGCGAGAAGCGCCACCAGTACGACAGCGACCACCCCGACCAGCGGGGCGCGCGGGAAGGTCGTGTCTTCGAACGGCGCGCTCAAGTGGCCCTCCGCGATCAGTGGGCCGGGCTGGCGAAGGGCCGCCCGACCCGGATCGGTACCGCAGGCTCTGCGGCCGCGGTCGGCGACTGGTTCGGCACGGTCCCCGCGGCGGCAGCGATCGCTTGGGCGAGCAGCTTACCGACGCCGGGGTGCGTCCGGAATGGCGCGCAGCATGGGCTCGGGCCGCGCGAACCGCCATGGCCGGGCGTGCGGCCACAGGTGGATGATGGCGATCTTCTCCTTGCCGGCGAGCGACAACGGGATGTCGCCGGTACCGTCCGCGTAGGTCCGCAGTCCGGCCGATTCGATCACGCGAAACGGAAGGTTCAGGGTGAGTGTGAGCACGATCCCGATGCGCATCACCACCCGCTCGGCTCGTCACCGTGTAGACCGTCGACCGACTGCTGTACCACGCGAGTATGGCGAGTATGCCGATCGCGGCGAGCGCAAGCGGCGTAACCCACAGAACGGCAACGGCGGCTTCGCGCACCGAGTGGCCATCGGCGAAAACCGCGACGCCGCGCCAGGCGAGTAGTGCCAGGAAGTAGACCGCCAGCTTTCGCGTGTGAAAAGCCCGCACTGCCAGGGACTGCCAGCGCGGCGACCCCTGCCAGAGGATGCGCTCCCCGGCCGGAAGGGGCTCCGGCAGGCCATGGGCCGACTCGGTTTCGTGCTCGCTCACGTTCATAGCCACGGCCCCAGTCGCGACGGCTCGGCATACAGGTGACCGCCGGCGTAGTACGCGCAGATTCGGTCTTCCTCGCGCAGGGTGACCTGGTCCGGGTGGCGCAGACCCGGGACATCCGCGAACTGCCGCCCGGTGATCGATTGCACCTTGACGACACCGGTCCTTGACGCGGGTGAAGTTGATCGGCAGGAGCACACGCCGCTTGCCGGCGACGGCCGACACCTCGACTTCGAGGTAGCGAATCTGCGGCTCGGAGCGGTCGACCCAGACGTCGCGTCACGACGCCGCCGACCTCGCCGTCGGCCCCGACCACCTCCATGCCGCGCGGATCGGGATCGCGCGCCTCGACGGTGAACTCGGTCGCCACGCGCATCGGCACGATCTTCGGATGGCCGTCGAGGGTGAGGTCGGGCACGTCGGCGCGCTCGGCATAGGCCGCGGGACCGACGCCGTCGAGCATCGGATTGCCGGTCGGCTCGAGCGGCGCACCGGGCCACGCGGCCGGGTGCAGCCGCGGGACGCTCTGCGACCGGGGGCCGGCCTTGGGTGCGTACACGAGGCTGCCATCCGTGCGCAGCTTGAAGGTCTTGGGCTCCGGCATCGGCGGCCAGCCCTGGACGCGGATGTCGCGCGACCGGGTCCGACTCGAGCGGATAGCCCTCGCGCTTGTCCTCGCGCCGCAGATAGAAGATGAGACCGGCGAAGAAAATCCAGAACGCGTAAAGCGTCGATCTGGGCGACGTCGATGTAATCGGTGATGGCGCCGGTTTGCATGACAGACCTCCTTGCAACGAATGGGCTAGCCGGGAAACTCGGCCAGCCCGAACTTCGATGAAGACGGCTGCCGCCGGCTGGCGCTGACGTGCGCACGAGCGGACCGATCGCGACCAGCGTCGCGAACAGCAACGCGATCTCGATGTGGTAGACGACGCTGTAGCCGGCGGCACGGGCCGGTCAGCGCCGGGCCCGAGCAGCCCCTGCGCGGCGAGCCCGGACACCGCGTCGCGGATCGCGCCGCCGAGGGCGATGGCGACGCCGGCCGCCGTTGCCTGCACGGCGCCCCACGCGCCGAGCGCGAGGCCGCTCTGGCCGTCGCGGTCGCAGTCCCATCGCGGCGGTCAGCGTGCCGACGGAGAACAGGCCGCCGCCGAAGCCGATCAGGGTCGTCGCCGACGCGGAACAGCAGCGCGCGATTCGAGCGGCGTCGGCGAAGATCACCGCGGCGAACGCGAGCGATGCCGACCAGCGCGCCGCAGCGCGGCCAGGCGATGGGGATCGCCGCCGCGGTCGAGCAGTCGCGCGGCCAGCGCGAACGCCAGCGAGCGCGCCGCCGGCGAGCAGCGCCGTGAGCACCGTCGTCGCCCCGACCGTGAGGTGCAGGATCTGGCCGCCGTAGGGCTCGAGCAGGATGTCCTGCATGCTGAAGCCGGCGGTGCCGAGTCCGACCGCGACCAGCAGGCGGCTCGATCGACCGCCCGCGATGAACTCGCGCCACGATTCGCGGAACGCGGGCCGCGCGCTGTCTCGGGCAGTGCGCGAGGGGTCGCGCGCCTCCTGCTTCCACAGCGCGACGCAGGTTCAGGACCATCGTCGCCAGCGCCGCGCCCTGGATCACCTGGATCAGCCGCACCTGGCTGAAGTCGGCGAGCAGCGCGCCGAACAGCAGCGCGCTCGCCGACCATGCCGAGCAGCAGCATGACGTAGAGCAGCGCCACCACGCGCGGCCGCGACGCGGCCGGCGCCAGATCGGTGGCGAGCGCGAGACCGGCGGTCTGCGTCGTGTGCAGACCCGCGCCGACCAGCAGGAACGCGAGCGCTGCGCCGACCTGTCCGATCCACGACCGGGCCGTGCGTGTCGCCCGACAGCACGAGCAGCGCGAAGGGCATGATCGCGAGCCCGCCGAACTGCAGCAGCGTGCCGATCCAGATGTACGGCACGCGCCGCCAGCCGAGCGCCGAGCGGTGCGTGTCGGAGCGGAAGCCGACCAGCGCGCGGAACGGCGCGAACACGAGCGGCAGCGACACCATCAGCGCGACGAGCCAGGCCGGAACGCCGAGCTCGACGATCATCACCCGGTTGAGCGTGCCGTTCAGCAGCACCATGCGCCATGCCGACCGAGACCTGGAACAGCGACAGCCGCAGCAGCCGGCCGAGCGGCAGCTCCGCGGTGGCCGCATCGGCAAACGGCAGGAAGCGGGGGCCGAGGCGCTGTCCAGCCCCGCGCGAGATGCGTCGTTGAGGCGCTTCATCGCGCGCGCAAGCTCCAGCGCCTGCGAGGTGTAGAAGCCGCTCGCGATGCGCTCGCGTCGCGCTGCGGCGCCGAAGCGCTCGAGATCGCGTTCGGCGGCGATCAGCTGCCGCAGCGTCGTCTTCCGCGACCGGCTCGATCGCCGGTGCGCGATCGCCGCGCGGGAAGAGGCGGCCGACCGCGTGCATCAGCGGCGAGCGCCGGCGTGCGCGGCGCGAACGTGAACAGCAGCGACGCGTCGGTGCGCGCCGCGAGCGCGGCCAGCACCCGGACCATGTCCGCGGCGCGGTAGTGGATCAGCGAATCCATGGCGACGACGTGATCGAAGCGACCGAGTGCCGGATCGAGCATGTCGCCGACGCGAAACTCGATGCTGCCCGCGCCGAGGTCGGCGCGGCAGCGCGCTCGCGCGCGAGCGCGATCAGCGTCGGCGAGAGGTCGATCGCGACGACGTGCGCGCCGCGGCGCGCGGCCTCGACCGCCAGCGCGCCGGTGCCGCAGCCGGCGTCGAGCAGCCGCTTGCCGCGACAGATCGGCCGGCAGCCAGGAGAGCAGCGTGCGGCGCATGCGCGTCGCGGCCGGCGCGCACGGTGGCGCGAATGCGGCCGACCGGCGCGTCGGAAGTGAGGCGCGCCCACGCGCTCGACGGCGGTCCGATCGAAGTAGGTCTCGAGCTCGCCGCGGCGCTGTTCGTAGGTAGGTCGGCATGGTCGGCCATCAGTCGAATCCCAGCAGATCGAAGATGTCGCGATCCTTCATCGGCTCGGCGACCAGCGGATCGGTGCCGGCCCACAGCGATGCCGCGAGCCGCAGGTACTCCTGCTGCACCGCTTCGAGTTCCGGCGGTCGGCTCCATCTCGAACAGCGTCGACTTCTTCAGCCGGCTGCGGCGGAAGACGTCGAGGTCCGCGAACTGCGCCATCGTCTTCAGGCCGACGCGCTCGTTGAAGCGATCGATCTGGTCGGTGCCGGCGCTGCGGTTGGCGATGACGCCGCCGAGGCGCACCTTGTAGTTCTTCGCCTTCGCCTGGATCGCCGCGACGATGCGGTTCATCGCGAAGATCGAGTCGAAGTCGTTGGCGGTGACGATGAGCGCGCGGTCCGCGTGCTGCAGCGGCGCCGCGAAGCCGCCGCACACCACGTCGCCCAGCACGTCGAAGATCACGACGTCGGTGTCCTCGAGCAGGTGATGCTCCTTCAGCAGCTTCACGGTCTGGCCGACGACGTAGCCGCCGCAGCCGGTGCCCGCCGGCGGCCCGCCGGCCTCGACGCACATGACGCCGTTGTAGCCCTCGTACACGAAGTCCTCGGGGCGCAGCTCCTCGGTGTGGAAGTCCACCGACTCGAGCACGTCGATCACGGTCGGCACGAGCCGCTTGGTCAGCGTGAAGGTGGAGTCGTGCTTCGGGTCGCAGCCGATCTGCAGCACGCGCTTGCCGAGCTTCGAGAACGCGACCGACAGGTTGGACGACGTCGTGCTCTTGCCGATGCCGCCCTTGCCGTAGACGGCGAAGACCTTGGCGGTGCCGATCTTGAGGTTCGGGATCCAGCTGCACCTGCACGCTGCCGTCGCCGTCGGGGCGCTGCGCCCGGGTCTTCAACGCGGATAAAGGAATTGCAACCGTGTTCACGCAGCCACCCCCTCGTAGACGCCTTCGAGACGATCTTCCAGTTCCTCGCCGGCCCGGCGCAGCGCATCGAGCGTCTGATCGTCCGGGTTCCAGAACTGGCGCTCGTGCGCTTCGAGCAGTCGGTTGGCGACCTTCGCCGATGCCGTCGGATTCAGCTGCGCGAGCCGCTCGCGCATCGCGGGATCGAGCACGAAGGTCTCGCGTGAGCTGCTGGTACACCCAGGGCGCGACCTGCCCGGTCGTGGCCGACCAGCCCATCGTGTTGGTCACGTGCACCTCGATCTGCCGCACGCCTTCGTAGCCGTGCTTGAGCATGCCCTCGTACCACTTCGGATTCAGCATGCGCGTGCGCGTCTCGAGCGCGACCTGCTCGGCGAGCGTGCGCACGGTGCCGTCGCCGCGGGTCTGATCGCCGATGTAGACCGGCGCCGCCTGCGCCGCCCTGCGCGCGGCGCACGGCGCGGCTGATGCCGCCCAGCGTGTCGAAGTAGGTGTCGATGGTGGTGACGCCGAGCTCGACCGAATCGAGATTCTGGTAGGCGAGCTCGACGCCCGGCGAGCACGCTCTGCAGCAGCGCCGTCTGCTGCACCGGCCTGCCCGGTGCGGCCGTAGGCGAAGCCCTTGCGGCGGGTGTAGGTCTCGGCGAGCTCGTCCTCGTCGTCCCAGCGGCTGCTGTCGACCAGATGATTGACGTTCGAGCCGTAGGCGCCGTCGGCATTGCCGAACACGCGCAGCGCCGCCGTCTCGAGGTCGCAGCCGTGCTGCCGCCTGGTAGGCGAGCGCGTGCTTGCGCACGAAGTTCTGCTCGACCGGCTCGTCGGCGCCGGCGGCGAGGAAGGCCGCTTCGGCCAGCAGCTTGATCTGCAGCGGCAGCAGGTCGCGGAAGATGCCGGACAGCGTCATCGACCACGTCGACGCGCGGCCGGCCGAGCTCGCCGAGCGGGATCAGCGTCGGCGCCGGCGAGGCGGCCGTAGCTGTCGAACCGCGGCTCGCGCGCCGAGCAGCGCCAGCGCCTGGCGCGATCGGGCCGCCTTCGCTCTTCAGGTTGTCGGTGCCCCACAGCACGAGCGCGATCGACTCCGGGAAGCTGTGGCCGTCGGCCACGTGCCGCGTCGAGCAGGCGTTCGGCCTGCCGCGCGCCGTCCTGCACCGCGAAGGCGCTGGGAATGCGGAACGGATCGAAGCCGTGCAGATTGCGTCCGGTGGGCAGGATCGCGGGCGTGCGCAGCAGGTCGCCGCCCGGTGCCGGGCGCACGAAGCGCCCGTCGAGCGCGCGCAGGATGCCGGCGATCTCGTGATCCTCGCGACAGCAGGAGATCGATCCCGGCGAGCTCGCCCAATACCGCGAGCATCGTGTCGTCGGCTTCGATGCCGGCGGCGGCTGCCGCGTCTGCGGGCGAGCGTCCCGCCACCAGGGCCTCGATCGCGGCGCGCGCGGGGTGCGCGCCGTGAGATGCTTCCGCCACCGACAGGAGCATGTCGACGCGCTCTTCCGGCGACGGCGGCTGACCCACTACGTGCAGACCATGCGGGATGAGCGTGTACTCGAGCTCGCGCACGGCTTCGCCCGAGCCGTTCGATTGCGGTGTCGGCCTCGACCGTCCACGCGGGCTCGGCCGGCGCCAGATCGAGCTCCGCCGCCTGCGCCTGGATCAACGCGGCGAGCGGATCGCGCTCGTGACGAGTCTCGGGCGGCAGGGTGCGCCAGCGTTCGATCGACGCCTTGAGGTCGACGAGCCCGCGATACAGTCCCGCCTGCGCGACCGGCGGCGTGAGATAGCTCACCAGTGTCGCGGCCGCGCGGCGCTTGGCGATCGTGCCCTCGGACGGGTTGTTCGACGCGTACAGGTACAGGTTCGGCAGGTCGCCGATCAGCCGGTCCGGCCAGCAGGCGCCCGACATGCCGGACTTGCTTGCCGGGCATGAATTCGAGCGCGCCATGGGTGCCGAAGTGCAGCACCGCATGGGCACCGAAGTCCTCGCGCAGATAGCGATAGAAGGCCGAGAACGCGTGCGTCGGTGCGAAGCCCCGTTCGAACAGCAGCCGCATCGGATCGCCTTCGTAGCCGAAGGCGGGCTGAATGGCGACGAGCACATTGCCGAAGCGCTCGCCCAGCACGAAGATCGAACTGCCGTCGCTTTGCTGACGACCCGGGGCGGGTCCCCACTGCGCCTCGATCTCCTTGAGCCACCGCTCGCGCCGCACGTGGTCGTCGGCGGGAATGCGCGCGCACACGTTGGCGGCGGCACCGAAGCGCGCCGCATTGCCGGTGATGATGCGTTCGCGCAGTGCGTCGACGGTGGCCGGGCACCTCCACCGTATAGCCCGCGCGCTTCATCGCGACGCAGCGTGTTGTGCAGTGATTCGAAGACCGAGAGGATAGCGGCCGTTCCGGTATTGCCGGCATTGGGCGGGAAGTTGAAGATCACCGCCGCGATCTTGCGCTCGGCGCGCTCCGAGCGGCGCAGGTCGACCAGTTTGGCGACTCGCCGCGCGAGGGCATCGGCGCGCTCGGAGCAGATCCGCATGTCGTGGCCCTGGTCGCCCCCCGCGAATCTGCATCCCTCGTGGCACCCGGCGCAGCGTGTTCCCGTTGCGTTGGCGCGGCCGCCGTAGACCATGGGTCCGGTGGATCCGTCCAGCTCGGGAATGGCCACCATCATGGTACTTTCGACCGGCAGCAGGCCCCGCTCGGAACCGCCCCACTGCTGGATCGTCTGGAACTCCACCGGCGTGACGGCGAGGTAGGGCACATCCAGCCGGGCGAGAATTTCCTCGGCCGCGCGGGCGTCGTTGTAGGCGGGTCCGCCGACCAGCGAGAAGCCGGTCAACGACACCAGGGCGTCGATCAGCGGCTGGCCGTCCCGCAGGAAGAACCGTTCCACCGCCGGACGCGCATCGAGACCGGTGGCAAACGCGGGGATCACGCTCAAGCCCCGCGCCTCCAGCGCTGCGATGACGCCGTCGTAGTGACCGCTGTTGCCTGCGAGCAAATAGGAGCGCATCAGCAGAAGGCCCACCGTGCCGCGTGCGCCGGCGCGGGCCACGCCTGGCAGTGCGGCCGCGTCGTCCGCCATGCGCGCCGCAAGGCGCGGGTGGTACACCCCGACTTCCGGGTACTGCACCGGCGCGCGATACTTGCCGCGGCCGCGCAGCCCGCGCCGCGGGCCGTCGGCGTAGCGGTCCACCAGGAAGTGCACCATGTTGGCCACGTTCTCTTCGGAGCCCGCGAGCCAGTACTGCAGTGTGAGGAAGTACGCCCGCACGTCCTGTGCGGTGCCGGGGATGAATCGCAGGAGCTGCGGCACGCGCCGCAGCATCTTCATCTGCTGGGCGCCGGTCGAGGCGGACGGCTTCTTGTCGCCGATGGCCCCGCCTTCTTGCCGCGCAGGCGCTTCAGGAGCGACATCAGGCCGCTGGTGGAGCCGTCCATGCTGAACTTGCCCATGCGGGTGAGGCGCATCACCTCGGCCGCCGACATGGCGCAGATCATCGCATCGCAGTTTTCGCGCCGGGCTTTGAGCGCGGGCAGCACCGGCAGGAAATGGTCTTCCATGAAGAGCATCGTCGCGATGACGATGTCACCCTGCGCGATGGCGGCGCGGCACTGCTCGAGGGCGGCCGCGTCGTCGGTCCACTCGGCCGCCGCGTGCACGCTCAACGCGAGTCCCGGCAGCTCGCCCGCGAGCGTGCGATGCGCCCGCTCGGCAGCGCTTGCCAGGTGACTGTCCATGGTCACCAGCACCACGCGGATCGGCGTCGCGTCAGCGACCGAAGTGCGCTTTGGCATCGTACAGCGTCTCCACGGTGATCATCGCGAAACCGCGCTCCGTCGCGAAGCGCTCGGTGTTGCGGCGGGCCTTGCCGCGAACGAAGAAGGGGATCTTGCCGAGCTCCTTCTCGGCATCGGGCGCCCAGGCGACGGCCGCGGGCGGCGGTGCCGCGGGGGCTGCCGCAGCCGGCACCGCGGGCCTGGCCGCGGTCGCGCCGAGATGCGACGGCGCGGCGTCGGCGTGGAATTCGAAGTCGCCGCGGAACATCGTGAGGAGATGCTCTTCGAGGCCCATCATGAGCGGATGCACCCACGTGTCGAAGAGAACATTCGCACCTTCGAAACCCATCTGCGGCGAATGGCGCGCCGGGAAATCCTGTACGTGGACCGGCGCCGAGATCACCGCGCACGGGATGCCGAGGCGCTTCGCGATGTGCCGTTCCATCTGGGTGCCGAGCACGAGCTCGGGCTGCAGCTCCGCGACCTTCGCCTCGACTTCGAGGTAGTCGTCCGTAATGAGCGGCTCGACGCCGTATTCCTGTGCGGCCGCCTCGCGGACCTCGCGCGCGAATTCGCGGCTGTAGGTGCCGAGTCCGACGACGGTGAAGCCGAGCTCGCGCGTGGCAACTCGCGCCGCGGCCACCGCGTGCGTAGCGTCGCCGAAGACGAAGACGCGCTTCCCCGTGAGATAGGTCGAGTCCACCGATTTCGAATACCAGGGGGAGCGCGACTGATCATCCGCAAGCACTGCCGCGGGATCGACCTCGGCGAGCTGCGCCACTTCCTCGATGAACTCGCGTGTGGCGCCGACGCCGATCGGCACCGTCTTGACCATCGGCTGCGCGAACATGCGTGCAAGCCACTGCGCGGTCTGGCCGGCGACTTCCGGATACAGCACGACGTTGAAGTCCGCTGCCGCCGAGGCGCGCGAGGTCGGCAGGCGTCGCGCCCAGCGGTGCGACGACATGTACGTCCACGCCGAGCCGTCCAAGCAATGCCGTCACCTCGCGCACGTCGTCGCGATGCCGGAAGCCGAGCGCCGTCGGCCCGAGCAGATTGCAGCGTGGCCGCTCGCCGGCGGGTCGGGGGGCGCGCGTCTGGCCGGGCGGCGGCGCCGACGGTCCCGCGAGTGCGCGCGTCAGCTGGTAGAAAGTCTCGGAAGCGCCCCAGTTTTCCTTTCGCTGATAGGCTGGAAGCTCGAGCGGCACCACCGGCACCGGCAGTGCGAGGGCTCGCGCGAGCCCGCCCGGATCGTCCTGGATGAGCTCGGCCGTGCACGATGCGCCGACCAGCATCGCCTGCGGCTGGAAGCGCTCGTAGGCCGTCGCGTGCCGCGTTCTTGAAGAGCTCCGCCGTATCGCCGCCGAGGTCGCGCGCCTGGAACGTGGTGTACGTGACCGGCGGGCGCTTGGCGCGCCGCTCGATCATCGTGAAGAGCAGGTCCGCGTACGTGTCGCCCTGGGGGGCGTGCAGCACGTAGTGCACGCCTTCCATGGCGGTCGCAACCCGCATCGCGCCGATGTGCGGCGGCCCCTCGTAGGTCCAGAGCGTGAGCTGCATCGCCCTAGGCCACGAGTCGTGCGCGGCGCATCAGCGGCCGCGCGAAAAGCTCAGCGAGGTCGGCGGCCTGGTCGTAGCCGTGAATCGGCGTGAAGACGAGCTCGATCGACCATTTCGTCGTCATGCCCTCGGCTTCCAGCGGATTGGCGAGACCGAGCCCGCATACGACGAGATCCGGCTGCGCCGCGCGGCAGCGGTCGAGTTGGCGCTCCACGTCCTGACCTTCGCTCAACTGGATGCCGGGTGGCAGCAAGTCCAGGTCGGCGGCGAGCAGCTGTCTATGCAGATAGGGGCTGCCGACCTCCGTGAGCGCCATGCCGAGCTCGCGCGCAAGAAAGCGCGCGAGCGGCACTTCGAGCTGCGAGTCCGGAAAAAAGAACACGCGCTTGCCGGCGAGCGCGCCGCGGTACCGGGCCAGCGCACGCTCGGCTCGCTCGCGGCCCGGCGCGGTGACCGACCGGAACCTCGCGGGGTCCACATCGAACGCGTCGGCAGCGGCCTCGAGCCAAAGCGTGGTGCCCTCGGCGCCGAAGGGAAAGGCAGCGTCGATGCGCTTGGCGCCGCGCGCCTCGAGCGCCCGTGCCGTGTCGGCCAGAAAGGGTTGCGCCAGCAGAAACCGCGTGCCGGGGCCGACGGCGGGCAACTCGGTGGCATGGCGCGGCGGGAAGAAGCGCACCGGCGCGATGCCGAGCTCGCCGAACTGCCGCTCGAGCTGGTCCTCGACCACGTCGGCGAGCGCTCCCACGACGAGCAGTGAACGCGGCGCCCCGGGCGCTTCCTCGGGCAGGCTCGGCACCAGCGAGGCGAGACACGCGTCCTCGCCCTGGGTGAACGTGGTCTCGATGCCGCTGCCCGAATAGTTGAGCACGCGCACGCGCGGCGAGAAGGCGCTCGAGAGGCGTGCCGCGGCGCGGGAGAGATCGAGCTTGATCACCTCGGAGGGGCAGGAGCCGACCAGGAACAGCAGCCGGATGTCCGGGCGACGTTCGATGAGCCGCACGACGACGCGATCGAGCTCCGCGTTGGCATCGGCGAGGCCCGCGAGATCGCGCTCGTCGATGATCGCGGTGGCGAACCGGGGCTCGGCGAAGATCATCACGCCGGCAGCGGACTGGATCAGGTGCGCGCAGGTGCGCGAGCCCACCACCAGGAAGAAGGCATCCTGGATCTTCCGGTGCAGCCAGATGATGCCGGTGAGCCCGCAGAACACTTCGCGCTGGCCGCGTTCCCGCAGCACCGGTAACTCGGCGCAGCCTCGGGACGAGGCGGGCGGAGGCACCACGGCCAGCACGGTCACTCCGCAAGCCCCAGGATGCCGGTGGCGGGCGCCGGCGGGCACGGGCGTTCGCGGCGCGCGGCGCGCAGCTTGAGCAGGAACTGCGTGGCGTTGACGACGTACGTCGCGTACGCTGCCAAGGCCAGGAACATCTGCTCGCGAGGATCGAGAGCAGCGGTCGCCAGGGCGAACAGGTAGGCGGTGTGCAGCGCCAGCACGAGCATGCTGACCACGTCTTCCCAGAAGAACGGACGGGCGAAGAGGTAGACGCCGAACACGTCCTTCTCCCAGATCGAGCCCGTGACCATGATGGTGTAGAGAACGAGGGTCTTGACGACGATCGACGCGGTGGCGATCGCCAAGCCCTCGCCCGTGGCGAGATAACGCAGGACCAGAGCGAGGCTCGCGAGAAAGACGACGAACTGGATCGGCGCAAGAATCCCCTGCACCAGCGTCCAGCGGGACGCGTCACGCCGGCGGCGCTCGTCCGCGGTGTAGAGTGGCTGCTGTCCCGCTTCCCGGGATCGTCCCAAAACCATCGAGGATTGTTCTCCGTTCTACCCGCGCTCCAGAATCTAGCTCCGTTGTAATGATCTGTCAACAACAGTGAACGTAAACGTATCTTGACAAATCCTTGACGGATGGTCTGCTGATGGTATAAACAGCAACTGCGATCCCGAACGAAAAAAATCACGGTGGGAGGCGGGGTCGGGAATTCAATGCGAGAAGAGCCTGGTCATCATCCATCCGAGGGCGCCCCCACGCCCGCGGACCCTTATGGGAGGGACTTCGGCAATGTCTGGCCTACGCCGGGGCATCGCGCCCCAAGCCCGCTTGGAGGAGGCCGATCGGGCCTTCTCGAAAGGCGACCCGCACCCCGCTGCGCCTGTCACACCCCGTGATGGACCCGAACAGCGGCGGGCGCAGCTGCTGCGCACCATAGAAGTGGAGATCGTTCCCCGCCTCCTGCTCGCGAGCAGGGCCGCCGAATCCGGCTCCGGTGCCGGGGCAGAAGGCAGCCTCCTCGACGCGGAGACGGTGGCCGATTTCGTCGAGCTCATTCTGGCCAACGATGTGGTCGTCGCGTCGGCCTACTTCGAGGCGATACGCGCCCGGGGTGTTTCGCTCGAAGTGCTCTATCTGCACCTCCTCACGCCGGCGGCGCGGCGGCTGGGCGAACTCTGGAGCGCCGACCTGTGCGACTTCACGGACGTGACGGTGGCGCTCGGCCGCCTGCAGCAGGTGCTGCGCGAGCTGTCCCCGGCGTTCCGCAACGAAGTGGAGCCGCGGCAGCATGGCCGCCGCGCCCTGCTCATGCCCGCACCCGGCGAGCAGCACACGTTCGGGCTCTTCATGGTGGCGGAGTTCTTCCGCCGGGCCGGGTGGGACGTGTGGGGCGGTCCGCCGGCGTCCAGCAACGACCTCACGGGCATGGTGCGCGCCGAGTGGTTCGACGTCGTCGGATTGTCGGTCGGCTGCGAGAGCCGGCTCGACCTGCTGGCCGCGGGTATTCGCGCCATTCGCCGGGCCTCGCGCAATCGCGCCATCGGCGTCATGGTCGGAGGGCCGCTGTTCGTCGAACACCCGGACCTCGTTGCCTTCGTGGGCGCCGATGCGACCGCGGTCGATGCGCGCCAGGCAGCCTTGCAGGCCGAGAGCATCGTATCCCTTCTTGCCAGACCGAGACGCTGTTGAAAGCAGTTCCCAAACAGGAGCGAGTACCGGGACAAGGCCGACTGGGTGACGGCGACCGTCGCTCATGAAGCCCTTCGAAGCCCCGGGCAAGTGGCTCGGTACCCTCGATATCGAGGAGACCGCAGCCCTGATCGCAGCGGCGGCGGACGTGGCGCTGATCGTCAACGGCGGGGGTGTGATTCGGGACGTTGCCTTCGGCAGCGAGGAGCTCTCGTCGGAGGGTTACACCAAATGGCTCGGCCAACCGTGGGCCGATACCGTGACGGTGGAGAGCCGTCCGAAGGTGGAAGCGCTGCTGCGGGATGCGAACGCGCATGCACCGCCGCGCTGGCGCCACATCAATCACCCCTCCTCCCGCGGCGCCGACGTCCCGATGCTCTACTCGGCCGTGCAGCTGGGGCACGAGGGCAGGATCATGGCCGTCGGCCGCGATCTCAGGGCCATCGCCGCCCTCCAGCAGCGGCTGGTCGATGCGCAGCAGTCCATGGAGCGCGACTACTGGCGCTTGCGGCATGTCGAGACGCGGTATCGCCTGCTTTTCCAGATGGCCTCCGAGGCGGTGCTCATCGTGGACGCGTCGACGCAAAAGGTGATCGAGGCCAACCCGGCGGCCGGGCAACTGCTCGGCGAGAGCGGCCGGCGCGTCATCGGTCGTCCCTTTCCGGAAGGCTTCGATGCCGATAGCACGCAGGCGATCCAGGCGCTGCTTGCCGCGGTGCGCGGAGGGGGCCGCGCGGAAGACGTTCGGGTGCGTCTGGCGGACGGCAAGCGGGAATTCCTGGTTTCGGCGTCGCTCTTCCGGCAGGAGAATTCCTCGCTCTTTCTGATCCGTCTCTCGCCGCTGCAGCCGAATACCGCGTCGTCGATCGTGCCAAAGTCGAGCTCCCGGGTGCTGAGAGTGGTGGAGAGTGCGCCGGACGGCTTCGTGGTCACGGATCCCGAGGGGCGGATTCTGACCGCGAACCGCGCATTCATCGATCTCGCCCAGCTCGCGACCGAGGAACAGGCGCGGGGAGAGTCGGTCGACCGCTGGCTGGGCCGGCCCGGGGTCGACCTCAACGTCCTCATTGCGAACCTGCGCCAGCACGGATCCGTGCGCCTTTTCGCCACCACTCTGCGCGGCGAGCAGGGCTCCACCGCGGAAGTCGAGATCTCCGCCGTGTCGGTGCGGCACGGCGAGCAACCCTGTCTGGGCTTCACCATCCGCAACGTGGGGCGGCGGCTGCCCGCGAACTCGCGCGCAGGGCGCGAGCTGCCGCGTTCGGTCGAACAGCTCACCGAGCTCGTCGGCCGCGTGCCGCTCAAGGATCTCGTGCGGGAGGCGACCGATCTCATCGAGCGGCTCTGCATCGAGGCGGCGCTCGAGCTCACCCACGACAACCGCGCCTCGGCGGCAGAGATGCTGGGGCTCTCGCGCCAGAGCCTGTACGTCAAGCTGCGGCGCTACGGTCTGGGCGATCTCGCCTCGGAAAGCGACAAGTAAAGATCCTGGCAATTCGTCGGCGACTGTAAATTATTGTTGACGGCTGCAACTGTCAAGGGTAACGTTTTTTCATGACGCGTACAGCCCTGACTGTCGGTGTCGAGGCACGTCCGGCCCTGTCGGCCGTGGTCGAATTGCTGAAGCCGATCACCTGGTTTCCCCCCATGTGGGCATTCGGGTGCGGCGTCGTCTCTTCTGGAGTTTCCGTCGACGGCAAGTGGCCGGTCATCATCGCAGGGGTGGCGCTCGCCGGTCCCCTGGTGTGCGCCACCAGCCAAGCCGTCAACGACTGGTTCGATCGCGACGTGGATGCCATCAACGAGCCGGGCCGCCCTATCCCCTCGGGGCGCATTCCCGGGCGTTGGGGGCTCCACATCGCGGTCGCCTGGACACTCATTTCTCTCATCGTCGCGGCGGCCCTGGGGCCGTGGGTGTGGTGGGCGGCAATCGCCGGCCTCGCGCTCGCCTGGGCCTACAGCGCGCCACCCATTCGACTCAAGCAGAACGGCTGGTGGGGCAATCTCGCGTGCGGCGTCTGCTACGAAGGGCTCGCCTGGGTGACGGGCGCGGCCGTCATGCTGGCGGGTGCGCTGCCCGACACGCACATTCTTCTGCTGGCTGCGCTCTACAGCATTGGCGCTCACGGCATCATGACGCTGAACGACTTCAAGTCGGTCGCGGGCGACCGGCAGATGGGGATCCGTTCCCTGCCGGTGCGGCTCGGGGTCGACAACGCCGGCCGCGTCGCGTGTCGTTGCCATGGCGGTGCCGCAGGCCGTCGTGGTGGCGTTGCTCTTCTCGTGGGAGCGCCCGTGGCACGCGGCGGGGGTGGGCGTGCTGCTGGGCGTGCAGCTTCTCATGATGCTGCGCTTCCTCGAAAAGCCCAGTGAGCGGGCGCTCTGGTTCAGCGCGCTGGGCGTGAATTTCTTCGTGCTGGGCATGCTGGTCGCCGCTTTCGCGGTGCGCGCCCTGACGGTGGCCGCATGACGCCGCAGCCGATCGGCTGGCTCGGCATCGTCCGCCTGGGTCTGGCACAGACCGCCCTGGGGTCGATCGTGGTGCTCACTACCTCGACCATGAACCGCGTGATGGTGGTGGAACTCGCCCTGCCGGCCATGCTTCCGGGCGCTCTGGTCGCGTTGCATTACGCCGTGCAGGTGCTGCGCCCGCGCCTGGGCTACGGTTCGGACATGGGCGGCCGCCGGACGCCATGGATAATAGGCGGGATGGCAATTCTCGCTTTGGGCGGGATTGCGGCCGCGCTCGCCACCGCCTGGATGGCGAGCTATCCGGTCGGCGGCATCGCGCTCGCGGTGGTGGCTTTCCTGTTGATCGGCGTGGGTGTCGGGGCAGCCGGGACGTCGCTGCTGGTACTCCTGGCGAAACGCGTGGACGAGCGCAAGCGCGCCGCCGCAGCAACCATCGTCTGGGTGATGATGATCGCCGGCTTCGTCGTGACGGCCGCAACTGCCGGTCACTTCCTCGATCCCTTCTCACCGGCGCGGCTCGTCGCCGTCACCACCGTGGTGGCGTGTGCGGCCCTCGCGCTCACGCTCGTGGCGGTGTGGAACGTCGAGGGAGTGGGCGAGGCTGGCCACGCGATCGATGGGCGCGCGGATACGCCCAAGCCGCCGTTTCGCGCAGCGCTGGCGCAGGTTTGGGAGCGAACCGGAGGCGCGCCGCTTCACGATCTTCGTCTTCGTATCGATGCTCGCCTACAGCGTCCAGGATCTGATCCTCGAGCCCTTCGCCGGCTCCGTGTTCGGCTTCACCCCCGGCGAATCGACGAAGCTTGCGGGCGTGCAGCACGGCGGCGTGCTGCTCGGGATGCTGCTAGTTGGGTTCGCGGGCAGTGCGGTGGGCCGGCGGGCGCCTGGGATCGCTGCGCACCTGGACGATCGGCGGCTGCATCGCCTCCGCGATTGCGCTCGCCGCCATCGCTGCCGCCGGATTGAGCGGCCCCCCCTGGCCGCTGCGCACGTCCGTGTTCGGCCTGGGTATCGCGAACGGAGCGTTTGCCGTGGCGGCGATCGGCTCGATGATGGGGCTCGCGGGCAAGGGTCGTGAGGCGCGCGAAGGGGTGCGCATGGGGCTTTGGGGGGCCGCGCAGGCGATCGCCTTCGGCATCGGCGGCTTCCTCGGTTCCGCTGCGAGCGACCTTACCCGCCATTTGATCGGTGCCCCCGGTCCTGCCTACGCAGCCGTGTTCGCGGCGGAGGCGATCCTGTTCCTGGTGGCCGCGCGGCTGGCCGCGCGCGTCGCCCAACCCCGGCCAGACGCTATCGGCGACCGCATGCCTGGCCCCGGCGCGAGCTACGCGGCAGAGATGAGAGGACGGTGACGGAAATGAGCTACGTAGAGACGTTCGATGCGGTCGTCATCGGCGGTGGACCGGCCGGCGCGACCGCGGCAGCCGACCTGGCCCGGCAGGGGCGCTCGGTGCTTTTGCTCGACCGCGACGGGCGCATCAAGCCCTGCGGCGGCGCGATTCCGCCGCAGCTCGTAGAGCGAGTTCGAGATTCCCGACGCCCTGCTGGTGGCCCGCGTCACCTCCGCGCGAATGGTGTCGCCGTCGTCGCGCCGCGTCGATATGCCCATCGACGGCGGCTTCGTCGGCATGGTCGATCGCGAGGTCTTCGACGAATGGCTGCGGGAGCGTGCCGCCGCGGCGGGCGCGGTGCGGCGCACCGGTGTCTTCAAACACCTGACACGCGATGCGAACGGCGCCTTGCTCGTGCATTACGTGCCGCGTGCGGCGCAGGCTGGCGGCGAACCTGCCTGTGTGCGGGCGCTTGCGGTGATCGGTGCGGACGGTGCGGCCTCCGCAGTCGCGCGCCAGGAAGTGCCCGGCGCGCAGACGATGCCTTACGTGTATGCCTACCACGAGATCGTGCGCTCGCCGCAGAGCCCGGCCGGCGACTTCGACGGGAAGCGCTGCGATGTGTACTACCAGGGGCGCCTTTCTCCCGACTTCTATGCCTGGATCTTTCCCCATGGCGAGACCACCAGCGTCGGCGTCGGCACCGCCCACAAGGGTTTCTCGCTGCGCGGCGCGGTGACCGAGCTGCGCGACGTCGCCGGTCTCGACGGGACCGAGACCATCCGCCGCGAAGGCGCGCCGATTCCGCTGCGCCCGCTCGCGCGCTGGGACAACGGCCGCGATGTCGTGCTGGCCGGCGATGCCGCAGGGGTGGTCGCGCCTGCCTCGGGCGAAGGCATCTACTACGCGATGAGCGGGGGGCGGCTCGCCGCCGAGGCGGTCGATCGCTTCCTCGCAACCGGAGACGCCCGTGCCCTGGGCCTCGCGCGGAAGCGATTCATGAAAGCGCACGGACGGGTGTTCTGGATCCTCGGCATGATGCAGCGGTTCTGGTATGCGAGCGACAAGCGCCGCGAGCGCTTCGTGAGCATCTGCCGCGATCCCGACGTGCAGGAGCTCACGTGGCAGGCCTACATGCACAAGAAGCTCGTGCGCGCCAAGCCGATGGCGCACATGCGGATCTTCTTCAAGGACCTCGCGCACCTGGTGGGCGTAGTGCCTCCGTGAGGGGGCGTGCGGCAACGCGCCTGACCCCGGTGCTGGTCGCGGCCGCAGCCGCCCTCGGCGTGGCTGGGCTGGGTGCGCTGATGACCGATCTGGGTCCGTGGTACCTGGGGTTGCGTCAGCCGGCGTGGAAGCCGCCCGATTGGCTGTTCGGGCCGGCGTGGACGCTTATCTTCGCTCTGGCTGCGCTCGCAGGGGTCATGGCCTGGAAGCGCGCCCCGGATCGTGCCAGCCGGGAGTGGCTGCTCGTGCTGTTCGCGCTCAACGGGTTTCTGAACATTCTGTGGAGCCTGCTCTTCTTCCGCCTCCAGCGGCCGGACTGGGCGCTTCTGGAGGTCGTGTTCCTGTGGCTGTCGGTGCTGCTGCTGGTCGGCGTGGTGTCGCGCTACGCAAAGGCGGCGGCCGCTCTGCTGCTGGTGTATCTGGCCTGGGTCACGTTCGCCGCCGCCCTGAATCTCGCGGTGGTGCGGCTCAATGCGCCGTTCTCGTGACGTGAGCGATCTCTTCACGAGCGGGCGCATCGTCGACCTGATCGTTGCGCTCACCGTCGTCGAGGGGCTCGTGCTCGCCGCTTACCATCGCAGAACGGGGCGGGGGATTGCGCCGCTCGACCTGATCGGCAATCTTCTGGCGGGCGGGTTCCTGCTCCTCGCGCTGCGCGGCGCGCTCACGGGGGCGAGCTGGAGCTGGATCGGCGCAGCCCTCGCGGCGGCGCTGCTCGCGCATCTCACCGACCTCGCGCGGCGCTGGCGCAAGCACGCCCTGCCCCCGGACATTCACCGATAGCGCGGCAGCGGGTCGTGCGTTGGTATAGAATTTGACAGTGGCTCGGAGGCAAACGAGAAGAGCGCGGTTTACCGCCCCCATCCTTACCATCTCCGCGGGAGTGCAGCCATGATCGATGCCGACATCGCACAGCCGGACGTAACGCTTCTCCTGGACCATTGCGGGGTGATCAAGAAGGTCACCCTGTCGGGCGCGCTCGCCGAAGAGGGCGCGCAGGGCTGGATCGGGCGCCCCTGGCTGGAGACCGTCAGGAACCTGGACGGCGAACCGGGGCGGCGGCTGGTGGAGGACGCGATCTCGCAGCGCGTTTCGGTTTTCCGCCAGCTCACCCAGCGGTTTCCGAGCGGCCGCGAGCTCGCGATGGAGTACACGACGGTCCGGCTGGGCGGCAGGGCGGGGGTCATCGCCATCGGTCGGTCCCTCCATGCGGTGGCGGAGATGCAGTCGCGTCTCGTCGCCGCGCAGCAGGCCATGGAGCGCGACTACTGGAAGCTGCGCGAGGTCGAAACCCGCTATCGGCTCCTCTTCAACGCATCCAACGACGCGGTGGTCCTCGTCCGGGCCGGGGATCTCTGCATCGTGGAGGCGAATCCCGCCGCCATCGCCGCGCTGGGGCTGCCGCAGCAGCGGCCCGGCGGCGTGGCGGGGCGGCCCTTCGTGCTCGAGGTCGCGCCGGAAGATCGCGAGCCCTTCCGGGCGACGCTGCTGCGCGCCAGCGAGCACGGCACGGCGCCCGGGCTTCTCGTCCACCTGGGTCAGGACCGGCAGTCGTGGCTCTTGCGGGTATCGCTCATGAAGTCCGAGCCGGGGGCGGTCTTTCTTCTGCAGTTGTCGCCCGCCGGCACGCCGCAAAGCCTTCCCGCCGGTGTCGATGCGCTGTCCATCGAGGACCTGATCGCACGCGGTCCCGACGGGTTCGTCGTGCTCGATGAGGACGGCACCATACGGCGCGCGAACGAGGCCTTCGTCGCCATGGTCGAGGCGGGTTCGGAAGCGGCCTTGGTCGGGGAGCGCCTCGACCGCTGGCTCGGTCGGCCGGGGGCGGATCTGACGGTGCTGCTCGCCTCGATCCGCCGGCATGGCACGGTCAAGCTCTTCTCGACGACGCTGCGCGGCGATCTCGGAACGGATACCGAAGTGGAAATCTCGGCCGGCAGCAGCAGCCGGAACGAACCGCGCTACATCGGCGTGCTGCTCCGGGACGTGGGGCGCAGGCTGTCGGCGCGGAGTGTGGATGCCCGGTTCGATGCCGGCCTCGGAGCCTTTGCCGCCAAGATCGGGAAAACCACGCTGCCGAATCTGGTGAAGGATGCGGTGGGCGTGGTGGAGCGCCACTACCTCGACGCGGCGCTCAAGCTCACTGTCGGCAACCGGACCGCGGCGGCCGAGCTGCTCGGGCTGAGCCGTCAGAGCCTGTATGCCAAGCTGAGCCGCTATGGCCTCGACCGCGACCCCGCGACGCCTGCCGACCAGAGTGCCTGACCTCGGCTGACATCCCGCGCCCGGTGTCTTCTTCCGCCGCAGTACCCGCATTCGGGCAAGCCGATCTCTCGAACTGCGAGCGGGAGGAGATCCATCTCGCCGGTTCGATCCAGCCGCACGGAGCCCTGCTCGTGGTGCGTGAGTCGGATCGCCTGGTCGTCCAGGCAAGCGAGAACGCGCCGGCGTTCCTGGGTCTTGTGCGGGGTGTGCTCGGCCGCCGTCTGGACGACATCGAGGGCGACCTGGCGGAGCGCGTGCAGCCCCAACTCGACCATCGCCTCTCTGCGATCCCGGTCGGAGTACGTTGCCACGTGGGAGACACCCCGGTGCCGTTCGATGGTCTGCTGCATCGGGCACAGGGAGGCGGGCTCGTCGTCGAATTCGAGCGGGCAGGGCCGCCGGTCGAGCTGTCCCGCCATGTCGGCGCGACGCTCGGAAGGATCGTCGCATGCTCCACGATCCGCGCGCTGTGCGATGAATCGGCGCGCATCTACAAGGAGCTGACCGGCTACGACCGCGTCATGGTCTACCGCTTCGACGACGACGGTCACGGCGAGGTCTTCGCAGAGGTCCACGAACCGGGTCTCGAACCCTATCTCGGGAATCGCTACCCGGCTTCCGACATCCCGCAGATCGCGCGCCGGCTCTACGAGCGCAACCGGGTGCGCTTGCTCGCGGACGTCGCCTACACGCCCGTTGCCCTGGCGCCGCGGCTCTCGCCGATCACCGGCCGCGACCTCGACATGTCGCTGTGCTGCCTGCGCAGCATGTCGCCGATCCACATCCAGTACCTCAAGAACATGGGTGTCGCGGCGACGCTGGTCGCATCGCTCATGGTGGGCGGACGGCTGTGGGGGCTCATCGCGTGTCATCACTACCGGCCGCGGTTCGTGCACTACGAGATCCGCGCCGTATGCGAGCTGCTTGGCGGAGACCATCGCCACCCGCATGGCGGCGCTGGAGAGCTTCGCGCAGGCGCAGGCGGATCTCTCGGTGCGACGTCTCGAACAGCGCATGATCGAAGCCATTTCCCGCGACGGCGACTGGCGTACCGCGCTCTTCGACAATTCGCAGGCGCTGCTGCAGACCTTCGATGCGACCGGCGCCGCGCTCCTGTTCGAGGGGCAGGTCCTGACCGCGGGCGAAGTGCCGGGCACGCTGCAGCTCAGGGAGATCGGCCGCTGGCTCGATCGCCAACCGCGCAGCCCGGTGGTGGCCACGGCCTGCCTCGGCCTCGACCAACCGGCGTTCGCGGCGCTCACCCCCGTCGCCAGCGGACTCGTCGCCGCGCCGGTCTCCAATAGCCCGGGCGAGTATCTCCTGTGGTTCCGCCCGGAACGCATCCGGACCGTTACCTGGGGCGGCAATCCCTTCAAATCGGTCGTGCTCGGCGACGATCCCTCGGAACTGTCGCCGCGCCGCTCGTTCGCCCAGTGGCATCAGGTCGTCGAGGGAACCTCGGACCCCTGGTCACCGGCCGATCTCCGGGCGGCGCGACTGATCGGGGAGTCCGTGGCGGACATCGTCCTGCAGTTCCGCGCGGTTCGGGTTCTGATCGTCCAGCATCAGCTCGCCCAGGTGACCCGGCAGGTGCAGATCTCCGAGCAACCCGTCATCATCGCCAACGCCGACGGCCGCATTCTCCTCACCAACGAGCCCTGGCAGCGACTGCTGGGCGAGCGTCATCCCGAGCCGGAGGCGCTCGAGGGCTTGCCCGCGTTGTTTGCCGACGCGAGCGAGATACGGCGCCGCCTGCGGGAGCTGACCGCGCAACGCCGCTCCTGGCGCGGCGAGGTCGCGCTGGCAGAAGCCGCAGGGCAGACGCGGTCGCTCCTCGTGCGCGCCGATCCCGTCGTTTCGGCGCCCGGCGAGGTGCTGGGCTTCGTGCTGCTGTTCGCCGACCTGACCGAGCGCAGGTCGGCGGAGGCCGCGCGCCGCCGCTTCCAGGAGGAGATCATCGAGCGACATCGACCCATGACGGCGACGTTGGACTCCAGGTCCGATCTGGTGTACCGCAACGTGCTCTCGGCAGTCGTCGGCAACGCGCAACTGGCGGCGCTGGAGATCACCGACGGCGTCGATCCCGTATTCATGCCGGAGATGCTGGCGAGCGTGCAGGCCTCGGTGACCCGCACGGCCGAACTGCTGGAGCACATCATGTGGCATGCGCACTCGTCCGGGGACGAAGCCTAGGCCGTAACTGCGGCAGCCGCCTGCACGGCGTCGGAGAGCGCCATGTTGAGGCGGAAGGCTGCCACCGCTTCGTCGAGAATCGAGTCGATTTCGGGCAGGTCGCGCGCCGCCCGGTCGAGAGCGTCCCGGTATCTCGTCCTGAAGCCGTCCAGGTCGGCGATCGCCGGGAATTCGTAGAACGCGAGGTGGTGGGCTTCGAGGCCCAGCGTCCGGTGCAGTCGCTGCCGCACGACTCGACCTCCGTTCAGGTCTCCGAGGTAGCGCACGTAGGCGTGCGCGATCAGGCGCAGGCCGTGCCCCTGGCCGGCGACGGCGACCGCACGAGCATACCGGTCTCCGGCATCCAGCAGGGGGAGGGTGCGGCGCCACTGCCTGCCGCACAGGCCCGCGAGGTCCGACTCGAGCGCGTGCGAACGGTAGAGCGCCGGCTGCGCGACCGCGCCGATTCGCGGCGAGCGCCGCAGCCGCTCGAGGCTGCGCTCCATTTCGCGATAGGCAGGCAGCAGGTTGCGCAGCAGCAGCGCGTAGCCGTGCCGGCTCGCCCGTCCCGCGAGGATGTCGCGCACGATCCCGCTCGATTCGGCCTGCCGGTGCAGCGATCGCGTCCGCTCCCGCAGGGCGTCCGCCAGACCTCCCCGCAACGCGCCGTGGCGCGCATCCGCTGCCCCTGTCGGTCCATTCTCATGATGCATCGCGACATCGAAACACAGAGTCCACCATTGATCAACCGCGCTGCTCGCCGGGTTTCGCGCCAAGGACCGGACTGCGCGGGTGGGCGGAATGCCCGGCGCCCTTGATCTGGGTCAACATTTGGCCGCGTTCTGTCATGCAAACTGCAAGCGAGCTGGCGCGAAGCGCGGCAAGGGCGCGCATCCCCTCGCGCCCAGCGCCGTCCTTCGTCGTGCGCTGCGGCAGATCACCGCCGTCACCCGCCCGCCCGTAGGCACGAAATGAGTGTGAATCGGCATGAGAGGTATCCATGCGCGTATTGCTGATGCATCCCAACTATCATTCGGGCGGCGCCGAGATCGCCGGCAACTGGCCGCCTGCGTGGGTCGCCTATCTCACCGGCTATCTCAAGTCCGGCGGCTATTCCGACATCGTGTTCGTCGACGCCATGACGAACCACCTGGACGAGGACGAGGTGCGGGCGAAGATCGCAGAGATCGCCCCCGATATCGTCGGGGTGACCGCCATCACACCGGCCATCTACAAGGCGGAGCGCCTGCTCCAGATCGCCAAGGAGGTGAACCCCGGCATCGTGACGCTGCTGGGCGGCATCCACGGCACCTTCATGTACCAGCAGGTGCTGACCGAGGCGCCGTGGATCGACGCCGTGGTGCGCGGCGAGGGCGAGCAGATCATGCTGAACGTGGTGCGCGCGGTGGACGAGGGCCGCTGGCCCGCGGACCGTGCCGACATCCGCGGCATCGCCTTCATCGCCGACGGCAGGATCGTCGCCACGCCCGCGGAGCCACCGATCGCCGACCTCGACCGCATCGCGCCCGACTGGGGCATTCTGGAGTGGGACAAGTACACGTACATCCCGATGGGTGTGCGCGTCGCGATCCCCAACTTCGCGCGCGGCTGCCCGTTCACGTGCAGTTTTTGCAGCCAGTGGAAATTCTGGCGCGACTACCGGGTGCGCGACCCGATCAAGGTGGTCGACGAGATCGAGACGCTGGTGCGCGAGCATCAGGTTGGCTTCTTCATCCTGGCCGACGAGGAGCCCACGATCCACCGCAAGAAGTTCATCGCCTTCTGCGAAGCGCTCATCGAGCGCAAGCTGCCGGTGCTGTGGGGCATCAACACGCGGGTGACGGACATCCTGCGTGACGAAGAGCTGCTGCCCATGTTCCGCAAGGCCGGGCTGATCCACGTGTCGCTCGGCACCGAGGCCGCGGCGCAGCTCAAGCTCGACCGCTTCAACAAGGAAACCACGATCGCGCAGAACAAGAAGGCGATCACGCTGCTCAGAAAGGCCGGCATCGTCGCCGAAGCGCAGTTCATCGTCGGGCTCGAGAACGAGACCCGGGAAACGCTGGAGGAGACCTATCGCATGGCGCTCGACTGGAAGCCGGACATGGCCAACTGGGCGATGTACACGCCGTGGCCGTTCTCCGACCTCTTTCAGGAGCTCGGCGACAAGGTCGAGATCTACGACTTCGAGAAGTACAACTTCGTCACGCCGATCATCAAACCAGACGCGATGGACCGCGCCGAGCTGCTCGACCGCGTGATGCACAACTACCGGCGCTTCTACATGCGCAAGACCTTTCTCGAATATCCCTGGATCCGCAACCGCGCCAAGCGCAGCTACATGCTGGGCTGCCTGAAGGCGTTTCTGAAGAGCGGGTTCGAGCGCACCTTCTACGACCTCGGCCGCGTCGGCTACTGGGGACCGCAGTCGAAGAAGAAGGTCGACTTCGGCTTCGATGGCTCGCGCCGCCTGGAAGCGCCGGCCGCGGCGGCGCCGACCAACGCGACGTGGTCGACCGTCCACGGGCGCAAGATCGAGCACGACAAGCGCAGGAAGGCGCAGGCGGCGACTGCCGCTGTGAAGGCGTGCGGCGGTGGCGGCGACCTCGAGTACGTCGAGCCGGAAACCCCTGCCGCACCGTCGAAGTAGGAAAAGCCAGCCATGTCGTCTGTCATGCCCATCGAATGGTCTCGCGACATGCGGCCGCGCCACGACCGTGCCGGCACCCGCTACCTCGGCTATCCGCCGCCTCCGGCATGGAGCGGGAGATTCGGCGCCGACGACTATGCACACGTCCTGAGCGGTGTCGGCGCGCGCCCCGACGAGGCGCTGTCGGTCTTCGTGCAGATACCGTTCTGTTCCGTGCGCTGTCTTTACTGCGGCAGCAGCGTGACGGTGTGTCACAGTGGCAGCGACGTCGACGGCTATCTCGACTCGCTCGAGCGCGAGCTCGATCTCGTCGCCGACCTACTCGGTAGTGGCCGGCCGGTGCTGCAGCTGCATTTCGGCGGCGGCACGCCCAACTCGCTCACCGAAGTGCAGCTCCTGCGCCTGATGGAAGCGATCGAGCGCCGTTTCGGGGTGCCCGCGGACGCCGACACCGCCATGCAGTGCGACCCGCGCCGCGCGTCGGCGGCGCAGTTCGACCTCCTGCGCGCATTCGGCATTCGCAGTGTCCGTTTCGGCGTGCCGGACGTGGCGCCGGAGGTACAGAAATCGATCGGCCGTATCCAGTCGATCGAGCTCCTGCGCGATGTCTGCGCGATGGCGCGCGGGGTCGGGTTCGAGAGCGTGAGCCTCGATCTTACCTACGGCTTGCCGAGCCAGAGCGAGCGCAGCTTTCGGCTGACCCTGGACGAGGTGGTCGAGCTCGACCCGGACCGGATCACCTGCTTCGCATACGGTCAGCGGCCCGGCGCGCGCCTCGATCAGCACGCGCTCCACGCCGACTCGATTCCGGCCGCGGCGCAGAGGTCCGCGCTCTTCCAGCGCGCCGTCGATAGCTTGACCGCTGCCGGCTTCGTGTGGATTGGCCTCGACCATTTCGCACGCGCTGAAGATGAGCTTGTGCTCGCCCAAGGCGAGCGGCGGCTGCGGCGCAACCTGATGGGCTACACCGCGCGTGCACCCGCGCACGTGGTGGCTTTCGGCATGGGCGGCGTCGGCGAAGTGGACACGGCGCTCGTCCAGAACGAGCCCACGATGAACGCATGGCAGACGATGGTGGACGGCGGCGAGCTGCCGGTCTTTCGCGGTCACCGCCTGAGCGACGAGGATCGCAGGCGGCGCGACGCGGTCACCCATCTGCTGTGCAATCTCGAGCTGCCGGCCGAGCTGGCGGCGGCGGGTCTCGAGGACGCGTACGCGCGTCTGAGCGGCCGTGCAGACGAGGGGCTCCTGGAGGTGACCTCCGATCGCATCGTCGTGACCCCGCGCGGACGCCCCTTGCTCGCCGAGCTCTGCGCGGAGCTTGCAGGGCATGACGCAACGGAGGGAGGTCCATGGCAGTCGTAGCGAACGATCGCAAGGTCAGGGAGAAAAGGATCGGGCGCATCGGGCCGAACGCGATCATCCGCGTGGCCGAGGCGCTGCGTGAGCAGGTGGGTGAAACCGGGACGGTGCGGCTTTTTCGTTCCGCCGGCCTCGACGGGTATCTCGCCCGGCCGCCACACCAAATGGTCGACGAGCGCGAGGTCAAGAACCTGCATCAGGTGCTGCGCGGCGAGCTCGGACTGGAGCGCGCCCGGTGGGTGTCGCGCGCCGCTGGACTCGCGACCGGGGATTACCTCCTCGCCCACCGCATTCCGCGCCTGGCTCAGCTCGTCCTGCGGGCCCTGCCCTCGCGGCTGGCGAGCCGGATGCTGCTCGGAGCCATCCGCCGCAATGCCTGGACGTTTTCCGGCAGCGGCGTCTTCACCGCCCGGGCCGGGCGCCCCGTGCGGATCTGGATCAGCGGCTGTCCCGTCTGCTGCGGGTCGATGTCCCACGAGCCGCTCTGCGATTACTACGCAGCGACCTTCCAGCGCCTCTTCCGCGCCTTGGTCGATGCGGACGCCATCGTGCGCGAGACCGAGTGCGAGGCCACCGGCGCCGACGCCTGCCTGTTCGAGGTGACGTGGTGAGCTTACCGAATGATCGCCAGGAAGAAGAGCTGCGGCGGGTCGATCGCGACAACGCGCAGAGGTCGTCGCGCTCAGGTCGTCGAGAACCACACCGTCAAACCGATTTCGCGTGCAGACGCAGCCACCAGTCGCGAAACAGCGGCTCGGGCAGCGCCTTGCTGATGGCGTAGCCCTGGGCCAGGTCGCAGCCTAGCTCGCGCAGCCGGTTCAGCGTCGGCGTGTCCTCCACCCCTTCGGCGACCGCGACCAGACCGAAGTTGTGGGCGAGGTCCACCATTGCGCGGACGATCTGCGCGTCGCCCCGGCTCTGCAGCATGTTCTGCACGAACAGCTTGTCGATCTTGATCTCGTCGAAGGGCAGCCGCTTGAACTGCGCGAGCGAGGAGTATCCGGTGCCGAAGTCGTCCATCGCGAGACGAACCCCGAGCTGCCGCACGCGATCGAGCACTTGGGCCGAGCGCTTGACGTCGCTCACGATGGTGCCCTCGGTCACCTCCACCGTGAGTAGATCGGCGGGTACCGACCAAGCGTCGAGGCTCTGGGCGAGAATCTCGGGAAGCTCGTCGTCGTTCAGCAAGGTGGCGGAGACGTTGACGCTCATGCGGACCTCGACCCCGCTGCGGCGGAAGCCGACGGTATGTCGCAGCGCGGTGTTCAGGATGAAAAGCGTGAACGAGTGGTTGATCTCGGTGCTCTCCGCGATCTGCGCGATAAGGGCCGCCGGCATGGTCCGGGGATCGTTGCTCGGCCAGCGCACGAGCGCCTCGGCGGAGCCGCAGCGGCCGGTCGCGAGGTCGATCTGGGGCTGGTAGTGAACCTCGAGGGCGTTCGCCCTGAGGACATCGCGCACCAGGTCCGCGAGCTCGGAGTTGCGGGCGATCGACGGACTCTGGCGCGGCTGGGCGACGCAGTAGCCTTCCTCGGTCAGCGCCGCCGCCTGGCAGGCGGCGTCGGCCAGGCGCACGAGCTGCGAGACATCGCCTGCGTGCTCCGGGAAGTAGGCAATGCCGACGCAGGGCCGCAACTGGAATTCCGGTTCGGCAGCGGCGTCCGGCACCTGCAGCTCCTGGACGATGCGGATGGCCGCGAGCACGGCGAGACTCGCGTTGCCGAGCTCGGGCAGGACGAGCCAGATCTCGTTGCGGCTCACGGCGGCGTAGCGGTCGGCCGCTCTCACCAGCGTATCGAGGCCGTCGAGGACGCGCTCGAAGCGCGCTTCCGAGGCGGCCTTCGCCATCAGCGCATCGAGCCGGTCAGGCCGCCGCAGGTCCAGAACCAGAAACGCCATCGTTCTCGAGGGTTCGCGATGAGGGGGCATCGCGTTGGCGGCATAGTCGAGCAAGGCGCGCGGGTCGAGCTGCTTGGACCGTTGCCGGGAGCCAGGCAAGAGGGCGGGGTCGAAAGCGAGGAACGGCGCGGACATGGTTGCGAGCGACCGACGCGTCGGACCGCCTCCGGTCAGGCTGCGCTCAGGTAGCACGAGCTCGTGTCGAGCCCGTAGGCGCCCGCCGGCAGGCCGCGGCGCACCTGAATCCGGCTGCCGGGCGGCAGATTCGGCTCGTTCAAGAGATCGAGCGTGCGGAAGCGCTGCAGCGGCTGCTTGTCGGGGCCCGCGATCACGAGCACCGTAGGCTGCAGCCGCCGCACGCGGTTATGGCGAATCACCACCGCGACCTCGCCCGACGACAGCTCGACCAGCGAACCGACGGGGAACACTCCGATCGCCTGCACCAGCTTCTCGACCAGGGGCTGGGCGAATAGCTCGCCGCCCCATTTATACATGCGCATCATCGCGTCGCTCACGGAGAGTGCCTCGGCGTAGGGGCGGGGAGACGTGAGCGCGGCGAAGCAGTCCGCGATGCCGGCCATGCGGCCGTAGACGCCGATCTCGTCGCCCCGGCGGCCCTTGGGATAGCCGAGGCCGTTCAGACGCTCATGGTGCTGCGCGATGCCTTCGAGGATGTCCGGGTGGGGCGCCTTGGTTCCGGAGGACACGACTTCGAGCCCGTATTCGACATGGCGCTTCATGAGCTCGAACTCCTGATCGGTGAGTCTGCCCGGTTTCTCCAGGAGGGCGCGCGGGAGCGCCGTCTTGCCCAAGTCGAGCAGCAGGCCCATGGTGCCGAGATGTCCGAGCTGCGTCTTCGGGAAACCGAGATGGCGCCCGAGCGCCAGCAGATAGACCCCGACCTGCACCCCGTGCGAATAGATGTCGCTGTGCTGCTGCCGCATGCGCGCGATCCACATCAGCGCGTCGGGGCTCGAGATCATGCTGTCCACCATGTCGTTCACCACTTCGTCCACGCCTTCGATGTCGACGGAGGTGCCGGTGCGCATGTCCTGGGCGAGCCGATCCAGGGTCTCGCGGGCGCGGGCGAAGGATTTTTCGGCGCGCGGCAGCTCGTCACGGATGGGTTTCTCGTCCGGGTAGACCAAGAGCTCGACCCCGGGCGGCGCCATGGCGGGATCGGGCCGGCGCGGCTCCGCCGCCTCGGGCAGGGGAATCGACGGCAGGCGTGGCTCGCGCCAAGCGTGGGCGAGGTCGTCGAAGAGCCCCTTCAAGCGCGACAGGGGATTGAATCGCAGCGCCGTGCCGTCTCCATCCGGGTCGCCCGCGCGTGCGGGGACGGTGGGGGGCCAATCCGCGCTGGGCGGGGTGCTGGGTGAGGCCGCCCGCATCGTGAATTTGTCCTTGGGCCGGTGTGGGGCGGCTGACGAAACCCGGTCATCGTCGTCGACGCCTGCTCGGCCTCGCGCCGGAGGCGGGCCGGCAACCCGGGGGTGGACGGAGGGGCGGACCACCTCGAGCGATCGCTCGCCCACCGGGCTCGTCCGATCGGTCGCAGCCCATCGCCGCACCGCGACGGTCGAGCGCAGCGGATCCACGTACACGTGATGGCAGAGCTTGCGCAGCGTTTCGATATCGCGGGCGTCGTCGAGGAGGAATCCCTGGATCAGGAAGGGCGTGTCGAGCCACGGGCGGTCGAGATCCTCGACGAACATCCCCGGGAGGAGGTCCTGCGTCAGTACTTCCAAGCTTTCCTGTGCCATCAGAGAGACCGCTCTTGCGGAGCCCGGAGAGATCTGCCGGGGGCGAGCTGGGCGGGGGCATTCCGTGCGGCGTATTGGAACGCCCCAGGTACGGGCGCGATTGCCAGAAGCGTGCCAGCGGCCACGCGCTGCCGCGAGCAACGGCGAACGTCGCCGTGGAAGCGTCTCGGCCGCTGCGGCCGCGCTCGCAAGACGCGCTCGGATTGCTGCGACGCATCACCGCCAACTCGGTCTGTCATGCGTTTCCTTGAAGCTGACTGTTCGCAATACTCGGCCTATGATCCAGTGCGAAGTCGAGGGAGGTGACTTCGACGCGAGGCAGTCACCGGGCGGGGCACGCTGTCATGACCGCCCGCATTAGTGGCGTCAGGCGCGGGCGTCGGTCCGCATGCCCGATGCAGGACGAATAACGAGAATCCGCAGCGATGTCGCGGGATGTCCCGCGCTTCGAGACGGGTCGCAGAATCCGCTCCCACGTGCGGTCTCCGATCGGGCTCGCTTTTGCCGCCCGCCATAAGAGGAGAAAAAAAGATGCCTTGGAACCAGGTCTACGATCCGCTCAACAACGCTTGGCTCTCGACGCTGTGCGCGGGGCTCCCGATCCTCGTGCTGCTCGGCGGCATCGCCTTCTTTCACGTGAAGGCGCATATCGCTGCCATACAGGGCCTGGTGGTGGCGCTGCTGGTCGCCATCTTCGTCTTCGGCATGCCGTACATGATGGCAAGCAAGACCGCGATCTGGGGTGCCGCCTTCGGGCTCCTGCCGATCGGCTGGATCGTTCTCAACATCATCTTCCTCTACAACCTCACGAACGACGTCGGGCTTTTCAACATCCTGCAGAAGAGCATCACCGGCATCACCGACGACCGGCGCCTGCAACTCCTCCTGGTGGCATTCTGCTTCGGCGCATTCTTCGAGGGCGCGGCCGGCTTCGGCACGCCGGTCGCGGTGACCGCGGCGATCCTGATGGGACTCGGTTTCACGCCGCTCTCGGCCGCGGGTCTCTCCCTCATCGCCAACACGGCGCCGGTCGCGTTCGGCGCGCTCGGCACACCGATCATCGTCCTCGCGGCGGTGACCGGCCTCGATCTTCTCCAGCTCTCCGCGATGGTGGGTCGGCAACTGCCGTTCTTCTCGGTCATCGTGCCGTTCTGGCTGATCTGGGCCTTCGTGGGTTTCAAGGCGATGATCGAAATCTGGCCGGCGATCCTCGTCGCCGGGGTCGCCTTCGCGGTCCCGCAGTTCCTCGTGGCCAACTTCCACGGACCGTGGCTGGTGGACGTCGTCGCCGCGATCTGCTCCATGGCGGCCCTCGCGGGATTCCTCAAGCTCTGGCATCCGAAGCGTATCTGGCACGAGGCGCGTCGGGAGGGCGGAACCATTTCGCGAGAGGAGGCGGCCGGCGCAAAGGTGCATCACGGCCACACCAGCTCCGAGGTGTGGAAGGCGTGGATGCCATGGGTGATCCTGAGCGTGCTGGTGTTCTTGTGGGGCCTGCCGCAGATCAAGGACTTCCTGAACGGCATCTCGATCTTCAAGTTCCCGATCGAGGGACTGGACAAGATGGTGATCCGCACGCCGCCGGTGGTGCCGAAACCCACCCCCGAGGCGGCCGTGTACACCCTCAACTGGCTGTCCGCGACCGGCACCGGCATTCTCATCGCCTCCATCATCGCCGGCTTCGTCATGGGTTACTCGTTCCCGAAGATGGTGAAGACGTATCTCAAGACGCTCAACATCGTGAAGTATTCGCTGCTCACCATCGCGGCGATGCTCGCACTCGGCTTCGTCACCAAGAGCGCCGGCATCGACTCGACCCTCGGCCTTGCGTTCGCCAAGACCGGGTGGCTGTATCCGTTCTTCGGCGCGATGCTGGGCTGGCTCGGGGTCGCCCTCACCGGATCGGACACCTCGTCCAACGTGCTCTTCGGCGGCCTGCAGACGAACCTCGGCCGAGCAGCTCGGCCTCTCACCGGTGCTGATGGCGGCGGCGAACAGCTCCGGCGGCGTGATGGGCAAGATGATCGACGCCCAGAGCATCGTCGTCGCGTCCACCGCCACCAACTGGTACGGCCACGAGGGCGACATCCTGCGCTACGTGTTCTTCCACAGCCTTGCGCTTGCCGCGCTGATGGGTCTCCTGATCATGGCGCAGGCATACGTTTACCCCTTTACTTCGATGGTTGTGGGCGGCTAGCGCCGGCGGCGTACCCACCCGTAATCCGGGCCCCGCCTGCACGGGCGGGGCCTTTCGCACCGGTGCAGCAGGGGGCTCCGATATGGACATGCAACTGCCGACGTATGAGGAGATTCAGCGCGAGGCCGCCGGCTTCATTCCCGCCGAGCGCCTCATCACCGACCCGCTGCGGCGACTTACCTGGGGCACCGATGGAAGCTTCTACCGGCTCGTGCCCAAGCTCGTCGTCGTCATCGAGTCCGAGGACGAGGTGGCGAAGATGCTGGCGCTCTGTGCACGCCACCATGCACCGGTGACCTTCCGCGCCGCCGGCACCAGCCTCTCCGGCCAGGCGG
The DNA here is from genome assembly GCA_963734295.1 of uncultured beta proteobacterium. Classification (GTDB taxonomy): domain Bacteria; phylum Pseudomonadota; class Gammaproteobacteria; order Burkholderiales; family JAEUMW01; genus JAEUMW01. The sequence continues at coordinate 17,250 of CAVTGS010000011.1, read as the reverse complement.
TGACCGATTCGGTCCTGCTGCTCCTGGGAGACAACTGGCGCCGTATCCGCGTCACCGACGAAGGCACGCTCATCCACTTGCAGCCGGGCGTGGTCGGCGCGGCCGCCAACCGCCAGCTCGCCTCCCTCGGCCGCAAGATCGGCCCGGACCCCGCGTCGATCGACACCGCGATGATCGGCGGCATCGCCGCCAACAACGCGAGCGGCATGTGCTGCGGCACGGCGCAGAACAGCTATCAGACGCTGCACGGGATGCGCGTGATCCTGGCCGACGGCGCCACGCTCGACACGCGCGATGCGGCGAGCCGGGCGCGCTTCATCGCCGCGAAGCCGGAGTTCGTGGCGAAGCTCGACGCGCTCGGACGCGCGACGCGCGCGAACGAAGCGCTGGCGGCGCGTATCCGCCACAAGTTCCGCATGAAGAACACCACCGGCTACAGCCTGAACGCGCTGGTGGATTTCGAGGACCCGATCGACATCCTCGCGCACCTCATGATCGGCTCCGAGGGCACGCTCGGTTTCATAGCCGAGCTCACCTATCGCACCGTGCCCGAATACGCCGACAAGGCGAGCGCCCTCATCCTCTATCACGATCTGAAGACCGCTTGCGAAGCCGTGCAACTGCTCAAGACCACCGCGGTGTCCGCGGTGGAGCTCGCCGATCGCCCCGCCCTGCGCTCGGTGCAGGGCAAGCCGGGCCTGCCGGAGGGCATTCAGGCGCTCGGACCCGACGGCGCGGCGATCCTGGTCGAAACGCGCGCCGCCAGTCCCGCCGACTTGGCGCGCCAGATCGCAGAGATCGAAGCGCGGCTGCTGCCGCTCGCCACCGCGCAGCCAATAGCCTTTACGACCGATCCCACCGAGACCGCCCGCTATTGGAGCGTGCGCAAGGGCATGTTCCCGTCGGTGGGCGCGGTGCGCAACGTCGGGACCACGGTGGTGATCGAAGACGTCGCGTTTCCGGTGCCGCGACTCGCCGAAGCCACCCTCGACCTGCAGGCACTGCTGCGGGAGCACGGCTACCACGAGGCGATCATCTTCGGTCACGCGCTCGAGGGGAACCTGCATTTCGTCTTCACCCAGGGCTTCGACGATCCGGCTGAGGTGGAGCGGTATCGCCGCTTCATGGACGCCGTCTGCCACATGGTGGTGGAGAAGTACGACGGGTCGCTCAAGGCCGAGCACGGCACCGGTCGCAACATTGCGCCCTTCGTCGAGCTGGAGTGGGGCGCCGAAGCGTACGGCCTGATGCGCGCGTTGAAGGAGCTCTTCGATCCGGACGGCCTGCTCAATCCGGGCGTCATCCTGAACGACGACCCGCAAGCGCATCTCAAGAATCTGAAACCGATGCCCGCGTGCGACCCGATCGTCGACAAGTGCATCGAGTGCGGTTTCTGCGAGCCGAAGTGCCCGTCGCGGGGGCTCACGCTGTCGCCGCGGCAGCGGATCGTCGGCTGGCGCGAGATCACGCGGGTCGAACGAAGCGGCGCAGGCGGGGAGAGTTTGCAGGCCATGCGCGAGCTTTACGACTACCACGGGATCGACACCTGTGCGGCGTGCGGCCTGTGCGCGACCGCGTGTCCGGTCGGCATCGAGACCGGTCAGCTCATCCTTTCGCTCCGGCGGCGCAACGCGACCCCGCTCGCGAAGAAGATCGGGCAGACCATCGCCGACAACTTCGGCGTGGTCACGACCGGTCTGCGGGTCGGCCTCGGCACCGCGGACGCGATACACGGCCTCGTCGGCACGCGCCTCATGAAGCGCACGGTCGACGGCATGCGCAGCCTCTCGGGTGGTCGCGTTCCGAAATGGTCACCGGCACTGCCACGGCCGATGAAGTTCGACCCGGGTCGAGGCACGCGGGAGATCGGCACGGGCGATCGCGTGGTCTATTTCCCCGGCTGTGTCACGCGCACCATGGGATCGCAGCGCGGCGACGAAACCCGCGAGGCCCTGCCGGTCGTCGCCGAGCGTCTCTTCCGCAAAGCCGGCTTCGACGTCGTTTATCCGGCGCAACTGGGGGGGCTGTGTTGCGGCCAGCCGTTCGACAGCCAGGGTTTGAAGGATGTCGCCGAGAGCAAGTCGAAGGAGCTCGAAGGCATGCTGAACGAAGCGAGTGACGGCGGCCGCGATCCGATCGTCTTCGACACGAGCCCCTGCGCCTACACCATGAAGCGCTTCGTGCAGGGACGGCTCACGGTACTGGACAGTATCGAGTTTCTGCACGAGCGCGTAGCGCCGCGACTCGCGTTCGACCGAAAGTCCGAGGCCGTCGCGATCCATCCCGTGTGCAGCGTGCGCAAGATGGGCACCGTAGATCAGCTCGCCGCCCTTGCCGCCCGCTGCAGTAGCGAGGTGGTGCGCGTGGAGGAGGTGCAGTGCTGCGGGTTCGCGGGGGACAAGGGATTCAATCGGCCGGAGCTCTCCGAGCACGCGTTGCGCCACTTGAAGGCGTCGCTTCCTGCGGGCTGCACTGCGGGCTATGCCTCGAGCCGCACCTGCGAGATCGGGCTCTCGGAGGCCGCCGAGTTTCCGTTCCACTCGATCATCCGGCTGGTCGATGCGTGCACGCACGCACGGGGGCAAGCGGACGAGACCCGCTGAAATCGTTGCTGTTGGTGGTGCTCTGAATCGCTACTTCGGTCGCAACGGCGGCTCCTGGCGTGGCTGCCCACTCTGCTGACGTGGCGGTGAGCACCACGAGGCAGCGCATGACGCTGGTGGCCACCGGCCTCGGGCTGTTCATGATCTTCCTCGACGCCACCATCGTGAACGTGGCGCTGCCAGACATACAGAGCGAGTTCGACGTCGGAGAGCAGGGCCTGCAGTGGGTGGTGGCTGCCTACAGCCTCACCATGGGCATGTTCATGATGACATCGGCCACGCTGTCGGACACGCGGGGGCGCCGCAAGGCCTATGTGGCGGGCATCGTGATCTTCTGCGCGGCGTCGGTGGCGTGCGGTCTGGCGCCGAATCTCGTGGTGCTCAACGTCGCTCGTGGCGTGCAGGGGGTGGGCGCGGCCACGGTCAACGTGACCTCTCTCGCACTCGTGAGCGCGGCCTTCCTCGACCCTGCGGCCAAGGCGCGCGCCATCGGCATGTGGACGGGGATCGCATCGGTCGGTCTGGCCATAGGTCCGACTCTGGGTGGGGTGCTCACCGAGGGCCTGGGCTGGCGGAGCATTTTCCTTGTCAACGCGGTCGTAGGTGCGCTCGCGGTGGTGCTCACGTACAAGTTCGTGGTCGAGTCCAAGGATCCCCGGGAACGGTCGCTCGACCTGGCCGGTCAGCTTCTGTTCATCGCAGCCATCGGGGCGGTGACCTACGGGTTGATCGAGGGTCCGCAGCTCGGCTGGTTGTCACCGTCGATCGTGAGTCTGCTGGTCGGCGCGGCCGTGATCGGGTTGCTGTTCGTGCGCGTCGAGCTGCGGAGTCACGATCCGATGATGGACGTTCGGCTGTTCCGCGACCCCGTGTACGCCACGGCGCTCGGGACGATCTTCGCGGCGCTCTTCTGCATCTACGGCACGATGCTCATCGTCACGCAGTACTTCCAGAACGTGAAGGACTACAGCCCGGAGAAGGCGGGCTTCCTGATGCTGGCCATGACCGTCCCAACGGTGATTCTCGCGCCGCTCGCTGGAAGGCTCGCCGCCAGGTTCGGGGGTCGCAGGCCGACGCTGGTGGGCTTGAGCTGTCTCATCGGGGGGTTGGGCTTGTTGGCGGCTGGCTTGGGTGGCACGTTCGCTCTGGTTATCATCGGCCTGGCCCTGTTGGGAGTCGCGTCGGGGCTCGTCATTACGCCTACCACCAGCGTGGCCATGAGCTCGGTGCCGACGGAGCGCGCGGGCATGGCCTCGGGCATCATGAGTGCGCAACGGGCTCTGGGCTCCACCGCGGGGTTTGCGATCATGGGCACGATGCTGGCGCTGGTGGTGTCCTACCAACTGCCAGGCAAGTTCGCGCCGCTCATCGCGAATGAGTCCGCACGGACCCAGGCCATAGACCAGGTCGTGGACGAGGCCAACCCGCGGGCGGTGGTCGCCCTCATCGGGCCGGGTAAGCCCCTGCCGGACAAGGTCAGCGACGAGCCCGAGTTGTTGGCGGCTGCCGATGAGGCGTTCGTGTCCGGCATGCGGGCCGCGCTGGGGGTCGGGATCCTGATGGCGCTCGGTGCGCTGATCGCGGGTTTCGTGGTCTTCCCGCGCGGGCAGCGAGCCGAGGCGATCGAGGAAGAGGGCGAGGCCGCCGCGCTCGAACGCGAGGAACTGGATCGGAAGAGCGACCATGCCTGAGGAGGGCATAGCAGCGGGGCAGATCACCACCTTGGAAGCCTCCCGCGCAAGCTTGAACCGGATCGATTGCGCCCGCATCTTACGTTTCGCTGTTTCTTTCCGGAGAACCCCCATGAGACGCATTGGGTTGCTGCTTGCACTTTGGTCGCGCTTCAAGCACGAAGCGAGAATGGTCTGGGCCATGCTGCGCGATCCCGCGGCGCCGTTCGTTGCCAAGCTCATAGCCATCGTGGCGCTTGCCTATCTCGTCTCGCCAGTCGACCTCGTCAGCGATGCCGTACCGTTGCTCGGGTGGATCGACGATGGTCTGGTGCTCGCCGGACTTCTGTGGCTGGCTTACCGGTTTCTGCCTCGCGAGCTCTATGAGGCGCTCAGGCGTCGCGCGGGGGCCCAGGACGGTGACGTGATCGAGGGCCAGGCCGAGCGGGTGGCGTGATGCTTTTCCGGGCAGGCTCATCGCGCTCCGACCGTTGGCCAACGTATGTAGCACTATTGTGCTACGATAGGGCCTCTCGAAGGAGCCTTCACGATGTCCACGACCACCATTCGCCTGCCGCAGGATCTCAAGGAGCGGGTCGCTCGCGCCGCAGAACGGGCCGGAACCACCGCCCACAGTTTTATCCTCGAAGCGATAGCCGAGAAGGCGGAACAGGAGGAACGCCGAGGGGAGTTCCAGGATACGGCCGAGCGGCGGTACGCCGAGGTCGTCGCCTCCGGCAAGACAGTGCCGTGGAGCGAGATGCGCCGCTATCTCGAGCGTCGGCTCACCGGTAACAAGATTGCTCGACCGAAGCCGCGAACCCTTGCGCGCTAGTCGTGGCGCGTATCGAGCTTGCGCCCGAGGTCGGAGATGATCTCGATCGAATCCTGGAGCACCTCTTTCAGCATCACGGAGCGGACGCACCATCGCGTCTGGAAGACGTACTCAGGGCAATCGACGTGCTCGAACGCAATCCGCTGATCGGTCGGCCTGTCCGAGCGGACCTTAGAGAACTCGTGATCGGGCGCCGAGTACGCGGCTATGTCGCGTTGTATCGTTACGTGGCGGAGATCGACGCGGTGTTCGTGCTCGCCATCCGCGGTCAGAAGGAGGTGGGCTACACGAGAACGTAGGCTTGAGAGTCACGGAAATCACCGACTTAATGGCCGCTCTAGGCCAGCTACAGACCTCCACGCATTCCCTTCACGATCCTCAGTCGCCGTTCTCAGCGCTTGCCTCAAAGGCTCGCCCCCCAATTCGTATTGGCCGCCTCAAACTCAGTGAGGATTCTGTGAGCACTGTGGAAAGCTTTCTGAACGAAGGTCCAGTCTCGATACCGTCGCTCGCTGGCTTAGGTGTCAACAGAACCTTTCCGTTGTGGAGCGACATCTCAGCATCGGAGTTCTTTCGATCAAACGTTCATTCAGCGTTTTACACATCTTGTGATGGTTCTCCCAGTGACCCTCGATCGCCGCCAGCTTCGCCGGCTGATACTCGAGCGTGTTCAGGCCGTGCGCGTCGCCGATGAACGCCTGCAACGGTGCCGTCGCGAGCAGCATCCACAGCGCCATCGACAGCATCACGCGCACCGGCTCGGTAGCGCGGTCCCGTAGCAAATGCCAGGCTGTACTGCCGCCGACCATCAACGCTGTCGCGAGGTAGGTCGCCGTTACCATGTGCGCGAGGCGGTAAGGGAACGACGGGTTGAAGATGACGGCGATCCAGTCGACCGGCACGACGCGCCCGTCGATGATCTCGTGACCCTGGGGCGTGTGCATCCAGCTGTTGGACGCGAGGATTCACGTAGCCGAGATGGTGGCGACGAGCCCGAGCCCGGTAAAGAGGGCGAACGGAGTGAGCCGATCGAGGGTACTGCCCGCGAACCGGCCGTTCTCGACCGGCATGTCGTCGATGTAACCCATCACGCCGAGAAAGCCGGCTTCGAGGCGATCGTGTCCGGTCAGTTGTGGCGCAATGGCGGGCGACCGTCGCCGGGCAGACTGCGGCGCGTGCTCAGTGCAACTTCACATGCGGCTCGGTCCGCCGCGTAATCATCCGCGCCAGGGTGTCGAGCGCCACCTTCGCGGGGCCGTGCAGCGCGTACTCGTGCATCTTGTACAGCGAGAGATACATCATCCGCGCGAAGTATCCCTGGATGGTGAGACTGCCGCCGATGAGCCCGCCCATGAGGTTGCCGACCGTGGAGTACTCGCCGAGCGAGACGAGCGAACCGAAGTCCTGGTAACGCCAGTGCAGCATCGGCTCGTTGGCGATTCGGCGCCGGATCTGTTTCAGGAGGAACGACGCCTGCTGGTGGGCCGCCTGGGCGCGGGGCGGCACGTTTCCTTCCTTTCCTTCCCACGGACAGGCGGCGCAGTCGCCGAGCGCGAAGATGCGATCGTCGCGGGTGGTCTCGAGCGTGTCTTTCACCACGAGCTGATTGATGCGATTGGTCTCGAGACCGTCCAGCTCATGCAGAACGTCCGGTGCCTTCACGCCGGCTGCCCAGACCACCAGCTCCGCGGGTATCGATTCTCCGCTCGCGAGCCGTACGCCGCGGTCCGTCACCTCCGCCACCCGCGACGACGTCCGCACCACCACGCCGAGGTCGGTCAGTAACCCTGCGGCTGCCTCCGACAATCGCGGCGGCAATGCGGGCAGGATACGATCGGCGGCCTCGATCACGTACAGCCGGATGTCTTCCTTCGGGTCGATCCGGTCGAGGCCGTATGCCACGAGCTGCCGCGTGGAGTTGTGCAGCTCCGCCGCGAGCTCGACCCCGGTGGCGCCAGCGCCGATGATCGCGACCTGCAACTGATGCTCCGCCAGCGGCTCGTGCTGAGCGTGGGCACGGATCAGCGCATTCACGAGCCGACCGTGAAACCGCTTCGCCTCCGGCGGCGTGTCGAGCTGGATCGCGTGCTCCTTGACGCCGGGCGTGCCGAAGTCGTTGCCGTTGCTGCCGACGGCGATGACGAGCGTGTCGTAGGGAAACGTTCGCTCGGGCGTGACCTGCCTGCCTTCCTCGTCCTGGAAAGGCGCCACGTGGACCTCGCGGCGAGTGCGGTCGAGGCCCACCATCTCCCCCACGCGATAGCGGAAGTGATGCCAGTGCGACTGCGCCAGATAGTCGAGCTCGTGCACGCCCAGGTCCATGCTGCCCGCCGCGATCTCGTGCAGCAGCGGCTTCCACAGGTGGGCGCGGGCCCGGTCGATCAGCGTGACATCCGCCTTGCCGCGTTTCCCGAGCTTGTCGCCCAAGCGGGTAGCGAGCTCGAGCCCGCCTGCTCCGCCGCCCACGATCACGATCCGATGTGCGCCGCCGTGAGGCGCGGTCTGCTCCCGATCGGTCATGGCAGCGCTCGCAGTCATGCGTCAGTTGTGGGCGGGGTGAGGTCTGGTGGCGTGCAGGTCCATCTGTACCTCCTGGTCGTCCAGCACCAGTTCGGGCTCTTCCGCCTCCGCCTCCGTCTCGTTATTCAGTACGTTGTTCATGCGAACAGTGTCGACCTCCTTGCACCATTTCCCGACCACCACGGTGGCCACGCCGTTGCCGATCAGGTTGGTGAGCGCGCGCGCCTCCGACATGAAGCGGTCGATGCCGAGAATCAGCGCCAGCCCCGCGACCGGCACGTTGCCGACCGCCCCCAGCGTCGCCGCGAGCACGATGAAGCCGCTGCCGGTGACACCGGCCGCCCCCTTCGAGGTGAGCAGCAGCACCGCGAGCAGCGTGATCTGCTGGGTGAGGGTCATCGGCGTGTTGGTCGCCTGCGCGATGAACACGGCGGCCATCGTGAGGTAGATCGACGTGCCGTCGAGATTGAAGGAGTAGCCGGTCGGGATGACGAGTCCGACCACCGATTTCTTGACGCCCAGGTTCTCGAGCTTGACCATCATCCGCGGCAGCACCGACTCCGACGACGACGTGCCGAGCACGATGAAGAGCTCCTCCTTGATGTACTTGATGAACTTCCAGATGCTGAACCCGTGGAAGCGGGCGATGCTGCCGAGCACGAGGAAAACGAACACGAGGCAGGTGAGGTAGAAGGTGCCCATCAGCTTGCGCGAGCGAGAGCAGGGTGCCGACGCCGTACTTCCCGATGGTGAAGGCCATCGCGCCGAAGGCACCGATCGGCGCCACCTTCATGACCATGCCGACGATCCCGAACAGCATGTGGGACAGCTTCTCGATCAAATCGAAGACCGGCTTGCCCTTCGGCCGCCGAACGCATGGAGCGCGAAGCCGAAGAGCAGCGAGAAAAGCAGCACCTGCAGCATCTCGCCCTGGGCGAAGGCGCCGACCACGCTGTTCGGGATGATGTCGAGCAGGAAGTCCACCGTGCCCTTCATCTGGCCCGGCTTCGTGTACTGCGGCAATCGCCTTGGTGTCGAGCGAGGCCGGATCGACGTTCATGCCGGCGCCCGGCTGGACGAGGTTGACGATCACGAGTCCGACGATGAGCGCGACGGTGCTCACGACCTCGAAGTAGAGCAGGGCCATAGCCGCCGGTCTTGCCGACCGTCTTCATGTCCTCCATGCCGGCGATGCCGACGACGATGGTGCAGAAGATGATCGGCGCGATGATCATCTTGATGAGCTTGATGAACCCGTCGCCCAGGGGCTTCATCGCGGTGCCGGTCTCGGGGAAGAAATGTCCGAGCAGGATCGCCGACGACGATGGCGAGAATCACCTGGAAATAGAGCGACTGGTAGAGCTTTTTCTGCGCCATGTTCAACCTCTTCTCAGTGGGGCGTGATCAAACCCGGGTGACCGCTTCCCGGTGCCGCTTTGCTTTCCTAACGCTCGCGCTCGATGCTGGCATCCACGGCCGCGAGCGCCGTCATGTTGACGATGCGGCGCACCGAGGAGTTGGGATCCAGAATGTGCACGGGCCTCCCCGCACCGAGCAGGATCGGACCCACCGTGATCCCGCCCCCGGCGGTGACCTTGAGCAGGTTGTAGGCGATGTTCGCCGCGTCGAGGTTCGGCATGATGAGGAGGTTGGCGGTCGAGGTGAGGCGCGAGTTCGGGAACACCTTGTCGAGCACCGGCTTCGAGAGCGCGGCGTCGCCCTGCATCTCGCCTTCGAGCTCCAAGTCCGGGGCGCGCGCCTCCAGCAATGCCATCGTCTCCCGCATCTTGCGCGCGGACGGCGCATCGGAGCTGCCGAAGCTCGAATGGCACAAAAGCGCCACGCGGGGCACGACGCCGAAGCGCTTCACCTGCTCCACGGCGAGGAGCGTGATCTCCGCGAGCTGCTGCGGCGTGGGGTCCGGGTTCACCAGCGTGTCGCAGAGGAACACCGTGTGCTCCGGCAACGTGAGCATGTTCATGCCGGCAAAGGTGCTCGCGCCCTTGCGCAATCCGATGACGTTCGTGACGTGGCGCATGTGCGACGCGTAGCGCCCGACGGTGCCGCACAGCATGGCGTCGACATCGCCGCGGTGCACGAGCATGGCCGCGATCAGGGTGTTGCGGCGACGCACCTCGTCGCGCGCATCTTCGTACGACACCCCCCGGCGCCGCGTGAGGCGATAGTATTCCGTCCAGGTATCGTGGTAGCGCGGATCGGCGTCGATGTTCACGAACTCGCAATTCACGCCGTCGCGGATCCTGAGCCCGAAGCTCTCGACGCGCTGCTGGATCCGGTCAGGGCGTCCGATGAGGATCGGATGCGCCAGCTTCTCGTCGATCACCACCTGCACCGCCCGCAGCACCCGCTCGTTCTCTCCCTCGGCGTAAGCGACCCGCTTCGGCGTCTGTCGCGCCGCCGAGAACACCGTCTTCATGGAGGCGCCGGACTGGTACACGAACCGGGTGAGGCTGTCGCGATAGGCATCGCAGTCGACGATCGGCCGCGTCGCGACACCGCTCTCCATCGCCGCCCGGGCAACGGCGGGCGCGATTATGACGATCAGGCGCGGGTCGAACGGCTTCGGGATCAGATACTCGGGGCCGAAGCTCAAGCCCTTCTCGCCGTAGGCGGTGGCCACGATGTCCGATTGCTCGGCATGCGCCAGCTCCGCGATCGCGTGCACCGTCGCGAGCTTCATCTCCTCATTGATGGTGGTCGCGCCGACGTCGAGCGCGCCGCGGAAGATGAAGGGGAAGCACAGCACGTTGTTGACCTGGTTCGGATAGTCCGAGCGGCCCGTGGCGATGACGCAGTCGGGGCGCACGGCCTTCGCCTCCTCGGGCAGGATCTCGGGCGTCGGATTGGCCAGCGCGAGGATCAGCGGCTTGTCCGCCATCTCCTTCACCATCTCGGGCTTCAGCACGCCGCCGGCTGAAAGGCCGAGGAAGACATCCGCCCCGGCGACGATCTCACCCAAGGTTCGCGCCTGCGTGTCTCGCGCGTAGCGCGCCTTGTTCGGGTCCATGTCGACGGTGCGACCCTGATAGACGACACCGTGGATGTCCGCGACGGTAATGTTCTCCATCGGCAGCCCGAGGCTCACCAGCAGGTCGAGGCAGGCCAGCGCCGCGGCGCCGGCGCCCGAGGCGGCGAGCTTGACGCGCTTGATGTCCTTGCCCACCACCTTGAGCCCGTTCAGGAAGGCCGCGCCGACGATGATCGCCGTGCCGTGCTGGTCGTCGTGGAAGACCGGGATCTTCATCCGCTCCCGGAGCTTGCGCTCGATGTAGAAGCACTCGGGTGCCTTGATGTCCTCGAGGTTGATACCGCCGAACGTGGGCTCGAGCGCCGCGACGATGTCCACGATCTTGTCGGGGTCGTTCTCGTTCAGTTCGATGTCGAACACGTCGATCCCCGAGAACTTCTTGAAGAGGCAACCCTTGCCCTCCATCACCGGCTTGCCGGCGAGAGCGCCGATGTTGCCGAGGCCGAGGACCGCGGTGCCGTTGGTCACGACCGCGACCAGATTGCTGCGGGAAGTGAGCGTATCCGCCTCGCGCGGATCGGCGACGATCGCCTCGCAGGCAGCGGCGACCCCGGGCGAGTAAGCGAGGGCGAGGTCGCGCTGGTTGGAGAGTCCCTTGGTGGGCGTGACCGAGATCTTTCCGGGGGTAGGCAGCCGGTGATACTCGAGTGCCGCTTCGCGCAGTCGTTGGTCCATTCGATCTCCTTTCCGCGTTCTGCTTGCCGGGGCCGATCAGGATGTGGATCGCGACGCCTTGCGTGACCGATTCGCGGGGCGCCGCGTCCCGACTAACTGTTCACCATCACTTCTTCTTGACCGGCGGCATGTCGGTACACACCCCCTCGAAGAGCTCGGCCGCCATGCCGACGGACTCGCAAAGGGTCGGATGCGGGTGGATGGTCTTGCCGATGTCGGTCGGGTCCGCGCCCATCTCGACCGCGAGGCACACTTCCCCGATGAGATCGCCCGCATGGGTGCCGACGATCCCGCCGCCGATGCAGCGATGCGTCGCCTCGTCGAAGAGGAGCTTGGTGAAGCCCTCGTCCCGGCCGTTCGCGATCGCCCGTCCCGACGCCGCCCACGGAAACACCGCCTTGCCGTACTTGATGCCCTCGGCCTTGCACTGCTCCTCGGTCTTGCCCGCCCACGCGACCTCCGGATCGGTATAGGCCACCGAAGGGATCTGGCGCGCGTCGAAGAACGCCGCTTCACCATGTGCTGCTTCGGCCGCGACGTGGCCCTCGTGCACCGCCTTGTGGGCGAGCATGGGCTGGCCGATGATGTCGCCGATCGCGAAGATGTGCGGCACGTTCGTGCGCAGTTGCTTGTCCGCAGGAATGAAGCCGCGATCCGTCACCGCCACCCCGGCATTCTCGGCACCGATCTTCTTCCCGTTCGGGCTGCGCCCCACCGCGACCAGCACGAGGTCGTACACCTGCGGCTCCTTCGGCGCCTTCGTCGCCTTCGAACGTCACCTTGATGCCGGCCGGCGTCGCCTCGGCGCCGGTGGTCTTGGTCTTCAGCATGACGTTGGCGAAGCGACCGCGCGTTCTTCTTCTCCCACACCTTCACGAGATCGCGGTCGGCGCCGGTCATCAGAGCGTCGAGCATCTCCACCACGTCGATACTCGTACCGAGCGTCGAGTAGACCGTCGCCATTTCCAGACCGATGATGCCGCCGCCCACGACCAGCATCCGCTTCGGGATGGACTTGAGCTCCAGCGCCCCGGTCGAATCCACCACCCGCGGATCGACCGGCATGAAGGGGAGCATCACCGCCTGGCTGCCCGCGGCGATGATCGCCTTCTGGAAGCGCACCACCTTCTTCTCACCCGTCTTGTCATGACCGCTGCCGGTCGTGAGCTCGACCTCGATGTTGTTCGGATCGAGGAAACGTCCCACACCGCGCACGGTCTCGACCTTGCGGCCCTTCGCCATACCCGCCAGGCCGCCGGTCAGCTTCTTGACGACGCCCTCCTTGAAGCCGCGCAGCTTGTCGATGTCGATCTGCGGCGCACCGTAGGTGATGCCGTGGTGGGCCATTGCAACCGCCTCGTCCATCACGGCCGCCGTGTGCAGCAGGGCCTTCGAGGGAATGCAACCGACGTTGAGACAAACGCCTCCCAGCGTCGGATAGCGCTCGATGAGCACCGTCTTCATGCCGAGGTCCGCGGCGCGAAACGCGGCGGAGTAGCCTCCCGGACCCGCGCCCAGCACGACCATCTCGCATTCGATGTCGGCGCCACCGGCGAACTTGGCGGCGGTCGGCGCGGCAACCGGGGCGGCCGGCGCCCCCGCCGCCGGAGCTGCCGCCGTGGCGCTGGTGGCGACGCCGGTGGTGAGCGAGAGGATCACCGTGCCCTCGGAGACCTTGTCGCCGACCTTGACCTTCACCTCCTTCACGGTCCCCGCCATCGGCGAGGGCACCTCCATCGTCGCCTTGTCCGACTCGAGCGTGATGAGTGCCTGCTCCTTCGTCACCGTGTCCCCGGCCTTCACGAAGACTTCGATGATCGGCACGTCCTTGAAGTCGCCGATGTCGGGCACGTTCACGTCCACGGCTTCGAGCACACCGGTCGGCGCCCCGTAGTCGGCGGTCGGCGCCCCCTCGGCCTTCGGCGATGCGCCTTCCTTCACCTTCTCTTCGGTGGCGCGCCGGTCGCGGCATCGGCGGATTCGACGGTGAGGATCAAGCTGCCCTCGGACACCTTGTCCCCCAGCCTTCACCTTCACGTCCTTCACCACCCCGGCCTGGGGCGACGGTACCTCCATCGTGGCCTTGTCCGACTCGAGGGTGATCAGCGCCTGCTCCTTCGCCACCGTGTCGCCGGGTTTCACGAAGAGTTCGATGATCGGCACGTCCTTGAAGTCGCCGATGTCGGGAACCTTGATCTCTACGACGTTGGCCATGACATGTCCCTCAAAGCAAGATGCGCCGGAAATCGGCGAGCAGGTTCGCGAAATAGGCGTTGAAACGCGCTGCCGCCGCGCCGTCGATCACGCGGTGGTCCCACGACAGCGAGAGCGGCTGGATCAACCGCGGGACGAACTGCTTGCCGTCCCAGACCGGTTTGTAGAAGCTCCGGCACGCACCCATGATCGCGACCTCGGGCGCGTTGATGATCGGCGTGAAGTAGATGCCGCCGATGCCGCCGAGCGACGAAATCGTGAAGCAACCGCCCTGCATCTGGTCCGGCTTCAGCTTGCCGTCGCGGGCGAGTTTCGCGAGGTCGCCCATCTCCTGCGCGATCGCGATCACGCCCTTCTTGTCGCAGTCGCGAATCACCGGCACCACCAGCCCGTTGGGCGTGTCGGCCGCGAAGCCGATGTGGTAGTACTGCTTGAGGATCAGGTTGTCGCCGTCGAGCGAAGCGTTGAAGTCTGGGAACTTCTTCAGCGCAGCGACCGCGGCCTTGATCATGAAGGCGAGCATGCTCAGGCGCACGCCCGATTTCTCGTTCTCCTTGTTCATCTGATTCCGAAAGGCTTCGAGGTCGGTGATGTCCGCGTCGTCGTGGTTGGTGACGTGCGGGATCATCACCCAGTTGCGGTGCAGGTTCGCGGCAGAGATCTTCTTGATGCGCGAAAGCGGCTTCGATTCGACCGGGCCGAACTTGGTGAAATCCACACTGGGCCAAGGCAGCAGGCTGATGCCGCCCACGCCGGCGCCTGCACGCCGCGGCCGGCGCGGCCGCAGCCGGGGCTCCGCCCTTAGCGAAGGCCTCGACGTCCTCCTTGAGAATCCGCCCCTTGTCGCCCGTCCCCTTCACCTTGCCGAGATCGACCTTGAGCTCGCGCGCGATCTTGCGCACCGACGGACTCGCGTAGGCGAGCGCGAACGCGGCCTCGTCGATCGCTCCGGACGGCGCCGGGGCAGCGGCAGCCGCCGCCGCAGGGGGGGCTGCTGCCGCAGGGGCGCGGCGCTGGTGCCGCCGCAGCCGGAGAAGGCGCCGCGACGCCTGTCGACAGCGTCAGAATCACCGAGCCCTCGGAGACCTTGTCTCCGAGCTTCGCCTTCACTTCCTGGACGATGCCACCGATCGGCGATGGCACTTCCATCGTCGCCTTGTCCGACTCCAGCGTGATGAGGGGCTGCTCGGCCTTTACGGTATCGCCCGGCTTCACCAGCACCTCGATGATCGGAATGTCCTTGAAGTCGCCGATGTCGGGCACCTTCACCTCGGCCACACCGCCCGGAGCAGTGGTCGGCGCGGGCGGCGGCGAGACCTTGGGCGGCGGTGCGGCGCCGGCGCCGCGCCTTCGGCCTCGAGCGTGAGAATGAGGCTGCCCTCGCTCACCTTGTCGCCGATCGTGACGCTCACGGCCTTCACCACGCCGCCGGCGGGCGACGGCACCTCCATCGTCGCCTTGTCGGATTCCAGCGTGATGAGCGGATCCTCGGGCTTGACCGTATCGCCCGGCTTCACCAGCACTTCGATGATCGGGATGTCCTTGAAATCGCCGATGTCCGGCACCTTCACTTCGGTAATTGCACCCATGTTTCCCCAGAATCTTGCGCTTCACGTCACAGCACGCTCCGCACGTGCTGCGACGCAGGACGATGTCAGGATCACGATCCCTCGCGAACGAGCGCCGCTACACCCTTACCGGATTCGGTTTTTCCGGGTCGATGCCGTACTTCGCGATGGCTTCCTCCGCCTTCTTCGCGGGCACGGTGCCTTCGTCCGCCAGGGCCTTCAGGGCGGCCACGGTCACGTAGTAGCGGTTCACCTCGAAGAACTCGCGCAGCTTGACGCGATAGTCGCTGCGCCCGAAGCCGTCGGTTCCCAGCACGCGGAAGCCGCTTCGGCAGAAAGGACGCGCAGCTGATCCGCAAACACCCGCATGTAGTCGGTGGCGGCAATCGCGGGACCCTCGCGGCCTTCGAGGCACGGTCTCGACGTGGCTCTTCCGCGGCGGCTGGGTGGGATGCAGCATGTTCCAGCGGTCGGTCTCGATGCCGTCGCGGCGCAACTCGTTGAAGCTGGTGCAGCTCCAGATGTCGGCGGCGACGCCCCAGTCGTTCTTGAGCAGATCCGCCGCGGCGATCACCTCGCGCAGGATGGTCCCGGAGCCCATGAGCTGCACGCGCGGTCCCTTGCCCTTGTCGCCCTCGCGGAGAGCAGATACATGCCCTTGATGATCCCTTCCTCGCGCGCCCTCGGGCAGGCCCGGGTGCGGGTAGTTCTCGTTCATCACGGTGATGTAGTAGTAGACGTCCTCCTGCTCCTGGTACATGCGGCGCATGCCGTCGCGCACGATCACCACCACCTCGTACGCGAAGGTCGGGTCGTACGACACGCAGTTCGGAATGGTGGAAGCGAGGATGTGGCTGTGGCCGTCCTCGTGCTGCAGGCCTTCGCCGTTCAGCGTGGTGCGTCCCGCGGTGCCGCCCATGAGGAAGCCCCGGGCGCGCATGTCCCCCGCCGCCCACGCGAGGTCGCCGACGCGCTGCAGCCCGAACATCGAGTAGTAGATGTAGAACGGAATCATCGGCACGTTGTTCGAGCTGTAGGAGGTCGCGGCGGCGATCCAGGACGACATGGCGCCCGGCTCGTTGATGCCCTCCTGCAGTACCTGACCCGCTTTGTCCTCGCGGTAATACATGAGCTGGTCGGCGTCCTGCGGCTTGTACAGCTGGCCGACCTGGGAGAAGATTCCGAGCGCCCGGAACATGCCTTCCATGCCGAAGGTACGCGACTCGTCCGGAACGATGGGCACGATGTGCTTGCCGATCGTCTTGTCCTTGACCAGCATGTTGAGCATCTGCACGAACGCCATCGTCGTGGAAATCTCGCGCGCCTCGCTGCTCTTCAAGAGGCGCTCGAAGGTCGAAAGCGGCGGAATCTCGAGGGACGCCGATTTGCGGCGGCGCGACGGCGATCGCCGCCGAGCGCGGCGCGGCGCTCATGCAGGTATTTCTTCTCGGCGCTGCCTTCGGGGAAGGTGTAGTAACGGCAGATCCGGGATCTGTCATGAGGAATCTGAATGTTGAACCGGTCACGGAATTGCCGCATCGCGTCCTGCGTCATCTTCTTCGCCTGGTGCGCGATCATCTGCCCCTCGCCCGACTCGCCCATGCCGAAGCCCTTCACCGTCTTCGGCAGAATCAGGGTCGGCTGGCCCTTGTGCTTCATCGCCGCCGCGTACGCCGCGAAGACTTTCTGCGGATCGTGACCGCCGCGGTCGAGGCCCCGATCTCGTCGTCGGTCATGTCCGCGACCATGGCCTTCAGCTCGGGATACTTGCCGAAGAAATGCTCGCGCACATACGCGCCGCCCTTGGACTTGAAGTCCTGGTACTCGCCGTCGACGCACTCCTCCATGCGCTTCAGCAGAATGCCGTCCTTGTCCTTTGCCAGCAGCTTGTCCCAGCCGCTGCCCCAGATCACCTTGATCACGTTCCAGCCGGCGCCCCGGAACACCGACTCCAGCTCCTGGATGATCTTGCCGTTGCCGCGCACCGGGCCGTCGAGGCGCTGCAGGTTGCAGTTGATGACGAAGATGAGGTTGTCGAGGTGCTCGCGGCCGGCGAGCGAGATCGAGCCCAGGATTCCGGCTCGTCGCATTCCCCGTACACCGAGGAACGCCCACA
>CAVTGS010000010.1:0-182347 GCA_963734295.1 uncultured beta proteobacterium | reverse complement strand
CTTGTTCCACACGTTGTACTTTCCCACCGGCTTCTTCATCGGCAGACGCTTCACTACCTCCAGGGTCTGCGCGTCGTAGATCACCAGCGCGCCGTCCTGCTCCCAGATCGACACCAGGGCGTAGCGTCCGTCTTTCGTGAACTCGACATGCGCGGCGGTCTTGCCGGGTTCCGGGCGTACCGCCTTCGCCACCTCCAGCGTGCGCTTGTCGATGAGCTGCATCGTGTCCTTGTCGGGGCTCATCATCGCATCCACCCACGCGTAGGGCGTGGCCTCGTGGCTGCGCATGAAGAACGCGGGGCCGAGCGTGGGAATCGCCTTCACGACCTGCCAGCTCTTCATGTCGATGACGCTCACCACACCATCCTTGAAATTCGGCGTCGCCAACACCCGGGTGCCGCCGTAATCCCATGAAATGCCCGAGCCGAGGTGGGGCAGCCCCGGCAGCGGCACGTCCGCGATCTTGCGCCGCACGTCGAGATTCACCACCTGCCCCTTGCCGCCCGTGCGCGCGGCACCGATAACGTACGCGTAACTCGGATCGAAGAAGAAATCGTCGAGCACTTCGGTAAGCGGCGTGCGGCGCGGGTTGAGCTTGCCCGGCAGCGCGATCCCCTCGCCGAGTTTGTAATCGTGGACGAGGCCGTCGTAGATCGGCGCGGCGTTGTCGTCGTAGGAGATCTCCCAGATCTCGGGAATGTCCTTCAGCGCCGCGACGAAGCTCTTGCGCGGCGCCGCGTCGTACACCGCCGACACGCGCGAGCTCTTGCCCTGTTGGTCGCGGACCTCGATCACCTTGACGAGAGCGAGGTCGCGCGCGTCCAGCACCACCAGCGTGTGCGGCAGATAGTTCGCGACCATGACGTAGCGGCCGTCGCCGGACACCGCGACGTTGCGGGTGTTGAGCCCCGCGCGCACCTCGGCGACCGTCGTGAGGTTCCAGAGATCGAACTTCGTCACCCAGCCGTCGCGCGAGCCGAAGAACACGTAACGCCCGTCCGGCGTGAACTTCGGGCCGCCGTGCAGGGCGTAGCGGGTGGGCACGCGCGCGAGCGGCTCGAAGCGGTCGCCGTCCAAGATGGTGACGTGATGGTCGCCCGCCTCCACCACGACGAAGAGGTTCATCGGATCGGCCTCGAACTGCGGGCGGTCGGGCAGGCTGCCGGGCGGCACCGTCTCGATCCGCGACGCAGCGATCTCGGCTTCGCCCCACTTGGGCGGCGGCTCGACCTTCGCGTACACGAAGCCCGCCAGCGCCTCGATCTCGTCCGCCGAGAGCGTTTGCGCAAAGCCCGGCATCTGCGTCGCGGCGCGCCCGTTCGCGATCACCTTGACCGCGTCGGCGCGCTTCAATCGCTCGAGATTTTCAGGCAGCAGCGCGGGACCCATGCCGCCCAGGCGGTCGGCGCCGTGGCAGCTCGCGCAGTGCGTGGCGTAGAGCGCTTGCGGGTCCGGCGCCGCAAAGGCGGACACCGCCATCAGCAGCACGCACAGCACCATCACGCGCCGCGCCCCGGACGAGGTCCGCATCTCCGGTCGGTCCTACGCCACGGCAGTGTGCTGTCTCGTGTAGGGCGTCACCCTGATGCGCTCGCGCTCGCTGGTGATGCCGAGCTCGTGGTCTTCCAGATAGCAGCCCGGATCTTCCTCCCACGGATCGCCCGTGAGCTGCCGCGCGCGCGTGCGCGTGTTCCCGCCGCAGATCGAGAAATAGGCGCACTCCCCGCAGCGGCCCTTGATCACCCGCGGGCTCGCCTTCAAGCCTGCCATGATCGGATCGGACACGTCGCGCCAGATCTCCGAGAACGGCCGCTCGCGCACGTTGCCCAGGTTGTAATCCCACCAGTAGGTGTCGGGGTGGACGTTACCGACATTGTCGATGTTGGCGACGTTGACGCCCGACGCGTTGCCGCCCCATTGCGCGAGCTTGGCCCGGATGTACGACGCGCGCATAGGAAAGCGACGACGCACCCAGTGCAGAAAGTAGACGCCGTCGGCGTCGTTGTTGCCGGTGACGAATTCCTTGTGCACGCCCCGCTCCTGGCAGTCCCAGCAGACGTCGAATAGCAGATCCATCGCGTCGCGGGTCATGGCGTGATGGGCGTCGTCCTTGCGGTTCACGTTGCCGCGGCCGGCGTAGTTCAAGTGCGACAGGTAGAACTTGTCGATGCCTTCCGCTTCGATCATCGCAAGCAGCCACGGCAGGTCGGCGTAGTTGTCGCGGGTAAGCGTAAAGCGCACGCCCACCTTCACGCCGGCATCGCGGCAGAGCCGCAGCGCCACCATCGACGCATCGAACGCACCGGCGCGGCGGCGGAAGCGGTCGTGAGTATCGCGGCGGCCATCGAGGCTGATGCCGGCGTAATCGAGCCCGAGGTCGACGATGCGGCGGATGTTCCCGCCGTCGATCAGGGTGCCGTTGGTGGAAAGCCCGACGTAGAAGCCCATCTCCTTGGCGCGGCGCGCGATGTCGAAAAGATCGGGGCGCAGCAGCGGCTCGCCGCCCGACAGGATCAACACCGGGACCCGGAACGCCTTCAGATCGTCCATGACCGAGAACACTTCGGACGTGCCGAGCTCACCGGGAAAGTCGTGGTCGGCGGAAACCGAGTAGCAGTGCTTGCAGGTGAGATTGCAGCGTCGCACCAGGTTCCAGATCACCACGGGCCCAGGCGGATCGCGCCGCGGACCGATCGCGGTGGGCACCGCGATCTCCTGCATGAATTGCGACACGCGGAACATCCTGTCTCCTCCGTTACGCGGCGATGCGAACGCCGGTTTTTTTCAGTATGCGCGTGCTGTAGAGCACGTCGTGGCTGCGGCAGTCGGCCCCGAGCAGCGCCGCGATGCGCGCCACGTGGCCTTCGACCTCGGCGCGATCCCGACCATGCACCATCGCGAACAGATTGTAAGGCCAGTCCGGCAGATGACGCGGCCGCCGGTAGCAGTGCGTGACGAAGTCGAGCGCGCCGACCACCGCGCCGAGCCGCTCGACGTGATCGTCCTCGACGTCCCAGACACTCATGCCGTTCGCCGTATAGCCGATCGCGTAGTGGTTCGGCACGGCGCCGATGCGGCGGATCACGCCGCTGTCCAGCATCCGCTGAAGGCGCGTCTTGACTTCGACCGCGGCCATGCCGAGGCGCCGTGCGATCTCGTCGTACGGGCGCGGCAGGAGCGGCAGCCCGGCCTGGGTCGCGACGATCAACCTGCGGTCCGCTTCGTCCAAGGCACCCTCACGCGACGAGCTTCATCTCGACGAAGTACTCGCGCTCTTTCGGAAACGCGAAGACGGGGAGCCCCGTTTCGCGCTCGATGCGGTCGATGGCGGCGTCGATGTCACCTGGTGACTCCGTCGCCAGCACGAACCACATGTTGAGACGGTGCTCCCGGCGATAATTGTGCGCCACCTCCGGGAGCGCGTTCACCGCTTCGGCGACGCGCTCGAAATCGGCTTCGGGCACGGCGAGCGCGGCGAGCACGAAGGCGCCCCCCATGCGCTCCACCTGGAACATGGGGCCGAAGCGGGTGAGGATCTTCGCTTCGAGCATGCGCCCGATGCGCGCGATGAGCGCTTCCTCGTCGAGTCCGAGCGCCGTGGCGGCCGCGCGAAAGGGTTCGTCGGTAATGGGGAACCCGCCTTGCAGCGCGTTGACGATGCGGCAGTCGACCGGGTCGAGCGGCTCAAGCATGAGCTGACTCCGGCTCGAGCTCGACGTAGCGCGCGCCCCGCTGCTTGAAGCAGCGCAGCGAGAACAGCACGGCCGAGGGATACGCCGCGAGTTCGCAGCGCGCGCGGATCGCCTCGATCTCCCGTTCCACGTCGACGCGGCGGCGCCCGTGCACCATGCAGAAGAGGTTGTACGGCCATTCGGGCAACGCGCGTGTGCGCCGGTAACAGAGGGTCACGAGCGGCTCCTTGGCGACCCTGGTGCCGAACGTGTGCGCGAGCCCGTCCGGCACGTCCCACACGCACATCGCGTTCGCCTGATAGCCGAGCTCGCGGTGCCGCACGACCACGCCGAAGCGCTTGATGAGACCGCTTTCGACCCACTCTTCGATCAGCTCCAGCGCCATGCCTTCCGTGAGCCCGGCGCGCGCGGCCAGCTCTGCGAAGGGCTGCGGGCTGATCTCGAGCCCGTCCTGCAGGGCGGCGAGGAGACGGCGGGCCATCTCGGGCAACTGGCAACCCATGTCGGCATGCCCGACGCAGGCCGCGCTCCCGGTCTTGCCGCCCCCGGCAAGATCGAATCCGAGGTCGATGTGAAACTCCTGGAGGAGCCGCAGCCGGATGATGGGCAGACCGATGTCGGCTTCGATGCAATCGATGAGCTCGGCGAGGCGCGCCGGCGACGGACCAGTGGCTACGAACCAGAGGTTGTAGCGATGCTCGCGCTGGTAGTTGTGGTTGATTCCGGGATAAGCACTGACCAGCGTCGCGATCTCCTCGAGCCGGTCCGGTGGCGCCGCGACGGCTGCCAGGGTGCCGGCGCCGATCCGGTTCGGCGGGAACACGGCGCCGACCCGGCTCACGGCACCGCGTCGTTGCAGCTCGCGCAGTGCGCCGATCACCTCGGCCTCGCTGGCGCCGAGCTGCTCGCCGATCCGAAGGAACGGCTGCGGCACCAGCGGAAAGCCGCGCTGGAAGCCGTTCAGCAGACGGAATTCGAGCGGCGTCATAGCCCGATCTTCCGCGCGCGCCAGGTGAAGAAGATCCCGCTCGGACTCTGCGCGGGCAGCGCAGCGAGCCGTGCGAACGTCGCCGTGTCGTACACCACCACCCGGTCGTCGTCGCGCGCGGAGATCCACACCTCCTCGCCCGCCGTCGTGAACTCCATGTGCAGCACCGCCTTGCCGGGCTTCAGCGTCTCCACCACCTTAAGCGTCGGCACGTCGATCACCTGCACCGTGTCGTTGCCGGGAAACGCGAAGTTGACCCAGACCTGACGGCCGTCAGGGCGCGCCATGACGAACACCGGCTGACCGCGGACCGGAATCGTGCCGACCTGCGTCCAACTGGCGGTGTCGACAACCAGCACGTCGTGGCGGCCAATCGCGGGCAGGAAGGCATAGCCGCCCGCGGTCGCCCAGCCGCGCAGATGCGGCATCTTGTAGACAGGCAGTTTCTCCGTCCCGCGACCATAACCATCGAGGATACGCCGGACGCCGGCGTCCGGGTTGCGCATGTCCAGCAAAGCGAGCCCGTCCTCGCCGAAGAGGCCCGCGATGTACCAGCGGCCATCGGTGGTGATGAGACCGTCGTAGGGCTCCTCGCCCACGTTCCGGAACCTTCGCACTTGCGGTCGCTTGGGATCGGCCGCGTCGACGACCCAGATCTCGCCCGCTTCGAACAGGCTGAAGACGAAGCGATCGTCGGGCGCGTCCGCGATGCCCACCACCTTCGCGCGCTTGCCTTCGGTGCCGTATTCGGAGGCAATCTCGGCGAGCATCGTCAACGTCTCTGCGTCGAAGATCTTCACGCCGCCCGGCTCGTAGTTGGCGACCGCGATGAGGCGGCCGTCGCGGGAAATGGCACCACCGATCGAGTTGCCCGCCTGGACCGTGCGGGCGACCACCTTCTTCGACGCGAGATCGATCTTGGTCAGCCCGCCGTCGCGGCCGAACACGTAGGCGTAATGGGCGTCCTTCGAGTACACGACGGCGGCGTGGGAGAGATCGCCGAGATCGGTGATGCGACCGACGCTCGCGTGGCGCGCGGGATCCAGCACCTGCACGCTGCCGGTCGCGCGCTCGATCACCACGCCCACCTCGCGCTGCGGCGTCGACGCAACTTCGCGGCTCGCGCACGCGACGAGCGTCACGAGCACCAGAATTACGAACGCGAGCCTACTGCGCATCGGGCAGTCCCTGCTTCAACTGCTCGACGATCCAGGCGGCCTCGTCGGCGGACAGAAAGTCCTGCCACGGCGGCATGGCGGTGCCCGGCCGGCCGTGAAGAATGGTGGCGGTGAGCGAATCGGCCGGTTTGGCTCGGAGGGCGGCGGGCGTGAGCGCGGGCCCGAGCCCGCCCTTCATGGTCATGCCGTGGCAGGACCCGCAGTCCTGCCGAACCATCTTCAGGACCTCTGTCCGGCGCTCTGTCGTCGGTGGAGACGGATCCGGTCCAGCGCTCGCGTCGGGAACGGGCTGCGCGAGCACGCCCAAGGCTAGCAGCAGGCTCGCGACGCGCGCTCGGAGAAGGGGAATCGGACCGATGCTCATGGCAAGGGGATCATCGGCCGATCGGAGAGTGCGAGCCTTGATGCAACTCAAGTCTTCGCACGGAAAGACGAGAAATCGCCGGGTCAGGAGTGCCCCGCCCGGCGCGCGACAGAAATGACTGCGCCGGCTACTTCGTCAGGATCCACTCCACGACGCCTTTGAGCTCCGCGTCGCTGATCTTCTCCGGCGGGTTCGGCGGCATCGGGATCTGGCCCCAGTTGCCGGAGCCGCCCTTGCGCACTTTCTCGGACAGCGTCGCGACCGCCTTGGCATCGCCCTTGTACTTCTTGGCGATCTCCTGGAACGACGGCCCGACCAGCTTTTTGTCGACCGCGTGACAGGCATTACAGCCGGCCTTTGCCATCGCCGCATTCGCGGCCGCATCGTCCATGGCACCGAAGGCCTGACCCGCGAAGACGGCGGCGGCGGAAGCAGCAATGGCGGCGTGCAGTAGCTTCATGTTGGATTCCCCTCTCGTTGGCTTTAGTACACGTCGTGCTGTGTGTTGTACACGTTGAACTTGCCGGTGGGCGTGATCAGCTTCGGATCCTTGATGACCTTCTTCAGCTTCCGTGTCTTGTCGTCGACCACGACCAGCGCCGACTGCTGATTCTTGGCACTCCAGACCGAGAACCACACCTCGTCGCCCGCCTTATTGTACTCAGGCTGCACGACGCGCTTGGCGCCTTCACCGAGGCCTGCCCATTCGGCGATCGGCAGAAC
Organism: uncultured beta proteobacterium; assembly: GCA_963734295.1. Lineage (GTDB taxonomy): Bacteria > Pseudomonadota > Gammaproteobacteria > Burkholderiales > JAEUMW01 > JAEUMW01. Next base: position 175,402 of record CAVTGS010000010.1, on the reverse strand, counting down.
TTCGAACCCCTTGTCGAGATTCCTGATGTCGTACACGGCAACCGACTGGCTGATCTTGGCATCGGGGTTGAGGGCCGTGTCGACCCACAGGTTCTTCGACTTCGGATGCGTCTTGATGAAGAGTGACCCGCCACCCTGCCCCTTCAGCGACCGCACCACCTTCCAGGCATTGGCCTTGTTCTTTTCAGGGTCGGTCCCGATCAGAGACACCGATTCGTCGCCCAGATGCCCCGTCGCCCACACGGGTCCGTACTTGGGATCGACGAAGTTGGCACCGCGGCCCGGGTGCGGGGTCTTGCCGACGTCGATCAGCGCCACGAGCTTGTTGTCCTTGGTGTCCACGACGGCGACCTTGTTGGAGGCGTTGGCCGCCACGAGGAAATAGCGGCCGGTCGAATCGAACCCACCGTCGTGCAGGAAGCGGGCGGAACCGATGCTGGTGATCTTGAGGTTCTTGAGATCGCTGTAGTTCACCAGGTTGATCATCCCCGTTTCCTTCGAGTTCACGATGAATTCGGGGTGGTAGTGCGAGGCGACGATCGATGCCACGCGCGGTTCCGGGTGGTATTCCTGCGGTTCCACGGTCATGCCGCGCGTGGAGGCGATCTTGAGCGGTTTCAGCGTATCGCCTTCCATGATTACGAACTGCGGCGGCCAGTAGGAGCCGGCGATCGCGTACTTGTCCTCGTAGCCCTTGTACTTCGAGGTCTCGACCGAACGGGCCTCGAGCCCGATCTTGATCTCGGCGACGTTGTCGGGTTTCTCCATCCACAGGTCGATCAGGTTGATCTTGCCGTCGCGCCCGATCACGTAGAGGTACCGCCCGGAGGCGGAGATCCGTGAAATGTGTACCGCGTAGCCGGTCTTGACAATGTTGATGATCTCTTTCGAGTCGCCATCGATCAGCGCCACTTCACCGGCGTCGCGCAGCGTCACCGACATGAGGTTCTCGATGTTGTAGTTGTTCATCTTCTTCTTTGGACGCTCCGCCACCGGGACGAGAACCTTCCAGGTCGCTTCCATCTCCTTCATGCCGAATTCCGGCGGCTGAGGAGGTGTCTGCTGAATGTAGCGCGCCATCAGGTCGACCTGCTCCGCGGTCATCTCGCCGGAGGTCTGCCAGTTCGGCATGCCGGCCGGCGAGCCGTAGGCGATGAACACCTTGAGGTAGTCGGTTCCCTTGCCGAGCGTGATGTCCGGGGTGAGCGGCTTCCCGGTAGCACCCTTGCGCAGCACTCCGTGACAGCCGGCGCAGCGCTCGAAATAGATCTGGCGCGCCTGATCGAATTCGGCCTTCGTCATCGGCGGCGCTTTGGGGTTGACGTCCTGATGCATGTCCATGGCAGACATCGGCGATCCGCCGGCCTGGTACTTCATCTCGGACTCGGTCACGCCCGCTTCTCGTGCGGCTTCTTCTCATCGGCGAACGCACTGCCCACCGCAAGCGGAAGCGCCAGAAGCGCGACGCTCGACAACACTCTGAGACTCGCCTTTTTCATCATTTTCCTCCCGTAAGCGCCCAAGGGTTCATTCGCGGGGAAGCATGCGCCGCGGGCAACTCGCCTATCTTTGATGCGAATCAAGTTTTTCCAGGCCCGGTCCCCGATACATTGGTGGCGTCGCCGAGGAGGATCACTTGGACCAAATACCCCCGTTCCTGGAGTTGAAACGAGTCGGCAAGGTGCACCTCGTGGGCGCAGGGCCAGGCAATCCGGATCTGCTGACGCTGGGTGCCTTGAAAGCGCTGCAGCAGGCCGACGTCGTGGTCTACGACCACCTGGTCGGCGACGCCATCCTTGACCTCGTGCCGCGCCACGCGCAGCGCATCTACGCCGGCAAGGAGGCCGCGAACCACAGCATGCGGCAGGAGGACATCAACCAGCTCCTCGTGCGGCTCGCGCGCCACGGCAAGCGGGTGGTGCGGCTCAAAGGCGGTGACCCCTTCATCTTCGGGCGCGGCGGCGAAGAGCTCGAGGTGCTGGCGCAGGCAGGGATACCGTTCGAGGTGGTGCCTGGGGTAACCGCCGCCTCGGGCGTGTCCTGTTACGCCGGCATCCCGCTCACGCACCGCGATCACGCGCAGGCGTGTGTCTTCGTCACCGGCCACTTGAAGGACGGCACCGTCAACCTCGACTGGCCGGCGCTCGCGCGGCCGCGGCAGACCGTCGTGATCTACATGGGACTCGCCGCGCTGGCTGAAATCTGCCGCCGACTCGCGGCCCACGGCCTGCCGGAATCGACCCCTGCCGCGGTCGTGGAGCAGGGCACCACGACGCACCAGCGCGTGGTCGCGGGCACGCTCTCGACGCTGCCTGCTCGCGCGGCGGAAAGCGCGCTGCAGCCGCCTTGCCTCATCATCGTCGGCAGCGTGGTGTCCCTGCGCGAGCCGCTGTCGTGGTTCGTGCCGGAGACGGTCTCCTCCTACACCCCGACCACCCTGCACGAGGCCCTCGCGGTCTGACCCCATCCGTCCGGCCCGCGTCCCGGGGGCCGGGTCGGAGCGAACCATCGCACCGGTTGGCGAGACGCCCCGCTGCCCGCCCTTCCTCTCGTTACCCGTTGCCAACGGACCGATCCTGTGGTGGTGAATTTTCACGAAAATCAGGGGAACTATTCACTGCCCCTCGACCGCCACCTCCCTTACGCTTCTTCCAGGCCGGCGACCTGGCCGACCGCAGCAAGAGGGGCACCGCCCCGCGGCATGGAGCTTCCGGAGGAACACCGATGAACTCAAGTACGACCAAGTTCGCTGTCTTCGACAACGAATCCCTGCTCGCAAGCCTGCCGGGCGCGTCGCTCGGCGCCACGGGCTCGGACGCCGCGCGCGGGCGCGTCGAGCCCCAACACACGGGCGGACTCGCGGCCGTCGCTCAGGCGCTGCGTGTGGGCGATCACGGCGAAGGCCCATCGCTCGCGGAAGCGCTGCGCGAGCGCTATCCCTCCAGCCCGGTCGTGGTGCTCTTCCTCTCCGACCACCCCGACGAAGCGTTGCGCGCGGTCGGGTTGCGGGAGATGGAGCGGATTCGCAGTCCTTGGTTGAGCCACGTGCCAAGCGTAACCTCCCGCCCCGTTGCCTCGACCGCCGGCGCCGAACTTGCGCCGATCATGCGCGAAACCGCCCGTCCTGCGGCTGAATACACGGCCCCCGGTCGGCCCCCCACGGCGCGGAGTCTCGGACTCACGCAGCGGCAGATGGAGGTGCTGGCGCTCATGGTGCATGGCAAACCCAATAAACTGATCTGCCGTGAACTGCGTCTCGCCGAGGGTACGGTGAAGTGCCACGTGTCCGCGATCCTGCGCGCGCTGGAAGTCGGCTCGCGCACGCAGGCGGCGCTGAAGGCGGCCCGTCTGGGGCTGGGTGGCGAGCACGCTCCGGCTTGAAGCGCCGCGACAGTCCGCGACGCGATTGCACATGGCGAGAGCGGCGGGTAACACTGCCGCCGCACCCGCGAGGGATTCTGCAGCGCAACTCGTGGTGTACGGCCCCGCCGGCAGCCTTTACACTTCGTCTGGCTCGTCCGCTTCTTTCGGAAGAAGCTCCGGAGCTTCCGCCAGGGAGGCCGAGCGTCGAGCCTCGCTCGCGGGGAGCCTACGAACATTACCCCTCAGCACGACAAGGCAACCGCCGTCCCGGCCGATTCTCCTCCTGCGCGTGCGGCCCACGAGGAGCTCGTGCGGCGCGGCCGCATTCAGACCTTTCGCAAGGGCGTCGTCATCGTCCAGGAGGGCGACCGCGGCGACACGCTCTTCATCATTCTCTCCGGCCGGGTGAAGGTCTTCGCGACCGGGGACGACGAGCGCGAGATCGTGCTCGACATCCACGGTCCGGGGGAGTTCGTGGGAGAGATGGCGCTCGATGGCGGCCCGCGTTCGGCCTCGGTCATCACCCTCGAACCGACCACCTGCTCGATCGTCACCCGCGACGCTCTGCGCGAGCACATCGCCAAGGATCCCGACATAGCCTTCGAGATCCTGGCCAAGGTCATCCGGCGCGCGCGGCGGGCGACTGCCAACATCAAGAATCTCGCATTGCTCGACGTGTACGGTCGCGTCACGCGCTTGCTGGACGAGCTCGCCATCGACCAGGACGGGGTGCGGATGGTCGCCGAGAAGCTCACCCATCAGGACATCGCCGAGCGCGTCGGCGCGTCGCGCGAAATGGTGAGCCGCCTGCTGAAGGACCTCACGCAGGGCGGCTACCTCGAGGTCCGGGAACGGCAGATCGTCCTCAAGAAGCCGCTGCCGCCGGCGTGGTGAGGAAACGGCACGCCGCCATCGCGGCGGCGTTGTGCCGTGCTCGTCGTTTCACACCGTTCTGTCATCCTCGTCAGCTGGGCAGCGGATCACGCCCGAGCGAAACCCGAGATTGCGCGTCGGACTGACCGCGCATGTCCGGCCAGGCACTGGCCACCTATTTCCGTTCGGAGTAGATTTTCGCCGGGACAGCGATGGGGAGACCGCGTTCTCGTGCCCATCCCGAGGTTGCAATCGGCCGGTTCTCGAACCGCACCGTGACAGTCATGGCAGGAGCCGTGGTGAGCGAAGACAGTAAGCTTCGATCCTTATTGCCGGAGTTGTCGGCCTGCCCGGCATGCGGATTCGAAAATCCCGTCGGCTTTCGCTTTTGTGGTGGCTGCGGCGTTCCACTGCAGGGCGGGACTGTGCTTCCGAAGAAGACCACAACCCGACTCTCTGCGCCCGAGCGGCGGCAGGTCACGGTTCTCTTTTGCGATCTGGTCGGTTCTACCGCGCTCGCCAATCAGTTGGACCTGGAGGAATTCCGCGATGTCATCAGCTCCTTCCAGGCTGCGTGCGTCGCGGTCGTCGATGAGTTCAAAGGTACGATCTCGCGGTACATGGGCGACGGCATGCTGGTCCTGTTCGGATTTCCCCGTCGCTCGTGAGGACGACGCCGAGCGTGCCGTGCGCGCGGGTCTTGGCATGGTGCAGGCAGTCGCCGGGCTTGGCGCTCCGTTCGAAGGCGGCTTGCCGCTGGCGATTCGCGTGGGCATTGCGACCGGTCTCGTCGTCGTCGGCGACCTGATCGGCGAAGGGGCCGCGCAAGAGGAAGCCGTGCTGGGCGAGGCCCCCAACCTCGCGGCCCGGTTGCAGACACTGGCCGCACCGAATATGGTCGTGGTCGCTGCGAGCACCCGCAATCTGGTGGGCGGGCACTTTGCCTTCGAAGATCTCGGCCTGCATGATCTCAAGGGGTTCGAGGCGCCCGTTCAGGTCTGGCGGGTGGCAGCCGCGCGCGCGAGCGATAGCCGCTTCCTGGCAGCCAGGCTGGCACAACTCACCCCCCTCGTTGACCGCGGCGACGATCTGGCGTGGCTCATGGACTTGTGGGGTTGCGCCAGTCAGGGCCGCGGCCACGTTGCCCTGCTCGCGGGTGAGGCAGGCATCGGCAAGTCGCGTCTCGTCGAAGCGCTGCGCGAGCGCATCGGGGTCGCTTCGCATCGGTGCCTCCAATATCAATGTTCGCCGCAGTTCGTGAACCGTGCGCTGCATCCACTGATTCAGCATCTGGAAAACGCGGTGGCCCTCTCCCGCGAGGAACCGCAGTCGAGCAAGCTCGGCAAGCTCTCGAACTGGCTCACATCCATCACCGGCAACGCGGAAGGACCTGCCGCTGCTGGCCGCCCTGCTTTCGATCGAGGTCGTCGATCCAGCGGTGCGCTGGCGGACATGAGCGCACCGCTGCAGAAGAAGCTGACCTTCGAACTGCTGACGCGCCTGATGCGGCCCCGCACGACCGACGATACCGTCCTCGTCGTCTTCGAGGATGTGCACTGGGCGGATCCCACCACCCAGGAGTTCCTTTCCGAACTGGTTCCCTTCGTCGCGGCCAAGGCGGTCCTCGTCATCCTCACGTTTCGGCCCGACTACAAGCCGCCGTGGAACGCATCCCATGTCCGGCGGTGCGTATTGCAGCGGCTGCCACAGGAGTTCGCTTACGGCCTGGTTGAGCGTGTGGCCGGTGAAGCTCGGACGATGCCGCGAGCGCTGATCGAGCAGTTGGTCAGGAAGACCGACGGCATTCCCCTCTTTCTGGAGGAACTGACGCGCGCGGTGCTCGGCGCACGACCGTCGGACGCTCACTCGAGCAGCGGTGCGCCCGAGTCCGAATGGCCTGCCTTGTCGATTCCATCGACGTTGCAGGACTCGCTCATGGCGCGCCTCGACCAACTGGGACCGGCGAAATACGTCGCGCAGCTTGCGAGCACCATCGGCCGGGAGTTCGACTACTCCCTCCTCGAAGCGATTTCGTCACTTCCCCAGTCTGCGCTGCGTCAGGGACTGAGAGCGCTCCAGCATGCAGGGCTCGTTTACGCCGAGCCATCCGCCACGGGCGAGAGCTACGCCTTCAAACACGCGCTCTTGCAGGAAGCAGCCTATCAAACGCTCCTGCGCAACCGGCGACGCGAGTTGCACGCCCGCATCGCAGAAGTGCTGGAACAGCAGTTTGCGCAGATCACGCAGGACGCGCCGGAACTGGTCGCACATCACTGGACGGCGGCTGGCAATGCCAGTCTCGGCGTGCTGTACTGGCTCGCGGCGGGAAAGCGTGCGAGTGCGCGGTCCGAGTATGCCGAGGCAATCGGCCACTTGCGCCGTGGCATCGAGTTGATCTCCCTGATTGCCGATCCGGCCGAGCGGAGCCGCCGGGAATTGGAACTGCTCCTCACTCTCGGCCCGGCGCTGATCATGGCGGAGGGCGCAGGCACCCCCGAAGTGGCTCGAGTGTATGCGCGCGCGCTGAATCTTTGCCGAGAACTTCCCAAGTCCGTCCTTCACTTCGCGGCACATTGGGGTTGGTGGCGGGCGTCGATGGATCATCGTTCCGGGCGGGAGCGAGCGGATGCCCTGCTCCGTCTCGCCGAGGAACTGGGCGATTCCGCGTCGCTGCTGCAGGCGCATCACGGTCAGTGGGCCACCCTTTACATGCTCGGCGCGCACGAGGAGTGTTGTCGCCATGTCGATGCCGGTTTGCAGGCTTATGATGCCGACGTCCATCGGACGCACTCGACCATGTACGGGGGTCACGACGCCAAGGTTTGCGCGCTGGGTGAGCGGGCGCTCTCGTTCTGGCTCGTCGGCCGGGTGGACGAAGCGGTGGAGCAGGTACGATTGGCGATCGAGTGGGCCGACGATCTGTCGCACGTCGGCAGTCGTGTGCACGCGCTCGACTATGCGCTGGTGCTGCACAAGTTCAGGCGCGACGCGGTGGAGGTGTCGCGCTGGGCAGACATGCTCCTAGCGTACGCGACGGAGCAACACCTGCGCGACCATCTGGCCAAGGGAGCGTTCTTTCGCGGCTGGGCACGGGCGCTTCTCGACGATGTGGAGGGCGGCATCGACGAGATGCAAAAAGCACTGGCGTCCGAGCAGGACGCGGGAACGCCCGAGGACTTTTCTCTTTACTACGAAATGCTTGCCGAAGTATGCGGACGGGCGGGTTGCCATGAGGAGGGTCTGGGTGCCGTGGCGGACGGCTTCGCCCATGCCGAGCGCGGTGGGATTGTCTACTGGAACGCGGAACTGCATCGCCGTCGGGGAGAGTTGCTGCTCGCGCTGGGTCGGGACCGCGCAGAAGTTGCCGACTGCTTTCGCGAGGCGATGACGTGTGCCCGTGTCCAGGGAGCACGATCGCTCGAGCTGCGCGCCGCGGTCAGCCTCGCGAGACTGCATGGCGCCGACGGCGAGCCCGCCTTGGCAGTCTCGATCCTTCGTCCGGTGTATGAGATTTTCACGCAAGGCTTCGACACGCCTGACCTGATCGAAGCGCGTGCCCTCCTCGAAATGCCAGCATGAGCGATCCCTCACCAGCCGCGGCGACCATGCTCGGCGCGATGCACGCAGCACCTGCGGGCGAGAAAGCTTGGCCCGGCGCGCGCGAGGAGACGCCGAAGCGCTACTTCCTCGGCACCCATCGCACCCGTGCACCGCAGGAAACGCTGGCGCAGCTCCGGCCGTTGCTCCCGGCGATGGGGATCACGCGCATCGCGAACGTCACCGGCCTCGATCGCACGGGCATCCCGGTGGTGATGGTCTGCCGGCCGAACGCCCGTTCCATCGCGGTATCGCAAGGCAAAGGGCTGACCCTCGAGGCAGCGCGAGCCTCCGGCGTGATGGAGGCAGTCGAAGTCTGGCACGGCGAGCACATCCTGAAGCCCCTGAAGCTCGCGAGCCTCGAGGAAATGCGGCGCGAGCACCGCGTGGCGGACGTGACGCAGCTACCCTTGGCGGCCGGCAACAGGTTTTCGCGCGACCTCGCACTGCTGTGGATCGAGGGGAGCGACTTGCTCGGTGGTAACGCGGTCTGGCTCCCCTTCGAGCTGGTCAGCACCAACTACACGCTGCCGCTGCCGCCCGGGAGCGGCTGTTTTCAGGCCAATACGAATGGGCTTGCTTCCGGCAATCATCCCGGCGAGGCGATCAGCCACGGGCTGTGCGAGGTGGTGGAGCGCGACGCAACCACGCTTTGGAAACTGCAAACACCGCGCGCTCGCGCGCAGCGCCTGATCGATCCGGGGACGATCGACGATGCCGATTGCCAGTCCGTGCTGGCGCGATTCGCGGCAGCAAATCTTGCGGTCGGAGTGTGGGAGACGACGACCGACATCGGCATTGCCAGCTTCGTGTGTCTGGTCACGGAACGCGACGGCGAGTACGCAGACCCCGAGTTCGGTGCCGGCTGCCATCCAGCGCGTAGCGTGGCGTTGTTGCGCGCGCTCACCGAGGCGGCGCAGGCGCGAAACACCTACATCTCGGGGGCCCGCGACGACTATCCCGCGCACGCCTGGGAGGCCGGCCATCGGCGTCGACGTCAGGCGTTCTGCCAAGGCTTGCTGGCGAGCCCGTCGACTCCCGAACGCTCCTTCGCGCATGTGCCCAACTTCGATTCGCCGACGCTGGAAGGCGACTTGCGGTGGCTTCTCGCGCGCCTGCGCACGGCCGGCGTCACGCAAGTCATCTCGGTGGACCTCGCCAAGGATGCGATTGGGATCCCCGTCGCGCGTGTGGTCGTACCCGGACTCGAGGGCGTGATGGAGGATGCGACCGGCGACTACGCTCCGGGGCCGCGTGCAAAGCGCGCGGCGCGGTCTCGGGCATGAACGTCTGTGTCTTCGTCGGGCCGACGCTCGCCGTCGCCGATGCACGCGCCGTGCTGGACGGGGTCTATCTACCACCAGCCAAGCACGGCGACGTATACCGCGCCGTCGCGTTGCTGACACCGCAGGCGATAGGTCTGATCGACGGTTACTTCCAATGGTCGCCCGCGGTCTGGCACAAGGAGATCCTGTGGGCGATTCGCGAGGGTATCCATGTGTTCGGGGCGTCCAGCATGGGGGCGCTCCGCGCGGCCGAGCTGGCGCCCTTCGGCATGCGCGGCGTGGGCCGTATTTTTGAAGCCTACCGTGCCGGTGTACTAGGCGCGTCCGGCGACGAGGCGTTCGAGGATGACGACGAGGTTTGCGTCGTGCACGGCCCGCCGGAAAGCGGATATGTTGCCGCATCGGAGGCGCTGGTCAACATTCGCCGCACGCTCGACGATGCCGCGGACGCCGGCGTGATCAGCGGCGATACCCGTTCGCGCCTGGTCGCAATGGCAAAGAGCGCATTCTTTCCCGATCGCAGCTTCGCGCAACTGCTGCGTCGCGGGCAGACCGGGAATCTCCCCCAGGGCGAGCTGGCTGCCCTCGAACGCTGGCTGCCGTCGGGACGGGTGAACCAGAAGCGCGAGGACGCGATCGCGATGCTCGAGGCGATGCGCGAATTTCTCGCGGCGAAGCCGCCGCCGGCGCGTGCGGATTTCGCCTTCGCGCACACGACGCTTTGGGAGCGTGCAGTGTCCGCGCTGCAGCCAGCGACCATCATCGATCCGGCGGAGACTGCGGTGCTCGACGAGCTGCGCCTGGACGCGGTGCGGTTCGCCTCGATGCGGCGGGCGGCGCTCGACGCGCTGGTCGGCACGGATTCACCGGCGTCCGATGCCGAGGCTGCAATGTGCGCTGTCGAGCTGGGTGCTGCCATCGGCGCAGGGCACCTGGAGCAGGCGGCGCGGCGCGAGGCATTACAGCGGCTGCGTGCGCAGTTACCGCAGGCATTGCTCGAGCGCAAGCTCCTCGCACTGGTCAGAGCAGACGGACAGCACGAGTGCCTGCACGAACGTGCCATGGACAAGCAGCGGTGTCTGGCAACCTTGCGCCTGCCGGAGGTCGCGGACTTTTCCGAGCTGCAGCTGCTCGAGCTGCGGGACTGGTATTTCTCGCAGGTGGCGCGGCAGGAAATGCCCGACGATCTCGGCGGCTGGGCGGGGAATCTGGGGTACCGCGATCTGGCGCAATTTCATCGTGCCCTGTTCGCGGAGTATGTGTACCGCGAGCACCACCGCAGCAAGGACCGCGTCCCCGAGCCACCACAGCTTGCGACTTGAAACTCCACGGCACTCCGGAATGATCTCGGCAGCACACTACAGGCGTCAGGCTTTGCGGGCGATGGGCACGCGCTTCCGCCTGTATCCGCAGCCCCCCGTCCTCTCGTCCATACACGGCCCCGAGACGGTATGGGTGTCGCCGGTGGCGGGGTCCGTGAAGCCCGGTCCTGCCGACGACCGGATGTACGTGGTCGATGCCATCGGCAAGGAAATGCCGTATGACTTTCCGTACCTGCCACCCTACGAGGGTCCGGCACACCCGCCCGCACAGCCCCGGTCCGACGGCCACTTCGACCATCTCGACCCCGGCAGCCGGGAGTTCATGGCCGCGCACATGTACGCGACAATGCGGTTTGTGCTGGACGTGTGGGAGAGGTACTTCGGCGGCGCGATTCCGTGGCACTTCGCGAACGATTACCCGCGACTCGAGCTCATTCCCCGCGTTATCTGGAACAACGCGCACTGCGGCTACGGATTCATCGAGGCCGGTGACGCCCGACCGGGTGCGGCGGACCCTCAGCCGTTCTGTCTCAACTTCGACGTGCTCGCCCACGAGCTCGGGCACGCCTTTCTTTACTCGCTGCTCGGCGTGCCACCTGCCGGGCGCGTGAGCGCGCAGCACGTCGCCTTCCACGAGTCGGCCGCGGACTGCGTGGCGATGGTTGCCGTGCTGCACTTCGACTCGGTGGTGGATCGCCTGCTGCGCAACACGCGCGGCAACATCTACCTGCCGAACGAACTCAACCGGATCGGCGAGCTCTCGGAGACCCAGCAGATCCGGCTCGCGAGTCACTCCCTCACGCTCGGCGACGTACCGGATCTCAGTGCCCCGGTCGAGGCGCTCTCGTATCCGCAGATTCACGCCATGGGCCTGCCGCTCACCGGAGCCGTGTTCGACACGCTGGTGGAAGTTTTCCAGGAAATTCTGGTGCAGGAAGGGTTGATCAGTCGCGAGCTCGACGACATTTCACGGCAGCTCGAGACGGCACCGGGCGACGAGGTTCAGGCCGGCTTCGATCAGGCCTACGCGGGGCGTGACGATGCGTTCAAAGCGGCGCTGCTGGACGCTCGGGACTACATGGGTCGCTGCCTCGCGAATGCGTGGCGCAGGGTCGCGTGGGATTTGACCTTCGGTCAGGTCGCGGCAGCCATGCTCTCTGCCGACCGCGAGCTCTTCGGTGGTATCGGCAGGAACAGCCTGGTCGAGTCCCTGATGTGGCGCGGCATCCAGGTACCGTTCCGAAGCTCGGCCCGCGCCTTCAGCGAACGGATGAACAGGGCGCGGCACACGGGGTTATGATTCTGAGCATGGCGCCCGTGGACAGGCCAGGCCGCGCGGGGGTACGATGATTGGGTAACAGCGCCGTCCTTCCAAAAAAGGGGGTTCCCATGACCTTTCCCTTTGATACCGACCCGGTCTTTGACACGTTCGAGACCTTCTTCGAGTCGACTCGAATCTGGTTATTCGGGAAGCCGTTCAACAGCCTCAAGTACGTCCGGGAAAGCATGGAGGACGACTTCGTCGCCTACCAAGCCCCCGCCCCCGGCAGCGATCTCCCGATTCCGCCCAGGCGTATCGAACGCACACTCCGAAGGCAGCGTGCCGCCAACGGAGAAGCGATCGATCAGATTTTCGCCAGGATCTACAGCTTCTCCTACGAGGGTCACTATTACCAGTTGCCGCGCCCGCTCCTCTTCCTGGTCTTCGGCCCGGGTTCACCCGTCGCCAAAGGGGCGGGCGAGCCGCCCCTCGCGAAACCTCAAAGTGCCGAGGCGACAGGGCGCGTTGCCTACACGACCAAGAAGACTGGGGTCGAAGCGCGCGACTGGCATTTTTCTGACGACATATTCTTTTGGCCAGTTGACAAGAAGGATCTGGCGGTGTGCCTGGACATCGAGATCGACAACTACCAGCAGCTTCTGCTCGAATCGATGGTCGACTATCAGGAAGAGATGGCCTCCCGCGGCGCGGCAGCGGGTAGAGGCGCTGCCGCGTCCCGTGGGGCAGCTGCTTCGCGCGGCGCGGCTGCGTCTCGGGGAGCGGCCACTTTCCGCGGTGCCATGGTCGGGCCGCATCAGGACTACTAGCCGGCTGATTTCACCAAAGCACGCGCCATACATTCATCATAAGTTTCTGGCACGCCAAGCGGTATGCCGTTCTCCGCAAGGCTCGTGAGGAGGCTCGTCCTCGCCGCCGCTTGGGTGGTCGGTGCCATGCCGGCGGCGGCCATTCCGCTAGCCCTGGCCAACAAGAATGCCGACACGCTCGTCTGGGCGACCGATCGCGAGAATCCGATCGCCGATCCCTACTACCTCAACACCCGTGACCTCGTCATCATCGGTCACCACGCCTGGGATACCCTCGTCTGGAGCGATCCCACAACGGGTCGGATCGAACCGCTGCTCGCGACGCGTTGGCGGTGGATCGACGACAGGACGTTGGAACTCCAGTTGCGGGAAGGAGTGAAGTTCCACTCCGGCAAGACGCTGGACGCAGACGATGTCGTCTATACGCTCGACTTCGTGACGAACAAGGACCACGCGGTGCTGAACTTTACGTTGCTCGAGTGGATTCTCAGCGCAGAGAAGGTCGACGCCCGAACCGTCCGTATCCACCTCAAGCGGCCGTTCCCCCCCGCGCTCAGATATCTCGCCGGGGCGGGATTCATCATGCAGCAGGGCCATTACGACGAGGCGCCGCCGCGTCCCGACGGCCGCCGGGACTATGGCGCCGTCAAACCGAACGGCACTGGCCCTTACCGCGTCGCGGAGGTCAAGGCAGGCGATTCCATCACGCTGGTCAGGAATCCCGATTACTTCAAGGACGGGCCCAAAGGCACGCCTTCGATCGCCCGGCTACACATGCGCACGATCAAGGATCAGAACACGCGCATCGCCGAGCTTCTGACCGGCGGCGTGGACTGGATCTGGGAGGTTCCAAAGGACCTTGCCGAGCGAATCAAGAGCAAGCCGGGCATCGAGGTCGAGAACGGGGAAACGCTGCGCGTCGGTTACCTCGCGTTCGACGTGCGGGGCACGAGTGATGCGAAGCAGTTCATGGATCGCCGCGTCCGTCAGGCGGTCGCGCACGCGATCAATCGCCAGCAGATCGCGAAAACCGCGATGGGAGACGAGGCCACCGCGATTCACGCACCCTGCCATCCGAGCCAGTTTGCGTGCTCCCCCGACGTCGTAAAGTACCAGTACGACCCGGCCAGAGCAAGGTTGCTTCTCAAGGAGGCGGGATACCCGGATGGGTTCGAATTCGACTTCTACGCTTTCCGCGACCGCGAACAAAGCGAGGCCATCATCGGCGATCTCGCGCGCGTCGGCCTGAAGCCGAGACTGAACTACCTGCAGTACACGGCGTTTCTGGAGGCTGCGCGGAAGGGCCGGGTGCCGGTAGGATTTTCCACGTGGGGATCGAACTCGATCGCGGACGTTTCGGCGATCACTGCGAAGTTCTTCACCGGTGGTCCTGACGATGTCGCACACGACATGGAAGTGATCAAGGGCATCGAGGCAGCCGATGCGCAGCCCGATCCCGCGAAACGCAAGGCATTGTGGGACAAAGTGCTGCGGAGAATCGCGGCAGAAGCCTATTGGCTGCCGCTCTACACCTACTCCAAGTGCTACGCGTTCTCGAAGGACCTCGACTTCACGCCGACGGCGGACGAAATACCCCAGTTCTTCGCCGCGAGATGGCGGTGAGCTGATGGGGGTCGACGCGATCGCGTCGGTAGCAGGCCGACGCGAGGTCTGACCCGGGCAATTCCCTCGACACGAACCGCGGGCATGCTGAAATTCACGCTCGAACGACTGGGTGTCGCAGTCCTGGTGGCGCTCGCGGTGTCGTTGCTCACGTTCGCGATGATCCATGCCTCGGGTGATCCCGCCATAGCACTGGTCGGCGAGGGCGGGCGCGCGCAGGAGATCGAGAACGTCCGCAGCGCATACGGGCTGGACCGCCCGTTCCTGGAGCAGTATTTCGACTGGCTGCTGAGAGCGCTTCGCGGAGACCTGGGGCATTCCTTCACGCTGCGCACGCCGGTTGCCGACGTGATCGCCGCGCGGCTGCCGACGACGATGCTCCTCGCCGCCTGTGCGCTTGCGTTCGCCCTCGCGCTGGGGATTCCGTTGGGCGTCATCGCCGGTGCGAGCCCTAAGACGCCGATCGATCGCTTCGCGCTGACCCTCGCCGTGGTCGGGCAGGCGTTGCCCGCGTTTCTCGTGGCGCTCACCCTGGTCTTCTGGTTGGGCGTGCGCTGGCGGCTCCTGCCCGTCTCTGGCTCGGCATCGTGGGCGAACTACGTCATGCCTGCAATCGCCTTGGGCTTCGCCTTGTTGGCGGGGGTGGTGCGGCTTACGCGCACATGCATGCTCGATGTCATGGCGTCGGACTACATCAGGACGGCGCGCGCCAAGGGCCTGAGACCCGCCTCGGTGCTGTTCAAACACGCGCTCCGAAACGCGATCGTCCCGGTCGTTTCCCTGGCGGCCGTGCAGTTCGGGTTCATGCTGGGCGGCTCTGTGGTCATCGAGACGATCTTTCAGATCGACGGCCTCGGCTACCTGGCGTGGGAGTCGATCCAGCGCAAGGATCTGCCGACCATGCAGGCCATCGTCCTGGTCCTGAGCGTCGTGTATGTCTGCCTCACCTTGCTCGCGGATCTGGCCAACGCCCTGCTCAATCCGCGTGTCCGGTTGACCTGACATGACGACGACGCCAACCGCGGACGTAACGCGGCGTCCAGGCAGTCGCATGGGACTGCGCCGGCGTCTGCTCGGTCACCCGGGCTTTCTGATCGGGGCGCTGCTGCTGTTGGCAGCGCTCTTTCTCGCGAGCTTCGCGGGCAGCCTGTCGCCGCACGACCCGCTGGACCAGGACCTCTCGCGCAGGCTCATTCCGCCGGTTTGGGAAGACGGCGCGCGCGCGAGCTGGACCCACCCATTGGGCACCGATCAGCTCGGTCGCGACTACCTCTCGCGCCTCATGCACGGCGCACGTGTCTCGCTGCTCGTAGGCTTCGCGACGGTGCTGATTGCCGGCGTCATCGGCACGTTCCTCGGCGTGGTCGCGGGCTATTTCGGGGGCCGCGTCGACCTCGCCGTGAACTTCATCGTCACGACGCGCCTGTCGTTGCCTGTAGTGCTTGTCGCGCTCGCGGTGGTAAGCCTCTTCGGCTCTTCGCTCGCCGTCGTGATCGCAGTGCTCGGCTGCCTGCTCTGGGATCGTTTCGCCGTCGTCCTCCGTAGCGCCACGCAGCAGATCCGCTCACAGGAGTACATCACCGCGGCAAGGGCGATCGGTTGCTCGACGCCGCGCATCCTGCTCACCGAGGTGGCGCCGAATATCCTGGGTCCGCTGGTCGTCGTGGCGACGCTGGAAGTGGCGCACGCCATCCTGCTCGAGTCTGCGCTTTCGTTCCTCGGCTTGGGGGTGCAACCGCCCACGCCGTCGTGGGGACTCATGGTGGCGGAAGCGCGCGGGTTGATGTTCTACGATCCCTGGCTCATCGCGCTGCCGGGAGGTGCGCTGTTCCTCCTGGTGCTCGCCATCAACCTGTCCGGCGACGGCTTGCGCGACCTGATGGCACACCAGACGCGCGCAATCCCGGATGTCTGAGAATGCATCGCGGCCGCAGTGAAGTCGAGCCGGCCACGTCCGCGGACATGGAAACGCCAGAGCGGATCCTGACTGTAGAAAGCTTGTCCATTGACGTCCATCTTGCCGAAGGCATACTCCACGCGGTGCAAGGGGTCAGCCTCCACGTCGACCGCGGGGAGACACTCTGCATCGTCGGGGAGTCCGGGTGCGGCAAGACGCTGACGGCGCTCGCGCTCATGGATCTGCTGCCGCACCGTGCGCGGCGCACGGCGGATCGGCTCGCGTTTCTGGGCCGCGACCTGCTGGGCCTGCGCCCATGCGAGATCGAGGACCTGCGCGGCGATCGAATCGCCATGATCTTCCAGGATCCGATGACCTCCCTCAATCCTTGCTACACCATCGGCAGCCAACTCGTGGAGGTGCTGCGCAGACACCGGGGCGTTACCAGGCGTGTAGCCAAGGACCGTGCCATCGAGCTCTGCGAGCGAGTAGGCGTCACGCCCGCACGTGAGCGGCTCGCGCAGTATCCCCATCAGCTTTCGGGAGGGCTGTGTCAGCGCGTAATGATCGCCATGGCGCTGATGTGTGAACCCGCTCTCGTCATCGCGGACGAGCCCACGACGTCGCTCGATGTCACTAATCAGGCGCAGGTTCTTCGGCTGCTGATGGACTTGCAGCGCGATTACCGGCTGGCGCTGATCCTCATCACCCACGATATGGGAATCGTCGCGCAGATCGCCACCCGAGTCATAGTCATGTACGCGGGAGAAATAGTGGAAACTGCGACCGCAGGGCAGCTTTTTCGAGCGCCGCTTCATCCCTACACGCGCGGACTGCTTGCCTGCCTGCCGTCCGGCGGGGCAACCGCCGGCGCGCATCTCGGCACCCTGGCGGGTGCAGTTCCGGCGCTCTTCGAACATCCCGCCGGATGCCGCTTCGCCAACCGGTGCCCGCTCGTCATCACCGCGTGTCGTAACGATTCCCCTCCACTGACACCGCTGTCGGAATCGAACCACGCGGTGCGGTGCCTGCGAGCGGTAGACTCGGCCGGACTGCTGGATGCCCGGGGACTTGCCGAGTGAGCGGGGCCACACCGCTGCTCGAAGCGCATGACGTTTCGCACATCTTCCGCGTCGGTGGAGGGATGCTGCGGCCCAAGCGGACACTCTGTGCGGTCGATCGTGTGAGCTTGAGCGTCGCGTCGGGTGAAGCATTGGCGGTAGTGGGGGAGTCGGGATGCGGTAAGACCACGCTCGCACGCATGCTGCTCGGCCTGCTTCCGCCCACGGCCGGCGGGATATCGCTCGATGGCAGACCGCTCTCGAGCATTTCGCGGCAGGAGATCGCGCGACTGGTGCAACCCGTGTTCCAGGATCCTTATGGGTCGCTCAACCCTCGGAAGACGATCGGCTCGATCATCACATTGCCGTTGCAGGTGCAGCACGATCCCACACCCGCCAATTGGCGGCGTCGAGTGGAAGCCATGATGGATCGCGTCGGGTTGCCAGCCGCTCTCTACGGCCGCTATCCGAGCGAGCTCTCGGGTGGACAGCGCCAGCGCGTCGCGATCGCACGCGCCTTGATCCACGAACCCCGCCTGCTAATTTGCGATGAACCAACCTCTGCGCTCGACGTCTCGGTGCAAGCGCAAATCCTCAATCTACTGCAGGACCTGCAGCGTGACCTCGGGCTCGCCTGCCTCTTGATCAGCCACAACCTCGCGGTGGTCCGGCACATGACACGGCGCCTGATGGTGATGTACCTCGGCCGCGTCGTAGAGGCCCACGACACCGGAGCGCTCTTCGATGGTCCGCGGCATCCCTACACGCGCGCGCTGCTCGATTCCGTGCTCACAACTGAGCCGGGCGCCGGCATACCCGACGTGGCACTGGGGGGCGTCGCGCCGAATCCCCTCGATCCGCCCACCGGCTGCGCCTTCCACCCCCGCTGCCCGCACGCAAACGAGCGATGCCGGCGCGAGCGTCCCGAGCTGCTAGCCGCCGGCGCGGGCACCGTCGCGTGCCACGCCGTGCACGAAGGACGCCTGCCGTGACCCCGGGCGCGCAAGAGCTTCGACGCGACCACGAAGCGCTCCCGAGCGTCACGCCCCTCGGCGACAGCACGGTCCTGTTGACGCTCACCCATAGCCTGGACCTCGATGCGAACGCACTCGCCCGGGGTGTCGCGCTGGACATCCGCGCGCGCAGAATGCCGTGGGTCACCGAAGTGATCTCCGCGCTCGTCACGGTGGCGGTGTGCTTCGAGGCGCGAACCGCGCGCGAGGCGGCGGAGCGCCGTGCGGTGCTGGAACGGCTGCTGCTCGAATCCCTCGACCGCATCGCCAGTGCCGGCGAGCCGGTTTCGGCGCGCACGGTCGAGATCCCGGTCTGCTACGAGCCACCGTTCGCGCCGGACCTGCTGGAGGTCGCGGCGCACACCGGGCTCACGCCGCCCGAGGTCGTCGCCCTGCACGTAGCGTCCCCGCATCGGGTGCTGATGATCGGCTTCGCGCCCGGCCAGCCCTACCTCGGCGGCCTCGATGCGCGGCTCGGGGTCCCCCGCCGCAGCTCGCCGCGGCATCGCGTCGAGGCGGGATCGGTTGCCATCGCGAACGTCCAGACCTCGATCTACCCGTTTGCGACGCCGGGTGGCTGGAACGTGATCGGACGCACGCCGCTCGCGCTCTTCGATCCCGCGCGCAAACCGGCGAGCCTGCTCGAGCCTGGGGATGCCGTCGGCTTCGTGTCGATCTCCGCGGCGGACTTCGAGCGCATCGCCCGCGAGCACCACGGGCGATGAGTCTCAGGGTCTTGCGACCGGGCGTGCTCGCCACCGTCCAGGACCTCGGGCGGCGTGGGCTGCAGCATCTCGGCGTCGTCCCCGGTGGCGCGATGGATCCGGTCTCGCACCGCGTCGCCAACGCGCTCGTCGGCAACCGCGCCGACGCAGCCACGCTCGAGATCGCGCTCCTGGGACCCGAGCTTCTGATCGGCTGCGACGCGCTCGTCGCGCTGCACGGCGCGCGCTTCGGGCCCACGATCGAAGGCGTTCCCGTGCTGCAATCGCGTCCGGTGCTCGTGCGCTCGGGCACGCGGCTGCGGATCGGGCGTGCCGTGGCCGGCTGCTTCGGCTATCTGGCGGTCGCTGGTGGATTGCAGGTCGATCCGGTGCTGGGAAGTCGCAGCTCCTATCTCGCCGGTGGCTTCGGCGGCTGGCGCGGGAAGTCGCTCGCGCGCGACGCGGAGCTGCCGTTCGCGCCGGATGCGGAAGCGCTTGCCGCAGCGCGCTTTGCCCGCGTTACCGCTCGCCACCGCGCAGCCACGGTCGGCCGCTGCGAAACGGTACGATGGCTTGCGCCCGGCGTCACCTTGCCGGACCATGACGAGCCCGTGATCCGAACCGTCGAGGGCATCCATGCAGCGCTGTTCGACGAGTCGTCCCGCGATCTGTTTCTCAAGGAACGCTGGCGGATCGCGCCCGACTCGAACCGCATGGGGTTCCGCCTGCTCGGGCCAGGCGTCGCGCTCGCCCGACCCACCGAGATCCTGTCGCAGGCAACCTGCCTCGGGACCGTCCAGGTGCCGCCCGCCGGGCAGCCGATCGTACTGATGGCGGATCACCAGACTACCGGCGGCTATCCCCGGATCGCGGAGGTAATCGCGGCCGACGTGCCGCGGCTCGCGCAGCTCAAGCCAGGAGCGACGCTGCGGTTTGCGCGCGCGACGCTCTCCGAGGCCGACGCCGCACGCGAGGCACTGATTGGGCGCGTCGACCAACTGGTGCAGCGCATACTCTGGGAATTCGGGGATGAAGCGGATTGATTTGAACTGCGACGCAGGCGAGAGCTATGGCGCGTGGACGATGGGCGACGATCGCGCGCTGATACCGCTCGTCTCCTCCGCGAACATCGCGGGCGGGTTCCACGCCGGCGATCCGTCGACCATTCGTGCGGTCGTCGCGCTCGCCGCCCTGCACGACGTCGCGGTCGGCGCGCATGTCTCGCTGCCCGACCTGCAAGGCTTCGGACGCCGGGAGATGAAGATCACCGCGCAGGAATGCTATGACCTCGTGCTCTACCAGGCGGGTGCGGTGGAAGCGTTCGCACGTGCCGCCGGCACGCGGCTGCACCACGTGAAGGCGCATGGCGCGCTATACAACATGGCGGCGAAGGATGCGGTGCTCGCCGAGGCTATTGCCCGCGCGGTGCGGGACCTGGGCGGCGGCGTGATGCTCTACGCGCTATCGGGGAGCACGATGATCGAGGCGGCCGCGCGGCTGGGGGTGCGCGCGGTGGCGGAGGTATTCGCCGACCGGTCGTATCGGCCCGACGGCACGCTCGTCCCGCGCAGCGAGCCCGGGGCGCTGATCACCGACGAAGCGGCGGCGGTCACACAGGCGTTGATGATGGTCGAGCAGGGCAGGGTGCGCACGCGCTCGGGTGCTACAGTCACCGTCGAGGCCGGGACGCTTTGCTTGCACGGCGACCAACCGAACGCTGTCCGGTTCGCCCGTGCGCTGCGCGACGCGTTTGCGGCGAAAGGGATCGAGGTGCGGGCGCCGTAGCGCGGCCCACCCTTCGTTACTTGCAATGATTACTCGAACGCACGTATGACGGTAAACCAAGGTTTCCCAAGATACAATGAGGCCAGCAAGCGGTCGAGCTCGCCAGAGGTGCGCAGCTCATCGAGTCGGCCAAGCCGAGCCAGCACCCGTTGCTGAATGCGACCGTGGACACGCTGATTCTCGACCAGCAGCAAGTAGGTTCGGTTCGCATTGGTCTGGGTGCGGATAAACACCGGCAATATGTATCATCACGTTTGACACCGTGTTTCTCATACCCTGAAGGCCACACGTCAAGCTACTGACGACACATCGTGACACTACATTCTGAAGCCAGCTCCCCGCAAAGCCAATAACGACAGGGGGTCGCCTTCAAAAAGGCGCGCAAAGTGTAGAAGATGGGCCTACCAAAGCGGGACTCGGACATGCACCGCGCACGATCCTCACGGAGTTCTCGCGCATCCACGCCGCCGACATCGTATTGCCGTTGGCAGAATCAACCAACGTGAACTGCGCATTCGCTGCGTGGTGCGTCCCGATCCGGCGCAGGCGATCCTCCTCGAGCGACTTGGGCTCACCTTGCCACGGCGCCGGAAGGGGCCCGCGATGTCCGAATTGTAGTGGCGACCTCGAACCTTAACCCGTTGACAATCCACAAATCCTACCCCAGAACTGTGGAAGTTGGGCTAGCCCAACTTGCGCAGAATCGTATGTTGGACAACGCGAAATCAATGACTTAACCTGGAAGTCGGCACTACATGTTGCTGGTGGTTAAGCGGTGGCGCGCGCGACGGTGTTGGCGAGGGAGATCTCCGGGAGACGGATGCGTTTCGGTAGCACGATCCCGAGGCGATCGAGCAGTGCGGCCTGTGCGGCATCGGGCTGCGTGACGCAGCGCAGGCGGACCTCGCCGTGCGTGGGCGTGGGGAGAATCACGTCATGCGCTTGAATGCGTGCGAGCTCTTCGAGCAGCGTGCGTGGGGAGTTGCCCAGCCCGGCACGCGCTTGCCACAGCTCCAGCGTCTTCCACAGCACAAACGCCAAGAAGCACACGAGGATGTGTGCTTGCACGCGATCGGCGCGCTGATGCCAGATCGGTCGAATCGCAAGCTGGTCCTTCTGGATGCGAAACGCCGCTTCGGCCTGGGTCAGCTGGATGTATGCCTGCCACAGCTTCTCGTCGCTCCAGTCAGTGACGTTGGAGCGCAGCAGGTAGGTGCCTTCGGACAGCGCCGCCCAGTGATCGAAACGGTCATTTACCGCAACCTCGAGCACGCAGCCGGCGGGGTTATCGGCGTGCTTCAGTTCGATCGCGAAGCGTGCCGCGGCGCGCTGATTGCGTTGTAGCAGGCGCCCGATCTGGCGGTTGATCGCATCCCGATTCAGCCGTTTCCTTGATTGGGCAATACGCGCTTGCAGTTTCGCCAACGCCTGCTCGATGCGCCGACTGAATCGGTCGTGCATCGCTTTTTCCTTCTCGTTGCGATCGCGCGAGCGGCACAGGATGAAGGTCTCCGCATCACCGTCGGGGGCCGCACACAGCTTCACTTCGATGCCCGCGCGGATCTCGCGCCAGTGCGTTTTGTCGGCCAGCGCCGGCGCCCATTTCCTCAGTTCCGACTTCGGCGTGCCCAGGATGTAACGTCGCCCGCTCTCGCGCAACCACGCGAGATTTTCGGCGCTCGCCATGCCGCGATCCATGATCCACACCTTGCCCACCGTCCCGTGTCGCGCTTCCATCGTCTCGACGATGCTCTGCACGGTGGTGGCGTCATGCGTGTTGCCGGGGAACACTTCGTAGCCGAGCGGGAAGCCATCGAAGGTGACCACCAGTGCGATGCACACTTGTTTGCAATCGGGGCGGTGATCGCGCGAGTAGCCGCGCCGCGCCTGCGCATTGCCCGCGGCCTGCCCTTCGAAGTAGGTCGAGGTGACGTCATACAGCAGCACGTCATTGTCCACGGCAAACAGCTCTCCCACCCGCCGGGACAAGTGCGCCTCGAGTGCCGCTTTGTGCGGCAGCAGTTGGTCGAGCGCGCGATACAGCCGGTCCTTGTTCACCAGCGCCTCGTTCAGCTGCAGCAGATCGCTCAACGCCGTGCGCCGATACCAGTCTTCGGCAATGTGCAATTCGCTCGAAGGCTCGCACAGGCGGGCCGCGACCAGCACCGCGGCCATCTTCTCCCACGCCACCGCCTCTTTGCCCGCCGGAATATGCTCGGCTGCAAACTCATCGAGTCGGCAGGCGCGCCACAGGGCCAGCGCCAAATACACCTGGCCGAACTGCCGGCCGTTTTCGATGCGCACACCCTTGAGCTGCACCGCAATCGTTTGGCTGCGCGTGCCGTCGTCAAACAGGCTCGCCTGCTCGGGCTCGCCTATCAGCGCGCGCGCCAGCGCACGTGCGCGCAGCCGTCCCGCTTCGTCCAGCTCGCCCAGATGCGTGACCGTCTGCTGAATCACGCGCCGGCCAATACGCACCGAACGCACCAACCGCCAAGTGCGATGGACCTTGCCGTCTTTCTTGCGCATCGTGTAGCGCAGATACATGAACACGCATCAGAACGCACTCCGATGCCGCTGCCAAGAGGCAAGGTCGGCACTACACGCCGTTTCGCACCTCACACACAATGCAAGTCGATGATTCCGTTCACGCCAGCCTCGCGAAAATTTCAAAACGAGGCTCCAACTGCGCAAGTTGGGCTAGCAAGTCCGCCGTGGCGGCGAGCAACTCCCAAAGCAGTTGGTCGCGCGGGTCGAGTTCGGCGCGAAGGTGGGCGCCGGCGCTCGGGAGCCGGCCGAAGGGGTGATCGCCTTTGGCGGCGTGGCATGGACGACGAGGTCCGACCAGTCCTACTCGTTCTTCTGCATCAGCGACTGATATTCGGCGGTCGGGATGTTCTTGCGCGTGGCTTTGTCGTGCTTCAGCGCTTCGACGGTTTTTTGAGGCGCGGCATTGAAACCCATGTTAGTGCGCTTCCCGTTGAAACTTCAACTTAAGACTGTCCGCGACAATCGCAAGCCGCTTGTCCCGCGTCCAGAGCCGAGCAGGGCAGGCCAGCGCCACCGAGGCGAGCAGGTGAACATCGAGGTAACCGACGCCGCAGCCCATCAATCGATGCCTGTCGATGAAACCCAGGGCTTCGGCGTCGGTCGCAACGGTCGCCAGTGGAAGGTCGCGCAGCAGGGAGAGCAGTTCGACCCGATGTTCGAGATTGCCGCAGGCCAGTTCGCCGATCACGAACGGGTGGATCAGCACCTGTCCGACTTCCAGCGCGGCGATCAGCGCCGGTTCGCTCTTCCGAAGATGGTCGATCCAGACTGAGGTGTCGACCAGGATCATGCCGGCTAAGAACGCCGCCGCGGAATCGGCTTGACCTGAGGCTCGCTGCCACCCAACCGCGCCAGGCGTCGCGCGCTTTCGCGCTCGATCAGGGCCTTGAGGCCCTCGCGGATGAGCGCCGTGCGTTCGGTCAGGCCGGTGATGCGCTGCGCCTCGTCGAGCAAGGCTTCATCCAGGTTGATCGTGGTACGCATGGGAAATGCCTCGCGAACAGGATGCCCGAATGATACATCATGTGATGCGGCTCCTGATGCGCTTGCTACACGTTGAACCGGAAATGCACGACGTCCCCATCCCGCACGACGTACTCCTTGCCCTCGAGCCGCATCTTTCCCGCCTCCTTCGCGCCCTGTTCCCCCTTGCACGCGACGTAGTCATCGAACGCGATCACCTCGGCCCGAATGAAGCCGCGCTCGAAGTCGGTGTGGATGACGCCGGCCGACTGCGGTGCAGTGAAACCACGGTGGACCGTCCACGCGCGTACCTCCTTGTCGCCGGCCGTGAAGAAGGTCTCCAGTCCGAGCAGTTCGTATGCCGCCCGGATCAACCGGTCGAGGCCGGGTTCTTCGAGGCCCATGTCGGCGAGGAAGACGCCCTTGTCCTCTTCGGAGAGATCGGCGATCTCGGCCTCGAGCGCCGCGCAGATGGGCACCACTGGCGCCCCCTCGGCGGCGGCGTAAGTGCGCACCGCGTCGAGCAGCGCATTTCCCTCGAAGCCGTGCTCGTCGACGTTCGCTGCGTACATCGCGGGCTTGGCCGTGAGAAGGCAAAGCGGACTCAGCATCGCCCGCTCCTCGCGGTCGAGCCCGACGCTGCGGGCCGGCTTGCCTTGGTCGAGGTGCGCTTGCACGCGCTCGAGCACCGCGAGCTGTTTCGCCGCTTCCTTGTCGCCCGCATTGGCCGGCCGCAGTATCCGCGCGATCGCCTTGTCGACAGTGGCGAGGTCCGCGAGTGCCAACTCGGTGTGGATGACCTCGATGTCGGAGATCGGGTCGACCTTCCCCGCCACATGGGCGACGTTCTCGTCCTCGAAGCAGCGGACCACGTGCGTGATGGCGTCGGTCTCGCGGATGTGGGCGAGGAACTGGTTGCCCAGGCCCTCGCCCTTCGATGCGCCGGCGACGAGACCCGCGATGTCGACGAATTCCACCACTGCGGGAATCACCTTCTGCGGCTTCGCGATCGCCGCCAGTCGCGCGAGGCGCGGATCGGGAACCTCCACCACGCCCACGTTCGGCTCGATGGTGCAGAACGGATAGTTCTCGGCGGCGATGCCCGCCTTCGTGAGCGCGTTGAAGAGGGTGGACTTGCCGACGTTGGGCAGGCCCACGATGCCGCACTTGAGACTCATGGAGGATCTTCCGGTGGGTTGTCGGCGGGAGGTTTCGGTTTCGTATGCAGCTTGAGCATCGCCGCTGCCAGATCGCCGCGCGCGATGAGCGGCCACACGTCCAGGCTCTTCTCGATCGACGTGTCGATCAGTTCCTGTTCTTCGCACCGCGGTGGATGCAGCACGTAATCGACGACGATCGCGCGGTCGCCGGGATGGCCGATGCCGAGCCGCAGCCGCCAGAAATCATGTGTGCCGAGATGGGCGGCGATGTCCTTCAAGCCATTGTGTCCCGATACCCCGCCACCCTTCTTGAGCCGCGGCGTGCCCGGCGGCAGGTCCAGCTCGTCGTGCACGACGAGCATCTCCTCCGGCGCGATGCGGTAGAAGCGCGCGAAAGCGCCGACCGACCGACCGCTCGCGTTCATGAAGGTTTGCGGCAGGAGCAGCCAACAGTCCGCGGCCATGCGGCCGACGATGCCGTGAAAGCGCGACTCGCTGCGCAGGCCGACGCCCGCGCTCGACGCCAGCCGGTCGACGAACCAGCATCCGGCGTTGTGCCGGGTCGCGGCATACTCCGGGCCGGGATTGCCGAGTCCGACGACGAGGCGCATGAGCAAGGGTTTTGCGCGTGAAAAGGCCCGTCAGAAAGCCGCCGTCGCAGCGGCGATCGACGGGCCGGATGCCGGGACGGAAGCCCGTTTACTTCTTCTCGACTTCCTTCTCTTCCTTCTTCGCCACCAGCGGCACTTCCGGGACCGCCGGCGCGGCCGCTTCGGCCTCCTCTTCCACCGCCGCACGCGGCAGGACGCAGGTGGCAACCACCGGATCCTCGCCACCCTGCGTGGTGACCTCGACCCCCGCCGGCAGCTTGAGCTCGGACAGGTGAACCGAACTGCCCGCAGTCAGGTGCGCGAGATCCACCTCGATGAACGCCGGCAGGTTCTTCGGCAGGCAGACCACCTCGAGGTCGTTCATGACGTGGCTCACGATGCCGCCGGAGAGTTTCACGCCCGCCGCCATCTCGGCGTTCACGAAGTGCAGCGGCACCTTTACGTGGATCTCCTTGTCCTGGGCGACACGCTGGAAGTCGACGTGCAGGATCTCGGCGCGAAACGGATGCATCTGCACGTCGCGCAGCAGCACCTGTTCCTTCTTGCCGCTCACCGCCATGCTGAGGATCGAAGCGTGGAAAGCTTCGAGCCTCAGGTGCTGGTAGAGCGCGTTGTGATCGAGCTCGACCGCCACGGGCGCGGCCTCGCCGCCATAGATGATGCCCGGAACCTTACCGCTGCGGCGCAGGCGGCGGCTCGCACCCGTACCTTGCGCCGATCGCGGAAACGCGACGACTTCGATGGCTGCCATTTCACTCTCCTCAAGTTGCGCATCGCCACCGGCCGCGACCAGCCGGAGCATGCTCGAAAAAAACCGTTCGCCGATCCGCTGCTCGACCCTCACTCCATGAAGAGCGAGCTCACCGAATCCTCGTTGCTGATGCGAAGCATGGTCTCCGCGATGAGCTCCGCCGCGGACACGCAGCGGATGCGGCGGCTGCGCCTGGCGTCGTCGCGCAGCGGAATGGTGTCCGTCACCACGAGCATATCGAGCTTCGAGCCCTCCACCCGCTCCACTGCACGCCCCGAGAGCACCGGATGCGTGCAGTACGCGACCACCCATTCGGCGCCGTTGTCCTTGAGCGCGTCCGCCGCCTCGCACAGCGTGTTCGCGGTATCGACGAGGTCGTCCATGATGACGCAGGTGCGTCCTTCGACATCGCCGATGATGTTCATCACGGTGGCGACGTTGGGACGCGGCCGCCGCTTGTCGATGATCGCGAGATCGCTGTCGAGCCGCTTCGCCACCGCCCGCGCGCGCACCACACCGCCCACGTCGGGCGAGACCACGATCATGTTCTGATACTCGTGCTTCCACAGGTCCGCGAGCAGTATTGGCGTGGCATAGACGTTGTCCACGGGGATGTCGAAGAAGCCCTGGATCTGGTCCGAGTGCAGATCCATCGTGAGCACCCGGTCGACACCCACGGTGGTGAGCATGTTCGCCACCACCTTCGCCGTGATCGGCACCCGCGCCGAGCGCGGACGGCGGTCCTGGCGCGCGTACCCGAGGTACGGGATCGCCGCCGTGATGCGACCCGCGGAGGCGCGCTTCAGGGCATCCACGATGACCAGCACTTCCATCAGATTGTCGTTCGTCGGCGCGCACGTCGACTGCAGCACGAAAACGTCCTTGCCGCGCACGTTCTCCAGAATCTCCACCTGTACCTCGCCGTCGCTGAACTGTCCGACATTCGCGCGCCCCAGGTTGATGTGCAGATGACGCACCACGTCTTCCGCGAGCTTGGGGTTCGCGTTGCCGGTGAACACCATCAGGCTGTCATAAGCCATGCCGAGCTACCAGAGAGACTTTCGAGGTCGAGCCGGCGGCCGCCACGAGCGCCAAGGGCTCACCGCTGCCGAACGGGGCACCCCGGCGCTGGCTCGGGCATCGGGGCTGGGGAGGTAGGGATCGAACCTACGAATGCCGGAATCAAAATCCGGTGCCTTACCACTTGGCGACTCCCCAAATGTTTAATTTGCCAGGCCGTGCAGGGGATGACGATCGAGACCCTGCGCCACGAATCCGCTCATGGTCGGCGGCAGGAGACTCGCAACCCGCCGCGCAGCGTCCTCGGTCTCGAATTCCGCGAAGACGCAGGCCCCGGAACCCGTGAGCGCCGCGAAGCCCGCCTCCCGCGCCTGGTTTCGCAACCAGTCGAGGTGCAACGCGACTTCGGGATAGGACCGGCACACGACCGCTTCGAGGTCGTTCTGACCCCGCACGACGGAAAAGGCCGTAATTGTGACGGGAGGGGAGTTTCGTGTCAAATCAGGATCTTCGAACACTTTCCGGGTCGCTACCGCGAGCGGCGGCACGAGCACGAGATACCACGCCGGGCGGCAGACTGATCGGCTGCAGGCGCTCCCCGATCCCCTCGCCGAAGGCGCTTTCACCGAAGATGAACACCGGCACGTCGGCACCGAGCTTGAGGCCCAGTTCCGCCAGCTCGTGCCGCTTCAGGTCGACCTCCCAGATGCGGTTCAGCGCCAACAGCACGGTCGCGGCATTGGAACTGCCGCCCCCGAGCCCGCCGCCCAGCGGCAGGCGCTTCTGCACCCTGATCTCGACGCCGCGTCCGACCTGCGCTTCCTGCTGCAGCAGCCGCGCCGCCTTCACGCACAGGTCGTCTTCCGCCGGGATGCCTACAACGGTGTTGACGCGCCGGATGCGACCGTCCTGGCGCGCGCGGAACTGGAGCACGTCGCCGTAATCGATGAAGCGAAAGACCGTCTGCAGCAGGTGATAACCGTCGGGCCGGCGCCCCGTCACGTGCAGGAAGAGGTTGAGCTTGCCCGGAGCGGGATAGGTGACGAGGGACGAGTCCATTTCGATGTCGCGCGAGAGGGGGAAGAATACGCGACCGCGAACCGCGCTGACCATCTTCGCGCGCGATTCAGCGCTGCACCTCCCAGCGATCGACCGCCAGCCTGATCTGCAGGCTGCCGCCGTAGTCGAGATGGATGAGCGCGGGCAGCGCGCCCCACTCGGTGTCGAGGTAGCGGCGGAACTCGATGTTCCAGCCGTCCTGGACCAGACGCGTGAGCCGGCCGCTCGCGGGGTCCCGCTCGACGCGTTCCGTGCCTGTCCACGGCGCGGGCCGGCCGAGGATCCAGTATTCGAGACCGGAGAGCGGAAGATCCCAGCCCAGCGCCTCGCGCGTAAGCACCTCGGCAGTCGGGGCGCGGCGCGGCGGACCGCGACCGCTGGAAAGCTCGACGCCGTTCTCGTCCCGTACCAGTAGGGCGATGCTGCTGCCGAGCGGCGACGAGAACCAGATCTGATCGGCATCCGGCGCGTGCAGCCAGCGCAGCAGGCCGGACATGCCTTCGTCGCCGTTCTGGACGCCGATCCGGCCATTGAGCTCGAAGCGCACGCGATCGGGAGCGAGCACCGCGCCGGAGCGCGATCCGGCGCACGTCGGGTGCGGTGGCGCACGCACCGACCGAGCAGGATGACGGCGAGCGCCGCACCCCGCCGCAGTATCCGGGAGTGGCTGGCTGGCGGGAACAGAGGTCAGGGCAGGAACCGCTTGACCGCGGTGCGCAGCGCCTCGTTGTCGGGGTTGTCCTGCAGCGCCTGACGCCAGACCTTCTCGGCTTCGTCCTTCTGTCCCTGCGCCCACAGCACCTCGCCCAGATGGGCGGCGATCTCCGGATCGGGACGCTCCGCGAAGGCACGGCGCAGATAGACGAGGGCTTCCTTGGTCTGGCCGCGGCGATAGAGCACCCAGCCCTTGCTGTCGAGGATGAAGGGATCGTCGGGCGAGATCTTGAGCGCACGGTCGATGTATTCCTCGGCTTCCTTCAGGCGCTCGTTGCGGTCGGCGAGGGTGTAGCCCAGGGCGTTGTAGGCGTGCGCGTGGTCCGGCTTGATGACGATGAGCTTCTTCAGGTTGGTCTCGAGCACGTCGACGCGATTCACCTTTTCCGCCGCCATCGCATAGTCGTAGAGCAGGTCGGGGTAGTTCGGCAGCTTGTCGAGCGAGCGGCCGAGGAGATCGTAGGCTTCCTGGTACTGGCTCTGGTCGCGCAGGAGCTGGGCTTCGGCCTGGATCAGCTGCACCCGCTGCTGGTTGTTCTGCACCGGAAGCTGCTGCAGGTAGCGCCGCGCCCCGGCGAGATCGCCCTCCTTGGCGACGACGCCGGCATAACGCACCTGGGCCGGAATGTACTGGTCACCGCGCCCCACTTCCTGATACCAGCGCTTGGCGTCGTCGAACCGCTTGCGCTCCTCGTCCACCTGTCCGAGATAGAGGCGGATGGTGTCGCTGTCCTTCGGGTTCTGGCCGAGGGCGCGCTTCAACGTCTGCTCGGCCGCCTCGTAGTCCTTCAACTCGATGGCGAGCAGCGCGACCGCCATGGTGACGTCGGCATTCTGCGGAAAATCCTTGCCCAGACGCTCGAACTCCTTGCGCGCTTCCTCGTAGTTGCGGTCGCTCACGAGCAGGCGTGCATAGTTGAGCCGCACGTCCTTCGCCTGCGGATACTCCTTGAGATAGCCCCGCCAGTAGGCGAGCGCCTCCGCGTTCGAACGGCGCTGCAGCACCTGACCCCGCATCAGGGCGGCGAGCTCCCAATCCGGCCGCAGCTTCGTCGCCTCTTCGGCCGCGCGCGCGGCGAGCTCGAGGTCGTCGGCGCCGAGCGCCGCCTGGGCCACCGCGAGATGCGCTTCCGCCACGGCGGGATAAGGCTGCGCGAGATCGCGGACGAGTTGCAGCGCGGCCTTCTTGTCGGTGGCGCGGGAGAGCAGGCTGCTCAACTGCAGAAAAGCCGGACCGACGTTGGCCTTCTCTTCCTGCAAGAGCTTCTCGAGCAGCGGCTTCGCCTCGCCGAGCTTGTTGGCGTTGACGAGCAGGGCGGTCAGGGCCTGCTGGGCGCGGACCGAATCCGGGTCCGCCGCGACCCAGATCCGCGCCGCTTCCAGTGCCTGGTCCTGCGCCCGCGCGAAGAGCGCGACCTCCGTCGCGCGCTGGGCGATGCGCGGATCCTGCGTCTTCCGCGCCATTTCGATGTAGGCCTGCGTCGCCACGTCGAGCCGGCCGCGCTGACCGGCGACCTCTCCGATCAGGAAGCGGTACAGGATCTCGTTGGTGAGCTCCTGCTCCGGCAGCGGGGGCTGACGCGGCACTTCCGCCCGGGGCGCGGCGGCGGGAGGCGGCTTCGCAGCGGGCTCCGCGGCCGGCTTTTGCGGGCTCTGCGCACACGCCGACAAGAAGACCGCAAGAAGCGGCAGGGCCGCGGTAAGGGTTCGATTCATCAATGGGGCCCGATTGCGAGAGGACGAGAGATCGTTAGAGATGCGCTGGCGCGGCGAGGTTCGCAAGCGCCGCGCCACGCTCGGCAAGACTGTATGGAACTCAGCATATTAGGTATATTTACGGCCCGTTTCAATTGACGCCGGCCGCGGGGCAGTCGCCGTCAACCCATGCCGCCGCTCTTCGTCTATGTCCGATCCCGTCTCATCGTTCACCCTCGATGCCCGTGCGCTTTCGAAAAGCTTCGCCGGCCGTCCGGTGGTGCGGGACGTCGAGCTCAAGGTCGGGCGCGGGGAAGTGCTGGGCTTCCTCGGTCCCAACGGCGCGGGCAAGACGACCACCATGCAGATGCTCACCGGCAACCTGAGCCCCGGCGCCGGCAGCATCTCGATCTGCGGCGTGGATCTGCTGGAGCGGCCGGTGGCGGCCAAGCGCCACGTGGGCTATCTGCCGGAGACGCCGCCGCTCTACCGCGAGCTTCGCGTCGATGAATATCTGAAGCTCGCGGCGCGGCTGCATCGGGTGCCGAAGCAGCACATCGCGGCGGCGGCGGCGAGCGCGGGCGAGCGCTGCGGGCTTGCCGCGGTGGCCGGCCAGTTGATCGGCACGCTGTCCAAGGGCTATCAGCAGCGGGTCGGCATCGCCCAGGCGATCGTCCACGAGCCCGATCTCATCATTCTCGACGAACCCACGGTGGGCCTCGACCCGAACCAGATCCGCGAGATCCGCGCGCTCATCCGCGAGCTTGTCTCGGGGCGCGGCGTGATTCTCTCCACCCACATCCTGCCCGAGGTGGAAACCGTCTGCGACCGCGTGCAGATCATGCACGAGGGCAGCGTGGTCTACAGCGGCACGGTCGACGACCTGCGCGCGCTGCGCGGCGGCCGCGCCCTGCTGGTGGGCTTGCGCCGCCCGCCCACCGTGACCGAGCTCGAAGCAGTACCCGGTGTCGCGCACGTGGAAGCGGCAGGCGCGGATCTTTTTCGCATCGAGCCCGAGGCCGATGCCGATCCGGGCGAGGAGATCGTCCGGCACGCGGTGGCGCAGGGCTGGCGCCTCTATCAGATCGCCCCCGCGCAGGCGAGCCTGGAGGAGATCTTCGGGCACCTCACCCAGCGCGAGGATGCGAGCGCGGGGGCCGCCGCGTGATCGCTGCCGTCGCCGCGAAGGAGTTGCGGGCGCTCTTCGTGTCACCGCTTCCCTGGGTGGTCCTCGCGTTCTTCCAGCTCATCCTCGCCTGGATCTTCCTGGCGCGGCTCGACGCCTTTCTCGCCGTCCAGAGCCAGCTCGCGGCCATCGCCAATCCGCCGGGCGCGACCGAACTCGTGATCTCGCCGGTCTTCGGCGTCGCGTCGATCGTCCTGGTGATGGCGGTGCCGCTGCTCTCGATGCGCCTCGTGGCCGAAGAGCGGCGCAATCAGACCATGACCTTTCTCCTGTCCGCGCCGCTCTCGATGACGGA
The DNA here is from genome assembly GCA_963734295.1 of uncultured beta proteobacterium. GTDB lineage: Bacteria > Pseudomonadota > Gammaproteobacteria > Burkholderiales > JAEUMW01 > JAEUMW01. The sequence continues at coordinate 142,786 of CAVTGS010000010.1, read as the reverse complement.
CATCGTGCTCGGCAAGTTTCTCGGGCTATTCGCGTTTCTGCTCGTGCCGGTGCTCATGATCGGCGCGATGGGTGCAGCGCTCGCTCTGGGCGGTCGCCTCGACTGGGGACTCGTGGCGTCGAACCTGATCGGCCTCGCGCTGGTCGCCGCCGGCCTCGCCGCGATCGGGCTCTACAGCTCGTGCCTGACCGCGCATCCGGTGGTTGCGGCGGTGACGGCGCTCGCCATCTCGCTCGTGCTGTGGATGATCAATCTCGCCACTTCGGATCCGGCGAGCCCGGTGCACCTCGTGTCGCTGCTCAAGCACTTCGAGCCGTTCACCAAGGGCATCGTCGACACGGCGAACCTCGCGTACTTTGCGCTGCTGACCGGGCTCTTTCTCGTGCTCGCGATCCGCCGCCTCGACGCCGACCGCCTGCGGGGTTAGCGTGGAGGCAAGCCGTCAGTTGCGCCGCCGGCTGATTCTGCAGAACGGCTTCTTCGTCGTTCTGCTGGTGGCGGCCGTGCTCATGCTGGTGCGGCTCGCCCAGGATTACCGCGTGCAGTGGGATCTCACGCAGAGTCGCCGCAACACGCTGTCGAAGCCGACGCGGGACGTGCTCGCGCAGATGCAGGGGCCGGTCACGATCACCGCTTACGCGACGGAGCAGGACCCCGAGCTCGGCGACATCCGCAAGATCATCCAGGACTTCGTCGAACCCTATCGCCGCGCGAAGCCGGACTTGACGCTCGCGATCGTCGATCCGCGCGAGTATCCGAAGCTCGCGGCGGAAGCAAAGGTGCGGGTGAACGGCGAGCTCGTCATCGCCTTCGGCGGCCGCTCGGAGCACCTGACCCAACTCAACGAACAGGCGCTCACCAATCTCCTCATGCGCTTGTCGCGCGGCTCGGAGCGTATCGTCGCCGGGCTCGACGGACACGGCGAGCGGCGCCTTGCGGGGCCCGCCAATCACGACCTCGGCGACTTCGGCAAACAACTGGAGAGCAAGGGACTGCGGCTCGGTACGGTAAACCTCGGCATTGCGCAGGCCGTCCCCGACAACACCGCCGTCCTCGTCGTTGCCAGTCCGCAGGTCGACCTCCTGCCCGGCGAAGTCGAAAAGGTGAAGCGCTTCCTCGAGCGCGGCGGCAACCTGCTGTGGTTGATCGATCAGGAGCCGCTGCACGGGCTCGAACCGGTCGCGGAGTACCTCTCCCTGGTGCTGTCGCCCGGCACCGTGGTGGATCCGGCGGCGCGGCAGATGGGGCTGCCACAGGCGAACGCCGTCGTGCACGGTTACGGCAACCACACCATCGTGCGCGATTTCCCGCTGAACGCGGTATTCCCGTTCGCGCGCCAGATCGGCGTGGTGGAGGGGAAGGAATGGCGGGCGTTTCCACTGATGGAGGTGGCGCCGCGGGGCTGGCTCGAAAGCGGGGAAGCGAACGATGCCGCGACCTTCGACAAGGCGCACGATGCGGCGGGACCGGTGACCATCGGCTACGCCCTCGAGCGACCCGTGGCAGACCGCACGCAGCGGGTCGTCGTGATCGGCACCGCGCACTTTCTCGCCAATACCTATCTGGGACTGGCAGGCAACCTCGATCTTGGGGTCAACATCGTGAACTGGCTCGTCGGCGACGACGATCTCATCACCGTCCAGCCGCGCGCCACCGTGGACGCGAGCCTCGAGCTCGGGCGCCTCGGCCTGTTCGCGATCGCGGCGGGATTTCTCGTGCTGCTGCCGGTCGCGTTTCTCGCCACCGGAGCGGCAACGTGGTGGCGGCGGCGCCGGCCATGAGCCGTGCCACCCTCGTCAATGTCGCCCTCGCACTGCTCGTTGCCGGGCTCGCCCTCTTCCTCTATCTGCGCCCGCGACCCGGCGCCGCGCCGGAGCTCGCGCTCTTTGCGCTCGATCCGGAGCGGGTGACGCGAATCCGGGTGGAGCGCGGCGGAGAGCCGGTCGTGCTCGAAAAGCGCGACGGCCACTGGCATCTCGCCGAGCCCTATCGGGCGCGCGCCGACGCGTTCCGCACGAGGCAGCTGCTCGACCTTCTGCACGCCAAGGCGAGCCGCAAGCTATCGGCAACCGATCTCGCCCGCTTCGACCTCGAGCGGCCGCAGGCGCGCGTCGTGTTCGACGATCGAGCCATCGCGTTCGGTACCGTGAACGAGTTGAGCAACGAGCAGTATGTGATGGTGGGCGAGGACGTGTACCTCGTCCCGCTGCGTTACGCCGCGGCGCTGCCCCAGGAAGCGAAGGACGTGACCGGGCGCCAGTTGTTCGGACCGGACGAAGAGCCGGTGGCGATCGCGCTCCCCGGCATGACGATGGCACAGCGCGAGGGCATCTGGAAGCTCAGTCCGGAGACGCCGGGCTGGAGCCAGGACGATCTCAACCGCTGGGGTGACGAATGGCGGAGCGCGGCGAGCCTGCTCACCCAGAAAGGCGCGGGGACTGCCGCCGGGAAGCCCATCACCGTCACACTCAGGAACGGGACGGTTGTCCGCTTGACGATCGTGCAGCGGGAACCCGAGCTCGTGCTGCTGCGGGAAGACGAAGGGCTGCAGTATCTCTTCTCGGCGGCCGCGGGGAAACGCCTGCTGACCCCGCCCGCCGCCGATTCGAAATAGGCGCGGTCGCACAGCGATGCCCGAGCTGCCGGAAGTCGAAACCATCCGCCGCGGGCTCGCCCCGCTCCTGACCGGGCGCCGCTTCGCGCGGGCCATCGTCCGCCATCGCGGCCTGCGCTGGCCGGTCGCGCGCGATTTCGAGCGGCAACTGGAGGCGCGCGCAATCGCAGACGTCGACCGCCGCGGCAAGTACCTCCTGATCCGCTGCGACGGCGGCACGCTGATCGTCCACCTCGGCATGTCCGGCAGCCTGTGCGTGGTGCCGTCCTCGACGCCGCCCGGCAAGCACGATCACCTCGACCTCGCGCTCGACGACGGCAGGCTGCTGCGCTTCAGCGATCCGCGCCGCTTCGGCAGCGTGCACTGGGTGGAACACGATCCGCTCGAGCATCCGCTGCTCGCGGCACTGGGACCGGAGCCGCTCGCGCCCGGGTTCGACGGCGACCGGCTGTACACCGGGACGCGCGGGCGCAAGGCGGCGATCAAGCAGGTGCTCATGGACGGCCATGTCCTGGCGGGCATCGGCAACATCTACGCGAGCGAGGCCCTCTTTCGCGCCGGTATTCATCCGTCCCGCGGTGCCGGGCGGGTGAGCCGCGCGCGCTACCGGGTGCTGGCGGAGGCGATCCACACGACGCTCGAGCTCGCGCTCGCAGCGGGCGGCAGCACCCTGCGCGATTTCGTCGATGCCAACGGGGCACCGGGATGCTTCCAGCAGCAATACGGCGTGTACGGCCGGGCGGGCGAGCCGTGCCGGCGATGCGGCTCGACGATCAGGCTATTGCGTCAGGGACAGCGCTCGACCTTCTACTGTCCGCGCTGTCAGCGCTGAGAATTGCGCTTCAGGCGGGCAGCTTCTCCGCCATCAGGCCGCGGTACTTGAGCTTGAGTTGTTCCTCGTTCTCGACCACGTCCGGATTCGGGACGATGCAGTCCACCGGGCACACCTCGACGCACTGGGGCGTGTCGTAGTGGCCGACGCACTCCGTGCAGAGATTGGGGGCGATCACGTAGATCTCCTCCCCCTGCGCGATCGCGCCGTTCGGACACTCGGGCTCGCAAACGTCGCAATTGATGCAGGCATCGGTGATGAGCAGAGCCATGGCGGCTATTTCCCAGCGCAATGATCAGGAATCGATGCGCATTTTTTCACGCAAGCGTTGCGCGATCAAGGGCTGCACGAACTGGCTCACGTCGCCTCCGAGCGAGCCGATCTCCCGCACGATGCTGGCCGAGATGAACATGTACTGCTCGGAGGGCGTGAGGAAGAGCGTCTCGACGTCGGGATGCAGGATGCGATTCATACCCGCCATCTGGAACTCGAACTCGAAATCGGAGACCGCCCTGAGCCCGCGGAGAATCACGCGCGCCTGGTGGTCGCGGAGAAATTTCATCAGCAGCCCGGTGAAGCCCACCACCTCGACGTTGGGGTAGACGGCGAGTACCGCCTGCGCCATCTGCACGCGCTCGTCCAGGTCGAAGATCGGGCGCTTGCCACGGCTGTCGGCCACCCCGACGACCACGCGGTCGAAGAGGCGCGCAGCGCGGCGGACGAGGTCCTCGTGCCCCAGGGTGATCGGGTCGAACGTACCTGGATAGAGCACCTTGTGGCTCATGAAACCTCCCGGTCGAGGAGCTGGAAGTGAACGCGCCCTGCCTTCTGCCCGCGCAGCATCCGCCACGGCGCGCCCGCCGTCAACGCCTGCCCGCTCTCGACGTAGACCCGCGCGCCCCCCGCGAGGCGCGGGAGGATTGCCGGCAGCAGCGCGGGCGGCAGATCTTGGGTAAACGGCGGATCGACGAAAACGACATCGAACTGCCGCGCGTCGTGGCGCAGGTAATCCAGCGCATCGCCTTGCACCACTTCCACCTGCGCAGCGCCGAGCCGCTCTGCGTTCTCGCGCAGCGCCCGCGCGACCATCCGGCTCTGGTCGACCATCACCACGCGGGCCGCGCCGCGCGAGGCGGCCTCGAAGCCCAGCACCCCGCTGCCGGCGAAGAGATCGAGGCAGGCGAGCCCGGTGAGATCCTGGCCCAACCAGTTGAAGAGGGTTTCGCGCACGCGGTCGGGCGAGGGCCGCAAACCCTCGGCCGCGGTGAAGTGGACGAGACGCCGGCGCCAGACCCCACCGATGATCCGCACCCGGTTCGCGTTCACCGGTCGGCGGGCGCCGCGCCCGATCACTGCGGCGCCGCGCTCGTCTTCGTTTCCGGCGCGCCGACGACCACGGTGACGAGCGCGTTCGGATTCACGCGCTTAGCGAATGCGCGCTTCACGTCCTCGGCGGTGACGCGCTGTACGTTCTTCGGGAATTCGTTCAGGTAGTCGAGCGGCAGGTCGTAGTACCCGATGAGGGCGAGATAGTCGTGGATCTTCTTGTTGCTGTCCACGCGCAAGGGAAAGCTGCCGACGATGTTCTGTTTCGCCGCGCGTAGTTCCTGCTCCGTCGGCCCGCTGGCGATGAATTCCTTGAGCGTGACGCGCACGACATCGAGCGCTTCGCCCGACTGCTCCTTCTTCGTCTGCAGGCCGATCTGAAACGGGCCCTCGAAACGCAGCGGGTTGAAGGTGCTGTAGACGCTGTAGGCGAGGCCGCGTTTACTGCGCACCTCCTCGGTGAACCGCGACACGAAACCGCCGCCGCCCAGCACGTAGTTGCCGACGAAGAGCGCGAAGTAGTCGGGGTCGTCGCGCCGCATGCCGGGCGCACCCATCAGGATGTGGCTCTGCGTCGCGGGGTGCGTGATCCGGTTCTCGGCTGCCTTGGTGAGCGGCGTCACGGCCGGCAGCGGCGTGCCGTCCGCCGGCGCTTTCGGCAGACCATCCGTCAGGCGCCGCGCGATGGCGTCGGCTTCCCCGCGCGTGACGTCGCCCATGATCGCGACCACCGCCCGGGGCGCGTTGTAATGCGCGCGATAGAACTCGAGCAGATCGTCGCGGCGGATGCCGGACACGGTCTCGGGCGTGCCGGAGGCCGGCATGGCGTAGGGATGGTCGCCATACACGTTGGCATAGAACGCTTTCGCCGCGATCGTCTCCGGCTTCGTGTCGGACTCCTTGAGGCCGGCGACGATCCGGGTCTTTTCCCGCTCCACGATATCCGGCGGGAAGGACGGCGACTGCAGCACCTGCGCCAGCACTTCGATCGCCGCTTCGCGCTCGCGCACGCTCGCGAGCGTGCGCACGCCCAGGCCGCCCCGGTCGAGATCGAAGCGACCGGAGAGCTGCGCCCCGACATCGGCGATGCGATTTGCGATCTGGTCCTCCGTGAGGCCGTCGGCGCCGAAACGGAGCATGTACTGCGTGAGCGCCGCCGCACCCGATTTCTCGCGGCGGTCGAACGAGGAGCCGGCGGAGAAGTCCACGCTCACGTCGAGGATAGGCAGATCGTGGTTCTCGACGAAGAAGACGCGCGCACCCGCCGGGGTGGTCCACGTCTCGATCGACGGCAGCGCGGCCGCCGGGCCTGCGAACAGGACGATGAGGAGCGCCAGCGCCCACGGCGACCCGCGCGCGCGGCTATTCCGCATGGCGCACCCCCTTCACCTGCGAGACCCGCTTAGTGCCGTCGAGGGGCTGCGGGTCGAGTACCGCGACGGTTAGCACGTCGTCGCGGAAATACTTTCTCGCCACCTCCTGCACCTGGGCGGCGGTAACCGCCTTGAGCTTCTCGATCTGCACGTCGAGCGACCGGTGCGGCAGCCCCGCGGTTTCGAGCGAACCGATCTGCATGGCCTGGTAGAACATGGAGTCGCGCTGGAACACTTCGCCGGCGATGACCTGGGCCTTGACGCGCGCGAGCTCTTCCTCGCTCACGCCGTTGTCGGCCACGTTCCGGATCTCCTGGCGCAGCGCGGCCTCGAGATCCTGCACGGTCTTGCCGTCGGCGGGCGTACCTTCGAGCAGGAACAACGTGGGGCCACGCGCGACGCTGTCGTAGCTCGACCCCACGCTGGTGGCGACCCGTGCTTCTCGAACCAGCGATCGCGTGAGCCGGGCGGCCTCGTGGCCGTCGAGGATGGCGTCGAGCACGTCGAGCGCATACGGCTCCCAATCCTGCTCGACGTCCCGGACCTTGGGGACGTGGTAGGCCATCACGAGATGCGGCAATTCCGCCGGCGCCTTCACCGTGATGCGCCGCTCGCCCTTCTGGACGGGCTCGTCCTGCGGTTTGCGCGGGGGCAACGGCCGGGACTTGATCCGGCCGAAATACTGCTCCGCCAGCTTGAAAACCTCCGGTGCCTGCACGTCGCCGACGACGACGAGCGTCGCGTTGTTCGGGGCATACCAGTCCCGATACCACTCGCGCGCGTCCTCCGCCTTCATGTTCTCGAGGTCGTTCATCCAGCCGATCACGGGCGTGCGATACGGATGCGCGGTGTAGGTCGTCGCCAGCAGCTGCTCGAACAGGAGCGCCCGCGCCTTGTCGTCGGTGCGCAGCCGCCGCTCCTCCATCACGACCTTGATCTCCTTCGCGAATTCTTCGTCGGTCAGGTTGAGGTTCGCCATCCGGTCGGCCTCGAGCCGCAACATGAGCGGTAGCTCGGATTTTTGCACCTGCTCGAAGTAGGCCGTGTAGTCGCGGTTGGTGAAGGCATTGTCGCGGCCGCCCGCCGCCGCCACCAGCTTGTTGAATTCGCCCGCCGGAACGTCCTTCGTGCCCTTGAACATCATGTGCTCCAGGACATGGGCGACACCGGTCTTGCCATTCACCTCGTCGATGCTGCCAGCCCGGTACCAGACCATGGACACGACCACCGGGGCACGGCTGTCTTCCTTCACGACGACGCGCAGGCCATTCGACAGAACGGTTTCACTCGTCTTCGCAGCGCCGAAGGCGGGGGTGGAAAGAAGCGCAATGGCGGCGGCGAGCGCGGCACCGCCGGCGCGGCAGCGTAGTAAGCAAGCGATCAAGAAAAAATCTCCTTGGGTGTCGGACCGCTGGGGACGGCGCTAGCTGTGCGCCGGCTATGTGGTCCGGGAGGGGCATTCCGACTAGAATTGCGGCCTGCCGTTTACGGCGACCTTCTGACACGCCCCCCCATGCGAAGTTTCCTCAAGTCCGCGAAGGAAGGCTGGGCCAACCGCCTCAAGCAGGGGCTCACGCGCACGCGCGAACGGATGGGGCGCGAGCTGACAGGCCTCTTTAACCGCCACACCCAGGTCGACGAATCGCTCTACGAGGATCTCGAGACTGTGCTCATCACTTGCGATGTCGGGGTACCCGCAACCGAGCATCTGCTGCAGGAAGTGCGCGCCGAGGTGCGACGGAAGAAGCTCGGCGCACCCGAGGACGTGCGCCTCGCGCTCAAGTCCGCGCTGCTCGAGCTCTTGCAACCGCTCGCGGTGGCGCTCGAGGTCGACGACGCGAAACCGTTCGTGGTCATGGTGGCGGGGGTGAACGGCAGCGGCAAGACCACCACGATCGGCAAGCTCGCCAAGCATTTCCAGAACGAAGGACACTCGGTGATGCTGGCCGCCGGCGACACCTTTCGCGCTGCGGCGCGCGAGCAGCTCAAGATCTGGGGCGATCGGAACGGTGTCCCGGTGATCTCACAGGAGTCCGGCGACGCGGCGGCCGTGATCTTCGATGCCATCCAGTCGGCCAGAGCGCGCGGCATCGACGTGCTGATCGCGGATACGGCCGGCCGGCTGCCCACCCAGCTGCACCTGATGGAAGAGATCAAGAAAGTGAAGCGGGTGGCACAGAAGGCGGCCGCCGGGGCGCCGCACGAGGTGATCCTGGTGGTGGACGCGAACACGGGTCAGAACGCGGTGGCGCAGGTACGTGCATTCGACGACGCGCTCGGCGTGACCGGCATCGTGCTGACCAAGCTCGACGGGACCGCCAAGGGCGGCTCTATCGCGGCGATCGCCAGGCAGAACCCGATTCCCATCCGCTTCGTGGGGGTGGGTGAGCAGATCGATGATCTGCGCGCGTTCGACGCCGAGGAGTTCGTCGACGCGCTGTTCGATTGAGACGCCGGAATCGTACCCCTCGCCGCGCGAGGAAACTAACGCCCGGCTTGGCACTCAAATTCCGCGACTGCTAGAATCCCAATTAGGAGGACAGTTGACCCGATGACTACTGCCGTTGCATTTGCCCTGCCGTCGCCGGTCGCGAGTCTGGATGCGTACATTCAGAGCGTGAACCGCTTCCCCATCCTCTCCCCGGACCGGGAGTCGGAGCTCGCTTGGCGCTTCAAGCGGGAGAACGACCTCGAAGCCGCGCGCGAGCTGGTGCTGTCGCACCTGCGGGTAGTGGTGGCGATTGCGCGCGGCTATCACGGCTACGGATTGCCGCAGGCGGACCTCATTCAGGAAGGCAACATCGGCCTCATGAAGGCGGTGAAGCGCTTCGATCCGGAGCGCGGCTTCCGACTGGTGTCGTTCGCGGTGCACTGGATCAGAGCCGAGATGCACGAGTTCATCCTGCGCAACTGGCGCATCGTCAAAGTCGCCACCACCAAGGCGCAGCGCAAGCTCTTCTTCAACCTGCGCAGCATGAAACAGGGCAGCAGCGCCCTCGGCGCGACGGAAGCGACCGCGATGGCGAAGCAGCTCGGCGTCAAGCCGGAAGAGGTCTTCGAAATGGAGACGCGGCTCACCGGGCAGGACATCGCGCTCGAGCCACATGGTGACGACGACGAGGACGGCTTCGCGCCCATCTCGTATCTCACGAATCCCGAGCTGGAGCCCGGCAGGATTCTCGAGCACGAAGAAACCGAGCGGCTCCGCGAGCAGGGCCTGGAGCGCGCACTGGACAATCTGGACCCGCGCAGCCGGCGCATCATCGAGGCACGCTGGCTGACCGAGGAAGACTCAGCGACCCTGCACGACCTCGCCGCGGAATTCGGTGTGTCCGCCGAGCGCATCCGGCAGATCGAGCAAAAGGCGATGCAGAAGATGAAGGCGCTGATGGCGCCGTCGCCCTGACGACTCCACGGTTCCGGCGGCAAAGTCTCGCGTCGATCGCCGGGCTTTTTTGTTCCCGCCCCGAGACAACGGTCAGCCCGGCTCCTTCAACAACAGCCTGATGTCGTGGGCGAGCGCCTCGGGACCCTGCCCGTAGCCCGCGAAGAGCCGCAGACGCCCCTGTGGATCGAACACGAAGGCCGCCGCGGTGTGATCCAGCGAGTAGGTATCGGGCGCCGTCCCCGGCACCTTCTTGTAGAAGACCTTGAACTCCTTCGCGGTGCGGGCGATCGCCGCGGGATCGCCGTAGAGTCCGACGAAACTCGGATCGAAGGCCGGGACATACTCCTTCAGGATCTCCGGTCGATCACGCTCCGGGTCGAGCGTCACGAACACTACCTGCATCCGGTCGCCGTCCGCCCCGAGCTGCTTCTTGACGAGCGCGAGCTCCGCGAGCGTCCCGGGGCACACGTCGGGGCAGTGGGTGAAACCGAAGAAGAGCACGACCACCTTGCCCTTGAAGTCCGTCAGGGTCGTTGGCTTGCCCGAAGCGTCGAGCAGGTCGAAACCCTTCCCGAAGTCGGCGCCGGAGATGTCGGTGGTCTTGAACGCGGGCGGCTTCGGACTCTCGCTGCACGCGGCGAGCACCGCCACGGCGAGCAGCAACACTAAAGTGCGCAGATGGACGATCGGCATCGTGCCCCTGGCTTCGGAGGCTAGCCGATGCGGAAGTAATGATCGACCAGCAATGCGGCGAACAGCGCAGAGAGATAGGCGATCGAGTAGCGGAAGGTCGAGTGCGCGACGTGGTCCGTGTAGGCGAGGTACACGCGCGCCGCGTACCAGAGGAAAATCGCCCCCAGTATCAGCGCCGACCCGAGATAGAGAAAACCGCTCATGCGCGTGACGAAAGGGAGCATGCTCACCACCACCAGTATCACCGTGTAGAGCAGCACGTGCAGCCGCGTGTACTTGTCGCCATGGGTAACGGGCAGCATGGGCACGCCCGCTTTCGCGTACTCGTGCTTGCGGTAGAGCGCGAGCGCCCAGAAGTGCGGCGGCGTCCACGCGAAGATGATGAGGAAGAGCAGCAGCGCATCCTGCGAGACCTCGCCCGTGACGGCGGCCCAGCCGAGCACCGGGGGCATCGCGCCGGAGGCGCCGCCGATCACGATGTTCTGCGGTGTGAGCGGCTTCAGCACCACGGTGTAGACGATCGCGTAGCCGATGAACGTCGCGAGTGTCAGCCACATCGTGAGCGGATTCACCAGCCGGTACAGCAGCCACATTCCGACCCCGCCGACGAACCCGGCGAAGACGAGCGTTTGCGCCGAGGTCAGGACCCCGCGCGGCAGCGGTCGCGCGCGCGTGCGCGCCATGACCGCGTCGATCCTCTGCTCGACGAGACAGTTGACGGCGGCGGCCGCACCCGCGACCAAGGCGATACCCACGGTGCCGAAAACGAGGGCGTCGACCGGCACCATGCCCGGCACGGCGAGGAACATCCCGATCACCGCCGTGAAGACGATGAGCGAAACCACACGCGGCTTCGTGAGCTGGAAGAATTGGTGAGCGACGCTCGGCGCTCGGCGCGCGCTGGCTGCAGCGGGTGACATGAACTGGGCTGGACGGATGAAAAAACTTTTCGAGTGTAGCATCGCCGCTCTGCCACGAACAACGGCCTCATCGCTCGCGCCGATCGCTCAGCCGATACGCGACACCTTCAGCAGCCGCACGAAATCCTTCTTCATCCCGTTCGGATCGGCGTCCCGCGGGTAGCGCATCATGAGATTGCCGAGGGGATCGATCAGGTAGATGAAGTCCTGGGGCCGGTCCTCACCAGGCAAGAGGGCGCCAAGGTCGGCTCCGCGGGCATCGACCAGCCACGCCCCCTCATGCAGCCGGGCGAGCGCCGGGTCCGGCGCGGCGCCGTCGGCGATGAGCCAGACCCGCTCGATGCGGTCCATGTCCTTGCCCTGCATCAGACGGATCTGGCGGATCTTGAAGAGCTTCTCGCGGCAGGCCGGGTCGCACGCTCCCCGGTCCACCGCGAGCATGACCCATTTCGCGCGCACGTCAGATAGGGAGAACGGCGAACCGTCCAGCGTCCGCAGCGCAGCGTCCGGCAGTGGCTTCACCTTCAGGAGCTCACCGTAGTTCGTGGCGCCGGCAGGCTTCCACACATAGAACAGGAAGTACGACGCCGCGACCGGCAACGTGCACACGAGCGCCACCAGGACGAGGCTACGTCGGTTCATGCCCGCCCGATCGACGCCGAAATCCAAGGAGGACGTAGCTCGCCACGATCGCGGCGGCGAGCGCGAACCACTGGAACGCGTAGGCGAGATGCTTGTCGCGCCCGGAGTCGGGTCGCTGCCACGTGCGCTCCAGACCGTCGTCCTGCGCGCTTTCCTGCTGCACCAGGAGCGGCTGCAGATCGAGGCCGCTTTCCTGCCGCATCCGGTCCACGCTGAAGCTCAGCCACACCGGTCCTTCCGGGCCGGCGTGCTCGAACTGGTAGACCCGCTGCGCCGGCACCACGGTGCCCTCCACAGTCACCCGACCCGCCGGCGTTCTCACCTCGGGCAGGGTGTCCCGCCGCGGTGCGCCGGCGATCCAGCCGCGGTTTACCGCCACGTAGCGCTCGCTGTCGCCGATGCGAAGCGGCGTCACGATCTCGAAGCCGGGCACGCCGCGCCGCAGCCGGTTGTCGAGATAGACCGCCCGCGCGGGGACGAAGGATCCCTCGACCCGGACCCGGCGGTACAGGAAATCGCTCTCGGCGATGGCGGACGCCGGGACCGACACAGGCGGCTCGCGCCGCAGCGCTTCGAGCTGCTCCTGGCGGCGCGCCTTCTCCTCCGCGCGCGTCATCTGCCAGACGCCGGCCGCCACCGTGACCGCAAGGCCGAGTGCCGCCGCGATGGACGGCACGACACCCTGGCGGAAACGCCGCGGCGAACTCATCGGGCGATGGCGAGCGCCGGCTTCATCCGCTAGACTCGCAGCCAAGGAGGGACCCCGTGGTCAAGATCATCGTTCTGCTGCTCATGGTCCTGATACTGGTGAGCCTCGCCTCGGGCCTCTACTATCTCGTCAAGGACAAGGGTTCATCCGACCGCACCGTCAAGGCGCTCACGTGGCGGGTCGGGCTCTCGGTCGCGCTCTTCGCCCTGCTCGTGGCGGGCTACTATCTCGGCTTCATTCCCAGGACCGGTCTCTGATCCGGGCCTCTTTCCTCACCGCAAAAAAGGACGCCGCACCTCGAATACGGTGCGGCGTCGATGTCTTCCCCTCTCGCGAGAGGATCCTCCTCCTGTTATTCCCGTGCTCGGTCAGACGAGCCAATACACGAAGATGAAAAGCAGAATCCAGACGTAATCGACGAAATGCCAGTACCACGACACCGCCTCGAAGCCGAAGTGACGCTCCGGGGTGAAGTGGCCCGCGACCGCCCGGAAGAAGATCACGATCAACATGATCGTGCCGAGCGTGACGTGCAGGCCATGAAAGCCGGTGAGCATGAAGAACGTCGAGCCGTAGGCGCCGCTGGAGAGCTTCAGGTTGAGGGCCGAATACGCGTGACCGTACTCGTAGGCCTGAAAGCCGAGGAACGTCAGGCCGAGGACGATGGTAAGCAGGAGCCCGAGAACGAGCTGTCCGCGATTGTTCTTCTTCAACCCCCAGTGCGCCCACGTCACCGTCAGCGCCGAGCTCAATAGCAGCAACGTATTGAGGGCCGGTATACCCATCGCGCCCATCGGCGTGAAATTCGCCTTGAGCCCCGGGCCTGCCGCCGGCCAGGCGGGGTTGAAGTTCGGCCACAAGAGCTTGTTGTCGAAGTCTGCGAGCCAGGGTACCGAGAGCACGCGCATGTAGAAGAGCGCGCCGAAGAAGGCCGCGAAGAACATCACCTCCGAGAAGATGAACCAGCTCATGCCCCAGCGGAACGAACCGTCGACATGCTTGTTGTAGGCGCCTTTCTGGTTCTCCCGAATGACCGTGCCGAACCAACCGAACAACATGTAGACGAGCACCGCCGCGCCGAGGGCGAGCACCCAGGGACCGACCACGGCCTCGCGGTTGATCCACAGCGTTGCACCGAACGCCATGAGCAGCAGGGCAATGGAACCGAAGATCGGCCAGCGCGAGGGCTCCGGCACGAAATAGTTGCTGGCTTCTGTGACCATCCGAACGTTCTCTCCCATTTCGACTCCTGGCTTGGCTTTGGGCGGCTACCCGGTCACCCAGCTAACGAGCAGCACCAGACTCAACACGAACAGCGCGCCGGCGATGATACCGGTGACGATCACCTGCGCCGGTGTCAGCGTCACCACGTCCCGCGCATGATCGCCGCGGCGCCGCACGCCGAAAAACGCCCAGAGCACGGCCTTGGCGGCGACGAGCGGCCCCGCCTTCCGCGGCCGGTCCGCTTCGGCACCTGGCTCCGGCATTATCCACGATCGCCGACTGCCACACCCGCCGCCTTGCGGCTCGTCCCCTCGACCTCGAAGAACGTGTAGCTCAGGGTCACCGTGCCCATGTCCGCAGGCACCTGCGGATCGATCACGAACACCACGGGCATCTGCCGCACCTCGCCCGGCTCGAGCACCTGCTGCTTGAAGCAGAAGCAGTCGAGCTTCTTGAAATACTGCGCCGCGGCTTGCGGCCCGTAGCTCGGGATCGCCTGCAGCGCCACCGGCACCGGCGCGTTGTTTCGAACTTCGTATGTGACCTGGGCGAGTGCGCCGGGGTGGATGCGGACGCTGCGCTCGAGCGGCGCGAACGTCCACGGCAGCCCGTTGCGAGCGTTGGCATCGAACTCGATCGTCAGGAAGCGCGAGGTATCGACCTGGGTGTTCGCCACTTCGTCGCGCTGGACCACGCGGTTAAGCCCAACCACCTCGCAGATGGTCTTGTAAAACGGCACCAGCAGGAAGCCGAACCCGAACATGCCGACGGCAACCACCAGGAGCTTGCGCAGGGTGACGACGTTCTCGCCGGCGACGCTCATGACCAATGCCGCACGAACACGCTGAGAAAGAACACCAGTGCGATCGACACGAGGATGAGCGCGGTCCGCACCCTGCGCCTGCCTTGGTCCTGCGACTGCATGCCGACACCCGAGGTCACTTCACCACCGGCGGCGTCTCGAAGGTGTGATAGGGCGCCGGAGACGGCACCGTCCACTCGAGCCCGTGCGCCCCTTCCCACGGGCTGGCAGGCGCCTTGGCGCCGCCGCGGATGCACTTCACGACCACCCACAGGAAGATCAACTGCGTGAAGCCGAATCCGAACGCGCCGATCGAGGCGACCATGTTGAAGTCCGCGAACTGGATCGAGTAATCCGGGATGCGCCGCGGCATGCCGGCGAGGCCGAGGAAGTGCATGATGAAGAAGGTCAGGTTGAAGAAGATGAGCGTGAGCCAGAAATGCAGCTTGCCGAGCTTCTCGTCGTACATGTGCCCGGTCCACTTGGGCAGCCAGTAGTAGATGCCGCCGAAGATGGCGAAGAGCGAGCCCGCCACCAGCACGTAGTGAAAGTGCGCGACGACGTAATAAGTGTCGTGGAGCTGGATGTCCACCGGCGCGATCGAAAGGATGAGCCCGGTGAAACCGCCCATGGAGAAGACGAAGATGAAGCCGATCGCGAACAGCATCGGCGTCTCGAAGGTCATCGATCCCTTCCACATGGTCGCGAGCCAGTTGAATACCTTGACCCCCGTCGGCACCGCGATCAGCGCAGTGGCGTACATGAAGAAAAGCTGGCCGGCCGCCGGCATGCCGACGGTGAACATGTGGTGCGCCCACACGATAAAGGAGAGGATCGCGATCGAGGACGTGGCGTACACCATCGACGAGTAGCCGAACAGCGGCTTCCGCGCGAAGGTCGGGATGATCTCCGAGACGATGCCGAACGCCGGCAGGATCATGATGTACACCTCGGGGTGCCCGAAGAACCAGAAGATGTGTTGAAACAGCACCGGATCGCCGCCGCCGGCCGCGTTGAAGAAGTGGGTGCCGAAGTGGCGGTCGGTAAGCGTCATGGTCACCGCGCCCGCGAGCACCGGCATCACGGCGATCAGCAGATAGGCGGTGATGAGCCACGTCCAGCAAAAGAGCGGCATCTTCATGAGCGTCATGCCCGGGGCGCGCATGTTGAGGATCGTGGTGACGATGTTGATCGAGCCCATGATGGACGAGGCGCCCATGATGTGAATGGCGAAGATGGCCAAGTCCATCCCCGGGCCCATCTGCACTGTGAGCGGGGCATACAGCGTCCAGCCCGCCGCGGTCGCCCCGCCGGGGACGAAGAACGACGTCACGAGCAGGATCGCCGCCGGCGGCAGCAGCCAGAAGCTCCAGTTGTTCATGCGCGCGAACGCCATGTCGGGCGCGCCGATCATGAGCGGCACCTGCCAGTTCGCGAACCCCACGAACGCCGGCATGATTGCGCCGAACACCATGATGAGGCCGTGCATCGTCGTGAGCTGGTTGAAGAACTCCGGCTGCCAGAACTGCAGCCCCGGCTGGAACAGCTCGGCGCGGATGCCGAACGCGAGCAGACCGCCGACGAAGAACATGGTGAAGCTGAACCACAGGTACAGGGTGCCGATGTCCTTGTGGTTGGTCGTCGTCACCCAGCGCATGATCCCGCTCGGATGATGGGCGTGATCGTGGTCGTGGGCGTGGTCGTGCGCGGTACCGGGTACGGCTGCCATCAGGGTCTCCTGGGGCGAAAGGGGATGTCTTGTCCGATGCGGGAGATTACTTCGAGGCGACCGTCGCACCGCGCAGCGTCTTCACGTCGGCGGCCTGCACGAGGTCACCCGTCTGGTTGGACCAGCTGTTCCGCTCGTACGTCACGACGGCCGCGATCTCGATGTCCGAGAGCTGCTTGAAAGACGCCATGGCCGTGCCCTGCTTGCCGTATAGCACGAGCCTGATCTGATCGGCGACGGGACCGGCGACCATCTTCGAGCCAGAGAGCGCCGGGAAGGCCCCGGGCACGCCCATGCCGTTCGCCTGGTGACAGGCCGCGCAATTGCCCTGGTACACCTTCTCGCCCTGGGTCTTGAGCTCGGCCAGGGTATAGGTCTTGTTGGGGTCGATCCGGGCCGCCGCCATCTGCGTCTTCTTTTCGGCCACCCACTGCTTGTAGGCGCCCTGCTCCATCGCGTGAATCACGATCGGCATGAAGCCGTGATCCTTGCCGCAGAGCTCGACACACTGGCCGCGGTAGATGCCGGGATTCTTGGCGAGAAACCAGGTGTCGCGCACGAACCCCGGAATCGCGTCCTGCTTGAATCCGAGCGCGCCCACCCAGAAGGAGTGGATAACGTCGTTCGCCGTCGTCAGCACGCGAATCTTCTTGTCCACCGGCACGACCAGGGGATTGTCCACCTCGAGCAGGTAGTCCGGGCCCTTGGGCGCCTCGTTGTGGATCTGCGTGTACGGGGTGGTGAGGTTGCTGTAGAAGCTGATGCCCTCACCCTCGCCCTTCAGATAATCGTAACCCCACTTCCACTGGTAGCCCGTGACCTTGATCGTCATCTCGGCTTCGGACGTATCCTTCATGGCGAGTACGGTGCGCGTGGCCGGGATCGCCATACCGACCAGGATCACGATCGGAACGATGGTCCAGATGACCTCCACCGTGGTGTTCTCGTGGAAGGTGGCCGGCTTCGCGCCGAGTGACTTCCGGTGCTTGAAGATCGAATAGAACATTACGCCGAAAACGGCGACGAACACGATCACACAGATGCCGAAAATCAGCGCGTGCAGATCGTAGATTTCCCGTGCGATCGGGGATTCCGGCGCCGGCAGTCCCAGCTGCCCGCCCAAAGCGAGGCTCGAAAACAGGAGCAGTCCTGCCCCCGCCGCACACTTTCTCGTCATGGCTCCCCCAATCGATCCTTGCACGTTCATCAAGCCTTTCGCAGTTGCCGCCGGAGCTCGCGGGCGACCCGCTCGCGCTCCTGGTGGGTCAGGTGCCGTCCGAACTCGACCTCGCGCCCGTGCGAACGCAGCGCTAGCCGCGGCCGGCCGCGGTCGTCGTCGACGACGACCTGCGCCCAATGCCGGTTCAAATCCACGCGGCGCACGTCGGCACCCTCGCGGATCTCGATGCGCACGCGATCGCCGTTGATCTCGAGATACTCGTAATCGGCAGCGTGACGGTCGACACACTTGAAGGCGGCATACAGCCCCCCCATTTCAAGCCCGGCGAAGGGAAGGACAGGCCATGCGCCGAATGCCGTGAAGGCGAGAGCGATGAGAATCGAGGCCCCGAAAACGTAGCAGAAAACTCTCTGCCGATCCGAGCGCGAGAGAGAATTGTTTCGTTGGGCAACGAACTCGTAATCAGCGCTTTGCCCCGCATCGACCGGAATCATTTGCTCCGCAATGCCTCCACCCTCGCGCCACCCGTGTTCCGGAGTGCCCAACTCCGCTATCCAAAGCCTTGAAACGGTACCACAGCGCCCGCGCCAAGAGCAAGGAGCCCCGGGCCTGCACGCTGCTCATTGCCCGACGGAGGCAGGCCGGCTATTCTTCGCCTCTCTTCGATGTTGCTGCTCGACGGGGTCACGTCGTGGATGCATGGTCGCCACAGACTTCAGAAGCCGTTCCGAACTGCTCACAAGCGCTCGTGACGATCATGTATTCGCTGCGGATTATGGTCGTTGCGACGGCCGCCGTCGTCCTGGCTGGATGCTCTGGCCTCGAGCCGGCACAGCGCGATCAGGCGCGTGGGCGGACGGCATCAGCCGCGCATTCTACGGGTCCGCAATCAGGTCAGACTTACTTCGTCGGTTCGGAGGGTTTGATCGTCCGTGACCAGCCGGCCGCGCCCTCGGCAGTCATCGGCCACCTCCGCCTGCACGAGCGCGTCACCCGGCTTCGCATTCACGGCGCATACGCCCTGGTCACGGCTCCGGCGAGCGGCGTGAAGGGCTGGGTCGAAAACGGGCAGCTGATCGCCCATCTTCCGACATCGGGTCCCGGCACCCAGGATGCATCGCCGCACCCGTCTGCCACAACCCCCGATCGCGCGCCGCCTCCCCCCGCTGCCGCGACTACCGATCCGGCACCTCCGCCGTCCGCAGCCACGCCGGATTCGGAGCCGGTTGCGGTCAAGGCACCGGCTGCGAAGGCGACTCCGGTGACGTCCACCCCAGAGATGTTCGATCCGTTCTGAGGGCGTAGGTGGAACTGCGCCCGTGACGGGGGTCGAGCGCGACGCCGCGGCATCGCACGGAGGCGCCTCGCCCCTACCGGAGCGCCGGGAGTGGGGCTTTCGCGCTTGGGTCCGGGCGGTGTTGGAGATCCGGTCGGTCACGCCGGCAGGGCGGGAAGCGGTATTGCGCGAGATCGGTGAGGGCTCGCAGCCGACCGTCGTCTACTACCTTCTGCTCGGTATTTCCGAAGTGCTTGCCGGCTTCGCGTTGATCGTCGACAGCGACGCCTTGCTGATCGGGGCGAACGTGGTGGCCCCGCTGATGACGCCGATCTTCGGCATCTCCCTCGGGCTCATGCGCGGCGATCTGACGCTGCTGCGCAAGGCCCTGCTCGCGGAGTTCGGAGGGGCCGTGCTCGGAGTTGCCCTGTGTTATCTGCTGGGGCTGATGCCGCTGATGGGTGACCCTACGGCAGCCTTGCTGTCGCAGACGCGGCCGACCCTGATCGATCTGATCGTCGCCGCGCTCGCCGGATTCGCAGGGTTGCTGGCGCTGATCGACCAGCGCATCAGCCCGGCTCTGCCCGGCGTCGCGATTGCCACGGCGCTCAATCCCCCCATCGCGGCAATCGGGCTGTGCCTCGCCCTGGGGGCATTCGACGGTGCCTGGGGCGCGTTCCTCCTTTTTTTTGCCAACGTCCTCGCCATTCTCGCCGTGGCCGCTGTGCTGTTCCTGGTTTCCGGATTCGTCACGGCGTCGGAAATCGGCTCGGTTCGCGGTCTCGTCCGTCGCTTTGCCGCAGCAGCAGTCGGACTGGTGTTCGTGACCGTGCTGCTGACAGATCATCTTCTCAGTCTGGTGGCAACTGTCCGTACCCGCAGCACCATCGAGGCCGTCCTGGACGAAGCCCTGTCTCATCAGCCGAACACGGCCCTCGTCAGCGTCGACTTCAGCCGTACCAAGGGGAGCGTCGACGTGCTCTCGACGATCAGCACCCCTCGCGTCATCGCGCCCGACACCGTCAAGCGCGTGCAGGACGACTTGAGCCAGCGGCTCGGCGAACCGGTGCGGTTGTTCATCCGCAGCGCCGTCACGGCTGACGTGTCGGCGACCGGCTCGGCCAATATTCGCCCTTACTTCAGCCTCAATGGGCGCGTGACGGAGGCGCGCCTGTCGCCGGCCATGCGCATCCTCCAGCAGGCCGAACAGGTGGCGCGGGAAGTCGCGGCCACGCGGCCCGATCTCGTTCTCAAGGACATCGAGCTGGTCCAGTTGCGGTCCGGGCCGGTCATCGTCATCGCGATCGAAGGCCCTCACCCTCCCACATCGGACGAAGTCGCCCGCTTCGAAGCGCCGATGCGCGAGCGGCTGGGGGAACCCGCCTTGCGTGTCGTCATGCGCCAGGCGCTCTCCAAGGATGTCACGTCCAAGGGCCGGATTCTGTTCGGCGACGCGCACTTCGGCACCGCGACGACAGAGGAGGGCGAGCAGCGCGCAGCGGTGGAGCGCACCGTTCGCGCGGCGGTCGAGGAGCTGCCGAACATGTTCGCGCCGGCCGTCGATGCGGTGCGCAAGGGCGAGGGCTGGCTGGTGCGCGCCGAGATCGTGGGTCCCCGCGTACCGACGCCCGCCGAAGTTCGCGTCATCGAACGAGGCACCGCGAAGTCTCTGGGGGAGTCGGTGACGCTGTCGGTGTGGGCGCGTACCGAACTCAAGGTCACCGGCGAGGGATACACGCCGATAGGAGAGTGAGTGCCGCCATGCCCGATCACCACCATCCGCTGCTCATTGTCCTGCTGGCCGCGGCACTGGCGCCCCTCTTCAACGAGTTGCCGATCAGGCTGCGGTTGCCGCTGGTCGTCCTCGAACTGCTGCTGGGCATTGCCATCGGTCCGCAGATGCTCGATCTGGTCGGCGCCGAGGGCAGCGTCAGGACGCTGTCCGCCCTCGGGCTGTGTTTCCTTTTCTTCCTCGCCGGGATGGATCTCGATTTCTCGACGCTGCGCGGTGTTCCGCTGCGACTGGGTGCGCTCGGCTGGATCTTCTCCATCGGACTGGCGCTGGCACTGACGCATGCGCTCTCCGGTGTGGGACTGGTCTCCGATCCTTTGTTGGTCAGCGTCGCGGTCGCCACCACGGCGATCGGCACCCTGCTCCCGATCCTGCGGGAAGCGGACGAACTCGACAGTCAGTTCGGACGCTGCGTTCTGGGCGCGGGCGCGATCGGCGAGTTCGGACCGATCATCCTCTTCTCGCTGATCATGGCGAGCGACGGAGAACTCGCGCGGCGCTCGGAATTGTTGCTCACCTTCACCTTTATCGCACTGACCTGCGTGGTGCTCGTGTTGCGCGTGCGCCCGCCGCGAGTGATCGAAATCCTGACGCGAACCATGTACAAGACCAGCCAGTTTCCGGTGCGTCTGTCGATGCTCTTGCTGGGGTGCATGGTGGTGATGGCCGACACCTTTGGCCTCAACCTGCTGCTGGGTGCTTTCGCGGCCGGCGCCCTGGTGGGTCTGGTCGCGCGCGGACCGGAGGCGGAGCCCTTCCGCCACAAACTGGATGCGGTCGGCTTTGGCTTCCTCATCCCGATCTTCTTCATCGCCAGCGGGACCCAGATCGACGTTGCCGCCCTGTTCGCGAGTCCGGACAGCCTGCTGCGCGTGCCGGTGTTCGTTGTCCTGCTACTCGCAGTCCGGGGTGCCCCGGCCGTGCTCTACCGCCGCGCTCTGGGCGTCCAAGAGCGTCTGGCGCTCGCGCTCTTCTCGGCGACATCGTTGCCGCTCATTGTCGTCATCGCCGATATCGGCAAGGCGACGGGGAGGATATCGCCCGAGAACGCGGCCGCCCTGGTCGGCGCCGCGATCCTTTCGGTTCTGATCTTTCCGCTCATCGCGCTATCGCTTCGGGCGAAGCATCCCGGCAAGTTGGCATCGGAACCCGGTTCCGGTACGACGTAGGGTAGGCGACGGCCCGTCCGTCACGCACGTCGTGTTGCCCGTGGTCGTCACCGTCCGAAGCATCCCGAGATCCCCTCGGGGCTACGCGGTGCATGCCGCCCGCGTTCGGTCAGTGCCCCGAGATGCCGAGAGCGTTCAGAATCGCGGGACCATCCAGGGCCTCGGCGACAGTCTCGGCATCGCCGGAAGGCACGAACGGCACGCGACCGAGCAGCGGCGCACGCAGTCGGCTCCGGAGCGCGTCCACGTTTGCGTCCGGCAGGCCCATGCCTGTATCGAGGTGGTTCGCGACCCAGCCGCAGAAGGGCAGCTCGCACCGCTCGATCGCCTCGGCAGTGAGCAGCGCGTGATTGAGACAACCCAGGCGCATGCCGACCACGAGCACCACGGGCAGTCGAAGCAACCGGACCAGGTCCGCGACGTCCTCCTGCTCGTTCAGCGGCACGCGCAAGCCGCCCACGCCTTCCACCACGACGCAATCCGCAAACCGGCCGAGCGCGCGATACGCGGCCTCGATGCGACGCAGATCGATGCGTATGCCGGCCTCGGCTGCCGCGATGTGCGGAGCGATGGCGGGCAGGAAGCGATACGGGTTGACGAGATCGATCGGCGCACCGAGCCCCGACGCGGCGGCAAGCAGCGAGGCGTCCTCGGATACGAGTCCGTCGGACGTCTGCTCGCAGCCCGAAGCAACTGGCTTCATGCCCGCGACCCGCTGGCCCGTCGCGCGCAGCGTGTGAATGATCCCGCAGGCGATCAGGGTCTTGCCGGCACCGGTGTCGGTTGCGGTGACGAAGATGCCCTTCATGGCGGCGCTACCGCGCGCCCCTGCGGTGAAACTGGACCACCGCGTGGCCGTCGGCGGTGCGCTCGGGCCCGCCGACGGGCGCCCACGCGTGGCCGTATACGACCTCGTAGGTCGCGGGCAGCACGCCGTCCCGCCGCATCGATTCGTAGCTGCGTTCCACGGCCGCCAGCACGGTACGCCCGCCGAGCCCGCGCGGCCGCCCGGCCGTCACGTTGTGGGCACCGATCGCTTTCAGGTCGCGCATCAGGTCGCGCACCGTTTCGTAGGTCAGGGTGATCTGCTCCATGTCCATCACCGGGTCGGCCAGGCGCGCGTGCACCAGCATGTCGCCGATGTCGTGCATGTCGATGAAGCGGTTCACGTGCGAGCGCGCGTCGGCCGCCGCGAACGCGGCGCGTAGCTCCTTCAGCGTGTCCGGGCCGAAGGTGGAGAACATCAGCAACCCGCCCGGACGCAGCACGCGCCGCAATTCCTCGAGCGTGCTCGGCAGATCGGTAGCCCACTGCAACGTGGCGTTGGACCAGATCAGATCCAGGCACGCGTCCTTGAACGGAAGCCGCTCGACATCGCCGCACACCGACGCGATCCGACTGCGGCCGACACCGATGCGTTGCAGCCACGATGGCGGCTCGCGCCCCGCGTCGAGCATCGTGAGCGCGATGTCGAGGCCAATCACCCGTGCGTCGGGATAGCGCCGAGCCAGTTCACGCGCACCGGTGCCGGTGCCGCTGCCGGCGTCGAGAATGGCGGCGGGCGCGAGCTTCACGTAATCGAGCCGCTCGAACATGCGTCGTTCCACTTCCCGCTGCAGCACCGCGGCCGCGTCGTATGTGGCGGCCGCGCGCTCGAACGAGCGGCGCACGTTGCGCTTGTCGAATTCGTGCGGATCAGTCATCGAAGTGCTCGAGCAGCGCGCGGGCGCATTCGGCCTCTTGCGAAACGAAGGGTCCGTGCCCCGCAGCCGGGATGACCGTCAGATGGCCGTTCGGAAGCGTCTGCACCAGCCACTCGGCGGCCGCTTCCGGGACGACCGCGTCGCGTTCGCCGTGAAGGAGCAGGGTCGGCTGCGCGAGGGCCCCGACCTCGCTGCGAAGGTCCGTATTGGCGAGGATGCGCAGTCCCGCGTCGAGGGCATCGATATCCGGCGCGGCGGCGTGGGCCAGGCGACGCCGGAAGTCCGCAACCACTTTCCTCGGTGCCGGGCTGCCCATCGCCTGCAACGCGATGAAGCGCTCGAGGGTCCCGCGATAGTCCGCATGCAGCGCGCGCGCGAAGGCCTCGAGGTCGCCGATGGCCGACCCCGCCTCCCACCCCTCGCCCGCCGGAAAGCGGGGGGTCGCCGCGATCAGCGCGAGCCGCCGGACCTGGGTCGGCCGATCGAGCGCCCAGCGCATCGCCACCAGCGCGCCGAGCGACCAGCCGCAGAGATGCGCCGCGGTCGGGAAAAGATCTGCAAGACCGGCCGCCAGTTGGCGAGCTCCGGCAACCGCTCGCCGCGACTCCTGCCGTGACCCGGGAGGTCGGGGACATGCACCCGAAACCTCGCGGCCAGACGTTCCGCCAGCCCGTGGCAGACCTCGCCGTGCATCGACCACCCGTGCACCAGGACGAGCTCGGGTCCCTCGCCCAGCGTCTCGACGTGGAGCTTCACTGCAGGCGATCGAGGCAATCGACCAGGGTGGCGACATCGGACTCGGTGTGGGCAGCGGAGAGGGAGATGCGCAGTCGCGCGGTGCCTTGCGGCACGGTCGGCGGGCGGATGACGGGCACCCAGATCCCGGCTTCCTCGAGGGCCGCGCCCACCGCGAGCGCCGCTTCGTTGTCGCCGATCACGAGCGGCTGGATCGGCGTGTCCGATGGCATGAGCCGCATGCGGCCGGGACGCAGCGACGATTTCAACTGTGCGACCAGGGTCGCGAGCCGCTCGCGCCGCCACGACTCGTTTTCGATGATCTCGAGCGCGGCGGCGAGCGCCCGTGCCAGGAGCGGCGGCAAAGCCGTGGTGTAGATGTAGGTCCGCGCCCGCTGGACGAGCGTGTCGATCAGTGCCTCGTCCCCCGCGACGAAGGCGCCAAAAACGCCCGCCGCCTTGCCGAGGGTGCCCATGTAGATCAGATTCGGCGAGCGCACGTTGAAGTGCGACGCGGTCCCGCTGCCGTTGCGGCCGAGGACGCCGAAGCCGTGGGCGTCGTCGAGCAGGAGCCAGGCGCCGAAACGCTCGCACAGTTGCAGAAGCTCGGGGACGGGCGCGATGTCGCCATCCATGCTGAAGACCGCATCGCTCGCGACCAGCTTGCGGGGGGCACTCGATTGCGCAAGCAATCGCGCGAGCGCCGGGAGATCGCCATGCTGATAGCGATGGAACTCGGCGCGCGAGAGCAGGGCGGCATCGTTCAGACAGGCATGGTCGAGCCGGTCGGCGAACACGGCATCGTGCCGGTCGAGAAGCGCGGTGACGATGCCGAGGTTGGCCATGTAGCCGGTCGAGAACAGGAGCGCATGCGGCATCCCGACGAATTCGGCGAGCCGCTCCTCCAGTTCTTCGTGGGCGGCGTTGTGGCCGCAGACGAGATGCGACGCACCCGCACCGACGCCGAGCTCCCGCGCGCCTTCGCACGCAGCCGCGACCAGGCGAGGATCGGCGGCCAGGCCGAGGTAGTCGTTCGAGCCGAAGCAGAGCAACTCCCGCGCGCCGAGATCGACGCGGGGGCGCAGCGGACCGTGCACGATCCGCCGGCGGCGCAGCAGTGCCTGCGCCTCCAGAGCCGCCAGCCCCGGCGCAAGGTCCGGAATCCTCATGCGCGCGAACGCGACCGGCAGCCTGCCTGGATCAACCCGCCGCGCGCAGGCCGAGCTTGGCGAAGAGCTGCTGGTCGCGCGACGCTTCGGGGTTGCCGGTGGTGAGCAGCTTGTCGCCGTAGAACACGGAGTTCGCGCCGGCGAGGAAGCACAGCGCCTGCACCGCTTCGGACATCGCCTCGCGCCCGGCAGACAGCCGCACATACGCGGTCGGCATCGTGATGCGGGCGCACGCGATGGAGCGGATGAACTCGAACGGGTCCAGCGCTTCGGTACCGTCGAGGGGCGTGCCTTCCACCCGCACGAGATTGTTGATCGGCACGCTCTCGGGATAAGGATCGAGGTTCGCGAGCTGTGCGATCAGTTCGGCGCGGTGCCGGCGCGATTCGCCCATCCCGACGATGCCGCCGCAGCACACGTTGAGTCCCGCCGCACGTACCTGCTCGAGCGTGTCGAGCCGGTCGCCGTACGTGCGCGTCCCGACGATCTCGCCGTAGAACTCCGGTGAGGTGTCCAGGTTGTGGTTGTAGTAGTCGAGACCGGCCGCCTTCAGCGTCTCGGCCTGCCCGGGCTTGAGCATGCCCAGCGTGGCGCAGGTCTCCAGCCCCAGATCTTTCACGGCCCGCACCATATCGGCGACGCGTTCGATGTCGCGATCCTTCGGCCCACGCCACGCCGCACCCATGCAGAACCGGGTCGCCCCGTTTTCCTTGGCGACGCGCGCTGCATCGACGACCGAGTCGATCGGCAGCAGATCCGCGTCGGCCACACCGGTCCGGTAGCGCACCGACTGCGGGCAGTAGCCGCAATCCTCGGGACAGCCGCCGGTCTTGATCGAGAGCAGCGTCGAGAGCTGCACCTCGGCCGGATCGAAGTGCTCGCGGTGGACAGTCTGCGCGCGGTAGATCAGATCGGGAAAAGGCAATGCGAACAGCGCGGCCACCGCCTCCGGGGTCCAGCGCTTCGCGGCTGCCGAGGTCATCCGCTCGTTCGCGGCGTCTACGGTCTCCATTTATACTCCCCTCCGAACAACGACAAGGGGGTGGAGTCTCGGCGATGGCAAGGACCTTGTCAATTCTGGCCCCCCGGTTCTTGAACAGCGGTGCCGTAGGCAGACTGTTCGGCGATGCGGTCTGCCTGCTCTGCGGAACGCGCGCGGAGCGTGACGGGCTGTGCCCCGCATGCCGCGCGTCGCTGCCGTGGCTGCCGGCGCCGCAATGCCCGACCTGTGCCTCGCCGCTGCCGGTGGGGCTCACCTGTGGGCAGTGCCTCGCGCGTGCGCCCGTGGTCGATCGGGTCGAAGCCGCCTTGGCGTATGCCTTTCCGGTGGACAGCCTGGTGCAGGCTCTCAAGTACCGCCACCACCTCGCAGTCGCCCACTGCCTCGGTGAGTTGCTCGCAGGGGTGCTCGAAGATGCGCGGCGCCCGGACCTGGTCGTGCCGGTGCCGCTCGGCGCGCAGCGTTTGGCCGAACGCGGGTTCAACCAGTCCCTCGAGATCGCCCGGGTGACGGCGCGACGGCTCGACGTGCCGCTCGTCGCGGAAGGTTGCCGCCGCGTCCGCGACACGCCGCCCCAGGCCTCTCTCGCCTTTGCCGAGCGGGCGAAGAACGTGCGCCGTGCTTTCGTCTGCGAGGTCGAAGTGCGCGGGCTGCGGGTCGCGCTGGTCGACGATGTTCTCACCACGGGCGCATCGCTGAACGAGTGTGCACGCGCGCTGAAGCAAGCGGGCGCTGCGGAGGTCATCGGCTGGGTCGCTGCACGTACGCTGCTGGAAGCGTAACGGCACACGTGGCGCGAGCGATGTTTCATGTCGTCCTGTATCAGCCCGAGATTCCCCCCAACACCGGCAACATCGTGCGTCTTGCCGCCAATTCGGGCAGCACGCTCCACCTCGTCCGGCCGCTCGGCTTCTCGCTCTGGGATCGCCAGCTCGCGCGCGCCGGGCTCGACTACGAAGCGCTCGCGCGCGTGGTCGTGCACGACTGCTGGGAGGACTGCCGGGCGGTGCTCGGTGACCGGCGATTGTTCGCAATCTCCACGCGCGGCGAGATGCGATACGACCGCGTGGACTACCGCGCCGGCGATGCCCTGCTCTTCGGGCCGGAGACGCGCGGGCTGCCGGACCACCTGCTGGCCGAGATCGGGGCGGGTGCACGTCTGCGCATACCGATGGCGACCGGCAGCCGCAGCCTGAACCTCGCCAACGCGGTGGCGGTGGTCGTGTACGAAGCGTGGCGGCAGCGGGGGTTCGCACCGCCGTAGCAGAGAAGTGGAAGTTAAGGCGCTGCGTGTCAGGAAGTCGGGTGCCGTCTGCCTCGATCTTCAGCGTCAACGTTTCCTCGAGCATCGGAGACGTAATCGGGCCCGCATGCACGAGCACCCGGTTGCCTGGCGCGATCGTTCCCGGCAGCAGTCGTCCTTGCGTCAGCCACGTCACGCTTGACGGGACGCCGTCCCGCGCTCGGGCAGCACCAGGAACAGCCGCGCGGTGCGGTTCATCCACTGCGCGACGATTAGCCGCAACGCCACCGCCACTGCGCCCTCGATCGTGTTGTCGTTCGATTTCGACGGCACCCGCTCGCGCCAGCGCAGTACCGCGTCGGACTCGAGCGGCGTCGATGCACCGTCGTCGACGCGGTAGGTCGCCGCCTCGACCGCATCGACCGCGATCCCCGCGGCGACCGCCATGCCAGGCGAGCACGCCGAGAGCGCGCGCAGCATCACGGCGCGCTCAGCGTGTAGGTGACACGCCCCGTGTAGGTGCCGGCCGCCACGAAGTTACTGTTGGCGTAGGAAAACGTGTGGCAGCTCTCGGCCCACTGGTTGCGGTTGATGTGCCAATCGTTTGCGTGCCGCCGCACGAACGTTCCCGGCGGGAAATGGCTGTGCACCGGTATCGCCGTTGCCGCTGCTCGTCCAGCGGATCTGCGTGAACGGAATCGTGTCGCCCGCCGCGCTCACCAGGTTGGCCGGCGAGATGCGGCCGTTAGCGTAGCCGCCCCGGTATTCGTGGTGCTTCCGGTAGAAGCCGCCGATGTAGAGCTGGCCCGGGGCGTTGCAGAATGCGTAGCCGTCGTAGAAGCTGTTCGACGCCGTGCTGTTGGTGGTCATCGTCTGCGCGACGCCGCTTCCTATGGCGTTCGTCGGGAACCGTGACCGAAACGGTGTTGACCGTCGCGTTGGCTGCCGGCGTTCCGCGCGGGTTACTGCCGTAGTTCCCGCCCGTGAACGTCCCGACGCCGACCTGCAGGTAGATGCGCTCTCGGGCTCGCAGCGGTGATGTTGGCGGTGAACGCGCCGGCGGGCAGTGCTGCGGTCGCGAGCGCCGCAGCGCACAGAGCGCCGCGGCGATGGTCGCGTTCGTGGGAGTTCGCGGTCGAGCCGCACGATGTTGCTCTCCGGAGCTGGGCAAATCCGACCCGGCGCCTGCGTGCGTGCGCCTGGGTTTCGTTCTGGCTCGCTTACGGCATGGCGGCGGTGTACGTGACACGCCCGTTGTTGACGTTCACGCCACCGTAAGTGCCCGGCGCAGCGATCGCGCTGTTGGCGTAGGTGTAGGTCCACCGGGCGTCGCGGTTGACGACCTTCGCGGGTGCCGGGTTGATGGTGACGTTTCCGCTCGCGCCGTTGGCAAGCGTGGGCGCAGCGAGGACGGTCGCGGTGGTGAGCGTGGTGGGCGTCGTCACGATCTCCGAGTAGTTGATCGTGTCGCCCGCGCCGTTGCCGAGGGCCCCGATCGCGGTCGCGTTGAGGGTGACCGTCCCGTTGTTGCCGCGAATGATGGCGGTGACCGCACCGTTGCCGAGATCGCCGACGCGGCAGTTGCCGCGATCGGGCGTGGTGTCGCCGACGCTGGCGGCCGGTACGGTGAAGTCGATCAGGTTCACGGTGGTGTTGTTGGCATAGAGCGCGCCCGTGCCCACCTGAAGGAACAGGATCTTCGGAATCGTGATCTGGAAGTCGATCTTGGCGGTCGCCGTCAGCGCGCCCGCGCCCGTCTGCGAAGTTGGATTCGGCAATCGCCGCCGCCGGCGTGGCGATCGGCCAGAAGCAGCGTGATGGTTTTCAGGTTGCTCGCGTTGTTCATGTCGATCGAGTCCTGAAGTGGTTAAGCCGTATCGCTGTGCGCTCCGTTGCGGGTGCATGCGCTTCCGGCACAGAGTGGAACGTGCGCGCCCGAGGGAGCAGCTTCTACGCCAGTTCTTCGATCGACCGGCGGTCGCCGACAGCCGGACAGCCCGCAGATCACTCGTGCTGCCGCCCCGTGACCTTGGCGTGATTCAGGAAGGGTGTTGCAGGAGCGCTTCGCCGAAGGCGCAGCCGGTCGATCAGGCCGAGTGTTCCGCCTTCGGCTCGCGGCTCAGGAGTTCTTCGACCACGGCCGCGGCGGCGCATCCCTCGAAGAGCAGGCGGCACACGGCCTCGGTGATCGGCATCTCGATCCCGTGCTGCCTCGCGAGCTGCTGGACGGAGCGCGCCGTGTAGACCCCTTCGGCGACGTGACCGATTTCCTCGAGAATCGCGTCCAGCGGGCGGTCAGCCGCCAGCATGAGCCCGACGCGACGATTGCGGGAGAGATCGCCGGTACAAGTGAGGATTAGATCGCCCGCGCCGGCGAGGCCCATGAAGGTTTCGATCCGCCCGCCGAGCTGAACGCCGAGCCGCGTGATCTCTGCCAGTCCGCGCGTAATGAGCGCCGCGCGGGCGTTGTGCCCGAACGCGAGACCGTCCGCGACGCCGGCCGCGATGGCGATGACGTTCTTAACCGCACCGCCCACCTCGGCGCCGACCAGGTCGTCCGTCGAGTAGATGCGAAGACGCGGGCTGTGCAGCTCGCGGGCCGTGTCGACGGCGAACGCAGCGTCGGTCGCCGCCAGAGCGATCGCCGTCGGCAGACCGCGCGCGACCTCGAGCGCAAAGCTCGGCCCGGAGAGCACCCCGCGCGGTATGTCAGGCGCGAGCTCCTCGTCCGCGATCTGGTGCGGCAGCCGCGCGCCGTCGGCCTCGAAGCCCTTGCTCGCCCAGACGACGGGCAACGCACGCCCCGAGGCCGCAATGCGCCGGAAGGTGGCGCGCAGAGCCGCAGTGGGGACCACGACGAGCGCCAGGTCGGCAGCGGACAGCGCGGCGTCGAGATCACCCGTCAGCGCGATCGCGTCGGGGAGCGGAAAGCCCCGCAGGAAGCGCGCATTCTCTCGCGTGCTTCGCATCGCCGCGAGCTCTGCCTCATCCCAGACCCAGAGAGCAATCGTGTGACGCGCGGCGAGGCTCAGGGCGAGTGCGGTGCCCCACGCCCCGGCGCCGAGGACCGCGATCCTCATGCGCCCCACAACTGCAGGATCTTGACGAAACCGCTCTGGCCGTCGCGCAGCCGCACGCGGGCCCAGCCCGGAACCGACGGTCCGAGCCATTCCAGGAGAACGTTCTGCTCCGCCAGAAACACGATGGGTGCGCTGTCCTCCGGCGCTTGCCTCACCTCCGCCACCGCGGCCTTGACGAGGACGGTGCGGCGTTCACCGAACGCCTTTTCCTCGAGCCAGGCGAAATCACCGGATGCATCGCGCACCTTGGTCCAGCCGTCGAGGTTGATGATCACCTCCAGCGGGTAACCGGGGCTGTACACGTACGTCTTCTTGCCGCGGAGCGAGGGGGCGTCGACACCGACTGCCGGGGCCTCGCCCACGGAGCGGAAATCCGCCGCCGTCGCCGCGCCCGCGAGCAGCGTCGCGAGGGCGGCAAACGCGCGGAACGTCGTCGCCGCCATCGGACCTCAGTGCGTGGTGACGGGGCCGGCGGCCTCGGTGGCCTGCTGCTGCAGGCGCTGCTGGTAGAGCGCCTCGAAATTCATCGGATTCAGCACCACCGGCGGGAAACCGGCGCGTGTGACCGCGTCCGACACGACCTCGCGCGCATAGGGAAACAGGATGTTCGGGCAGGCGATGCCGAGTATGGGTTCCAGGTCACCCTCGGGCACGTTGCGGATCTGGAAGATTCCCGCCTGCGCCACCTCCACCAGGAACACGGTGCGCTCGCCGAGCTTTGCCGTCACCGTGATCGACAGCACCACGTCGTAGACACCTTCCTGCACGCTCTTGCCCTGCGTCTGCAGCTGCACGTCGACCTGCGGCGCATCGCGCTCGAGAAAGATCTGCGGGGCATTCGGAATCTCGAGGGACAGATCCTTGACGTAGAGCTTCTCGATCGAGAAGACGGGTTGATCCTGCGCTGGCTCGCTCATGCGGCACCTCGGTCAAATTGCGGATGATAACCGATGTGGGCTCCCCTCATCCTATCCCGAGGCTCCTGCGAGCAGCGGTTCCAGACGACCTGCACGTTCGAGCGCGGAGAGCTCGTCGAAGCCGCCGACATGATGATCGCCGATGTAGATCTGCGGCACGGTGCGACGCCCGGTGCGCTCGGTCATCTCGATCCGC
This sequence comes from uncultured beta proteobacterium, assembly GCA_963734295.1. Taxonomy (GTDB): domain Bacteria; phylum Pseudomonadota; class Gammaproteobacteria; order Burkholderiales; family JAEUMW01; genus JAEUMW01. The sequence goes on along the minus strand of CAVTGS010000010.1, from coordinate 111,074 downwards.
CGCTCGGGGTCGAGGTCGACGCGGATCTTGCGGATCTCGGTTACGCCTTTCGATCGCAGCAGGCGTTCGGCCATCACGCAGTACGGGCACACGCCGGTGGCATACATGGAAACTTCGCGCATTCACTTCTTCTCGAGCGGCAGACTCGCCTGCTGCCACGCGCCGATGCCGCCCTTCAGGTTGACCGCCTCCTTGAAGCCGTTCTTCTTGAGTAGGCTTACCGCAGAGCCGGACCGATTGCCGCTCGCACAGGTGATCACGATCGGCCGCTCCTTGAACTTTTCGAGCTCCTTCATGCGGGATGCGAGCTGGGCGAGGGGAATGTGCTTCGCATTCGGAAGGTGACCGGCGGCATACTCGCCCGGCTCGCGCACGTCGAGAATCACCGCATCCCGGCGATTGATGAGCTGTGTCGCCTCCAGCGTGCCGACCTCGCCGCCGCCCTGCATCGTCTGACGAATCATGGGCCACAGCAGCATGCCGCCGCTCACCACGGCGATCACGATCAACCAGATGTTAGTCTGCACGAACTGCATGATATCGGGGCTCATTCAGTCTTTCCTCCGCGTAGCGCAGCAACGGACCGATTGCCGCAGGGTCGGTTCCCTCCAGTTCCTTCAGCACGCGCGCGAAGGTCGCAAGGAATCCGGGATAGTAGGTGGCACTGCGGGCGAGCTGGGCTTGTGCCGCATCCGCCTGCCCGTCCAGGGCAAGCAGCACCGCCTGCCGATACGCAACCTCCCGCGTCGGCGCGAAACGCAGCACCCGCGAATTCCGCGCGAGCTTTTCCGGTAGCCGTTCCCGACCGAGTGCCTCCGCGTTCGCCAAGCCGAGATCGACATAGGGCTGCAGCAGCGAACGCCCCTCGACCTCTTTGAATGTTTCCCGTACCCGAACCATGCGGTCGCCACCCGACCCGGTCGTGAAGACGTTGACGCTCAGCCCTTCAATCCGGGAGTAATCGAAATACAGCCAGAAAGCGACTGACCACCCGACGACGACGATGGGCGCGAATGCAAAGTGCGGGGAGACAGCTCGTGAAAACTTCAGTCGGTGCCGATCGGCCAAGCCTGCGAGGAGGGCTACCGCGCCGAGGAAATACGCGTACCAGAACGGATATTCTAACATGCTGTGAATGCCGGCCACGGCGGCGACGGCGAGCACCCACCAGCGTTCCGGCGATGCGGCCTCGCGCAGTACGCCCGCGATCCACGCGCCGACCGCGAGCAGCGCCGCAGCGCCGGCGAACACACCGAGTTCGGCAAGGAGCTGCAGGAACAGGTTATGGGCGTGGTCGTACAGGCCGGGCGCCACGGACCCGGCCGCGGCGGATACCTGCAGAAAATGACGCCACGCGAACTGCCCGAACCCGACCCCCAGGAGCGGCGACGAGGCGAACATTGCCCAAGCTTCCTTCCACACCGCGACGCGTGGCGACCAACCGGACGCCACTTCGAACAGGCGATCGATCGGCAGCATCGTGTACGAGGCGGGCTGCAGGAACGGCAGCTGTGCCGCCAACTGTGCCGCGCCGATGCCCGGCACGAGCAAGAGCGACCCGACCAGAAGGCGACGCCCGGCAGTGGGGTCGAGCGACCTGCGGTGGAAGCCGGCCAGGATCGCAAACGCGGCGAAATAGAGCCACGGGCTGCGCGACTGGGTCAACGCCGCCACGAACAGCATCGGCATCGCGAGGACGACACCCCCGGCCACGGAAAGCCGTCGCGTCGCGGACAAGTACACGAGCGAGGCCAGTCCCAAGGCAAGCTGATGCGCCAGGTGATTCGGCTGACCGAGGTTCGCGTAGATCGCAGGTGTCATGCGGCGCATGGCGATCCGGCCGATCGCCTCGGGGGCGTACTGCTGGAAGAGGCCGATGGCCGTGGAGGCCAGCGCGCCCGCCAGCGCGCACCAGGCAAAGACCATCACCACGCGCTCCAATCCGTAACGGTCCCGAAGCTCCGCCGCCAGCCACGTCAGCGCGGCTGCCCAGCCGAGGAAGAGCGCGCCGACGATCCCGTCCACCGGATTCGCGAGTCGCCCCAGAGCGATCTGAAGACCGATCAACAGCGGCGAGAAAGAGAGGCAGGACCGCTGTCGCAGGCAGCGTCGCCGGCCCGGACCCACGTCCGGGAAGCCACAGGCTCAGCGCCGCGAGACCGAGCATCGCGGCCGCGAGCTCTCCGTGAAAGGTCGGTATCGGGTAGAAGTGCAGAGGGTGCAGAAAAGGCACGATCCACATTGCCCCGGCGCACGCCAGGGCGAGGTGGGCCGCGGCCGGAACGCCGGTGCCGCGGGGCGGCGTCAAGCGGCGACTTGCCGCACGCCGAGCTTCTTCAGGACGATCTCCAGCGGGCAGAAGCGGGTGAAGCCGCTCTGAAAGAGATTGGCGCCGACGAAGGCGGTGAACCAGAGCCAGTTCGCGCTGTGGAAGAGCGGACTGCCCTCGACACCGAGGGCGAGGGACAAGAGCACGAAAGCGCCGGCGAAGATGCGGATCATGCGGTCGGTGGTCATGGGCAAGGCTCCTTGGGTAGTCTAACGAAAATGAGGTGACGTCGAGACGACGTTCGCCTCGTGTCCGCGGTGTCGCGCGGCGTAGTAGAGCACCGGGATCACGACGAGCGTGAGCACGGTGGACACGAAGATGCCGAAGATGAGCGAGATCGCGAGCCCGTTGAAGATCGGATCGTCCAGGATGAAGAGCGCCCCGATCATGGCAGCGAGCCCGGTCAGCACGATCGGCTTGGCCCGCGTCGCTCCGGCATTGATGACTGCCTGTTCGAAGGGCACGCCCTCGTGCACCTGGAGGTTGATGAAGTCCACCAGCAGGATCGAGTTGCGCACGATGATCCCGGCGAGCGCGATCATGCCGATCATCGAGGTCGCCGTGAACTGCGCTTGCAACAGCGCGTGGCCCGGCATGACGCCGATGATCGTGAGCGGGATCGGCGCCATGATGATGAGCGGCACGACATACGAGCCGAACTGGGCGACGATCAGCAGGTAGATCAGGATCAGACCGACCGCGTAGGCGATGCCCATGTCCCGGAAGGTCTCGTAGGTTACCTGCCATTCGCCGTCCCACTTCAACGCGAAACTGGCGTATGGGTCGGGCGGCTGGCGAATGAAATAATCGACGAGGGTTCCGCCCTCGGGCAGCGGCATGCCCGCGACCTCCCCGCGAATGTCGAACATGCCGTAGAGCGGGCTGTCGAGCTTGCCCGCCATATCGCCCTCGACGAACACCACCGGCAACAGGTCCTTGTGGTAGATCGTCTTCTCGCGGATGGTTTCCTCGACCTGCACCAGTTCGGAAAGCGGCACCAGGGTCCCGTCCTGCGCACGGACGTCGAGCTTGAGCAGCGCGTCGAGGCTGCCCTGCCGCTCGGGGGCGAGCGTCACACGCACCGGAATCTCGTATTTCGCCGACCCGCTGTGGATGGGCGTCACGTTTTCGCCCGAGAGCCCCATGCGCACCACCTCGACCACGTCCTTCTGCGAGACGCCGCGCTGCGCGGCCTTGGCCTGGAGCACGCGCAGTACGTACCGCTGCCCGTCCTCTTCCACGCTGTCGTCGACGCCGACCACGTCCGCGGTCTTCGCGAACACGTCCCGCACCCGCTTCGCAACGCTCATCTGACTCGCGTAGTTCGGTCCGTAGATTTCCGCAACGATCGGGGCCATCACCGGCGGCCCCGGCGGGCACCTCGACCACCTTCACCGTGGCGCCGAGCGGATGCGCAATCTTCTCGATCGGCTCGCGCACGCTGGCTGCGATCTCGTGGCTCTTGCGGCTGCGCGCGTGCTTGTCCACGAGGTTGACCTGGATGTCCCCGACCGCCGGGCCGCTCCGGAGGTAGTACTGGCGCACGAGCCCGTTGAAGTTGATCGGCGCCGCAGTGCCCGCGTAGGCCTGGTAATCGGTCACCTCGGGCACGGTGGCAAGATAGTCGCCAATGTCCCGCAGCACGCGCGCCGTCTGCTCGAGCGGTGTCCCGACCGGCATGTCGACCACGACCTGGAACTCGGACTTGTTGTCGAAGGGCAGCATCTTCATCACGACGAGCTTGAATGCCGCGAGCGAGATCGAGCCCAGGATCAAGGCGACGATCACGATCCAGAGCTTCATGCGGTTGCGCGCGCCCCGCTTGCCCTCGAGAAACGGTTCGAGAATGCGGGTGAACAGTGCGTGCAACTTTTCGCCGCCCGCCGCCTCCGCCGACGGAGGCGCGTGCTTGAGCAGACGCGCCGCGAGCCACGGCGTGACGATGAATGCGATGGCGAGCGAGATCAGCATGCCGATGCTCGCGTTGATCGGGATCGGGCTCATGTACGGGCCCATCAGCCCGCTCACGAAGGCCATCGGCAACAGCGCCGCGATGACCGTCAGCGTTGCCAGAATGGTGGGGCCGCCGACCTCGTCCACAGCGCCCGGAATGATCTCCGCGAGGGTGCCCGAGTCGAGCTGGCTGCGGCGATGGATGTTCTCCACCACCACGATCGCGTCGTCGACCAGAATGCCGATCGAGAAGATGAGCGCGAAGAGCGACACGCGGTTCAGGGTGAAGCCCCACGCCCACGAGGCGAAGAGCGTGGCGGCCAGGGTGAGCATCACCGCCACGCCGACGATCAAGGCTTCGCGCCGCCCGAGGGTGAGCCAGACCAGCGCGACGACCGAAAGGGTCGCGAAGATGAGCTTCTGGATGAGCTTCATCGCCTTGTCGTTCGCGGTCTCGCCGTAGTTGCGCGTGATCGTGACCTCGACCCCTTCCGGAATGACCGACCCCTTGAGCTGGTCGATCGCCCGAATCACTGCATTCGCCACGTCGACCGCGTTCTCGCCCGGCTTCTTGGACACCGCGAGCGTCACGGCCGGGTGCTCTCCGGACGCCGTCAGGCCTTTGTCGGCCCCGGCCGGTCCGGCTCCGAACCAGACATAGCGCTCCGGCTGGTCGGGACCATCGTCCACGCGCGCGACGTCGGTGATGAAGATCGGTCGGCCGTCGCGCACCCCGACCACGAGCTCCTTCACGTCGCGGCTCGAGGAGAGGAACGTGCCGGTCTGGACAATGAGCTCGGTGTTGCCGGCCACGAGGCTGCCGGAAGGTTGCGACGCATTGGCGAGTTGCAGCGCGTTGCGGATGTCGTGGGCGGTGAGCTGATACGCCGCCAGGCGCTCCGGGTCCATGATCACGCGCACGACGTGGGACGGTCCGCCGATGGTGAAGACTTCGCGCGTCCCGGCAATCCGCTTCAGGTCCGCTTCCAGGGAATGCGCCACGCGCTCGAGGTCGAAGGCACCGCGACCCGGGTCGGCGGTCCAGAGGGTCAGGGTGAGGATGGGAACGTCGTCGATGCCGGTCGGCTTGATGATCGGTTCGCCGACCCCGAGCTGCGGCGAGACCCAGTCCCGGTTCGACATGATCGTGTCGTAGAGTCGCACCAGGGCCTGGGTCCGGTCTTCGCCGACCTCGTACTGCACCGTCAGGATTGCCATTCCCGGGCGGGACACCGAGTACACATGCTCGATCCCCGAGATCTGCGACAGCACCTGCTCGGCCGGTGTCGCAACCAGCGCTTCGACATCCTTCGCGGATGCCCCGGGAAACGGGATGAAGACGTTCGCCATGGTGACGTTGATCTGCGGCTCCTCCTCGCGGGGCGTGACGACCACCGCGAAAACGCCGAGCAGAAACGCCACCAGGGCGACCAGCGGGGTGAGCTGCGAGTGGAGGAAGAAGCGCGCGACGCGCCCGGAAATTCCCATCTCTTACTGCCGCGCGATACCGGCCTTGACGGGGTCGAGCGCGACCTTTTCCCCGGGGTTCACGCCTGCCAGGATCTCGATCCAGTCGCCCCCTGCCTCCTCCCCGGTCCGAACTTGGCGCAGGTGCGGCTTGCCCTCGTCATCCACCACGTAAACCGCCGTCACTTCACTGCGACGCAGTATTGCTTGCGCCGGCACCACCAGCTTCGACGCGCGCCCGATCACGAAGCGGGCACGCGCGAACATGCCCGGCGACAAGTCGCGCTGCTCGCCGGGCAACTCGAGTCGAACCTTGGTGGTAAGGGACTTCGGGTCGGCCGCCGGCAGCACGGTGACCTCGGCCGCCCGGATGCGACGATTCGCGGCGGGGACTTCCACCGTGGCCGATTTGGCGGCGCGCACCGCCGCGACCTTGTATTGCGGAATGTTCGCGACGACCCGCATCTCCCGCGGATCGAAGCCCGCCATGAGCGGCGTGCCAGGGCTCGCCATCTCGCCCAGTTCCACCAGTCGAGCCGAGACAACACCGCTGTACGGAGCGACCACGTGTCGCGAATTCGCGCGTAGTCTCGGCCACCCCGAGGCCCGCGCGCGTCGCCTGGAGTTGGGCCTGTGCGGCCTCGAACTCGGCCTTGGCCTTGTCGAGGGCGGCCTGGCTCACGAACTTTTGCTGGAACAGCTGCTTGGTCCGCTCGTAGCTCGCCTTGGCGTCCTCGAACCGCGCGCGTGCCTGCGCCACCTGTGCCTGACTCTCGGCCGCCGCTTGCGTGACCTGGCGCGGGTCGATTCGAACGATGACCGCGCCCTGCTTCACGTAGTCCCCGACGTCGAAATTCACGGCGACGACACGACCGGCTATCTGTGCTGAAACCGTCGACTGGCGAACCGCCTCGACGACCCCATCTGCCACGTAGATCTCGTCGACCTCACGGGTGGCCGCGGTGGAGGTCGCCAACGTTTCGTTCGCGGCCGCGACGGCGGCGGTTGCGGCAAGAAGCATGGCGGAAACGAGGGCTGCCGCGTTCGCGGAGCGCACGAGCCCACCAATAATATTAATATGTTCTAATATACAAAGGCTCGGTTTGCTGTCGCGCTGCATCGCTGGGGGCCGTGCTCGGTCGAGGGCTTGAAGAGTCTACGGAGCGAAGCCGCAGAAGACGTCCCGCATCATCCCGATCAGCTTCAGCGTGCGGGCGTCGCCGACCCGGTAATAGACCCGGTTCGCGTCCTTGCGGGTGCGCAGCACACCCTTGTCCCGCAGGATGGCGAGATGCTGGGAAATGTTGCTCTGGGTGGTGCCGACGAAGTCGACGATCTCCTGGACGCTGGCTTCCCGATCTCCGAGTACGCACAGGATCTTGAGTCGAAGCGGGTGAGACATGGCTTTCATGGCGCGCGCGGCCTGCTCGATGTGCTCGTCCTTGTCGATGAGCTCATGGGTGATCGCGGTGGATTTCGGCTTCACGGACGAGGCGGCACTCATAGGTAATTAAGCATATACTAATGCAATATGCTTGTGCAAGCCCTTCGGGCACCCGAGCGCGCCCCGGAAACGCCGGGTTGCCGCATCGACATACCATCGCGGCCAACAGGGCCGACAGGTTGCGGTGCATCAAGCGTTTCCGCGATAATTCAGGATACTCGTCACCGCAGAGACCTTGCGGATTAGCCTCACCCACGAAAAGGGAGCGTGCCCATGTACAAAGTCGTTCTTCTCCGCCACGGCGAGAGCACGTGGAACCAGGAAAACCGCTTCACGGGCTGGACCGACGTCGGTCTGTCCGAAAAGGGCACTGCCGAGGCGAAGCGTGCCGGCCGGCTGCTCAAGGAACAGGGCTTCGTCTTCGACCGCGCTTACACCTCCGTGCTGAAGCGGGCGATCCGCACACTCTGGCTCGTGCTCGAGGAAATGGATCTCATGTGGATCCCCGTCGAGAACATGTGGCGCCTGAACGAACGGCACTACGGCGCGCTCCAGGGCCTGAACAAGGCCGAGACCGCCGCCAAGTTCGGCGAACAGCAGGTCATGGTCTGGCGGCGCAGCTACGACATTCCGCCGCCCGCGCTCACCCGCGACGATCCGCGCTTCCCGGGCCTCGAGCCGCGGTATCGGGGTCTGTCGGAGACCGAGCTGCCCTTGACGGAGAGCCTCAAGGACACGGTCGCGCGCTTCCTGCCGCTGTGGATGGAGGTTCTGGCGCCGGCCGTGAAGCGGGGCGAACGGCTCGTCATCGCCGCACACGGCAATTCGCTGCGCGCGCTGGTCAAGTACCTGGACGGCATCTCCGACGCGGAGATCGTCGGCCTCAACATCCCCACCGGGGTGCCGCTGGTCTACGAGCTCGATGCCGAGTTGAAGCCCATTCGCCACTACTATCTGGGCGACCAGGACGAAATCGAGCGTGCCGCGAAGGCGGTTGCCAATCAGGGTAAGGCCGGCTAGGAAGGCCGCCGCTGCGCAGTCGCTTGGCACGGCCGCCGGGCGACTGCGCCTTTCGTCGCGCAGCGGCGACCCCCAACTTTTCTTCGCCTTCACCTCTCAGCCCGCTCAACGTCAGCGTCGCCTCCCCTCCTTTGGGGGAACTCGCGAGGCGCTTCGGAAGTCCACGATCTCTGCCGGTTAAGGCAGCTCGTTCGGGTTTATACTTCGAGATTCTCTTTTCGGGGTCTGATCTTGCATGTCCTCGACCGAGGTCCACCTCAGCAAGTGAGCAACGCGGCAGGAGCAGAACACACATGAAAAGCAAGCGGCAGCAAGCTGGGTTGATCCTACTCGGGGCCGTGCTCGGGATCATGATCAGCCTCAACCTATCGGCCGTCGCACAGCGGGACAATCCCGGGCCGCTTCCGGTGGAGGAATTGCGTGCCTTCACCGAGGTCTTCGGCCGCGTCAAGAGCGACTACGTCGAACCGGTCGAGGACAAGAAGCTTATCAACGAAGCCATCAACGGCATGCTGTCGGGCCTCGACCCGCACTCCTCGTACCTCGACGCCGAGGCCTTCAAGGAGCTCCAGGTCGGCACCCAGGGCGAGTTCGGGGGGCTCGGCATCGAGGTCGGCATGGAAGACGGCTTCGTCAAGGTGATCAGCCCGATTGAAGACACGCCGGCCTACATCGCGGGTATCAAGTCCGGTGACCTCATCATCAAGCTCGACGAGTCGTCGGTGAAGGGCATGTCGCTGAATGACGCCGTGAAGCGCATGCGCGGCAAGCCCAATACGCCGATCACGCTGACCGTCGTGCGCAAGGGCGAAACCAAGCCGCTCACCTTCACCTTGAACCGCGCGGTCATCAAGATCCAGAGCGTCAAAGCGAAACTGGTCGAGCCCGGCTTCGGCTTTTTCCGCGTGACCCAGTTCCAGGAGCACACCGCCGAGAACCTCGCCAAGGCGGTCGAGAAGATCATCAAGGAAAACAACGGCCCGCTGCGCGGCATCGTGCTCGACCTGCGCAACGATCCGGGCGGTCTGCTGAACGGGGCGGTGGCCGTTTCGGCGATGTTCCTGCCGCAGAATGCGCTGGTGGTGTACACCGATGGGCGCACCGAAGACTCGAAGATGAAACTCACCGCCAGTCCGGAGAATTACCTGCGCGGCAGCCTGCGGGACGACTACGTGAAGAAGCTGCCGCCGGAAGTGAAGACGGTGCCGATGGTGGTGCTGGTCAACGGCGGCTCGGCCTCGGCGTCCGAGATCGTCGCCGGCGCGCTCCAGGATCACAAGCGGGCGATCGTTCTCGGCACCCAGACATTCGGCAAGGGGTCGGTACAAACCATCCTGCCGCTGGGCAACAACACGGCGATCAAGCTCACCACTGCGCGCTATTACACCCCGAGCGGACGCTCGATCCAGGCGAAAGGGATCACGCCGGACATCGTGGCGGAAGATCCGGCTGCGGCGGAGACGTCGCTCAGGCTGCGGGAAGCCGATCTGGAGCGACATCTTTCGAACGACAAGGAGAAGGACGCGGACCCGAAAGCGGCGCCCTCGCAGGCGAAGCCCGAGAGCAAGCCGGAATCTAAGCCCGATGCAAAGCCCAAGAAGGACGAGGACAAGGAAAAGGGCGATCAGGGTCCACCGAAGGAGTTCGGCTCCAAAGACGACTACCAGCTCAATCAGGCCTTGAACCTCCTGAAGGGCCTTCAGGTCCTGCAAAAGCAGCAGGGCACCTGAACCAGCGAACCAGCCGAGGCTCGTCGATTTCGTTGCGGCCCGCTTCGACGGGCCGCAGTCTTTTCGGTCTCGCTTTCCGGCATCGCAATGAACGACGATCAGCTCACCCGCTACAGCCGCCATATCCTGCTGCCCGAAGTCGGATTCGAGGGGCAGGAGCGCATCCGTCGCACCCACGTGCTCGTGGTCGGGGTGGGCGGATTGGGGGCGCCGCTGTCGATTTACCTGGCGTCGGCCGGGGTTGGAACGATGACGCTCTGCGACGGCGACCGAGTCGATCTCACCAATCTCCAGCGGCAGATCATCTTTCGCAGCGGGGATATCGGACGGCCGAAGGTGGAAGCCGCCGCGGACGCAATTGCGGCGCTCAATCCCGAGGTGCGCGTCGTCGGGATGCCGGAGCGCATTGGTGCCGACCGCCTCGATCCTCTGGTAGCCGATGCCGACATCGTGGTCGATTGCTCCGACAATTTTCCCACCCGCCACGCGATCAACCGCGCATGCGTGAAGCACCGCCGTCCGCTCGTGTCGGGTGCCGGCGTGCGCTTCGACGGTCAGGTCAGCGTGTTCGACCTGCGTGACCCGGCCAGTCCCTGCTACAGCTGCCTGTTTCCGGAGGGCACCGAGGTCGAGGAGACGCGGTGCGCGGTCATGGGCGTCTTCGCGCCACTGGTCGGGATGATCGGCACGACGCAGGCCGCCGAGGTCTTGAAGCTCGCCGCGGGCGTCGGCGAATCCCTGAACGGAAGACTCCTGCTGCTCGACGTGCTCGCCATGGAATGGCGTTCGGTGCGGCTGCGGAAGGATGTCGGCTGCCCGGTGTGCGGAGAAGACGCCCTCGCAGCCCACGCGTGATCCGTTTTTTCGGCCGCCGCCCGGCTGTATCGAACGGTGCGCTGCATGCGGCTGCTAGAATCCGCTCAGTCCGTCGTACTGCCAACCCACTCCAGAATTCGAAGTCAGGGGAGTAATCCGCAATGAATCTTTGTGTCATCGGGACCGGATACGTCGGTCTTGTCACCGGCGCCTGCTTCGCCGAAATGGGAAACCGCGTCATCTGCGTCGACAAGGACGAATCGAAGATCGCCGCGTTGAAGGCCGGTCGGATCCCGATCTACGAGCCCGGGCTCGAGAGCATCGTCAATACCAACGCGAGGGAGGGACGGCTGCAGTTCACCACCTCGCTCCCGGACGCCATGAACGAGGGTAACGTATTTTTCATCGCAGTCGGGACGCCGCCCCAGGAGGACGGCTCCGCCGATCTGCAGCACGTCCTGGCCGTGGCACGCGAAATCGGCCGCCACATGGACCAATACTGTCTCATCGTGGACAAGTCGACCGTCCCCGTCGGCACGGCCGACAGAGTGCGAGCCGCCGTGCACGATGAGCTGGCAAGGCGGGCTGTGGAGATCGAGTTCGATGTCGTGAGCAATCCCGAATTCCTCAAGGAAGGCGACGCGGTCAAGGACTTCATGCGGCCGGACCGGGTCGTGGTCGGTGTGGAAAGTGAGCGCGCGGCAGAGACCATGCGCTCGCTCTATTACCCCTTCATGCGCAATCACGAGCGCATCCTGTTCATGGGGGTGCGCGACGCCGAGATGACGAAGTACGCCGCGAACGCCATGCTCGCGACCAAGATCTCGTACATGAACGAAATCGCCAATCTGTGTGAGCGCCTCGGCGTCGACGTCGAGAATGTCCGTCTTGGCATCGGTTCCGATGCCCGCATCGGCTACTCGTTCATCTACCCCGGAGCCGGTTATGGCGGTTCGTGCTTTCCGAAGGACGTTAAGGCACTCATCCATGCCGCCGCAACGAACGGCTTTGAAGCGCAGTTGCTGCAGGCCGTCGAGCGGCGCAACGAAAGCCAGAAGCAGCGATTGTTCGAGAAGGTGGCAGCACGCTTCACGCCGGATTTGCGCGGTGTGAACCTGGGTCTGTGGGGGCTCGCCTTCAAGCCGGGAACGGACGACATGCGCGAGGCGCCCGCGGTGGTGTTCCTGCAGGCCGCAATTGCAGCGGGCGCGCGGATTCAGGCCTACGACCCGGTAGCGATGGACGCGGCACGGGCCGTCCTGCCCTCGGCCTGGTTCACGGACGGGTCCCTCGCGCTCTCCGACAACCAGTACGACGCGATCAAGGGTGTCGACGCGTTGGTGTTGGTGACCGAATGGAAGCCGTTCCGCTATCCGGACTTCGCCGCCATGAGACGTTTCATGAAGCGCCCGGTCATCTTCGACGGGCGTAACCTGTACGACCCGAAGCAGCTGATGCAGGAAGGGTTCGAATACGTGGCGATCGGGCGCGGACAATCACAGGTCGGCGCGGTGCACTGACTAGCGAGCGAAGGCGGAGATTCCCCCTTCCCTCGAGTCGCCCTCGAACCGGAACTCGAACTTGCGCGGGCAGAACCCGAAATCCCGGGTCGCCGCGACGTGATCGAAACACATGTCCACGTTCATCCGTGTCACGAGCTCCGTCGACAGCTTGCGAAACCGCGGCACGACACGCGCGGCGCTCACCGCCGTCTTGAACAGTATGGGCGGCACGCGGACGATGCGCGGTACGCGGCCGAGCCCTTGGAAGATCCGCTCCACCATTTCGCGATAGGTCAGGGTCTCGCCCCCGGATAGATCGTACGCACGGTCGAGGGCCTTGCCCTCGTCGAGCGCGGCGACACAGGCTGCGGCGAGATCCGCGGCATGTACCGGTTGCCGCTTCCCGCTGCCCGCCCCGAGGATGGGAAAGAACCCGACGCGCTCGATGAAGCGAGCGATCTCCGAGACGTTCCGGTCGAGGCCGGGACTGTAGACGAGGGTCGGCCGGAACACGCTCCAGCGGATGCCGTGTCGCTCGCACCGTGAGGCGAGCGCCTCCTCCGAGCGGGCGAAGTTCTCGGCAAGCGCCCGCTCGCCTGGGTCCGCCGAGCTTGCTTTCGTGAATCGACTGGTGGAGCTGAACGCGACGATGCGCGTCGTTCCGAGGTCAGCCAGCGCGTTGATCAAGGGCGGCACGATGCCGATCGGTGCAAGGCTGACGACGCTGGCCGGTCGGAGACCCGAAGCCGGGAGCGCGGAGGCGTCCGCGAGGTCGAGCCGATACCAGCTCGCCGCGCGGGGATCGCTCGGCGCGGGGAACCGGGAAACGGCCGCGACCCGCCATCCGGCTTCGGCGAGGCGAGGCAACAGGTGGTATCCGATCTGGCTCGCCGCCCCGATCACGAGGACACTGTTGCTCGCCGGTTTCACCATCCTTCCCAACTCGCGTAGGCTACGGGGAACGACCGCGGCGCACGGGATTTTGCGCTGCACCATAGACCGGGTGCAATTGTATAATCGCCGGTCAGCCGGTCGCGGCCGAAGGACTCGCATGGGTCGGGCGCGCGAGGGTGTTTCATCGACGACTGCGGAGAGGAAGACAAGGCAATGCCTAAAGTGGCGTTAGTGACTGGAATCACCGGGCAGGATGGATGCTACCTTGCCGACCTTCTGCTCAAGAAAGGATATCGGGTGTTCGGGCTGGTGGCGCGGCGCAGCAGCGATACGTTCTGGCGCCTGCGCGAGATGGGTATAGCGGACAAGATCGAGATAGTCCACGGCGATCTCACCGATGGCTCTTCGATCCTGCGCGCGATCCGCACGGCAGGCCCCGACGAGGTCTACAACCTGGGCGCTCAGAGCTTCGTGGGAACGTCCTGGGACCAGCCCGTGCTCACCGGCCAAGTGGGCGCGCTCGGGGTCGTGCACATTTTGGAGGCGATTCGCCAGATCTCTCCCGCCACCCGCTTCTATCAGGCGTCGACCAGCGAGATGTTCGGTCTGATCCAGGCGGAAAAGCAGAACGAGACCACTCCGTTCTACCCGCGGAGCCCCTATGGGGTGGCCAAGCTCTACGGCCACTGGATCACGGTGAACTACCGGGAGAGCTTCGGGCTGCATGCGTCGAGCGGCATCCTGTTCAACCATGAGTCGCCCATGCGAGGCATCGAGTTCGTGACGCGCAAGGTGACCGACGGCGTCGCACGGATCAAGCTCGGCAAGCAGAGGGAACTTCGTCTCGGCAATATCGACGCCAAACGCGACTGGGGCTTCGCCGGTGATTACGTGGAGGCGATGTGGCTCATGCTGCAGCAGGAGGCAGCGGACGATTACGTCGTTGCCACCGGGCGGACGACCACTGTGCGAGACATGTGCAGGATCGCCTTCTCGCATGTCGGCCTGAACTACGAGGAATTCGTGGTGATCGATCCCAAGTTCTATCGCCCCGCCGAGGTCGAGATGCTTCTGGGCGACGCGACGAAGGCGCGCGAGAAGCTCGGCTGGAAGGCGAAGACGGACTTGGAGCAGCTGGTGAGACTGATGGTCGACGCCGATATTCAACGGGTGAGGAAGCAATAACATGCTCGTCCCGGTCATTCTCTCCGGTGGCGCCGGTACCCGCCTGTGGCCGGTATCGCGCGAAGGTCATCCCAAGCCCTTCATGCAGCTCCCCGATGGCCAGTCGCTGCTTCAGAAGACGTATCACCGAGCTGCGGCGCTGGCGGCGGATGGCGAACTCCTGATCGTCACCAACCGCGAATACTACTTCATGAGCCGGGACGAGTACGCGGCGGCCAAGCTGGGCCCCCTCGGCCGCCTCCAGTTCCTTCTCGAACCCGTCGGTCGCAATACCGGCCCCGCGGTCGCGCTCGCGGCGCTCTTCGCACAGGAACGCTACGGCGACGATTGTCTGCTGCTGGTGCTGCCCGCGGATCACCTGATTGCGGACGTGAGCGCTTTCGCGGCGGCGGTCGGAGAAGCGGAACGGTTGGCACAGAACGGCTATCTCGTTACCTTTGGCATCCAGCCCGACGCTCCGGAGACCGGCTTCGGCTACATCGAGTGCGGCTCCGCCATCGCCGGAAGCGCGGGCGCAAGCGTGGTCCGCTTCGTGGAAAAGCCCTCGGCAGAGAAGGCGCAGGAGTACCTGTCGTCCGGCAGGCACCTGTGGAACGGGGGCATGTTCTGCTTCAGGGCCGATCGCATTTTGGACGAATTCAGGAAGCACGCGCCGGACGTGCTCGACCGCGTGACCGCCTGCTGGACCGCCAGCCGTGAAAAGCAAAGTGCCAGCCCCGGCCTGATCGATTTCGAGCCGGACCTGTTCGAGGCAATGCCGGATATTTCGATCGATTACGCCGTGATGGAGAGATCGGACCGGGTCGCCGTCATCCCTGGCCGCTTCGGCTGGAACGACATCGGCTCCTGGACCGCGGTCAGTCAGCTTGTCGCTGCCGACAGTAACAACAATCGCGTCATCGGTGACGCGGTGGTCGTCGACTCCCGGAACACGTTCGTCAAGAGCGAAGATCGACTGGTGGCGGCCGTCGGCGTCGACAATCTGATCATCATCGAGACCGCCGATGCCGTCCTGGTCGCCGACGCGAACCGTGCTCAGGACGTGAAGAAGGTGGCGACCCAACTCAAGGCCACCGGACACGAGAGCTATCGCCTGCATCGCACGGTCGCGCGGCCCTGGGGCACCTACACCGTGCTGGAGACGGGACCGCGTTTCAAGATCAAGCGCATCGCCGTCAAACCGGGCGCATCGTTATCGCTGCAGATGCATCATCACCGCAGCGAGCACTGGGTGGTCGTGAGCGGGATGGCGAAGGTGGTCAATGGCGATCAGGAGCTGTACGTCAACACCAACGAGTCCACCTACATCGCGCCCGGCCACCGGCATCGCCTCGAGAACCCCGGTATCCTGGAGCTCGTGATGATCGAGGTGCAAAGCGGCGATTACCTGGGCGAGGACGACATCGTGCGCTTCAACGACCAGTACGGCCGGAGCTGATCACCGGACAAGGCGCCGCTTCGGTCTCCCGCGCCTGCTGCCCCGCATGGCGCGACCAGGGAACTTCGCAGCGTGGCGGAAAAGACGGGCTGCAATCATCGCTCGCGAGCGAAAGATTCGGGCTGTAGTAGGGGTCGTCTTCGAGCTGACTTCCCCACGTGGCCTTCATGTGAGCCCATTCGGCGCTGAACCGCGCTGCCTTTTCCGGCGAATCGTCCGGCCCGCGCGTCGCCGCCTCATGGTGGTAGAGCAGCGCATACGGGGTCCAGATATTCCGGTAGCCCCGGCGTCGAAGTTTCAGGCAGAAGTCGATGTCGTTGAAGGCGACGGCCAGGTGGTCCTGGTCCAGGCCGCCCACTTCCTCGTAAACGCTTCGCCTCACCAGCAGGCACGCGCCCGTCACGGCCGTCACTTCCCTCGCAACCACGAGCGAGTCGCAATACCCTCTCGATTTCCCATCCATGCGCTGCTGCAGGTGGCCGACCGTGCCGTGAAGTCCCATGACGACTCCTGCGTGCTGAATGGTGCCGTCCGGATACAGGAGCCTAGCGCCGACCGCACCGATTCCCGGGCGAGATGCGTGCGAAGCCATCTCGGAGAGCCACTCACCGTTGATCACCTCGGTGTCATTGTTGAGCAGCCCCAGGATGTCGCCCGACGCGTGCCTCGCTGCGAAATTGTTGATCGCTGCGTAGTTGAAGGGCCCCTCGAAACGCAAGAGCCGAACCTTGCCCGACGACTCCAGCTCGCGAAAGTAGGCCGTCGAGCTCGACTCGTCGCTCTCGTTGTCGACGAGGAGAATCTCGTACGAGGGGTAAGACGTCCTGGCGACGATGCTGTCGACGCATTGCCTGACCAGCTCTGGCGCCATTGCGCGTAGGGATGATGAGCGTAACCCGCGGCGCCGGCTCGGGGAGCGGATACCTGATTCGCAGCACGCTCGAAACCGGTCCGCGCTCGACCGTTGCACCTGTTCCGGTGGCCCGCAGATGGTCTGCGACGGCACGCAACGCGGCGTCCTGCGCGACCGCCGCTGCGCCCGATACTGCCGTGACGGGTCGACTGCGCGCGTGATGGAGCACGAACGGCACGTGACCCACACGCTTCGCTGCGGTCTCCGCCGCACAGCGCAGGGCGAGGTCGTAGTCCTGACTGCCTTCGCACCCCGGCCGAAACCCGCCGACCCTGCGCATCAGGGCCGCTCGGAGTACGAAGAGTTGTCCGAAGTAGTTTTGCTGCAGGAAGCGCTCCGCATCCCAGTCTCCCTTGAAGCGCGGCAACGCTCGCATTCCTGACGGGTCCACCGCGTCCTCGTCCGCATAGACGAGATCCAGATCGGGGTCCTCGTCGAGCGCTTCGGCAATCAGATAGCAGGCGTGCTCGGAAAGCACGCCTTCCGGACTCAGCAGCATGAGGTATTCGCCTGTCGCAAGCGGTAGAGCATCGTTGCGCGCTACGGCAAGCCCATTGCCTTCGGACGGCGTCGCGACGCGGATCCGCCTGTCCCGCCGGCTGTATTCTTCGAGCACTGCACGCACGTGGGACGTCGACGATGCAGCGTCCACGATGCACACGTCCCAGTCGCTGTAGATCTGATGCAACACGGAATCCAGACACGCGCGGAGCGTTTCCTCCGGTGTGTCGACCGCGCGGATGACGATGGAGAACCGAATCCGCCGCCGGAGCGCGACGATGCGCGCCCGAATGGCCGTCCGATCTTCGTCGGTCAACGTGTCGTGATACGCGACCCACGTACGGTAATCGAGCTCGGACCGTTCGAGCCAGCGCGCGACGAAGATCTTGAGAGAGTTGAGATTGCCGCTCCGCCATATGCGCCACGCAATCCCGCTCCACGCGCCCAGCCGCACGGGATCAACGGTCAGCTGTCGAAGCGCCCGCCGCACGATCTCGAACAGGACCTGGGACCCGTCGAGCTGCCTCACGCGAAAATCCTCGATCCAGAAACGCCCAGGCCCATCGATCGGACAAAGGCGCATCGCCGTCACCCGTTCCGGCAGCCGCCGTACCGCGTTGATCAACTGGCCGCGCGACGGCGGTAGCTCGATCAGGACAGTCCCGTCGCAGCCTTCGCCGGTGTCGATGCGAAGCTTCGGGGACAGATATCCGCGGGCAGAGTGTCCGCGATAGGAGATCTCGCACCAGCTCGAGGGTAGCGGCGTTCGCTCCGAGACCACGGAGAGGGTCGGGTTCGCCCCGAGACTCTCATGGACGCCCTCGACAACTCGGATATTCCGGACAGGCTCGAGCTTGATGTCGATGTATTTCGACCGGGCCATTGCGTCTGGTGGCAGCCATTGTTTCGATCGTCCCGAACGCGCGAACCCGCCCCGGCATCGCCGTCGGCCGCTTGAACAGAAGCGTTGTCCGCCAATAGCGTCCCACTCCCGGATCGAACTGCGTGAAACCCGGGTCCGATCCCTGCAATTATAAGGGGTTTGAGAGCCTGGTGCTCTCGGGGTCGTGCACAGGACGCTTCGACCCGCCGAGATGCGGGCGTCCGAAGATCAGGATTCCGTCATCCCGCGCCGGATGCTGTCGGTGAGCGGCTTGAGCAGGTAACTCAGCGCCGAACGCGCGCCGGTCTGCACGTGGACTTCCACAGGAATGCCGGGCTTCAGTACCGACGCGCCCAACTTGTCTTGAGTTGGCTCGGTGATCAGGACCCGCGCCAGGTAATAGGGTTGATTCGTTGCGGGATCGACCAGGCGGTCCGCTGAAACCAGGCCCACTTCCCCGGCGAGAACCGGCGTCTGGCGCTTGTTGAGCGTCGGGAACAGCACCTCGGCGGTTTGGCCCGTCACCACCTGGTCGATGTCCTGAGGACTGATCCTCACGTCCGCGATAAGGCGTTCGTCCAGCGGAACGATATCCATCAGTGCCTCGCCGGGAGTTACGACGCCGTTCACCGCGTTCTTCTTCAGATTCAACACGCGCCCGTGGTAAGGCGCTCGAATGGCCAAGCGCCGCAAACCGTCCGACGCAGACTGTAACTGCTGCTCGGATTCGTGAAGCTGTCGCAGGGTTTCCTGACGCTGTCCGGCGGTCTTTTCAAGAAACTCCTGCTCGGTCTTCGCCATTTCGGCGCGGGCCTGCTGAATGCGAGCTTGCGCGGCAGCCTTATCGGCGGACGCCTTCGCCGCGTCTCCCTGCAGCTTCTCTGCCTCACGTTCAAAGGCCCGAATGCGGCTCTCCCAGCCAAACCCTTCCTTGAAGAGGCGCTTCAACCCCTTCAGCTCCTCCGCAATCGAGGCAAGCTGTGCCTTGCTCGACAGGTACTGCGCGTCGAGGCCTCGGATCTGCTCCTTGAGCTGGTCGATCTCCCCGTTGAGCGCGGCAAGCCGCATCCGGCGCGCCTCCGATCGGCTGCGGAATATTTCCCGCTGGCCCTGCAATATGTCGGCGACCTCGGGTTGCGACTCGCGCTGCAGGAGGTCAGGCGGAAACGCAATGATGGCCTGATTCTTCTCCTCGGCCAGCAGTCTCGACGCGGTCGCACTCAGGCTGTCGACCTGCAAACGGAGTTGCTCCGCACGCGATCGTGTCGCCACCGAGTCCAACTCGATCAGGATGTCCCCGGCCTTGACCACGTCGCCTTCCTGCACCCGAACGGCGCCGATCAGCCCTCCTTCCAGATGCTGGATGGTCTTGTGGTTGCCTTCCGGGACCAGCTGACCGGGTGCCACGACGGCCCCGGCCAATGGGGCGAGCGCTGCCCAGGCGAGAAAAGCCAGGAAGCCGACCGCAATGATAAGAAGGCCGAGGTTGACGTGACGGTCAATCTCGATCGGCGAATAGTCGTGCGTGCTGGTCGTCATGATCGTCAAAAAGGGTACCCGCGGGATAAGCCCTCAGTCCTGCGCGCGCGACTTGGGCAGCGCCTGGAACGCGGCCGAGAAGAATTCCTCGCGGGACGAAAGCCTCTGCACGCGGCCCTCGGAGAGAAGTAGAACGTTGTCCATGTGTCGCAGAATGCGCGGGTTATGGGACACGACCACCACGGTAGCCCCGTTTGCCCGCGCCTGTTTCAGTACCTCTTCGAGGATACCCTGTCCGTCGGGATCCAGATTCGCCTCGGGTGCATCGAGAACGAGAAGCGGCGGGTTCCCGTACAGCGCTCTGGCAAGCCCTATGAGCTGTCGCTCTCCTACCGAAAGCTGCTCCGTAACGCTCCCCACTTCGGTCTCATACCCGTCCGGGAGACGCAGCACACGGTCGTGAACACCGGCGAGCCTGGCGGCTGCCTGAATATCCTCACTCTTCGCGTCCTCGCGAAAGCGGCTGATGTTCTGGGCGACGGTGCCCGGCAGCAGCTCGAGCGTCTGCGGCAGGTACCCCAGGTATCGCCCCAGTTCCTGCGGGTCCGGACGATCCAACTCGACGCCATCGAGGCGAACGCTGCCGCTCACCGGCGCCAGCGCTCCGACGAGAAGGCGTGCCAAGGTCGACTTCCCCGCTGCGGCAGGGCCCGCGACACCGAGCGACTGTCCCGGTTTGACTTCGAAGCTGATACCGCTCAGCGCTGCGGGGGCGGACTTGCGAGGCACGGCAAAGACATTGGACACGACAATGTGTCCCGCGGGGCGGGTTGCGATGATTCCTTCGCCTCTCGACGCAAGCTGCGGCAACAGCGCGCGCAAGCGGCCAAACGCGCCCCTGGCCTCGCCCAGTTTCTGCCAGTTGGCAGCCGCCAGCTCGATCGGCGCCAGCGCGCGGCCCATGATGATCGATGCGCCGATCATGACGCCGGGGCTCAGCTCTTGACGGATGACCAGCCAGGCACCGAAACCCAACACCGCGCTCTGGACGATGATGCGCACCGTGCGGCTGCATGCCGAAACCACCGCAAGCCGATCGCTCATCTGGGTTTCCGTGCCTAGCTCGATGCGATCGTAACGCCCCCAGGTGCCCGCGAGACCAGCCGCCATGCCGAGCGCCCGCGCCGCGTCCGGCTGCCGTGCGATCGCCTGCATCATGCTCACCTCGCGCCTGCGATCCTCCGTAAGCTGCGACAGTCTGGAACTCGTGATGCGTTGGCTGCGCAGCACGAGAGCGACCAGCACGACCGCGCCGAACAGGGAAACGAAACCGAGGACGGGGTGAATCATGAACACCAGGATCAGAAACAGCGGAAACCAGGGCAGATCGAACATCGCCGTAACGGACTGCCCCTGCAAGACCGCGCGCACACTGCGAAGATCTTCGAGCGGCCGGTCCCGTGCAGGATCCCGCGCGCCCGTCAAACCCAAAACGTAGCGCAGGAGGCGCGGCCCGTAAGCATGCTCGAGGACGTTCCCCAGCCGTGCCAGAAGCTGGCCACGCAGTGCGTCCAGGATGCCCATGAGAATCAGCAGCGCACCGAAAATGATGCTGAGCAGGACCAGTGTCGGCATGCTCTTACTGCTCAGCACCCGATCGTAGATCTGCATCATGTAGAGGGGCGAAGACAGCGCCAGGATGTTGATGACCGCGCTGAATATCGCGGCCGCGACGAGTCCCCGGCGCAGCTTCCCAAGAATGTGGCTATCGGCGGCTGCTCCGCTGGAATCGGGCGTCGGAGTATTGAGGCTGAACATCGGACAGTTGCGGAAGGTGCGATGAAGGGCTACCCGCATCTCTGCGCGGACGCTACTGGCTGTGGGTCACGGGACCAGTCACCGCTCGAGCGGACCCGCCGAGGCAGCGAAGCGATGCGGGAGAAATTCACAGAAACGAGCGGCGTTCGGCGCGAAACTGGCCCTCAAGCACCTTCCGTGCCCCAAGAAAAACGCGGCCCCGGGTACCGTCGACGTTCTCACCGACGATCACCGAGGCCCCGCTGCCACTTCTGCTATCAGGCGTGGTCGTGCCTATGCTCGAAGTAGCCCTGCGTGATGTAGTGAACCGTAGCGGCTTCGGTGTCGGCCCCGAATGCAGCCTGAAGGTCGGCGTAGTTCGCCAGATACTGGGTCGCGTTGAAGTGATCGGCAGCTCGTCCCTCCGCGTGACCACTCAGAATGTAATGGATCGATCCGATGTCGTGGTTCGGGTTGGCCGCGACCTGGTCGTGGAACGCATTGATCAGGTCGCCGTAGGACGCCACATACTCGAGACCATCGAACGTGTCGGCCCGGCCCTCCGTATGACCAGTCCCGAGGAAGTGATTGGACCCGATATCGTGATTCGCACCGGCGGCTACCTGGCTCTTGAAGGCATTGACCAAGTCCCCGTAAGACGCGATGTATTCGAGCCCGTCGAAGGTGGCGTTACGACCCTCGAGTCGCCCACTCGCGATGAAGTGCGCGGCGCCCGCACCGTCGTTGGCGCCGAACGCGTTGATCAAGTCCGCATAGGAGGCTATGTACTCCAGGCCGTCGAAGCTCGCGTGGCGACCTTCGAATCTGCCGCTCTGGATGTAATGGTAAGCTCCCGCATCACCGTTTGCCCCGAAGGCATTCATCAGATCCGTGTAGGACGCGACGTACTCGAACCCGTCGAAGTTCGTGGTGCGCCCCTCAAAGCGACCGGCCTGAATGTAGTGCGCCGCGCCCGCATCGGTCGATGCGCTCGCACCGAAGTGATTCATCAGATCGACGTTGGAGGCGATGTAGTCGAGCCCGTCGAACGTCGTGCGGTACCCGTCGTAGTGACCCCGCGAGAAGACGTAGTGATTGAAGATGGCTTCGGGGTTCGACGTTGCTCCGAAATAGTCGGAGAGTCCCCAAGACGAAGCGACATACTCCATTGGGCTGAAGTATTCGTTGGTGGTCGACGCGAGTGAATAGGTGCCGTTCGAGAAAGATGACGTTTTCAACATTGACCAGCCGGTCGATTCCGTCGGCGGGCGCGACCGAACCGGGTCCAAACTCCGCCATCACCGCTGTCGCGCCATTCCAATTCACCACGTAGTAGTTGCCACGTACATCCCCATACCTCGCGGTGTCGGTACCAGCCCCGCCATTGATCGAGTCGCCGTTGCCACCACCTGAGACGATGTCGTCTCCTGCGCCGCCGATGATGATGTCGTCACCGAAATAGCCGTTGAGAACGTTACCGGCGACCGTGCTCGAAGCATCGATGTAGTCGTTGCCCGAGTACGTCGCAGTGCCTGAGAGCAGATAGGCCTGCGCGCCCAGCGCATTGCCTGCTTGGGCGAGGGCGATGTAGGCGGTGGGGTCGACTCCGGTGGCAACCGAATAGAGAAGGTTGGCGTCGTTCGGCACGGTCCCGCTGAACACCCAGAACGCATCCATCGTCCCGCCGACGAGGGAGGTACCGCTATACGTAAAGTCGCCGCTCCCCGGCGAGTGGAACTGGACCACATTGGCACCATTGGTGAACCGATGAAAGACCGGAGTACTCAGGTCTGACGTCACCGGCGCGCTCACTACAGGCAACCCCGTGTCCATGTTCTGCGGTTGATACAACTTCATCCACGTCATGATGTTTCCTCTTCACTCATTGAGTTTCGACAATGCTCGATTACGGGTTACGGCTGGGTGACTACTTCCGTGCTGAACGCATGAACTGTCCGGAACGGGCTGAGCGATCTTTCCGATATGCTTCTGGAGGCCAGTCGAGCCCGAGTGGCACTCGTTGCGGTTATCCTATCTGCTCCCTCCCGAACAGCAGGAAGCGATGCGCAGTATTCTGGCCGACCCCCCACGGTCGAATTCGCTCGACCGATGAACGGGGTCAAACGCTCGAATCGCTTTAGTGAACGTCCGCACAAGGAGTGTCAGAACGGTACCGTCGGCGAGCGCGGACCAGAGATGAATGGGTCATTTGAGCCTCCTGGAATCGCGCCGTCTCCGGCGTCGCGCTCCCTTTCTGCGCTCCGCGACGCCGTCGGTAGAAGGGTGCTCCGTGTTCGCGGTTCGCAGCGTATGGCCTTCAGGAAGCTCGACATGACGCGCTCCCAGTCGGGGGTGTCTTCGGGCGTGAGCCCCACTGGCCCGATGGTATGCTCTGCAGCCTGACCCCAGAGCTTGCGCGCCCGCTCAAGCGGAGCGCCGTGCTTTTTTTTGCAGGGAGTTTGCAGGACATAAGTAACAACGGCGTTTGAGGACCTGACTTGCTTGCGCGCGGTTCATGGGCCCAGGGAGCTTGCCCGCTGCGCTCACCTGTACAGACCGGCTTCGCAAATGAACCGTTCGACGGGCGCTGAGACGTATCCAGAGATCGACTTCCCCGCGCGAACCCGTGCGCGGATCTCGGTGGAAGACAGATCGATCCGCCGCGTGGCAAGCCATCGCATCGGCAGCACATCCGTAGACGGCTGCGGATCCGTTCGGCGTGTCAGCACCACAATCTCGGCCAGCGAGGCTATCCGGGCCGACTGGCGCCAAGTCCCGATCTGTGCGGCCAGATCGGCGCCGATGAGCAGTAACAGTGACGCGCTGGTGCGACGCGAAGCTAACTCGGCGAGCGTATCGACGGTGTAGGACGGACCCGCCCGCCATAACTCCGTCGGGTCTACGCCAAAGCGGGCATCATCTCCCACCATCAGCTCGAGCATTCGCGTGCGTTGCTCTGCGCTCGCCCGAACAAGATCGCTCTTGAGCGGGTGACGTGCCGTTGGTACGAAAAGCAGACGGTCGAGCGCGAGCGCCTCGAAGGCGTCGCTCGCCGCGAGGAGATGACCGACATGCGGCGGGTCGAACGTCCCGCCGAACACTCCGAGGCGCATCGAGTTACGGCATCAAACCCGCTGCTGGCTTGGCAGCATGGCCGTTAGTCCTTGGCACCGCGAGGCAGACTTGCTTCACTTCCCTCTCCTTCCAGAGTTTCTCACGACACCGTGCAGTGCAAGCTCTACGACATCAAGAGCGTGGACAAGACCGCCGCTCGTGCCTTGCCAAACCCCACGACCAAAGCGATCTGTGTTAGCGTGACCCGAAAAGGGAGATCGTGCCAT
Organism: uncultured beta proteobacterium; assembly: GCA_963734295.1. GTDB lineage: Bacteria > Pseudomonadota > Gammaproteobacteria > Burkholderiales > JAEUMW01 > JAEUMW01. Next base: position 86,382 of record CAVTGS010000010.1, on the reverse strand, counting down.
CGCGGCCACGAATCATGAACGACGATCGATACCCGCCGGCGACGTCGGACCTCTGGGATCGTGTCAGGCCGTACTGGCGGCGTCTGTTGTCGCCTGGGTCTAAGAGCCATGAGCGCGATGCCCTGCTGCCCTCCGACCTCTTGGAACAGGTGAGAGCTCACGTCTGGTCGGTGCACGAGGCGTTCGGACAGCACCCGCCCACGGAAGACGAACTGAGGGAGGCCGTTCAGCGCGCGGTCGACCAAGCGGGCGTCGAGCGCCTGCATGATCTGGCACGCTCCGCACGCCTTGCTGAAGTCACGGGTGTGCGCCCGTTCAAGCTCGAGATGGATCTCCTGAACAAGTGCAACCTGCGTTGCACGATGTGCATGATGAGTCATCCATCGCATTACAAGCGCCCGCTTCAACGCCTGCCGCTAGAGCTGTTCGAGCGCTTAGCAGCAGACATATTCTGGCATGTCCACTCCCTTTCTTTCACGCTGGGTGCGGAGCCGCTGTTGCATCCCGATTTCGCCCGCTTCGTCGAGATCGCGAGCCGTTATCGCATTCCGCAGATCTATGCGGTGACCAATGGCACACTGCTCACGGATACCGTCGCACGAGCCATCGTCACGCACGGCATGCACGTACTCACGGTGTCGATCGATGCGGCGCGTGCGGAGACCTACGGGCAGATCCGCATCGGCGGCGATTGGGACCAGCTGATCGGCAACCTGCATCGCTTTCAGCGCGTTAAGCGGGAACTCGGCTCACATACGCCGAACTTGGAGCTGACGTTCGTAATGATGAGAACCAACATCGGTGAACTGCCCGAGTTCGTCGACGTGGCCGCGAGGCTCGGCGCGAACTCGGTCAACATCGTCCATATGGTGCCGTTCGAGGGGCTCGGGATGGCGAACGAATCGTGCTCACTCATCAAGCAGACCACGAACGAGATGCTAAGCCGCGCGCGGGGGAGAGCTAGTGAGCTGGGTATGCAGTTCAGCGGCCCGCCCCTATTCGGGGGGGGCGAAGCACACAGTCCCGTCGCAGAGGGTGCTGACAGGTTCGGCTTGCCCGTCAGCCAAGCGACTCGGAAGGCCGGCCACTGTCCTTTCCCCTGGCATTTCGCCGCCATCGACATGCTCGGCAACGTCGTGCCCTGTGGTTGGTGGAACCGCCAGCCCGGCATGGGCCACATCGAAGCGGAATCGTTCTTGACCATCTGGAACAACGAGAGCTATCGCCGCTTACGCGCCGAGCACGAGTCCGGAGCGCTGCGGCCAACGTGCAGGACTTGCCCCGCAGCTGGTATTGGTTCGGTCGACCGCAAAAGTTCCTTTCTGGAGCGATGACCTTGGTCGGGATGCGTCTGAATCGCATCGGGAAGACATCTGTTTGGTTGAGCGCGGTGGGCTTCGGCACATGCCAGCTCCAGATGGTGCCAGAAGAACAGGCGATCGAGACACTCCTGCGCGGCTTCTCTCTCGGCGTGAACTGGGTGCACGCCGATCTCGGCTACGGCGGGGTCGAAACCATCGTCGCTGAGGCCATCAAGCGTTCCGGGCGTACCGACGTGATCCCGGTGGTGAACGGCTGGGGTACCGTCGAACGCATGGAAGAAGCGTACGAGCGCTCGTGCGCGGCGTACGGCAAGAAGCAACTTCAGATGTTTGGGTTGTCCTGTGTCGACGACGACGATCTTATCCTGAAGCACGATGTCTGGGGCCCGCAGGGGATGGTGGCACGACTGCGGTCGATGAAGCGAGAAGGACGAGTCGACGCGACTTGGTGCTCGACACATGGCAACCCCCATTATGTCGCTCGGCTGATCGAATGCGGCGCGTTCGACGCGATCATGCTGGCCTACAACCCGCTGGGCTCTCATGCCTTGACCTTCGATGCGCGTCAGGAAGGCAAGGACTTCGAGGATATCCGCGAGAATGCGCGGCGTATTTTCCCCCTTGCCGTAGAACGAAATGTCTCGCTGCTCATCATGAAGCCGCTGGCCGGGGGCATGCTCGTTCCGGGAAAGGCGTTTCGACACCGACAACGCTTTTCGAAGGAAGGGCGACCCCTGCGCGCTTACGACGTGCTCCGCTCCATCCTGCGAATGCCCGGGGTTGCGGCGGTCGTGCCTGGCACTTGCTCGCCGGAAGAAGCGGAAGAGAACGCTCGCGCCGGGCACGAACCCATAGCGTTGGCCAAAGAGACGCAGGCAGCCGTCCTCCATACGGCGGACACCATGCGGGCCGACCTTTGTTCCCGCTGCGGCGAATGCGAGACGACATGCAGCAAGTCGTTGCCGATCTCCTGGATGTTTCGGGAAGCTTACATGTGGAGCTACTTCGCCGATATCTTCGACGCCATTGATCGGCATCACTACTTTCGCATCCACCCGAGTATCACCCTCACCTGCACGACCTGCGAGGATCAAACCTGCTCATGCCCTTCGGGTTTGGAAATCCCGAAGGCGCTTGCCGAGGTGCACGCTCAGGTCGTGGAGATGCGCTGCCGAAGGCAGATGCACCCACCGCCCGCGGAGGCCGAGTCGAACACGGTGCGGGGGCACGTTTCGGCGCGCGTTCTCCTGATCGAAGCTCCACCGTCGCTTGCGCCCGGCGAAAAGGGTGTTTGCCGAATCTGGCTCGAGAACGCCGGGGAATCGGCGTGGGTTCCGACAATGGGGCTGTTTAGCGGGCAGCGTATCTATCTACGAGCGGCGGCTGGCAGTCATCCCCTGGCGGAATGCAACTTGAGGCTCTGCGTTCAACCTCGCGAGCGGGTGTTCTTTGCATTCGACCTGTATGCGCCGCGCCGCGCCGGAACCTACCCGGTCTCTTTCCTGCTGATTGCTCCGACAACGGATCACGGGCCCGAGGCGATCACGACCATATGGACAGAGGATCTCAGCGTTGATGAGGCAGCGAGGACGCGGTGAATCTGCTTAGTAGACTTCTTGCTCGAGCGCCTGGAAAGAACCGTGACGCTTTGCTTTGGCAGCAGCTGCAAAGACTGCATCCGTGGAGCTACACCCCGACTCAGGGGATGTCCGTGGGTCGCGACGGTACGTCCTTTCCGGTCATGGTGGAGCGGGCGAAGGGCTGTCGCATCTGGGACCTGCACGGCAAGGAGTACATCGACTACACGATGGGTTGGGGAACAACCGTGCTCGGTTATTGCCATCCCGAGGTGCAACAGGCCGTGCGATCGGCCATGCGCTCGGCACCGCTGCTTGCGTACCCGCGGCCGATCCAGACGGAAGTACAGCGTCTTCTGGAGCAGGACTTCCCCGGTATCACTGGCGTCGCTTTCGGCAAGAATGGATCGGACGTTTGCACTCTCGCTGCCCGTCTGTGCCGTGGCTACACGGGCCGCAAGACTATCTTGTACTGCGGCTATCACGGCTGGGGCGACTTCTGGGCCGAGCAGCACGGCTTCGCGCGCAGCAGCATTCCCGAGCGGCATCCGGCTCTGATCCATCGCTTTCGCTTCAACGATACCGAGGGCTTCATGGCCCTCTTCGAGCAGCACCGGGCTGATCTGGCAGGAGTCATGCTGGAGCCTTCCGGGCCATGGGGCGGCAACGAGATCGGGTGCGAACCGGACGCGGATCAAAGCTTCCTCGAGACGCTGCGGGAGGCGACGCGGAGCGCGGGTGCGTTGTTGGTGTTCGACGAGATGATCACGGGCTACCGCTATCTGGAAGGCAGCGTTCAGCGAGCGCGCGGCGTAACGCCCGACCTTACCTGCCTCGGCAAGGCGATCGCTTCAGGGATGCCTCTGTCCGTGTTGCTCGCCCGCGGCGACATCATGCAGGTCGCTTTTGGTAAGGCGCACTACGGTCCCACCTTCCAGGCGGAAGCCTGGTCTTTCGCTGCCGCCAAGGCGACCATCGAGGTGTTTCACAGAGAACCCGTCGCGCGGCACGTGTGGCGCCAAGGGGAAGCGCTCAGGCAGGGGATAAACGAGGCGCTGCGGGTGGCCGGCGTGCCGGGTTACGTCAGGGGGCCTCCCTTTCGCATGTCGATCTACTTCGGCGACGACGAAAAGGAAACACGCGAGCTGCAGCGGACACTCCTGCAACAGGAGCTCCTTCGTCTGGGGGTATCCATCTACAACAACGGCGTCATGCTGCCTTCGTACGCACACGACGACGTGACGCTCGAGAAGACGTTAGCAGTTTTCCGAGCAACGTTGCTTACGGTGGGGCGTGCCACACGGGAGGGCAGCCTGGAGCCGAAAGTCTGCATTCCCCTGCTGCGCGAGATGTAGGGTAGGGCCGAGCTGTGCGAGGGACCCCGATCCTGGTCACTCCCCAGTCGGCTTTTCGCAGTGCGGCACCGAAGCTTGCAGCGTGGCGAGGAAGTAGTGGGCGGCCACCACTGCGGCATCGTAGGCTTCTTTCAGTGGTACGTCGGCGCGCTGCGCTGCAGCTAGGCAGTCGTCGTATTCGGGGCTGGCGCCGACGGGCTCGCCGCGAATCCATTTCACCTTGACCCGCACCGTACCGAAGGCCGTCGAGACCTCGTGCACATCGCGCGCGGCTTCGTAACGGTCGAGTTCGTGGACACGCACACCGAGCGTCGTAGTCTGCTTCAGCATCATCTCGGACAGCGCATGCTGCAGCGAGTCCGCGGTGATGACGCTGAGAGTTACCGCCGGGCGCCCCTTCTTCATCTGGATCGGGGTCAGCCACACGTCGCGGGCACCGGCCGCGAACAGTCGATCGCACACGGCTGCGAAGAGCTGCGGGTTCATGTCGTCGATGTTGGTGTCGAGCTGAACCAGTCGATCACCCGTGGCACGAGCTTCGGCGCCGAGCCAGAGCCGTGCCACATTCGGCCATGCGCTATCGCGTTGGCCAGCTCCGGTTCCGACACGATCGATGGTGAGATTCGGCTGACCGAACGTAGCGAGCTCGGCGAGGAGTGCTGCGCCCGTCGGGGTCAACCACTCGCCCACGCCGGGAGCCGGGCGTGTCGGCATCCGCGTCGCGGCAAGCAACTCGAGCGTCGCCGGCGCAGGGAGCGGAATGCGTCCGTGCACCGAATCGATCCATCCATCGCCGAGTGGAACCGCTCCCGCATGGAGCCGCGCAACACCGAGCTCGTGCAGGCCGGCAACAGACCCCACGACGTCGATGATCGCATCGACGGCACCGATCTCGTGGAAATGGACCTGCTCAGGCGTGGTTCCATGGACCTTGGCCTCGGCCGCAGCCAGCCTGCAGAAAACCGCTAGGGCGCGCTGCTTTACTATGCTGTCGATGTTCGCGTGTTCGACGACGTCGCGGATGTCTTGCAGGTGCCGATGATGCTTACTTTCGGCGACTCGGACGTCGACACGCGTTGCGCGCAGGGACCCCTTCGTTACCGGCCGCGATTCGATGACCCATTCGTCCACCGGCAGCGGCAGCTCGCGGATAGTCGCGCAAAGGCGCTCGACCGGCCAGCCGGCGTCCACGAGGCACCCGAGAAGCATGTCCCCCGACAGACCGCTCGGCAGATCGAGATAGCCGATCACGATCGAATGGCGATGCCAGCTGTCGCGGGCGCTTCCACCACGTCGCCGCGGCGGAAGCCGGCCAGGTCCAGGCAAACGTAGCGATACCCTGCCGCCTGGAGACCGGCGACGATGCGGCTCTGAAGCTCCACTGCGCGACCAAACGTCTCGACCGGCACCTCGATGCGTGCTAGATCCCCGTGGTGCCGCACCCGGAACTGGCGAAACCCGAGCACCGCCAAGGCGTCCTCGGCGCGTTCGATCTGCGCGAGCAGTTCTGGTGTGATCGCGGTTCCGTGGGGGAGGCGAGAAGAGAGACACGCCATCGCAGGCTTGTCCCAAACCACTAGGTTGAGATGACGTGCCAACGCTCGCACGTCGGCCTTCCCGACTCCGAGTTCGGCGAGCGGCGAGCGGATGCCGTGCTCGGCAGCCGCCATACGCCCGGGACGCACGTCTTGAAGATCATCGGCGTGCGTGCCATCGAGAATGACGTCCCAACCCTCGACCCGCGCGAGCTCGGCCATGCCGTCGTAAAGATGGGTTTTGCAGAAGTAGCACCGGTTCTCGGGATTGGCTGCGTACGCCGGATCACGATGCTCCTCGGTCGCGAGCAAACGCACGCGCACGCCGAGGCTTTCGGCGAACGCTATCGCGTCCTTCTGTTCGCGTGCGGGATAGCTCGGGGATATGCCGATGCACGCCAGCGCAGCGTCGCCAAGCGCGCGGTGGGCCAGCGCCAGGACAACGGCGCTGTCCACGCCTCCGGAGTAGGCGACGAGCACGCTGCGAAACTGGCGGAACCACGCGTCGAACATTCCGAGGCCGTCCCGCACGTCGGTTGCCAACATTTCATTCTCCCCGGATTCGAGACCCTGCGCCTTACCGGCCGCGCGCATTGATGGACGCCGCGAGGTAACCCGCTCCGAACCCGTTATCGATGTTCACGACCGCGACACCAGGCGCGCAGGAGTTCAACATCGCGAGCAGCGCAGCGATCCCGCCGAAGCTCGCGCCGTAGCCAACGCTGGTCGGTACCGCGATCACGGGTGCCGCCACGAGACCTCCGACAACGCTCGGTAGCGCGCCGTCCATGCCGGCCACCGCGACCACGACCGATGCTCGTTGCAGCACGTCGATCTTGCGCAGCAGCCGGTGCAACCCTGCAACACCGACATCATAGACTCGATCGACCCGGTGTCCCATGAGCTCGGCCGCGAGCGAAGCCTCGTCTGCCACGGGCAAGTCCGAAGTGCCTGCCGCCAGCACTACGATGCCATCGTGCCGCGGACGGTCTGGCTCCCGGTCCAGGTACATCGCACGCGCAGAGGAGTCATATCGCAGATCCGGCACCGTGCGCCGTGCCGCGCGGTATTGTGCGACCGACGCTCGGGTCCCCAGAACCCGCGGGTTCGCGTCCGCCAAGCGCGCGATGATCGTGGCCACCTGGAGCGGGGTCTTGCCTTCGCAGAAGACGACCTCAGGGAAGCCCTTGCGGATCGACCGGTGGTGATCGATCGTGGCGAACCCGAGTTCCTCTATCGACATTAGCCCCAGCGCTTCCGCCCCGGCAGCCACTGAACACTCCCCCTTTGCAACTCGACCGAGCAGCAACTCTACGCCCGGGCGCCCCGGGGTTGGCTCCCGGCGTCGCGCGTCGGCAGACCTTTGTACCGCATGCGGCACTTCTGTCGCCGAGCGGCTTGTGCGTTTCGATCCCCTTGTTCCACGCCCGCTCATCAGTGAGCCGTCAATGGGATGTTCCTCGACGGGTTGACAGTCTGGGACTCGTCGTCGTCAAGGCAACCAACATCCAGCAACAGCTCGCGAACTCGAGCCCCAACTACTGCGGGCGCGAACAATTCGCGGAGCAGCGCTTGGCCGCGTTGCCCCTTGGCGCGGGCCGCAGAGCGATCGTCGTAGATCGACCGCAGGGCTGCGACCGTCGCATCCAGGCTGGGGTCAGCCCAGACCTGACCCTCCCAGCCCGGATAGTCGCCCTTCTTGAGAGGTACCAGCTCATAGGCAATGGGGTATCCGGTGTCGGGGGTAATGAAGTCCGTGGTTCCCGCGTAGTCTGTCGCGACGACCGCCTTCCCGGCCGCAAGCGCCTCTGCGGCGCCAAAACCGAACCCCTCAGACCGGTGCAGCGATAAGAAGACATCGCAGCTTTGCATCAGCGCATCCATCTCGCTGCGCTCCAGTGTCTTGTCGACGATCTCGATGCGCTGATCTTGCGATGCAGTCTCAGTGAGCCATTTGCGCATGCCCGCATCGCCCGAATACTGGCCGCCACGCACCTTGACAATGAGCCGTACGTCGCGCTGGCCGGCCGGAAACGCCGCCTGGAATGCACGGACGGCGCCAGTCGGATTCTTGCGGCCGCCAAAAGAATCGAAGTCCAGGTAGGTATAGAGTCGCAAGGTATCCTGCGTGTGACCGTCGTCGGGCAAGAACGCCGACATTCGCAACGGCTGCCGCAGGAGCTTCACCGGCCGGTCGAAATCCGGTGGGAATGCCTTCGCCACGAAGCTCGAGGGCGCCCAGATCTCGTCGAAGCGTCGCGCCGTTTCGAGCCATGCCTCCGGAACCCGGCCCAATTCCCAGAATGGATAGAGGATGTTGACGCGCCCTGGCCCGATCTCGTGAGTGAGATCCATGATCGAAGGCAATCCCGTGATCAGCAGATTGGCTCTGCGATCGGGCACAGCGTTGCACTTCGTCGTGAACTCGAAATCGTTTTCGCGGCCTCGCAACGGAACGTGACGGAACGAAACCGGCAGGCGGTCCGCATCACACGCGTAAGCGAGATTGCGGGCCGCCTGACCCAGACCGATCTCCGAACGCAGGTACCCGACCAGACACAAGCCTTCCTGTAGTCGGATCGACGAGGACTTCTCAACGCCGGCTGGTCGCGACGTGCTGTCCAACCAACGGCACACCGTCGGATTGCCGAGCCCCGCCTGCAGCAAGTGGATGATCGGATTGTCGGTCTGCGGGTTGAACCCCGCCTCCACCTGCGCATAGTCTTCCGCTCCAAAGCCAGCCGCCGGCCTGCGTCCTTCGCGCCATCCGTCCTGCATGTAGTGCGTAAAGGGATCCGCGCCGCACGCGACAACGTCCGGATACTGGACGCAGTACCAACGAGCGTCGAACAAGCCGAGGCGCTCGGCCAAAACGCGATCGTTGCGGGTGACCGGTGGGGCAGGTATTCCTAGGACCCGCTCGAGGTCCGCTACCAGACGCCGTCCGCGGTCATTGGGCCGCATCACCCGGCGCAGCGCGGTCTTAAGGCGCTGGCGCATCGATCTTGGGACCCTCAGCATGACGGGACGCAGCAGGTTGAAGCTCATCGCGCACCTGCGCCCTCGGCCGACCACGGGAAACACGCCCGCGGCACGTCGCCAAGCTCGGCCCAACGGTTGCGATACGGATCGTGACGGAACGCTTCGCGCCACCGGTCCGCCATGCATGCCATCGCCGCCTGCCGCATCCGCGCGATCTCGGGGGAAAGCTCCGAGCCTCGCGTCGACGACTCGAGATGAAAAATGCCGTCCAACGGCAGGCACACGACCCGGTATCCGGCTCGACGTACGCGCAGACAGTAGTCCACGTCGTTGAACTCGACGGGGAGATGCACCTCGTCGAACCCGCCGACTTCGAGAAACACGTCGCATCGGCCGGCCATGAGGGCCCCGGTCACGGCTTGGTAGTTGCGCACGCAGGACAGGGCGCCGAGGTATCCGGGGTCATCCCTCGCAGCCCCGCGCAGGACGTGGCGCGCCAGCATCGTCTGCACTCCGGCATGCCCTTCCTCCAGCAGTATGCCGCCGTGTTGAACGGTTCCGTCTCCGTTGAGCAGCTTGGTGCCGACCACGCCCACCTCGGGGCGCAGCGCGTGGGCCAGCAACTGCTCCACGAGCCCCGGTGCGGTGATCTCGACGTCGTTGTTCAGAAGCAGGAAGATCTCCGCCCTTGCGGCGGCAACGCCGAGATTGACCATGCGGGCGAAGTTGAACTTCTGATTCATGCCGACGATCTTCGCATCGTGACGCGCCTTGAGCTCAACATAGATTTCGGACACTGACGGGTCGTCGCTGGCATTGTCAACGATGATCAGCTCCGTCTTGAACCCGTTCTCAAAATCCATGAACTTTAGACACTGCTTCAGCAGCTCTGGCCGGTTGCGATTGGGGACGATCACCGCAAGGTCAGGGGCGGCAACCAGGGTATAACTCGCCCTTGCGGCCGGAGGCGGCGGTACATCGCGCTGCGGAAGGTGCACGACCGATTCGGGCAGATGGTGGGTGACAAGGTCACGCTCGTGCACCGCGACAGTTTTCAGCCAGTCGTGCAAGCTGGAGCACGAGGTCGAGAGGGTTCGGTGACGCTGTACCAATGAGCGCGATGCCAAAAAGGCCGTCTCGATGTAATCAATCGACTGGATCAGATCGGGGTCCCACCCGGGGGTGAAGCTGGGATCGAAGAAATCCTCCGACCCGCTGACCCGATCATGGTCGCACAGCACCAGATCAGGCCCACCACCGGCCGGCAGCGCGTTCAGTGCGGCGTTCAGCAGAGCGAAGGTATCTGCATCGAATACCGTGCCCGCCGGCGCGAACATCAAGTGAGTGCCGCGCCACAGTCTGTCAGCGTGCGATTCACGCAGAATATCCAGATGTGCGAGCGCTGGTTCGAAAAACAGACCCCGGTAACCGGCGAAATCCTCGGCTTGGCGGACATCGCAAACATTCGCGCCCACGACCAGAACTTCGATGTTTCGATAGGTCTGTTGCAGCAAGGAGCACAATGTTGCTTCCAGCTTCGGGTTCTTGACATCCTGGCCGGCATTAGACACCACGACGGAGATCAGGTGGTTCCAAAGCCCAGCGTTCGTACTGGATCCTTCAAGTCGCTGCCGAAGGCGAACCGCTCGCCAAGAATGGTAATTGCCCACCGCGCGATTCACTTCACGCGATAGCTTACAATCAGTGCGCCTCACGCGCGGTAAGCTTGTAGATAACCCGCCTACATTGCTCGTTCCAGATTGTGCTGGAGAGCTCGTCGACCCTGAAGCCGTGCGCGTGAAACGCTGCGAGCAAATTTCCCTCATTAAGTTGGATCATCGCACGATTACCAACGAAGTCGGAAATTGCGGGACTGACAAACGCATCCACAACCACAAAGCCGGAATCCGCTAATAGCCGCCGTATATCTACGAGCATGACAGCGATGTCAGCGGGAAACATGTGGGTAAGCACACTGCCCAAGTAAATGACATCAAATTCGAGACCATCAATGGGGATGGTCCCGTGCTCATTCTTGACAAAATGGAACTGCCGCTGCGGGAATTTCGCACGGCAGAACTCGACTGCGACTTCGGCGACGTCCGTTCCGTAATACAGCCCCTCCGGTGAAAGGATCTGTACCAGCCCCGCAGCCAACTTTCCGGTCCCGCAACCAATATCGAGCACTCGCGAGTTGGGGCCCAGCCCCAGCGCGACCAAGGAGGCGCACTGGGCGCGGCCGAGGCTTTCATATTCAGCTAGGGTCGAGGGGCCCACGGGGGTCCACCAATCCTTCTGCAGATCAACGGTCCGATACATCGCGTCGTAGTCGTATTCTGCGGGCGCGTTTTCCGCACTCTGGCCGGAAACATGCCGATGCAGCAGGGCGGGACGATCCTTGGGCTCCCAATTAGCGCCGTCGACGGACACAAGGTGAAATTCAACGCCTACATTGAGCACGCTGTTCACCGGCACAGGCACCTTAGCCTTCAGTACCCGGGTCGTCCCCGGCGCGAGGCGGGACAGCTCACTTGCAATCTGGTCGCATAAAATGAGGTCGTTGCCATCCGGCTCCTTGACCGTCCAGCGGAGCATCAGCCGTAGTGGCGGCCAACTTTGAGTGCCGTCATTCTTCAGCGAGATGGAAAGCCGGGCACGACCCCCTATGCGTAGATCGGCTTCGAACGCCAGCACCACAAGCCGTCCCGAAACGCCGTCCCCACAGCAATAATGCCCCTCCGCCTCAAGAAAAGACGGGGGCCCCTCGCCAATGGATGGCTTTGGGGAGCACAAGGATCGGAGACTCTTCACCAACCTCCTCACTTTACGCATGCGAAATCCCGATGATGGCCAGGCCACAGAACACTCAATGAAGAGGAATTCATCAGCGCCACCGTGGAGGTTGATTGCGGTTCAGGTCTCGCCAGCGACCCGCGGGGTCGAAACTTAGCGAACTCGAGCTCTCAACATCGCGAAACGCGAGGTAAATGCCACGAGTGTGATCGTGCTCGGTGTCTGGATGCGGTCGATAATAGACCTCATTGAAGCCCGACTCTGCAAGCAACTGTCGCATGAGCGGGGGATTGGGGCCCCAAAAATTGGTTTCGTCGTTAGCGAGGGTTGCGCCGGGATAATAAACCATCGCCGGACGTTCTAAATCGAGAAGATCTTGGTGGGTTTCCACGATGAAGAGCTTCGTCGCAATATTCGACGCCTGCTTCAGCAGTTTGGGTGCCTCAAAGAGATGATAGAAGACGCCCGCGAAGAGGACCACCTCGAACGTGCCTACGCGCTCGACCGCCAGTTCGGGAACATCGATCTCTTCGGCCTCTATGCTATAGCCCAGATGCTTTCTCGCAAGCTCGAAACCTTCCCGCCCTTTAAGATGTGGATGCGTCCAAGTGAACTTGTCAGTGGCCAGGACGCGGCTTGCGCCACGACGCTTGGCTTCGAATGAGAAGTAACCATTCCATGCTCCGATGTCGAGAAACGTCCGGCCTGACAGATCGATGGAGCCGAAGAATGCATCGGCCTCATGCTTCATCTGTGCGATCGACTTGATGCCCGGCGAGATAACACCGTTGCCGAAGTCAATGCTGTGAAACCAGATCAACTCCTTGATCTTCTTCTGAAGGTCAGCAGTCGCGTCAGTCATGTATGTCACCCGTTAGTAGTTCGTTGAAATTGTGGACCTTCTAAGTCCTTTGGTTCTTCGTGATAGTACGATTTCGGGTGGGTCAGCAGAAGCGAGTCGAATCGGGTAGGTTTGGGCTTTCGCTCGCTCTCGATTCGCTGCAATCTCGGGTCGAATCGTGCGAGCCCACGCATCCACCCACGTCCAGCCATCACCCCCTTCGCCGCGAGCCGGCTTGGCAGCCGGCGCAGATAACCGCGAGCATGGTCAGCCTGAACACATCGGCGACCTTGTTGCGGCCACGCAGCCTGACCTGCCGGATCGTGCCGCCATGCTGCTTGCTGTCGCCAAAGAGCGTCGGTTGTGGATCTTCGTATCGGGACCAGCGGATGATCTGCCGGCACGTAGTCCAACGTTTTCCGGGTCACGAACAGATTCTCTTGAATTACATGCATCGCTTCTGGCCTCGACCAAGGAACGAACTTCAACGAACCGTCAGGTTCATGTCCTCGCGCCGTCGAAGTCCGCCTCGGGGCACCAACTGAGGATCCAGTTCTACAGCATCGGCTCCACAACGGCACACTTGGTCCACACCTGCATCCTGGCGATCACTTGCCGTCAAGAACCTCTCAGCATTCGCTTCGCACGCCGCTTTACCCTGCCGGCGAAGTGACGGAGACGGTGGGGTTTTGGTTGCGAAGGGCTCGCGGGCGCCGTCGAGGCCATGTCAGTCGAGCAGCTTGCGCCATCGCGCGAGAGGGCAGCCTTGAACGACCCGCCATCGATCATGGCACGCGTTGCCACCAGTCCGGCTGCATGGAACATCCGCGCGTACTCCTCATCGGTAAAGATCTGCTCGTTGATTCCGTCCTCGAGATCTGCCCGAAACTCGGTGCTAAGCGTCTCGGCACGGTAGGAGCCGATCGGCTCGCAGAGGATCGCGACGAAGCCGTTCGGACGAACCACACGCCGCATCTCGCGCAAGCAACCGGCTGGATCCAGAAAATGGTGAAGGGCGGCAAACATCACTGCGCAGTCGAAGACGCCATCGGCGAACGGTTGGCGGAGCGCATCGGCTGCCACGAACTTGATGTTCGGCCGACTCTCCCGATAGTGTAGCGCGCCGACTTGGAGCGTCTGCACGTCGATATCCGTGCTCACCACCTCGGCCGGAAGATCCCAGGTCATCGGATTACAGCAGCCCCCCACCTCGAGCACGCGTTGGATGGGGCGGCGGAGGCGTGCCAATTCCTCCTTGAGGAACACTCGCCCGACCTCGTGATCGATCCCGTAGTCGTAGGTTTCCGGCAGCCGATGCAGCGTCAGCCAGTCAGTAGGCACTGCGGACTGCCAAGCGCCCGTCACCTCCACATCGACCTTGCGTGCACGCATTTCATGCCAAGCCGCCCCGTCCTGCCCGAGCAGCAGTTCCAGCGTGTATCGCGCCGGCTCGCTCGGCGTTGCGATCCATACGGGAATCGTCACGCCGCGCCCCGGCCCCATGTCGACCGGCAGTGTCGTTCGGACTTGCTCGCACCGTACGACGCGTCCCGATGCGTCGCGCCAGCGATAGCTCAGGAACACCCGTCGCGGGCCCTGAGGCGAAAGCACGTTCGCGCCTGTGTTCACCAGTCGAACATTCCAGCTTCGCGTCTCGCCGGCGGGCAGCGCCTCGGGTATTCGATGAAAGGGGATCTCGTAGCGAACGTTCTGGTTCACTGTCCGCACCTCGGTCGGCGCGGGCTTGGTCCGGTACCCTTCGGCCGCGAGCCCTACGCGCTTGAGGTAGTAGTTGTTCTCCGCCGTAAGCCACACGTCAGCGAGGTGATAGTTCCACTCGAAAATCTCGCAAAGCGCGCGGCGATTCGCCGGCTGATCCGGGATCTTTTCGTAGGCACAGATGCGGGTAACGAGGTCGTCGGACAGGGAGTAATTCGATGGCTCGACGCTCATCCCGGGAATCAGAATCGGTACCCCGTGGCGAACCAGATAGTTAGCGCTGCAAGACTGACAGGTGTAGGACCCCTTGCCTGCATTGAGCGGCCCGCGGCACTCGGGGCAACAGAGTACATCCAGATCCATGGCGAACGTTTCCACTGTCTCGGTCAATGCCGCGAGACCATGCGCTTCACGGCACGAAGCGGCGCCGTAAGCCGCCAGGAAGTTGAGTCCAGGATTACATCGAGCCGTGACGTCAGCGCCCTCATCTCCGCCAGAGCATCCTGCCGTTCCTTGGTTACGGACGTAAGCTCCGTCTCCAATTTCCGAAGTTGGGAGCGCGTCTGGTCGAACTGTGCGGTCAGCGCCCTCATCTCCGCCAGAGCATCCTGGCGGCCCTTGATTACGGACGTAAGCTCCGTCTCCAATTTCCGAAGTTGGGAGCGCGTCTGGTCGAACTGTGCGGTCAGTCGATCATAGTCCGCAGACAGTCGTGCACCTTCTGCCATGAGCTGACTATTCTCGGCAGCCAATTGCGCCATGTCGGTGGCGGCCTTTTCCAACAGGTGGTGACGCTCGAGGCTAAGCTTCTCGGCTGCGGTCAACTGCTGGCGGGCCGTGTCGAGCTGTGCCGCGACCTCCCCCAATTGTTGCCGGGTGTCACTCACTAAACGGGCGTTCTCTTCCCGTTCCGACATCGCCGCGACGAGATCCGCGCGAACAAATTCATCAAAGTAATTCGGCGGCAATCTGAATGAGGATGCCAACTCACCATGCTCGTCGGACACGTAAAACCTGCTCAGGCCGTCGAAATACACGAACTGGTAGTGGGCTTCGAGAAGGATGTCCTCCCACGCCTGATGGCACTCCTCCTGGCTGTTTGGCACTGTCGCCTCGATGACCATGATCCAGGGCCGGTCTCGTTTTGCATTCCAGCCCCGTAGCACGTCGAACTCGGCGCCCTCGACATCGATCTTGAGCCAGTGGATATCGCGGCCCACGTATCCTGCGAGCAGTTCATCCAAAGTGATCACCGGCACCACGACCTCGGCGTGCTCATAGCCGCGCAAGGCGATAGCGCTAAGTGCGCTGGCCTCGACCAGAGAGGAAAGCCCCGTCCCCGGAATCACATGGAGCGTCATTGCGCCCGTTTCCGCGCCTACTGCTTTCTCGATGACTTCCTCGTCGGGACGCGCCTCCCGCAGCAGCCGAGCATACTCGGCGACCGGTTCCACGTGAACGCCACGCCAACCTCGATCATAGAAGGCCTTGCTTACGGATTCCACCACCGGATCGTTGGCACCGATATCGACGTAGAATCCTCGTTCGATGTGCTTGAGCGCACGCCAAAGCATGACGTCTTCGAAGTTCTGCGCGTAGGAGATAAAGCTCACGGCGTCGGAAACATCGAGTTGACGGCGCTGTTTCGGCTGATCTCGGGAAGCCGGATGCGCCGATCGCAGGACAGGAAGCTCGCGACGATGAGACCGTCGCCGCTGAAGGATTCCTGCACGGTGTGCTCGGCCAGGATCATTCCGCCCAATCGCTGCACTTCGCACAGACAGTCGGCGTGCGTCGTCGGTGAACCCGAGATCAAGCTGTGGTGGGTCGAGGCGACGAGAAAGCGGATCCTCTGCTCCTTCACTGCCACGTCCATCGAGCGCAGGAAAGGCAGCTCGGCACCTTGCGCATCGACATGCAGAAGCTCGATCGCGCGCGACTCGGTGATCCGCAGCAGGGAGCTCATGTTCACAGAAGGCAGATCCCGAGGGCCGCCCGTGGATTCGCAGATGGCCTGGCGCGACGCGCGCTCTTCGCCGCCGACCCAGGCTTCCATGAAGCGGATTCTCTGCGCAAGGGAATTGAGCGATGCATTGCGCTTGCCCACCTCGAGGTTGATGGGATCGGGCTCGACGCAGATCGCAGTCGAATCCGGTATCTCGCGCAGGTACCAGAGCGTGTAGTAGGCCCAGAACGAGGCGAGCTCGACCATCAGCGAGCCGTGGCGCACGTACCGGAGCAGATGGTAGTAAACAAGCTCTTCCTGCGGCTCATGGTGGCCCCGCAGTCCGCGGATGACCTGTGCCATCCAGTCGCCATGGTAGCCTCCGGCCAATACCTTCAGGCCGTTGTGCATGATCTGCACGCGAACCCCCGCCTCGTCGCGGATCTTTCCTGCGTCGGCAACCTTGGGAATGACATCGCTATCCCGGCAACTGACGGTCATCACGGCGCGTTCCAGAACGTCCATGGCTATTGCCTCGAGATGGAGAACTGCGCGTTCAAAAAGGTGGTGCCGACGAAGAGCGGCTGGTCGACGTTGACCACCTCGAAGACCAGTGCGTTATCGACCCATTCGTAAGTGCTCGCCACGTGCGAGTGGTCGAACGTAAGAGCGTACGTCACGGCGTAGGAACCCGGCCCGAGATCGCAAGGAAACGTCATCTCGAAACGCAGGACCTCCCCAGCCTCGAGCTCCTTCATCTGCTGGCCGGTATGCCATGAGTTGGTGCCCCACACGACATGGCCGGTTCGATCACGAATCATACAACCCAGCACGAGCCCGGGAACGGTCCTGATTACCTTCACGTCTATCACGAGCAGGAGCTGCTGTCCGACACGTGCCACGGCGACGACGGCACGGGTCTGCGCATCGAGCAAAGAGAATCCCGAGACGGCTGCTTCCCCGGTCCCAGACCTCGTCACCAGCCAGCCGGCGTCGTCGCGTTTCTGATCGACGCTCGCAGCGGCGTCCTCCCGGGCGGCGATCATTGCGTTGTAGTAGTCGACGACCTCGTCTGGAAGACCGTCCTTGAGCACACTGCCCCGGTCGAGCAGCACCACGCGGTCGCACAGCACCCTCACGTCCTGCATGCTGTGGCTTACGAACAGGAGCGACGTCCCTTCACGCTTGAAGCGCCGGATGCGGTCGAAGCTCTTGTGCTGAAAGTAGGCATCGCCGACCGACAAGGCTTCGTCGACGATCAGGATGTCGGGCCGGACCGCGGTCGCAACGCTGAACGCAAGCCGCATCTGCATGCCGCTGGAGTACACGCGGATCACCTCGTC
This sequence comes from uncultured beta proteobacterium, assembly GCA_963734295.1. Lineage (GTDB taxonomy): Bacteria > Pseudomonadota > Gammaproteobacteria > Burkholderiales > JAEUMW01 > JAEUMW01. The sequence continues at coordinate 68,970 of CAVTGS010000010.1, read as the reverse complement.
TATGTACTCCCCGATCTCGGCGAACGCTTCAATCTCGGGCACGAGCTCGCGCACTTGCGCTTCCTGGAGCCCCAGCACCTGACCGGCCATGAGCACGTTCTGGCGGCCCGTAAAATCCGGGTGAAAGCCCATTCCCAGTTCCAGCATCGCGGCCAGCCGACCCGTGACGCTCGCCGACCCGGTGGTGGGCAGAGTCGTCCCCGTGACGAGCTTGAGCAGCGTGCTCTTGCCTGCGCCGTTAACGCCGATAATGCCGACCGCCTCGCCGGCATCGATGCGAAAGCTCACGTCGCGCAGCACCCAGTGCGCGGTATGGCGGGGCGGCTGCCAGGGCAGCAGCCATTCCGCGAGCCGTGACCAGCGGGTGGGATACTGCCGATAAGCCTTCCCGAGGCCCGAGACGACGATCCCGCCCATCAGAGCTCGTCGACGATCTCGCCGGATCGTCTCTGGAACAGCAGCAGCCCCAGCACGCAGAGCACGACGCTCGCGATCGTAACCGGCAGGAGGCTCGACCAGCGCGGGAATTCGCCGAGCAGGAGGGCGCCTTGATGGGCCTCGACGAGGGGTGTCATCGGATTCAGGCGCACGACTCGCGCCGCCCAGTCCGGCAAGGTCGAGATGGGATACACGATGGGGGTAAGCCAGAACCAGAACTGGAGGACGATGCCGAAAAGCTGCCCGATGTCCCGGAAAAACACGTTCAGGACACCCAGGTTCATCCCGAGCCCGACGGCGAGCAGGATCTGCACGGCGAGCACGGGAAATACCGCGAAGTAGCTCCAGCCGGGAAAGCTCCCGGAGACGAGCAGGAAGAGCGTGAACAGGCCGAAGATGATCCCGAAGCTCGTGCATGCGCTCAGAATCACGATTACCGGCAGCGAGATGCGCGGAAAGTTGAGCTTCTTGAGCAGGTTCGCGTGGTCGAGGAATACGGTCTGACACCGGTTCACGATCTCGGCGAAGAGGCCCCAGGTGAGCAGCCCGGCGCAAAGAAAGATCCCGTAGGCGAATGCACTCTCCACCCCGGGCAGCCGCGCCTTCATCACCTGGGCGAACACAACCGTGAAGACCACGATCTGCGCCAGCGGCTGCAGCACCAGCCACGCCCCCCCGAGCATGGAATTGCGATAGCGCAGCGCGAACTCCCGCTTCACGCTGCCGATAACGAAGCCGCGAAAGCGATAAACCGCACCGAGATGACTCGTGAGCATGTAGGCAATATGCCCGGATGGTTCGCAAACGATTAGGCCAACTGCAGGCAGAGCTACGCGCCGCGGTCCGCCAGACAGAGTTCAAGAGCGTGGTCCCAGGCAGGGCAGGCAAGGCCGAAGACGCGCTGGAATTTCTGGTTGGACAGCACGGAGTTCGCGGGACGGCGAGCCGGTAGCGGGTACTCCGCAGTGGCAATCGGCGTCACCTTCGGGCCGGCTCCGCCGCGGCGGCCGCGCGTACCTTCGACGATCGCTCTCGCGAATCCGCACCAGGAGACCCGTCCCCCGGCAGTGAGATTATAAATGCCGCGCAGGTCGGCCGCGCGGTCCGATTCGATCCGACCTCCGGAGGAGAGCTTGGCGACGACCTGGGCAGTAGCCTCGGCGATGGTCCGGCACCAGGTTGGCGCGCCGACCTGATCGTCCACGACGCGCAGTTCCTCGCGCTCGCCCGCCAGCCGAAGGATCGTGAGCAGGAAGTTCTTGCCCGCGGCCCGCATAGACCCAGCTCGTCCGGAAGATCAGGTAAGCGCCGCCCACTACCTCGACCGCTCGCTCGCCCGCGAGCTTGCTCGATCCGTATACGCTCGCCGGATTCGGTCGCGTCCGACTCCAGGTAAGGTTCTGTCTTGGTGCCGTCGAACACGTAGTCGGTCGAATAGTGCACAAGCAGCGCGCCGAGCCGTTTCGCTTCCTCCGCGAGCACGCCGGGCGCGACACCGTTCACCGCCATGGCGAGTTCCGGCTCGGATTCCGCCTTGTCCACCGCCGTATAGGCGCCCGCATTCACGATCACGTCCGGCCGCATCTCCCGCACCTTGCCGCGGATCGAATCCGGGTCGCAAGATCGAGCGTCCGACGATCGCAGGCGACGACATCGCCCAGCGTCTGCAGGGTCCGCTGGAGTTCCCATCCCACCTGACCGTTCGCGCCGGTGACGAGAAATCTCATCTTATCGCTCTCGGATCAAGAGTGCGGCGCAGTAGCCATCGCCGTCGGCCAGTGCAGGGCTTACAAGCACCGAATTAATTCGGCCACGGTAAGCCCTGCCTGTTTGACGATTGCACGCAGAGTTCCCTTCGCGAGTTCCTTGTGATCCGGCACCACGAGGCGGCGATGAGGTGCCGCGACGTGCCGCAGCACTATATGACTGCCGCGTTGCCGGTCGACTACGATCCGACCTTGACGAGCGCCGCCACCAACTCTCGTCCGGAGATTCGCGGCAGCATGCTCAACTGCGTACCTCAATCACTTCCTCCTCGATTGGCGGTGGAACCGGCTCGCCGTGCGCTCGCAAACTCTCGAGGTAAGCTTCGAGCGCTTCCTGGACATTAAGCAGCGCCTCGCTTCGGGTTTGTCCCTGGGAGATGCAGCCCGGCAGCCCAGCCACTTCTGCGACGAATACACCGTCTTCGTCTTGCTGGATCAAGACTCGATACTTCATGGCGATCGCACCCCTGTGTGTCGAGACGTTCATTTGCCTGCAACAGTTATTCGTAGACCTCGGCGTCCCGGAGTCGGCGGCCCGCCTGGTCCTTGGCCGCGAGCGTAGGCTCCCCCGTCAGCGGCCAGTCGATGGCCAGGTCGGGATCGTTCCAGATCAGCGTGCGTTCGAACTCCGGCGCCCAATAGTCGGTGGTCTTGTAGAGAAACTCGGCGGTGTCGGAGACGACGACGAACCCGTGCGCGAAACCGGGCGGAATCCACGCCATGCGCTTGTTTTCCGCGGAGAGACGGAACCCCGCCCAACGACCGAAGCTCGGGGAGCTGCGCCGAAGATCGACTGCCACGTCGAACACCTCGCCGCGCGATGACCCGCACGAGCTTGCCCTGCGGCTGCCGGACCTGATAGTGCAAGCCGCGCAGCACGTTCTTGCGCGGAGCGGGAGTGGTTGTCCTGCACGAAGTCGACGTCGAGGCCCGTCTTCTCGCGGAACACGCGCTCGTTGTAGCTCTCGAAGAAGAAGCCGCGATCGTCTCCGAACACCTTCGGTTCCAGGATCAGCACGTCGGGCAGATCGGTGGCTACCACCTTCATCGAAAGATCGTCTCCCCCAGAACGTTCATCAGATACTGCCCATAGCCGCTTTTCCTGAGCGGTGCCGCCAGCGCTTCGAGCTCGCCGGCCGAGATGTAGCCCATGCGGTAGGCGATCTCCTCGGGGCAGGCGATCTTCAGCCCCTGCCGGCGCTCCACGGTCTCGATGAACGATGCGGCTTCCAGCATCGAATCGTGGGTGCCGGTGTCGAGCCACGCGAATCCGCGCCCCATGACGATGACTTCCAGCCGCGCCTGCTCCAGGTAGCGCTGGTTCAGGTCCGTGATCTCCAGCTCGCCGCGGGCGGAAGGCTTGAGGGACGCGGCGATGTCGACGACCGCGCTGTCGTAGAAGTAGAGCCCGGTCACCGCATAGCGCGAGCGCGGTCGCTGCGGCTTCTCTTCGAGACTGATGGCGCGGCCGGCACCATCGAACTCGACCACGCCATAGCGCTCGGGGTCGCTCACTGCATAGGCGAAGACGGTCGCACCCGATGTCTTCGCCGCCGCGCGCTGCAGCATGATCGAGAAATCATGGCCGTAAAAGATGTTGTCGCCGAGCACGAGGGCGCACGGGCTCGTCGCCGACGAACTCCCGCCCGATGATGAAGGCCTGGGCAAGACCCTCGGGCGAGGGCTGCACGGCGTAGGAAAGCTCGATGCCCCACTGGCGCCCGCTGCCGAGAAGCTGCTCGAAGCGCGGCGTGTCCTGGGGCGTGGAGATGACGAGAATGTCGCGGATGCCGGCCAGCATCAGGGTCGACAGCGGATAGTAGATCATCGGCTTGTCGTAGATCGGCAGGAGCTGCTTGGAGACCGCCTGCGTCACCGGGTAGAGCCGGGTGCCGGACCCGCCGGCGAGGATGATGCCCTTCATGCTTGCTCTCAGTCGCCTCTGCATGATCATGGCTCCGTATCCCTCGAGCACCTGGTCCTGCGTGAGCAGGCACAGATTTTCGACCCTGCTCTGCGCGACGAGCAGCCGGTCGAACGGATCCCGGTGAATCTCCGGCAGCGCCGCCACCGCGATCGCGTGCTGGATCGTCACCGGTAGCGCAGTGAAGCCGCCGGCATCGAGCGCTCGCACGAGCTCGGCAGGATCAACGTCGAGGCGACCGAGCCCGACCTTGATCGCGATCTCCCAAACACTCGCTGCCGAAGCATAGAGCTCGTTGGCGGGATCCTGGATGAGGGATGCAGCCTGCTGGGGAATCTTGCGTCCCGCCGCCCACCACACGAGGAAATGCGTGTCGACCAGAACCCTCACTTGCGCGCGGTCTCGACGCCAAATGCCGCAAGGAGATCGTCCGGCAGGGGATCATCGAAGTTCTTGCCAATGCGGATCTTCCCTTTCAGGAGCCCGGGCTGCCGCGGTGCGCGCGCTGGCGCGTAAGGGACGAGGCGCGCCACCGGCTCTCCCGCCTTGGCGATCACGATCTCTTCCCCCGTGCGCACGCGCTCGAGAAGCTTCGAGAGCTGGGTCTTGGCTTCGTGAACGTTGAAGGTTTCCATGGTGGTGGTCCGTCGCCGATTAGCTAAGTTTAGCTAATCGAGGCTTCGGCTGCAAACGCGCGCCGTCATCGGGCACCGTAATTCCGCTCGATCCACTTCTGATACTGCCCGGACTGCACGTTCGCGACCCACTCGGCATTGTCGAGATACCAGTCGACGGTCTTGCGGATACCGGTCTCGAAGCTCTCCCGTGGTCGCCACCCCAACTCCCGCTCGATCTTGCCGGCGTCGATCGCATAGCGCCGGTCGTGGCCGGGGCGGTCGGTGACGTACGTAATCAGCGAGGCATGGGGGCGCACGGGCGAGCCCGGGCTGCGCTCGTCGAGCATTGCGCAGACGGTATGGATCACGTCGAGATTGGCCCGCTCGTTCCAACCGCCGATGTTGTACGTCTCCCCCAGCCGCCCGCGCTCCAGCACGGTCCTGACCGCGGCGCAGTGGTCACCGACATACAGCCAGTCGCGCACCTGCTGACCGTCGCCGTAGACGGGCAGGGCCTTGCCTGCGAGCGCGTTCGCGATCACGAGCGGGATCAGCTTCTCCGGGAACTGGAAGCGACCGTAGTTGTTGGAGCAATTGGTGGTCACCGTCGGCAGGCCGTAGGTGTGGTGGTACGCGCGCACCAGATGGTCGGACGCGGCCTTGGACGCGGCGTAGGGGCTGTTCGGCGCGTACCCGGTCAACTCGGTGAAGGGCGGATCGCGCGGCCCGAGGGTGCCGTACACCTCGTCGGTGGAAACGTGCAGGAAGCGGAATCGGCCGCGCTCGCTCGCGTCGAGATCGGTCCAGTAGGCGCGCACCTCTTCCAGGAGGCTGAAAGTCCCGCCGATGTTGGTATCGATGAAGTCCCCGGGACCGTGGATCGAGCGGTCGACATGGCTCTCGGCGGCGAAGTGAACGATGGCGCGGGGCCGGCACTCGCCCAGCAGTCGCTCGACCAGCGTGCGGTCGTTGATGTCGCCCCGTACGAAGTGATGGCCGGGATGCCCCTGCAGGCTCTGCAGGTTGCCGAGGTTGCCCGCATAGGTGAGCTTGTCCAGATTGACGACGCGCTCATCTGACTGCGCCAGCCAGTCGAGGACGAAATTCGACCCGATGAAGCCGGCGCCGCCGGTAACGAGAATGGTCATTGGGGAAGGAGGTACCCTGGTCCGAGTCGGCCCTGGGGAGAAGCTCGGCCGAAACTTTCGCTCATTTTATCAGCAATTATTGCACTGCACACTCGAGTCCCCGGTCTCGACGGTTCGCTGCCGCGGCGGAGCCGGGCCCTATCGAGACTGGCAGAGTGCGACGCGGCCGTGCTAACTTCGCGGCTCACGCGCTTTCCCCTACCGACATCTTGCCCTTTCCGCCGCATTGCGGCGCGCGCCGGCCGCGCCCCGCAGCATGCTCTGTCTCCGCCGGTTCCGGCAGCCCACCCGGTCGATCCGGTCACCGCCCCCCCGAGGCTCGCGCGTGACGCGCATCCTGCTCGTGAAGACCTCGTCCATGGGAGACATCGTCCATGCGCTGCCGGTCGTGGCCGACATTCACGCCGCCTGCCCCGAGGCGGAGATCCACTGGCTGGTCGAAGAGGCATACAGCGCCGTTCCACGAATGCATCCCGGCGTGAGCCGCGTGACCACGGTGGCGTTCCGACGCTGGCGCGGTCGGCTCTTCAGCCGCGAGACCTGGGGCGAAATCGGGGCGTACCGGCACGAGCTGCGCGAGCCCCACGACTTCGTGATCGACGCCCAGGGGCTCACCAAGAGCGCGCTGCTGGCCCTGCCGGCGCGGGGTCTGCGCTGCGGCTACGCCTGGGGCAGCGGCCGCGACGACTTCGCGACGATCTTCTATCAGCGCCGCCTCGAAGTGTCGCTGGGCATTCACGCCGTCGAGCGCAACCGCCAGCTCGTCGCCGGATCGATGGGCTTCCCGGTGCCCGCGGCACTCGACTACGGCTTGCGCGCGCCCTGCCTCGAGCAGTTCCCGGCGCTGCGCGACATCTGCGCCGCACCTTATGCCGTGCTGCTGCACGCCACGAGCCGTCCCGAGAAGCTCTGGCCGGAAGAGCGATGGCTGGCGCTCGGTGGCCGCCTCCAGGCGCAAGGCGTGCGGTCGCTGCTGCCCTGGGGCAGCCCGGCGGAGCACGAGCGCAGCGCCCGCCTGGCCGCCGGCATTCCCGCAGCCCAAGTGCCGCCACCGCTCTCCCTCGAGGCGCTTGCCGCCCTGCTCGCCGGTGCCTGGGCGGTGATCGGTGTCGATACCGGCCTCACCCACCTTGCGGTCGCACTCGGTCGGCCCGCCGTCGGTCTCTACTGCGCCACCGAGCCCGGCCTGAACGGCGTTTATGGATCGCCCCGCGCCGTCAACCTGGGCGGCATGGGCACCCCGCCCGCAGTGGCCAAGGTGTTGGAAACCCTCGACCGGATCGCGCCGCCGTGAGACTCGCGCGGCTCCTGTACTCGACGCTCTTCACGCTGCTCGTGCCCTTGATCGTGCTCCGGCTGGTCTGGCGCGCGCGGCGCCAGCGCGGCTATCTGCGCCACGTGCGGGAACGCTTCGGTGCGTATCCGAGCGCACCCGAACGACCCGTGATCTGGATCCACTGCGTCTCGGTCGGCGAGACCCGCGCCGCCGAGCCCCTCGTCAAGGCCCTGCAGGCGCGCTTTCCTGAGCGCGTGGTCCTGCTCACCCACATGACGCCCACCGGTCGCGAAACGAGTGAGCAGCTGTTCGGGGACACGGTGCTGCGTTGTTACGTGCCCTACGATCTCCCGTTCGCGGTGCATGCCTTTCTCGACCACTACCGGCCGACCTTCGGCCTCATCCTCGAAACGGAGATCTGGTTCAACCTCGTGGGGGCGTGCGCCCGCCGCGGGCTCCCGGTCTACCTCGTGAACGCGCGCCTCTCGGAGCGCTCCGCCCGTGGTTACGCGCTCCTTCCTTCCCTCTCGCGCCCGGCCCTGGGGGCGTTCGCTGCCATCGGCGCGCAGACCAAGGCAGACGCCAAGCGGCTGCGGACACTCGGCGCCGAGCACGTAGTCGTCACCGGCAACCTCAAGTTCGACGTCACGCCGCCCGCCGACGCGCACCAGCTGGGGACTGTGTTGCGCACGCGCTTCGGGCGCGAGCGCCCGGTGCTCCTGCTCGCGAGCACGCGCGACGGCGAAGAGGCAATGCTGCTCGACGCGTGCGACAAGATCGACCTGCCAGGGCTGTTGATCGTGCTCGTCCCCCGCCACCCGCAGCGCTTCGACGAGGTCGCCATGCTGCTGGAGAAGCGCGGGGTACGTTACGAGCGCCGCAGCCACGAAGAACCCGTGCATCCGCTCGCGCGGGTCGTGCTCGGGGACAGCATGGGCGAGATGTTCGGGTACTACCACGCCGCGGACGTTGCCGTGATCGGCGGCAGTTTCCTGCCGTACGGGGGGCAGAATCTGATCGAGGCGTGCGCGGTCGGGACGCCGGTGATCATCGGACCCAGCACTTTCAACTTCTCCGAAGCGGTGCGACGCGCCGTCGAGGCGCGGGCTGCCCTGCAGGTCATGGAGCTCGACAGTCTCGCCGCGGAGGCGACGCGACTCCTCAAGGACGCGACCACGCGCCGTGGCATGGGCCGGGAGGGCATCGCCTTCGCCCGCGCTCATCGGGGCGCGACGGAGAAAACCCTGGCGCTGCTCGAGTTCAGCGCTGCGGCCGCACCGGACCCGCCTCGGTGACGACGAGATCCACGTGCTGGTCGTGCGATGCCATCGGCACGGCATCGCGCATCTGCACCGAAAACGCAGCCGCCACGCGCGGCGACGAAGTCGGCAGCGCGACGAGCAGCCGGTCGTAGAAGCCGCCGCCATAGCCCAAGCGCCCACCGCGCGGGTCGAAGCCCAAGCCGGGCACCAGCGCGAAATCGATTGTTGCCGCGGACACCGCGTCGCAGAACTCCGGCACCGGCTCCCGGATGTCCCAGACGCCCCGCGCGAGCTGCGTATCGGGATCGCGTACCGCAAAGAGATCGAGGCGGCGCTCCTCGCGGTTTACCCGCGGCAACACGAGCATCTTGCCGTCCGCGAGCACTCGTCGCACGAAGGCATCCGTGTCGAATTCGGCGCCCATCGAAATGTAGGCAAGCACGCGATTAGCGCGCCGATACTCCGGCAGCGCGATCAGAGTTTGGGTGATGACGCGGCTGGCTGCCCGCGCGCAGGGCGGCGGGAAGCTCTTCGCGCCGGGCGCGCAGGGCTGCGCGCAGGGTCCGCTTGGCTTCGGCACTCAGCGCGGCCGGCCGTTGCCGTTGATCCAATCGTTGACGGCGACCACGTCGTTCTCGGTCAGCTGACCGACTGCGGCCTTCAGCCGAAACAGATTGATCACCGTACTGTAAATGGCCTGTGCGAGATCGCGCTGGGCGGAAAAGAGCAACTGCTGAGCGTTCAGCACGTCGACCTCGGTCCGCACGCCGACCTCCTGCCCGAGCTTGGTGGAATCCACCTGACTCTGGGTCGAGACCACGGCCGTGCGGAGCGCCTCGGTCTGTGCGATGCCGCTGTTGAAGCCGAGGAACGCCTGCCGGGTCGACTGGGCAACGACGCGCCGCGCGGTTTCGAGATCCTGCCTCGCCTTTTCGCGGGTCGCAATCGCCTGCCGCACCCGAGATTCGATCGCTCCCGCCTTGGTAGATGGGAATCGCGAGCTGGATACCCGCCGTCGTGATGTTGCCCCGGATGCCCTGGGCCGAAATTGCACCCAAGCTGTTGTCGCTGTAGCCGACCGAGGCCACGGCATCCAGCGTCGGGTAGTGGCCGGCCCGCTGCAACTCGATCTGCTGCTGGGCCAGGGTCAGCGCGGCATCCGCCAGACGCACGTCGAGGCTGGTTTCGTAGGCCTCCTGGACCCAGGCATCGCTGTTGTTCGGCTTGAGCGGGTCGATCTGAATGCCGCGCGAGGGCCGCACGAGCGCCGGCGCAGGTCGGGCGATGATCCGCTCCAGGGCGTCCCGCTTCACTGCGAGATCGTTTTGCAGGCCAATGCCCTGCGAGACCACGAGATCGTAACGGGCCTGCGCTTCGTAGGTATCGACAATGGTGGCGGTACCGACCTCGAAGTTGCGTTTTGCCTGCTCGAGCTGCTGCGCAATGGCTCGCTTTTGCGCTTCGTTGACTTCGACGTTCACCTCCGCCAGCAGCACGTCGAAATAGGCCTGCACGACGCGGAGGATCAGATCCTGGCTCGCCAAGGCAAACTGGGCTTCGCTCTGGGTAAGCTGGGTCCGGGACTGCTGGTACTGCACCACGTTCTGCATGCGGAAGAGCGGCTGGCTCAGGTTCACGCCGATAAAGGTCGCGTTGAACTGCTGATTGGGCACGTTCTGCAAATCGCGGTTGTTGAACGTATAGGAACCGGTTCCGCTCAGGTTCGGCAGCAGCAGCGATCGACCCTGGACAACCACTTCCTGCCCGGCCTGCCAGCTCGCCCGCGCCGCCGCGTATTCGGAATCCTGCACCAGGGCGTCGCGATAGATCTGGAGCAGATCGGCCGCCGCGGCGAGCCCGGAAACGCCCGCACACAGCAGTGCCACCATAAGTCGAAAGAAACGCATCCGGTAGGGCTCAGTAGCGAGGCATGGTGGGATCGACTTGCAGCGCCCACGCATGCACGCCACCCTGAAGGTTGTGCACCCGATCGAACCCTGCCTGCTCCAGGAACGCGGCGATCTGTTGACTGCGCCCGCCGTGATGACAGATCACGACGATCTCCCGGTCTTTCGGCAACTCGGCCAGCCGCGTCGGGACCGTCGCCATGGGCATGGACTGCGCGCCCTCGATGCAGCAATGCTGGTATTCCCAGGGCTCGCGCACGTCCAGGAGCAACGGGGCAAGGCGGCCGCCATCGGCAAGCCAGCTTTTCAGGCCGTCGGAGGTCAACTGCCGCATGTCAGAAAACGAATCGAGCCGGGTGGGGAGCGTTGCGCAACGGGGCGACGCAGGTTTCGAAGACCGGGACGGAATTGTAGACGCCTCCCGACACGCACGTAATCAGCGTCGCCTCCATTACCGGCGCATCACCGATGATGGCGAAGAGGCGTCCGCCGGGCGAGAGATCCGTCTGAAAGGCGGACGCCAGCGTTGGCACCGAACCCGTGAGCACGATAACGTCGTAGGGGCCGTGGCGGCCCCAGCCGCGGGCGCCATCCCCTTCCTGCAGCGTGACGTTGGTGATGCCGTGGGCGGCGAGCTTGCCACGGGCATCGGCCACGAACTCGGGAACGATGTCGACGCTGTAGACATGGGCACCCAGGCGAGCGAGCAGGGCCGTGAAATAACCGCTGCCCGTGCCCACCTCGAGCATGCGATCGGTCTTCCTGATCGCGAGCTCCTGCAGGATGCGCGCCTCGATCTTCGGCGCCAGCATGACCTCACCGTGCCCGAGGGGGATCTCCATGTCGAAGAAGGCAAGCGCCCGAAACTGTTGCGGCACGAATTCTTCGCGCCGAACTTCGTGCAGCAGATCGAGCACCTGCTGATCCAGTACATCCCACGGTCGAATCTGCTGCTCGACCATGTTGAATCGGGCCTGCTCGATGTTCATCTGGTTTCCGCCGCGGCCGGAGTGTTTGAAGCGCCGGAAGTCTACCATATCAGGCTGCGTCACGACGGCTCAGCGAACCCCCCGCTGCGCGCGAGCGAACCAGGTTCCTATTATGAGCAGGAGTGCGATCGCGGTAACGGCGAGCGCCCAATAGTAGACGAGGTAGTCGTAGGCGGTACCGAGCGGCGGCGCGTTCGGCAGCGAGTCCCTGAGTCGCGGCAGCGAGAAGACGACACCGACGCCGTAGGTCGCGAACCAGGCCTCCAGGGGGCGGTGCTCGACGACGAAGTTCCACAGCAGGAAGAGCGTCCCGACCGCGAGCCCCAGCATCAGCACCGCGAGCCCGAGTGCATAGCCGATGACTTCTCCGCTGCGCCGGATTTCGATCCGGCCGACGGCGGGCTTGAGCGGAACCCCCGCCAGCTCTTCGGCGCGCCCGGCGAGTGCCTCTGCGCGCGCATCGTCGGGTTCCGCCGTGAACTCCCAGCCGGAGACCTCTTCGTGCAGCTGGAGATTCAAGAGGAGCGGCGTGCTCTCGGCACCGACGTGCTGGACCGCGCCGACCAGCATCGCCGTGGCATAGTGGTCGAACGGGTAGCGAACGATTGGCGTGCGCGGCAGGACGAGCGATATGCGCGCGAGGTCCATTGGCTCGCCAGCGCGGAATCGCAGCACGTTGCGTCCGGCGCCGTCACTCAGAAGGACGGTGATGTCCCGCGTCGGGACCCCACCGCGTCCGAGCGTGCCGGTGGGAAGAAAGGCGAGCCGCAACTCCATCGAGCCCGCAACCGGGTTCACCGATAGGATCGTCCCCTCCATCGCAAGCCCGTCCGCGTCGAACGGGCGCGCGGGAAGGAGGGACGTGGGGGCCTCGACGCCCGCGCTAAACAGCCGATCGAGCGCGCCCAACGTCGGGAACAGCACGGTGAGTCCGACGAGGACTGCCGCCAGCAGAAAGGAGGATCGATGCCAGCGCTTCCTGACCGTCATGTCCGGCCCTTCCGGCTCATCGATCGACCCCTCTCTACGCCTTCTCAATCCTGGGGAGTATCTTGGACCTGAGTCGCGGCAGTCAATCGAACCGAGCCCGGATCGCATCGCCTCGAGACGCAGAGTTGAAGCGCAGCCGACTTTCCGCTACGGTATGAGGTCTACGTAGGGGTCCTGGGTACTGCCCGGGTGAGACAAACCCTTTGAACCTGTCCGGGTAATGCCGCCGTAGGGAAACGTAGTCGCCTACTTTCGCTCCCCGGATCTTCCCTTGGAGGGAGCCATGAACGCCAATCCCAAGTTCGTCGCCGCCATGGCGCATGTCGACGCCGCGGCCATCGAGCCGCTGCCGCGGTCGCGCAAGGTCCATGTCGAGGGCTCGCGTCCCGACATTCGGGTGCCGATGCGCGAGATCTCCCAGTCGGATACGCCCGCCTCGTTCGGCGCCGAAAAGAATCCACCGATTTACGTCTACGACACCTCTGGACCCTACACCGACCCGGCGGTGAAGATCGACACCCGCGCCGGTCTCGCGCCGCTGCGGGCGAAGTGGATCGAGGAACGCGGCGATACCGAGGTGCTCGCCGGGCCGACTTCGCGTTACGGCATTGAGCGGCTCACCGATCCGAAGCTCGCGGAGATGCGCTTCGATCTGAAGCGCCAGCCCCGCCGCGCGAAGCCCGGGACGAACGTCACACAGATGCACTACGCGAGGCAGGGCATCGTGACGCCGGAGATGGAATTCATCGCCCTGCGCGAGAACCAGCGGCGCGACCAGCTCTCCGAGCTCATCACCCGCCAGCACCCCGGTGATTCCTTCGGCGCCGCGATCCCGCGGTCGATCATGCCCGAGTTCGTCCGCGACGAAGTGGCGCGCGGACGCGCCATCATTCCCGCGAACATCAATCACCCGGAATCCGAGCCGATGATCATCGGCCGCAACTTCCTGGTGAAGATCAACGCCAACATCGGCAATTCGGCGGTCACGTCCTCCATCGGCGAGGAAGTAGAGAAAATGACCTGGTCGATCCGCTGGGGCGGCGACACCGTGATGGATCTTTCCACCGGCCGCCACATCCACGAAACGCGCGAGTGGATCATCCGCAACAGCCCGGTGCCCATCGGCACCGTGCCGATCTACCAGGCGCTGGAAAAGGTGGAAGGACGCGCCGAGGAGCTCACCTGGGAGATCTTCCGCGACACGCTGATCGAGCAGGCCGAGCAGGGCGTCGACTATTTCACCATCCACGCCGGCGTGCGGCTGCCTTTCATCCCGATGACCGCGAAGCGCATGACCGGCATCGTCTCGCGCGGCGGTTCGATCATGGCGAAGTGGTGCCTCGCGCACCACCGGGAGTCCTTCCTCTACACGCAGTTCGAGGAGATCTGCGAGATCATGAAGGCGTACGACGTGTCGTTCAGCCTGGGCGACGGCCTGCGTCCGGGCTCGATCTACGATGCCAACGACGAGGCGCAGATCGCCGAGCTGCGGACGCTCGGCGAGCTCACCGACATCGCCTGGAAGCACGACGTGCAGGTCATGATCGAGGGACCGGGCCACGTGCCCATGCACCTCATCAAGGAGAACATGGATCTGCAGTTGAAGTACTGCAGGGAGGCGCCGTTCTACACCCTGGGGCCGCTCACCACCGACATCGCCCCCGGCTACGACCACATCACGAGCGCCATCGGTGCCGCGATGATCGGCTGGTACGGCACGGCGATGCTCTGTTACGTCACGCCCAAGGAGCACCTCGGGCTGCCGGACAAGGACGACGTGAAGGACGGCATCATCGCGTACAAGATCGCCGCCCACGCCGCCGACCTCGCCAAGGGCCATCCCGGCGCGCAGATCCGCGACAACGCGCTCTCGAAGGCGCGCTTCGAATTCCGCTGGGACGACCAGTTCAATCTCGGCCTCGATCCGGACAAGGCGAAGCAGTTCCACGACGAGACCCTGCCGCAGGAGGGCGCCAAGCTCGCCCACTTCTGCTCCATGTGCGGGCCGCATTTCTGCTCGATGAAGATCACCCAGGACGTGCGCGAGTACGCCGCCCGCCAGGGCGTTTCCGAAGAGGAAGCGCTCGCGAAGGGGATGGAGGAAAAATCCGCGGAGTTCGTGCAGCGGGGCGCCGAGCTCTACAGCAAGGCGTGAGATCGCACGCGACGATACGGCCCCCGCATGAGTGCGTCACCGCTGCCTGCGCTGTCGCTCCTCGAAACGCGCGCCCTCGGCGTGCTGGTCGAGAAGCAGCACACGGTCCCCGACACCTATCCGCTTACCTTGCACGCGCTCGTTGCCGGCTGCAACCAGAAGACGAGCCGCGACCCCGTGTTGAGCGCAACCGAGGCGGAGGTGCAGGCGGCACTGGATCATCTGCGCTCGCTCGCGCTGGTCATCGAGTCGAGCGGCGGGCGCGTGATGCGCTACGCCCACAACGTCGAGCGCGTGCTGCAGGTGCCGCCGCAGGCCGTGGCGCTACTCGCCGCCCTGATGCTGCGCGGTCCGCAGACGGCCGGCGAGCTGCGCATCAACTCCGAGAGACTGCACCGGTTCGCGGATATCTCGTCCGTGGAAGCCTTTCTCGCGGAGCTTTCGCTGCGGGCCGCAGGGGCCCTCGTGGTCGAGCTTGCGCGCCAGCCGGGCGCCCGCGAGACCCGCTGGGCGCACCTCCTGTCGGGCGCGCCGGCGCCCGAGGCGCCGCCCGGCGACGCCGTGCCGATCGCTGTCGAAGACGAAGTGACGCTGGGTGAGCTCGCGACGCTCAAGGTCAACGTCGCGCGGCTCGAAAGCGAGATTGCGGCCTTACGGGCGACGGTTGCGAAACTCTGCACCGAGTTCGGAATCACACCGCGCTGATAACTGGAGATCGACATGGGACTTCTCGACGAGATTCTTCGTGGCGCACTGGGCGGAGCGGGCGGCGGACTGGGCGGACCGCTCGGTGGCTCCCTGGGCGGACGACCGCCGCGGCAGCAAGGCAGTAGCAGCAACATGGGCGGCATCCTGATGGCGTTGCTGCCCGTCGTGCTCGGCATGCTCGCCAATCGCGGCAACGCGTCGCAGGCCGGTCCCGGCCAAGGCCACGGCCAGCAGCAAGGTGGCGGCGGACTGGGCGACCTCCTCGGCGGCATCCTGGGCGGCGGCGGCTGCTGCGGGCGGCGGCGGCCTGGGCGACCTCCTCGAGCGCTTCCAGCAGGCGGGGTACGGCGACCAGGCGCACTCGTGGGTGAGCACCGGGCAGAATCTCCCCATCTCTCCGGACGTGATCGGACAGATCTTCGGCACCGGCGGGCTGTCGCAGATTGCCCGACAGGCCGGACTGAGCGAAGAGCAAACCTCGGAGGGGCTGTCGCAGCTTCTGCCCGACGTGGTCGATCACTTTACCCCCGGCGGCCAGGTTCCGGACCTGGATCAATTGAGCGCGAGCGTCGACGCGCTCGCGCGCCAGTTCCGCGGCTAAGGACGACCCTTCGCCCTGCCAAGGTCGGGCACGCCGCCGGCAAGGCGTGTGGCAGCGGTCGCGAGACCGCGTGCTAACATCCGCGCTTTTCCCGCTGCGGCCCCATGCTCGACCCCGTCTACTGGAAAGCGCTCATCCTCGGCATCGTCGAGGGTCTGACCGAGTTTCTCCCCATCTCCAGCACCGGTCACCTGATCCTCGCGGGCGACCTGCTCGGCTTCAACGACGACAAGGGAAAGATCTTCGAGCTCGTGATCCAGACCGGGGCGATGCTGGCGGTCGTGTGGGAGTACCGTCACAAGTTCGCGACCGTGCTGCGCGGGCTTGCCTCGGACCCGGCTGCGCAGCGCTTCGTCGCAAACCTCGTCGTTGCCTTCCTGCCCGCGGCGCTCCTCGGCCTCGCATTCGGCAGGTACATCAAGGCTGCGCTGTTCAAGCCGGTGCCGGTCGCGATCGCCTTCATCGTGGGCGCGTTCGTGATCCTCTGGGCGGAGCGGCGATCGCACCGGATCACCGTGGAATCGGTGGACGACATGGACTGGAAGGACGCACTCAAGGTCGGATGCGCACAGGCCTTTGCCCTGATCCCGGGAACGTCCCGCTCCGGGGCGACCATCATCGGCGGGCTCCTGTTCGGGCTGTCGCGCAAGGCGGCCACCGAGTTCTCGTTCTTCCTCGCGGTGCCGACGCTGGTCGCGGCAGGGGCTTATGACCTTTACAAGAACCGGGCGCTGCTCGACCTGCAGGACGCGGGTTACTTCGCCGTCGGCATGATCGCGTCCTTCGTCTCCGCCTTCCTCTGCATACGCTGGCTGCTGCGATACATCATGCGGCACGACTTCACCCTCTTCGCGTGGTACCGCATCGTCTTCGGCATCGTCGTTCTCGTGACCGCCTACACGGGGCTCGTGGAGTGGTCTGCCGCGTGAATCGGCCACGGCCGGTGTGATGCTCGCCGCCGGTCCATATGGACGCCTGCTCCAGCTGCCGCAGGTGCGCCAACTGGTCGTGTCTTCGGTGATCGGGCGTATTCCGGTCGGTCTCTCCACGCTTGCCCTGGTGCTCTTTCTCCAGGGACGGGCGGATTCGCTCGCCGACGCCGGCCTCGCCGCAGCCTGCTACGTGCTGGGCCTGGCCGCGATGGCTCCCGTCATCGGCCGGGCAGTCGATCGCGCCGGACCGCGGCGGGTGCTGCTCGCATGCATCGCCCTGCATCCGACTGCGCTCGTCGGGTTGACCGCGATCGCCTTCGCGGAGGCCCACCGCGGCTGGGTGTTCGCCGCCGCGTTGGTGTCCGGCGCATCGATGCCGCCTATCACCGTCTGCGTGCGGGCGCTCTACCCGCGATTGGTGACGGACGCCTCCCTGCAGCGCACCGCGTATTCCCTGGACTCGGCGATCATCGAGGCGATCTTCATTCTCGGACCGATGCTGGCGGCGGCATTCGCGGCCGCCGGCGCCGAGGTCGGTGCGCTCTGGCTCTCGGCCGCGTGCGCGCTGGGCGGCGGCTTGCTCTTCGTCGACGCCGAACCGGTGCGCGCCTGGGCGCCCCGCACGACCGGCCTGCCGCCCGCCGGCAAGAGTCCCCTGCGCGATGGCCGACTGCGCGGCTTGCTCGCGGCCGCGACGCTTTTCGCCTTTGCGTTCGGCGCGTTCGAGATCGGCGTTGTCGGCTTCGCCGCGCGCCGCGGGGTGCCGGCTGCCGCCGGCCTGATCCTCGCGCTCGCAAGCGTGGGCAGCGTGCTGGGAGTGCTTGCCTACGGCGGGCGCTCGTGGTCGCTCGATGCCGGCCGGCAGTTCCTGGTGCTGCTCACCCTGATGGCAGCCGGGCTGGCGGCGCTCGCACCGATTCAGAACGTGGCACTCTTCGCCGTGGCGGTCATCCTGGCGGCGGCCCCGATGGCACCCGTAATTGCCGCGAACTCCGTCCTCATCTTGCGGGTGGCGCCGAAGGAACGGGTCGCCGAAGCCTTCACGTGGGCATCGACCGCGCTCCTGGCGGGAATCAGCGCCGGAACCGCGGCCGGCGGGACGCTGGTCGAGCGCTACTCGCCCGCGGCTGCCCTGCTCGCGGCCTCGGTGGCAACACTGATTGCCACCGTGATGGCGTATCCCGCGACACGCTGCTTCGCGCGCCCCGCGTCCTCGGGGACGAGTCGATGAAGACGCCGCGCGCTCAGGATTGAATCCACGGCAGTCCGGCGTGGCGCCACCCGCCCAGGGTGTTGCGATGCCCTGCGGGATCCTTGTCCCCTTCGAATCCTTCGAGCACGTTGTAGCTTTCCGTGTAACCGAGCTGCGTCGCCAGGACGGCCGCTGCATGCGAGCGCACGCCGCTGCGGCAGATGAACATGACCAGCGCCTCGGGATCGACCTGCTGCCGCAACTGCTGGCCGAAGTTGGGATTGGGCTGGCTGCCTGGATAGGTCAGCCACTCGACTTCGACGGCACCCGGGATCCGGCCGACCCAGTCGAACTCGGCGCGGGTGCGCACGTCGACCAAGCGGGCGCCCGGCGCATGATGGAGCAGTTCATGGGCCTCCTTTGGCGTGAGGGCGCCGCTGTAGGGGAGGTTCAAGCGCCGTGCCCGATCCTGGGCCGCGGCAAGGATTTCAGAGATGGATGCCATGATCTCGCGACTCGATTGCCATTCGGAAATCGTGAGTTTACTCCGCGGTGACAAGGGTCGGAGAGATGCGAAGCCTGGATCGCCGCACATGAATAGTGCGAAGTACTCCAATGCGCACTACTATTGTGCCTTGCGCACGGCGCGATTGCCCAGAATGGGTTACGGGACAATGGATTGCGCCAGTCAAGAGCGTGGCACACAACCTGCAGACCGCGAAACCCTGTCGTTTTCCTGTCACCCCCTTCCCAACAACATCGGAGAGAAAGAACCATGGTGGTTGCCGACGTAATGAAGCTGATCAAGGACAACGAAGTCAAGTTCATCGACTTCCGCTTTACCGATACCCGCGGCAAGGAGCAGCACGTCTCGGTGCCGGTGAAAGCCTTCGACGAAAGCAAGTTCACCGACGGGCACGCCTTCGACGGCTCCTCCATCGCCGGCTGGAAGGGGATTCAGGCCTCCGACATGCTGCTCATGCCCGATCCGGACACCGCCAACCTCGATCCGTTCATGGACGAGCCGACCGTCATCATCACCTGCGACGTGCTCGAGCCCAGCGACATGAAAGGCTACGACCGGGATCCGCGCTCCATCGCCAAGCGCGGCGAGGCCTATCTCAAGTCGAGCGGCATCGCGGACACCGCCTACTTCGGCCCGGAACCCGAGTTTTTCATCTTCGATTCCGTGACCTGGCACGTCGAGATGTCGGGCTGCTCGGTGAAGATCGACTCGGCCGAGGCGCCGTGGAGCTCCCGGGCGGAGCGCGACGATGGCAACCTGGGTCACCGCCCCGCCGTCAAGGGCGGATATTTCCCGGTGCCCCCGGTCGACTCGCTGCAGGACATCCGCTCCGCCATGTGTCTCGCGCTGGAGGAGATGGGTGTCGAGGTCGAAGTGCATCACCATGAAGTGGCGGCACCGGGTCAGTGCGAGATCGGCACCAAGTTCTCGAGCCTCGTGAAGCGCGCCGACTGGAGCCAGATCATGAAGTACGTGATCCACAACGTGGCCCACTCCTACGGCAAGACCGCGACCTTCATGCCGAAGCCCATCGTGGGTGACAACGGTTCGGGCATGCACGTGCACCAGTCGCTCTGGAAGGGCGACCAGAACCTGTTCTCGGGCAATGGCTACTCCGGCCTGTCCGAGCTTGCGCTCTACTACATCGGCGGCACCATCAAGCATGCGCGGGCGCTGAACGCCATCACGAACCCTGGCACCAACTCGTACAAGCGTCTCGTGCCCGGTTTCGAGGCGCCGATCAATCTCGCCTATTCGGCGCGTAACCGGTCCGCGTCGATCCGCATCCCGTACGTTGCAAACCCGAAGGGTCGCCGCATCGAGGTGCGGTTCCCGGATCCCACCGCCAACCCCTACCTCGCGTTCACTGCGATGATGATGGCAGGGCTCGACGGCATCCAGAACAAGATCCATCCCGGCGATCCGATCGACAAGAACCTTTACGATCTGCCACCCGAGGAAGCGCGCAAGGTGCCGAGCGTCTGCTCGTCGCTCGACATGGCGCTGGACTACCTGGACAAGGACCGGGATTTTCTGACCCGCGGCGGTGTCTTTTCCGACGACATGATCGACGCTTACATCGATCTCAAGATGGAGGAGGTGACCCTGTTCCGGCAGACCACCCATCCGGTGGAGTTCCAGATGTACTACAGCCTGTGAGCCCGCCCGCATCGCGTTGATCGAAAGGGCGGGAGCATCCCCGCCCTTTTTCTTTCGCACGGTCGGCGTGTCGCGCCGGCAAGCTTACGATGATGCCGCATCGAACCTCGATCCCGATGCCTGCGGCGCGCGCCGAAGGATCCGCCTCGCCATGCGCCGCTTCTGCCTGCTGATCGTTCTTCTCGTCGCCCCGTTCGGTGCGCTGGCGGACATCTACAAGTGCGCGGACGGCGATGGCAACGTAATCTACACCAACACCAAGCAGAAGGGCTGCACGGCGATGGACATCGGACCCTATCGCGAGCCTGCACCGGCGGCCGCACGACCGAAGGCTCGCAGTCAGTCGCCCGCTCCGGCGAATTTTCCGAACGTGGACAGCGACACCCAGAAGCAGCGTGACCAGGGGCGCCGGCGCATTCTCGAGACCGAACTCGCGGCCGAGGAGAGGCTGCTCGCGGATGCGAAGCGGGCGTTTGCGGAGGGCGAGATCGGGCGCAGCGGCGAGGACCGCACGAGCCCTCTTTATGCCGACCGGCTGCGCAAGCTCAAGGAGACGGTGGGTCTCCACGAGCAGAACGTGGCGGCCCTGAAACGCGAATTGGCCGGTACGAGGTAGACGAGGTGGCGCCCTCGGCTTTCGCCGGGCTCGAGCTGCTCGCCACGGCCGTGATCGTGCTCGACCACGATCTCGTCGTGCAGTATGCCAATCCAGCCGCCGAGAACCTGTTCGAGTTCAGCCAGCGCAGCGTGTCGGGCCAGACGGTGCGGAAGATCTTCGACAACCCGGACCTCTTCATCGCCGGCGTCGAGTATGCCGTTGCGAACAACTGCACCTACATGGAGCACGACCTTTTCCTCGGCACGCCGGGCCACGCGCGCCAGCATCTCAACTGCACCATCACGCCGATCGAAGTCCCGGGCTGGCGGAGCGAATGGAGCCGGATGCTCGCGGAATTCCGGCCGATCGATCAGCAGCTCAGGATCCAGCGCGACGAACGCATCATCGACCAGACCGAGGCCAACCGACTGCTGCTGCGAAGCCTCGCGCACGAGATCAAGAATCCGCTCGGCGGCATTCGCGGCGCGGCGCAGCTGCTCGAGCGGGAGCTGGACCGGCCCGATCTCTCGGAGTACACGCAGGTGATCATGAACGAGGCCGATCGGCTGCAATCGCTGATGGAGCGGCTGCTCACGCCGAACCGCGCGCCGCAGCTCCTGCTCGTGAACATCCACGAGGTGCTGGAACGGGTGCGCAGCGTCATCCTGGCGGAGATGCCGGAAGCGCTCGACATCGCGCGCGATTACGACGTGAGTCTGCCGCTCATGAAGGGCGACAAGGAGCAGCTCATCCAGGCCACGCTGAACGTCGTCCGCAATGCGGCCCAGGCGCTCGAGGGACGCGGGAGCATCGTGCTCCGCACGCGCCTGGCGCGTCAGGTGACGCTGGCGCGGAAACGTTACCGGCAGGCGCTGCTCGTTCAGGTAATCGACAACGGACCCGGGGTGCCGGCGTCGATCGCCGAGAAGATCTTCTATCCGCTGGTGAGCGCCCGGGAAGGCGGATCCGGCTTAGGTCTCACCATCGCGCAGACCTTCGTCGGACAGCATGGCGGCGTGATCCAGTTCGAAAGCGTGCCGAGCCACACCTGCTTCAGCCTCCTGCTGCCGCTGCGGGAGACGGTATGAACGTGCGCTTCCGGCACTACCGCGGACGCGCGGCAATCAGCGAAATGCAGAGACTTACGGCCTGCGAGGCCGACAGGGCCCGACCATGAACCCAATCTGGATCATCGACGACGACCGCTCCATTCGCTGGGTGTTCGAGAAGGCGCTCGCGCGGGAGAACATTCCGTTCAAGACCTTCGCGAGCGGGCAGGAGGCGCTGTCGAGCCTCGAGACGGCGACCCCGCAGGTGGTGCTGTCGGACATCCGCATGCCCGGCAGCTCGGGCCTCGATCTCCTGCACACCCTGAAGGAGCGTCACCCGAACCTGCCCGTCATCATCATGACCGCGTACTCGGACCTGGAGAGCGCGGTGGCGGCGTTTCAGGGCGGCGCCTTCGAGTATCTGCCGAAGCCGTTCGACGTGGACAACGCGGTGGAGCTCATCCGCCGCGCCCTCGAGGAGAGCCTGCGGCAGACGCGCCACGTGGAGGTCGCGGAAGCCACACCCGAGATCCTCGGCCAGGCACCGGCCATGCAGGATGTCTTCCGTGCCATCGGCCGCCTGTCGCAGTCCCAGGCGACGGTGCTCATCACCGGCGAATCGGGCACCGGGAAGGAGCTGGTGGCGCGCGCGCTCCACCGCCACAGCCCGCGCGGGACGAGCCCCTTCATCGCTATCAATACTGCGGCGATCCCGAAGGATCTTCTGGAATCGGAGCTCTTCGGCCACGAGCGGGGCGCGTTCACCGGTGCGCAGACCATGCGGCGCGGCCGCTTCGAGCAGGCGGAAGGCGGCACGCTCTTCTTGGACGAGATCGGCGACATGCCGTCCGAGCTGCAGACGCGCCTCCTGCGGGTGTTGTCAGACGGGCAGTTCTACCGCGTCGGCGGGCACCAGCCGATCAAGGCGAACGTGCGGGTGATCGCGGCCACGCATCAGGACCTCGAGGCACGGGTCAAGCAGGGGCTCTTTCGCGAGGACCTCTTCCACCGTCTGAACGTGATCCGGCTGCGGCTGCCCTCGCTGCGCGAGCGGCGCGAGGACATCCCGGTGCTCGCCCGGCACTTCCTGCAGAAAAGCGCCCGCGAGCTCGGGGTGGAGGGCAAGCGACTGACGGATGCCGCGATGCGCTTCCTCTCGGCGCAGGACTTTCCGGGCAACGTGCGCCAGGTGGAAAACGTGTGCCACTGGCTCACCGTGATGGCACCGGGTCTCAATGTCGATGTCAACGATCTGCCGCCCGAGCTCCGGAGCGACACCGCCGCGCAGACCGCGGAAGACTGGTCGGCGGCGCTCGAGCGCGAGGTGGACATGCAGCTCAAGCGCGGGGACACGGGCATCATCGACGCGCTTGCCCGCCAGTTCGAGAAGTCGCTCATCACGCGCGCGCTATTGCACACTGGCGGCCGCCGGATCGAGGCCGCGACACTGCTCGGGCTGGGACGCAACACCCTCACCCGGAAGATTCAGGAGCTGGGGCTCGAGCGTCGCGACACCGGCACCGCCGAAGGCGGACCTGCATCCGGTTGATGGGACGGGCTCGGCTGCGCCGCCCGCTCGGCTTTGCGCAGGAACGGCAGCGTCAAGAGCGGCAGCAGTCCGATCACGCCCTACGGTGATCATCAGCAGCCCGAGGTTCGAGTAATCCGCCTGGGTCACCGCGAACGCCTGGTTCAGGTAGCGGGAAAAAAGCTCGCTCGCGGACAGCGCGAGGTTCATCCACGACGCCATGATCGCGAACATCGTGGCCTCGGCCCCGTCTGGCGCGCTGCGCGCGATCAGGATCAGCATCGGCACCATCGTGAGCTGCCCGAGCGGCGCCGAGATGGTGGTGTCGACGAAGGCGAGCGTGCGCGCGCTGATGCCGAGCCACTCGTGCAGTCCGTAGAAGAGGCCGATGTTCGGCAGATAGAGCACGGCCCCCGCGATCACCACCCAGAACAGCGTGAAGCTCACCGGCCGCTCGACGATGGTCTTGCGAAAGACGATCAGCCCGACCAGGCTCAGGATCGAGCTCACCTGCGCCAGCAGGCCGAGAAACTTCTGGTCGAAGCCGAGCGCATCGATCGCCCAGTAGCTGTAGCCCTGGCCAACCCCCGGCGTCGCGCGGAAGAGAAAGATCACCACCGCCGCGATCGCCACCGCGGTCGAGATGCCGACCTGCCGCAGCAGCACGCCGATCAGCACGACCGACACGACCAGCACGATCTCCTGCGCGAAGGGGACGTCGAGCGCGTTCAGCACGACCCCGAGCGCCGCGTAGCCGAGGCCGATGGCGAGCACGAGCCCGGCCCGACCGTGGCTCAGCGGTCCCGACCCCGCAGCGGACGGATCGCGCCGCGCGCGGCCCCGTAACCATGGCAGCGTCAGCAGTACCAGCGCCGGCAGCAGCATCGCGACGGCGAAGGTATTGCGCGGACCGATATGCTCGGCGAGCACGCCGCTCAGGTAGCCGACGCTGATGCCGCCCACGAGCAGCGCCATCCTCCCGAGCGCCTGGATCTGGCCGAGCTCTTCGTCGTCGCGCGCGACCTCGACGCTCAAGGCGTCGGCGACCACGTCCTGGATCATGAAGCCGACGGTGACGAGGAGCATGGCCGCGAGGTAACCGCCTTTCGCGTCCACGACGGTGGCAAGCGCCGCGAATCCTGCGATCGAGCACGCGGCGCCGAGCAGCAGATAGGCGAGCCGGCGGCTGCCGAAGACCGGAAGCGTGTCCGACGCCACTCCCACGACCATCTTCATCGACCACGGCAGTCCGAGCCAGAAGCCGATCTCCGCCACGTCGGCGGGCGTGAGCTTGAGGACGTCCTTCTGGAAGTAGAGCGTCGCGATCCCGGTGATCGCGCTGGCGCCGAAGGCGAAATAGGTCACGAGGATCGGCAGGTAGGCGGCCCGGAAGCTGCCGATCAGCTTGCGCAGGCGTGCGCCCGCCGACGGGGCAGCCGGCGGGGTCGTGGCGGGAGAGCTCATTTGCGTCTTCGGAAGTCCATGAGTCAGACGCAAGGGACCGCAGGCGCCATGTCGAGTTCGGCGATCACTGGCGCGTGGTCCGAAGGTCGCTCCAGCGCGCGCAGATCCCGGTCGATGCGAACCGAGGTGCACGCCGGCGCGAGTACCGCTGACAGCAGGATGTGGTCGATGCGAAGCCCGAGGTTGCGCTTGAAGGCGTTCATCCGGTAGTCCCACCACGTGAACGACCTTTCAGGCTGATCGAAGAGGCGAAAACCGTCCTTCAACCCGAGAGCAAGGAGGCCGCGGAACGCCGCGCGCTCGGGCTCGCTGAACAGCACCTGGCCTTCCCACAGCTTCGGGTCGTGGACGTCCGCTGGTTCCGGAGCAATGTTGTAGTCGCCGAGCACGGCGAGCTTTGGGTGTCGCGCAAGTTCCTCCCCGAGCCAGGTCGTGAGCGCCGCGAGCCAGTCGAGCTTGTAGCCGATACTTGTCGGAAGTGACGGACTCGCCGTTCGGCACGTACAGGCACACGACCCGCAGATCGTCGAACGTCGCGGCGAGCACGCGCTTCTGCGGATCGTCGAAGCCCGGGATGCCAGTCACCACGTCGGTGCCTGGTTGGCGCGAGACGATCGCCACCCCGTTGTAGGTCTTCTGGCCGGCAGCGAGCGCCTCAAAGCCTGCGGCCTTCAGGGCATCGAAGGGAAAGTCGCCGTCCTGCAACTTGGTTTCCTGCAGGCAGGCGATGTCGAGCCCCGCCTGCGGCAGCCAGTCGAGCAACTGCGGGAGGCGCACCCTGAGGGAGTTGACGTTCCAGGTCCCTATTTTCATCTCGCCGCAGAGCTCAGAAGCGCTTTGGCAGTCCCGACTGTTTCAAGACGGCGTTCGCCGTGTGGCGGGACTTGATCTTGTGATCGACCGTGAAGCGTACGCCAGTGTGGGGAGAAAACCAGATATCGTGATCGCCCTTGCCATGTCGCTCGAAGCGACAACCCGATTCGTGCAGCAGGCGCGTCAACTCGGGCGTGAAGCTCCCACCCATCAGCGCGCAATGCGATGCACCATCGATAATCTGCGGGCGAGTAGCTCGTACGGTACTTCGGGTCCTTCCGGGTAGCCGTTGGCATCGAGGAGCTCGGGCACCATCACCTCGAGCTTTGCCGACAGCGCTTCGAGGGTCCCGGCCTCCGTCGAGAGCCCCGGCACGTCGTCGGAGGTGGCGACCCAGACCAGGGCCTCGGAATCCCACTCTGCGCGGATGAGTAGAATCTTGTTCACGGACGATGGCTCCCGGTGCGTAACGGCCTTCATTTTACCCTCCGCAAAGCATTCTCTTACCCAGCCCGAGAGCGTAACCCAAAAGCGGTAGGCCGTTTCGAGCTTGAGCCGGTACTCGTCCATCAGCGAGAATCGCTTCGGGACGCACACCGATGACAGATCGCTGCCACGTTTTTCTCAGCTACAGCCACACCGACCGGCCGGCCTGCATCGCTCTGCGGTCCGCGCTGGAGCAGGCGGGGCTCAGCGTCTTTCGCGACGAAGATGCGCTCCGCGTCGGCGACCGCTGGATCGAGCGTCTGCAAGCGGCCTTGCAAGGCTGTTCCGCGTTCGTGTTGCTGGTGGGGCGCGACGGGGTAGAGCGCTGGGTCGGCGCGGAAGCGCAGGTCGCGCTGATCCGGCATCTCTCTCCTCACGACGACGCGCAGCGCCTGGCGATCTTTCCGATCCTGCTCGAAGACGCCAAACCTGAGGCGCTGCCGCCGTTTCTCGCGCTGTTTCAGGCCACGCGCTGGAGGCCGGCCGACTTGCTTCCGGACGCCCTGGTCGAAGCGATCAGGGCCCGCGCCACGCGCTTCGATCTCGTGCCCTTCGAAGGCTGCCCCTTCCTCGGCCTCAACGCCTTCCAGCAGAAGGATGCCCGGCTGTTCTTCGGGCGCCGGCAGGAAACCCTCGAAGCGCTCGCCTGCCTGGGCGACCAGCAACAGACCAACCCGGAAAATCTGCACGGCAGCGGCGGCACCCACTACTGTCGCTGGCTGCAGATCGAAGGCAACAGCGGCGCGGGCAAGTCGTCCCTGGTCAATGCCGGCATGCTGCCCATGATCGATCAGGGTGCGCTCTGGGCGCGCACCGGTTTTGAGCGCTGGCGCGTTCTCGGCCCGATGATGCCGGGCAGGGATCCGCTGACGAAACTCTCGGAAGTCCTTGAGCACGGCTTGATCGCGGACCCGGTGCAACGCAATCTGTCCGTCCGGGTGCAACAGTTCAGACAGGGTGACGGTGGGCTCGCTCTGACCCTCAGGGGTTTCAAGGAGACAAACACCGCCTTCCTGCTCGTCGTCGATCAGTTCGAGGAGCTCTTCACGTTCGCCGAAGAAGCGCCGCGAAAGCAGTTCGACGCGCTGCTCGCAAACGCCTTGCAAGACCCCGAGTGCCCGCTTTTCCTGATCAGCACGGTGCGGGCGGACTTCCTCGATCGCTTCGAGCAGCTACCCCGCCTGCAAGCGATCTACAACAGCCGGTGCAAGCGCTTCTTCCTGCCCACCGTCTCCGAGCACGGACTGCGCGAGGTGATCGAGCAGCCCGCGCGTCTGGCGGGGTTGGACGTGCGCGAAGTGACCGCCGCCATCCTCGAAGACGCGCGCGACGAAATCGGCGCGCTGCCGCTGGTGGAAAACGCGCTGTTTACCCTGTGGCAGCAGCGCGAGGGCAACCGGTTGAGCGGTGATCAATACCGGCGGCAGAACGGCATCGCAGGCATGCTCAGCACGCAGGCCGACGCGCTGCTCACGCGCGTCGAACGCGAAGTGCCCAAGGGGCGAGAAGCCGCGCTCGAGCTCCTGCTGCGCCTTACCCGAATCAACGACCAGGGGCGCCACACCCGCCAGCGTGTCACGCGCAAAGAAGCCGTGATGGTCGCCGGCAATGGCAACGACGCCAATGGCGAACGCGTGGTGCGCATGCTCTCCGGCGAGCGTGCCCTGGACGCACCCGGCGCCACCCACAATGCCGCTTTGCGGTTGATTACGACCAGCACGGAACAAGGCGAGCAGTTCGTCGACCTCATCCACGAAACCTTGATCCGCGCCCGCGGCAAGGATGAGAAAACCGGCAAGCCGATCGGTTACTGGCCGACGCTCTACGATTACATCGAGGCGAACCGCGACCGCGACATCCACCGCCAGCAGCTCAAGTTTCAGACCGAGCAATGGCAGCAAAGCACAGGGCTCGGGCGCCTGTGGAATCTCGCGTACTTCGACTTCAAGCACTACCGCCCGCTGCGCATCTCCCCGAGTTCGCCCGAAGGCCGCTTTCTGCGCTGGAGCCGATGGGGGCGCCGCGTTCTGCTGCTGGTCGTGGCATCGGTGGCCGGTTACTTCGCGGAGTCCTACCTCTGGACGACGAAGAACGAATTGCCGTTCGAGTCCATCGCGACGCTGCAACGATTTCGCTTCGGTTACGCCCCGCTTCCCCATTTGTCGGCGGAGATCCCGGCGGGGTCGTTCGAAATGGGGGAGCAGGACAAGCAGTGGGTCGAGGGCATTGGCGAAGAAAACTGGCGCTACTTCGGGTTCCCCGGAAGACGCGTCGAGATCACCAAGGGCTTTCGCCTTGGTCGTCACGAAGTCACCTATGACCAGTTTGACTTCTACGTCTGGTCGGAGCATCGCGCGGGCCACGGCGACAGGAAGTTCCCAACCACCGCAAAGGGCGGGCGCGGTAACCGCCCCGTGGTCAATGTCACGTTGGGCGAGGCGAGCGACTATGCGCGCTGGCTGGGCAAGAACTGCCGTCTGCCGACCGAGGCCGAATGGGAATACGCCGC
Source organism: uncultured beta proteobacterium (assembly GCA_963734295.1). Taxonomy (GTDB): domain Bacteria; phylum Pseudomonadota; class Gammaproteobacteria; order Burkholderiales; family JAEUMW01; genus JAEUMW01. The sequence continues at coordinate 40,433 of CAVTGS010000010.1, read as the reverse complement.
CCGCGGGCAGAAGAATCCTGCGCTCCCCGAAACCGCCTATCCGTGGGGAAACGAAGTCGGAATGAATCGCGCCAATTGCCGCCGCTGCGGCAGCCCATGGGACGGTGAGCAATCGGCTCCCGTCGGGAGCTTCGAGGCAAATGGGTTCGGTCTCCATGACACATCGGGAAACGTGTGGGAATGGACCTGCTCGTCGCGGCGCGAAAAGCTGGACGGCAGTGCGGAGCAATGTGCAGAGGCTAATGACACTCAGGCCCGGGCGTTGCGCGGTGGGTCCTGGCGCAGTGGTGCCGACTTCGCACGCTCGGCCGCCCGCGGCGACGCCGTTCCGGGCAACCGTGTCGACGGTATCGGGTTTCGGGTCTTGTGTTCGTCCCCCATCGAATAGCTGGCCACTGCGCCGCTGGACGCTGAACCGCTGGTTTGCTGTTCACTGACAGCGCCTCGAAGCGGCGCGCGCCGTGTTTGCGCTTTTCACCGCGGCCGGTCATAGTCCGTTTGCAGAGTGCAGTTCTGTGGGGTTCCCTGAGACGTGGCCCGGGTGGTGCGCGGTGGCGCCTGGAACAATGATGCAGACAACGCGCGCTCGGCCGCCCGCAACGACAACGATCCGGACAACCGCAACGACAATATCGGGTTTCGGGTTTTGTGTGCGTCCCACATCGTAAGCGTGTTCCTGCACCGCGCTTCGAGCGCTGCCGGAAATGCTGGCCGACCACGGTTTGCCAGCCGAGGCCGGAACACGATTCGATGGCGCAGGTGAGTCCCGTCCGCACGTGGTCGCATCGCGTCGGGCGCATATTGAAACCGGGCGCCGCCTGGATTCGCTCCCGCGGCGCCCACCTCTATCCGGCCTGACGGACCCAGCCGCCGAGCAATCTGCCGATTTCGGCAACCTGTTCGCTTGCATGCTCGTACTGCCCGTCGCTGAGCCACTGCCAGCGGTGCGCGAGGCGCAGATAAAGCCGCAGCCGATTGTGAGCGCGGCGTCGGCAGTGCGCAGACTCACCTTGCGCGTCTCGCCGCGGTGGCTCTGGGCGGCGAAGACCGCTTCCTGGCAATCCAGCGCCGCGTCCATCATGCGCTGGGTGACGGTGAAGCGGTACGCCCTGGGAAACTTCTCGCTCTTCGGCAGCAGCCAGCAAAGCAGATCGGACAAGCGTGTCAGCAGAACCAGTTCCTCGGCCATCTCGGTCCTCCCAGGTCAGCGCGGCGTTTCGGGAACTCAGCAGTTGGACGAGCCTACTCGAGGCGTATCGCCGCGCCTCGCGCGGGAAACGCCGCTCGCGCTCGGTGGCGGCCTTCGAATTTCAGGCGGCCGACCGGATTCTCGAGTTGCGCGACGAGTTGCTGCGCGGCACGTACCGGCCCGGTCCGTATACCCACTTCTTCATCCACGAACCGAAGCGGCGCAAGATCAGCGCGGCGCAGTTCCGCGATCGCGTCGTGCATCACGCCCTGTGCCGCATCATCGAGCCGCGCTTCGAGCGGGTATTCCTGCCCGACAGCTATGCCAACCGGCTGGGGAAGGGCGGACATCGCGCGGTGGATCGCTTGCAGGAGTTCACGCGTCGTTATCGCTACGTGCTGCGCGCGGATATCCGCCAGCACTTCGCGTCCATCGATCACGCCATCCTGCTCGGCGCGCTCGGGAACCTGATTCCGGAAGACGACATCATGGCGTTGATCCGGCTCATCGTCTCCGGCGGCGAGGACGTGCTCGCGGACCAGTACACGATGCGGTTCTTTCCCGGCGATGATCTTTTCGCCACCTGCCGTCCGAGAGGGCTGCCGATCGGCAATCTGACCTCCCAGTTCTGGTCGAACTGCTATCTGCATCCGCTGGATCTCTTCGTGAAGCGCGAACTGTGTTGCCGCGCCTACCTGCGCTACGTGGACGACTTCGCGCTCTTCAGCGACTCGGCGCAGACACTGTGGGAATGGAAGGTCGCCATTCGCGAGCGCCTCGCGTCACTGCGGCTCACCATGCACGAAACGCGTGCACAGGTGACGCCCGTTGCCGGCGGCATTCCGTGGCTGGGCTTCGTGGTTTTCTCGGATCACCGCCTGGTCAAGGCGCGCAAGGTGCGTTTTTCGACGCGGCGTCTGCGGGCACGGTACGAAGACTACCGCGCGGGCGCCTTCAGCTTCGCCGAGTTCGACGCGAGTATCGGGGGGTGGATCAACCACGTGCGGTACGCCGACACGTGGGGCCTGCGGCGGCACGTGCTGGAGCCGTTCGTCCTGAAGCGCGGGGACGTGCCGCGTGGAAGGGCGCGCCGCTTCGCGGCCCGCCAGTGAACGGCAGGCTGGCGTTTCAGCGATCTGCGATGCAGCGCGCAGCTATTCGATGCGGGACGAGACCATCGCTCCGCCCGAAGATGCTGAACCAGCTTTTCGGCGACAGCGCGATCGGTTCGCGAATAGCCGATGAAAAATGTCGCTCATGACGGTGCCCGTAAGGCATCGCGCCAGCCCACCAGACCCGCGATCCGGCCATGGGCGCTCGCCTTCTTCAGGTAGCGCAGGTCGGCGGTGATGAGCGTGCAGCCGGCCGCATCCAGCGCGACGGCATGATAGAGCGTGTCGAACAGGTGCTGATTCAGCTCCACGGCCAATCGGGAGGCGCGCTGGTAGACCGCGAGGCTGTCCGCCACGTCGAAATCGAGTGCAAAGAGGTCGGGGATGTCCGTCGAAAGCGACGTGGGGCTCAGCCTCGCCATGACCGCCGCTACATCCGCGAGCCAGTGGGGCGGCTGAAGCACTTCCAGGTCGCCACCGGCAACGGCCTCCATCAGGGACAGGGCTGCGGGAGTGTCGGGTTCGCTCTCAGCATCGCGCAACAGCCATTTCACGATCACGCTGGCATCGAGCACGCACTTCATGCCCGGCCGGATTCCCGCGCCTTGCGAATGGCAGCGTCGTTCGCGGCGGGACGCTTTGCACGCCGCCTGCCCAGGCGGCGAATCGCCGCTGCACGGGTGCGCCGGCGTTCCGCCTCGTCGACCGCGTGGCGCATCAGCTCGGCAATGATCGCGCTCTTGTTCTGACCTTCGAAGGCCTGGTTGAAAGCCTCTTTCACCTCGTCGGGGACGCTGAAGTTGACCGTGGCCATGGTGGTCCTGAAGTTGTTGAAAAGCTCAACAAGTATAGCAGGGGCCGGCGAGCCCGACGGCGGGAGGGCGCTACCCCAGTTGCAGGCACAGCATGTAGCTCGTCTTGACGGTCTTTCGGCCCGTGGCGGGTCCGACTGCCACGGCGAACGGATGGTCGGCGCTGTATTCCGACGTCGTTATGGGAAGCCCGATCACGAGCGAGGTGCGCTCGTTGAACGACCGCGGCGACAGCACCAGGAACGGCTGCACGTCCCGCGGAGTCTGGACACCGCGGTTGGGGCGGTCAAGGCGAGAATGCCGCGTGTATTGGCATGCGGGCCGACGACGGCGCGCGGGCAGCGCAGCGTATACGGGCCCGCGGGGAGAAGTCAGAACACGCTGCCGAGCGACGCCAGCAAGCGAAGGTAGAGAGTGCGGCCGGCGTCCTCGCCTTCCTTCGCGGCGGGCGGACTTGCCGACTCGCCGACGGCCGGGTCAGGCGCCTTGGCTCCGTTCGCGACCGGGATCGGCGTCTTGGGCGGGACTGGCTTGGCGCCGAGGGCCGCGAGGGAAGACTTCGGATAGCCCGCCGCCTCCAGCGCCGACGCGTATCGAGCCTCGTCGAAGCCGCGAATGGCTTTGGTTCCGACCATCAGGAAAGGAACCTCCAGCGCCCCGCTGGAGACCTTCTTCAACTGCTCGGCGTGCGCCGGCTGCTCCGGATTCCTTTCGGTGAATGGGACACCGCGCTTGGCGAGATAGGTACGCGCGGCTTTGCAGAACTCGCCGCAGTCGCTCACGTAGAGGACGATCGGGCTGCGCTTCACCGCCTGCTGCACGCCGTAGGGCAGGCTGCTCGTCTCGATGGTGTTGGGGGCGATGCGCTTCTGCTGCACCGACTTGATCGCTGTCGGCGGGGGATCGTTGGAGTACACCGCTGCGCCGCTTGCCGGATCGACCCACTTGAAGAGCTCGCCAGCCTGCAGGGAGGTAGTCGTGGTAGTGGCGGCGATCAGAACGGCGAGCGTAACCCTCATGGCGGAGCTCCTTCGATGTATTGGGCGGCGACCTGAAATCAGCACGTCGCGGGCCAGTGACAGCGCAGAAGCGTAACCGCACGCGCGCTGATCCGGCCAGCCCGGCGCCGGGCGGCTCAGCCGACCATGCCGTTGTGGCGCAAGAGGGCGTCGATGGAGGGTGCGCGGCCCCGGAAAGCGATGAAGGAATCGATGGCCGGACGGCTGCCGCCCACACCGAGAATCTCGCGGCGAAAGCGGGCGCCGGTCTCGGGATTCAGCACGCCGCGCTCCTCGAACAGGCTGTAGGCATCGGCGGAGAGGACTTCTGCCCACTTGTAGCTGTAATAGCCGGCCGCGTAACCTCCCGCGAAGATGTGCGAGAAGCTGTTCGGAAAGCGATTGAACTCCGGGGGAAAGAGGACGGCCACCCGCTGTCGGACCTCGTCGAGAAGCCGGCTGAGCGAGCGTTCGCCCGCGGGATCGAAGTCGTGGTGGAGGAGCATGTCGAACAGCGCAAACTCCAGTTGCCGCAGGGTCTGCAGCCCGCTCTGAAAGTTCCTGGCCGCCAGCATCTTGTCGAAAAGCTGACGAGGTAGTGGAGCTTCCGTCTCGACGTGCCGCGTCATGTGCCGGAGCACCTCCCACTCCCAGCAGAAGTTTTCCATGAACTGGGAGGGCAGCTCCACCGCATCCCATTCCACACCGTTGATGCCCGACACCCCGAGCTCTTCCACCTGTGTCAGCAGATGGTGCAGTCCGTGGCCGAACTCGTGGAACAGCGTGATCACCTCGTCGTGGGTGAAGAGCGCGGGGCGACCGCCGACGGGCGCGGAGAAGTTGCAGTTGAGATAGGCGACCGGCGTCTGGATCGATGCGCCCATGCGACGCCGGGTGATCGCGTCGTCCATCCACGCCCCGCCGCGTTTGCTCGGTCGAGCGTAAAGGTCGACGTAGAAGTGGCCGATGAGGTCGCCGGAGCGATCGATGATCCTGTAGAAGCGCGCGTCCGGATGCCACAGGGGCGCCTCGGCCGGCGTGATCGAAAGACCGTAGAGCATCTCCACGAGCTTGAACATGCCCGGCAACACCTGGGTCTCGGGAAAGTACTGCTTCACTTCCTGTTCCGAAAAGGCATAACGGGATACGCGCAGCTTCTCGGAGGCGTAACCCACGTCCCATACCGCGAGTTCGTCGAGCCCGAGCTCGCGCGCGGCGAACTCGCGCAGCTCGGCGAGATCCTTTTCCCCGAACGGCTTCGCCTTGTCGGCGAGCTGATAGAGAAAATCCAGCACCTGCTGCGGGCTCTCGGCCATCTTCGGTTCGAGCGAGTACGCGGCGTAGCTCCCGAAGTCGAGCAGTTCGGCCAGTTCGCGGCGCAGCTCGAGGATCTCCGCCATGAGCGGCGTGTTGTCCCACTCGGGCTGGCCCAAGCTCCGAGGCGCGGGTGACGTAGGCCCGGTACATCGTCTCGCGCAGGGCGCGGTGGTCGGCGTACTGCATGACCGGGATGTACGACGGCGCGTGCAGGGTGAACTTCCAGCCGCTCTTGCCATCGGCCTTCGCCGCCTCGGCCGCCGCTTCGAGCACGTCCTCCGGGATGCCCTTCACTTCATCGGGATTCACGACGAAGTGGGCAAAGGCATTGGTGGCATCGAGCAGGTTGTCGCTGAACCGCGAGGACAGCGACGAGAGCTTCTCCGAGAGCTCCATGTAGCGGGCGCGCTCGGCCTCGGGCAGCTCGGCGCCGCCGAGACGAAAATCCCTCAGCTCGTTCTCCAGGACTTTTTTCTGCTCGACAGTGAGTCGCTCGAACTCCGGCGAAGCACGCAGCGCCTTGAATTTCCCGAAGAGCCCCTGATCGGTCGACAGCTCCGAGAAGTATTGCGTGAGTTTCGGGAGGTTGCCGTTGTAGGCGTCGCGCAGCTCCGCGCTGTTCATCACGGCGTTCAGATGCCCGACCTGTCCCCAGGCACGGTTGAGGCGCTCGTTGGCATCGTCCAGGGGCCGCACGAAACCCTCCCACGTGGGCGCGCCCGGGTCGGCTGCGCAGTCGCGCCACCAGTGCCCGGTTGTCGGCGAGCAGCGCATCCACGGCGGGCGTCACGTGCTCCGGCTTGATGTCATCGAAGCGGGGCAGACCGGCAAAGTCGAGCAAGGGATTCATGGGATTTCGAACGTTCCGGATCGGGGTGGCAGGTTGGAGCAAGACTGTTGGCGGCGCTGCATTCGCGACGCGCCACGCTGAGGAGGGTGCGAGCGGGCCGCGAGTTCCGGCGCGGTTCAGCCCTCGTGGACGATCTGACCGTCGACCAGCGTCCAGCGCACCCTGCCCAGGCAGTTCGAAGCCGAGAAATGGGGTGTTCTTGCCCTGGCTCTTGCAGTGCGCGCGGCTCGACGGTCCATTCCCGATCGGGGTCGAAGACGCACACGTCGGCAGCATGCCCGACGCAAAGCTGGCCGAGGTCGAGACCGAGGATGCGCGCCGGCTGCGCCGTCAGCAGGGAGACCGCGCGGGCGAGGGACACGCTTGCACTCGCGCGCCCACTTGAGCGACAGGGGCAGCAGCAGTTCGAGGCCGGTGGCGCCGGACTCGGACTCGGCGAAGGGCCTCTGCTTCGCGTCGTCGTCGACCGGCGTGTGATCGGAGCAGATCGCGTCGACGGTGCCATCGAGAAGCCCCTGGCGCAGGGCGTCCCGGTCCCGCAGGGCGCGGAGCGGCGGGCGCAGATGGCAGTTGCTGTCGAAGTAGCCGAGATCGAGCTCGGACAGGTGCACGTGATTGGCGGACACGTCGCAGGTCACGCTCATCCCGTCGGCCTTCGCGCGCCGCACCATCTCGAGCCCTTCGCGGGTCGAGAGACGGCACAGATGCAGGCGCGCGCCGGTCTCGCGGGCGAGCAGCAGCAAGGTCGACACCGCCACGGTCTCGGCGCAGCGGGAAATCGGCGGCAGCCCCAGCCGCGTCGCGACCTCGCCATCGTGGGCAACGCCTCCCTTGGCGAGACTGCCGTCCTCGGGGCGCAGCCAGACCGAGAAACCGAAGGTCGCCGCGTACTGCAGCGCACGCATCAGCACCAGCGTATCGGTCACCGGGGAATCGGCCTGCGCGAATCCGACACAGCCCGCGTCGGCGAGCTCGGCCATCTCGGTGAGAGTGCGCGCCGGCCAAGCCCACGGTGAGCGCACCCAGGGGAAACACCTTGGCCTGGTTCAGGCTGCGTGCCCGGAACTTGAGCATTTCCACCAGGCCGGGTTCGTCGAGCGGCGGATCGGTATCGGGCGGACACACGAGGCTCGTCACACCTCCGGCGACCGCTGCCGCCATCTCGGACTCGAGCGTCGCCTTGTACTCGAAGCCCGGCTCGCGCAGGCGCGCGGAGAGATCGATGAGCCCCGGTGCGACCACGCAGCCGGAGACGTCGAGCGTGCGATTGGCGGTGAAGCCGTCAGGTGGCGCGCCGACCGCCACGACCTTGCCGGCCGCGATGTAGAGGTCGCGGTGGCGCATCGACCCCGTTCGCGGGATCGATCAGGTGGCCGCCCTTGAGGTGGATCTTCACGGTTAGTCAGTTGCCGGCCAGGATGCTCATCACGGCCATGCGCACGGCGATGCCGAACGTGACCTGCGGCAGGATCACCGACTGGCCGCCGTCGGCCACGCTGGAGTCGATCTCGACGCCGCGATTCATGGGACCCGGGTGCAGCACGATGGCATCGGGTCGGGCGAGCGCGAGCTTCTCCTGGGTGAGGCCGTAAAACTTGAAATACTCCTGCGGGCTCGGCACCAGCGAACCGCTCATGCGTTCGTTCTGCAGCCTGAGCATCATCACCACGTCGACGTCCTTCAGACCGGCCGCCATGTCGTTGTAGACATGCACGCCGAGATTGCCGACCTGCGCCCGGCAGCAGCGTCTTCGGCGCGATCACCCGCACCTCGGGCACGCCGAGAATGTTGAGCGCGTGGATCTGCGAGCGGGCCACCCGCGAGTGCAGGATATCGCCGACCACCGCCACCCTGAGCCGCGTGAAGTCGCGCTTGTAGTGGCGGATGGTGAACATGTCGAGCAGCGCCTGGGTCGGGTGTGCATGGCGCCCGTCGCCGGCGTTGATGACATGGATGTCGGGCGCCACGTGGCGCGCGATGAGATGGGCGGCGCCGCTCTCGGCGTGGCGCACGATGAACATGTCCGCGTGCATCGCCGACAGGTTCGCCACCGTGTCGAGCAGGGTCTCCCCCTTGCTCTGACTGGACGTGCCGATGCTGAGATTCACCACGTCGGCGGACAGGCGCTTCGCCGCGATCTCGAAGGTGGTGCGGGTGCGCGTGCTGGGCTCGAAGAAGAGGTTGAAGATGGCCTTCCCGCGCAAGCAGCGGGATCTTCTTCACTTCGCGCTCGGTCACCGAAACGAAGGGCAGCGCGGTGTCCAGGATCTGGCGCAGGATTGCCGCCGGCAGACCTTCGGTCGTGAGCAGGTGCTGAGCTCGCCGCGGGCATTGAGCTGGGGATTGCGCTGCATGCCGCTATGGCGACCCCCGGCGCGGCGGACGGACGAGGGCGAGCGAGAGCCGGCGCGGCTTCGTCCTGCGTGAGCTCGATGTGATCGTCCGGCCCGATCTCGACTGTCGCGCCGACGAACTGGGCACAGATCGGCAGCTCGCGTCCGCCGCGGTCGATCAGTGCGGCGAGCCGCACGCTCTCCGGACGCCCGTAGTCGAAGAGCTCGTTCAACGCGGCGCGGATCGTCCGACCGGTGAAGAGGACGTCGTCGACCAGCACGATGTGCCGGCCGGCGACATCGAACGGAATGTCGGAAGGCTTGACCTCGGGATGCAGCCCGATGCGCTCGTAGTCGTCGCGGTAGAAGGACACATCGAGCGTGCCGAGGGGCGGCGCGAGTCCGAGGCTCGCGTGCAGGCGCCGCGCGAGCCAGACCCCGCCCGTGTGGATGCCGACGAGCGCGGTCTCCGGCGTGACTGCCGGCCGCATCTGGTCGATCAGGGCCGCGAGCAGCGCTTCGGCGTCAGGCAGTGGCATCGATCTCGGAGAACAGGCGCGCCAGAATCTCGCGCTGCCGCCGCAGCGTCGAGGCGGGACTTCTGGGCGCGACCACGGATGCCGGCCTGGCACAGCGCATCGCTCGCTGCGAAGGAGGAGTAGCTCTCGTCCACCCGTACCACCGGCAGCCGGAAGCGCCCTTCCAGGCTACGGGCGAACTGCTCGCACCGGGGCGCGAGCGGGTGGGGACCTCCGTTCACGGCCGACGGCACGCCGACCGCGAGCAGCACCGGCCGCCATTCATCCACGAGCTTTGCCGCCGCGCGATACCGCTCTGTGCGCGGCACCGATGGAATCACGCCGACCGGGTGCGGGATGCGCAGCGCAAGATCGCCGATTGCAACGCCGATGCGTGCTTCACCGAAGTCGAAGGCGAGAACGCTCCCGGCATGCGGCAGCTCCCGCACGTTCGACCCTGGTAAACCGGGCGCAAGCGCTCGACCCGGCAGTGCGCGCGGGGCATCGGCGGCGAACATGTGGCGACCTATGCGTGACCGGCCGTATCCGACAGGCTGGCGAAATTGACGCCGAGCAGCTCCATGGCCGCGGCGAGACGCACCTCGGCCGGCATGTCGAAGATCACGTCCGGCTGAGCCGCCACGGTGAGCCAGGCATTCTGCGCGAGCTCGTGCTCGAGCTGTCCGGGCGCCCAGCCGGCATAGCCCAGTGTGACGAGGATCTGCTCGGGTCCCTCGCCGCGGCCTGCGGCCTGCAGCACGTCCTTCGAAGTGGTAAGCGCGATGCCGTCCCGGACCGGGAGCGTGGACTGCCAGTGCCCGACGGGACGGTGCAGCACGAAACCCCGATCGACCTGCACCGGACCGCCGAAATGTACCGGCAAGCCGATCAGCTTCGGCGCTTCCAGCGGGCACGTCGATCTGCTCGAACAGTGCCTGCAGGCTCATGTCGATCGGGCGGTTAACGACCACCCCGAGAGCGCCCTGCTCGTTGTGCTCGCAGAGATAGGTCAGGGTCCGCGCAAAGTAGGGATCCGCCATGGCCGGCATGGCGATCAGGAAATGATGGGTCAGGTTCGTGGACTGCATGGTCTCTTCTTTCATTGTAGTCACCCCCCGGGGTCTCCACAATCACGCGGCCGAACCATCGACCACGCCGCACACTCATAGCGAGCGATTCGCAACCGGGGACACCGTTGGCTCTGCTCGATTCCGTGCTCGTGTGGTTTCGGCGCGATCTGCGCACCGACGACCACGCGTCGCTCTCCGCTGCCCTGCGCGCGAGCCGTCGCGTCCACTGCGCGTTCGTCTTCGATACCGAGATCCTCGACCGACTCCCGCAGCGTGCGGATCGCCGCGTCGAGTTCATCTGGCGCAGCGTCGCCGAACTGCAGGACCAGCTCTCGCGGCTGGGCGGCGGCCTCGTCGTGCGCCACGGCAGAGCGCGCGACGAGATCCCGCAGCTCGCCGCCCGGCTCGGAGTGGCCGCGGTATTCACGAATCACGACTACGAGCCGCAGGCGATCGCACGCGATGCCGCGGTGGCAGCGGCGCTCACCGCCCACGGCATCGCGTTTCGGACCTTCAAGGACCAGGTGATCTTCGAAAAGGGCGAGGTGCTCACCCAGGACGGTCGACCCTTCGCTGTCTTCACCCCGTACAAGAACGCGTGGCTGAAGCGATTGACCCCCGCAGACCTCGAGCCGCACCCGGTGACGGCGCACGCTTCGCGTCTTGCACCGGCCGACGGCAAGACGTCCCTGCACACGCTCGGCGATCTGGGGTTCGCGCCGACGAATCTCACCGATCTTCCCTTGCCCGCGGGCATGTCCGGCGCGGAAGTGTTGCTCGCCGACTTCCTCGGGCGCATTGAAGACTACAAGGAGCGACGCGACTTCCCGGCGCTGCGGGGTCCCTCGTATCTGTCGGTGCATCTGCGCTTCGGCACGGTGTCGTTACGGCGGCTCGCCCGGCTCGCCCTCGACATCGGCGGCCGCGGCGGGCAGACGTGGCTCGGCGAACTGATCTGGCGCGACTTCTATTTCCAGATCCTCTGGCATCACCCGCGGGTCGTGGGCCACGCCTTCCGGCCCGAGTATGACGCGATCGAATGGCCGGACCCGCCCGGGCACCTGGAAGCCTGGCAGGAAGCGCGCACCGGCTATCCGCTGGTGGATGCAGCAATGCGTCAGATCAACACCTCGGGCTACATGCACAACCGCCTGCGGATGGTGGCGGCGTCGTTCCTGGTGAAGGACCTGCACGTGGACTGGCGGCTCGGGGAGAAGTATTTCGCCGATCACCTCAACGACTTCGATCTTGCCGCGAACAACGGCGGGTGGCAGTGGGCGGCGTCGACCGGCTGCGATGCCCAGCCGTATTTCCGCATCTTCAACCCCGTGACCCAGTCGGAGCGTTTCGACCCGCAGGGCACGTTCATACGAAGATATCTGCCGGAACTCGCGAAGGTACCCGACCGTTTCGTGCATGCGCCGTGGCAGATGAGCGCGCTGGAGCAGCACGCATGCGGCGTGGTGATCGGCCGCGACTACGCGGCGCCGATCGTCGACCACCACCGCGCGCGCGGAGGAGCGCTCGAGCTCTTCGGGAAGGTGAGGCGCGGCGGCGAAGCGGATCAGGCTTCGTGAACGTACGTGCCGGGCGCGTCGCCGAGCTTCGGGTAACGCGGGCTGCCGAGCCCCGGTGCCTGGCGCCACGGGCCGCAGCGCTCGGCCAGCCAGGGCACCCAGTCATCCCACCAGCTGCCGGGGATGCGAGTCTGACGCGCCTGCCACGCAGCGGGGTCTTCGGCGCCCGCCGCACCGGCGATGTACGCGCGCTTGGCCGCCTTGGCCGGAGGATTGATGATGCCGAGGATGTGCCCGGACGTACTGAGCGCGTAGCGCACCGGCGCATCGACGAGGCCGCAGAGGTTGAAGGTCGCCTTCCACGGCGCGATGTGGTCTTCCTCGGTCCCCACCAGGTAGAGCGGCTGGCGGATGCGCCGCAGGTCGATCGGGCGGCCGGCGATCGTGAGGCCGTCGCGCTCGACGAGCCGGTTCTTCACGTAGAACTCCCGCAGGTAGTAGCGGTGCATCGCGCGCGGCATCCGGGTCGAGTCGGCGTTCCAGTACAGCACGTCGAACGCGGGCGGAATCTCACCGTAGAGGTAGCGGTGCACCGCGAAGTGCCAGATCAGGCTGTTCGAGCGCAGAAGGCGGAACGTGCGCCCCATGTCCTTGCCGTCGAGAAAGCCGGTGCGCGCCATCACGCGATCGAGATAGGCGAGGCTGCGCTCGTCGAGAAACACTTCGATCGCACCGGGTCGCGCGAAGTCGGTGAGCGTCGTGAGCAGCGTCCAGTGCGCGACCGGCACCGCCTCACCAGGCGCGCCACGGTTGCACCACCCCATCGCGGTCGCGAGCGCGGTGCCGCCCAGACAGTAGCCCGCGCTATGCACCGCCTGCGCGCCGCAGATCTCGCGCGCAACTTCGATAGCCGGCAGGATGCCCTCTACGAGATAGTCGTCGAACGTCACGTCGGCCAGGTTCGGCCCCGGGTTCTTCCAGCTCGTGATGAAAACGTCGAAGCCCTGGTCGACCAGGTGCCGCACGAGGCTCTTCGACTCTGTCAGGTCGAGAATGTAGAACTTGTTGATCCACGGGGTGATGAGCACGATCGGGACCGCCCGCGTCCTGGCCCCGGCCGCCGCGTACTGGATCACCTCCACCAGCCGATTGCGAAAGACCACGGCGCCGGGCGTATTCGCGAGGTTGCCGCCGACGCGGAACGGGCGTTTGTCGACCGTCGCCACGTCGCCTTCCCGCAGATCCTCGAGAAAGTGCTCGAAACCCTTCACCACCGATCGGCCGCCGGATTCAGCCGCCTTCCTGAGTGCGACCGGGTTGAGCGCCAGGAAATTGGAGGGCGCCACGGCGTTCAGCCACTGCCGCGCCCAGAAGGCGCCGCGGCGGCGGGTCGCCGCGTCCACGCCGGGCGTGCGGAACAGGCTTTCTTCGAGCCAGTGCGTATACGTGAGATAGAGATCGCGCGTGAGCGCAAAGGGAGGAAGTTCCGACCACAGGGGGTCGGCAAAGCGCTCGTCCGCCGCGACCGCCGCCGAGTGGTGCGGCCCTGTGCGCCCGAGGTCCAGCCACCAGTCGACCTGGACGCCCGCGAGCGCGCCGGCAAGCCCGCTCCAGGCCTGGAAGAGCTCCTGCGGATGGCGCATCCAGCCCTGCGCCGACGCCGTGAAGGCGCGCGCGATGCCGAAAGGATCGGCCGCCAGCCCCGCTTCCCGCGTGAGATCGAACGGATCAGTCGTGTCGGATGCGCCGGCCGCCTCGACCGCTTTCTTTTCCTCGGGCGCGTTCATGGCCTCTTCTCCCCGGTAGTGGGGCGAGTTTGAACATTTCCGGAGGATTACACCAGTGTGTCAGCGACGAAAGGCCCGCTCTCGCGCGGTCCACTCACCGGATCGGAGGCGAGCTTACCCGAGCCGCGCCCGGATCCAGGTTTTCCACTCCACGAAAAGCCCGGGGTCGAGCGCGGCAATGACCGAACGTTTCCAGAGATCGCCGCTCCAGAAATCGTCGCTCTCGATGGTCGCCATGTGGCCGCCCGCCTCGCTCAGGATGAGCGATCCGGCGGCGTAGTCCCACAGCTTCTGGCCGCCGTGGAGGTAGACGTCGAAGCGGCCGGCCGCGGTGTAGCACCATTCCAGCGTGCTCGCGCCGAAATTGCGCTGCGAGGAATAGGGCGGCGCTCCCGCCAGGGCTTCCGCCAGCCGCCTCGGCAGCCGCTTCAAGTCGACGCTCGCCATGCCGCCCCGGAGCTTCGGCGCCTGCTCCTTGATCGGCAGCGCCTCGCCGTTCAACCACGCGCCGCGGCCCGCCTCGGCATAGAAGCATTCGTCGGCCACGGGGTCGTAGACCACACCGAGCACCGTGCGTCCGTGACGCATGAGCGCCACCGACACGGCGAAGTAAGGCAGCCCGTTCACGAAGTTGGAGGTGCCGTCGATGGGATCGACGCACCAGACGCCCGCATCGCCCGCGAGCCAGTGCTCGACCTGGGTCTGCCGCGTCATCTCCTCGCCTACGATGGTGCCCGGAAAGATGTCCGGGAGCTGGCGCGCCAAGGCTTCCTGCGCCGTCACGTCCGCCTCGGTGAAGAGGCTGCCGTCGCTCTTGCGGTGGTGGGCGACCTTGAGGAACCTCGGCATCACCTCCGCCGCCGCGACCGATTTCACGGTGCGGATGAGCAGGTCGAGCTCCGCGCTGACTTCGGTCAGCTGTGTTTCCACTTGATCGAGCAGCCCATGGAAGGAATCTGTTCGCGCGGCCCTTCACCCGTCCGCGCCACCAGAGACATGGCCTCGAACAGGTCGCGCCGGGCCGCTGGCGCCGTTTCCTTGCGCGAGGCGTCGAGCCGGCCGCGGTACTGCAGCGACAGGTTGGCGTTGAAGCCGAAGAAGTCCGGGGTGCAGACCGCCCCGTACGCCTTGGCGATCTCCTGCGTTTCGTCCATCACGTAAGGAAAGGGAAACTGGAACTCGCGAGCGACCCGCTGCATGTTCTCGAACGAGTCCTCCGGGTAGTCCGCCGGATCGTTGGACATGATGGCGATCGAGCCGATACCCAGGCCCTGGAGCTCGCGGCAATCGCGCACCAGCCGCTCCCGGACCGCCTTCACGTAGGGACAGTGATTGCAGATGAACATGACGAGCAGCCCGCTCGGGCCGCGCACATCGGCGATCGAGTACTGCTTGCCATCGGTGCCGGGCAGCGCGAAGTCGACGGCGCGCCACCCGAAATTGCAGACGGGTGTTTCGAGGCTTACCATGAGTTTTGCATCCTGTTGCTTGTCTCCACTTCCTGTTCCGGCACAAAAGCCGGCGGCACAGTAAAAGTTTACATGAACCCGGACAGCCGTAGAAACGGCGCCCCCGTGCCGCGCGTTCACGTGCCACCCCGCTTGGCCGCCGGAGCGCGTTTCGTCCTGCCCGAGTCCGCGGGCCACCACCTCGTGCGCGTGCTCAGGCTGCGCCCCGGCGCGGCGCTCGTGCTCTTCGACGGCTGCGGCGGCGAGCATGATGCGATCATCGCGGCGGTGGGGCGTGCAGGCGTGGCGGTTGAAGTCGGCGCGTGGCGCGAAGTGGCACGGGAGGCGTCGCTCACCGTGCATCTCGCCCAGGGCGTGTCGAGCGGCGAGCGCATGGACTACACGCTGCAGAAGGCGGTGGAGCTGGGTGTCGCCGGCATCGAGCCGGTCGTGACGGCGCGCAGCATCGTCCGGCTCGATCCGGAGCGCGCGGAAAAGCGGCGTGCCCACTGGGAGCGCGTCTGCGTGAGCGCCTGCGAACAGTGCGGGCGCGACCGGGTGCCGCCGGTGCAGCGGCTGTCCGACCTCGGCGACTGGTTCGCGAGCCTGCCGACGCGCGCCGAGACGTTTGCCCTGCGGCTCCTGCTCTCACCCGACGCAACCAGCTCGCTCCGCGACCTCCCGCATCCCGAAGGACCCGTCCTCCTGCTCGCCGGACCCGAGGGTGGGCTCACGCCCGAGGAACGCGACGACGCCTCGAGGCGCGGCTTTCGCGGCGTGCGCCTGGGACCCCGCATCCTGCGCACCGAGACGGCGGCACTCGCCGGCTTAGCGGCGATGCACGCGCTCTGGGGCGATTTCTAACGGTTTCCGCAGCCTGCGGATTCCACTAACATCCAACTCTGGTCGGCCGCAGGCGCCGGCCAACAACAAGCTATGCCCGCCATTCCCGAAACCTTCGTCCAGTGGGTGCGCGCCGCCGCCCCCTTCGTGCACGTCTTTCGCGGCAGCACCTTCGTGATCGCATTCGATGGCGAAGTGGTGGCGGACGGGCGCTTCGCCGAGATCGTGCAGGATCTCAACCTGCTCGCGAGCCTGGGAGTGCGCTTGGTGCTCGTGCACGGCACCCGCCCCCAGATCGATGCGCTCCTGGAGGAGCGGGGCCTGCGCCCGCGCTACGTGCGCGACGTCCGCGTGACCGACGAGGCGACTTTGAAGTGCGTGAAGGAAGCGAACGGGCGGGTACGGCTCGAGATCGAGGCCCTGCTCTCGATGGGGCTGCCGAATTCTCCGATGGCCAATTCGACCATTCGGGTCGCGAGCGGCAACTTCATCGTCGCCCGGCCGCGCGGCGTGCTCGACGGGGTGGACCTGCAGTATTCGGGAGAGGTGCGCAAGGTCAACGCCGACATGCTGCAAGCGCGGCTCACGGACGGTGAGATCGCGCTGGTGTCGCCGCTCGGCTATTCGCCGACCGGGGAGATCTTCAACCTGACGGTGGAGGACGTCGCCGCAGCGGTGGCGATAGCGCTCCGCGCCGACAAGCTGATCTTCCTGCTCGAGGGGCCGGGGATCGCGACGGGCAAGGGACAGCTCCTGCGCGAGCTGACGGTGTCCGACGCCGAAAAACTCCTCGCGCGCCCCACGCGGCTGACAATCGACGTGCAGCTCTATCTGCCGCCCGCGATCGTCGCGGTGAAGAATGGTGTCCGGCGCGCCCACTTCGTCGACCGCGACCGGGAGGGCGCGCTACTGCTGGAGCTCTTTTCGCACGAAGGCGTGGGCAGCATGCTGACCCAGGACCCGCTCGAGACGCTGCGGCCGGCGCGCATCGAGGACGTGGGCGGCATCCTGCTCCTGATCGAGCCGCTCGAGCGCGAGGGGGTCCTGGTCAAACGCGGGCGCGAGCTGCTCGAACGGGAGATCGACCACTTTTTCGTGGTCGAGCACGATGGCATCGCCATCGGCTGCGGTGCGCTCTACCCGTTCCCGGAATCGCGGTCGGCCGAGCTCGCCTGCATCGCCGTGCACCCGAACCGCCGGGACGCAGGCGTCGGTGAGAGACTCCTGGAGTTCATGGAGGACGAAGCGCGGCGGCGGCGGTTCAACCGGCTCTTCGCCCTTACCACGCGCGCCACCCACTGGTTCATCGAGCGCGGGTTCGTCGAGGCCGGGGTGGACGAGCTGCCGGCGAAGAAGCAGGCGCTCTACAACCTGCAGCGCAACTCGAAGGTGCTGACAAAATCGTTGAAGAGCGGGCGGTGAGCCATGGGTGAACTCGGGACAGGTTAACATTGCCATAACAGCGCGGTAGCGCAAGCGGGGGAGTCATGCCGAGAGTCGTGCAGTGCATCAAGCTGGGCCGGGAAGCGGAGGGCCTCGATTTTCCGCCCTATCCGGGCGAGATGGGACAGCGCATTTTCGAGCACGTGTCGAAGCCGGCCTGGAAGGCGTGGCTCGAGCACCAGAAGATGCTCGTGAATGAAAATCGCCTGAACCTGGCCGATGCGAAGGCGCGCAAGTACCTTCACGAACAGATGGAGCGCTACTTCTTCGGGGCCGGTGCCGAAGTGCCATCGGGTTTCGTGCCGCCGTCCCAGCCGTCCCAAAAGTAAACCTCGGACCCGGAGCCCGCCCATGACCCGCGAGGGCTCGATCTCACCCCTGCTGCCGGAATCAACCCTTTCACTGGTATCGTCCGACATGCGCCACAAGGCCGCCCCCTCGCCACTCCTCATCAACCGTGAGCTGGCACTGCTCGAAGTGTCGCGCCGCGTGCTCGCCCAGGCCGAGGACGACGCGGTCCCGGTGCTCGAACGACTGCGCTTTCTGTGCATCGTGTCGAGCCTGATCGACGAGTTCTTCGAGATCCGCGTCGCCGGCCTGCATGCCGAGCTGGAGGAAGGGTCGGACACGCCGAAGGTCGGCGGCTACACCACCAGCTCGCTCCTGAAGCAGCTCTCGAAGACGGCACATGAGCTGGTCGACCATCAATACGCCGTGTTGAACGACGTCGTGCTGCCCAAGCTCGCGGCAGAGGGCATTCGGCTTCCTGCGTCGTCACGACTGGACCGAGGCCCAGCGCGCGTGGGTGCGCGAGCATTTCTTGCGCGAGATCATGCCGGTGCTGACGCCGATCGGGCTCGACCCGGCGCATCCCTTCCCGCGCCTCCTCAACAAGAGCCTCAACCTCGCGGTGCAACTCGAAGGCAAGGATGCGTTCGGCCGCCAGTCCGGTTTCGCCATCGTGCAGGCGCCGCGGGTGCTGCCGCGGGCGATCGCGCTGCCGCGCGAGGTTTCTGGCTGCGGCCACGGCTTCGTGTTTCTCTCCTCGGTCCTCCACGACAACATGCACGAGCTCTTTGCCGGGATGAACGTGGTGGGCTGCTACCAGTTCCGCGTCACCCGCAACAGCGACCTCTACGTCGACGAAGAGGAAGTGAAGGATCTGCGCGAAGCGCTGCAGAGCGAGCTGCCCCAGCGCCGCTTCGGCGAGGCCGTGCGCCTGGAGGTCGCCGAGACGTGTCCGGAGACCCTGTCCGACTTCCTGTTGAAGCAGTTCGATCTCGACGAGGAGGATCTGTACCGGGTAAACGGACCGGTCAATCTGGTGCGGCTGATGGCGGTCCCGGACAAGGTCGATCGCCCCGACCTCAAGTTCCGCCCCTTTGCGCCGGGCCTGCCCGAAGCCCTTAGATCCGAACGCGATCTCTTCGAGGTGATGCGCGAGCAGGACGTGCTGCTTCACCACCCGTACCAGTCCTTCAAGCCGGTCGTGAGTTTCATTGGCCAGGCCGCGCGTGACCCCAACGTGGTGGCGATCAAACAGACGGTCTACCGCACCGGCACCGACTCGGAGCTCATGGGGCACCTCATCCACGCCGCGCAGAGCGGCAAGGAAGTGACGGTCATCCTGGAGTTGCTCGCGCGCTTCGACGAAGAGGCGAACATCCGCTGGGCGAATCAGCTGGAGGAGGTGGGCGCCCACGTGGTCTACGGCGTGGTCGGGCACAAGACCCACGCGAAGCTCGCGATGGTGGTGCGCCGGGAGGCCGACGGGCTGCGCCGCTATGTACACCTCGGCACCGGCAACTACCACTCGCGCACGGCGACGATGTATACGGACTTCGGCCTGTTGACCTGCAACGAGGGCATCGCCGCGGACGTGAACGACATCTTCATCCAGCTCACGGGGCTCGGTCAGGCGGGCGAGCTCAACCATCTCTGGCAGTCGCCGTTCACCATGCACAAGAACATGCTGGCCGCCATCCGGCGGGAGGGCGCAGGCCGCGGCGGCGGGACAGCCGGCGGGCATCTCCGCGAAGATGAACGCCCTGCTCGAACCGGAGATCATCGCCGCGCTCTATGACGCGTCCAACGTCGGGGTCAAGATCGATCTCATCGTCCGCGGCGTGTGTGCCTTGCGCCCGGGCGTTCCCGGCCAGTCGGAGAACATCCGGGTGCGTTCGATCATCGGCCGCTTCCTAGAGCATCACCGGGTGTTCTGGTTCCACAGCACGGGTGAGGTGTATCTCGCGAGCGCCGACTGGATGGACCGCAACTTCTTCCGTCGCATCGAGACCGCGTTTCCGATACTCGACCCGAAGCTCAGGAAGCGCGTCATCAACGAAAGCATCAAGGCCTGCCTCGCCGACAACGTGCAGGCGTGGGAGATGGATTCCGACGGGCGCTACCAGCGCCGGTCGCCGCGTCGGGCGCGCTCCTTCGCCGCCCAGACGGTGCTGATGGAACAGCTCGGTACGCTCGCCCCCGAGCCGACCGCGAAAGAAGCGGGCAAGCCGCCGCAAGCCGTGGCTGCCTGAGGTCACGGCACTGCAACCTGGCACCGCCCGGTCCCGGGGGGTCGGCGAAGGCAACCCATGTCCCTCGAGATCGAGCTCAAGCTGACCCTGTCGCCGGAGGCCGCGCGCGCGCTCGCACGCGATCCCTTGCTCGCGGCAGCGACGGTGAAAGGTCCACATACCCAGCGCTACTACGGCGTCTACTACGACACGCCGGAGCACGATCTGGCACGTGCCGGGGTGGCCCTGCGGGTGCGCAAGCAGGGGCGGCGGTGGGTCCAGACAGTGAAGGCAGAGGGCCGCGTGGAAGGTGGCCTGCACGAGCGGCCGGAATACGAGGCGAGCGCGCCGGAGGGCCAACTCAACCTGCCCGCCCTGGCCACGACGCCGGTGGCCGCGCTCTTCTCGGTGCCCGATGTCGCGCCGCGCCTGGCACCGCTCTTCGTTACCGACGTCCGACGCACGCTGCGCCTGCTCAAGACCGACCGCGCCGAGATCGAGCTCGCACTGGACCGCGGCGAGCTGCGCGCGGGCGAGCGCATCGAGCCGATCTGCGAGCTCGAGCTCGAGCTCAAATCGGGCTCCGCCGAAGCGGTCTACGAGCTCGCCCTTGCCCTCCAGGACCATATCCGGCTGCGCGCCGAGAACCGCAGCAAGGCGCAGCGCGGCCATGCGCTCGCAGGAACCGAGACACCCGGTCCGGTGCGGGCGCAGGCGGCCGCCATCGACCCCGCCCAGCCCGTGTCGGAGGCGTTTCAGACGATCGCCTTTGCCTGTCTGGGCCACGCCCAGGCGAACGAGGCCGGCATCCGCGCCGGTGACCCGGACCCCGAATATGTCCACCAGATGCGGGTCGGTCTGCGGCGGTTGCGCTCCGTCTTCAGCGTGTTCGGCTCCGTGCTGCCGCGCCCCGCGTGTCAGCCGGCGATCGACGAGATCCGCTGGATCGCCGGCAGCCTCGGGCCGGCGCGCGACTGGGACGTGCTGGCGACCGAGACCCTGCCGCCCATCGCGGAGGCCTTTGCCGGCCACGACGGGCTGGCGCGGCTCGCGCAAGGGGTCGCGGTGCTGCGCGAGGAAAGCCATCACGGCGCCCGGACGGCGGTCGCCTCGGAGCGTTACGAACGCCTGCTGCTGCGGCTCGCCGCCTGGCTTGCCTGCGACAAGTGGCGTGCGGTCATGCCGCAGGATGCGCTGCCGATCCTCGCCGAACCGCTCCAGAGCTTCGCGCAGCGCGTGCTGCAGCGGCGCCACCGGCGCGTGAAGCGGCGCGGTCGCGCCCACGCGAGCTTCTCGCCGGAGGAGCGCCACCAGCTGCGCATCGCGGTGAAGAAGCTGCGTTACTCGGCCGAGTTCTTCGGCCCCATCTTCGAACCGGACGCGGTGCGGGCGTACGCCCGGGGGTTGAGCGCGCTGCAGGACGTGCTCGGCGTGCTGAACGACGCCGCCGTGACGGGACGGCTGCTGCAGGAGTTCGCAGTACGCCACCCCGACTCCTCGTACGCGGAACCGATCGGCATCGTGAGCGGCTGGACCCGGCAGTTCATGCTCGAGCGCCTCGGCCACCTGGCGGAGGCGTGGGATCGCTTCGAGGACGCGAAGCCTTTCTGGCGCTGAGACTTCGGGATCACAGTTCGGTAACATTCCATAGGGATGAGCGGGTCCCGCTGCAGAGAGGAAAACTCATGGATCTCATCTTGTGGCGCCATGCCGAGGCCGAGGACAGCGTCCCCGACAGCGAGCGCAAGCTCACCGCGAAGGGCCGCAAACAGGCGGAAAAGGTCGCAGCGTGGCTCGCGCAGAGGCTGCCGGACGATGCGCGGATCCTCGCCAGCCCCACTGCGCGCACGCAGCAGACAGCAGCGTCGATCGAGCGGCCGTTCGACACTGTCGCCGTGGTCGGTCCCGGCGCTTCCTGCGAGGCGATCCTCGAAGCCGCCGGCTGGCCCGGCCGCGGCGGCACGGTCGTGGTCGTCGGCCACCAGCCCGTGCTCGGCGAAGTCGCAGCACGGCTGCTTGCCGGCAAAGCGTCCAGCTGGGGCATCAAGAAGGGGGCGCTGTGGTGGTTCAGCTGCCGCGAGCGCTCTGCGGGAACGGAAACCACACTTCGGGCCGTGGTCGGCCCTGACCTGATCTAAAGGACACGCATGTTCGAATCCGCCGAGCTCGGCCATAAAGTCGACAAGAAGACCTACAAGGAGGAGGAACCCAAGCTGCGCGAGGCGCTGCTCAACGCCCAGTACGACCTGCACGAGGCCGGCAACTTTGCCGTGTTGCTCATCGTGGCGGGACCGGAAGGCGCGGGCCGCTCCGAGATGGTGAACGTGCTGAAGGAGTGGCTGGATCCGCGTCACCTCGTGATCAAGGCGTTTCGCGAGCGCACGGACGAGGAGCACGAACGGCCGATGCCGTGGCGCTACTGGCGCGCGCTCCCGCCCAAGGGGCGCATCGGTATCCTCTTCAACGGCTGGTACGGCGACGCGTTCGTGCAGCGCATTCTAGGGAACACGTCGGCGGCCGAGTTCGACCGCCATCTCGCCGGTATCAAGCATCACGAAGACATGCTCGCGAACGAGGGCATGCTCATCCTCAAGTTCTGGATGCATCTTTCGAAGAAGGACTTCCAGGCGCGCAACAAGGAACTGTCGAAGCACCTCGAAACCCGCTGGCGCGTGACGAAGGAAGACGAGGAAACCTACAAGCGTTACGACGAGTTGAGGGAGGTGGCGGAGCGCGGCCTGCGCGAGACGAGCACCGCCCAGGCGCCGTGGATCGTGGTGGAAGGGCTGGACGAGCGCTACCGCAACCTCACCGTCGGCACCATCCTGCTAAACGCGCTTGCGGGACCGGCTCGCCCAGAAGAAGTCGAAGACGGCCGCACCGAAGAGTGCCCCGCTCATCGACGCCCGCAACGGCCCGAACCTGCTCGACAGCCTCGATCTCACGAAGAAGCTCGAGCGCGACGAGTACAAGGACGAACTCGCGAAGTGGCAGGCGCGCCTAGGCACGCTCACGCGGTCGCCCAAGTTCTCGAAGATCGCGCTGGTGGCGGCGTTCGAAGGCAACGATGCCGCCGGCAAGGGCGGCGCCATCCGGCGCGTCACATCCGCCCTGGACGCGCGCGCCTACGACGTCCGCCCGGTCGCGGCACCGACCGACGAGGAACAGGCGCACCCGTACCTGTGGCGCTTCTGGCGGCACATACCGCGTCGCGGCGGTATCGCGATCTTCGACCGCTCGTGGTACGGGCGCGTCCTGGTCGAACGCGTCGAGGGCTACTGCACGGTCGACGACTGGATGCGAGCCTACGGCGAAATCAACGACTTCGAGCAACGGCTCGCCAACTTCGGCATCGTGGTGGCAAAGTTCTGGCTCTCGATCGCCAAGGACGAGCAGGAGCGCCGGTTCAAGGAGCGGGAGAACACGCCTTTCAAGCGCTTCAAGATCACGGACGAGGACTGGCGCAACCGCGAGAAATGGGATGAGTACGTCGACGCGGTATGCGACATGGTCGATCGCACCAGCACCGAACACGCGCCCTGGACGCTGGTGGAAGCGAACGACAAGCTATTCGCACGGGTGAAGGTGCTGAAGACGCTCTGCGAGCGGGTCGAGGCGGCGCTCTGACCGGGCGCCCGGCGGACACGGCTCACCACTCAGAGTCTCGAGCAGGCGGGTCGAACAGAGCACGGGCACGTGTGCCGCCTCGCACAACCGCAGGATCTGTTGCTCGACCGCCGGCAGCTGCTCGCAGCCCAGTTCCACCGCGAGGTCGCTGCGGGCGATGACGACGCCGAACGGGTGCCGCCCGGCACAGTGCGCCATGATGTCGGGAAGATTCAGCACCGCCTGCCGCGTCTCGATACACGCAATCACACCGAGGTGCCGGGCGCCACGCTCGCGCAGGGCATCCGCGATGCGCTCGCCCTCCGGACGCGCGCGCGATGCGTAGCCGCGCGCCGTGCTTGTCGACTCTTTCGACCAAGCCGCCGATGCGGCCGTGGTCGATCCAGAGGGTGTGTCCGGCCTCGAGAAAGCGGAGTCGCGGCGAGCTCAGCCGGCGACCGCGGCGCTCGGGACGCTCGCCCGGATCGGAGCGACGGCGAGCCTGATCCCGAGATTCTTCCACTCGACGATCTCGTTCTCCAGCGCGGCCGCAGAGAGCGGATGCGCCGCGAGCCAGTCCTCGTCGAGCGCGACCTCGACGCGTGATCCGGCGACCGCGAGCTGGATGTCCGGCGGCGTCACTGCCGCGCGCGCGCGATAGAAGAGCGCGGCAAGGCGCAGGGCGAGCGCCGGCCGCAGCCGCTCGGGGGCGTCGAGCAGCCCCTGCATCTTTCTCAGCCCGCCGCGGTGCCCGAGCACGAGCAAACCGAGATGCTCCTGCTCCATGCGCGAGAAACCGGGCATGTCGGCATTGCGCAGGATGTACGCGGAGTGCTTGTGGAACCCCGAATGGGCGATCGCGAGCCCGACCTCGTGCAGGCGCGCGGCCCACCGCAGCATCTGCTCGTGATCCTCGACATCGATGGCGGCGCCGGCGATCTGCTCGAAGAGCTCGAGCGCGAGGCGTTCCACGCGCCCCGCTTGGCCGCCGTCCACCTGGTAGCGCTGCATGAACTGCTGCACGGTGCCGTCGCGCAGATCGCGATGGTGAAAGCGCCCGACGAGATCGTAAAGGATGCCTTCGCGCATGGCGCCGTCGGCAACCGTCATGCGCTTCACCTTGAGCTCGGCGAAGATGCCGGTCATGATCGCGAACCCGCCGAGCAGCACCGGCACCCGGTCAGGGCGGAGCCCCGGCAGCGAGATCGTGTTGATGTCGCCGGCCTTGAGCAGGCAAGTGCGCAACTGGTCGAGCCCCTTCGGCGTAATGTCGCCCGTGCCCCAGCCGTTTTGCTGCAGGATCTCCGCCAGCGCGCGCGCCGTGCCCGACGAGCCGACTGCCTGCTGCCAGTTCCCCGCCGAGAACTCCGTGGCGATGACTTCCAGCTCGCCGCGTGCCGCGAGCTCGGCCTTGGCCAAGTTGTTTTTCGTGACCTTGCCCGAGGGGAAGAAGCGCAGGCTGTGGCTCACACAGCCCATGTACAGGCTTTCGAGCTTGCGCGGGGTGAGTCCGGCGCCGATGATGAACTCGGTCGAGCCGCCGCCGATGTCGGCCACCAGGCGCTTCGCGCTCGACTGCGGCAGGCTCTGGACCACGCCGAGATAGATGAGACGCGCCTCCTCCCGCCCCGCCACCACCTCGATGGGAAAACCCAAGGCGAGCTCCGCGCGGCGCACGAACTGCGCCGCATTCTTCGCCACGCGCAGGGTATTGGTACCGACCGCCCGGACCGCATGCCGGTCGAGGCCGCGGATGCGCTCGGCGAACCGGCGCAGACAGTCGAGCGCGCGCTCCTGGGACGCTTCGTCCAGATACTTGTCGGCCGTGAGGCCGGCCGCCAGGCGGACCTTTTCGCTCAGGGAATCGAGGGGGTAGATGCGGTCCTCGACGGCCTTGGCGACCTGCAGGCGAAAGCTGTTCGACCCCAGGTCGACGGCGGCGATGGTGGAGTAGCCGGGCATCGGGCAGGCTAACCGAGGGCTTCCCGCTCGAGCTCCTCAACGGTGGTGTGGCGCACGTCCTTGCCCTTGACCAGGAAGATCACGTATTCGGCGATGTTCTTGGCGTGGTCGCCGATGCGCTCCAGCGCCTTCGACACGAACACGATCTCGAGCGAGAGCGAGATGGTGCGCGGATCTTCCATCATGAAGGTGATGAGCTGGCGCAGGATGGCGCGAAACTCGTCGTCGAGCTGCAGGTCGTCGCGCGCGACCTTGGTCGCGGTAACCGGATCGAGCCGGGCGAAGGCATCGAGCGCGGTACGCACCAAGTCGAGCGCGAGGTCGCCCATGCGCCGGATCTCGTTGAAACGGGGTGTGTGCAGGCGGTCGGATTCGCAGATGAGCTTCGCCATGCGCGCGATCTTTTCCGCCTCGTCACCGATGCGCTCGAGATCGGTCACGGTTTTCACCACCGCCATGATGAGCCGGAGGTCACCAGCGGCCGGCTGGCGCCGGGCGATCACGTGGTTGCACATATCGTCCATCTCGACCTCGAGGGCGTTCACCTTGTGATCGTCGGCGATGATCTGGTCGATCAGCGGCAGATTGCAGGAGGACAGGGCGTCGATGGAGCGCATGATCTGCTGCTCCACCATGCCGCCCATCTGCAGGACGCGCGAGCGCAGCGCCTCGAGCTCCGCATCGTACTGCTTCGAAGTGTGATGATAGTTGCTCATGGCTGATCCCGGTTGACGGCAATCGGAAAACGTAACAGTCGATGATGACAGTTTCGTGGCAGACCGGGTCAGATGCGCGTGAGCGTCGTCACGCCCTGCGCCGTGCCGAGGAGCAGAACGTCGGCGCCGCGCCGCGCGAAGAGGCCGTTGGTGACGACGCCGGGAATCTGGTTGAGGCGTGCCTCCAGCTCCGCGGGATTCGTGATTTCGAGGTCGTGCACGTCGAGGATGACGTTGCCATTGTCGGTGACGAAACCTTCCCGCAGCCGCGGTGCACCGCCCAGCTTCACCATCTCCCGCGCCACGAACGACCGCGCCATGGGGATCACCTCGACCGGCAGCGGAAAGCGGCCGAGCACCTCTGTCAGCTTGCTCTCGTCGGCGATGCAGACGAAGGTGCGCGCGACCTGCGCCACGATCTTCTCGCGCGTGAGCGCGCCGCCGCCGCCCTTGATCATGTGGAGCTGCCGGGTGATCTCGTCTGCGCCGTCCACGTAGACGCGAAGCTCCTCCACGCTGTTGAGATCGAGCACTTCGATGCCGACCTGCCGCAGCCGCTCTGCGCTCGCCTCGGAGCTCGCGACCGCGCCGTCGACCCGCTGCCTGATGGAGCCGAGCGCTTCGATGAAGAAGTTGGCAGTAGTGCCCGTCCCGACACCGACGATGCCGCCCTCCGGCACGTGCGCGATGGCGGCCTCGGCAGCGGAGCGTTTCAGGGCGTCCAGGGTGCTCATGGCAATGGTGAGTAGGCAACTGACAGTAGCAAGGATAGCCGCAACTGGCCCCCCGCGACAATTTGCGCGTGAGCGCCGCGGGCGCGGCGCCTTCTGAAGGGCGGGGAAACCTGATACCCTCCGAGGCTTTTCCGATAACCCCATGAAGATCGACTATCTCGAGCGGATTCTCACTGCCCGGGTGTACGACGTGGCCATCGAGAGTCCGCTCGAAGCGGCGCCGAACCTGTCGGCCCGGGTCAAGAACGACGTCCTGCTGAAGCGCGAGGACATGCAGCAGGTGTTCTCGTTCAAGCTGCGCGGCGCGTTCAACAAGATGGCCAATTTGCCCGCGGCGGCGCTGCGGCGCGGGGTGATCGCGGCATCCGCGGGCAACCATGCGCAGGGGGTCGCGCTCGCCGCGCAGAAGCTCGGCTGCAAGGCGACCATCGTGATGCCGGCGACGACACCGCAGATCAAGGTCCAGGCAGTGGCCGCCCGCGGCGCCCGCGTGGTGCTGTTCGGCGATTCCTACGACGAGGCGTACCAGCATTCGCTGGCAATCGCGAAGCGCGAGAAGCTCACCTGCGTGCACCCGTACGACGACCCGGACGTGATCGCGGGGCAGGGCACCATCGGCATGGAGATCCTGCGCCAGCACACCGGGCCGATCGAGGCCATCTTCGTCGCCATCGGCGGCGGCGGCCTGATTGCCGGGGTGGCCGCCTACGTGAAACGGCTGCGACCCGAGATCCGGGTGATCGGCGTCGAGCCCACCGACGCGGACGCCATGTACCGGTCGCTCGCGGCCGGACACCGGGTGCGCCTGCCCCAGGTCGGCCTCTTCTGCGACGGTGTGGCGGTGAAGCAGGTGGGCGAGGAGACCTTCCGCCTGTGCCGGGAACTCGTGGACGAGGTGCTGCTGGTGGACACCGATGCGGTGTGCGCGGCGATCAAGGACGTGTTCGAGGACACTCGCTCGATTCTCGAGCCGGCCGGCGCGCTCGGCGTGGCGGGCATCAAGCAGTACGTGGCGCGGGAGCGGATCCGCGACCGCACCCTGGTAGCGATCGCCTGCGGCGCCAACATGAACTTCGACCGTCTGCGCTTCGTCGCCGAGAGCGCGGAGCTCGGCGAGCAGCGGGAGGCGATTCTCGCCGTCACGATCCCCGAGCGCCCCGGCAGCTTCAAGAAGTTCTGCGGCCTGCTCGGGCCGCGCAGCATCACGGAGTTCAATTACCGCTACGCCGATGCCCGCGAAGCGCATGTCTTCGCCGGCGTGCAGGTGCACGATCGCAAAGAATCGGCGCAGCTCGTGAGGATGCTCGAGCACCACGGCTTCAAGGCGGTCGACCTGAGCGGCAACGAGATGGCGAAGCTGCACGTGCGCTACATGGTGGGCGGCCATGCGCCGCAGGCGAAGAACGAGATCGTCTACCGCTTCGAGTTCCCCGAGCGGCCCGGGGCGCTCATGAAGTTCCTCGATGCCATGAGCAAGGGCTGGAACATCAGCCTCTTTCACTACCGCAACCATGGCGCCGATTACGGCCGGGTGCTGGTGGGCATGCAGGTGCCGCCGGCGGACAAGCGTGCGTTCCGCGCCTTTCTCGAAGAGGTGGGTTATCGGTTCTGGGAAGAGACCGGCAACCCGGCGTATCGTATCTACCTGGGCTGACCCCGATTCAGTGGCACGCCGCTTGCGCTCCGCCGAACCGCCGCGATGCGCCCGGGTCGTGATCGGAGCGTAAAATGGCAATTCTCGATCCACACCCCACGACCGGCATGAGAAACGCGATCATCGGCTGCGTCTTCGGCCTCCTGGCGCTCTCCGCCGAGGCCGGTCAGGACGACGACTTCATCGCCGCCCGCAACGCGTTTCAGGCAGGCGACCGGGCGCGGCTCGCACGCGTTGCACCAGGGCTGCAGGGCTACGTGCTCGAACCCTACGTCGCGTACTGGCAAGTCAAGCTCGACCTCGACCGCGCGAGCGCCGAGGAAGTACAGGCATTCCTCAAGCGCTACGAGAACTCGGTCGTGGCCGAACGGATGCGCGCCGACTGGCTCAAAGTGCTCGCCACGCGCGCCAACTGGGCGCTTTTCAACGCCGAGTATCCGCTGTTGCAGTCGCCGGACGCCGAAACCATCTGCTACTCGGCGCAGGCTCGCATGGCATTCGGCGACCTGTCCGGGCTCGCGGCGGTCAAGCCGCTGTGGACTTCAGGACGGGACCAGCCCGCCGCCTGCACGCCGATGTTCGAAGCCATGCTGGCAGGCGGTCAGATCACCACCCAGGACGTGTGGGCGCGCATGCGTCTCGCGCTCGAAGCGGGCCAGGTCGGACTCGCCAAGAAGCTCGCCGCCTATTTGCCCCCCGCCGACTCGCCCGACCCGAAGGCGCTCGACGCCGCCGCCGACAACCCGCGCCAGTTCCTGGAGCGCCGGGCGTGGGGCGAGAACAACCGGTCCGGCCGCGAGCTCGCCATGTTCGCGCTCTACCGGCTCGCCCGCGTCTCGCCGCAGCAGGCCCGCGACCAGTGGGTCAAGATCCGCTCTTCGTTTCCGGTGCCCGATCAGCGTTACGCTGGGGGGCACATCGCCTACCAGGCAGCATTGCGCCAGGATCCCCAGGCGCTCGTGTGGTTTCGCGAGGCGGGCGCGAAAGGACAGAACGATCAGCAGTTGAGCTGGTACGTGCGTTCCGCCCTGCGGGGGCAATCGTGGGAGGACGTGCTCGCGGCGACCGAGGCCATGTCGCTGAAGGAAAAACAGGAGGCAAGCTGGCGCTACTGGCGCGCACGGGCGTACAAGTCGCGCGGGCGCGCCGCGGAGGCGAACCAGTTGTTCGCGCCGATCTCGACCGAGCAGAACTTCTACGGTCGGCTGGCGCTGGAGGACCTCGGTGAAGTGGTGGAAGCCACGCCGGAGAGCTACCAGCCGCCGAAGGAAGACGTCGAGGCGATGGCCCAGGTGCCGTCCTTCAAGCGGGCGATCGCGCTGTACCGCTTCGACATGCGGCTCGACGGCATCCGGGAATGGGCGTGGGGCCTGCGCGGCCTCGACGATCAAAAGTTGCTGGCGGCGGCCGAAGTCGCCAAGCGCAACGGCGTATACGACCGCGCCATCGCCACCGCGGAAAAGACGCGGACGCTGCACGATTTCTCCATCCGCTATCCGGTACCGTTCCGGGAGGCGGTGCGTGTCTCCGCGCGCCAGGCGCAACTGGACGAGGCGTGGGTATACGGGGTGATGCGCCAGGAGAGCCGCTTCCAGACCGAGGTGCGCTCGAGCGCCGGGGCCATGGGCCTGATGCAACTCATGCCGGCCACCGCCAAGTGGGTGGCCAAGCGCATCGGCATGGCCGACTTCCAGCAGTCGATGGTGACCGACATCGAAACCAACATCCGTCTCGGCACCTACTACCTGCGCTACGTCTACGACATGCTCGACGCGAGCCCCGTGCTGGCCTCGGCCGCATACAACGCCGGCCCCGGCCGGGCCCGTCAGTGGCGCGCGCCAACGGCCATGGAGGGGGCGATCTACGCCGAATCCATCCCGCTCAACGAGACACGGGACTACGTCAAGAAGGTGCTCGCCAACGCCACCTACTACGCCGTTCAGCTCAAGAGCCAGACGCGCTCCCTGAAGGAGCGCCTCGGCATCATCCCGCCGCGATATTCCGATGCCGAGCGCCCGCTCGGCGATACGCCCTAGCTGGGGCGCGGCGCCGGGTTCTGCGTACCGAACCCCGTAGCCGCCCCGATCTCGGATAAAATCGGCAGTTAGTGCCAAGCCCACTCCGGCGCAGCGTGTGCGCGGGTACCGGGCGAAGGCAGTGCGTTCGCCTCGCGACGCGCTCCAGCAACGGGATGCCCGCCAAGAAAATGGATTTGAATCTCCGATCGGTTTGCGTCATCGGTGGCTCCGGCTTCGTCGGCAGCCACATCGTTCACCTCCTGGCCGCGCAGGGCATCGACGTGCGCGTGCCCACGCGTCACGCCGAGACCGGCAAGGATCTGCTGGTGCTGCCCACCGTGCAGGTGGTGGAAGCGGATATCCACGACCGGACGGCCCTGCCGGGGTTGGTCGCCGGCTGCGATGTGGTGATCAACCTGGTCGGCATCCTGCACGAGCGGGGCGTGCCGGGCGGCTTCTTGCGCGTGCACGCAGAACTGCCGCAGAAGATCATCGCGGCCTGCCGCGGCGAAGGGGTAAGCCGCTACGTCCACATGAGCGCTCTGCACGCGGACGTGAACGGCCCCAGTGCCTATCTGCGCTCGAAGGGGCAGGGCGAAGCCTCGGTCAAGGAGGTGGGCAGCGCGGTGGCGTGGACCATCTTCCGGCCGTCGGTGATCTTCGGCCGCGGCGACAGCTTCCTCAACCTGTTCGCCCAACTGCTGGGAGCTGCGTCCCGGTGATGCCGCTCGCGTCGCCCGATGCGCGTTTCCAGCCGATCTGGGTCGAGGATGTCGGGCGCGCATTCGTGGAATGCATCCTGAAAGACGAGACCGTGGGCAGGAGCTACGACCTCTGCGGCCCGAACGTCTACACCTTGCGGGAGCTGGTGAAGTACGTGGGCGAGATCACCGGCAACCGGCGCCCGGTGCTCGGGCTGAACGACCGCCTGTCGTACCTGCAGGCGACGGTCATGGAGTGGCTGCCCGGGCCGATGATGACCCGCGACAACTACTACTCGATGAAGCAGGACAGCGTCTGCGGGTGCCCCTTCCCGCCGGTGCTCGGTTTCGCGCCCACCGCCATCGAGGCGGTCGTTCCGCGCTACCTCGGTCACCAGGATCCGCGCGCGCGCTACAACGATTTTCGCGTTCGCGCGGGACGCTAGCCTTCGCGGAGTGCGAACCACGAGGGTCGGATGAAGCGTTACCGCGTCGGCGGCTCGGTGCGAGACGCGCTCCTGGGTCTGCCGGTCAAGGATCAGGATTACGTGGTCGTCGGCAGCACGCCGGAGGAGCTGGTGCGTCTCGGCTTCCGCCCGGTCGGAAAGGACTTCCCGGTCTTTCTCCATCCCGCGACCCACGAGGAACACGCGCTCGCCCGCACCGAACGCAAGACGGCGCCGGGCTACAAGGGGTTCACGTTCCACACCGCGCCCGACGTGACGCTCGAAGCAGACCTCGCGCGGCGTGACCTCACGATCAATGCCATCGCCCAGGACGAAGCGGGCGCCATCATCGATCCGTTCGGCGGCGTCCCAGACCTCGAGGCCGGCATCCTGCGGCACGTGAGCCCCGCCTTCGCCGAGGATCCCGTGCGCATACTGCGGGTGGCGCGCTTCGCGGCGCGCTTCGGATTCCGGGTCGCACCCGAGACCATGGCGCTCATGACCGAAATGGTCCACAGCGGTGAGGTGGAAGCGCTCGTTCCGGAACGCGTCTGGCAGGAGCTCGCCCGCGGCCTGATGGAAGACAAGCCTTCGCGCATGTTCTACACCCTGCGCGAGAGCGGCGCCCTCGCCCGCATCCTGCCCGAGGTGGACGGCTTGTTCGGGGTGCCGCAGCGCGCGGATTTCCATCCGGAAGTGGATACCGGCGTGCACACGATGATGGTCATCGATTACGCCGCTGCGTGCGGCTACAGCCTGCCCGTGCGTTTCGCCGCCCTCACGCACGACCTCGGCAAGGCCACCACACCGCCCGCCGTGTGGCCCCGCCACACCGGCCACGAAGGGCGCAGCGTCGACCTCGTCCACGGCCTGTGCGAACGCATCCGCGTGCCCAACGACTGCCGCGAGCTCGGACTCCTGTCGGCGCGCTACCACGGGGACGTGCACCGGGCGCTGGAGCTGGCTCCGACTACCATGCTCAAGATCCTGGAGGCGGTCGACGCCTTCCGCCGCCGCCCCCGCTTCGAGCAGCTCCTCGCGGCCTGCGAGTCCGACTTCCGGGGCCGTGCGGGCTATCGCGACGCGCCGTACCCTCAGGCCGAGCGCATGCGCCAGGCGCTGACCGCAGCGCAGGGCGTCGACGCCGGCGCGCTGGCGCGCCAAGGCGGCAGCCCGGAAGCGATCCGCATCCGGGTTCACGACGCCCGCCTTACAGCGATCAAGCAGGTGCTGCGATCGGAGCTCGTCTGACCCACGTTCCCCTAACTCTGGAACCACTCTCATGAACAAGAATGGCTGGCTCATGCTCTTCGCCTTGGCTGCCGCGAGCTCCGTCTCCGCGCAGACCGCCACCCCGCCTGCGGCGCAGCCGCCCGCGGATTACGCAGCGCGCTTCAAGGCGGCGGACCGCGACGGCACCGTCGACCTGAACGAGGTGAAGGCGGCGATGGGCAAACCGCAGGGGCCGATGATGGGAACGCCGCCGCCGCAGCCCGCGCCCGCAACGAAGCCTTGAACGGCAGCCGGCAGCCCGGCACCGCCACTCGACCCGATCCCTTGCACGCCTCGTTCGGCACCGCGCTTCCCGATCTCGCCCGCAACCTTGGCAGCGGTGTGCGGCTCGCCTTCTGGCGCCCGCTCACGCGCGACGATTTCCGCTTCTCCACCGACCAGCTGGTACTCCTCGCAGCGCTCCAGTTGCTGCTCAACCTGGCGGTCGGCTTCGTCGCGAACGGCCCGGACGGCTATCTCGACTGGGACGCCTTGCCCGGCGCCGCATTCCCGCTCCTGCTCCTGCTCGCGGGGGCCTACCTCGTCGGCAAGGTCTACGGCCGCGATGCCGTCGCGCTCGAGCTGCCGATCGTTCTTCTCGCACCGGCACCCGGTCTTCACGGTGTTCTTCGTGCTCGAAGATCTGCTGGCGCAAGCCGGCGTGCTCGACGACGGCTTCGTGTCGGATCGCGTCGTCTACTTCGTCTACCTCGCGTGGGTCGGCCTCGTCTTCATCGCGGCGCTGATCGTCGTCGGCGGTCGCGACGTGCGCCGGCTCGCCGTCGCCGCGCTGGTGCTGCTCGCAGTCGCGGCATTGCCACAGGCGTATCTGCCCTACGCGGACCTGTGGGCGCCGCACGACGAGATACCCGCGACGGAGGATCTGCCGTCGGTGGCGTCGGAGGAGGTGCTGAACCGGCAGTCGCGAGCTGCTCGGCCTCGCGCTGCAATCGCTCTCGCCCGAGCGGCGCGGCATCGTGGATCTCTACTTCGTCGGCTTCGCCGGCTACGACGCGCAGGACGTGTTCATGAAGGAAGTCGGCCGCCGCGCGCGACCTGATCGAGACCCGCTTCGACGCCCGCGGACGCGCGCTCACGCTGGTGAACAATCCGCGCACCGTGCTCAAGGAACCGATCGCGACGGTGAGCAATCTCGCGGCGGTGCTCCAGCGCGTCGGCGCGGTGATGAACCCGGAGGAGGACATCCTCTTCCTGTTCCTCACCAGCCACGGCCTGCCCGCCGCAGCTCGAGGTGAAGCTCGATCCGCTCGAGCTGCGTCCGCTCCACCCCGCGGCGCTGCGAGCAGGCGCTCGATGAGGCTGGAATAAAGTGGCGCGTGATCGTGATCTCGGCCTGCTACTCCGGCAGCTTCGTCGGACCACTGCACGACGAGCGCACCCTGATCATCACCGCGGCCGGCGCGGAGAACACCTCCTTCGGCTGCTCCGACGACGCCGACTTCACCTACTTCGGACGCGCCTTCTTCGGCACGCACCTGCGCGCCACGCTATTCGTTCGCCGAGGCGTACCGCCGCGCCGCGGACACCATCGCGGGTTGGGAGCAGCGCAAGGGCTACGCACCTTCGCATCCGCAGATGCAGTTGGGCGCCGCGATGGCAGAGAAGCTGAAGGCATTCGAGGCGCGTCTCAGCGGCCGCCAGCGCAGCCGCGGCCGCGCGCTGATCCGCCGCACGCAGAGAAGCGGGCTCCGGCCTGACTATTGCATTGCGGGCGGGTCCGCCGAACCCATCGCCGCACGCCCTCGCATGAGCAACGTTGCCACCCTCCTGAAGCCCGGTGTACCGGAACGCATCGGCAAGTATCCGGTGCTGCGCGAGCTCGGCCAGGGCGCGACCAGCCGCGTCTTCCACGCGCGCGATACCTTCGCGAACCGTGAAGTCGCGATCAAGGTGTTCGTGCCCCCCAACACCACCGACGCCAACGCGCTCCGGCGCTTTCAGCGCGTCTTCCTCAACGAATCCTCCCTGGCCGGCAAGCTCAATCATCCGCACATCGCGGCGATCTACGATGCGGTGACGGAAGAAAGCTATACGTACATCGTGATGGAGTACGTGGCGGGCGGCACGCTCGAGCAGTACTGCCACGCCGACACGCTGCTGCCGCTCGAGAAGGCGGTCGAGGTCATCTTCAAGTGCAACCGCGCGCTCGACTACGCCTTCCAGCACGGCGTCATCCACCGCGACATCAAGCCGGCCAACATCCTGCGTGAGCCAGGGCACCGACATCAAGCTCTCCGACTTCGGCACCGCCCTGCAGGAGCGCAACACGGTCACCCAGTTGAGCGGCGTCGGGTCCCCCGCCTACATGTCGCCGGAGCAGATCCGCGAGGAACAGCTCACCCACCACACCGACATCTACTCCCTGGGCGTGGTGATCTATCAGTTGATCGCCGGCCGCCTGCCGTTCCTCGGCACCAACACGGCGAGCCTCACCTACCAGATCCTCAATCACGAGCCCACACCGCTTCGCACCCTGCGCCCGGACGTCTCGGAACCGCTCGAGCGCATCGTGATGCGCTGCCTGGAGAAGACCCGCGAAGCGCGTTACCGCAACTGGATGGAACTCGCGAAGGATCTCGCCGGCGCGTTCCAGGCCCTGCACGTCGGCGGCACGAGCATCACCGACACCGAGAAGTTCAACTCGGCGAAGCGTCTCGACTTCTTCCGGGACTTCGACGACGTGCAACTGTGGGAGGTGGTGCGCATCGCGACGTGGCGGCCGGTGGCGCGGGACGCGATCGTGCTGCAGGAGGGCGACAGCGGCGACAGCTTCTTCATCGTCGGGCGGGGCGAGGTCGAGGTTATCGCGCGGCGGCACCTACCTCAACACGCTGTACACCGGCAACTGCTTCGGCGAAATGCTCTACTTCTCCGAAACCACCACCCGGCGCACCACGACGATCCGCGCGCTCACCGACGGCATGGTCGTCGAAATCCGCGCCGCGGCCCTGACGCAGGCCTCGCAGGGCTGCCAGAACCAGTTCAACAAGGCGTTCGTGCGCATCCTGATCGACCGCATCGGCGAGGCGCACGCGAAGCTCGCGTCGCGCTAGTCAGGCGTCGGTCATCAGCACCGCCGCGCCGCGCACCTGTCCGCTCGCCAGTCGTCGCCAGCGCGTCGTTGGCCTCACGCAGCGGCAGGCACTCCACCTCGGTCTGCACCGGCACCTGCGGCGCCAGCGCGAGAAACTCCTCGCCATCGCGCCGCGTGAGGTTCGCCACCGAGCGCACCGTGCGCTCGCCCCAGAGGATCTCGTAGGGAAACGCGGGGATGTCGCTCATGTGGATGCCGGCGCACACCACCGTCCCGCCCTTCGCCGTCGCGCGCAGCGCCGCCGGCACGAGCGCTCCCACCGGCGCGAAGATGAGCGCGGCGTCGAGGGGCTCGGGCGGGGCGACGGTCGAATCGCCCGCCCACTTCGCACCGAGGTCCAGCGCGAAGCGCTGGCCCTCGTCATCGCCGGGACGGGTGAAGGCGAAGACCTCGCGCCCCTGCCACGCGGCCACCTGCGCGACGATGTGGGCGGCCGCGCCGAAGCCGTAGATGCCGAGCCGCCGCGCGTCGCCCGCCATCGACGAGCGAGCGATAGCCGATGAGGCCGGCGCAGAGCAGCGGCGCCGCGTGCGCGTCGGAGTACGCGTCCGGCAGCGGGAAGCAGTAGCGGGCATCGGCGACGGTGTACTCGGCGTAGCCGCCGTCGACGGTCGTAGCCGGTGAAGCGCGCGCCGTCGCAGAGATTCTCGCGCCCCGCGCGGCAATAGTCGCAGCGACCGCAGGTGTAGCCGAGCCACGGAACGCCGACGCGCTGGCCGACCGCGAGCCGCTCGACGCCGGTGCCGATCGCCTGCACCGTGCCGACGATCTCGTGACCGGGCACCAGCGGCAGCTTCGGACGGGTGAGATCGCCGTCCACGACGTGCAGGTCGGTGCGGCACACGCCGCAGGCGTGCACGCGCACCAGCACCTCGCCCGGACCGGGCTGCGGCACGGGCAACTCCGCGGCGCGCAGCGGTCGCCGCGCTTCGTCCAGCACCATCGCAAGCATCACGTGCATCCTGTCCTGAAGCAGTAAGCGAATCGTTCGCACGTCCTGCGTAACGCGGCGATCAGCGCGGCGCCTTTGTAGCATCCGCGCACCCCATGCAGGCCCTGCTCACCTCCACCGTGCTGGTCGCCCTCGCCGAGATCGGCGACAAGACCCAGCTGCTGTCCTTCGTGCTCGCGGCCCGGCTGCGCCGGCCGTGGCCGATTCTCGCCGGTATCCTGGTGGCCACGCTCGCCAATCACGCGCTCGCCGGCGCGCTCGGCAACTGGATCGCCACGCTCGTCCCGAGAACCGCGCTCGTCGTCGGCGTGGGCGTGCTCTTCATCGCCTTCGGCCTCTGGACGCTGCATCCCGACTCGCTCGACGACGATCCGCGCATCCACCGCGCCGGTGCCTTCGTCACCGCGCTTGTCGCGTTCTTTCTCGCCGAGATGGGCGACAAGACCCAGATCGCGACCGTGGCGCTCGCCGCGCGCTTCGACTCGCTCGTGCAGGTGGTGCTCGGCACGACGCTCGGCATGATGATCGCGAACGCGCCCGCGGTGTGGCTCGGCGAGAAGCTCGCGGACCGCATTCCGATGAAGGCGGTGCGCATCACGGCGGCTGTTCTCTTCATCGGTTTCGGCGTGCTCACACTCTTCGGCGCGTCGCGTCTAGAGCAGCCGCGACAGATCGCCCGCGGTGAAACCCGACAGAGGCTCGATCCACTCCCCGGCCGAGCGCGATCACCTTGAAGAGCTCGCCCATCTCCGAGGGCGACGAGCAGCTTCTGCACGCCCGCCACCAGCGGCAGGTAGTTCGCCGTGTCCTCGACCGGCACGGCCTGCACGAGCTCGGTGATGCCGCAGTTCACGAGGAAGCGCGCCTGGGTCGTGTAACCCTGCAGCGCGAGTCCGTCGCTCGATGCCGGCCTCGGCGATCGCCGTGAACTCCACGTGCGCCGTGATGTCCTGCAGACCGGGCAGGAAGAACGGGTCGTCGTGGGCGTGATGGCGATAATGACACATGAGCGTGCCTGCGGAGCGCTGCGGATGGTAGTACTCGCGCCGCCCGAAGCCGTAGTCGACGAAGAGCAGCGTGCCCGCCTCCAGGATCTCGGCGAGCGTCGCGGTGAGCTTCGGACCCGCGAGGTTGATCTCGGTCAGGTAACCCGGCATCCTCCGGCAGCGTGCGAGTCGCGGCCGCCAGCGCGTCGCGAGGCGATCTGGCGTCCTGCCACCGCAAAGCCTCCGGCCCACGTCACGCCGCGCTCCCGCCAGGTGCCGTCGTCGTTCACGACGAGATGCACCGGCAGCGCGTCGAGCACTTCGTTGGCGAGCACGAGTCCGCGCCAGCGTGTCGGGAGCTCGGACAGCCAGGCGACCCGCGCGCAGCAGATGCGGCGCCGACGGCGGCGATGCGTTCGCGCTGCCGCGCCTGCAGGTCCGCGCTCACCTCGAGAATCGCGTAGTGCTCCGGCAGCGCGTCCAGCGCTTCGAGGGCGAGCAGCAAGCTCCGCGGCGAGTCTTCCGCTGCCCGCACCGAGCTCCAGTATCGAACCGCTCGGTCGCGGCGATGATCTCGGCCGCCTGCCGCGCGAGGGTGCGCGCGAAAAGCGGCGAGATCTCCGGCGCGGTGACGAAGTCCCCCGCCGCGCCGAGCTTCTCGGCCCCGGCGCTGTAGTAACCCAGTCCGGGCGCGTAGAGCGCAAGCTCCATGTAGCGCGCGAAGGAGATCCACCCGCCCGCCGCTTCGATCTCGTCGCGGATCGTCGCGATCAGTTGCTCGCTGTGCGCGCGGGCGAACGCCGCCGGCTCCGGGCAGCGATGCTCTCAGGAGCGCCGCGGCAAAGCCCGCTCCCGGCGCGGTATTTCGATAGAATCCGTGGGCGCGGCGCGACGTCGTGCGGATGCCCATGACCCTCTCACTTACAGGCCGAGTCGTGCTCGATCACCGGCGGCGCGAAGCGCGTCGGCGCCGCCATCTGCCGCCGTCTGCACGCCGAGGGCGCGAATCTCATGATTCATTATCGCTCGTCCGCGGCGGAGGCGGAGGCGCTGCGAGAGTGAGCTCGAATCGAACCGCCCGCGGCTCCTGCGCGCTCGTCCGCGCGGACCTGCTCGACACGGCCTCGCTGCCGCGACTGGTGGACGACACGGTGGCGCGCTTCGGCCGGCTCGACGTGCTCGTCAACAACGCGTCGAGCTTCTTTCCGACCGCGGTCGGAGACATCACCGAGCAGGCATGGGACGATCTCGTCGGCACCAACCTCAAGGCGCCGCTTTTCCTCTCCCAGGCGGCAGCCCCGCAATTGCGGCAGCATCGCGGCGCCATCGTCAACATCGTGGACATCCACGCCGACCGGCCGATGAAGGACCACGTCGTCTACAGCACCGCGAAGGGCGGGCTGGTCGCGCTCACGCGCTCGCTCGCGCGCGAGCTGGGACCGGAGGTGCGCGTGAACGGCGTCGCGCCCGGCGCCATCATCTGGCCGGAAGACGACGCGTGGTCGAACGAGGCGGAGCGCGAACGCATCATCGCCCAGACCTCGCTCAAGCGTGTCGGCGATCCGGACGACATCGCGCGCGCCGTGCATTTTCTCGTGGCGGACGCGCCGTACGTCACCGGCCAGATCCTCGCGGTCGACGGCGGACGCAGCATCAGCCTCTGAGCCAGTGCGATGAACGCACCCGACGCAAGCGCGCGAGCGCAAAGAGGCCTTCGAGGCGAACAAGCTCGCTCAAGCGCCTGCGGCGGCTGGTCGGGCAGGCGATCGCCGACTACGACATGATCCGCGCCGGCGACCGGGTGATGGTGTGCGTGTCGGGCGGCAAGGACAGCTACGGTCTGCTCGACGTCCTGATGAAGCTGCGCAGCCACGCGCCGCTCGACTTCGAGATCGTCGCGGTCAACCTCGACCAGCGACATCCGGGATTCCCCGAGCACGTGCTGCCGGAATACCTCGACCGCGCTCGGCGTGCCGTTCCGCGTGGTCGTGCAGGACACCTACAGCGTCGTGAAGCGCGTCATTCCGGAAGGCAAGACGATGTGCTCGCTCTGCTCGCGCCTGCGCCGCGGCGTGCTCTATCGCGTGGCGAAGGAGATCGGCGCCACCCGCATCGCGCTCGGCCATCATCGCGACGACATCCTCGAGACCTTCTTCCTGAATCTCTTCTTCGGCGGCAAGCTGAAGGCGATGCCGCCGAAGCTCGTCTCCGACGACGGCCAGCATGTCGTCATCCGCCCGCTCGCCTACGTGCGCGAGCGCGACCTCGAAGCGTATGCGCACGGTGCGCGCGTTCCCGATCATCCCCTGCGACCTCTGCGGCTCGCAGGAAACGCTGCAGCGCACAGCAGGTGAAGGCGATGCTGCACGAGTGGGAGAAGCGCTTCCCCGGCCGGGTGGAGACCATCTTCAACGCGCTCTCCCACGTGACGCCTTCGCACCTGCTGGACGCGAGCCTCTTCGACTTCCGGGGCCTGCAGGCGACGGGTGTGGCGAATGCGGACGGCGACATCGCGTTC
>CAVTGS010000009.1:0-318946 GCA_963734295.1 uncultured beta proteobacterium | reverse complement strand
CCCACAAAAAAAGAGCCCTGCGGGGTTCGCAGGGCTCTTCGTGCTCTTGGCCGCGGATGCTTACTGCGGCTTCGTCCCGCTCACGTTGATGTCCACCCGACGGTTCGGCTGCAGACACTCGATCAGCGCCTTGCGACCCTTCGAGGACTTGCAGTCTGCCATCGTCACCTTCAGCTCGGACATGCCCTTGCCGGATGCCGAGATGCGATCCGATGCAATACCCTTGCTCGTCAGGTATTGCTTCACGGTATCGGCGCGCCGCTTCCGAAGGCTTCTTCGTTATAGGCCTTCTTGCCAGCGGTCGGTGTGGCCGATGGCCGGATCACGCTGTAGAACATCACCCCTTGCAGCGTCGCCGCCAGCTCGTAGCCATCGAAGCCCTTCGGCTTCAACGCGTGAGTATCGAAATCGAACAGGCGCCGTCGGCGAGAAATAGAACTCCTCCGGCGGCGAGCTTGGCCAGCGGCGGTGCAGGCGGCAGCAGCAGGTCGAGCAGCGGCTCGACGGGCTACCACCGCGGCCGCGGTGGACGCGGCTCGGTCCGAGCGCGATGTTGACACCACAAATAGAGCCCAATCGCCGAAGTCTGGCCAGTACGGTCGGTACCCGTGTTCGTGGAACTGTACTTCCAACAGTAACGACCGTCGATGCGACCGGACGCCATATCATCCAACGGATACAAGGTCCGCGCCGGCGTTCGCCATCCGGCCAGGTGGCGGTCCTGCCGCTGATGACCACCACAGTACCAGTCCCGCTACGACTGCCCCGCAGTTCTGCTCGCGAATGCCGCCGCCGCCACCTCGAGGGCGCTGCAACCAGGTGCGCCTGAAGAAACCGCAAGACTACATCGATGCAACGATGTATCGTGACCCACGGAGCGTATGCCCCCGACCATTTCCCCAGAGCGATTCGTCGACGCGCCAATTCGAGGTGATCCAGCGAATGATCGGCTTGCCAAGCGCCAACCCGCCGCCGCATCGTCGGAGCTGGGATCACTATCGGCGAAGATCCACTACCAAAAGGATTGGAGATCATGACGAGGATGGTGCTGCGGGTACGCCCGCTTCGAACGCGTTGCCCAGCAACGACTGCTGGGCATGTGCAGCGAACGGCAAGCGCCACGCCACCACGCCCAACTCATACCTTGTCATTCATCGTTCTCCATGTGGGTCGGCGTCTTCAAGGCTTGGACGCCATCTTCAAGTGTACGGCGGAAGTTCACTTCCACCAGCAGGATCGTACCATTTGCCCGACGCGTCATGTGCAGCTTCTCAACGGACGCCCATCGTCCCGCCAGCAACAGCCCGTGGCAATGGTTCCATCTGTTCCCGTCTCGCGCAATCGAGGACGCGCGCGACCTGTGCATCGGCGCGGCATTTGACCATCCGGTTTCCTCAGCAGAACCTTCGATCGCGTCGCCCCGCGTCCGGCCTGCAAGATCGTTCCCCGGTGCCGCGCCCGCCTTCAGCAGCGACTCACGTGCACGTCCCTGTTGCGGGAACGGGATCTCAATGCCTGCGTCCTTGAGCGCCTTGGCGATCGCGGCATTGATATCGTGCCGCAGGGGAAGCCGGTCGTCCATCGTGCCGCGCGAACGCACGACCTCGAAGTCGAGGGAACTCGCGCTGAAGGTGCTGAAGACCACCGACGGCGCAGGCTCGCGCAGAACTTTGGGGCAGGACTTCACTGCTTCGAGAATGACGAATTGCGCCTTTTCCGGATCGGTGCCGTAGGCGACGCCCACCGTCAGCAGAAGGCGCGTAGTCGGATCGGAAAGGGTCCAGTTGATGACCTGCTGGGTGATGAAGTTCTTGTTAGGTATCAGCACGTCGCGGCGGTCGTAGTCGGTGAGCGTCGTGGCGCGAATCTGGATGTCGGACACCACCCCGGTGACCTCCCCCACCGTCACTGTGTCGCCGATGCGAATCGGGCGTTCATAGAGGATGATCAGGCCGGAAACGAAGTTCGCGACGATCTCCTGCAAACCGAAACCGAGTCCCACGCCAAGCGCCGCCACCAGCCATTGCAGCTTCGACCAGCTGAAGCCGAGCAGATTGAATATGGACACCGTGCCGATACCAATGATCAGATACCGTGCAGTCGAACTGATGGCGTAGTGCGCGCCCGGTTCGAGGCGCAGTCTCTGCAGGAGGATCTCCAGCACGCTGCCGATATTGCGCACCGTGACCACGATCAGAAGAGCAAGAACAGGGCAAGAATAACGCTGCCCACAGTAACCGGGCGCCTGGGTCGTCTCCCCGTCGACGACCGTGGTTGCGTGCCACAGGGCGACGTCGCCGACGAGGCTGAGCGCGGGAATCGAGCCGCGCCAGATGAAGTACAGACCGAGCAGGGCCGCGAACCCGACCAGCGTCTCCAGGAGCTGCCGCGTCTGCGCGTCGACGCGGACGATGTCGCGCCCCTCGATGCGTTTCCGATGCTGCCCTCGATCGTCACCTCGGTCGGCGCCGTGTTCGCCTTCTGCGCCGCGCGAGCGAGCCGCGACCGCGTGATCACCATCCAGCGCGCGATGAGATGGAGCGCGACGATGGCCGCGACGATGAGCCAGAACGAGTCGCCGACGCGGCTGAAGAGCATCTTCGCGGCGTAGAGGTAGCCGCCAAGAGCGAGTCCCATGATCGCGAGCGAGGTCAGGATCAGCAGCAGGAACCACAGCCAGCGCAGTCGCGTGAGCCACGCGTCCGGCTTCGCCGCGATGAAGCCCCGCATCAAGGGCC
Organism: uncultured beta proteobacterium; assembly: GCA_963734295.1. Classification (GTDB taxonomy): domain Bacteria; phylum Pseudomonadota; class Gammaproteobacteria; order Burkholderiales; family JAEUMW01; genus JAEUMW01. The sequence continues at coordinate 316,208 of CAVTGS010000009.1, read as the reverse complement.
GATCGAAGCGTAGCAGTTCCACGAGCACCGTCGTCGTCACCGCCAGCACGAAGATGAAGGCCACCCGACCGAGGCTCGAGCGCTCCGCCTCGGTCGCGAACTGTCCCATGGCGATCGAAACGAACCCGGCCGGCAGCGCGAGCAGCAGCAGCCAGTGCAAGCTCCGCCGAACCGCGTCCGTCGCCTCCTTGCGCCAGCCGAAGTGGATCGGCCCCACGCCGTTCGGTGCGCAGAGGGTCCGGAGCATCAGCATGAAGAAGAGCGGTACCGCGAGCACCGCCAACCCTGCCCCCACCTGCTTCGCGAAGCGCGACGCCGTGGCGCTCTCCGAAAGCGTCATCGCCGTCGCCTGCATCAAGAGCGGCCACGGCAGCGCGATCAACGCGGTCAGGCCAAGCGCCTTCAGGGTGAGCGCCACGCTGTCTTCCGGAATCCTGCCGACCTTGCCCGACAGCGCAGCGATGCCCGCGTAGAAAGCCCGGCGACGCACGAACAGGAAACCCAGCGCGGCAACGACCAACGCGGCACGCAGCCACTGGCCCCTGATTTCGTCCCAGAGCGCCGTCAGGACACTGCCCCAGTTGCGCGGGGATAGCAGCGCGCCGAAGCTCAGCAGTGCTTCGTCCAGCCAGTCCGCGCCGTAGCGCGAGACCGGCACCCAGAAGAGCACCTTGGAGAGGAACGCGCGAAACTCTCCCGCGGCGCGCAGCATGCGCCGCTCCGCGACGTCGGTCGCATCGAACAACTGCAGCAGGTGCTTCTGCTCGTCGCCGATCTTCACGACCAGTGCCTTCACTTCCTGGAGCTGCGCCCAGACCTCTGGCGCGAGCTTGTCGAGCTCCTCCGGACTCACCTTCGTCGCGAGCTTCTGCCGGAACAGATCGTAGTTGCCGGCGACTTCCTGAAACGGGGCTTCCTCCTGCTCGAGCTGGAAGATCTTGGCGGTCAGGTCGACGGCCTGCTGCTCGCGCTCGCGGTTCCCGAGGCGGAAGTCGGCGGCTTCGGGCAGCTCACCGAGTTCCTTGTTCGAGCACGCGCCCGAGCGCTTCGCTCAGATTGTCGTCGCGCAGCCGCTGCCGCAGGCTCGCATCGCGGGCCTCGATCCGGTCGGCACGATCGCTGAACCCGTCGCGCTGCGCCTCGACGCGGTCGATCGCGGCCGCGAGGCGCGTGCGTTCCGCACTCAACTGGCTCTTCCACTCCGCGAGCTCGCGCAAGACCGGATGCTTGGTCGCAGACTCCCGCAGCGTCTGCTCCGCCTGCTGCTGCGTTGCCTGGGCATCGGCGATGCGGCGCTTGGCGACGAGCTCTTCGAGCCCCTTCACCCGGCGCTCGGCGAGTGCGAGCTCGAGCCGCGCGGCGTCGCGCTGGTGCTGAGCCAGGCTGAGGAGGGTGGGCTGAGCGCTGAGCTCGGCCGTCAGGACCGGCACCTGTGCCTGTTTCAGCATGAGCGCGGCGCGAAGCGCGGTGAGGCGAGCTTCGCCGAGCGCAGTGCCGCCCTCGCCACCCATCCCGGCCAGCTCCTTCTTGAGGTCCACGATCGCCGCCTGGGCATCGCGCAGCTCCTCCTTGGCGGCCGGAATGCGTTCCGTGCGTCGCAGGAGGGCCTGCTCCTTGGCTGCGAGGTCGTTCTTGAGCGTGGCCTGCTTCGCCTGGGCGGATTCCAGCAGTTTCGCGAGCTCGTCGGACTCGAGGGCGGTTTCCGCCACCAGGTCGACCGGCCCGTCCAGCGCGGCCTTCATCGCCGCGTTGCCGCGCTCGATCCGCGCGATCTCGGCCTGACCCGTTGCTTCCACCTTCTGCGATTGAGCTGCCTGGGCATTCACCTCGTCGATGCGGTCGAGATCGCTGCGCACACTGCGATAGATTTCGATGATCCTGGCGCGGCTCTCGGCATCGATGTCCTTGCGGCTTTCCGTCTCGCGGATCTTGCGATCGATGGCCGACTGATTGAGGTCGGGCGAAGTCGTCCCCCGCCCTGAGCGGCGCCAGCGTCTGCGCCGGCGACGGCGCGCGCAACGAGCCGCAGACAGCGAGCAGCACAGCGCGCTAGCAGTGAGCGACGCATCAGCGACGCCGCGCGAGCCTCCTCACTCGGGGTCGCGCTCCGGCACCTGGGCAAGCTCCGCCAGCCACGCGACGGCCACCCCGTCGCTCGGCGCTCGCCAGTCACCTCGGGGCGAGAGCGATACCGCCCGAGCCCACCTTCGGGCTGTTCGCGATGCAGCTCCGCTTGAACTGGCTCTGCTCGAAGAAGCGCCGGAGGAAGACCCCCAGCCAGCGCTTGATGTCGGCGATGCCGTAGGCGCGCCGCGCCGACTCCGGGATATCGGGCCAGGGGCCGGCAGCCGGGTCGCGCCAGGCGCTCCACGACAGGAACGCGACCTTGGAGGGTCGATAGCCGAGCCGCAGCGTGTAGTAGAGATTGAAGTCCTGCAGCTCGTACGGGCCCACGACGTCCTCGGTGCGCTGGGCCGGCTGCCCGTTCACCTCGCCGGGTACGAGCTCGGGGCTGATGTCGGTCGCGAGCACCTCGAGCAGGACGGCGCTCACACCCGTGCCGAGCTCCTCGGTGTCCGCGGCCCAGCGGATCAGGTACTGGATGAGCGTCTTCGGCACGCTCGCGTTCACGTGGTAGTGGGCCATGTGATCGCCGACGCCGTAGGTGCACCATCCGAGCGCGAGCTCCGAGAGATCGCTCGTGCCGACCACGATGCCGCCGTGGTAGTTCGCCAGCCGGAAGAGATGGCTGGTGCGCTCGCCCGCCTGCACGTTCTCGAACGTGATATCGAACACGGGATGGCCATCCGCGAACGGATGGCCGATGTCTTTCAACATTTGCAGGCAGCTCGGACGGATGTCGATCTCGGCCGCGCTGCATCCGACCGCCGCCATCAGCCGCCGCGCCTGGTCGAGGGTCCGTTCGCTGGTGGCGAAGCCGGGCATCGTGTAGGCGAGGATGTTCGAGCGCGGCAGCCCCATCTGGTCCATGGCCTTTGCGCACACGACGAGTGCCTGGGTCGAGTCGAGCCCGCCGGAGATGCCGATCACGATCTTCTGCGCGCCCGCCGCCTTGAGTCGCGTGGCAAGACCCTGCACCTGGATGCGGTACACCTCCTCGCAACGCTCGTCGCGACGGGACGCATCGCTCGGCACGTAGGGGAAGCGCTCGTAGGTTCGCGCAAGCGGGATCGTCCCCGCCGGCAGCTCGAGCTCGAACCCCACCACGCGAAACTTCGCCAGCTCCTCCCGGTGCCGTCGCGACGAATCGCTGAAGGTGGTCTGGCGCATGCGGTCCTGCGACAGCCGGTCGAGGTCGATGTCGCCCGCGACGAGCTGGGCCTCGGTCTGGAAGCGCCGGGTTTCGGCGACGCGCGTACCGTTTTCGTAGATCAAACCCTGCCCGTCCCATGCGAGATCGGTGGTCGACTCGCCCTGCCCCGCCGCGCTGTAGAGGTAGGCCGAAAGACAGCGCGCCGACTGGCTTGCTGCAAGGCTGCGCCGGTACTCGTCCTTGCCGATGGTGATGTTGGAGGCGGACAGGTTCGCCACCAGGGTCGCCCCCGCGAGCGCGGCGTAGGACGACGGCGGCACCGGCACCCACAGGTCTTCGCAGATCTCCGCGTAGACGGTGAAGAGCGGGTGGTTCGCCGCCTGGAACAGCAGACGGTTGCCGAACGGAACCCGCTGCCCGAGCAGATCGATCTCGGCGGAGCGCGCCGCGTCGGCAGGTGCGAACTGGCGCAGCTCGTAGAACTCGCGGTAGTTCGGCAGGTAGGTCTTCGGCGCCACGCCGAGGATGCGCCCGCGGTAGACGACCACCGCGCAGTTGAAGAGCATGTGATCGACCTTGAGCGGCGCGCCGACCACCGCCACGACCGGCACGCCGCGCGATGCTTCGACGACCTGGCCGAGCCCCGCGAGCGAGGCGTCGAGTAGCGCCTGCTGGTGGAAGAGGTCCTCGCACGTGTAGGCGGAGAGCCCGAGCTCCGGGAAGACAACGAGCACGGCCTGCCGCGCCGCGGCCTGCTCGAGCAGGGCGACCGTCTGCGCGGCGTTGTGCGTCGGGTCCGCCACACGCACCACGGGAACGGCCACCGCCACGCGTGCGAAGTTGTGGCGATAGAGGTTGAAGAATCCGCTGTCGTGGGTCATCGTGGGGACTCGGGGACCGTCGCGGAGCGCAGCACGCCACAGTCCTGGACAAAGCGTCGATTGTACGACGTTGGCCGGCCGTGTCGGAGCCGGCATCCCGGCCCGGCCCGAATCCGTCCGGGCGCCGCTGCGCACTCCCGCCGCGCGGCGCAGTCGAAATCCAGCGCGGCGGGCTCACGTGGCGAGCTTTCGGGAGAGTGGTCTCTCCGCAGCCGTTCAGGCTTGGGAACTCGCACCGATTGGATAACTTGCCCGGCTTCGGCTACCATATGTCGTGCCGGAAGCGGTTATGTCGCACAATATATTGATTATCCGGGCGAAGCGGCACCACGCCGCCGCCCGGTCTCCCGTAGCCATCTCAGCGTTAACGACCATGAAACCATACGAAGGCGATTTCGGAATCCTCCCTCAGCCGGTCACCCTCGACGTGCTCCAGGAAAAGTACGCGAAGGGGGACGAGCGCACGGTCGAGGACGTGCGGCGGCGCGTGGCGCGCGCGCTGGCGGCGATCGAGAAGGACCCGGCCCGCTGGGAGCCCGTGTTCTTCAAGGCGCTCGACAGCGGCTTCATCCCGGGCGGACGCATCAACTCCGCCGCGGGCACCGAGCTCCGGGCCACGCTGATCAACTGCTTCGTGCAGCCGGTGGGCGACTCGGTCTCCGAATCCGTCGACGGCCGCCCGGGCATCTACGTCGCCCTGATGCAGGCCGCCGAAACCATGCGCCGCGGCGGCGGCGTCGGCTACGACTTCTCGGCCATCCGCCCGCGGGGCGCGCACGTGAAGGGCACCGACAGCCGCGCGAGCGGCCCGGTGTCGTACATGCGGGTGTTCGACCGCTCGTGCGAGACCGTGGAGTCGGCGGGCGCGCGCCGCGGCGCGCAGATGGGCATCCTGCGCTGCGACCATCCCGACGTGGAGGACTTCATCCACGCCAAGGACCACGGCGACCTCAAGAACTTCAACGTGAGCGTCGCGGTGACCGACGCCTTCATGCGGGCGGTGGAAGCCGACGGAGACTGGGAGCTCATCCACAAGCGGGAACCTTCGGCCGATTTCCTCGAGGCCGGCGCGCACCGGCGCGACGACGGCATGTGGGTCTACCGCACCGTCAAGGCGCGCGATCTGTGGAAGCAGATCATGGACTCCACCTACGACCACGCGGAGCCCGGCGTCATCTTCATCGACCGCGTGAACGAGGACAACAACCTCTCCTACGTCGAACGCATCGAAGCCACGAACCCGTGCGTCACCGCCGACACCTGGGTCATGACCGTCGCCGGGGCGCGCCAGGTGCGCGACCTGATCGGCGCAGCCCTTCGAGGCCGTGGTCGATGGCCGTGCGCACACGGTGCTGTCCGACGGATTCTTCCCGACCGGGGAGAAACCGGTGTGCCGCCTCGCAACCCGCGAGGGATACGGTCTGCGTCTGACGGCCGATCACCTAGTGCGCCGCGTCACGCGCCGCACGCGCTCCACCGTCGAATCCGAGTGGACGCCCGCAGGCGCGCTCCGCCCCGGTGACGAGATCGTTCTGCACGACCATCGCGCGGGCGCGGCATGGGCGGGCGCGCACACCGAAGCGGAAGGCTATCTGGTCGGTCTGCTGATCGGAGACGGCACGCTCAAGGACGACAAGGCGGTGCTGAGTGTCTGGGATACCGCCGCGCGCCGCGAAGCGAATGGCGGCTGGATCGCGTCGCCCGCTGCGGCCGGCATCATGCAGGCCGCGATGGCGGCGGTAAGCACCCTCCCCCATCGCAGCGATTTCCGCGGCTGGCAGTCGCCCATCGCGGGCCGCGGCGAGTTCCGCCTGGCGTGCGGTGCACTGCGCCGCCTGGCCCTTTCGCTCGGCATGGCGCCCGGCGCGAAACGCATCACGGACGCGATCGAGTCCGCCTCGTCGGACTTCTACCGCGGGCTGCTGCGCGGCCTGTTCGACGCCGACGGCTCGGTCCAGGGGTCGCAGGAAAAGGGCGTCAGCGTTCGGCTCACGCAGACCGATCGCGAGAACCTCGTCCGCGTCCAGCGCATGCTTCTGCGCCTCGGCATCGCATCGACGATCTACTCCGACCGCAAGCCCGCCGGCGCGAAGCTCATGCCCGACGGCAAAGGCGGCGAGAAGTTGTATGCCAGTCAGGCCGTTCACGAGCTCGTCGTCAGCAACGACAACCTGCTCCGCTTCCGCGACCTGATCGGCTTTGCCGACAGCGACAAGTCGGCGCGACTCGAACGCCCTGCTCGCCCACTACACGCCGAAGCCTGAATCGCGAACGCTTCGTCGCGACCGTAGACAGCGTCGTCGAGGACGGCGTCGAACCCGTCTTCGACGTGACGGTCGCCGATGTCCACGCCTTCGATGCGAACGGACTCTACGTTCACAACTGCGGTGAGCAACCGCTGCCCCCCTACGGCTGCTGCTGCCTCGGCAGCATCAATCTCACGCTGATGGTGGCCGACCCGTTCACCGAGCGCGCGGCAGTTCGACTTCGACGCCCTGCGCGAAGTGATCCACCCGGCGGTGCGCATGCTCGACAACGTGCTGGACGTCACCGTCTGGCCGCTGCCGGAGCAGGACGCCGAGTCGAAGGCGAAGCGCCGCATCGGGCTCGGCTTCACCGGGCTTGGGCGACGCGCTCATCATGCTCGGCCTGCGGTTCGACTCGCCCGAGGCGCGGCACGATGGCCGCGCGCATCGCCGAGTTCATGCGCGACGAATCCTATCTCGCGTCGGTCGCGCTGGCGAAGGAGAAAGGCGCGTTCCCCCTGCTGAATGCGGACGAATACCTCGCGCCACCGCGCTTCGCCTCGCGCCTGCCGGATGCGGTGAAGGCGAAGATCCGCGCGCACGGTCTGCGCAACAGCCATCTGCTCTCGATCGCGCCCACCGGAACGATCTCGCTCGCCTTCGCCGACAACGCGAGCAACGGCATCGAGCCGCCGTTCTCGTGGTTCTACAACCGCAAGAAGCGCGAGCCCGACGGCAGCATGAAGACCTACGCCGTCGAGGACCACGCCTGGCGGCTCTATCGCCATCTCGGCGGCGACGTCGAGGCACTGCCGTCGCACTTCGTCACCGCGATGGAAATCTCGGCGCTCGACCACATGCGCATGGTGGCAGCGGTCGCGCCCTTCGTCGATTCCGCGATCAGCAAGACCGTCAACGTGCCCGAGGATTACCCGTACGAGGACTTCAAGGACCTCTACATGGAAGCCTGGAAGGCCGGCCTCAAGGGCATCACCACCTACCGGCCGAACGCCGTGCTCGGCAGCGTGCTGTCGATCGACACCACCAAGGCGCCCGAGTCGCAGCAGCCCTACGACCTCGACACCACCGACTCCGACCGCCGCATCGTGCTCGAGGCCGCGCCGCAGCCCGCCCTCTACAGCCTGCGCTGGCCGGGGCGGCCGAAGATTCCCGGCGGCAATCCGTCGTGGACCTACATGGTCGAATCGCCCCACGGCAAGTTCGCCATCTTCGTCGGTCACGTCGAGAACGGGCATCCCAAGCCGTTCGAGGTGTGGGTGAACGGCATCGAGCAGCCGCGGGGCCTCGGCGCCGTCGCGAAGACGCTTTCCATGGACATGCGCGCCGAGGACAAGGCGTGGCTGCGCCGCAAGCTCGAAATCCTCGCGAAGACGTACGGTGACGATTCGTTCGACTGCGCCATGCCGCCCGAGGGCAAGACGGTGCGCGTGCCGAGCCTAGTCGCGGCGTTCGCGCGCATCGTGCGCTTCCGCGTCGAGCAGCTCGGCGGCCTCGACGGACCGGACGAGAGCTCACCCGTGCTCGATGCCCTCTTCGCGCAGAAGGAACCGAAGACCGGCACCGACGGCACCATGTCGTGGACCGTCGACGTGCTCAACGTCGCCGCGGGCGACGACTTCGTGCTCGGCCTGAAGGAGCTGGTGCTGCCCGGCGGTCAGCGGCGTCCGTACTCGGTCTGGATGGCGGGCGTCTACCCGCGCGCGCTCGACGGCCTCTGCAAGCTGCTCTCGCTCGACATGCGCGTCATCGATCCCGCGTGGATCGGCATGAAGCTGCGCAAGCTGCTGAACTACTCCGAGCCCCTCGGCGACTTCATGGCGAAGGTGCCCGGCGGCGAGGGTCAGCAGAACTTCCCGAGCACGGTGGCCTACGTCGCGCGGCTCATCATCCACCGCTACGCGATGCTCGGCGTGCTCGACGAGCGCGGCTATCCGGTGAAGGAGATGGGCGTGCTGGAGATCCCCGACAGCGCGCGCGAAATGGCGGAAGTCTCGCTGCTCGTGCGCGGCAAGCTGTGCAAGGAGTGCGGCAACATGGCGGTCATCAAGAAGGACGGCTGCGAGTTCTGCACGGCGTGCGGGGCGATCGGGGCGTGCGGGTAGGTGAAAGCGGATGTCGATCAGGTATGAGTTGATCATCTCTTGGAGCGAAGACGATCAGTCCTTCGTTGTGGAGGTGCCCGAGTTGCCCGGTTGCATGGCGGATGGTGAGACCTACAAGGAAGCAGTCGCCAACGCACGGCAGGTCATCGACGAGTGGCTCGATACGGCGCCGGAGCTCGGCCGTCCGAGCAGGACCCGCGTCCTGGTTAACTCGACTGTAACCCCTGATAGAAGCAAGTTGGACGTCATAGGAGAGTAGTCAAGTGCCCAGGAAGCTGACGAAGAAGCATCAGCATGAAGTGATCCCTAGTATGGCGGAAAAACTCGCGCGATCTGGACGGTTCTCGAACTGGTGGGATATTGAGGTACACCTGCGTTGTGAGGGGTACACAGAAGCACGATGGATTCTCGATAATGAATACACCCGAGCAAGGCTAGACTCGCTATGTCAGAGAAGGGAGGGAAGCCCATGAATCGACTCTACTGCACAATTGCATTGTGCACACTGATGGTCGGTTGCGCGACCTCAGAAGGAAACCGTCACTTGCCAGACGGCGGGAAGAGGTACAATCAGGCATCAAGCTGCTCCGGACATCGGCCTTGAACTGGGCCGGAATGTGTTATGACACAAGGCCGGAGATCATCCTGCGGCACAAGGGGGATGATCCGAAGTGATAGCGGCAGAGGCTCAGATCAAGGAGTAGTGGTGGCCGGCAGCCAGATACGGCCTTTACGGGAGGATCTGTCATGAACCGCAGCATGCTCATCAGAATCGCAAGTACGCGAGCGCCTAGAGCGCTGGCGCCAAGCGCTGGGGCCAGGTCTTGCCTTTTCGCTCTCATCTCGGACAGCAGGCTCTGCCTCACGCCTTGACGCGCGTGTGGAGGAATGGGGCCTGGTCTTGCCTTTTGCCTTCCCTGACAAAGCGAAACATCTTGTGGCAAGCTTCGCCTTGGCGAAATCTGATTCTGATGGAGAGAATTATGGCAACGTCCGTCGAAGCCTTGGAAGCTGAGGTGCTGCGCCTATCTCCAGCCGACCGGGCGCGCCTGTTGACTCGCTTGATCTCTAGCCTCGATACGGATGCCGAAATCGAAGCCGCCTGGGATGCAATCGCGGATGCCCGGGAAGCCGAGCTGGATTCGGGCAAGGTTGAATCCGTGCCGTTCGAAGAGGCCGTCGCAAGACTGGAAGCCAGATTCCCTGGATGAGAATCGAGCTCCACCCCGGCGCAGAGCGCGACTTGGCCGAGGCGGCAGAATTCTATGAGCATGAAGGCTCGCCCGCATTGGCGGCGAGATTCGTTGCCGAGTTCAAGCGAGTGTCAAGCATCTTGGCGAGGAACCCTGGATTCGGCAAACCTCAATCTCGGGATCGGCGTTCGTTCTCGCTCGACGTCTTTCCGTATGCGGTGATCTATCGCCAGATAGATGATGGGATCAGAATCCTGTTGTGAGGCATCACAGCAGGCGCCCAGGCTATGGTGGTTCCCGCCGACAGTAGCTCGGGTTCGGTGTCACTTGCTCCCATCTGGACGGCTGCCGCTGCCCGAGGCGAGTTTACGCACTATGTCGAAGCCAGCTAAGCGAACGACTGTCGCCATGCCGACGGCGGCAGAGGACAGAGCCATTACCGCCGCGGCGAAGGCGGATCCCGACGCTCGGCCGCTGACTCCGAGGCAGCTCAGAGCCATGGTGCCGATGCGCGCCCTGCGCGGCCGCCCGCCGTCCGAGAACAAGAAGCAGCTGGTATCCATCCGGTACAGCCCGGAGGTTCTCGCCTACTTCAAAGCGACGGGCGACGGCTGGCAATCCCGAATGGATGGCGTGCTGAAGGAGTACGTCACGCGGCGCGTCCGTCGCACAGCGCGTGGGGCCTGAAGGACGCAACCCGCGACCGTCCTGCGCGTGGGATCGTGGCATTGTGGGGTTGGGGCCAAGGGTTGGGGGCAGGTCTTGCCTTTTGCCTTCCCGGACAGAGCGAAGCTTCTTCTGGCAAGCTTCGCTACCGAGAACTCATTCTCGTGGGGGGGATCATTGAAACGTCCGTCGAAGCCGCACCCGAAACCTGACCCGGGTTGGACGTCGGAGTAGACTCCGTTCGCGACCTTCGGTGTTTCAAGTGCCGGGCGACCCCGCCACTAAACGCGAACGTCGAATCCATGAAGAAGGTTAAGCAAACTGCCGCAGACGAGTTGCGCGCCGAGTACACGCGCCAGGGCTTCGGCACTATGGTTCGGGGCAAGTACGCAGCGCGGCTGAAGGCCGCTTCGAACGTTGTCGTCCTCAAGCCGGAAGTGGCGAAGGTCTTCCCAAACGGGGACGCGGTGAACGACGCTCTAATGGGCCTAATCAATCTCGCGAAGAGCGCAGCACGCCCGAGTCGTCGCTCAAGGCCGACTCGACCCAAGGCGGGCGCTGGTTAGGCATTTTCGTTGGCGCACAGCAAACTGCTTTCGAGGCGGCTAGACGCAGCGCGAACATGCAACACATCCTGGTTTATTCCGACTCCCTTTCCTGGGGCATCATCCCGACCACCCGCCGTCGTTTGCCGTTCGATCAGCGCTGGCCGGGGCTGATGGAGAATCTGCTCGTCGCCACTGGCAGAAAGGTTCGCGTCATCGAGGACTGTCTCAACGGCCGCCGCACCGTGTGGGACGATCCCTTCAAGCCCGGCCGAAACGGCCTCGTCGGCCTCGCCCAGCGCATCGAGATCCACTCTCCGCTGGCGCTGGTGATCCTGATGCTGGGCACCAACGATTTCCAGTCCATGCACGAACACAACGCCTGGCATTCCTCGCAGGGCGTCGCAGCCCTGGTTTCGGCAATCCGCGCCGCGCCGATCGAGCCGGGCATGCCGGTGCCCGCGATACTGGTCGTTGCCCCGCCTCCGATCCAGACCCCCAAGGGCCCGATCGCTCCGAAGTTCGAAGGCGGTGAAAGAAAGTGCGTCGGTCTGGCAGCAGCGTTCGAGAAAGTGTGCGCGGAGCTCGCCTGCCATTTTTTCGATGCCGGCACCGTCGTCACTTCCAGCAAGGTCGATGGCGTGCATCTCGATGCGGAACAGCACGCGACGCTCGGCAAGGCTCTGGCGGAAGTGGTTGCTCCCCTGCTGAGCTCGCCTGGTGATCACTCAGGAACGCATGCCTGAACCGGCTCAATGGCGCGTCGAAGCTCACCACCGGGGCCTGGTCTTGCCTCTTGCCTTCCCTGACGGAGCGAAGCATCTTGTGGCGAGCTTCGCGCTAGCGAAAGCTTGCTCGCGCTGTCGGGACTCCGAAGCCCCTACCCCGGCAAGCTCGGCGTCGTGCAGGAAGGCGCGCTGGCGGACCTGCTGCTGGTGAACGGCGACCCTATCGCGAATATCACGCTGATCGAAGATCCGGCGAAGAACTTCGTCGTGATCATGAAGGATGGAAAGATCTACAAGAATCTGTTGCGATGACCCGAGGCAGGAATGGGCCTGTCGGTCTGGCCCAGCGCATCGAGATCCACTTGCCGTTCGAGCTCGTCATCATGCGCAGACCGTCATCGCTTCCAGCAACGTCGATGGGGTGCATCTCGACGCCGGGCCCCGGCACTCGACCCTCGGCAAAGCGCTGTCGGAAGTCGTCGCCCCGTTGCTGAGCACGCATGTCTGAAGCGGTTCAGTGGCGCGTCGCAGTCGACGGCGACGCGACCTCCGCGGTCTTCGAGCCCGCCACGAGTCAGGATAGCGAAGCCGTCTTCGTCTGCGCGCACGGTGCCGGCGGTCACATGGCCGACCGCGGCCTGCTGCGGCTCGCCGAGGCGCTGCGCGCGCAAGGCTTCGGCTTGGTCAGGTTCAATTTCCTCTATCGCGAGAACGGTTCCAGCCGTCCCGACGCGATGCCCCGTTTGAAGGCCTGCATGGCCGCGGTCGTCGCGCGCGCCCGCGCCGAGCTTGGGTCCGGCACGCTCGTGGTCGGCGGACGCTCCATGGGCGGGCGCGTCGCATCGATGCTCGTCGCCGAGGGCATGGCGTGCGACGGTCTGCTGCTGCTCGCCTATCCGCTGCATCCCGCAGGCAAGCCGGAGCAGCTTCGCGATGCGCATCTGCCGCGCATCCGGGTACCCGTGCTGTGCTTCAACGGCACGCGCGACGCCCTCTGCCGTCGCGACCTGATGGAGCGTGCACTCGCGACCGTGCAGACGCCGTGGGAGATGCACTGGCTGGACGGCGCCGATCACTCCTTCCACGTGTCGAAGAGCTCGGGGAGAACCGATGCCGACTTGCTCGAAGAAATCAGCGACGCGAGCGGAGGCTGGGTCGCCCGCCTCGGGAGTCACTGGCATGCGAAACCACCGAGAGGTTGACGGCCGGCGCAGACTATCTGCCCTGGACCAGCTCGCGGCGGCCTTCGAGCGCAGCCATCAGCGTGTCCCAGGCGAGCGTCGCGCAGTTGCGCCGGGCGGGAAATGCCCGCACCGTGGCGAGCACGGCCACTTCGCCGAGATCGACCGCGCCCTCCAGCCGATCCGCCTCTGTCAGCAGATGGAGGAAGGCCCGATACATCTCCAGCACTTCGGCCACGGTGCTGTCCTTCACCGCCTCCGTCATCACGGAGGCCGAAGCCATGGAGATGCCACAGCAGGAGCACTGGAAGCTCGCGTCTCGGATCACGTCCCCGTCGAGCCGCACGTAAACCGACAGCGTGTCGCCGCATAGCGCGTTCACGCCCTCCGCGGTGCGGTTCGCGTCTTCCATCACCCGGTAATTGCGGGCGTTCTTGATGTGATCGAGGACGACTTCGTTGTACAGGTTCGGGATAGCAGACATATTGCCGGGAGGCCGTAATCCGAGGTCGGTGGAGAGAGCTCGCGAGGATCATTGTAGCTCTCCTCACGCGACGCAGAATTCGGCAGCAAGACCCGGAGTGCGACCCTGCCCATCGACCGCTAGACTGCGAGCCATGAGGACCGTCGAAGGAGCACGAATGAACACTTCCACGAAGACTGAGATACTCGCGCTGGCGACCGTGAACGATCCGCGCTGGGCGGCCATCCTGTCCCGCGACCCGAAGGCCGATGGGACCTTTTTCTACTCGGTCAGGACGACCGGAGTCTATTGCCGCCCCTCGTGCGCCGCGCGCGCCCCCCGGGCCGAAAACGTCGCCTTCCACCTCACCGCCGCGGACGCCGAGCGAGCGGGATTTCGCCCCTGCAAGCGCTGCCAGCCGGACCAACTCTCGGCTGCCGAGCGGCACGCGGCTCTTGTCGCCGAGCTCTGCCGGCTCATCGAGCATGCCGAACAAGTCCCGAGCCTCGAGGCGCTCGCAAAGCATGCTGGAATGAGCTCGTATCACCTGCATCGCGTGTTCAAGGCGATCACCGGTGTCACGCCGCGGGCTTACGCATCCGCGTGCCGCGCCAATCGCGTACGAACCGGGCTCGGTCGCAGCGGCACGGTGACCGATGCGATCTACGACGCCGGCTACGGCTCCAACGGCCGCTTCTACGAGCAGTCGAACCAGGTGTTGGGCATGACGCCCACGAGCTATCGCGCGGGCGGCGCGAACACGGCGATACGCTTCGCCATCGGCGAGTGCTCGCTCGGATCGATCCTCGTCGCAGCGAGCGAGCGTGGCGTTTGCGCCATTCTCCTGGGCGACGATCCCGATGCGCTCGCCCGCGACCTGCAGGACCGTTTCCCGCGCGCGAACCTGATCGGCGGCGACGCCGCGTTCGAAGAGCTCGTCGCGAAAGTGGTGGGCTTCGTGGAAGCGCCACGGCTGGGCCTCGACCTGCCGCTCGACGTGCGCGGCACCGCGTTCCAGCAGCGCGTGTGGCAGGCGCTGCGCGCAATCCCGGCGGGCACGACGGCGAGCTATTCGGACATCGCGCAGCGCATCGGCACTCCAAAGTCGGTGCGTGCAGTGGCCCAGGCGTGCGCGGCCAACCCGTTGGCGGTCGCGATCCCCTGCCACCGCGTCGTGCGTAACGACGGCGGACTGTCCGGCTACCGCTGGGGTGTCGAGCGCAAGCGCGCGCTCATCGACCGCGAGGCGAGAGATGCCGCTGTGAGCGTCTCTGCACGCGACGGCGCGTTACCCGAATGAGTCTCCTCGAGCTCACTTTATGCGAGGCAGCGTAACGCAGGTCCGTGCGCGCGCCAGCAGCAGCTCGCGCTCGCGGGCGTTGCGCGTGAGCGATGCAGCGCGCTTGAACTCCGCAGCAGCCTCGTCCACGCGCCCGAGCTTCGCGAGGAGATCGCCGCGCACGCTCGGCAAGAGGTGATAGTTCTCGAGCGAGGGCTCCGCCATCAGCACGTCGACGACCTCCAAGCCCGCCGCGGGACCGAACGCCATGGCAAGCGCCACCGCCCGATTGAGCTCCACCACGGGGGAAGGCGAGCGCTGCGCGAGCGCGTCGTAGAGCGCGGCGATGCGCGGCCAGTCGGTCTCCTCCGCCGTGCGCGCGCGGGCGTGGCAGGCGGCGATCGCAGCCTGCAGCGCGTAGGGGCCCAGCCCCCCGCGGGCCGCGCTCAGCGCCTCGGCACGCGCGAGCGCGGCGAGACCGCGGCGGATGAGCAACGGATCCCAGCGCGTGCGATTCTGGTCGAGCAACAGGATGGGCTCGCCCGCCGGGCCGATCCGCGCGCGCAGGCGCGACGCCTGGATCTCCATGAGCGCCACCAGGCCGTGCACCTCCGGCTCCTGCGGCGCGAGCTCCGCCAGGATGCGGCCGAGACGCAGCGCTTCGTCGCAAAGCTCGGGGCGCACCCAGTGGTCACCGGACGTGGCCGAGTACCCCTCGTTGAAGATGAGGTAGACCACCTCGAGCACCGACGCAAGACGGGCCGCGAGCGCGTCCCCGCGGGGCACCTCGAACGGAACGCGCGCCTCGGCGAGCGTCCGCTTCGCCCGCACGATCCGCTGGGCGATGGTCGGCTCGGCGACGAGGAAGGCCCGCGCGATCTCCGCCGTCGTCAGGCCGCCGAGCAGGCGCAGCGTCAGCGCGACGCGGGCTTGCGTCGAAAGGACGGGATGGCAGGCGATGAACACCAGGCGCAGCAGGTCGTCGCCGACCGGATCGTCGAGCGAAGCGCCGGGTTCCGCAGGAGCAGCGTCGTGCAACTGCGCCTCGATCTCGCGAGTGATTTCCTCCTGCTTGCGCGCGTGCAGCGCGTTGCGGCGGAAGAGGTCGATCGCCCGATGCTTCGCAGCGGCCATGAGCCAGGCGCCGGGGTTGTCCGGGATGCCGCTCTCCGGCCACTGCTCGAGGGCGGCGACGAGCGCGTCCTGCGCGAGCTCCTCGGCGAGACCCACGTCGCGCACGATCCGCGCAAGGGCGCCGATGATCTTCGCCGACTCGATCCGCCAGACCGCGTCGATCGTGCGATGGGTATCGGGTGCCACCGCGAACAGTCAGCGCCGCAGCTATTTCTCGCCCGCAACGCCCAGCTCGCGAAAGCGCTCGACGGCATCGCTCGGACCGAAGTCCTCCAGCTCGTACAACTGGCGCACCTCGATCGCGGCATTCTTGCCGTCGCCGGCCGGATTCGGGAAGCGCCGGGTCCATTCCATCGCCTCCTCCTTCGACTTCACCTGGATCAGCGTGTAGCCGGCGATCAGCTCCTTCGATTCGGCGAACGGCCCGTCGATCACGGCGCGCCCGCCGCCGTCGTACCGGATGCGCCAGCCCTTCGCGGAGGGCTGCAGGCCCGAAGCGTCGAGCAACACGCCTGCTTTCGCGAGCTCTTCGTGGTAGGTCGCCATCTCCGCGATCAGCTTCTCTTCCGGCATGACACCGGCTTCCGAGTCCTTGGTCGCTTTCACGATGATCATGAACCGCATGATTGGATCTCCTCCATGGCGTGGGTTTCAATCGGCGCGCGGGCCTTGTCCCTCGGCCGCCCGCCGCAAGGCTTCGATGTCGATCTTCTTCATGGTGAGCAACGCTTTCATGACCCGTCCGGATCGTTCAGGATCAGAGTCGCTCATGAGCTCCCCCAACGCCGCGGGAACGATCTGCCACGAGACACCGTACTTGTCCTTCAGCCAACCGCATTGCTGCGCCCGCTCGTCCCCGCCTTCGGACAACCCGTCCCAGTAGTAGTCCAGCTCGCCCTGCGACGCGCAACCGACGACGAACGATATCGCCGCGCTGAAGGTGAAGTGAGGTCCGCCGTTCAGCGCCACGAAATCCTGGCCCTCGAGCTTGAATGCGACGGTCATGGCAGTCCCCGGCGGCTGGCCGGAGGCTCGCGCCCCCTCCTTGCCGTAGTGCGTGATCATCCCGATCGCGGAATTCCTGAAGATCGAGGTGTAGAAGCGCACTGCGTCTTCGGCTTGCTGGTCGAACCACAGGAAAGGGGTGATCTTCTGAATGCTCACGTCCATGGCGATCTACCCTTCGTGACAGGGACCGAGCGCGCGTACTTCCACGGTGGCCCACTGGGCGGCCGGACAGCGGCTCGCGATCTCGACCGCCTGCTCCCGGCTCGCGCAATCGAGCAGGAAGAAGCCGCCGACCATTTCCTTCGCCTCGGAGAAGGGCCCGTCGACGAGGCTCAGCTTGCCGCCTCGCACCTGGACGCGCACACCCGTCGCATCGGACTGCAGCGACTCCGCAGCAGTGAGCAGGCCGCGCGCCCTGAGATCGTCGGCGAAGCGCAGCATGTCCGCGTACAGGCGGCGACCTTCTTCCTCCGACCGGCCCTGCCGCTGGCCGATCGGCTCCATGATCAAGAGCATGTACTGCATCGTGGCCTCCATCTCGCGCGGGTCAGCCGAACATCTTCCTCGCTACTTCCTGCAGCTCCTCCGGGCTCACGTCGCGCACGTGCGTGGCCACGGACCACGAGTGGCCGAACGGGTCCTCGATCTGGCCGTAGCGATCGCCCCAGAACATGTCGTCGACCGGCATCGTGATCTTTGCCCCGGCCGCCACGGCTCGTGCGACCACGCCGTCGACATCCTCCACCTGCAAGTGGATCGTGACCGACGAACCGCCGCGTGCTTTCGGTCCGAGCGCACCGCACTCGGGCATCTCGTCCACCAGCATCACCGCCGAATCGCCGATCCGGATCGCCGCGTGGATCAGCTTTCCCGGCGGGCCGGCCAGCCGGCCGAGCTCGACCGCGCCGAACGCCTGCTTGTAGAACTCGATGGCTTCGGCGGCACCGGCGCACACGAGGTGCGGTGTGATGGAGTGCATCCAGTCGGGGATCGGCTTGACTTCGGGTGTGCTCATGGTGGTCTCTCCTTCGTGGAAATTGGCGGGTGGCCCGTCGCGTTACTTTACGACGAACCGCGCGGCACGAAATCGACGGGTGCAACGAAACTTTTTTCTCGATTCGACCGCAAGACTCGGAGTGCGGGGTAGCTGCCCTCGGGTATTCTCATGCACGGCATGCTCGACATCCTGAGGTCTTCGCTCTGCGCCGTGCTGGCTGCCGGCGTGCTGCCGCCGGTATGCGCCGCAGAATCGATGCGACCGGGGCTCTACGAAGTGACTGCCGAGACCGTGATGCCGCACCTCGAAGAGGGTCTGCGATACGCGACCACCCGCGAGCGAGCGTTGCTGGAGCGACAGCGATCTCGCGTCCGCCTTCCCGACCTTGGGCCACGAAGCCCTAAAGGGGTGCGCGCTTACCGACGAGATCCGACACGGAGACTCCGTTTTCTTTCGCCTCGCGTGCACGGGTAGACAGGAAACGACCGGTACCGCGCAGTGGCTGCTCGGCGCGGATCGAATCACCGGCCGGCTGGACGTGCGGCTCGGCGGCAAGAACATGACGTTCTCCCAACGCGTCACGGCAAGGCGGTTGGGCGAATGTGTCCCCGCAGCGAAGTGACGCCCGGCGAGGCGCTCGTGCCGAGCCAGCCGCACGTCATCGCGTTCGACGACGCGCCCTTCGCGCGCGAGCACCGCGGTGATGTCCTGCTCGTGGGCGCGGTCTGCGCCGGCGGCCGCCTCGACGGTGTACTGACGGGAAAGGTCCGTCGCGACGGCACGAACGCGACACGGGTCATGACCGAACTCATCGCACGCAGCCGCTTTCGCGATCAAGTCCACGCAGTGCTGCTCCAAGGCATTGCGGTGGCCGGCTTCAACGTCGTCGACCTCCACGTACTGCATCGGGACGTTGGGGTGCCCGTCCTCGTCGTCGCGCGCAAGAAGCCCGACCTCGCCGCGATCCGCCGGGCGTTGTTCGACCACGTTCGGGGCGGCGCGAGGAAGTGGGCGCTCATCGAGCAGGCGGGACCGATGGAGCGGCTCGCCGACGTCTGGGTCCAGCGTGCCGGCATCTCGGCGCAAGCTGCCGGAAAATTGCTCGACCGCCTCGCCCTTCACGGCCGGCTTCCGGAACCGATCCGTACGGCGCACCTCATCGCAGGCGGGCTCGGCGCCGGCGAAAGCCGCCACCGCGCCTGACCTCCCTCCTCCCGCTTCCCTCCTCCCGTTCCGTTAAGCACCCCGTGGCACATGTGTTGCCTCCCTGGCGTTTCCACAGACCGCAAGCGCCGACCTCCTCCCGGCGCCCGGCGGTGTGAAGAACTCTCTGCCGGCGCCCGTTTCGGGTCACTCCTTCGGGAGGTTGCCGGGGCAGGCGACGGCAAGGGTGGTGTTGGGGAAACTTCGAAGGGGCGCAGTCAGCCCCTTCTTTTTTTGGCGATTCCTCTTGCGACGGTGGCTGCGAGCAGCGGCGTGTGCAGTGGGCCTTGCGCTCGGGACCACGGCCAGGGCAGACCCGGAACACGAAGTCACCGCGACGCTGCAGGCCTTTCGCGTCGAAAAGGGTCCGGGTGGCGTGGAGCGACTGGTTCCGGCGCTCGAAGCCCAGGCGGGGCACACCGTCGAGTATCAGGCCGAGTACCGCAACCACGGGAAGACCGTCGTTCGCAACCTGGAGGTCGCTGTCCCCCTTCCTCCCGGAATGGACTACGTGCCGGGGAGCGCCCGACCGTCGAATGTCCTCGCGAGCGAGGATGGGTTGGCTTTCGGACCCGTCCCGCTCATGCGATCCGTGAAGCGCGCGAACGGCCGGGAACGCCTCGAGCGCGTGCCCGTTGCGGATTACCGATTCCTGCTCTGGCGCGTGCCCCGAATCGACGCCGAGTCGTCGATCCTGCTTTCGCTTCGCACCAAAGTCACCCGTAAGCGCGCTGCGTCGGCAGACTTCACGAAGTAAACCGAAGGCCCCGCCGCGTGAGATGGCCTATCCTGCGTCTCCCATCACCTCCGCGATGGCGCAGGTCAACCGCCGCACCGTGGGCAGGTGCAGGAATTCGTTCGGGCCATGGGCATTCGACTGCGGTCCCAGCACGCCGGTGACGAGGAACTGCGCCCGCGGGAACTTCGCCCCGAGCATGCCCATGAACGGAATCGAGACTCCCTCCCCCATGAACACCGCCGAGCGGCCGAAGAAGCTCTTCGAGGCGCGCTCGATCGACGCGGCAAGCGCGGGCGTGGTCGGACCAGCGCACCAGCCGCTCGACGCCTGTTCCCGCTCGAACGTGACCCGAGCGCCATAGGGCGAGTCAGCCTCCAGGATCTCCTTCAGTCGTTTTGCCGCTGCCTCCGCATCCGCGGTCGGCGGCAGGCGGAACGAGAGCTTGAACTGGGTCTTCGGCCGCAGCACGTTGCCCGCGGATTCGAGAGACGGGAAGACCCGCCGCGCCGATGACCTCGAGCGCGGGCTTCCACGTGCGATTGACGATGAGCTCGGCGGGATCCCGGGAGACCGGCCCGCAGCCGCACGCAAAAGGAAACTTGTCGTGTACGTGAGCGCCTAGCACGTGGGCTGCGTGCCGGGCCTGCTCGACGCGGTCCTCGGGGATCGCGACGTGCAGCTCGGGCGGGATGATCTCGCCGGTCGCGGCGTCCTCGATGCGCGCGAGCAGCGCTCGGGCGATGCGGAAGGTCGAGGGCACGATGCCGCTCGCATCCCCCGAGTGCACCCCGAGCTCCAGCACTTCCACCGTGAGCGTGCCCGCCACGAGCCCACGCAGGCTGGTGGTCGCCCACAGTTGATCGTAGTTGCCGCAGCCCGAATCCAGACACACGACGAGCTCCGGCAACCCGAGCCGATCGGCGAGCGCGTCGATGTAGGCCGCAAGGTCCGGACTGCCGCTTTCTTCGCTGCACTCGAGCAACAGCACGCAGCGCGGATGGGCGACGCGCTGGTCGTTGAGGGCGATCATCGCGCCGAGCGAGGCGAACAGGGCGTAGCCGTCGTCGGCGCCGCCGCGTCCGTACAAACGGTCGTTCTCGATCACCGGCTTCCAGGGTCCCAGATCGTCGCGCCAGCCGGCGAACTCCGGCTGCTTGTCGAGGTGACCATAGAGCAGCACGTTGCCGGGCCGCGTTCCCGGAACTTCCACGTAGAGGAGCGGCGTGCGACCCGGCAGCCGCACCACGTCCAGCGTCATGCCCGCGATCCGATGCGCCTCGCACCACTTCACCGCAAGCCGCACCGCGTCGTCCAGGTAGCCGTGACGCTGCCAGTCGTGGTCGAAGAACGGCGACTTGGCGGGGATGCGGATGTACTCCGTGAGCGCGGGCATGATCGAGTCCTGCCACAACTCGCCCACCAAGCGCTCGAGCTTGCGCGGCTCCATTCGACTGTTTCTCCGGCTGGCGATGGTGAGCGGAGTGTAGCCGCGCCGCCCGCCCCGGACAACGCGGCCCCTGCCCCCGTGCTATTGAAATCGCGCGCGCCGGCACCATTTGCCATCCAACAGGACAAACCCAGACAGACGCTGTCGGGGCCGTTTGCGCCTGCAGGAGACTTGATGACGCATCGCCATTCGAAAGCCTGGATGTGGGCCGAAGCCTGCGATCTCGTCGAGCGGGCCGATCGGCTGCACCGGCAGTTCTTCCAGCTCGGCGAGACGCAGGCGCGCCGACCGGTCTGGGAGCCGCCCGCGGATGTCGTGGAGACGCCGCGGGGTGTGCGCATCGTCGTGGCCCTGCCCGGCGTGCCGGCGGACCAGGTCGTGGTGCGCTTCGACGGCCAGTGCCTCACCGTTTCGGGCGAGCGACCGCTGCCGTTCTCGGCGCCGGGGGCCCGCGTGCACCGTGCGGAAATTCCCTATGGCCGCTTCGAGCGGCGCATCGAGCTCACGGGCAGCACGCTCGAGGCGGAATCGACGCGCATCGAGCACGGCTGCCTCGTGCTCGACCTCGCGAAACGCGACTAAGGCGGAGCCCCCATGAGCCAGGAACTCGACACCAACACCCCGCGCAACCCCGCCGAGGGCAGCGCAGTGCCCGTTGCGGCCGCCTCGGCCGGTGCCGCAACGACCGGCCAGCGTCCGTTGCCACCCGACGCGATCGCGATCGTCTGCATGCGCAACCTCGTGCTCTTCCCCGGCATGATCCTGCCTGCCGGCGTCGGCCGCGAGCGTTCCATCGCCGCGGCCCAGGAGGCCGTTCGCTCCGACCGCCCGGTCGGCCTGCTCCTGCAGCGCGACCCGTCGCTCGAGAATCCGCAACCCGAGCATCTGCACTGGGTCGGCACCGTCGCCAACGTGATGCGCTACGTGACCACGCCCGACGGCGGTCATCACCTGGTCTGTCAGGGCGAGCAGCGCTTTCGCGTGCTCGAGTTCCTCGACGGCTACCCCTACCTTGCCGCGCGCATCGAGCGCATTCCGGAGAGCGAGGTCGAGAGCGCGGAGATGGAAGCTCGCCTGATCGAACTCCGCAGCCGTGCGCAGGAAGTGCTGGAGCTCTTGCCGGAAGCGCCGGCCGAGCTCGCCAACGCGATTCGCGGCATCACCTCCGCGTCGCTGCTCGCCGATCTCGTGGCTGGCTTCATGGATCTGAAGCCGGAAGAGAAGCAGGAGCTGCTCGAGACCTTCGACGTCGCCGCCCGCGTCGACAAGGTGCTGAAACGGCTCTCGCACCGCATCGAGGTACTGCAGCTCTCCAAGAAAATCAGCGACCAGACGCGCGAGTCGATGGAGGACCGCCAGCGCGAGTTCCTCCTGCGCGAGCAGATGAAGACGATCCAGAAGGAACTCGGCGAAAGCGACGAAAGCGCAGAGGAGCTCGCGGAGCTCGCGAAGGCGATCGACGACGCAGGCATGCCCGAGGAAGTGCTCGCCCAGGCGCGAAAGGAGTTGAAGCGTTTGCAGCGCATGTCCGAGAACGCCGCCGAATACTCGATGGTGCGCACCTACCTCGACACGATGGTCGAGCTGCCGTGGCAAAAGACGAGCGAGGCGCGCATCGACATTGCCGAGGCACGCCGCATCCTGGACGAGGACCACTTCGGCCTCGACAAGATCAAGCGCCGCATCCTCGAATACCTCGCGGTGCGCAAGCTCAATCCGGCGGGGAAGAGCCCGATCCTGTGCTTCGTCGGCCCCCCCGGCGTGGGCAAGACCTCGCTCGGCCAGTCGATCGCCCGCGCGACCGGACGCAAGTTCGTGCGCACGAGTCTGGGCGGCGTGCACGATGAAGCGGAGATCCGCGGCCACCGTCGCACCTATATCGGCGCGTTGCCCGGCACCATCGTCCAGTCGATTCGCAAGGCCGGGACGAATAACCCCGTGTTCATGCTGGACGAGATCGACAAGCTCGGCGCGGGCGGCTTCCACGGCGACCCCGCCTCGGCGCTCCTGGAAGTGCTCGACCCCGAGCAGAACGCAAGCTTCCGCGACAACTACCTCGCGGTGCCGTTCGACCTGTCGAAAGTGATGTTCGTGGCGACCGCAAACGTGCTGGAGACGATTCCCGGCCCGCTGCGCGACCGGATGGAGGTCATCCAGCTGCCCGGTTACACGCAAGAGGAGAAGCTGCGAGATCGCGCGTCGCTATCTCGTGGCACGGCAGCTCGCGTCGAACGGTCTCAACCCCGAGCAGGTGGAGATCGGCGACGACGCGTTGCGCGCGATCATCGCCGACTACACGCGCGAGGCCGGCGTGCGCAATCTCGAGCGCGAGATCGGTTCGGTCCTGCGCAGCGTCGCGGTGCGCATCGCGGAAGGTGCGGCGGAACGCGTGCGGGTCGAGCCCGACGCTCTCGCCGCGATCCTCGGCCCGCGTCGCTTCGAGAACGAGATCGCGATGCGTGCCGGTGTACCGGGCGTCGCGACGGGGCTCGCGTGGACCCCGGTCGGCGGCGACATCCTCTTCATCGAGGCGAGCAAGGTGCCGGGGTCGGGGCGGCTCATCCTGACCGGGCAACTCGGCGACGTGATGAAGGAGAGCGCGCAGGCCGCACTGTCCCTCGTCAAGGCCCGCCTCGTGTCGTTCGGGCTGCGGGAAGACCTGCTGGAGAAGAGCGACGTCCACGTGCACGTGCCGGCCGGCGCCACCCCGAAGGACGGCCCGAGCGCGGGTGTGGCGATCACGATGGCGCTCACCTCGCTCCTCACGGGGCGCACGGTGCGCAGCGACACCGCGATGACCGGCGAGATCAGCCTGCGCGGCCTCGTGCTGCCGGTGGGCGGTATCAAGGAGAAGGTGCTCGCGGCGCAGCGCGCGGGTATCACGCGGGTGCTGCTACCCGCCCGCAATCGCCGCGACTTCGAGGAGATCCCCGACGAGACGCGCGCCGCGCTCGAGTTCGTCTGGCTGGAGACGGTGGACGATGCGACCATCGCCGCACTAAGCGGCTCCACGGAGGCTCCCGCAGCCGCCACGGCTGTCGCGTGAGCTGGGTGCGCGGTCAGGCTTTCCCGCGCGGGTCGCCGACAAACTGGTAGGCGTAGATCGGAGCGAGCGGCGTCTCGAGGACGCGCCGCGCCAGCACGTCGCCGTCCAGAAGCTGGCGGGCGGAGCGGGACAACACCGTGAGATGGATCGTCGTGTTCGCCGCGATTGGAGCAAAGGCGAGCACCGTGCGCGGCGCGCCGCGCGGCGCCGACGCGGCGATCATGCCGAGCTCGGGGTGGCTTCGCGCCTCCTGCGGCGCATGAATGAGTACCGGAGCCCAGTGGTCCGGATGCGACGACAGCCGATCGTCGTGCCGCTGGAACACGCGCTCGAGCCAGCTCACGGGCGTTCCTCCGCACTCGCGAAGCGCCGAGATGCGTCCCTGCAGATCCGACTCGCCGAGCAAACGATCGAGTGCGTGATCGCGCTGTGCACCGACCCAGTCGAAGCTCAATCCGACGGATTTCGCGAAGCGCTCACCCCTGCCGGAGTGTCCGAGGTAGAAGGAGCGTATGGTCGCGGCGAACGGCAACACGCCGCCGGGCAGATGAAGTTCGCCCGAGACCTTGGCCCCGAACTGGGCATACTCCGGAAAACGCCCATGGAACCGGAAGCCGGCCGCTGAAATATGATCGACGAGCCCGTACACCGGCTCGTCTACCGGGAATTTGATCCGGGCAGGCAGTGGAACCGGCAGGCGAAGGTCGTCGCGGCCGCAGGTCTCCGACTTTCGGGTAGCCAGCAGCACGGCCGCCGCAACCGCGGCGTTGACGAGCGACCACGCGGAGAGCGCAACCAGGGTTCCGGCATCGAACGACGAAGACCACGCGTTAAGCCCCATCCCGACCGGAATCGCGACCAGGTTGAGACCGAGCAGCAGCAGCGAGTGGCCCGGCAAGTCGAGCCGTCCCGGTCTGCCCCGTGAGGGCGAGGGACGATGCGAAGCGCGCCATGTCGAACAGCCCACCGAGCCAGGTGCGGCTCCGCCCGCGCCCGACCTCCTTCGATACCCACACATGGAGGAAGAGATAAGGCGCGAAATGCAGGAGGAACGTGCCGTCGAGCGCAGCGACAGGCATTACACCCGTCAAGAGCACCGCGACCGGCACCAGGCAGAAGAAGCCTTTCCGCCATCCATCGAGCGACGCGAGCAGGATGGCAAGGTAGCAAAGACGCTGCCCCAACGTGAGACCCCGTCCACACAGAAACCCCTCCTGCAGGCACGTCGCCAGAGCATCGCGGGCCCGGCGCTCCCGCTCTTCGACGAACCGGGCGAGGTCCAGGGGCGAGATGGCCACAGCGAGAGGATCGGGGACGCAGACGGATTTCTCGCCGCGCTTGTGCAGCCGCAGCGAAAGGCGCAGGTTCCCGCCGGGGGTCTTCGCGCCCAAGCCGCCCACGGCATCGAGCGCCTTGCGGCGCAGGACCGCGCAGCTGCCGCAGAAGAGTGCGGCGTTCCAGTGGTCACGGCCGGGCTGGATCACGCGGAAGAGCCGCGACAGCTCGTGCGCAATGAGCCGTGTGCCCCGATCGGTCTCGCGCCGGAACGAGTCGAGACTGCAGACGCCCCGGGGTGCCTGGACGAAGGCCACGGTGTCGTCGCGAAAGAAACCGAGCGTATGCGTGAGAAAATTGCGGCTCGGCACGTGATCGCCATCGAACACGGCCACGAACGCGGCGTTGCTCGCCCTGAGCGCTTGCTCTCTGGCGTCCGTGCCATCGACGGATCCCTGGTACCGAACACCCAGCTCCTGCGCGAGTGCCCGCGCCTCGAGGCGATTGCCGTCGTCGAGCAACCAGGTCTCGTGGGGATAGTGCATATCGCGGGCCGCGGTGAGCGTGCGCCGCAGCATCGCCGCGGGGTGATCGACGGTGGTGACGAATACGTCGACGGTCATCCCCGGTGCCGGAGTCGCGGCGACGCGTCGCGAGGGGCGCCAGCAGACGAAAATCAGGAGCAGCGACGCGAGGCACCCGATGCTCTCGGCAGCATAGACTGCGGCCGAAAACGCGAACGCATCGGGGTTGAAAACGGTCGGCCGCCAGGAGAGGTACCAGAAGGCTGCGGCGAGGTAGGCAAGGACGACAGCGTACTGACCCGTGGTCAGTCGTCGGGAGGAATGCGCTTCCGCCCGGGTCGGTGACGCTTCGAATCCAGCCGCTGCATCGTGCACCGACGAGGTCTGCAACTCATCCCTCCGACGCTCTGCCTTCGACAAACCGCCGCGGGGCGCCCGCCTCGCGCGCGGCGAGGCAATGCATGGTCTGTGCCCGGAAAAAAGGGGGAGGATGCGCTATCGCGCGGCGTCGACCTGGGCCTGCGCCCAGCGCAGCACGGCCACCAGACGGGGCGGCAGCAGCGCTTCGGCCTCGTCCGGCGTGAGCCAACGGAACTCGCTGTGCTCCGGTCGCCCGAGCTCTCGAGACACCGGCAGCGTGACCTCCATGGCGGGACTCTCGGCCAGGAAATAGCGAACGACCTTGCCCACCGCGTAGGGCTCCGTGTCGAAGCAGCCGTAGCCCCAGCGGAAGACGAGGCCCGAGAGGCCGGTCTCTTCACGAGTCTCGCGCACTGCAGCCGCGAGCGAGCTCTCGCCAGGTTCGAGGAGTCCCTTGGGGAAGCCCCAGTTGCGGTACGCGCGCAGGAGCAGGACCTCCCAGCCGGCTGGCGACCGGCGCAGTACGACGACCCCGGCCGCCCGCTTTCTGGCGCTTTCCCAGCTCATCGCGACGACCGGGAACGCTGCGCCGCGTCCGACCACCGGCGCTTTTCGCCGGATGACCGGCTGTGCTTAAATGAGGCGTTGCCAGCCCAGGAGAATGAAATCATGGATAACCGTCCCGTACTCAAGACCTGCGCGACCCTGGTCTCCGGTGCGCTGCTGCTCGCAGGGTGTGCGACGGCACAGCAGCCGCAAGCTGCACCGGCCCCAGGTTACTATACCCCGGCGACGACCTATGCCACCGGAGCGCCCGGCTCTCAGCAGAGCCAGCGCGGTTCCACTACCGATGGCGAAGCGATGTTGCTCGACACCGTGTTCCTGCGTCCGGTTTCGCTCGTGGGTGTTGCCGTGGGTGCTGCAGCGTGGATCGTCTCCTTGCCGTTTTCCCTGCCCAGCGGGAGCGCCGGGGAGGCTTGGGACGCACTCGTGGAAACACCCCTCAACTACACATTCTCCAGGCCGCTCGGCAACATCTCTGCCTGCCGCGACACCGACCCCGGGTGCGGGTACCCGTATCCCTGGTAGGTGACAAGGCCGACGCGCGCTCCGTCATGGCTCGGAGGGCGCCATGACCGGCCGTGACTGTACGCCCATGCCGACCGCGGTCAGAATCGCGAGTGCCTGCAGTACGGCCACGCCGACCAGGACCTGCTGAAAACGACCGGCATCCATGAGCGGCCCGAACGCGAGCGGTGCTGCCGCCAGTCCGACATCGAGCCCGGAGTACACCACGCCATATACCCGACCGAAGGCGTGCGCGCCGCCGCCGGTGGTCGCGGCGCGGCGCACGAGGAGATCGCGTGACGGGGCGACGAGACCGGTGAGAAAACCCATCAGCGCCATCAGACCCACGACGGCCCACGACGGCGGCGAACCGGTCGCAAGCAGCAGTGCGACACAAGCCGCGGCGAGCAGGGCCGCGGCGATGATGCGATCCTGATCGGAGCGCCCTGCCGCGAGAAAGCCGCCGGCCGCCGTCCCGCCCGCACCGCCGACGAGGTAGGCAGAGAGCGCGGACGTTGCGAGCGGCAGCGAGATCCCGTACAGGCGCTCGAGCACGGCGGGCGAGAAATTCTGCAGCGCCCCGAATGCCATCGTCGCGGTCAGGAAGAAGCCGAAGCACATCCACACGAGCGGTGACCGGAGAAATGCGACCGTCGCACCAGCGGGGCGGTTGCCCACGACGGACTGCGGGACGACGCGGTGGGCCGCGTCGTCGAGCGCGGCTCGGCGCGCGTACAGAAACCCCAGCACCGCTGCCGCCATCAGAGCAGCGGCGAACGCCGCACCCCGCCAACCCGCGACACCTGCGATGCCCACCATGAAAGGCGGCGCCGCGGCCCAACCGAGATAGCCCGACAGGCCGTGAACCGAGAACGCGTGAGTAAGGCGCGCCGTGGTGACGCGGTGGTTGAGCAGGCTGAAATCGGCGGGATGGAACACGCTGTTGCCGAGCCCGGCGACGGCTGCCGCCATGGCGAGCGTCGTCCAGCCCTGCGCAAGACCCATGAGCGCGGCCGACGCACTCATCAAAGCGACGCCCGCGAGAAGCGCCACCCGCGCGCCGAGACGATCGACCACGAAGCCGGCCAGCGCCTGGCCGACGCCAGAGACGGCGAAGAACAAAGTCATCAACGCGCCGGCCTCGGTGAAGCTCAGCCCGAAGGCAGGCATCAGCCACGGTAAGAGCGACGGCAGGATCAGGTGGAAGAAATGCGAGGTGGCGTGAGAGAGCCCGACGAGGGATATCACCTCGGCATCGCGGATGGGCAGGACAGTGGTGGACGGCGCAGCCATGGTCGAGGCCGATTATCCCCCATCGAGCCCCCTCGCGAGCGCCGGGAATGGCCCCCGCAGGACCTGCAGGGGCCGCGGCAGACGTCCGTCAGATCGGAATCGCCTCGACGATGCGGTCGAAAACGATCTCGTGCCCCTTCACATCCACCCGGACCGTATCCTTCGGTCCGAACCGCCCCTCGAGGATCTCTCTCGCGAGCGGGTTCTCGATCGTCTGCTGAATCGCGCGCTTGAGCGGCCGAGCGCCGTAGACGGGATCGAAGCCGACCGACGCAACCTGGGCGAGCGCCGCATCGGATACGTCGAGCTTCATTTCCAACGCCGCCAGCCGCTTCTCGAGATAGCCGAGCTGGATGCGCGCGATCGACACGATGTGCTTCTCGTCCAGCGCGTGGAACACGACCACTTCGTCGATCCGGTTCACGAACTCCGGCCGGAAGTAGTTCTTCACCTCCGCCATCACCGCGAGCTTGATCACCTGATAGTCGTCGCCCGCCATCTGCTGAATCATCTGTGACCCCAGGTTCGAGGTCATCACTACCACGGTGTTCTTGAAGTCGACCGTGCGCCCCTGCCCGTCGGTCATCCGACCATCGTCGAGCACCTGCAGCAGCACGTTGAACACGTCGGGATGCGCCTTCTCCACCTCGTCCAGGAGAATCACGGAATATGGCTTGCGACGCACGGCTTCGGTGAGGTAACCGCCTTCCTCGTAGCCCACGTAGCCGGGCGGCGCGCCGATCAGACGCGCGACCGAATGCTTCTCCATGAATTCGCTCATGTCGATGCGGATGAGATGCTCCTCGGAGTCGAACAGGAACTCCGCAAGCGCCTTGCAGAGCTCGGTCTTGCCGACACCGGTCGGACCCAGGAACAGGAACGAGCCGTAAGGGCGGTTCGGGTCCGCGAGGCCGGCGCGGGAGCGGCGAATGGCATCGGACACGAGGCGCACCGCCTCGTCCTGCCCCACCACGCGCGAGTGGAGTCTGGCTTCCATCTGCAGCAGCTTTTCGCGCTCGCCCTGCATCATCTTCGACACCGGTATGCCGGTCGACCGGGACACGACCTCGGCGATCTCCTCCGCGCCGACCTGCGTGCGCAGAAGCTTGTGTCGCGCCTGTCCGGCGCCCGATTTCTCGGCTTGCTTCAACTGCGCCTCCAGTTGCGGCAGGCGACCGTATTGCAGCTCGGCCACCTTGTCGAGCTTGCCTTCGCGCTGCAGTCGCAAAATCTCCGCACGGGTCCGATCGATTTCTTCCTTGATGTGCGCGCTGCCCTGCACCTGCGCCTTTTCGGCCTTCCACACCTCTTCCAGATCGTTGTATTCGCGCTGCAGCTTGAGAAGCTCGTCCTCGATCAACTGGAGCCGCTTCTGCGACGCTTCGTCCTTTTCCTTGCGCATCGCCTCGCGCTCGATCTTGAGCTGGATCATGCGCCGCTCGAGCTTGTCCATCGCCTCGGGTTTCGAGTCGATCTCCATCTTGATCCGGGCTGCGGCCTCGTCGATCAGGTCGATCGCCTTGTCCGGCAGAAAACGGTCGGTGATGTAGCGGTGCGAGAGTTCGGCCGCGGCGACGATGGCCGGGTCCGTGATGTCGACGCCGTGGTGCAGCTCGTAGCGCTCCTGCAGGCCGCGCAGGATCGCGATCGTGCTCTCCACGCTGGGCTCATCGACCAGCACCTTCTGGAAACGGCGTTCGAGCGCGGCGTCCTTTTCGATGTACTTCCGATATTCGTCCAGGGTCGTAGCTCCGATGCAGTGGAGCTCGCCGCGCGCCAGTGCCGGCTTCAGCATGTTACCCGCGTCGATGGCGCCTTCCGCCTTGCCCGCGCCGACCATGGTGTGGAGCTCGTCGATGAAGACGATGATGCGACCTTCCTCCTGGGCGATCTCCTTCAAGACGGCCTTCAGGCGCTCTTCGAATTCACCACGGTACTTGGCGCCAGCCAGGAGCGCCGCCATGTCGAGCGAGAGCACCCGTTTGCCCTTGAGGGTCTCGGGAACCTCCTCGTTGACGATGCGCTGGGCCAGACCCTCGACGATGGCCGTCTTGCCGACGCCCGGCTCGCCGATCAGCACCGGGTTGTTCTTCGTGCGCCTCTGGAGGATCTGGATCGCGCGGCGAATCTCGTCGTCGCGGCCGATGACCGGGTCGAGCTTGCCCTGGCGCGCACGGTCGGTCAGGTCGAGGGTGTACTTCGCGAGCGCCTGACGCTGACCTTCGGCCTCGGCGCTCTGCACGCTCTCGCCGCCGCGCACGGACGCGATCGATTGCTCGATCGCCTTACGCGACCCGCCGTGCTCCTTCAGCAGCCGACCGGCCTCGCCCTTGTCCTGGGAGAGGGCGAGCAGAAACATTTCCGACGCGATGAACTGATCGCCCCGTTTCTGAGCTTCCTTGTCGGTGACATTCAGCAGGTTGCCCAGCTCCCGCGACACGGTGATCTCGCCGCCGGTGCCCTCTACCTTCGGGAGGCGTTCGATGCTCTTCTTGAGCGCGTCGCGCAGCGGGACCACGTTCACTCCGGCCCGCTGGAGCAGCGCAGCCGTGCTGCCGTCTTCCTGCTGCAGCAACGCAAGCAGCAGGTGCTGGGCTTCGATATACGGATTGTCCTGCCCCAGCGCGAGACTTTGGGCATCCGCGAGCGCCTGCTGGAACTTCGTTGTCAGTTTGTCGAGTCGCATGAGCGTCCTTGTGTCCGGTTTGGCTCTGAGATGGGGGACGCCTCCGCAAATTCAACCGCTGGTTTCGCTGAAGAGCAGCTCTTTTGAATTGAATCAGCGTTTTCGAATATACTAACGTTCTTTACTTTCCACGCTTGGAGCCTGCCGTGAAAAAGCTTGCCATCGCCGCCCTGCTCGGCGCCACCCCGCTTTGGTCCTATGCCGTTGAGAACGCCTCCGAGGCCCAGATTTCCGAGGCTCGGCAGGTGACCCGCTCTCTGACTCAGGGGCTCGGCGGCGAACTGAAGAAGCAGCTCGAGGCGGGTCCGCCCGAAGACGCTGTCGGCGTCTGCAAGCGCATTGCGCCGTCGATGGCGTCAGAACTGTCGATCAAGAATGGCTGGAGGGTCTCGCGTGTGACTCTTAGACCGCGCAATCCCCTGCTCGGCCAGGGAGACTCGTGGGAACAGGCGGTCCTGCTGGAGTTCGACCGGCGCGTGGCGGCAGGCTCGAAACCGGAGGACCTCGAGGCTGCGATCGTGGTCGAGGAACCGACGGGGAAATTCGTTCGCTACATGAAGGCCTTGCCCGTCGCTCCGATGTGCCTGACGTGCCACGGTGGAGCCAACGACATCCCGCCTGCCGTAAAGGCGACGCTAAGCCGTGACTACCCTCATGACCGAGCCACTGGCTACAAGGCGGGCGAGGTTCGCGGCGCAGTGACGATTAAGCGTCCCTTGTAGCAACTCCCGAGGCACCGCCGCACACTCCATTACGCGGTAGGTGACGTACCGATGTCGAAGGTCAGAGGGCGTTCGGTCGGACCTGGACGTTGCCGTCACCGCCTCCGGCGATCACGATGTCGACATCAGTGAAGCCGGCCGCCTCGCCAAGCGCCTCGACATAGCGCACTGCGGCGGCACGTGTGCGGAGAATGGCGCCCGGAATGAGCCCGCGAGAGTGACCCACCGCCCACGCTCCCTTACTCACCTCGGCCAGGATGAATCGGATCGCGCAGGTGCCGTTACTACGTTCAATGCTGGACATGATGTCCCTCCCCAGACAACGCAACAGCCAGCGCTTGGCGCAAACCATATGCCAGTGTGCCCGCCCCTTCCTCAATCCACGATTCAGCGTCGTTTTTCCTCCGTCGACTCGGCGCGCCCGGCGCGTGAAGTATTGGCTCGGGGCGGCCAAACATTCGGGAAGGTCGGTCGGGACTGGCCGTTCGGTCCCCGCGGGATCTCGTGCGCTGCAGCATGACGCGCGCCGTTATCGGCGAGACTTATCCTATTCATCCAAAGATGCGATTGGACGCTCCTTGCCGAACGCTCGTATATTGCCTCCAGAGGTGAAAAATAACGAGTATTTTCATCATTCTTCAATGGAGAACGCCATGAAACTCGCGCTCGCTTGCAAGCCGGTCAACCCGGTCCCGAAAGCCACGCCGGAAGGTCTGGGAATGGTCAAAAAACGGGCCTTCTTGCTGCAAGGCAGCAACGCTACGGAACGCGCAGCGGCGCCGCGCCGCCACGGCAGAGCGCTTGGCCGGGCCTTCGACATCGTCGCGCGGTGGGTGGTCCCAGGGCATGTACTCGACGAGATGCCGCCTGCTATCGATGCCCGGGAAGTCGAGGCGCTGGAGGAGCACATTCGGAAATTCAACGCGAAACACCGCTTCACGGGATTTCCCTGCTGAACGCGGCTGACCTTGGCCGCTCGTGCGCGCCCTATCCGAGGGTCCCACGGCGGCGCCACGGAGTCCCCAGCGCGCTGGGTCGGCTGACGAGGGCGGATCCCTCCTCCTCTCTGCTCCCTGCTCCGGACCAGCGCGTCTTTGGGGCCAGTCGCCGAGTCCGACAAGCGCCGACAGCGCGTCGGCCCGGGATCGGGGAGGCGATTCCGCCCTCTAGTAGCTCTAGGCGGTTTCGCGGTTTTTCGCGTGAGCCGAACGGGCGTGTCTGGACTGCTGCACCAGCTCCGACGCCAAGGCAAGCCCGCTCAGGAACGCGCCCTCGACCCGTCCCTCGACGAGCCAGTCGCCGCAGGCTCCGAGACCTGCTTCTGTGTCGCACAGGAAGGGCCGTCCAACGGCGGCTGTAGCGAGCGAGTATTCCCACCTCACCGCCTTGGAAAACGCGGGCGTTACCCGCTTTTCTACGAGCTCACAGAAAGACTTCATGAGACCGGAGACGATGGCCTCCGGATCGGCATCGAAGTGAAGCTGGCTCCAGGTGTTGGAGGCATGGACGATCCAGCGCTCACCCGCTTTGCGCCCCGGTTTGCTGCTTTCGCGGGCGAGCCAGGCAATGGGTTCGTCTTCGACGATGGCAGCGTCGAAGCGCGTATCGAAAGCCTTGTCGAACTGGAGCATCACCGCCCAGCAGGGCAACATCTCGACCGCGGCGATGCGCGGCCCGATCTCGGCTGAAGCGGCAAGGAGCTGCGCTGCCTGCGGTGCCGGAATCGCCGTGATGACCTTCGCGTAAGGCAAGGTTTGGCTGCCGTCTTCGAGCTGCAGGGTCCAGCCAGCGTCGACGCGCTCCAGGCGCACCACGCGCCGCTCGTAGCCGACGCTAAAGCCGCGCGCAAGATGCGCTGCGAGCGCACCCATCACCGGATAGCCGACGTAGCGGGTAGCGCGCTCCCGCGACTCCCCGACATTGTCCTTCGTGACGCGAACGATACGGGCGCGCCACTCCGCCACCACCCCCGCCCGAAGCCAGCTCGAAATGGCACTCTTGAACCGAGGATCCCGCGCGGTGAAATACTGAGCCCCGTCGTCGAACTGCCCGAAGTCCTCGTCGCGCGTCGCGCTCCGGCCGCCCGGCGCTTTGCCCTGCTCGAACAGGGCGACGCTATGCCCGGAGTCGCGAAGCTTGCGCGCACAGGTGAGCCCCGCGATGCCGGCGCCGACAATGGCGACGGTCGGGGCGCGAGGCGGGCTCACTACGACGAGAGGGCGGCGACGCCGAGACAAATGACCGCCACAAAGGACAAGACACCCCGCAGCGGCACGAACCACCCCGGAAGATCGAGGGCGTGACGGTGGCGGAGGTCGAACAGGTATTGGACCGCGAATCCCGCGATCAGCGTGAGCACGGCTACGACGGGCGGCCCCACGCTCAGCGCAACCCAGCCGATGAGTGCGGGGACGACACTCCATCCGTAAAGCGCCCAACTGCGGCGATCGGCGCCGTTGGTGGCACGCATGGCAAACGCCCAATGCAGGGCGCCAATGAAGCTCAGAATCACTGCCCCGTATCCGATCAGGAGGCGCCAGACGAACGCCTCAAGAGACGAATCGCCGAACCAGAGCACGGCGGCGCACGACAAGAAGGGCAGAAGCCCGGCCGCACCTAGCCACAGCGGCGCGGACGGAGCGAGGCGGGCACCCGGACGAGGTTCGACAGAGGAAGAAACGCTAGCGGTCATCTACCAAAACGATTTCACGCGAAGAAACGACACCGAGCCTCTTTCGATGACTTGTCTACGACTCCAAATCACACCGAATCAGCGCGTCAACCTGGCCCCGATCGCCCGCAGCGCTAGAAAGCCGCGCCAAGCGACGAAACCGCGCTGGATCAAGCGCACCCATCCGCCCCGTGCCAAGGGCCGGCGAAACACCACCAGCACCACGACACCCGCTCCCACGAGCACCAGCGGATGTTCGCGCAAATAAGCGGCCCCCGTCATCCCCCGATCGACCCACACGCTGGCCCCGCGCAGGCCCCGAAACGCCGCCGACAGCCGCTCCCGCTGCGACTGCGCATGCGCCACGAGCGACGCCCTGCGTCCGAGGACTTCCGGAAGCGAACGCCGCGTCGTCATCGCGACGTAAGCTCCCTCCGATCCTTGGCGAGTTCCCCGAGCGTGGTAGCGAGGAGCGCCGGACGCTCCTGGCGCTGCTGCTGAAAGGAGCGCCAGCACCATGCTCCGCCGACCAGGAACACGCCGCCCAACACGCCCAGCGCCGGAACACGATGTGTCTCCCACAGCAGGACCACGATCAGGACCGTGAACAGGACCGCGGCCATAAAGAAACAGAACACCGCCAAGACGCCGGTCATCAGGATCGACCCCAAGCGCGCCCGCTCTTCCTCGAGATCACTCGACAGGATCTCCAGACGGGTGTGGAGGACTTCGACGCCGGTCGAGGCGAGCCGGCGGAGCGAAATCAAAAGCCCGTGCTCCGCATCCCCGCCCGGACTATCCGCAGCGGACATCGCGGATCAGCGACGCGCGATAAGCAAGCCCACGATCAGCCCGATACTCACGGCGAGGCCGATGGCCTTCCACGGATGGTCGTGCACGTACTCATCGGTAGCCTTTGCCGCGACCCGGGCGCGCTCGACGGCAACCTCCTCGGCAGCGGCGAGCTTGACCTTGGCG
Organism: uncultured beta proteobacterium; assembly: GCA_963734295.1. GTDB lineage: Bacteria > Pseudomonadota > Gammaproteobacteria > Burkholderiales > JAEUMW01 > JAEUMW01. The sequence continues at coordinate 280,478 of CAVTGS010000009.1, read as the reverse complement.
TCGGCAAGGCTCTCCCGCACCCGGGATCTCGCGACGTTCGCCTGCTCGCCCGCCGCACTGGCGGTCGCCTTCAACAGCTCTTCGGTGTCGGCCACAACGGTCTTGAAGTCATTGATGAGCTTATCCTTGCTTCCGACGAGTTCAGCGTTCATGAAGTTCCTCTTCTGGGATCGCTTCGGAATGACAGGACAGCGCACAGCGCCACCCTGATTTCAAGTCTAGGCTAACGGTTTCCGACTGCCAAATCAACGGCGCGACCGCACCCTACAACATGGTCGCATCGATGAGCGGGCTGATCCGCGGCGTCTCGCAGTTGGCCAAACGTCGCAGCAGCCGCGCGAGATCGCCATCCACCAGCACCATCGCGCGGTGCTCGGCGCGAATGAAGCGCTGCGCAGTCGCGTGGTCCAGCCATGCCATCAGCAAATCGAAGTAGCCCTCCAGGTTTAGCAGCCCGCAGGGTTTGGCGTGCAGCCCAAGTTGCGCCCAGGTCAGCACCTCGGAGAGCTCGTCGAGGGTGCCGAAACCTCCCGGCAGCGCAATGAACGCATCGGCCAGCTCGACCATGATGGACTTGCGCTCGTGCATCGATGCGACGACGCGAAGCTCGGTAAGGAAGCCGGGGGGCGGCTCGAACTGCAGGAGCGACTCGGGAATGATCCCGATCGCCTCGCCGCCGGCATCGAGCGCTCCGCGTGCCACCGCGCCCATCAAGCCGAGCCCGCCGCCGCCGTAGACCACGCCGATCCCGGCCCGCGCGAGGTATGCGCCGACCGCCCGCGCCGTTTCGACGTAGATCGGCGACGCGCCCGCGTTCGCTCCACAGAATACGCAGACTCTCCTCATCTTCTCACCTTCCGTCCATCCCGCTCAACCCGAATCCCGCCAGCATGCGTTCAAGCCGGTGCGATCCAACCATCTCATTCGGAGAAAACCGATGCAACGCAACTGGCTTGCCATGCTCATTGCCACTGCTCTGACCGCCTCTGCCGCCGCCGACGAAGGGTCGCACCACCATGCGCTCACCCTCTATAGCACCACCAGTCCCGGCGCCGTCAACCCCGAACTCTTGCGCGGCGGCGGCCGCAGCGTGGTGCCGGGGTACGCCATGGTAAGGCACGAGCGCACGATTCCGCTCGGCCAAGGCCGCAACGCCATCCGCTTCGCCGATGTCGCGGAAAGGATCGACCCGACCACCGTTTCCTTCGAGTCCTTGACCGATCCCTCCGGCACCAACATCCTCGAGCAGAGCTTCCAGTTCGACCTGGTGAGCCAGGACAAGCTGCTGCAGCGGTATATCGATCGACCGGTCACGGTCGAGCAGGCGCGCGGGCCCAGCGTGGAATCCTTCAGCGGCACGCTCCTCTCCACCCAGGGCGGGCTCATCCTGCGCGAAGGGGACGGCACCGTGCGCATCCTGCCCAGCCACTCCGGCGTCAAGCTCCCGAGCCTGCCGGGCGGGCTCATCACGCGCCCGACGCTCGTCTGGGACGTGAGCACGAGAAGGGCCGGCCCGCACCGGACGCGCGTGTCGTACCAGACCGGCGGCATGACCTGGTGGGCCGACTACAACGTCACCTACGCGGAGCCGAAAGGCGCCGACTCCTGCAAGCTCGACATCGGGGCATGGGTCAGCATCGTCAATCAGTCGGGTGCGAGCTATCCGGACGCCAGGCTCAAGCTGGTGGCCGGGGATGTGCAACGCGCAGCGCCGCGACCCACCGCCGCGCCGCGTGCAGCCCACAAGGCCGCGGCGATGGAGGACGCAGCCGCCGGCTTTGCCGAGAAGGCGTTCTTCGAATATCACCTCTACACCCTCGGGCGGACCACCACGCTGCCCGACAACTCGACCAAGCAGATCGAGCTCTTCCCAGTCGCGCGCGACGTGCCCTGCGAGAAGACTTTCGTCTATTACGGCGCGTCGCAGCCTTCGTACGCCTACGGAGCAAACCCCCTTACCGACCGGGACTACGGTATCGCGTCGAACCGCAAGGTCGACGTGTACCTGCGCTTCAGGAATGGCGCCGATCGCAACATGGGCATGCCGCTGCCCGCGGGGCGAGTGCGCGTCGCGCAGCAGGACAGTGCCGACCGCACGCTGGAACTCATCGGTGAGGACATCATCGATCATACCCCGAAGGACGAGAGTGTCCGTCTCAAGCTCGGCTCGGCATTCGACCTGGTGGGCGAGCGGAAGCAAGTGGGCTTCCGGGTCGACACCTCGCGCCGGGAAATGAGTGAGGAGATCGAGATCAAGGTGCGCAATCACAAGAAGCAGGCGGTGACCATCATCGTGAAGGAGAATCTTTACCGCTGGGTGAACTGGAAGATCGAGCGGAGCACGCACAAGTTCGAGCAGGAGGATGCGCGGACCGCCCACTTTCCGGTCCGGATACCGCCGGGGGGCGAGAGCACGTTGCGCTATGCGGTCCAGTACACCTGGTAAGGACGGCCGGCAGCTTCGGTCTCCCGATCCTGCGCCTGGCATGGGGATCGCTATGGAGCGTGGCGTTCCTAGAGCCTGGAGAGCCGTCGCCATGATCGTCGTCAGCATACTGGGCGCCCTTGCGATCGTGACCGGCGTCTATTTCGTCACCACCTACAACAGGCTGGTCGAGCTCAAGCACAACGTGTCGAAGGCCTGGGCCAACATCGACGTTCTGCTGAAGCAACGCAACGACGAATTGCCGAAGCTGGTGGAGACCTGCCGCCAGCACATGCGGTTCGAACGCGACACGCTCGAAAAGGTGATCCGCGCGCGGTCGATGGTGGCGGACGCCCGCGAGCGGGTGAACATACCGGCGCTCGGGGCCGCCGAAACCGTGCTGCGGGGCGCGCTCGTCCGGCTGTTCGCGGTGGCCGCGGCCTATCCGGAGCTGCGGACGAACGAGACCTTCCGCCAACTGCACAGCCGGATCACCGAGCTCGAAAACGCCATAGCCGACCGGCGCGAGTTGTACAACGAAAGCGCCAACCTCAACAACGTCCGCATCGAGCAGCTCCCCGACAACATCGTCGCCGGCATCGGCTCGTTCAAGCTGTTCCCCCTGCTGCGCGTCGCCGAAAGGGAAACTCGCGACGTGAACGTGAAGGCGCTCTTTAACCCGCGCTAGTCAAACCGGCTCATCCCCGACCTGGATTCGCCCCTGATCGACCCGCACGGGAAAGGTCGGCACGTCTTCGTAGGCGGGGGGCGACAGCACCGCGCCGGTCCTGATGTCGAAGCGCGCGCCGTGCCGCGGGCAAGCGATGCAGCCGTCCTCGATCTCTCCGCCGGTCAGCTCTCCGCCATCGTGGGTGCAGACATCCTCGAGCGCGAAGAACTCGCCCTCGAGGTTGAAGACTGCGACGAGCCGTCCTTCGACGTCCACCGTCTTCCACCCGCCCGGCGCAAGCTCGCCCGCGGGCGCCACGTCGATCCAGTTCATCGCGAGGCTACAAGAGGCCGAGCTGCAGCTTCGCCGCCTCGCTCATGCGCTCCTGGTCCCACGGCGGATCCCAGACGAGATCCACCACCGCCTCGTTGACGCCGGGCACGGTGTAGAGCTTGCCTTCGACCTCGCCCGGAAACGTCTGCGCGACCGGGCACCCCGGCGCGGTGAGCGTCATCTGCACCGTGACCTTGCCGGCGTCGTCGACGACGAGATCGTAGATGAGCCCGAGGTCGTAGATATTGACCGGGATCTCCGGATCGAACACGGTCCGCAGCACTGCCACGACGTTCTGCCGCAGTTGCTCTTGGGATACTTGCGTTTCGCCCGCTTCTGCCAGCTTCTGCCAATCGCTCACGATGTCGGCCTCATTCGATCGTGACCGTGGTCTGCTGGTGCAGCGCCGCGGTCAGCGTGTGCCACGCGAGGGTGGCGCATTTCACCCGCGCCGGAAATTCCCGCACCCCCGCGAGGACTTCCAGCTTGCCGAGGTCCGGGCACGCGGCTCCCTCCGCGTCCGTCACCATGGCGTGGAAACCCGCGAAGAGACGCTCCGCGTCGGCCAGGGTTCTCCCCTTCAGCACCTCCGTCATGAGCGACGCGGACGCAGTCGAGATGGCACACCCCGAACCCTCGAACGAGATGTCCTCGATCACGCCGTCGTTGGTCTTGAGGTAAACCGTGATGCGGTCTCCACACAACGGATTGTGACCCTCGGCGAAGCAGTCCGCGCCGGCGAGCCGGTGGAAGTTTCGCGGCCTCTTGTAGTGATCGAAGATCACCTCCTGGTAGAGCTCGCGCAGGTCAGCCATCAGCCGAAGAGCTCCTTCACCTTGTGCAATCCCGCGACCAGCGCGTCCACGTCGTCCCGATCGTTGTAGAGGGCGAGCGACGCGCGCACCGTGGCCGGGACGCCAAATCGTTCCATCACCGGCATCGCGCAATGATGCCCGGCCCGCACGGCAATGCCTTGATGATCGAGAATGGTCCCGATGTCGTGTGGGTGCGCACCCTCCATGACGAAGGAGACGATGCTTGCCTTGTGCGCAGCCGTGCCGATCAATCGCAAACCCTGAATTTCCTTCACCCGAGACGTCGCATACGCCAACAACTCATGCTCGTACGCGCCGAGGTGCTCGAAGCCGATCTCGGTCACATAGTCGATCGCCGCGCCGAGTGCAATCGCCCCGGCGATGTTCGCGGTGCCGGCCTCGAACTTGTAGGGCAGCACGTTGTATTCGGTCTTGGCAAAGGTGACCGACCGGATCATGTCACCGCCGCCCTGGTAGGGCGGCATGGCGTCGAGCAGGGCCTGCTTCCCGAACAGGACGCCGATGCCGGTCGGGCCGTACAGCTTGTGCCCGGAAAACGCATAGAAATCGCAGTCCAGATCCTGCACGTTCACCTTCGTGTGTGCGACCGCCTGGGCACCGTCGACCAGGACCGGCACGCCCTGGGCGTGCGCCGCGCGGATGATCTGCTTCACCGGGTTGATGGTGCCGAGAGCGTTCGACACATGCACGATACCGACGAGTTTCGTGCGCGGACCGAGCAGCCTGAGATACTCGTCTAAGTCGAGCTCGCCTTCGTCGTTGATCGGGACGACCTTGATGACTGCTCCCGTTTGCTCGCACACCATCTGCCATGGAACGATGTTGGCATGGTGCTCCATGGTCGAAAGAATGATCTCGTCACCCGGCTGCAGCCGCGGCCGGGCGTAGCTCTGGGCCACGAGGTTGATGGCCTCGGTGGTACCGCGCGTGAAGACGATCTCGTCGGCGCGGCGTGCGTTCAGGAGATGCTGGACCTTCACGCGCGCATCCTCGAACGCCTCGGTCGCCTTCTGCGACAGGGCGTGAACGCCGCGATGGATGTTGGAGTTGAAATGACGGTAATAGTCCGCTTCGGTGGCGATCACCGCTTCGGGCTTCTGGGTGGTGGCCGCGTTGTCGAGATAGACGAGCTGCTTGCCGTGCACGCGCTCCTTCAGGATCGGAAAATCGGCGCGCCAGTGCGCCGGATTCCTGGCCGAGACCGGGCATTCGGCGCACTCGGTGACGACCGTGATCTTTCTTGCATCGACGACAGTGTTCATACCAGCTCCTTGATGCGCTCGCCCTCCGGCAGCATTGAAATCAGATGGCGTTCGATGTGGCGCTTGAGCGGATCCAGACGGATGCGCCCGATGATGTCGTGGGCGAACGCGTAAATCAGCAGCGCCTTCGCAACCTCCGGCTCGATCCCCCGCGAGCGCAGATAGAAGAGCATATTATCGTCGAGCTGACCGACCGTGGCGCCGTGAGAGCACTTGACATCATCGGCGTAGATTTCCAACTGCGGCTTCGTGTCGACCTCCGCCGCCTTCGAGAGCAGCAGGTTGTGGTTGGACTGCTCCGCGTCCGTGTGCTGGGCATCCGGGTGCACGACCACCTTGCCGTTGAAGATCCCGCGGGCGGCGCCGTCCAGCACGCCGCGATAGAACTCGCGGCTCGTGCCGCGGGGCTTGGCGTGGTCGATGCGCGTGTGGTGATCCACGAGCTGGCGTCCGCCGACCATGTAGAACCCGTTCAGTGTGCACTCGGCACCTTCCGCGGCGAGGCGGGCCGTGATGTCGCTGCGGGCGATCGCGCCACCGAGCGCGATGGAGTGCGATGTAAAGCGACTGTCACTGGCCTGGGTCGCGTGGATTCCGGCCACGTGGAACGCCTTCACGCTCTCCTGCTGCAGCTTGTAGTGTTCCACGCTGCTGTTCGCGGCACCGACGATGGTCGTTACCGCGTTCGTTAGGTACGACGAACCATGCTCACCTGCGTAGTGCTCGACCACAGTTGCCTGTGCGTTCTCGCCGGCAACGATGATGTTGCGATAGTGGACGGAGGTCTCAGCCTGGCCCGCGATGTAGAGCAGATGAATCGGCCGCTCGACCACCGCGCCTCGCGCGAGCTCGATCACCACGCCGTCGGTCATGAATGCGAGATTCAACGCCGCGAACGCATTCTCCGGCTCTGCCGCGAGCAGCGCCGCGAGACGCTCACCGTCCTGGGCGATGACCTCGGCCAGGCTGCGAATGCGCACGCCCGCGGGCAGCGCGGCGATCGAAGAGAAGGTCGGATCGAAGCGGCCGTCGCAAAACACGACCAAGTGACAGGGCAATTCGGCGAAGGTGAGGCTTTGCACCTGCTGCGCCGACGCCGGGCGCGGCACCGTCACCACCGGCATGGGTCGCCGCTCGATCGCCGCAGCGTTGGTGTACTTCCAGTCCTCGTCGTGCGCGGTCGGAAAACCCCGGCCTGAAAACCATTCGAGGGCGCCGCGGCGCGCGTGCTCGAGCCATGCCGCGCCGTGCCCGGGCAGACTCGTCTCGACACGATTGAAGTCGGCGCGGATGCGCTCGATCGCTTCGCTCGGCATGGCGCTCATGCTCCCGCGCGCGCCGACGCGGTGGCCTTCGCTTCGCCTTCGATCCAGCCGTAACCCCGGCTCTCCAGCTCATGGGCAAGGTCGCGTCCGCCGGACTTCACGATGCGCCCCTGGGAGAGCACGTGCACGAAGTCGGGCACGATGTAGTCCAGCAATCTTTGGTAATGCGTCACCACGATCATCGCCCGCGCCGGCCCGCGCAGGCTGTTGACCCCGCTGGAGACGACCTTGAGGGCATCGATGTCGAGGCCCGAGTCGGTTTCGTCGAGGATCGCCAGCGTCGGCTCGAGAATGGCCATCTGCAGGATCTCGTTGCGCTTCTTTTCGCCGCCGGAGAAGCCCTCGTTGACGGAGCGGTAGAGCATCTCCTCCTTCATCTCCATGAGCCTCATCTTGCCGCGCACCAGCGCGAGGAAATCCATCGCGTCCACTTCGGGCAGGTCCCGATGCTTGCGGCGGGCATTGAGCGCCGCCTTGAGGAGATAGACGTTGGAGACCCCCGGGATTTCCACCGGGTACTGGAACGCGAGAAAAACGCCGTCGCGGGCGCGCTCCTCGGGGGACAGGGCGAGCAGATCGCGGCCTTGGTAGATCACTTTACCCTCGGTTACCTCATAGCCCTCGCGACCGGCGATAACACTGGCGAGCGTGCTCTTGCCCGAGCCGTTCGGCCCCATGATGGCATGCACCTCGCCGGCGTTCACCGCGAGCGTGATGCCCTTGAGGATCGGCTTGCCGGCGACGCTAGCGTGGAGGTTCGTGATCTGGAGCATGATGATCCTTGGTTGTGATTTCGACTGCACTTCAGCCAACGCTGCCTTCCAGGCTCACGCCCAGCAGTTTCTGAGCTTCCACGGCGAACTCCATGGGCAGTTCCTTGAAGACTTCCTTGCAGAATCCGTTCACGATCATCGAGACTGCGTCCTCGGCCGAGATGCCCCGCTGCATGCAGTAGAAGAGCTGGTCCTCCGACACGCGCGACGTGGATGCCTCGTGCTCCACCCGCGCCGTGGGATTGGCCACCTCTATATAAGGAAAGGTGTGGGCGCCGCATTTGTCGCCGAGCAGGAGGGAGTCGCACTGCGTGTGGTTGCGCGCGTTCTCGGCCCCCTTGCCGATCTTGACCAGCCCGCGATACGCGTTCTGCCCCCGCCCCGCCGAGATGCCCTTGGAGACGATGGTCGAGCGAGTATTGCGGCCGAGGTGGATCATCTTGGTGCCGGTGTCGGCCTGCTGGAAGTGATTGGTGAGCGCGACCGAATGGAACTCTCCCACCGAATCGTCGCCGCGCAGAATACAGGACGGGTACTTCCAGGTGATCGCGGAGCCGGTCTCGACCTGGGTCCAGGAGATGTGGCTGCCAGCACCGCGGCAGTCGCCGCGCTTGGTCACGAAGTTGTAGATGCCGCCCTTGCCTTCCTTGTCGCCGGGGTACCAGTTCTGCACGGTGGAGTACTTGATCTTCGCATGGTCGAGCGCGACGAGTTCCACCACCGCGGCATGCAGCTGGTTTTCGTCGCGCATAGGGGCAGTGCAGCCCTCGAGATACGACACCTGACTGCCCTCGTCCGCGATGATCAGCGTGCGCTCGAACTGACCGGTATTCTTCGCGTTGATGCGGAAGTAGGTCGAGAGCTCCATCGGGCAGCGTACCCCTTTCGGGATATAGCAGAACGAGCCATCCGAGAAGACCGCCGAGTTGAGCGCCGCAAAGAAGTTATCGCCGGGAGGCACGACAGAGCCGAGATACTGTCGCACCAGCTCCGGATGCTCCTGCACCGCCTCCGAGAACGAACAGAAGACGATGCCGAGTGAGGCAAGCTTGTCCTTGAACGTGGTCGCGACGGACACGCTGTCGAACACCGCGTCCACCGCCACGCCCGCCAGCATCTCGCGCTCCTTGAGCGGGATACCTAGTTTCTCGTACGTTGCGAGGAGCTCGGGGTCGACCTCGTCTAGGCTCTTCGGCCCGGATCCGGTCCGGGGAGCGGAGTAGTAGATCATGTCCTGGTAGTCGATCCGCGGGTAGTGCACGCTCGGCCACATGGGCTCGGTCATCGTGAGCCAGTGCCGATACGCCCCGAGGCGCCATTCGAGCATGAAATCCGGCTCGTTCTTCTTGGACGAAATGAGGCGGATTACGTCTTCCGAGAGACCCTTCGGAATGACGTCGGCCTCGAGGTCGGTCACGAAGCCGTGCTTGTATTCCTGGCTAATCAGCTCGTCGAGCTTCTGGGCAGTCGTAGACATGGTCTGAATGGTCCTTGCGGGTCGGCCGCAGTGTCACGCGAGCGCGCGGCCGCGGCGGGCGCTGGACTCACGGTCGCGGATGCGTATCGGCTGGGCCACTGGTCGGGTCATCTCGGCGAGCGACACTTCTTCGAGAGCGCGGACGATCACCTGGTTAATCCGCTGCCAGTTGGTGCGGATGGAGCAACTGCGTTCCTGGATGCACGCCCCCGGCGTCGTGCTGCATTCGGTGAGCCCGAGCGGCCCGCCCTCCATGGCGCTGATGATCTCCGCCATCGTGATCTGCGTGGCCGGCCGGGCAAGCACGTAACCCCCTTTCGCGCCACGCGTCGAGACCACCAGCTCGTAGCGAGCGAGCATCTTGAGCACCTTGCTCACCGTGGGCGCGGCGATTCCGACCTGTTCCGCGATTTCGTTCGCGCTGTGCACATGACCTTCCGTGCGCGCCATGAACGTCATGATCACGGTGCCGTAATCGGTCAGCTTGCTAAGCCTTAGCATGAATGCGATGAACTGAGAGCCGTTTTAATAGGGACGAGTTTAGTCCTCTATGGGTCGGGAAGCAAGGCTCCGCGCTTTTGCCCAGCGCGGGCACGGGATTGCGCAGGAATGCGCATCTTGATAGCGTTGCCAGGATGGAACTCAAAGATGCCGTCAAAGCCCTCGCCGCGCTCGCTCAGGAATCACGGCTCACCGTCTTCCGCATGCTGGTAGAGGCCGGACCAGAAGGCTTGACCCCCGGCGTGATCGGGGAGCGCACGGGGATTCCGCCAGCGACTCTGTCCTTTCACCTGAAGGAACTCGCCAACGCCGGTCTTGTGTCGTCCCAGCCGGAGGGCCGCTTCATTCTGTACGCGCCGCGCTTCGACCAGATGGCGGACCTGCTCGACTTCCTGACGCACGACTGCTGCGGCGGCCATCCGGAGCTCTGCGTGCCGGCTGCCGTATCGGTCCCGATCCGGTCGCCGAAGCGTAAGGCCAAGAGATAGTGCCGGCGACGCAAAGAGCGAAGCGCCTCGCAGGGCGCTTCGCATCACGCGGCCCGGCGTCCGTAGGTCACACCCGATCGTAACGCCGGCTCTTGAAGCTGATCGTGCGCACGAAGTCCTGCGCCGCTCCCGACGCGCCGCACGTTGGCCCAGGTCCCCTTGTAGTACGGAATGATGTTGCGGTCCACCCAGTTCGTCGTGACGTCGCCCTGGACGCCGTTGCCGTACCCGAACTGCATGAAGGTGTGGCCGCTCTTGATGTCCGGTTCCGGATACGCCAGCGCGAACGTGGAGCCATAGTCGTTGTAGACCTCGACCACGTCGCCCGCCTTCACCCCCAGCCCGGCCGCGTCCTGCGGATTCAGCTCGATGATCGACATCGGATAGCGCCCGCGCACGTACGAGTTGTAGCGATCGTGGTAGCCCGTTTGCCACACTTCGTTGATGCGGCCGTTGTTGATCCAGAATCGGTACTTCGCCTTCTGGTCGGCGACCGGCTTCGGCAGGCCGGGCCAGGGTGACGGCAGAAACTTCGCCTTGCCGTCGGCCGTGTCGAACTTGCCATCCATGTAGAGCATCTCGGTGCCGATCAGCTTGCCGTCCTTGTACTCCTTGATCGGCAATTGCACGCCGTTGTTGCCCATCGTCCGCAGACGCTCGTAGGTGGCGAGGTTGCCCGTGCCGCCGCCCTGGCTGTCGATCGGCGGCGCGCCGGCTGCCCCGCGCGGCGGAAGCCGTCGTTGAAGGCGTCCTCCTCCGTCTTCCAGTCGAAACCGTCGAAGCGCTGCGCCATCTTCGCGTTGCCGTCCTTCTCGTACATCGCCTTCAGCGTGTTGGCGATCTGCGGCGGCGATCAGGCAATCGGGCTTCGCACTGCCCGGCGGATCCATGAACCTTTCCGAGAGCCGCAGGCGTCGCTCGCCGTTCATCGACGTGAGATTCATCTCGCCCGGATGCGCCGCCGGCAGCAGCAGGTGCGACGCCTCCGAGAACATCACCGGATAGAGATCGATCGTCGTCACGAAGAGCCCGCCCTTGTAGCAGGCGTCGTACGATCACGTCCACCATCTGCGCCGGCGTCGCGCCGCGCGCCTTGTTCATCGCGTCCTTGACGATGTTGGCGCGACGGTGGATCTCGGCCCGATAAGCCTGGGCGTTGAGCGTCGTCTGGAAGTTGTTGCAGCCCCACGCGGTCAGCATCTTGCCCTTGCCCTTCATCAGCTCCTCGTCGATGAAGATCTTGCTGTTGCCGGGGTAGGGTGGACGCGTGTAGCCCTCCTGGTGTCCGCCCATGCGCACGCAGCCGGTGCCGCGCCGGCCGACGTTGCGCGTGGCGAGCACGAGATCGACGAGCGCCGACTGGATGAGGTAGTTGTCGTTGCCCCAGATGATGCCCTTTTCGTACGCGTGCATCGTGCGGGGCAGCTTGCCGTCGGACTTCGGCTTGTAGGCCCACTCCGCCGCCTGCTTGAGCTTGGCGACCGGGATGCCCGTGATGCGGCTCGCCTCGTCGAGCGACGTGCGATTCGCCGTCACCGCGGCGTCGAAGCCGGTCGTGCGCTGCGCGATGAAGTCCTTGTCGATCCAGCCCTGCTCCACGACGTAGGTGAAGAGCCCATTGAAGAGCGCGATGTCGGTGCCCGGCTCGATGTCGAGGTGCAGCACGCGGTCCTTCGCGACCTGCTCCGACGATCGCGATCGTGTTGGTGCGTCGCGGATCGACGAAGATGAAGCGCACGGGCGGCGTCGCCTCGCCCGGGAACCACTTCTTCCGCTTGTCCATCGTGCCGCCCTGCAGGTTCGGAATCCAGTGGGCGAGGAAGTAGTTGGTCTGGGTTTCGTACTGGTTCGCGCCGATGCCGACGATGCAGTCGGCGAGCTTCGGCGTCCTCGTACGAATTGTTCAGCTCGCCCACGCCCATGTCGCGCGTGGCGTGGCACTCGGAGTTGTAGGCCGGCCGATTGTGGATGCGCACCATCGGCGTCTGCAGCGCCGTGAACATCAGCTTGCCGGTGCCCCAGGTGTTCTCGAAGCCGCCGCCTGCACCCCCGTGGTCGAAGCAGTTGAACACGAGGCCGCTCGGACCATCCTTGATCGAGGATCTTCTTCGTGAGGCCGGCGTAGATCTGCAGCGCCTCGTCCCAGGTCGTGTCGACCCACTGGTCGCCGGTGAAAAGGCGCGGATGCTTCAGCCGCGCCTTGCCCTGCCCCTGCGGCGTAGTACATGTAAGTGGCCATCTGTCCGCCGCGCACGGAGGACAGACCCTGGTTCACCGAGCAGGCCTTGTCCGGCAGCACCATGATGTTGTAGCGGTTGCCGTCGCGGTCCTCGATCACGTTGTGCATCGCCGGCGTCATGATCTGCGCGAGCGGCGGCAACTGCGTCGCGGAAGTCCAGCCCGAGCGCGTTCTGGTTCGGCGCGCGGCCGCCCTCCTGGTCCTGCGGCCACTTGTAGACGTGGTAGCCGCAGCCGACGATGCAGAAATGGCAGGTGAGGTTGGTGCTTCTGCGCGTCGACGGGCGGCAGCGGCACGCGGTCCTTGAATTGCGCCATGATGTCCTCCTCCGTCACAGCAGGTTCGACTGGCGGCCGTAGATCAGCCCCTCGACCGCCACCGCGGTCACGGTGCCGCTCTTCGCGTCGTAGTCGAGCACGATCCGCGGCAGGTTCTCGGTGGCCTGCCCGCAGACCATCTGGCCGCCGTTCTCGGCGTCGAAGGTGCTGAAGTGGCACGGGCACTTGAAGCAGCGCGACTTGGCGTCGTAGCTGACCGGACAGCCCATGTGCGTGCACAGGGTGCTGTAGGCGACGATGTCCCGGTTGGGTCCGACGCCGCCGGCAACCGGCCGGCCCATCTTGATCGCGACGCAGGGTGACGACGCATCCGGGAACGCGAAGTTCACGGGCGTGTTGTCCTGCATCTTCGCCGCTGCGCCGACGGTCGTACGCGGATACGGCAAGACGGTGCTGCCGGCGTCTGCGGTCGCCGGTGCCGCCCGCGCCGATGAAACAGGGCTCGCCGCGAGCCCTGCCCCGGCGGCGAGACCGCCGCCCACCTTGAAGAACTGCCTGCGAGTGATGTGTCCGCTCATGAGTTCATCCTCCAATCCGTTTTCGAAACGTCTTGCCCTTGGCATGGCCGCGCTCCACCGCGCCGCGTCATTCTTCTTCGCTGCAGTGCGTCGAGCCGCCTTGCAGTCCCCCTACACGGCACTATAGATCACTTCTATAGAAATGGAAGCCTCGATTTCTCGGGACAGAAGGGCTCTACGAAATCCGGGCCACCTCGAATCAGAGTCGCCGTGCGTTCAGGCGGGTACCGGCGCAGTCCGTTTGCGAACCTCGCTCTTGCCTGCCTGGATCACGGAAGCGAAATCGATCTTGACCATGATCGGATACATCATGAAGAACAGGCAGACGGCGGAATCGAGACCACGGGCGCGCCATCGTCGTACAAGGCCATGCTGTCGAGGCTTCGTGCCAGATTGGGGGCAGCCTTCCCGAGTAGAATGCCGCCCAGGATGCACAGCGCTACCCAAAGGCTCAGGTAGCGCTCGAACAGGCTCTGGCGCGATCGCCAAGGGGCGTTGTGCGTCCTAGACGACGGAGCGCGACATGAACTGCATTCTCGAGGCTTGGCAGCAGCATGAAGCCGAGCTTGCGCGTTTCCTGCGCCATCGCACTGGCAACCAGGATGAAGCCGACGACCTGCTGCAGGACGTTTTTCTGAGAGCAGTCGGTCAGGGTGAGGCGTTCTGTGCGCTGCAGAATTGCCGAGCGTGGCTGTTTCACGTCGCCCGGAATCTGCTCGTCGACCATCTGCGAGTGACCAAAACCCAAGTGCCACTTCCAGACGACTTGCAGGCGGAGGACGACCTGGCTTGGGCGCCGGTGGATCAGCTCGGTCAGTGCCTTCCCAGGGTACTGTCCGAACTGAGCGCCGAGGACCGGGAAGCCATCACGCTGTGCGATATCGAAGGGCTGACACAGCAGACCTACGCCGACCGGCTGGGCTTGACCCTGCCTGCCGCCAAGTCCCGCGTCCAGCGCGCGCGTGTGCGCCTGCGGGCACGCATGGTCGAAGCCTGCAAGGTCCGCTTCGACGAGGGCGGTCACGTGTGCTGTTTTGCGCCGCGGCCGCCGCTCTGAGCGGAAGGCTCCTGGCGGTGCATCCTTTTCCGGCTTCATTCGTCTCCTTTGTTTAGGGCGAGAGCTTTCTCGCGCCCTACCGCAATACGGCCGATAGGACGGGCCGTACGCATCAGCCGAAACCACGGCATCGTCCCTCGCGTTTGCGTTGCCGTTACGTTACTAGGACGAAAGGAGAAATCACCATGAAAAGGAAACTATCCACTCTGACCGCAGCCATCCTTGGTGGCACGCTGGCTGTTGGCGTTGCCCAAGCCCAAGGCCCGTGGGCGGCGAACAAGGGCAACACCTGGGGCTGGACCCTGATGACGCCAGAAGAACGCATCGAGCACCAGAACAAGATGCGCAGCTTCAAGACCTACGATGAATGCAAGGCCTACCAGCAAGAGCACCATACGCAGATGGAAGCCCGCGCCAAGGAGAAAGGTGTCACCCTGCCCATGGGAAAACCAGGTGGGTATGGCTGCGACAACATGAAGGCCCGCGGTTTTCTGCAGTGATGCAGTTGGGAGTGCGGCGCCCGCCGCTGGCGTGACAGTCGAGCCTGAGAGGGCGTGCAGGAGCTGAAGATGCAAACCACTGTAACAAGCGAAACACCGACGACCTTCGGCGGCTGGCTGGATCGAGGCAAGCAGGCCTTGCAAAGCAATCCGACCGAGTTCAAATGGCTGGCCGGCATCGTCGCCGTATTCCTGCTGGTCTTTTTCATGCCGACGGGGACGGCGCGCTTCGACAACGCCATCCTGGAAGGGCTGGCGTTGCTGAACTGGTACGCCCGCGAGCACGTGATGCTCTGTCTGGTGCCGGCCTTCTTCATTGCCGGAGCGATTGCAGTATTCATCAGCCAGGACGCGGTGATGAAATACCTCGGCCCCGAAGCGAATAAAACGGCCGCCTACGGCGTGGCCTCGGTGTCGGGTTCGATCCTGGCGGTCTGTTCCTGCACCGTGCTGCCGCTCTTCGGCGGCATCTACCGGCGCGGCGCGGGGCTGGGACCGGCGGTCGCATTCTTGTACTCCGGCCCGGCGATCAACGTGCTCGCCATCGTGCTGACCGCCAAGATTCTGGGGATGGAGCTCGGCGTGGCGCGGGCCGTTGGAGCGGTAGGCTTCGCTCTGGTGATCGGGCTGCTCATGCAGATGATCTATCGCCGCGACGAGCGCGCGCGGGCGGCGAGCCAGAAGGGTTTCGTGGTGGGTACTGCTGAGGGCGGTCGCCCGCTGGGCGACACCGCTGCGTTCTTCGCCTTGCAGGTTGCGGTGCTGGTATTCGCCAACTGGGCGCCGGCCAGCGCCGAGGACAGCGCGGTGTGGCACGCGATCTTTGCCTGGAAATGGCCGCTCACCGCGGTGGCGGGCATCGGTCTGGCCGGGCTGCTGGTCTGGCGCTGGCGGTGGAAATGGCAGCCGCTGGCGGCGACCGTCGGGGTCGTCACCCTCCTCGCCGGCGTTTTTCCGCAGCATCCCGAACTGGCATTCAGCGCGGCCGTGATCGGCTTGACGCTGGCCGCTGCTTTCCAGCCTGACGATGGGGAAGAGTGGCTGAGCCAGACCTGGGGTTTCGCCAAGCTGATCCTCCCGCTGCTCTTGGGCGGGGTACTGCTAGCGGGCTTCCTGCTGGGGCGTCCCGGTCACGAAGGCATCATTCCGTCCGAATGGGTGAGCGCGGCGGTCGGAGGGAATTCACTTCTGTCGAACCTACTGGCGGCGCTGGCGGGGGCCTTCATGTACTTCGCCACCCTGACCGAGGTTCCGATCGTGCAGGGCCTGCTCGGCTCCGGCATGGGCAAGGGGCCCGCGCTCGCGCTGCTATTGGCGGGGCCGGCGCTCTCGTTGCCGAGCATGCTGGTCATTCGCAGCATTCTTGGCACGCAGAAGACCGTCGTTTATTGCTCGCTGGTGGTGGTCATGGCGACCTTCACCGGCGTGGTGTTCGGTACGTTTTATCCATAGAGGAGTGAAGACCATGACCATGATCAAGTTTCAAGTGCTCGGCAAAGGTTGCTCGAAATGCGTCGCGCTCGGCGAACACGCTGCCGCCGCGGCCCAGGCGCTCGGCTTGGACTATCAAGTGGAGAAGGTGACCGACATCAACGCCATCATCGACGCCGGGGTCATGACCACGCCGGCGCTGACGGTGAACGGCGAAGTCAAGAGCACCGGCAAGGTGCTGTCGGTGGATGAAATCAAGGCGCTGTTGACATAGTTGTCTGGCGCTTCTCGTGTACGCATTGCATGCTGCGGACGCCGGGCAGACCGGGTGAGTCACCACCGTGCGTGGCAGAGTGGTGGATGCGCGTTTTACCAGTCACCTGCCGCCAGTGCGGCAACGTTTGCTGGCCGGGTCGCTACGGGCGCCAAACGCTTGCTGTTATGCCATCAGCGTTCTCGATCCGGCATGCATCCGGTGCCCCAATCGATGGTACTGCTACCACTCGACCCCGCCACAGCAGCCAGGCGCTCCAGCGCCAAGATCGATAGTTCCAGGCACATGTCCATCGACCGACGCGCCCCCGGCCGCAGTCCTGACCGCCATCAACCGCGCACGAGTACCCGCTCAACCCGACTTTGACACGCTGACACATTTCGATAATATTAGAAACGTAAACTTTGTGTAGCCTATCTACTCCACTCAAGGATCCCATTCCCATGAAGCGATTCCATGTCCACCTCGCCGTCGCGGACCTCGACGCGAGCGTGGCTTTCTACCGAGCCCTCTTCGCGGCCGAGCCGAGCGTGCTGAAACCCGACTACGCGAAGTGGATGCTGGACGATCCGCGCGTGAACTTTGCCATATCGACCCGCGGTCGCCACGCAGGTCTCGATCATCTGGGTATCCAGGCAGAGAGCGACGAAGAGCTCGACGAACTGCACCACCGCCTCGACGCCGCCGCGCTCCCCGCGGTCACCCAGGAGCAGGCCGCCTGCTGCTATGCACGGTCGAATAAACATTGGACGGTGGACCCGCAGGGGCTCGCGTGGGAATCCTTCCATAGCCTGGACACCATCCCTATGTTCGGCGAAGACGACGTGCCCGCGGCGAGCGAGCCCAAGGCTTCGGCCTGCTGCGCGCCGGCGGTCGACGCCGTGAAGGTCCCCTTCCCCGCGCCGCGCCGTCGCGCCTGACCCTTTTCCCCACAGACGGAGAGAAGTTCGATGACCGAGCAACGCACCTACAACGTCCTCTTTCTTTGCACGGGCAATACCGCGCGCAGCATCCTGGCTGAGGCCTATCTCAATGCCGCGGGACGAGGGAAGTATCGCGCCTTCTCGGCCGGCAGCCATCCGAAGGGGACCGTCAATCCCTTCGCGCTCGAACTGCTGCAGAAGCACCGCGTCGACCCCACGGGCCTCCGCAGCAAGGCGTGGGACGAATTTGCCCAACCTGGCGCCCCGGGCCTCGACTTCGTCTTCACCGTCTGCGATAACGCCGCGGGTGAGGTCTGCCCGGTGTGGCCCGGCCAGCCGATGACCGCACACTGGGGCGTCGAGGATCCTGCAGCCGTGGAAGGCACCGACGAAGACAAGCGCCGTGCCTTCTTTCGCGCCTACACACACCTGCAGAACCGTATCAACATCTTCATGAACCTGCCCTTCGACAAGCTCGATCGGCTCGCCCTGCAGAAGAAGCTCGACGACATCGGCACGACGCGTCACGAGGCACCCGCGGCGTGAGCGCTTCGTGCGAGGGGGTGGCGAAGGCTCAGTCTGGAAGCGGGCTGGGCTTCTTCGAGCGCTGGCTCACGCTCTGGGTGGGGCTGTGCATCGTCGCGGGAATCGCGCTCGGCCAGATGGCGCCCGGATTCTTCCAGGCGGTCGGGGGGATGGAAGTCGCCAAGGTGAATCTTCCGGTCGGGCTGCTGATCTGGGTGATGATCATTCCGATGCTCATGAAGATCGACTTCGGCGCGCTGCACGAAGTGAAGCAGCACTGGCGCGGCGTCGGCGTGACACTCTTCGTGAACTGGGCGGTGAAGCCGTTCTCGATGGCGCTGCTCGGCTGGATCTTCATCCGTCACGTCTTCGCGCCGTACCTGCCCGCCGATCAGATCGACAGCTACATCGCCGGGCTGATCCTGCTCGCGGCCGCCCCATGCACGGCGATGGTGTTCGTCTGGAGCAATCTCTCGAAGGGCGAACCGCACTTCACGCTGAGTCAGGTTGCGCTCAACGACACGATCATGGTGTTCGCCTTCGCGCCCATCGTCGGGCTGCTGCTCGGCATCTCGGCGATCACCGTGCCGTGGGACACGCTCTTCGTGTCCGTGGTGATGTACATCGTGATCCCGGTGATCATCGCGCAGGCGCTGCGCAAGATGCTGTTCGCGCGGGGCGAGGAAACCTACCGGTCGACCCTCGCGCGCATCCAGCCGCTGTCGCTCACCGCGCTTCTCGCCACCCTCGTCCTCCTCTTCGCCTTCCAGGGCGAAGCCATTCTGAACCAGCCCCTCGTGATCGCGATGCTGGCAGTCCCTATCCTGATCCAGGTCTTCTTCAACTCGGGCTTGGCCTACCTGCTCAATCGCAGGCTCGGTGTCGCGCACTGCGTAGCGGGTCCGTCGGCACTGATCGGCGCGAGCAACTTTTTCGAGCTCGCGGTAGCCGCCGCGATCAGTCTTTTCGGCTTTCAGTCCGGCGCAGCGCTCGCGACAGTGGTCGGCGTACTGATCGAAGTGCCGGTAATGCTGCTGGTGGTGAAGGTGGTGAACGCGAGCAAGGAGTGGTACGAGGCGGGCGCCGTCGCCGCGACGGAGCGGGCGGCGCGGGCTTGAGAACCGTCTGACCCGACTTTGACACTTGCTAGTCACATAACCTCTGGAAGCCGCGCGGGACGCGGTTTTCCGGACGGTGGTCGGAACGGGTGTGTATCTAGGCCGAAGGCGGCCTCAGGCGAGGCTCAGGATCGGGGGCGGCGGCTTTATTTGCAGTGATTTCAGTCTCTTGGCGGCGTTCGGGGTGGGCTCGGTGACCTGCCAGACGCGCCCGTGGGGGCTCAACAATTGCGCGAGCTGGATGCGAGATCGTCCCGGATATTGCGCCAAGTATCGGCGCAGGCGTGCTCGGCCACGCGCTCGAGCAGCAGCGCCAGCACTGTAATGGCGACGTGAGCGTGGATGCGATGCGGGGCCCAGTGAAACACCGGGCGCAGCCTGAGTCCGCTCTTCATGCTGCGCCAGGCTTCTTCCACCCGCTGCAGTTGCTTGTAACCAAGCGCCATGTCGGCCGCCGAGAGCGTGTCGTCGTTGCTGTGGACGACGAACTTGCCATCCAGCCGCTCGGCGGCTGCCACGGCTTGGCGATCGATCGTCAGCCCCGACCGGGTCTGTTTCAGATAGCGCCCGTAGCGGGCACTGGAGCGCAGGGCGCAGACCCGCTTGCTGTGCGCCTCGCCAAGGACCGGGCGCAGGCTCTCGAGCTCCGCCTCGAGCTCGGTCAGGAGCTGCTCGCGGTGCGCCTTTGTCGCGGATCGGCATAAAGGAGCCGGGGATGATCGGCATAATGGAGCCAGTTTCGGAGGGGTAAGACGGGCATCCCGGCGTGGTTAAGAATGGGTGGTTTTGGACGTATTGGCAACCTTGATTTTGTTGGCCGTAGGGGCGAGTTTCGGCGCCCGATACGACTGCCCGTCGAGTACCAGGCAGTAGGCGTTGTGGCGTAGCCGATCCAGGGTCGCCGAGGCCAGCAGTCGGTTGGCGGGGAAGGCTTGATCCCACTCGGTGAAGTCGAGGTTGCTGGTAACGATCGTGGCAGTGGTTTCGTAACGTTCGGCGATCAGATCGTGCAGATCTTCATCGGCGGGTGGACGCAGCGGCTTGAGGCCGAAGTCGTCGATCACGAGTAGCGCAATGCGGGCGAGGCTGGCGAGTTTGCGCTCGTAGGTACCGGTGGCGCGGGCGGCGTTCATGGCGGCGACCAGTTGCGCGCAGGTGGTGAACAGCACGTCGACGCCCTGGCGGATGGCGCAGTGGCCGAGGGCCTGCGCGAGGTGCGACTTCCCGGTGCCACACGGTCCGACGATGAGCACGGGGACGCGCTCGTCGAGGTAACGGCCGGTGGCGAGCTCGTGCACCAGGGCGCGATTGAGTTGCGGCAGGCGTTCGAAGTCGAACTGATCGAGGGTCTTGCTGGCGCGGAAGGCGGCACGGCGCAAACGCAGGGCGAACTTCTTTTGTTCGCGCCGGGCAACCTCATCCTCGATCAACAGCGCCAGGAACTCGGTGTAGGCGAGCTTGCCGTCGAGGGCTTGGCGATTACGTGCCTCGAGCGAATCGAGGATGCCAGACAGGCGCAGTTGTTTGAGATAGGGAACGAGCTCGGGAACGGGGTTCATCGGTGATGCCTCCGGGGTGGGATTCAGTGCAGCAGGGTGGGATCGACGCCGAACAGGGTCTCGGCGTCGCGGACAAAGCGTGCGCTGGTACCGTACGCGCGCGCCGATGCGGGGACATGCAGCAGCGGTTGTTGATCGAAGCCGCCGGCGAGAATGGTCTTGACGGTGCGGTAGAACGGGCTGTCGTGAGCGAGCGCCCGGGCGCACGCGGCTTCCAGCCGGGCGTTGCCGTAGCGTTCGGCCAAGCGCAGCACACCTTGCGCGGCGCGTAGCCTCTCGACGATGCGATCGGCGAGCAGTTGGTCGACCAATTGCGCGCAGGCGGGACCCACTGCCGTGGCTTGCTGCAGGCACCAGTGGCGGTCGTGGGCGAAGTAGGCTTGCGCCTGCGGCGGCAGGTGATCGCGGACGGTGAAGCGTTGCCCGGGTTTGCGGCCCCGCGGATGCACCGCGACCTGCCGATAGTCCTGATAGATCGCCACGGCGGTGTCGGTGGCCCGCAGCCACAGCGCCTGGCCGATCAAGGTGAACGGTACCGAGTAGAAGCAGCGGTCGAACTGGACGTGGCAATCGCGATGCACGCGCACGCCACTCCAGGTGCCAAGATCGGGCGCGATCGCCGGCAAGGCGCGCAGCAGCCGTTTCTCGACGGCGAACAGCGCGAGTGGCTGCGTGCGGGTAGTGCCGTGGATACGCACCCCCGCTTCCGTCATCACCCATTGCCGGACTTGGGCATTGAGATCGGCGAGATCGCGAAAGCTGCGGGTCGGCAGGAAGTTACCCTTGACATAGCCGACCCCGCGCTCGACGACGCCCTTCTTCGCCGGATCGGCGGGCGGACACGGGTCGATCTTGAAACCGTACCCTTCCGCGCACTCGGCGTAGGCGCGCTGCACCAGCGGATCGCGGGCACAGGCGCGAGTGATAGCGCACTTGGGGTTGTCGATAATGACCCGCGCCGGAACGGCGGCGAACCATTCGAAGGCGCGGCGGTGACAGCCGAGCCAGGTAGCCACCGTCTGCTCCCACACGAACTCGACGTACTGATGGCGCGAGAAGCACAGCGTCATCACGAACGCCCAGGTACGGCGCAGCTCGCTACGAGCGGGATCGAGCAGCAGCGGCCCGGCACCGAAATCGACCTGCGCTGCTTCGCCGGGCGCGAACTGCAGCCGCACCGTGGCCTGCGGCGGCCGCGCCGCGTTGAGCGCGGCGAGCATGCGCCGCACCGCCGAGTAGCTGCCGCTGTACCCATGCTCGCGACACAGCGCAGCGTGGATCGCGACACCACCCACACCCTGCTCGGCCCAGCGCGCCACCACATCGCGAAACGGCTCGACCGTGGAAATCGTGCTGCGCGCCCGGCGCGCCTGGCCGATCACCACCGCGATCTCGCCGTCCTCGGGCAGCGGCGTGTCGGGGGCGAGCCAGCCCTGCTGCGTGGCCAGCGCCCGCAGCGCTGCCACCTTCGGCCGGCCCATCAACCGCGCCCGGGCAATATCGCGGTCGGAATCGCCCTGGCGCAAGCGCACCAGGACCGCTCGATACTGGAACATCTCGATTCTCCTACGCCCCACCGCGGTTCTCCCTCTGGACAAAAGTCCGAAAGGGTAGCGGTAACGCGCTCAGTTCGAGATGCCCGTCTTTGCCTCACCTGGCTCCAATATGCCGATCACGGAGTGGCTCCAATATGCCGATCGCTGACAGCCTTCTGGCGCGCCGCCTCCTGCGGGTTGAAGCACACCGCGTAGCGGCGCGCGCGCGTGCCTTCGCCGACCGTCACCTCCTTGACTTGCAGGTTCTCGGCAACCGTCTGGTAACGGCCCGGGCGCGCGAGCACCGACTCGGCCACCTCCGCGCCCACGCGCACCGGCATGCACATGAGGTACTTACCGCCCGCACGTGCAAGCGCCTGGAAGTTCGCCGCCGAGACCATGCCGGCATCACCCACGAACAGACAGCGCGTGAGCTGCCAGCCCTTCAAGTCCGCCCTCACCTTCGCCACCGTGGTCACATCCACGGTGTTGCCCGGGAACACCCAGTGGCGCACCGGAAAGCCTTCTCGGGTCACCGCCAGCCCGATCACGATCTGCGGTGCATCGCTGCGGCCGTTCTTCGAATGCCCGCGCTTGCGCGGCGCGGCGTAGCGCTTGCGCCCGGCCGCGCGACTACCGTGCATCACGTCATCGGCGCCGGCGCCCACATCCTCTTCGTCGATCTCGAAGTGCAGCGAGGTGGTGTCGTAGAAGATCACCTCCACGTCCAGGTTCAACAGGTCGGCCACGCGAAAGAAGATCTCCCGCTCGATCGCTTCCTTGTTCGCCTCCAGGAAGTCCATCGCCCGGTACAGGTGCTGCAACGCCAAGCCCTCGGTGCCGGGGATGCGCGCGTCTTCCTTCAGCCATTGCTCGTAGCAGTAGAGCTTGGAGGCCGGTGCGCAGGCGCGGTTGGCCACCATCGCGAACAGTGCGCGCTCGACCTGGAAGCCGAGCCGCCGGGCACCGGCCTGAGCGTTCAGAATCTGCCCGATGCCCAGCCGATCCCACAGCGCCTGCAGCACATACGCATCGCCGTAGGGCCAGGCGCACAGCAGGCGCCAGTCGCGGCCAGCGGCCACGATCTCTTCGGGCGAGCAGCGGCGCAGGATGCTTCGGGCCAAGCGGCGCAGCCGCTCGATCACCGCCTCGTCATCGGCACGCCCGCAGTTGCACAGGATGTGCGTCTCGGCGCGTCGCTTCTCGGGATTCCAGGTGTTCTCGGCAAGCTGCAGGTAGGTCACCACGCTGCCGTTGGCGCGCCGCTGCTTGGACTCACGCAGGTACATGTGCCCAATGCTAGGGACCGCATACCCCAGCAGTCAAGCCATATCAGGCAATCCATGTATCTAGGGATTTGGCGGCGTACGGGCGTCGCCAACTCCACGAATCAACAACTTACGAAGACCATCGGCCCAAATGTGGCCAAGAACTGTCAAAGTCGGGTCTGAGCTCGTCGCAGGCGACATGAAGAGCGTCTTGCCACATCCGCTGAGCGCGTCAGCGCTGTCTCTCGTCCTCCTTGCCGTTGTCCCGACACTCTGTGCATCCGGAACCGATCCCCATCCTCGGCACCTCGAAAACTCCCTCGGCATGAACTTCGTTCTCGTGCCGGCTAGGGGAATTCTTCATGGGTAGCGACGAGACGCCCGAGTCCCTGGCGAAGGCTTATCCCCAATACGAACACAGGCGCTTCGTCGAGCTGTTCGATGAGGCACCCGTGCACCGGGTGCGCATCACGCGGCCCTTCTACCTCGGGCAATACGAGGTCACGGTCGAGCAGTTCCGGAAATTTCTGGAAGCCTCGGGTTACGTACCGGAATCGATCGCCGACGGCACCGGGGGCTACGGATATAACCCCGCGTACGATCCTGCCAGATCGGCGCGCGGCGACGCTTTCGAGGGACGCGACCCGAAGTATTCCTGGCGCAATCCCGGATTCGCACAGGGCGACGATCATCCCGTGCTCAACGTGACGTGGAACGACGCCGTGGCACTCGCCCGGTGGCTCACCGCGAGGGAAGGCGTGACCTATCGCTTGCCGACCGAGGCGGAGTGGGAATATGCCTGCCGCGCCGGCACGCGCACACGCTACGCGAGCGGCGACGACCCGGAATCCTTGCTCGGGGTCGCGAACACGTTCGACGCCGATGCGAAAGCGTACTGGTCGCGTTGGGAAGCGTATGCGCTCGGCGGGCGCGATGGTTTCCCCTTCAACGCGCCAGAATTATGGCTTGGATCAACGGCAGCTGCGCGCGGCGCAGAAGCTCATCGAGGTACACCGGAATCTCATTCGCGATGCGTGGCGTAAGCACTTTGGACGTTGAGGTGACGAACGTGTCTGGGCACGGCTTCTGGCTATTGCTGGGAGAAGAAGAGCTTTTCGTCCCATTTTCGGAGTTTCCTTGGTTCAAGGACGCGTCAATCGCAAAGCTGCTTCACGTCGAGCGACCGCAGGCGCATCACCTGTATTGGCCCGACCTCGACATCGACCTCGCAGTCGATTCCATTCGCCATCCAGAGCGGTTTCCACTCGTATCGCGCGCCGACGGCTGAGCGCGGGGAGGATCGCTACGGGCGGACGCGATCACCGCAGCGGCACGGGCAGCGCGGGCCTGAGCATCGGGTCGACCCCGCTCCCGCGGCCGAAGCTGAGTCCCCTATTTCTTGTAGGCTGCGGTCCCGGACGGACCGATCCCCACCTCCTGCAGGACGGCCTCGCCACTCTTGCGCCCACGCGAAATGCGGCATGTTCGCGGGCACCGTGATCTGCGCGCCCGCCGGATAGAGCTTCGCTGTTGCTCGGGTCGAAGGTCTCGCCGAAACCGAAGTACAGCTCGCCCGACAGCACGGTGTCGTAGCGGGTATCCGGATGGGTGTGCGGCATGACCTTGCCTCCGGCCGCGTATTTCGCGCGAACGACGTAGAGCCCGGCTTGCGTCGGATCTCCGGAGATGACGGCCGTTTGCACGCCCGGAAACGGCGAGTCCTTCCACTTCACGTCGGCCGGCATCAGATCCGAAACGGGTGGCTCGCTTCGAGCAAGAGGGCTGAACGTACCCGCTAGAGCAGCCGCAAGCGCCGCTGCCACAAAATGTCTCCTGTTCATAACGCCCTCCTTGGCAGAAATGAAGTTGACCCGGTTTCGCGCAAATCAGGGTGTGATGATCTGAAGCTTGGCCTTGTACAGATTCGCGTTCTTGAATGGATTGGGGACGCTGTCGAAGGTGCCTGTTCCGGTGGCTCCTGCGTAGGCGCCGGTACCCCCTGTAATCTTGTAGTCCCCGTGCGTGCCCTGCGGACCACCAATGGTAGCCGTAAAGCGCGCCGTGACGGAACCTTCGTCAAAGTAATAGGTGCTGTAGCCCACGAGCGTGCCGACCCCCTTGTTGGCATCGCGCGTGAAGATGTAGTCCTTCGTGCCCACCCGTCCGTCCTTGAAGACCGCAACCCCGAACCCCTTCGACTGCATGATCGTCTGGTTCTCGATGTTTGGCGCGTCGAGTGTTTGCGGATCAAGCGCCTTCGACACCAGTTGAAACTCGAGCGTTTTCTCCGCCGCCTGGGCCACCGACATTGAGACGGCCAGACCCAGCGTGAGCAGGATCGCCTTTCCATGTTTGCGTTGCATGATCTTCTCCTCCGGTTGTGGTCGAACCCATTCGACTGTCTCAAGCCGTTTGGAATGTGCGGCTGTACGCAAAATAAACCTGGCGCAGGTACCGATCGGGTACGTATGGCGAACCGTCCCGAATTCGCCTCGCATTAGACTTCCCGCCCCAACGAAACCTCGTCGGGTCTGAGCGAGGGGAACCGAAAGAAGGAAACCCTCCGCAGAGTGTTCCTCACACTCGGTCACTTTGCGCGCCGCGGCAGACTTACTCCCGAGGTCCCACGCGCGAAACCGCGCAAGGCCCCCTACGTCGGGCACCCTCAGCGGTCCATCCATGTACGGCCGGAATGGCCGAAGTGGGTGGTGAGGCAATGGCGTATACGTACCCCGGCGGGTCAGATCCACGGCGACGTTCACCGTGCTCGAGACATCGCGGAGGCTGTAGGTGTAACGCACCAAGCTGAGGGGCGCCGCGCTTCTTGCGGCGTCCCTCTCCAGCGCCAAGTTAGGCATCGCTACTGCTAATCGAACTTGGCTGGAGGAGGATGCAACGTCAGAGCCGGCGAGATGATGAATGTTGCATCCTTCTTGAATAATGGACTTTCGTCAGACTTGGCTAGCCAGAGTTCGAAGTTGGAATGCCGTATGTAGTGCTTGGAAAAATTGACAGACTCGAATGAGCGGCCGTCAGAACTGGCAAGCCCCCTTACAACACAGAATGTGGCATCTTCCTTGAAAAGCTGGTCATCGGTCTGCTTTGCCAACTTCAATCTAAAGTCCTGATGTCTCAAAAAATGGCCTGGATAGTTGACCGATTCGAATGAATTGCATCTGCCTGCCAGCCCTGGAACAAGTCGAAACGTTGCGTCTTCCCTTCCCAGCTTGTCGCTAGCGACGATTACATCGATGTAACCCAAAGAGAGTCGATGGCGAATGTAACGATCGGGATAATTCCACGATCTGAAGGAATTAAGCTCTTGGGCATAGCTCAACTGTGACAGCAACAGCGATAGGGACACCGCCGTACCCACAATCAGACCTTTTAGAACAGAGTTCAAATACA
The DNA here is from genome assembly GCA_963734295.1 of uncultured beta proteobacterium. Taxonomy (GTDB): domain Bacteria; phylum Pseudomonadota; class Gammaproteobacteria; order Burkholderiales; family JAEUMW01; genus JAEUMW01. The sequence continues at coordinate 253,695 of CAVTGS010000009.1, read as the reverse complement.
TAACGCCTCCTTATATCGATTTGTTCATCACCTTCTCCGTTCGTTACGACGATTGGTGCAGACGCGGGAATGTGGGGATGGGGACGGCGGACCCTTGGCATTTATGGCTTTACCCCTACGCATCCCGCCTCTTCTCTTTGAACCGGCCAATGAGAAGTCCGACCGATCTGATGTCAGCCTAACCGCCTCGCGGGTACCGATTGGGTACGTTTGATCAATCTCCGCCCTACTCGCCGCTCCTACCCGACGTCGGGGTCGCCGCCGCAAGGGTTCACGGCACTTCGGACGCCATGCCGGTCCCAGGATTCGAATCGTCGCTCCGCGTGAGCTCGCATCCGACCCGATGCATGCTGACGCCGACCGGTTGATACACGCCGTAGCGCAGCAGGAACTCCCGCTGCACTGCATACGCCTCGCGCTCGAGCGCGATGGCGTTCTCGCAGCTCCACTTCGCGGGCTCGATGCGCCCTGCCTCGTGCTGCAGGTGATGCACCATCTCATGCACTACGATCGACGCGGCGAGGAGGCTGTCGTGCGGATTGAGACGCTCGTCCACGTAGATCGTGCGTCCCGGCGGAAACCACCCCATCACCTTGCATTCGCGCCCGTTGCACGCGCGGTCGACCAGGTAGGCATGGGAAACGGCCATGACTTCCGCCGGCTGGTCCGGCATCGGGTAACCGGATAGCGTGACCGCCCAAGAGAGCAGGATCGCGTAGAGTTCGTTCATGATCACATGGCACACAGAAACTGCGTTGCACAAGGCACCTTGCACTCCGCGCGACTTTCGCTGGGCACGTGCCCGGCAAGGGTCGCGCCGAGCCCTGCCCCCACCGCCACTCCGGGCGCCATTCGGCGAAGCACCCGCCAATCGACCGCAGCGCGCGCATGGTGCGCCCTCACGCTGGAAACGGAGGTGAAAAGAATGGTGGCAAGCGAAGTGCCGACCGCCAACGGCATCGCCATCGACTCGGGAAAGTGATGTGCGATGAAAACCGCCAGCAACCCAGGCACGACGACGAATCCGCCACCGATGCCGAGCAGGCCAGCAAGGAAGCCACCGGCGACTCCAAGTGCGAGATACAGCAACAGCTCGGCCATGGTCGATATTTTCCGGATCAAGGAGATCGGAGTCGCATTGGCTATCGTGCCGCCAATGACGTGCACTCAAAGTGGCGCATCCTGCCCTGAGGGTTCACGACCCTCAGTCGCATGACCCTCCCTGTGTGAAGCATCCCATTGCCCGCTCTACCGTGCGGATTCGATTATTGCCGTTCACGGTAACGGTCGAAATTAGCAAGACGGACTAGGCCCACCGGCGTAACCATCGCTGCCACCGGCCTCACGCGGATGCTTTGCCGTGAGTGATTCGTAGATGTCGCGACCCGATCTGAGAGCGGCCCATGTTGCGATGGCAAACTCTCACCTGTGCGAGTTCTCGGGCAAGCCGCCGGCAGCGACGGAGTGGAGGAAGCGAACTATTCGCGCGAATTGGCCTGAGCAGGCAAGGGATGCGGAATCCCCTGACGGTCGATATGCGCGACGACGATTTGCCAGTGGCGCACACCCTCGCGATCCAGTTCCAGACGCAGCAGCCAACCAGTGTTGCTGGCGTCGTCCTTAAACCCATCGAAAACAAAGTTGCCGAGGCTGTACACGATCGGCTTCCCGCGGTAAGCCTCGATCCCCTGGATCGCATGCGGGTGCGCGCCGACGACGGCGTCGGCTCCGGCGTCGATCATCAACCGCGCTAGTTGCCGTTGGCGCGGACTGGGGACACGGTGGTATTCCAAACCCCAGTGCATGAACGGAATGACGATATCGGCGCCAAGACGGGCGCGTGCATCGACGATGTCCAGGCTAACCTGTTCGTCCTCGCTCCAGGCGATGCCGGGTTTGTCCGCGTCAGCCTCGAAACTGCGCGGGAAAAATTCGTTGTAGCCGAGCAGGGCGATGCGCAGGCCTTTGCGCTCGATCAGCAAGGGAGCGTGGGCTTGCGCCAAATCGCGACCACCGCCGAAATAGCCGATACCGCGCTTCTGAAGCAGATCGAGCATTTCCTCGAAGGCCGTCGGGCCGTAGTCGCCGGAATGATTGTTTGCGAGACTGACGGCATCGAAATGCCGTTTGAGGACTCGCGCAACGCGCGGATGGGCGCGGAACGTGTACGGCTTGCCTGCTTCAGCGGCTCCGCCGGATGCGACGACACATTCCAGATTTCCCACCCGAATATCCGCCCTATCCAGGATCGCGGCGAAGTGGGCGAACGGGTCGCCGCCGCGTGTGACGACCCTGCCTGGCGTTCCCGCGAGCATCACGTCCCCGACGAAAACGACGGAGACGGTCGCTTCCGCCTGCGCGATACTCTCGGCCACGGCACATTGAGAAATCGCCACGAACACGACAACCACCAGCGCTAGCGTGCACCTGCCGTTCACGGTTCGACCTCGACCAAGGCGCAGCCATAGGAGAGTTCCCGTCCCAACGGTGGCGAGTACAGACGCTGTGTCCCAGTCAGCGCGGCGGGCGAGGAAATGCCGTGGGCTTGAGGTGACCGATATTGGGCCTCATGCAGCAACACGGCTTGCCGGTGATTCCTGGAGTACGTGTAGAGCTTGATGTAATCGACATGGCGCTCGTCGCCGGCCACCACCGCCTTGAAGCGAAAATGCTCGCCGACATCGATGGCTTTGACTCGATAGGGATCGGCCACCGGCGCGAATTCCAGAACTTGCGAAACTTCCCCCTGCTCGATCTGACAGCGTAGGCGGGGTGAAGCGTGCGCGGCCACCGAGACGCTCGCGGCGGCAAAGGTTACGCCAATCAGCCAAGCCCGCGCCCGGAGGTTGAAGGGAGTGCAAGGCCCGGGCGGGAGACGGGGCATGGAACGTTCATTCGCCGTGCGATAGGGGCAGTAGGCGCAATGCCCGTCCCCTAATCCAGTCCGAGGCGATGGTCGACCGACTGTTCAGGAACATGGCTGCGTGTGCGGACTCCTGAGTTTGCTTGATTTTCGGCCCTCCGATGGTTGGAGGCGAGCATGGCTCAGGGGCACCTGGGTTGAGCGTACCGGCTCGGCCGATCCGGCGCGTAACCGTGCAGGAGGCGGCGGAGCAGGTACGTGGACGTAATTCCTGGGCGCGTTACATTGGTTTCCGGTGGCGTCCATACCTCCGTCGGCGCCGCCTGAACACTCCTGCCCATGAGCCGCGGGGGTGCATACCAATGCCAATATGAAACACACCATACGCAAGCGCATCATGATTGGCCTCCTTTGATTTCAAAGTTCGACGCCAGTCCTACGTGCGCGTTCATGTTGCCGGACTGCAATACGACCTTCGTGCTAGCTAGCCGACCTTCATAAGGAGCGCCGACACCGGCCTCAAGTGAATGCCTTGCCGTGAGTGATCCGATATGTCGCGACCCGCGCCGAAAAGCGCCGTCTGTCACGATGCCAAACTATCAGCCAAGCCAGCGCCCGGAGCTTGAAGGTAGTGCATAGTCCGGGCGGAAGACGGAGCATGGAAGCATTTATTCGTTTAGCAGGCGCGATGGGACGGCAAGCGATGCAGCCGACCCGACGCGCACCCCCTATAGGGAAGGCGCACTCAGAGGTCCCGGAACGGCAAGTGAGGCTTCCGGTCATGCCCCGTACGTGAGCCACCCGGGCCAAGCGGAATTACAGGGGCCGATCGTGGGGTAGAGGACGACTTCCACGTCGTGCGCGCCGGCCAGTAACGTCCAGCCGACCACGACTGCGGCGATGAATGCGTTGACGATCCTTTTCATGGCTCCCTCCTTGTCGGAAAGAGTCCGACGCGCATCGACCGATCGGCAACGGGTTCGCCCCCCCGTTCTTACGATGAGCGCGCCGGGATTACCGATTGAATACCTCTCACGGAGGACGCCGTTCAACGGCATCCTCCAGTGCAGGCGCGGGGTTTATTTCAGATAGAAGGGAGGCTTGAATCCCAGCGTCCGGACATCACGCGTCGGTGTCTTGGCCTTCGTGGCAAGCAGAGGAAAACTGTTGCCGAAATTGAAGCACCCGTTCAAGGGCGATCGTTGACTCGAGATCGGGACCAGGGAGTAAGAAGAATTCACGCCGATGTAAAGGGTATTGCCCACGACAGTTACTGCTCTGGCCGACCCCGGCTGCGTCGGTGTGCCTATGTACGCGTCGCCTCCGCAATTCTTATCAGTGAATAAGACAATCGAGAAGTCACCGCCCCAGGTCACGTCGAGGTTAATCTTGCAGGTGTCCGGTGTACCGGGGCAAACGACACTGTTTCCGACAGGAACGATTAGCACTAACCCATCGATCTTGATCTGCACCCCATGCTCACCCACTGCCCTGCCGATAGTCTTGCCCTTCGAATCCACCCAGACGAGCGGCTTGTCCGTCCGGTTCTGATCATCGTCATGACCGAACGCCGTGGCGGCGAACGCCGCCAGCAATGTTGCACCGCAGACCCGCACGAAGTTCACTCTCTTGGAAACTTGTTTCATCTCGACCTCCTCTGGCTGCATGGTGGTACGCGCTTCGTTAACGGAGCACGCGGCCCGAAATCAAGGCAACCGGTAGGTGCCCCGTTTCTTTCCTATGACGTTATAGGTGCCCGTCGCCGCGGGAAGGCTGGTGACGATCTCCCACTCGAGGTTACCCTCGATGCCCTTATACTTGCCGGTCCCGAGCCCAAGCGTGGCCGTTCCCTTCTTTGTGCCGGGAGCAATGCTCCAGGGCTCGACGAACTTGTCGCCGTCCTTGTCAGTGAATACGCAGTAACCGCTTCTAGCGTCGCCCCCCCTCACACCAATGCAGTCCGCCGTTGCGTTGTGAAATAGGCCTTGGCCGGAGTCGTTGGTCGCGATCAGGCGCTGGTCATAGGCGATGACTTTCGTCCCGTCGCCGAGGTCGATGGTGTGCGTGAAGGTCCCCGCTGCGGTGTAGGTCACGGCAAAGCTGCCTTGCTTGGGCAAGTCCTCGGCCGCACTGGGCTGCGCAGAGGTCAGCACTACACCCAGCCCTGCCGCCAGCATGGCCGTGCGCGAGACCGAGAGAATCCGTTCTGCTCGAGTAATCATGACGCCCCCCATTTCGGGTTCAGATAAGGCAAGCCGTTACCTGCCTTCCAGATCCGAGCATAGGATGACGATGCAATGGGTGGAATCCCGCGAACACGAACACGTATCCCGAGATCATGGTATACGCGGTCGGCAACGCGCCCCCTCCAGCCAGCGGCGACCGTTTGGACAAACAAGCGGCCCGATACCGAGCCCGCGGAGGAGCAATGCGGACGCGTCCGGACTATGAAGCGGGGAGTAGCAGGTTGAGGGTCGTCCCCGCCGGGGAGGGCTGAATGTCGAGCTGCCCTCCGATGGTTTGAGCGCGGCGCTTCATGCTGGCGAGTCCACGTCCCGAATGGTCGCCTGCGAAGCCGTGGCCATTGTCCCTGACGCGAACGAACACGTTGCCGTGGTCGACACCCGTTTCGACACTCACCCGGTTGGCATCCGCGTGCTTCAGGATGTTGGTGAAGCCCTCTTGCAGGATGCGCAGGATATGCAGAACGTTCTTCGGATCGAGACAGGCTAGCTTGGGCACGTCCTGCACCTGCCAGTCGAGCTGGATCCCGCACTTCTTGAGTCGCGGCTCGAGCCGGTAGCGCAGGTTCCCCAGTACCGCGAGGAGGTCGTCGTCGGTCGGCTCCAGTGAGTCGATGGTGAGTCGCAGGTCGTCGATGCATTCGCGCAGCGCCGCAGCCACTTCCGCCGGCGACAACCAGCCATGCTCGACCTGGCTCAGGGTGGAAATCAGATGCGCGCCGATACCGTCGTGTATGTCGCGCATGATTCGCTGACGCTCTTCGACCATGGCTTGCTGCCGCTCCATCTCTTGCATACGCCGATAGTTCTCCTGCAATTCGGCACGCTTCTGCGCGACGCGCGCTTCGAGCTCGGCGTCGAGTTTTCCCGATTCGTCGAGAGCCATCACGAAAGGGTCGGACTCCTGAGGTCGGCGCAGCCAGAGAAGCAGCATGAACAGACCGCAGCCAACACCGACCACGACGATCAGGTTCAAGCCGGTGGCCGCCACGAAAAGCCAACGTTCATACAAGGCGCGCACCTCGGTCTCGGGTCCGACCGTGACGGTCGAGGTGGTTCCGCGTCCACCTTTGTAGACCCAGAGGCGTAGATGAAGCGTGTTCGCGCCAGCGTGCAGGAGGTCCGAGCGGATGGCAAATAGCTGTGGGGGATGCTCATACAATGACCAGCGCGGGTGAAACCCCAGCGGCGGGCGGTCGAATGTCCCGCTCTGACCTGCGTAGACGCCATTTACGTAAAGCGCTCCGACCGTCTGCAGCAGGGGCATGTAGGCCGCATACAATTGGACTGGTCCCGCGGGCAAGTAGAACCGCAGCCGATACCAGCCGTAGCCATAGGTGCCGGGGCGCGAAACGAGCCAGTCATCCGGCAGCGTCTGCGGCTGCCACGGTGCTGAATCGTCCGGCGGCTCCGGTGAATCGCTCAGGACGAACTCTGCGGAACTGAAATGCAGCAGCGAATCCGCAGCCTGTGCAATCGAGGGCCCAACCAGACCCAAGTGCGCGAGCAGATTAAGACAAAGCACCACCACGATTGCCGCCCGCCTCTGGATCTGGCCAGTCGGCAAGTGCGGCTGTAGCGTCGTGCTAAATGAGGCCCATCTTCCCCGCTTCATAGATAGCCTCCCCTCGCGAATGCACGGCGAGCTTCTGATAAATCTTCTTTACATGGGTGGTGACAGTGTGCGGCGACACACCCAACAGGCGGGCAATCTCGCCGGTGCTGAATCCCTTGGCGATGAACGAAAGGACTTCCGACTCCCGCGGCGACAAACCGACTTCCTCAGCGGGCAGAGCGTCCGAGGCGGGTGCTGGCCGTTTGAACCGCTTCAACAGTTGCCGCGCGATCACCGGACTGATCGGGGAGCCGCCGTCGCGCAACTGCCTGATCAGCCCCACGAACTCGTCGGGCATGCTGTCCTTCAGGATGTAGCCCGTGGCTCCGGCTTCGACGCTGGCGAGCAGATGGTCCTCGTCGTTGAAGACGGTGATCACCATGATGTCGGTGGCGGGGTAGCGGCGAGCGGTTTCGCGGATGAGATCGATGCCACTCCCATCAGGCAGGCCCAGGTCGGTGAGCAGCACATCCGGCGCAGCCTTGCTCATCGCCTGACGGGCCGAGGCGAGGTCGGCCACCGCCGCGAAGAGCTCGAATTCCGGGTCGGAAGCGACGATCCCGCAAAACCGGGTGAGAAAGGCGGGGTCGTCCTCGACCACCATCACCGTGGTCATTCCTGCCCTCCCCTGGTTACGGGATACTCCACCTCATCATAGTAAAAAATTAGGGCCTGCGAATACCGTAAACACGGGATGCCAAACAGCGAACCCCAACTTTTCGATCCCAGCAGACCGTGGGAGCTGGCTTGCACGGCCAAGGTGCGAGTATGCCCTTCACTCGGCTTTATCTTAAATGACCAATCGTCCAGAGTTCTTGCCCGAGCCGCCATATCGAGCGCCCTTGCACGGGTCTACAGCTCCCTGCTCAAGCTACTCGCGGCGCCATGCCAAAATCTGTGACGTATTGCACAGCTTTTCTGTGAAATGCGCACACTTTTCGACGGAGGCAACCCCGGGATCGACCTTACGGAGTGAGGCCACCCTTCGCCCCCTCCGGTCAGGACTCCGGTCGCCTACCAATACGCCATCGCCTCCGGCAGCAGCGCGCCACATTCGCATGTGCCCTCCGACTTCGCCGAATCGACCATCCGTCCGCAGGCGTCGCATCGCACCCTTAGCGCGCCGATGCGCTCTGGAATCCACACGCTGCTCATCGCTGCGCGGCCCAGCCCTTTCGGCCCGAAAAACCGAGTCATGGCTTCCTTGTGAGTCCCGCCTTGCAGCAACTGTCGGGGATTGTCCGGGCTCTCCCATGCGGTTACCGTCAGCATCCGATGCCCGATGGTCATGCCCACCCAGCCGATGAATCCTGTCATGGGCAGCATCTCCACCGCGGTCTGCCGCGAGAGCTCTCGAATCTCCTGCACCTCTTCGTCGGAGCGTGCCTCGATGCCGGTGATGCTGAAGGCGCCGGGCTTGATCCTCTTGCCGGTCTGCACCGAAGTGCTGGTTCCGAACGAAAACGGGCCGATCGAATGCGGCTGCACCGTCACCTGCAAACCGAGCTGGTCGGGCACCGACCGCGAATCGAAGTAACCCCGCACCGAGCGAATCCGGTCCTCCTCGACCTGGATAAAATCGGCGCCGGCAAGCGTCACGCTGCGCCCGGTCGGTGGCAGGCCGAACATCGAACCGGTGTTGGTCCCGTGCATCACCCACTGCGCCGCGACGAGCCCTGATCCATCGTCGACAACGCTGACGGTTTCGAACGACAGATCCGGAAAGGCGGCCCACAAGCCCTTCGCGTAGGCGGCGATGGCTTCGCCCCGCAGATTCTCGCCGGCCGATGGGTCACTGTAAGTCCCGCCGCTCGCGAAGCTCGCGACGATCGCGTCCGCGTCGCGCCGGTTCCAGGCATCGAAATAGCGCTCTGCAACCTGCATGGGATTCATGGTCTACCTCCTCCGCCTCGTGTTGTCGTGAGCGAAAGTGTTCCTCGCCTTTCGCATACTAGTGTACGTGCTTCGTTTTTCGTACGAACCGAACTGCGATTGATGCACAATGCACCTTGCGGGAGGAGTGGCATGCGCAAGGGGGAAGCGGTCGCAGTCGAAGCGTGTGGAATGTCGTTCAGCCGCGCTCGTATGGCTCGTGTCGCCGACTGCATTCCGGGACCGTTCCTGCACTCGTCGGCTGCGAGCAACTTCGTCGAGCTCGCTGCCGCGATCAGCCTGTTCGACCATGTTCAGTCGGGACGCAGCGCTCGCGACGGTGGTCGGCGTGCTGATCGAAGTGCCGGTGATGCTTTTCCAGCCACGCCTGAACGTTGGGGTGCTTGTGGGTGGCGTAGTTGTCGCAGATGAGATGGAGTTCTTTGTCCTTGGGGGTTTCGCGGTTGATCTGGCGCAAGAACTCCAGCCACTCGGTGTGGCGATGGCGTTGGGCACAGCGCGAGATCACCGAACCATCCAGGGTGCTCAGGGCCGCGAACAGGGTGGTCGTGCCGTGTCGCTTGTAATCATGAGTCAGGGTTTGCGCGCGGCCTTTCTTCAGCGCCAGCCCCGGTTGGGTGCGGTCCAGCGCCTGCACCTGGCTCTTCTCGTCGCAGCACAGCAGTCGGGTGCGGAGCAACCACTGGCGCACCGGCAGCCCCGGTCTCGACTAACTGATGACGCGACCTTGTAGGTCCGACCGGTTTCTGCCCGCTTGCGTCGCCGCATTGCCACGCCACACCTTGGCCTACAAGCACCGTAGAAGTCCGAGATCGCCAGCTCTGCGTCGCGAGCCCGTTCCTGCTGTGCTCCAGTGCGTCGCTGCCTGGCAGCATGATCGTCCCTCGAAGCTGGGGAACGAATTTTGAGAGGCGTGCGGCTGCGTCTGTGCATGACGCGCAAGGCCGCCTCGATGCGCGGTCCCTGCGTCCTAGAGCTGCGCGGCAGTATCCGCGCCTGCAATGGCCGCCAGAGCCGCCTGCGAACCGAAGTCCCGATACCAGTTCAGCCCGCCTCGATACCCGATGCCCAGCATTCCGCCGCGTAACGGCCAATCTGGCGATTGCCCAGCCCATGGCGGCCAGCAACAGCGGCCCGCCGCACCGCCGGTCCAGCGTTTGCGATCTCACCCGACGCTCCAGTTCCGAGGCGCTGCTCATCGGTCAGATTGATCGGCGTTCCGAGATTCATCGTTCGCTCCTGGGACAAGCGAGCGACTATGACATACGCGAATAGTGAATTGGAAGTCGCGCGCGAGCACCGCTACGGCCGTGCGCAACCTGGAAAACGCGATGGTGCAAATCGCACCATGCGGCTGAGGAGATGGCAGCGCAAGGGCGGAAGTCGGGCGCTACGTCCGGAACGCGCGCGGAATGTCGTTCAGCCGCCTCGCAGGCTCCGTGTCGCCACACTGCATGCCGCGGGACCGTTCGCACTCCATCGGGGCGAGCAACTTCATCGAGCTCGCTGCCGCGATCAGCCTGTCCTCGGATGTTCACAAGTCGGGAGCAGCGCTCGCGATCGCGGTGGTCGGCGTGCTGCCATCGCCAAGCTGCCGGTGATGCTGCCCGTGGTGAAGGTCCGGCCTCCGCGAGCAACCGGAGCTGTGCGCCACCGGCCAGCCCCGGGAGCCGTGACGAGAGCGACCAGAGTCCGGCACGCTCGCGGTTTCATACGGATGCCGTTCGCCTCGACGGTGCGACGCGCTACCTCGATCATCATCGTCTTCACCCTTGGTAAGGATCACACTTCGGCCATTACCGCCAGCACCCGCTGTTCGAGCTCGGGGTCCTGATACACGCTTCGCGGCTTAAGCAGGTGCTGAACCTCGAACATCAGCTTGTGGACTGCAGGGTCCTGGGCGGCGAGGCGAGTCAGCGCGAAGCCGAATTTGAGCGTTCTCTCGAAGTCCGGTGGACGTTGCCCCCGGGTCTTGGGATAAGCGAAGTCCGGGACAGCCGCCATCGCCCAAGGCGTATCGATTAGCCTTTGCGCCTCGGCGAAGAAGGCCGGCCCCAGTCCGGCGAGCGGATCGCGTTCCACAGCCCGCATCGCAGGCAGTCGGTGCAGGAGACACGCCTCCTGAGCGGCCACACTCATGCCTTGGCCGTACACGGGATTAAAGCGGCAGACTGCGTCGCCGAAGGGAAGTAATCCGCGCGGGAAGACATCGAGCCGCTCGAAATGTCGCCACACGCTTGCCGGAAAGCCGAACCGGGCGATCTCGCCTAGGCGGTTGGCGTGCTTGATCGCGTTGTAGATCGTCGGAGTACGCAACTGTTGCACACAGGCCAGAAATTCATCCCAATCGCCGGGGGGCCTGTCGCCCAGCCGCCCGCCGACGCTCACGATCCAGCGGTTGCCCTCCAGGGGGAACATCAATGCACTGCGACTGCTCTGGGGCGCCTGGGGAAGCATCATCACACCTTTCCAGTCAGGCGAGGCGTCGTCCGGGATGTCAAAGATGGCCGTGGAATAGCAGATGTCGACGCCAATTACGGTCTCGGCTGGCAGCGGATGGCCGATAGATTCAAGCAACGGAATGGTAAGGGTTTCTCGCCCTGAGGCGTCGACAACGAAATCTGCTGCAAGCGCTTCACTCCTCCCGTCGATGTTCTTGTACCGAACCGCGGTGACCACCGTGCCATCCGATGTCGCCACAATTTCCTGGACTCGGCAGCGCTGACGCAGCGTGATGTTGGCGTGCTGCTCCACGCGCTGTCGAACAGTGAACTCGATCAGCGGCCGCGACATGGAATACCCGTGAAAGCCGAGATCGCGCTGGGGGAAGGGATCGTAGCCTGGTTGTTCCCTTCGAAGATCTAGACCGGCGCGGATCGGCACTGCTCCGACTCCAGCGAGGTCTTGCTCAAAGCCTGGAAAGAGATCATTCAACGCGCGCTGGCCACCAGCCAATAGCGCATGTAGGTGCCTGCCTTGCGGCGTCCCGGCCCGGTGAACCGCTTCTGGCGGCAGGGCATCGCGCTCCAATACCGTCACGTGCTCGAAGTGATCGGCGAGCGCGCGCGCGGCGGCCAATCCGCCCATGCCAGCTCCGACCACAATGGCCTGTTTGCCGATGCGCGTCGACATCATCAGGACCTCCTCACGCCGAAGTGTGTCAGGCTATCGTTGCACAGCCACTACTCAGCCTGTACGTCCCTCCGCTCGCGAAGCTCGCGACGATGGCGTCCGCGTCGCGCCGCTTCCAGGCATCGAAGTGGCGTTCTGCAACTTGCATGGGATTCATGGTTCACCTCCTCCGCCTCGTTATGTCGTGAGCGAAAGTCCCGCTCGCCTTTCGCATGCTAGGCCGTGCGCAAGGAAAACGCGATGATGCAAATGCACCATGCTGGAGGAGATGGCAGCGCAGGCGGGAACCGGGCGCTACGTCGAAACGCCCGGAATGTCGTTCAGCCGCCTCGCAAGAGGATACCTGCAAGCTCGGCCTTGTCGCGGACGTGCAGCTTCGAATAGGTGTGCTGTAGAAAATTCCTGACCGTCGCCGGGGAGATCCCCATGTCACGGGCGATCTCCTTGTACGATCTTCCTTCCGCGTAGAGAGTCGCTGCGGTGCACTCGCGCGGTGTGAGCGTCCGCAAGGGTGATCTTTGCTCCACGCGCAGAAACAGAAGATCACCGGCCGCCTTGACGGCAACCACGAGATGGCCCCTCGTGATCGCATGCTTGCCATCGCGGGGCAGGCAGTCGAGGAATCCATCGGGAAGCTTGAACCCTTGCCAACTCGACCACTCGCGGCGCAGAAGCTCCAGGAAACCGCGTCCACAGTAGTTCAACACGCCATCGGTCCGGGCGATTGCCGCGGTATCTGTAAGGTCCAGGTCCGTCTCGTGTCCGTGCGCTTGGAACCCTATCGTCCGGTTGATCCGAAGCGCTTCGAACAGGTGCGGTGCGAGCGCATCCAGAAGCCTGACCTCCGCGTGACCGTATTGGTCGTTCGCGTCCCGTCGATACAAGGATACCCAGCAGCGGCCGACTCCGACGTGATCGAGGAGAACCCCGATGACCAGCAAGTTCTGGTGGCCATAGCGGTCGTAAAAACTCCGCATGACGCCATGCTCTCGCCCAGGATATAGGGCTCGTGCGTTGATGTTCTGCGCGTGTCCGACGTTACGGGTGACCTTCTCCACGACGAGATCGCGATCATTGATCCGTTGCCAATCGAGGATCATCTCAATAGGTTCGTTGTAGAGATGCGCCCCGTGAACGGCAACGCCCTTCTGGAGGTTCTGCCCTTGTGCCCACACCGCGGAGTTGAACCGCAGACGTTCGCGCACGAGTCCGAGCGCGGCATCCTGGAACTCGCCGACCGGCAACTCGCGCGCCGCGCGATATACTTTCAAGAGCAGATCGTTGAACGGGTCCATGACGCCTCCGGTGCGGCGAGAGACAGAATACGCCCGAAGCGCATGTCCCGGAAACCGGCAGAACCGTGACGACGTCAGGCTGCCTGAAGAGCGCGGAAGAGCTGTTCGGTTTCCGCGCTGGGTTGGATGCCGAGCACGACGGATAGCAGTTCGCGACAACGGCGGTAGGTCGCCATCGCCTCCGCCCGTTGCCCGAGCTCGATGGAGAGCAGTTCCCGGCAGCGGCGGTAAGCCGCCATGGCCTCCGCTCGTTGCCCGAGCATGGCGTGGCATGTGATGAGCCGACGATAGAGCTCCTCGGCCAGGTTGTCCTGCTCCAGTGCCCGGCGATAGAGCTCGATGGCGGCTTCTGCCTTGCCCGCCTGTTCCAGCCCCTGACCGAGGGACAGCACCACGCGCGTGACCCTGGCCTTCAGCCGGTCGCGCAGAGGCAACAACCAGGGCTGCTCTCGTTCGTTCGCCAGGAATGCTCCGCGGCTAAGTTCGCGGATACGCTCTGCCACCGCTTCCAGATCGAAATCCGCGTTGCGAGTGCGCAGCATGCGCCTCTGCCCGTTCCAGCACATCTTGCAGGGCCCACGCATCCACCCAGCAGCGGCGCGAATCCAGGGTGAGCTTGCCACCGTGCTGGTTGACGGCCTGCTCGTCCCCGAGGAGCTTGCGCAGCCGTTGCAGGGTGATGCCGAACGTATTGTCTGCGGCATCCGCCTCGGCGTCCGGCCAGAGCGCCGCGCACAGCGTCTCGTTGCTGACCTCACGCCCGCCGTGAGCGATCAGGGCTTTCAGCATTTCCAGCGGCTTCTTCGGCACCTTGCCTTCGAAGTGGATCGGCTCCCCGTTCCGCTCCAGTGAGAAGCTGCCCAGGGTGAACACGCGCAGCGGCCAAGGCCACTCCGCGATGTCCTGCGCGGGCGCCTGTAGGCCGCGCCGCGCGATCAGACGCTTGACGTAATCGGCCTCGATGCCGCGTTCAAGCGCGAAGGCACAAAGGCGTTCCATCATCCGCGGCAGCCAGAAGAGACTGCTGAAATAACCGCGCCGGGCGCCCAGTGCCAACGCCTTTCGGAGTGCCGCTTCACAGCCTTCGCGGTCCCCCTCGCTCAACAGGAGATCGGCGCATACGAGCTCCGCATCGAAGTGGAAGACGGGATAGCGCTCCAGCGTCGTGCAGGCACGGGCGCTCGTGCAACGCCGCGTGCGCCTTGTCGTATTCGCGCCGCTCACTGTAGAAGTGCGCAAGATAGATCAGGGTGTGACTGTGCATATTGGGCGCGCCAGCCGCCTCGCCCACTTCGCGCGCGTGCTCGCCGAACTGCACCGCTGCGTCGATGTCGCCCTTCGAGAGCGCAACCCAGCCCTTGAACTTGAGGGCAATGGAGAAGTCCATGCGACGCGTCGGACTGAGTGCTGCATCTACCTGTGCGAGCGTCGTCTCGGCTCGAGCGATATCGGCTTCGCACAGGAAAAGCAGGGTCTCGAACATGAGCGCCGTGATCTCGATGGCCGCGAAGCTGTGGTCCCGTGCGATGCCTGCCGCCAGCGTTATGTTGGCGAGCGCCTTTTCGAACTCGCCCAATGCCAGGTGGTGGATCGACGAGCCGAAGCTTCCACGACGCGCGCCGCAGCGGGGTGAGCTCGGGGTGCGAGAGCAGCGGGCGGATGAGCGCCACCAACTCCTCGGCGCGAACCGTGTCGCCCCCCCAGACGTAGTAGTTGAGCAGAAATGCGCCGGCTGTCACCTTCTGGTTGACGTCGACTTCCGCTTCGATGAGTGCACGTGTCCTTTCGGCGACGAAGGACAAGCGTGGGTGAGACGGCTGCCGGTAAAGGGTCGCGATCATGCGTGCTGGAAACGGCGGCCAGTTCGTCGGCCGGGCTGGCGAAGAGCGGATGCTGGTCGATGCGATCGAAGATGAGGTCGATCCAGGGGTCGAGCGGGATGAAGTCCGCGCGCTCGAGCCAATAGCTGTCGATGATCCCGACCGCCGCCTTGATCTCGCCGAGCGTATCCCGGCGCTCGGCGAAGCGTGCGCACGCGCGCTCGAAGACGGCCCGTGCCAACGCCAGATCGGAATGCAGGGAACACACCCCGGACCAGTACGAAAGCCAAGGGAAGCGTTCGACCGCTTCCCCGGGAAGGCGGCCGATCCATTCCTTCAAGGTCTGGGCGCGGCCCGTCGCTATCATGGATTCCGCATGCCGCAGGATCAGCCGCACTGCCGAATCATGGGCCCTTGCCTCAAGGTACAGATCGACTGCTTCGTCGATCTGGGATTGGCTCTCCATCAGCCCGGCCGCCCGTTCGGTGAGCTGCGTGATACCCAGGGGCGTGTAAAAGGCTCGCGCCTGAGCCAGCAAGAAGGCGCGAAAGAGCGCGTGGTACGCGTACGTCAGTTCCGGGCCGGACCGGCAATCGATGAACAGATGACGATCGTGCAGGCGAGCCAGCAATTGGCCCGCCTCCGGATTGCCGCTGAGTTGCTCGGCGATGGGCACCGTGAACCGCGGCAGGAAGGCGGTGCGGACCAGTGTTTCGCGTGTTTCCGGGGATGCGTCGTAGAAGATCTGCGTGGCGAAGTAATCGAACACCGTCTCACGAGGCAGGGCCTCGCCCAGCCGGTTGACTTCGCCAATACGGAGGAATCGCTCACGCATCAGCGTAAAGCCCGCGGCCCAGCCGTCGCACATGGCGTGCAACTGACGCAGCTCAGCCTCGTTCGGAGACCCGTGCGCCGCGGCGATCCCCTGCGCCTCCTCGAAAGTAAGCCGGAGCTCGTCCCAGTCCACGGTGGCGACGCGATCCGAGGCTAGCAAGCGAGAAAATTCCGCGGGCGGGTCGGCCCGACTCAGCACGATCAGGTTCGCGCCTTCTGGGATCTCGTCCGCGGCCGCCGCCAGCATCCGGTGCAGAGAAGATTCGGCCGGCACCTCCTGGTAGTTGTCCAGCACCAGCACGACGTGATCGGGCAGCCGCCCGAAGAGCTCCCGCCACCAGCGCCGAGCGAAGCCGGGAAGGTCGGCAAGGTATTCAGGCGTCAACAACGGAAGCGGCGGCGCGTGCTTGCGTCCGCGCAAGGGCGTGGTCGCCTGCCTCAGGTAGAAAAAGAAACTCGCCGGATCACCGTCGCCGCTGTCGAGCTGATACCACAGGCCTGGGTATCTGGCGCGCATCGAGATAACTCGCCGCCAGCGTCGTCTTGCCGGCGCCAGGCGGCCCGGCTATCCACAGCACCGGGCAGCGCCGGCGCTCGTCCACCACCGCAAATAGCCGCTGGCGCGGGTACGTGCCATGCAGCCGTGGACGCGACAGCTTGGCGAGAATCGCGGTCTTTCTTGGCATGATGGGTGCCGATCCACGCATCGAACATGGATCACCACGTCATCAGTATAGACTCGGCGGTGGGCAATTGCGCCGATCCCGAAAACATGTCCCTGACGTTGCCACCGCAAGGCGCGCGACGCGGCTGACGGGCGCAGCCATTCAGCGCCGCACCGACGACGCGGTCACAACAGTTCGGGTGGAAACGAGAGCGGGGATTACTTGCCCTTCTTTTCCCGCTTCGCCTGCTTCTTCTCCTTCGGCGTCTTCTGCGGCGCCTTCTTCTTGTCCTTCTTCGTATCCTGAGACTTGGCCATGTGTCTGCCCTCCGTGCTGCGGACCAATGCGGTAATGCAATCCGGATGGTAACGACTGCCGGCGCGGTTCTGCAAGCGCCCGTCGCTACGCGCCGCCGCCGCGGTAGGCCCTGACGACGACGAGAACGATCTCATCCGTCGGCGTCATCGTGCCGACGCGGTGTGACATGACTTGCCTTGAGCGCTACGCGAGGGACTGATCCGTTCTTCCCTCGAAGTATCCAGCAGTGAAGAAGTGGACCGTGGCCGCCTCAGTGTCCGTGCCGAAAGCGGCCCGCAGATCAGCGTAGTTCGTCAGGTACTGCGCCGGATCGAACAAAGCGGCAGCCCGACCCTCCTATGCCAGCGGCTCCCTCGCAGACACGGGCCGCTTGTTTCCTTCCGCATCGATCGCGACGTACGTCAGCACAGCGTCGGCAACCTGCACCACCCGCTTGAGGTCGGCCCACGGCTGGCTGTAGGCCACGACGTCGACGGTGACGGACGTGACCCCGGTGCGAGTCACCTTGGCATAGAAGCTCACGAGGTCGCCGACGCCGACCGATTGCTTGATGACGAAAGAGTTCACGGCGACGGTCGCGACCCGGCCGTGCGCCCGGCGCATGGCGGCGATGCCGCCCGCCATGTCGACGTGCGACATGATCCAGCCGCCGAAGATGTCGCCGTTCGGATTGGCATCCGCGGGCATCGCCACGACGCGCAGCTCCGCATGGCGCTTGGCAGGCAGTCCCAGTGCGTCGAGCTCTTCCTCGATCGGCCGGGTCGGGTTTTCCGTCGTGGTCATGTCGACCCTCTCTGGGTGATGGTTCGGGGCATCGGGCTCACGACTCAGCGAGCAACGGGGAAACGCCGGGCGTCACGGTGGCTGCCGCCGCGTGCCTGCGCGACGCGCGAGGCCGGCATCCGACCGAGATGATCGCAAATGAACGAGCCGGCGGCGATCACCCGGTCGAGATCGACGCCAGTTTCGATGCCGAGGCCATCCAGCATGTAGAGCACGTCCTCGGTGGCCACGTTGCCCGACGCCCCCGGAGCGTACGGACAACCGCCCAGGCCCGCGACGGCACTGTCGATCATCGCGATGCCGAGCTCCATCACCGCGTACAGGTTGGCGAGCGCCTGCCCATACGTATCGTGGAAATGCACCGCAAGCCGCTCGATCGGCACCCGCTCCGCCACCGCTCCGATCATGCGCTGTGCGTTGCCGGGTGTGCCGACGCCGAGGGTATCGCCGAGCGAAATCTCGGAACAGCCCATGCGGTGCAGCGCCGCTGCGACCTCTGCCACCGCTTCCGGCGCGATCTCGCCTTCGTACGGGCAGCCCAGCACGCACGACACGTAGCCGCGCACGGGAATCGCGACCGATCGCGCCGCTTCCAGAACGGGTGCGAAACGCTCGAGGCTCTCGGCGATCGAGCAGTTGATGTTGCGGCGGGAGAAGGTTTCCGACGCAGCGGCGAACACGGCAACCGCGTCGACCCCGGCCGCGCGCGCCGCTTCGAAGCCCTTGAGATTGGGGGTCAGGGCCGAGTAGCACACGCGCGGGGCACGGCGAATGCCCGCCATCACTGCGGCATGATCGGCCATCTGCGGGACGCATTGCGGGGATACGAAGCTCGTGGCCTCTATCGCCTCGAGACCGGTGTCGGAGAGACGGTCGATCAGCGCGATCTTGACCGCGGTCGCGATCGGGCGCGACTCGTTCTGCAGGCCGTCTCGCGGCCCGACCTCCAGGAGCTTCACTCGCTGCGGCAGCACTGCGTGCCCCTGCCCGTCAGGCAGGCTGCGCCGGGGCCGCGTCGAGCAGCATCCAGAGGCAGCCTTGCTGGCTCATCGTCCGGATCTCCTCCAGCACGCGGCGGTGCTCTGCGAGCTCGTCTTCGCTGGCGATCATCACCAGAATGGGCACGCGCGTGTCGACACCCTCGGCACCCGCCGGCCACGACGGCACCTCCTGCAGCTCCATCGCGAGACTTTCCTGACCGCGGGTCATCGCGAGATATACCTCCGCGAGCAACTGCGCGTCGAGCAGCGCACCGTGCAGGGTGCGCGCGGAGTTATCCACCTGGTAGCGATCGCAGAGGGCATCGAGCCCGTTGCGTTTCCCGGGATGCAGATTCTTGGCAAGCCGCAGCGTGTCGGTGATCGATGCACAGCAGGCTTCGACGGCATCACGCGCCGCGACCGCGAGCTCGGCGTTCAGGAAGGCCACGTCGAAGGGCGCGTTGTGAATGATGAGCTCGGCCCCGCGAAGGAACTCCAGCAACTCGTCGGCAATGTCCCGGAACTTCGGCTTGTCCTGCAGGAACTCCGCCGTGAGACCGTGCACCTGCAGGGCACCCGCGTCGCTCTCGCGTTCGGGATTCAGATAGTGGTGGAGCCGGTTGTCCGTGACACGCCGGTTGACGAGCTCCACCGCGGCGACCTCGATGATGCGATGGCCGAGCGCGGGATCGAGGCCGGTGGTTTCGGTGTCGAGGACGATCTGTCGCATGGCTTCACGCGCGCCGGATGACGTATCCCTGCGCCAACGCGGCCGTCACTGACCGCCCGCCGGCATGGCCGCGCCGCGGTTGGCGAGCGCATCGGCGCGCTCGTTGCCGTCGTGGCCTGCGTGGCCCTTGACCCAGATCCACTGCACCTCGTGCCCGGCGGCGAGGTCGTCCAGGCGCCGCCAGAGATCGACGTTCTTGACCGGCTTCCCGTCCGCAGTGCGCCAGCCGCGGCGCTTCCAGTTCCCGATCCAGGCGGTGATGCCCTGCTGCACGTACCGGGAATCGGTGTGGACCCGCACGCGGCACGAACGTTTGAGCGCGGCCAGTGCCTCGATGACGGCGAGAAGCTCCATCCGGTTGTTGGTGGTCTCCGCCTCGCCGCCGAAGAGCTCGCGCTCCTTGCCGTCGAACCGCAGCAGCGCGCCCCACCCGCCCCGGCCCGGGATTGCCCTTGCACGCGCCGTCGGTGTAAATCTCGACGCAGCCCCCGGCAGTCACTCTTGTTCTTTCGCGACGAGCCTCAACCGGCCGCGCGCGACCTGCTGCGTCGCCGAGGCGAGGGCTTCGTTCGGGATGAGCCGCCCGTTCCACTTGGGCGTGATGACACGCATGCCCGGCACGCGCTTGACCGCGTCGAGGAAGTAGACCCCGCCCGCGATCGGCCACCACCGGTCCCCCGCCGCCTCCATGAAGCGGAACCGATGCAGCCACTGCTCGCGGCCGAAAGGCGGCGCATAGCAGCTCATGCAGCCGCCTGCGACCTCGAACCCGAGCAGCGCGAGCCAGTCCTTGAGGCGCGGCAGGGTAATGAAGCGGCCGCACCAGGGGTACTGATCGCGCCCGCGCTTCAGCACCCGGCGGATGCCCCACAGACTCCACGGATTGAAGCCGGTGACGATCAGGTGGCCTTCGGGCATCAAAACCCTCTGCACCTCGCGCAGGATCTGATGCGGGTGCGCGGCAAACTCGAGCACGTGCGGCAGAAGACACACGTCGACGCTGTTCGCGGCGATCGGCAGATTATCCGGATCGCACTTGAGCTGCACGGGCCCCGCGGGACCCACCCGACAGCGCAGCGGAATCCGGCTCGCGCGGAGGAAATCGTGCTCCGGCAACCCGATCTGGATCGCGTTGAAACCGAAGAGATCCGCCACCACGCCGTCGAGGTACGCGAACTCCCGCTCGAGCAGGTATTCGCCGAGCGGTGAATCAAGCCATTCCAGCAAGGAGCGCGGGGGATTTTGCATGGGAGGCGAAGCGGCTATGATCGAAGGTGATGAACGAGTCCATTCAGGTCGTGCCGATCCCGGCTTTCCGGGACAACTATATCTGGTGCCTCCGCGACGAGCGCCATGCGGTGGTCGTCGATCCCGGCGACGCCGCGCCGGTTACCGCCTATCTCGCTCGGGAGCAGCTCGCGCTGTCGGCGATTCTGGCCACGCATCACCACGACGACCACGTCGGCGGAGTCTGCGCGCTGACGCGGCAGCATCCGGTGCCCGTGTACGCCCCGATCGACGAGCGCATCGGCTGCGTGACGCACCGGGTCGGGGAAGGCGACGTCTTCCAACTGCCGGTGTTCGGACTCGAGCTGCGGGTGCTGGAGATTCCGGGCCATACGCTGACGCACGTCGCCTATTATGGAGCAAACATGCTTTTCTGTGGCGACACGCTCTTCGCGTGCGGCTGCGGACGGCTCTTCGAAGGCACGCCGCTGCAGATGCTCACGTCCTTGACCAGGCTCGCAGCGCTGCCCGAGGACACCCGGGTGTACTGCGGCCACGAGTACACCGAATCCAACCTGCGTTTCGGTCGTACCGTCGATCCCGCCAACCCTTTGCTCGCGACCTGGGCGCAGGAAGCCGCCGACCTGCGCCGCCGCCAGCAGCCGACGCTGCCCTCGTCGCTCGCCCGCGAGAAGCGCGGGAATCCCTTCTTGCGCTGCGATGATCCCGTGGTCGCGGCGGCGGCATGCCGCGAGACGGGGGCGGCGCTCGCCGGTCCCGTGGCCGTGTTCGCCGCGCTGCGGGAGTGGAAGAACCGCTTCTGACTCCTTGCGGTCCGTGTACCGTCGGGCGGCGCCAGCGCACCCGCACGACTTTTGCCTTGACCCTGGTATCGAGGCGTGGGTACCATCTCCAAAACACGGAGGAAAAAGATCGATGCGACAGCCCCTTACGACCGTTTTTGCAAGTGTGATCGTCGCGTCTGAGCCAGGCGTCCGCCGTAGCCCAGGATGCCGCGCTGCCCGCCTCCGTGGAGGCTGCGGCGGTTCGTACCGAGTCGCCTGCTGCCGTCGTGCCCGCACCCGATGGCGTCATCGAGTACGCGCCGGTGACGGTCACCGTAATCGACTTGGCCGAGGGGCACGATCTGACCGTGACATCGTCGTCGCTCTGGGCGCGCATCCGCTTCGGCTTCGCGATGACGGACTGCGCGAGCCCCCTCGTGGCCGAGCACCTCGCCTACTACCTCAACCGTCCGGAATACATGACGCGGATGCTCGACCGCAGCCGGCGGTACCTGTATCACGTCGTGGAGGAAGTCGAGAAGCGGGGCCTGCCGACCGAGATCGCCCTGCTGCCGTTGATCGAAAGCGCGTACAACCCGACTGCCCTGTCGTCCGCCCGCGCCTCGGGCATCTGGCAGTTCATTCCCTCCACCGGCCGCATCTACGGGCTCGATCAGAACCACTGGTACGACGAGCGTCGGGATGTCCTGCAGGCGACCCAGGCCGCGCTGGATTACCTCGAAAAGCTCTACGATATGTTCGGGAGCTGGGATCTCGCGCTCGCCGCCTACAACGCCGGCGAGGGAGCGGTCGGCCGCGCCATCGCGAAGAATGCGGCGGCGGGTCTGCCGACGGACTACGTAAACCTGCCGCTGCCGGCGGAAACGCGGAACTACGTGCCCAAGCTGCAAGCAGTCAAGAGTCTCGTGGCAGCGCCGCAGCGCTATGGCATCGCGATTCTCGACATTCCGAACCAGCCGTATTTTTCGACCGTGTCGACGCGGCGCCAGATGGATGCGGAGACCGCGGCGCGCCTGGCGGGCATTCCGCTGTCCGAGTTCCTGTCGCTCAATCCGGCCTACAACCGTCCGGTCCTCATGCCCGAGGAAGCCCGACCGGTGCTCGTGCCGGCGGAAAAGGTCGATCAGTTCGCAAGTGGCCTTCTCAGGAACGATGGGCCGCTCGTGAGCTGGCAGACCTACCGCGTCACGCGCAAGGACCGCATCGACCGCGTCGCGTCGCGCTTCGGCATGGCGCCGGGGCGGCTGGCGGAGGTCAATGGCCTCTCGGTGAGCGCGCGGCTCGTACCGGGGCAGACCTTGCTGGTCCAGGCCCCCGGTCAGGCGGGAAACCGCATCGGCGAGCTCGATGCTGCGACGCTCGCGAGCCTGGGGTTCACGGCCGACGAGCCGAGGTACTCCGCGCCGCGTCCAGCTGGCAAGTCGCAAAAGGCCGTGGCGATGGGCGGGAATGCTGGTTACAGGACCAAGTCAG
The DNA here is from genome assembly GCA_963734295.1 of uncultured beta proteobacterium. GTDB lineage: Bacteria > Pseudomonadota > Gammaproteobacteria > Burkholderiales > JAEUMW01 > JAEUMW01. The sequence continues at coordinate 231,018 of CAVTGS010000009.1, read as the reverse complement.
TCCTGCAGCCTCAGTCGTCGAAAGGCGGCAAGACCGCGGCGTCACAGTCGCGTGACGGGAAACCTGCCGCCGCGTCCCGCAAGACCTTCGTCGCCCGCGCCGGGCGATAACCCGACTCAATCGGCATACAGGTGGCAGCGCACCCGATGGGTGCGCGTCAGCGCCGTCTCCGCCGGATACCGCTCAGCGCACGTTTGCAGGGCCACCGCGCAGCGCGGATGGAAGTGGCATCCGGAGGGCGGCCGGGCCGCTGACGGCAGATCGCCCTGCAGTCGCACGACCTCCCGCTTGCGACCCGTGTCCACCGTCGGCACGGCCGAGAGCAGCGCCCGCGTGTAGGGGTGCCTGGGGTTGCCCAGCACTTCGTCCACCGTGCCGTGCTCGACGATGCGCCCGAGATACATCACTGCGACTTCGTGCGCGAGAAACGCCACGACCGACACGTTGTGGGTGATGAAGAGGTACGCGAGTCCGAGCCGCGTCTGCAGGTCGCGCAGCAAATTGAGAATCTGGGCCTGCACCGAAACGTCGAGGGCGCTCGTCGGCTCGTCGCAGACGACCAGCCGGGGATCCACGGACAAGGCGCGCGCGATCGCGATACGCTGCCGCTGTCCGCCTGAAAATTCGTGCGGATAGCGATAACGCATGTCGCGCGAAAGACCGACCTGCCCGAGCAGATCGTCGATTCGCGCCGCCCGCGCCGGCCCATCTCCGGCCACGCCGAGCGCGACCATGCCCTCCTCCACGATCTCCGCGACCCGCATGCGCGGGTTCAGCGAGGAGAACGGATCCTGGAAGATGATCTGCAGCTCGCGCCGCCGCGGTCGCAGTGCCGCGCGATCCAGCGTGAGCAAATCGATGCCGTCGAACTCGACGCGTCCGCCGGTCGCCGGGACGAGGCGCAGGATGCCCCGCGCCACCGTGGTCTTGCCGCACCCCGACTCGCCGACCAGGGCGAGGGTGCGCCCCGCGCCGATCGCGAGCGACACACCGTCCACCGCCTTTACCGATCCGGCCACCCGCCGCAGCAGGCCCTTGCGGATCGGAAAGTGCACGGCCAGATCCGCGACCGCCAGGAGCGGGGGCGAGGTTGCCGCCGGCACTGCGCGGTGAGCCGCATCGACCGGGGCGGGGGTAGTTGCGGATTCGTGGACTGGCTTCACGGCCGGGACGGGCCGTCGCTGCATCTCCATACAGGTGGCAGCGCACGCCACGGTCCGCATCGAGGTCGCGCCACGCGGGCGGAACGTCGTGGCACAGCTCCCACGCGTGCTCGCAGCGCTCGGCGAACCGGCATCCCGCGAAGCGCCGCGTAAGCGGCGGCACGCTCCCGCGGATCACGGCGAGACCTTCGCCACGCTTGCCACGCGCGGGGAGCGAGGCGAAAAGCTTCTGCGAGTATGGGTGCAGGGGCTCGCGAAAGAACGCCGCGCGCGCGGCCGTCTCGACCACGTGGCCCGCGTACATCACGGCGACCCGATGGGCCGTCTCTGCAACCACTCCGAGATCGTGGGTGATGAGCAGGATCGCCATGCCGTTCTCGCGCTGCAGCGCGCGCAGCAGGTCGAGTACCTGCGCCTGGATGGTCACGTCGAGCGCCGTGGTGGGTTCGTCCGCGAGCAGCAGACTCGGCTTGCAGGCGAGCGCCATCGCGATCATGACGCGCTGCTTCATCCCGCCCGAGAGCTGGAACGGATACTCGTCGAAGCGGCGCGCGCCGTCCGGAATTCGCACCGCATCGAGCATCTCCAGCGCGCGTGCCGCGCCGCCGCCGCCGTCGAGCTCGGCGTGGCGCTCGATCGCTTCGACGATCTGCTCGCCGACGGTCATCACCGGGTTCAGGCTCGTCCCCGGCTCCTGGAAGATCATGCCGATGCGCCCGCCGCGCACGTCGCGCATCGCCGCTTCCGGCACCGCGAGCAGTTCCTCGCCCTCGAGGCGCACGCTGCCGCCGGTGATGCGGCCGACATCGGGCAGGAGCCGCGTGATCGACAGCGCGGCCATCGACTTGCCGCAGCCGGACTCGCCGAGGAGCGCAAAGGTTTCGCCGCGCTGGATCTCGAGCGACAGCCCATCCACCGCGCGCACCTCTCCCGCTGCCGTGTCGAGCACGGTCCGCAGGTTTTCCACCTGCAGCAGCGGCGAAGTCCTCACCGCGTCGATCCTTCGAAGGCGGGCTCGAGCTCCGGCTTACGCGCGGCTGCCGGAGTCCGCACACGCACGCGCGGGTCGAAGGCATCGCGCACCGCGTCGGCGAACAGGTTCGCGGCCAGCACGAGCAGGAACATGAAGACGAACGCGGCGGCGAGCGACCACCACACCATCGGCTCCCGTGCCATCTCGAGACGCGCACCGTTGATCATGGTGCCGAAGCTGATCATCGACGGATCGACCCCCACGCCGACATACGACAGCACCGCCTCGGCCAGCACCAGTCCGCTGAAGTCCATGACGATCGCGATCAGCACGATGTGCATCACGTTCGGCAGGATGTGGCGCGTGATGATGCGCAAGCCGCGGCACGCCGAACGCGTGGGCGGCCTGAATGTAGTCCATCTCGCGCAGCTTCAGCGCCTCGCCGCGCAGCAGTCGACACAGGCCGGTCCAGCTCGTCACGCCGAGGATGATGCACAGGAAGAGCAGTCGGAAGTCCGCGCGATGGCTCACGGTCTCGAACATTTCGGCGTGGGTATCCATGTAAACCTGGGTCATCAGCACCGCAGCCGCGATCAGCAGCACACCGGGAATCGAATTCAAGGTCGTGTAGAGATACTGGATGAGGTCGTCGGTGCGGCCGCCGAAGTAGCCGGCCATGATGCCGAGCAGGAGCGCGAGCGGCAGCGTCACGAGCGTGGTGAGGGTGCCGATGACGAGCCCGGTGCGGATGCTCTTGAGCGAGAGATAGAGGACATCCTGGCCCACCTTGTCCGTGCCCAGCACGTGGTAGTGGCTGGAAAGCACGATCACCGGTCCCGCGACCAGCAGGAGCACGCCGACGGTGACGAGGATGACGTTCCACGGGACGGCCGTCGCACCCCGCCACAAATCGCGATGGACCGCGCCGAAGGTCGAGCGGCTGCGGCGCGCGAGGATCAGGGTCGAGAGGACGTCGACGATCAGCCAGACCGCGGCGCCGAGGGCGAGGCCGAGGCCGCTTCGCTGCAGCAGGTCGGGGCCGTGCTCGGTAGCGGGATCGCCCAAGTGCGCTCCACCGTGGACGAGCCGCGGATACTCCCGCACCTGGCGGCCGTCGGGCAACTCCAAGGTCTGCTTGGCAAAGAGATGCGCGGCGAGCGGCGCGGAGTAGCTCTTCTCCTTCCGCTCCCTGAGCGGTGTTGCCAGTACGTCGAAAAGCGACAGCACCTCGACCGCGTAAGACTTCTCGCCGTCCTTCCCGGCTCCTGCAACGGCGGGACGGAAGTGCAGCGAGTCGAGCACGCCGATCACCAGGAACACCGCCAGCACGACGAGGGCGGCCATGCCGGCACGCGAGTGCGCGACGCGCCGCCAGGGGGCGGTGAGATGCTCCTTGCGCCGGACGTAGAGAGCAAAGCCAAGAATGCCCGCGAGCAGCAGGAACACCAGCGCGTCCGTCCAGAGGACGACGATTTTCACATCGGTCATTCGAGTCGGATGCGCGGATCGACCAGGGTGTACGACAGATCGGTGAGCAGGAGACCGATGATGTAGAGAAACGAGCCCAGGAACACCATCGCCCGCACCACCGCGAAGTCCTGGCTGTTGATGGCGTCGATGGTGTAGCTGCCGAGACCGGGAATGCCGAAGAAGGATTCCGTCACCAGGCTGCCCATGAAAAGAAGTGGAATCACCACCACCGCGCCGGTCAGGATCGGGATCAGCGCATTGCGGAGCACGTGGCGTGAAGAGCACCCGCATCTCGGATAGGCCCTTGGCGCGGGCCGTGCGGACGTAATCCTTGTTCATCTCCTCGAGGAAGATGGTCCGGTACCAGCGCGTGCGCTCGCCCAGGCTCGCGACGAGCGCGACCAGCACCGGCAGGACGAGAAACTTCGCGGCATCGAGGCCCTCGCCGAAGCCGGAGATCGGCGCCAGCCGCCACAGCTTGCTCACGACGTACTGCCCGCCGATGATGTAGAACATCCCGGAGATGGACATGAGGGCCACGCACAGCGACCACGCCGGAGAAGTCGACGTACGTGGCCCGGAAAAACGCCAGGATCAGCGAGAACGTGAGGTAGGCGACGAGCCCGATCAGGAACACCGGCACCGCGATTGCGAGGCTCGGCCCCATGCGGTTGCGAATCTCGCGGCCGATGTCGCGGCCGTCGTCGGAGCGTCCGAAGTCGAACGCGAAGAGCCGCGCGGATTTCTCGTAGAAGATGGTGTCGGTGAAGCGCTTCACCCCTTCTGCCTGCGCGTTGTAGAGAAGCGGCTTGTCGTAGCCGCGCTCCGCCTTCCACTTCTCGATCGCCTCCGGCGTCACCCGCTTGGCACCGAGCTGGATGCGTGCCATGTCGTCGGGGGTGTTGACCACGAAGAAGAGCGCGAAGGTGATCAGGTTCACGCCGATCAGGATCGGGATCGCATAGGCGACCCGACGCACGACGTAATCAAGCATGGGCGGCCGCGCGCCGTTCGCGGCGCCGGTAAGCGATCCACGCCGGCGTCACGGCGGCGAGCAGCGCCGCTAAACCGAGCGCGAGCGGCCACAGCACCGGCGCGTTCCATGCCTGCCGCTTCTCCCGCCGCAGACGCCGGGTCGATGCGCACGTACTTGAGGCCGTTGCGCGCCATCTGATTCGGCTTCTGGTTGAACACCCAGGGCTGGAACAGGCTGTATTCCTTGGGATGCAGCCCCCACACCCAGGGCGCGTCGCGGCGCGCGATCTCCAGCATCTCGTCGATGATGGCCTGGCGCTCGGGACCGTTGTCCATGTTCCGCATGCGCTCGAAGAGCCGGTCGTAGTCCGGGTTTGCGTAGTTCGCGGAGTTCTCGCCCTCGTGCTTCGCGCGGCTCTGCGGCCCATGGAGCAGGAAGAGGAAGTTCTCGGGATCGGGATAGTCCCCGTTCCAGCCCCACTGGAAGATCTGCGCGTTGCCCTTGCGGATCTTGTCCTGGAAGCGGTTGTAGTCGGTGGCGCGGACCACGAGCTGCAGATCGAGCTTGGCGAACTGCTTGCGCACCCAGTCGAGCCGCGCCTTGTCGTCGGGACCGCGGGCGGTGACATCGAGATTGAGCACGAGCGGCTTGCCGGTTGCCGTTTCGATGCCGTCGGGGTAACCCGCTTCGGCGAGCAGCTGCTTCGCGTCCGTCGATCGACTTGCGCTGCGGCTGGCCGTCGACCCAGTCGTAGACGTAGGGATTGATCCCCGCCGCGCCGTCGCGATGTCCGAAAATCGACAGGCGGAATCGGTCCCTGCGCGGCGAATGCCGCGGCCGTTGGCGAAGATGGAGATGTACTCCTCGTAGTCCATGGCGATGGAAATCGCACGACGCAGCTTGCGGGCGCGCTCGCTGTCCCCGCCGACCACCGGGATCGAGCATGTTGAAGCCCATGTAGATGTCGGTCGGGGCCACCGATGTCACCAGGCGGATGCCCTTGTCCTGCATCGCGTCGGTGAGCCCGATGTCGCCCTGGGCCGTGATCGCGACCGCCTGATCGAAGGTATCCGAGCTGATGCCGGACGCGTCGTAGTAGCCCTGCAGAAACTTGTTCCAGTAGGGAATGCTCTCCTTCTCCAGGCTGAACACGGCCTTGTCGAGAAACGGCAGCGGCTTGCCGGCGTCCTGGAGCAACCCGCTGCTCCGCGTCCCCTGGTTCGCCCTCGCCGGGGTAGACCTCGCCCGTGAAGTTGGGATTGCGCTCGAGCACCATCTGCCGGTTCGGGTTGTTCACGGTGAGCATGAAGGGGCCCGTGCCCACCGGATACCAGTCGAGCGTGAGGTTTCTTTCCGCCATGCCGGGCTGCGCGAAGAAGCGCTCGGCCTCCTCCGGTACCGGCGCGAAGAAGGGCATGGCGAGCCAGTACCCGAACTGCGGATACTTGCCCTTGAGCTTGATCCGGTAGGTATAACGATCGACGACCTCGGCGCCGGCGAGCGGAAACTGCGTGAGATCGAGATAGGCGCCCTTGCGCCCCGCGCGCGCGAGTTGCTCGTCCGCCTGCTTGAGCGCCGCCGCAAGCTCCTTCAGTCCGACGATGTACTCGCTCATCAGACCGAACACCGGCGAATGCAGGCGCGGGTGCGCCAGGCGCTTGATCTGATAAACGTAGTCGGCGGCCGTCAGCTCGCGCGTGCCGGTCTCTTTGAAGTCCCTCAGCTCATACACACCCGCGAGATCCTGCGCCTCGAGATCGTGATAGCGCGGCCGACCCGAAGCGTCCTTCGCAAATGCCGGGTGGGGCTGATAGAGAATGCCCGGCCGGATGCGGATCTCGTACACGCTGTGCGCCACCGCGTCCGCGTTGGCATCGTCGGGCAGGCGCTCGCCCTTGGCATCCAGGTAGATCGGCCGCGGCACCTCGACGGCAGTCTGGGCGATCAGCTCGTAAGGTCGCTTGTAGTAGTGGTACTGCAGCGGCGACTGGTAGACCTGCGACGTGAACGTCGCTTCGTTCTCGCTGTAGGACTGGACGGGATCGAGGTGCTTCGGGCGCTCGGTGAACGCCGAATAGTAGGTATTGGCGCCGGCGTCGCCCGCCGGGTACGGATCGTTCCAGGGCGCACCCGTGCAGCTGGCAAGCAAGCCGGTGAGGATGAGCGCACGGATCGAAGTCATCGGACGTGAAGTGTATCGGAAAGACCGAAGCGCACATCCCGGGCGCGCGTCTTGTCCAGGAGGGCTTTCGGCTATAATCCGCCCTTTCGTTCCAACGCGGACATCATGGGATTTCTCGCCGGCAGGAAAGTTCTCGTCACCGGGCTCATCAGCAATCGTTCGATCGCCTACGGCATCGCGCAGGCCGCGCACCGTGAAGGGGCCGAGCTCGCCTTCACCTATCAGGGCGATCGCGTCCGCGATCGTGTGGTGAAGCTTGCCGCGGCGTTCGCGAGCGATCTGGTGCTGCCCTGCGATGTCGCGAACGACGCGGAGATCGACACGGTCTTTGCCGAGCTCGCCAAACGCTGGGATGGCCTCGACGGTCTCGTGCATTCGATCGCATTCGCGCCGCGCGAGGCACTCGACGGGGAGTTTCTCGATGCGCTGAGCCGCGACGCATTTCGCATCGCCCACGACATCAGCAGCTACAGCTTCCCCGCGCTCGCGAAAGCCGCGAGGCCGATGATGGCGGGGCGGCCCGCAGCACTGCTCACGATGACCTACCTGGGTGCGGTGCGCGCCGTGCCCCACTACAACGTGATGGGCCTGGCCAAGGCGAGCCTCGAAGCCGGCGTGCGCTATATGGCGCAGAATCTCGGTCCGCAGGGCATTCGCGTGAACGGCATCTCGGCGGGGCCGATCAGGACCGCTCGCGGCAGCGGGCATCGCCGATTTCGGGAAGCTCCTGAGCTTCCACGAGCGGATGGCGCCGATGAAGCGCAACGTGACGATCGAAGACGTCGGAAACGCCGCCGCGTTTCTACTGCAGCGACCTCGCGGCGGGCATTACCGGCGAGGTGCTCTACGTCGACAGCGGCTTCAGCCATATCGCGCTCGACGTGCAGGCGACCGAGAATCCTTCCTGAGCCCTCACGGCTGCTTCTGTTGCAGCAGGTCCTGGTTGACGCTGACCTTGTAATCCTTGCGCAGGCTGCCGAGATAGGCCGTCAGATCTTCCTGGCCGGCAGCCTGGGCCAGGGCGCCCGTGAGTTCCCGCCGCTGCGCCGGCTTCACCTCCGCCGGCTCGACAACCTTGGTCACCTTGAGCAGCGCGTACCTGCCCTTGCCGTAATCCGCGCCGGTGAAGGCCGGCAGCTTCGCGCCATCGACGCGGAAGACCTGCTTGAGGGCGTCCGGCGGCAGTCCCTCGGCGCCAGAGCGCGACACGACCTTGGGATCGCTCCAGGGAATGTCGACCTGCTCGCCCGCGCGCAGTTTTGCGAGTTTTGCCTGCCCGTCCTGCTCCGCGAGCTTCTGCGCCTCTTGCAGCAGCAGATTCTTCTTGATCGCTGCGCTCACGTCCGCGAAGGGCTTCATCGCCGCCGGCTGGTGATCGATGACGCGCGCCGCGACGAGCGTGCTGTTGCCCGCGTCGATCGCTTCGGTGTTGCGCTTGTTCCGGACCGCGTCGTCCGAAAACACCGCGCCGAGCAAGCGCGGATGGTCGAGCGCAGCGAGCTCGGATCCGCTGCGCGTGATCCAGGGGCTTTCCTGGATCGTGATCCGCAGCTCGTCGGCGGCCGGCTTGAGGCTGTCCGCCTGCTCGTAGACGAGGTTGCTGAAGGTCTCCGCGGCCTCGGCGAAGCGCTTCTCGGCCTTCTGCCGCCGGAGCTCCTGCTCGATGCGCGGGCTTCGCCTGCGAGAACTCGGTGGTCTGCGCCGGTTTCACGCTGGTGACCTTGATGATGTGGTAGCCGAATTCCGTTGCGACCGGGCCGACGAGCTCGCCCACCTTCGCGCCGAACGCGGCATCCTCGAACGGCTTCACCATCATGCCGCGGCCGAAGAAACCGAGGTCACCGCCCTTTGCGGCTGAACCGGGGTCCTGCGAGCTGGCCTTCGCCACCTCCGCGAAACTCTCCGGCTTGCGTTTCAACTGGGTGAGCAGTGCTTCCGCCTTTGCCTTCGCGGCCGCCCTCGCCTCCGGCGATGCGGACTTGTCCGCGTTGATCAGGATGTGGCTCGCCTGGCGCTCCTCGGGTCTCTGGAAGCGGGAAAGGTTCTGCTGATAGTAGGCCCGGAGCTCGTCTTCGCTGACCGTCACCTGACCCGACAGCGCCTCCGGCGATAGCACGAGATACTGGACCCGTGCCTTCTCGGGAATCTGGAACTCGGCCTGGTGACTGTCGTAGTACTGCTGCGCCGCATCCGGCGCGAGCGTGACCCGATCGAGGAACTGCTCCGGCGCGATCACCGACCATCGAACCTCTCGCTTCTGTTCGCGCAGCCGGGCGAGGCGCTCGACCACCGCCACGGGAACGATCGCCGTACCCGCATAGGCATCGCTCAGGCGCTGTGCCATCAGATCGCCGCGCAGCTCGTTCTCGAACTGGACGGCAGTGCGCCGGCGCGCCTTCAGGAAGTCCTCGTACTTCGCCAGCGAGAAGCGGTCACCGTCGCGAAACTCGGGGATCTCGAGCAGCAGCTTCTGCAGATCGGCATCCGGAATCACGATGCCCTCGCGCGCAGCCTGTTCGACGAGCAACCGGCGCTGAATCAACCGGTCGAGCACGATCGCGCGAATCTCCGGACCGTCGAGCAGCGCGGCGTCGGCCTGATTGCCGAGCATCTGGCGCACCTGCTCCTGCTGTCTGCGCAGCGCCTCGCCGAACTCCGCCTGCGAGATCCGTTGTTCGCCCACCGTGGCAACCGCGCTGCCCGGACCGGCGTCGCGGAAATAGGCATCGATGCCGAAAAAGGCGAAGGTGATGACGATGGCGCCCAGGATCCCCTGGACTACCCATTTCTTGTTGCGGACGAAATCGAACATGAAAACCTTGCCTCGCTCGCGTTGCGCCGGCGCAACGAAAGAAGGCGAACTCGCGTTCGCCTTCCTTGCTTGATCTGGCGGAGTGGACGGGACTCGAACCCGCGACCCCCGGCGTGACAGGCCGGTATTCTAACCGACTGAACTACCACTCCCCGAGACCTTCAGTACGGCTGGTGGGTGCTGAGAGGTTCGAACTCCCGACATTCGCCTTGTAAGGGCGACGCTCTACCAACTGAGCTAAGCACCCGTCGTTTCTGCATCGGGCGCCCTCGTGCGGGCACCGGTCCAGCCGAAGGAGCGCTAGTTTATCGCGTCTTTCAGCGCCTTTCCAGCCCGGAACTTCGGGACCTTCGCCGCCTTGATGCGGATCGACGCACCGGTACGCGGATTACGGCCGGTGCGCGCCACGCGCTTGCCGACGTAGAACGTGCCAAACCCGACCAGCGTCACGATGCCGCCTTTCTTGAGGCCCTGCTTGACCGCTCCGATCGCGCTGTCGAGCGCACGTGCGGCGGATGCCTTGGAGAGGTCCGCACCCTTTGCAATGGCATCGATGAGCTCAGCTTTGTTCACTTCGTTCCCCCTTGCTTCGTTGATGTCGGATCGCTTCGTAGGACGCCGCATGAACCGGACGGAAACCTCGAACCGCGTCAAACCGCGGTGACCCTTACCTATTTTTATAGCAAGCGGAATATGCGCACGTCAAGGGAACGATGCGGTTTTTTTTCGCAACGTTCGCCGCGCCGCAGTGCGAGCGACGCGACCACGCTCAGTGCTTGACCACCGGCGCCGCCGGATTGGGCTCCACTGGCGGTACGTCGACGATTTCGTCCTTTTCCGGCAGCGGCTCCGGTTTCGATTCGAGCGCCATCTCCAGCACCTGGTCGATCCACTTGACCGGATGGATCTCGAGACGATTCTTGATGTTGTCCGGAATCTCGACCAGATCCTTGCTGTTCTCCTCGGGAATCAGAACCGTCTTGATGCCGCCGCGGTGCGCCGCCAGGAGCTTCTCCTTGAGGCCGCCGATCGGCAGCACTTCGCCCCGCAATGTGATCTCCCCGGTCATGGCGACATCGGCACGCACCGGGATGCCGGTGAGGGCCGACACCATCGCGGTACAGATCCCGATGCCGGCACTCGGACCGTCCTTCGGCGTGGCACCCTCGGGCAGGTGAATATGCAGGTCCTTGCGCTGGTAGAAATCTTCGGCGATGCCGAGCTTGTCGGAGCGCGCGCGCACCACCGACAGCGCCGCCTGAACCGACTCCTGCATCACTTCGCCCGAGCTTGCCGGTCGTGATGGTCTTGCCCTTTCCGGGCAGTACCGCCGATTCGATGGTCAGCAGCTCGCCACCGACTTCGGTCCAGGCGAGGCCGGTCACCTGACCCACCTGACTGTGCTTCTCCGCCATGCCGTAGGTGTAGCGCCGCACGCCGAGATACTTGTCGAGGTTCCGTGGCGTGATCGAAATCTTGTGCGCGGTACTCTTGAGGATAAGCGCCTTCACGACCTTGCGGCAGATCTTCGAGATCTCGCGTTCCAGGCTGCGCACCCCGGCTTCACGGGTGTAATGCCGCATGATGTCCCGCAAGGCGCTGTCGGATACCAGCAGCTCTTCCTTCTTGAGCCCGTGGTTCTTCAGCTGCTTCGGCAGCAGATAGCGCGTCGCGATATGCACCTTCTCGTCTTCGGTGTAGCCCGACAGCCGGATCACCTCCATGCGGTCGAGCAGCGGCGGAGGAATGTTCAGCGTGTTCGCCGTCGCCACGAACATCACGTCCGAAAGGTCGTATTCGACCTCGATGTAGTGGTCCATGAAGGTGTGATTCTGCTCGGGGTCGAGCACCTCGAGCAGCGCCGAGGAGGGATCGCCGCGAAAATCCATGCCCATCTTGTCGACTTCGTCGAGCAGGAAGAGCGGATTGCGCACGCCGACCTTGGTCATGCTCTGCAGGATCTTGCCGGGCATCGAGCCGATATAGGTGCGCCGGTGACCGCGGATCTCGGCCTCGTCGCGTACGCCCCCGAGCGACATGCGCACGAACTTGCGGTTGGTCGCGCGCGCGATCGACTGACCGAGCGAGGTCTTGCCAACCCCCGGCGGGCCCACGAGGCAGAGAATCGGCGCCTTCAGCTTATCGACGCGCTGCTGCACGGCGAGATACTCGACGATGCGCTCCTTGATCTTCTCGAGCCCGTAGTGGTCGCGCTCGAGAACCTCCTCGGCTGCGCCGAGATCCTTGTTGATCTTGCTCTTTTTCTTCCAGGGGAGCGACACCAGCGCCTCGATGTAGTTGCGCACGACGGTCGCCTCCGCCGACATCGGCGACATGAGGCGCAGCTTGCGCAGCTCCGCTTCGGCCTTCGCCCGCGCCTCCTTGGTCATGTGCGCGGTCTTGATGCGCTTGTCCATCTCGTCGAGATCGGCACCCTCTTCGAGCTCGCCGAGCTCCTTTTGGATCGCCTTCACCTGCTCGTTCAGGTAATACTCGCGCTGGCTCTTTTCCATCTGCCGCTTGACGCGGCCGCGGATGCGCTTTTCCACCTGCAGGATATCGAGCTCGGTCTCGATCAACGTCAGCAGATGCTCGAGACGGCGCTTCACCTCGAACATTTCCAGCACCTGCTGCTTTTGCTCGAGCTTGAGCGGCAGGTGCGCCACGATGGTGTCGGCGAGACGGCCGGCCTCGTCGATCCCGGCCAGCGAGGTCAGCACTTCGGGCGGAATCTTCTTGTTCAACTTCACGTACTGATCGAACTGGGAGATCATGGCGCGCCGCATCGCCTCGATCTCATGATTGCTGGCGCCGTCGGGCTCGACCGCGACGACGTCCGCGATGAAATGGGTCTTGATGTCGCTCACCCCGCGGACCACCGCGCGCTGCGAGCCTTCCACCAGCACCTTCACCGTGCCATCCGGAAGCTTGAGCATCTGCAGGATGCCGGCGATGCTTCCGACCCCGTACAGGTCCTCGGCCGAGGGCTCGTCCTTGGCTGCCGATTTCTGGGCCACGAGCAGGATGCTCTTGCCCGCCTCCATCGCGCTCTCGAGGGCCTTTATGGACTTCGGCCGCCCGACGAAAAGCGGTATTACCATGTGCGGGAAGACGACCACGTCCCGCAGTGGCAGCAGCGGCAGCGCGAATCGTTCTTGACTGATGTTGTCCGGATCAGACATGGATGCACCTACTGGGAATGGGAATATCTTGTTCGGGAAACCGGCTCCCTGCCGCGGCAGGGCCCCACGGCCGAACTACGATACCCTGCTTCGGATGGCGAAGCAAAGGGTCGGGGGAGATACGGAGTCGGTCAAACCGAGCCGGCGACCTTGGGCTGATCGGCGAAGATCAGGATCGGATTGATCTCACCGCCCGCGGACACGTCGTCGATTGCCACTTTGATCACGTCGTCGAGAGACGGCAGGTCGAACATCGTATCGAGCAGGGTCTGCTCGAGGATGGAGCGCAATCCTCGCGCACCCGTCTTCCGTGCCAGCGCTTTTCGCGCGATGGCACGCAGTGCGAGCTCGCGCACCTCGAGGTCGACCCCTTCCATGGCGAAGAGCCTCTGATACTGTTTGACGAGGGCATTCTTGGGTTCGACCAGGATCTGAATCAGCGCACTTTCGTTCAGTTCGGTGAGGGTAGCGACGACCGGCAGGCGGCCGACGAACTCCGGGATCAGACCGTACTTGATGAGATCCTCGGGCTCGACCTCCCGCAACACCTCGCCGATGTCCTTGCGGTTATCGCGGCTCTTCACCTCGGCGCCAAAGCCGATTCCGCCCTTCTCGGAACGGGCCCGGATGACCTTGTCGAGGCCGTCGAACGCGCCGCCGCAGATGAAGAGGATATTCGTCGTATCGACCTGAACGAATTCCTGGTTCGGGTGCTTGCGCCCACCCTGCGGCGGGACGGATGCAATCGTGCCTTCCACTAGCTTCAGCAAGGCCTGCTGCACGCCTTCACCCGACACGTCGCGCGTGATGGAAGGGTTCTCGGACTTGCGCGAGATCTTGTCTATCTCGTCGATGTAGACAATGCCCCGCTGTGCCTTCTCGACGTCGTAGTCGCACTTCTGCAGGAGCTTCTGGATGATGTTCTCGACATCCTCTCCGACATAACCGGCCTCGGTCAGCGTGGTCGCGTCGGCCATCACGAACGGCACGTTCAGCAGGCGGGCAAGCGTCTGCGCGAGCAGCGTCTTCCCCGACCCGGTCGGGCCGACCAGCAGGATGTTCGACTTGGCGAGCTCTATATCCTCGTTCTTGCTCAGGGTCTTGAGACGCTTGTAATGATTGTAGACCGCGACCGAGAGAATCTTCTTGGCCTGCTCTTGCCCGATCACGTACTGGTCGAGAATCTCGCGGATCTCGCGCGGGACGGGCAGGTCTGACTTAACCCCCTTGGTCGCCTGATCGCCCTGGGTTTCCTCTCGGATGATGTCGTTGCAAAGCTCGATGCACTCGTCACAGATGAACACCGAGGGACCGGCGATCAGTTTCCGCACTTCGTGCTGACTCTTGCCGCAGAAGCTGCAGTAGAGAAGCTTTTCTCCGCCGATCTTGTCCGACATGTCAGTCTTCCGAGTGATGAAGAAGCCCTCTCAGGCGGCCACCGCAGTGCGACTTGCCAACACCTTGTCGACGATGCCGTAACGCACCGCCTCGTCCGCGCTCAGAAAATTGTCGCGGTCCGTGTCTTTCTCGATGGTCTTGATGTCCTGACCGCTGTGGTTCGCGAGGATCTCGTTCAGCCGCTGCCGCAGGAACAGGATTTCGCGCGCGTGTATCTCTATGTCCGAAGCCTGGCCCTGGAATCCGCCCATCGGCTGATGAATCATGACTCGGGAGTTGGGCAGGCAAAACCGCTTGCCCTTCGCGCCGGCGGCCAGCAGGAGTGCGCCCATGCTCGCCGCCTGCCCGACGCACAAGGTGCTTACGTCGGACTTGATGAACTGCATCGTATCGTAGATGGCAAGCCCGGCCGAAACCGAACCGCCGGGCGAATTGATGTAGAAGGAGATATCCTTGTCCGGATTTTCCGACTCGAGAAAGAGGAGCTGCGCGACGATCAGATTCGCGGAGACCTCGTTCACGGGCCCCACGAGAAACACGACGCGCTCGCGGAGTAGTCGGGAATAGATATCGTAAGCGCGCTCGCCGCGGCCACTCTGCTCGATCACCATCGGGATCAGGCCGAGCCCCTGCGGCTCCATCATCCTGCTTTGCATGTCAGGCATTCCCCATGAGTTCATCGAATGCGACCGCCTGATCTTCGACCCGAGCAGTCCCGAGCACCCATTGCACCACATTCTCTTCGAGCACGATCGACTCGAACTCGTTCAATCTTTCAGCCGCTTGATAGTACCACTTCACGACCTCACGGGGATGCTCGAAGCTCTGAGCGTGCTCTTCGACGGCCGCGCGCACCTGCTCCGGACGCGGCGCAAGATCGTGCGCCCGCACCAATTCCGCAAGAATCAGACCGAGACTTACGCGGCGCTTCGCCTGCGCTTCGAAGCCTTCCCGGGGAAACGGGAACTGTTCCACGTCGACCCCGCGCGACGCGAACTCCTGCAGGGCCACCTGCGTGAGCCGCCGGGTTTCCAGGTCGACGAGCGACTTGGGAACGGGGATCTCGTTCGCATCGAGCAGGGCCTGCATGACCTGCTCCTTGACCCGCTTCCGGATGCGGTTTCTCACCTCGCGCTCCACGTTCGAGCGCACCTCGGCCCGGAGCTTCGCGAGGTCACCGTCGTCGATCCCCATCTCCTTGGCAAACTCCGCATCCACCTCCGGCAAACGCGGGGCCGCCACCCGCTTCAGCGCAACCTCGAAGCGCGCCGTTTTCCCCGCGACTTCTTTGCCATGATAGGCGTCCGGGAACTGCAGGTCGAAGCCGACGTTACCGCCGGCGGCAAGCCCGATCAAGTGCGCCTCGAAGTCCGGCAGGAGCCGCCCCTGGCCGAGGACGACTCCCTGATCCGTGGCCGCGCCCCCGGGGAATTCGACGCCGTCGATCGAACCGCGGTAGTCGATGGTCACGAGATCCTCCGCCGCTGCTGGCCGCTCGACCGGGTCGAATTTCACCCGCTGCCGGCGCAGAACTTCCAGCGTCCGGTCGACATCGGCGTCGACAACCTCGTGCACGGGCCGCTTGAAGTCGAGACCCGCGACGTCCGCTACCTTCACTTCCGGATAGACCTCGAACGTGGCGCTGTATTCGAACGCCGCGGTGCCATCGCCGCTTGCGTGAGGCTCGATGTTCGGCAAGCCCGCCACCCTCAGATTCTGCTCGCGAACGGCATCGCCGAAGCTCCTCTTCACCGCATCGCCCAGCACTTCCTGCCGCACCTGCGGACCGTACTGCTGCGCCACGATCTTGAGCGGGACCTTGCCCGGCCGAAACCCGGAGATCTTCGCGGTACGCGCGATCTTCCTCAAGCGCGCCGCAACCTCCGAATCGATCTCGGCCAGGGGCAGCGACACGTTCAGCCGCCGCTCGAGCCCGTTCAGGTTTTCCAGAATTGCCTGCATCAAGGATGTCCTTAAAGAAACACTGGTTGTCGACGCGTGGTGCGAAAGGGGGGACTCGAACCCCCACACCTTGCGGCGCCAGATCCTAAGTCTGGTGCGTCTACCAATTCCGCCACTTTCGCGGTCCGGACGGCACGGATAAGTAATTGTAAGATAATGCCGACCGTCCCGCCATTCGGGGACGGTGGCGGCTTTCGATGAGTCTCGACGACCACGCCACACTTTCCCGCCTTGCCCACAGCCTGCCGCGACCGCTCGCGCGGGATATCGCTCCCGTGCTCGCGTTCACCGGCCACGTCCGCGAGATCGTGCAGCATGCGCGCGGCGATCCGCTGGCGCAGCTCCACCGCCTGAGCCTCGATCTCGATGCCATCGCCGCCGGTACTCGCCCGGCGCCCCCGCCCTGCGCCGCGCTCGCATCCGTCATCGAGCGGCGTTCCCTGCCGCTGGAACCTTTGCGGGACCTGCTCGTCGCCGCCTGCGACGACCTCACGACCGCGCGTTACGGGAGCTTTGGCGAGCTCATGGTCCACGCGCGGCGCGCCGCGAACCCGATCGGGCGACTGGTACTGCACCTGTGCAACGCGGCGTCGCCGCGCCACCTCGCGCTCTCCGACGGGCTTTGCTGCGGACTCTGGCTAACCTGCATGCTGCGCGACGTGCCCCGCGACTTCGAGCAGGGCCGCCTCTACCTGCCGCTGGAGGATCTCGCGCGCTATCGCGTAGTGGACACGCAGATCGCTGCCCGCCAGGCAAACGGGGGCTGGCGCGCGCTGATGATGTTCGAGATCGAGCGCGCGCGGAAGATGCTGCAGGCCGGGGCACCGCTCGGGCGCATCCTGCAGGGCCGCGTCGGCTTCGATGCGCGGCTTTTGGTGGTGGGCGGCGAGCGCGTCCAGCAGAAGCTCCACGAAATGCAGGGCGATGTGTTCACCCGCCGACCGGAGATCGACAAGCTAGACTGGCCTTATCTCCTCGGGCGCGCCCTCATTCCGGGCTACCGCCCATGAGCCCGGACGAATACTGCTCGGACGCGGTCGCGAGACGGGGCTCGTCGCTCTTCTACGCGGTCTTTCGGCTGCCGCCCGAGAAACGGCGCGCAGTGGTTGCCGTGCACGCTTTTCGGCGCGAGGTGGAGAACATCGCGACGGCATGCTCGGACCCCGCCTTGGCTGCGGCCAAGCTCGCGTGGTGGCGGCATGAGCTCGCGGCCCTCTACGGCGGTGTGCCGCAACATCCCGTTGCACGCGCCCTCCAGCCGGCGATCGAAAGCGGTCGGCTGCCCGAAGCGCGCTTTCTGGAGATGATCGAGGCGGTCGAGGCGGATCTCACCGCACCGCGCTACGCGGATTACGCCGCGCTCGCGGATTACTGCTGGCGGATGGGCGCCGTGCCGAACGAGCTGGTGGCCGAGATTCTCGGCCGCCGTGACGCGAGAACGGTCGACTGCGTGCGCGAGCTCGGGCTCGCCACGCGCGTCGCACGCATCATCCGCGACGTGGGCCTCGACGCCAGGCGCGACCGCATCTACCTGCCGGCAGACGAGATGAGGCGGTTCGACGTGGCCCCCGCGGACCTGCTTCACTGCCGCTACGGTGAAGGCTTTCGCAGGCTCGCCGAGCTCCAGATCGACCGCGTCGAGGGCCGCTTCGCCCAGGCTCTGGCCGATTTCCCGGCCGTCGATCGCAAGGCGCAGCGCCCGGTGCTCGTGCTCGCCGCGATCGCCCGTACGCTGCTCGCCGAGATTCGCGCCGACGCGTGCCGCGTGCTGGATCGCCGCACGAGCTTGACGCCGCTGCGCAAGCTCTGGATCGCGTGGCGCGGGTACACTTGAGTATCGACGGAGGACATGCATGCAGCCGGACCAGACCTTGCCCCCGCAATACGAGCCGCCGCGCGATCTCCTGCAGGGCCGCGTGATCCTCGTGACCGGCGCGGGCCAGGGCATCGGCCGCGTCGCGGCGCTCGAGTTCGCTGCCCATGGCGCGACAGTCGTGCTGCAGGGGCGGAAGCCGCGCAAGCTCGAAGCGGTGTACGAAGCGATCCAGCAGGCTGGCTACCCCGAGCCGGCGATGGCTCCGCTCGACCTCCACGCCGCGACCGACGCCGACTTCGAGCGGCTTGCCGACACCATCGAGGCGGAGCTCCAGCGCCTCGACGGCATCCTGCACAGCGCGGTGCTGTTCGATGGACTGAAGCGGCTCACCGACCTCACGCTGGAGCACTGGCTCGCGGCACTGCGGGTCAACCTCGCCGCGCCCGCGAGCCTCAATCGGGCCTGCGCACCGCTGCTCGCCGCGGCCCCCGACGCGGCCGTGATCCTCACCGGGGAAACCCACGGCCTCGCGCCGGCCGCGTTCTGGGGGGCATTCGCAACGTCCAAGGCGGGGCTCGCCGCCCTCGTGAAGATCCAGTCCGAGGAATGGGCGCAACATCCGCAGTTGCGGATCAACCTGCTGGTCCCGGGTCCGGTACGCTCGCCGCAGCGCGCGCGCAGCCATCCGGCCGAGGCCCCCGACGCCCTGCCCACCGCCGAGCGGCTGATGCCCTGGTATCTCTATTTCATCGGACCGGCGAGCGCCGGGCGCAGCGGCGAGATCATCCGTTGCGAGGCGCGAGCAGGCCCCTGACGACATCCGGCAACGCCGCCGAGCGCTTCGCGGCGAGGTCGAGCCAGACCATTTTCGTCGCCCCGGTCGCCACCGGGTCTGCACCGCCCGCACGCATCTCGTAGCGCAGCACGAAGCTGCTTCGCCCCGCTTCGCCGCCCGTCATCTCGATCTCGAGCGTCGCCGGATACACGAGCGGGGAGAAGTAGTTGCAGCTCGCCGCGACGACCACGGGTGCCTGCCCTGGGGGCAACCGCTCCGCCAGCGAACGTACCCACGCCACGCGCGCCTCCTGCATGTAACGGAAGTAGGCGAGATGGCTCGCGTGGCCGAGCGTATCCATGTCGCTGAAAGGCACGCGCAGTACTTCCCTCCACAGGTGACGCATCGCCGCGGTCATGCTTCGGCCCCTATTCGTCGCGCTTCGCCGGCACCAGGTACGCTGCCAGCGCGGGCAGCAGCAGCACCGCGCCCAGCATGTTCACGAGGAACATGAAGGCGAGCAGAATCCCCATGTCCGCCTGGAACTTGAGGTCGGAGAACGCCCACGTACCCACCCCCACGCTCATGGTGACAGCGGTGAAGACGGCGGCCGTGCCGCGCTGGCGCAGCGCATCGTGGAACGCCTCCCGCAGCGATGCGCCCTGCTCGCGCAGTGCATGCTGGAAGCGCTCGTAAAGATAGATGCCGTAGTCGACGCCCACACCGACGCCGAGCGCGATCACCGGCAACGTCGCGACCTTCACGCCGATGCCGAGGCTCGCCATCAGCGCATTGCAGAGCAGCGAAACGAGCGCGAGCGGCAGGATGATGCAAAGCGTCGCGGCGAGCGACCGGAAGGTGAGCCAGCAGAGCAGCATCACCGCGCCGAAGATCGACACCAGCATGGTCTTCTCGGACGCTGCCACCGCCACGTTCGTCGCCGCCATGACGCCGACGTTGCCGCTCGCGAGCAGGAAGCGGATGCGGTCGGTGTCGTTCCGGGCCGCATAGTCCTCGACCGCGCGGACGATGCGCGAGATCGTGTCGGCGTCATGATCGCGGGTGAAGACGAGCACCTGCATCGCGCTGCAATCGGGATCGAGCAGGCCGGTCCCGGTGTCGACCGGTGTCACGGCCTGGGCGAGGACCCCCGGCACGCGCGAGAGCGCCCGCCATTTGAGACTGCCCTCGTTGAAGCCCGCGTTGATGATTTTCGCGAGCCCGGGCAGGGCGAGCACGGACTGCACACCGTCCACCTGCCGCAGATAGAGCTCGAGGCGATCGATGTTGTCCATCACCGCGAAGTCGGTACAGGCGCCCGCGACGCCACGAGTCTGCGCGATCACCGACAGCACGTCGACACCGATGCTGAAACGGTCGGTGATGGCCTTCACGTCGCGATTGTAACGGGCGTCCTGCTTGAGCTCCGGGATGCCAGCGCCGACATCGCCGATGCGCAGCTCGCGCGCTTTCCACGCACCCGCGACGAGCAGCAGCAGCGCCACCGCGAGCACGCCGCGCGCGGGACCGCGCCGCACGACGCCCGCGAGCGTCCACCACAGCCGGTCGGTCCAGGCGCCGCGCGTCCCCGCTCGCTGGACCGCCCCCGGTTCGAGTCGGACGTAGGACAGCATCACCGGCAGCAGCACCTTGTTGGTGACGATCATGAGCAGCACGCCGAGGCTCGCGGTAACGGCAAACTCGCGCACGATCTCGATCTCGATGTGCAGCATCACGATGAAGCCGAGGGCATTGGTGACGAGGGCCACCGCGCCCGGCACGAAGAGCTTCAGGAAGGCATTGCGCGCCGCCGTCTCCGGCGTGCGGCCCTGCACCACCTCGAGCTTCCACGCATTGGTCATCTGCACCGCGTGGGAAACGCCGATCGAGAAAACCAGAAACGGCACCAGGATCGAGAGTGGGTCGATCCCGTAGCCCAGCAGGGGCAGCATCCCGGTGAGCCACACCACCGGCACCATGGCACAGGTGAGCCCGAGCGCCGTCAGTCGCAGCGAATCGGAATAGAGATAGAAGAGCACCGCCGTCACGATAAAGGCGACGCCGAAAAACGCGATGACGCTGCGCGCGCCGTCCGCGATGTCGCCCACCGCCTTCACGAAGCCGATAATGTGTACGTCCATCTCCGGCGACGCGTGTTTCGCCCGTAGTGCTTCGAGTTGCCGCGCCACCGACTGGTAATCGAGCTTCCTGCCGGTGCCGGGGTCGACCTCCAGGAGCTCGGCGCGGACCAGTGCGCCGCGGAAGTCGTTGGCGACGAGACGGCCGACGTTGCCGGACTTGACGACATTGCCCCGCACCGTTTCGAGCTCCTGCGGCGTGCCCGTGAAACCCGCCGGAATCACGTTGCCGCCGGCGAACCCCTCTTCCACCACCTCGATGAAGCGCACGTTGGGCGTGAAGAGCGAGGTCACCGTGGGGCGGTCGACCCCGGGAATGAAGAACACGTCGTCCGTCAACCGCTTGAGCGCATCGAAGAACGCGGGCGTGAAGATGTCGCCGTGCCGGGGCGCGAGGGCGACCATGACCCGATTGGCGCCGCCGAAGCTCTCCCGATACTGCGTGAAAACCTTCATGTAGGGATGCTCGAGCGGGATCATCTTGTTGAAACCCGCATCCACCCGGAGGTGCAACGAAGCGTAGCAGAGGGCCGCCGTGACCACCGCGAACACGACCAGGAGCGCGCGCCGTGCGCCGAAGATCCAGGCCGCGATGCGCTCGGTGACGCCGCCACGGCGCGTCGGAACGTTCTTCAGCACCGCCCGCGTCTCCGGTGCTCAGGGTGCGCTGCGGGAAAGCCGCGAGACGCCGCCTTCACCGAACAGCAGGAGCTCCGCTCCGGGCCCGGGCAGCACGGCGGCGATCGGCGCACGCTCCGCAGACCGGAGCAGCGAGAAGGCCCGGCCGTCGCCCTGCCCCGCCAGAACGACACCGTCGTTACCCGCCAGCAGCACGTCGCCCTGTGCCGTGACGTGACCACCCTGCAGCGACGCGCTGGTGCCCGACGCCACCGCTTGCCAGGTGCCGGCGGGCGAGCCGAGGAAGACCTTGCCGCGCAGGCCGAAGATCAGGGGGTTGCCGTCGGGCAAAACCAGTGCGCCGAAGAACGAGCCTTGGTAAGGCGCCGCGAGCCTGGTCCAGGTTTGCCCGCGATCGTCCGACCGCAGCAGGGTGCCGGACTCGCCGACGACAAAAATGCGCCCGTTGCCGCCGCCGGCGACCGCGTTCAAGTGGCGATCGCCGGCGTCGAGCCGAAGCTTGGTCCAGGTGCGGCCGCCGTCCTTGGTCGCGAGCGCGAGGCCGTAGGCGCCGACCGCGAGTCCGTACCCGGCATCGGCGAACCAGACGTCGAGCAGCGGCGCGTTCTCGTCGGCGGCGACGTGGACCTGCTCCCAGGTGTTTCCCCCGTCCTCACTGCGCAGGATGGTCGCGTCGTGCCCGACCGCCCACCCCAACCGATCGCCCACGAAGTATACCGCGGTGAGCGTCGCCTCCGTGGGCGAGGCGGCATAGCGCCAGCTTCGGCCTTGATCGTCCGAGAGCAGGATGCGACCGCGCTCACCAACGGCGACGATGCGCGACCCCGCCTGCGCCGCGTCGAGCAACAGGAGTCGATCGACCCGCGGCCGGGCGGCGGCGTCGGCGGGAAGCAGGAGCGACTCGCCGTGGGCGGCAAAAGCAAGGAAGGTCAGGATCAGAAAGGCGGCGCGCCGCACGCGGGATCTGACGGGGCGCACGCGGGGCAGCGGAGGGGAGCCCCGTCAGCGCGTGCCGATCCCGCGCAGTCCCGCGGGTGTGAAATCCGCGGCATCGCGCCTGATGGTCTCGAATATCCTGGGCTCTTCGTTGCGCAAGCCCATGGCGAGGTACCGACCCGACTGCAGGTCGTGGTGCACCTCGATCATGTTGTACCACATGGGCCGGTCGCAGAACTGGATGTTGTGGGCCTCGGCCACGCGCCACAGCTCATCGCGATTGTCGTACTTGTCGGTGACCAGCACGGCCCAGCTGTCCTCGTCGATGTAGAAGCGGCGCTTCTTGTAAAGGTGGGTCTGCCCGGGCTTGAGCGTTGCCTCGACCACCCAGACGCGATGCAATTCGTAGCGCGGATGATCCGGGTTGAGGTGTCCCGGCCGCAGCACATCGGAATACTTGAGCTCGTTGCCCGTGAGTTTGTTCGAGTTGTAGGGCACGTAGAGCTCCTGCTTGCCGATAAGCTTCCAGTCGTAGCGGTCGGTAGCCCCGGCGTACATGAAGAAATCGTCGTTCGTTCGCAACCCGTCGGCGGCAGTGCCGGGATTGTCGTACGCGACCTGCGGCGCGAGGCGCACGCGGCGCTGCCCCGGATTGTAGGTCCATGCTTCCCGGGGCTCCTTCACCTGATCGACCGGCTCGTGGATGAGCAGGATCTGGCCAGCGAGTCGGGCCGGCGCGGTCACCTTCTGCAGAAAGTTGGCGAGCCGGTTGTCGATGCGCTTGTCGGCGGGCTTGACCAGATTGCCGTAGTCGAAGTCGTACTCGTATTCGAACCGCACCGGCGTATAGGAGCCATCGCGGGTCACCGGCATCTGGCTCCAGCTCATGGCATAGGTGTCGCCGCGGTACCGCAGGAGATGATTCCAGATCGCCTCGTGCCCGTTCTTCGGGATCGGAAACGGCACCCCGCCGCGCGTGCCGGTGACCCCGTTGCCACCGTCCACGAGTTTCGCGCGCGTCGCGTTGGCCATCGTGTCGTCGTAGTGCACCTTGGGAAACGCGGCCGTGCGGCGCGTCGGGTAGACCTGCATCTTCCAGGTCGGGTACTTCTTGAGCAGAGCCATCTGCCCTGGCGACAGGTTCGCCTGATACTTCTCCATGTTGGCGGCGTCGATCGTGAAGAGCGGCTTGTCCTGCGGAAACGGGTTCGGATAGTGGTCGCCCGGCTGGTGTCCCGCCGGGCACTGGGTCAGGCCGCCGTCCCAGGCGGGGATGGTCCCAGCGGCGTTGCCCGCCTTCTCGGCGCCCATGGGCGTGAGCGACTTGCCCAGTGCCTCCGGCGAAGCGTCGGCGCGAACCATGCCCGCTGCCAGCGCGAGGGCGAGCGCACCCGGAATCAACGTCGATGTCATACGCTGCACGATCGGGTCTCCTCGCAAATGGCCACGCGCCGCCGGGAATTCAGAACGAGTAGCTCACACTGAGCGCAATGAAGTCGCGATCCCGCAGCGGATTGGTGCTGCTCGCGTAATAGCGGCTCTGCCCAGGCGGGAAAGGATTGGCGGTGTCGATGCCCGCGATGAGGTGGCCACCGAAGTACGCCGTGTAGGCGATATCCGCCTGCCAGTTCTGGCGGTAATTGAAGCCAACCCCGAGCGTCAGCGACATGGCTCCGTCGTTGAAGGTGGGGCCGACACCGTTGACGTCCTGACCGAAGGCGATTCGCGGAGAAACCGTGGCCGGACCCAGGGCGTTGGGATAGTCGAGGCGCCCGAGGAACCGATAGCCCCAAGAGAAGCGCGTCGCATAGCCGGTGGTCTGGACCGATCCGAACGAGGTCGTCGTGTTCGATCCCGGTGCCGGCAGGAACACGCCGGGTCCGTTGAAGTAGACGCCGCCCGGCAAATCGAGATAGGTGAAGCCGACCTCGCCCAGCACCGTGAGCTGATCCGCGCCGAAGGTGGGACCGAAGGCTTTCGTGGCCGTCATCTGCAACTGCTGCTGCTCGACCCGATCGTAGCCCCGGATGATGGTGCCGGTCGGCACTCGCGCCGCAAGCGCCGCGGGACCGGTAATACTGTTCTGTGCGCCGAGCGTGGCCAGCAACACCTCGGGTCCAGCGAGCGCAAGCGGCTGATTGGGGCGGTAGGAATACTCGCCCTGGAGCGCGACCCCCCAGGGTCCCGGGGTGCTGAAGCTCAGGCCGAAGAGGTTGATGTTCTCGGGAAACTCTGGAAAGTAGCGTGCCGTGCCGAGCGCATTGATGGCGCTCGCCGTCCCGCGCACGCCGGACACCACCGGAATGCGGCTGTGGTAGTTGAGGCCGTAGAAACCGAGCTCGGTGTTGTTCCAGCTCGGAACGAAGATGCGCGCGGCGAAGCCGAACTGGCCGCTGTTCCGCGCGTTCACCTGCCCCGAGATGGGGGCGTACACCTGCGCGATCCCGGCGGTCGCGCCCGCCAGCGGAACGATCGGCTGATTGAAATCGCGCCGCCGCCCGAAGCCCGTAAACACGAACTCGCCGTCGGGCGAAGCGAAATCGTTCGAGGAGAAGTAGGTGCCGGCCGGGTCGATCCGCGTCGCACTCCACTCGAACTGGTAGTAGCCTTCGAGGGTGAAGTTGGGCGCAATGTCCTGCGACATCCAGAAGGTGTTGAGCGGGAGCAGCGCGTTGCGCAGCTCGCTGCCGGGACTGCGCAGCCGCCTGAGATCGATCGGGTTGATCGTGTTGATGCCGTTCGGGATGAACGTGCTCTCGCCCCAGTTCAGAACCTGCCGCCCGATCCGCGCGCTCAGCATCCGCCCGTCGCCGGTGGGATCCCACCGCCCGCCGGCGAAAAAATCGAGCAGCCGGAAATCGCTGCCGTCGAGCGCCTTGGCCGTGTCGCCGAGCTTGTCGTTGTCCTCGATGCGCTGATCGTAAAGGTAGTCGAAGCGAGTGAAGAAATCGAGGTTCCGGTACTTCATCTCGACCTCGCCCGTGTAGTAGACGGGCAATGCAAAGAGACTGCCCTTCGGCCAGTTCAGATCGCCGTTGTCGTCGTTGACCGAGCGCGCCGTGCCGCCGTTCGCGATGCCGATGAGGGCAGGGTCGCGGCCTTGTGTCCGCACGGCTGCACCCACCGATACCGTATTGTCGAAACTCGCCGAGAAATCCGGATCGTCGGTTTGAAACTGGAACGCTGCCGCGGGCGGCGCCACCCCGACGAGCACCGCAATGCTCGCCTTCAGGCACCAGCCGCGCGCCGCACCCAGGCGACCGTAACGTCGACGCATGCTCCATTCCCCTCGATCGTTACCCTGCTCTGCCGCGAACAGCGGACGACGTTCGCGCGGCAGGGTCGACAGCGACCAGCAAGAATCATACGGCCGCGTTACCGGACCGCTCTCACGGCTTCCGCGAACTCAGCGCTGCCCACTATCTGACTCGCAATCTCGTCGGTCGCCTTCCGGTACGCCCGCTGGAATGCACCCGGATCGTTGAGCGCCCCGTCGTACTGTGCCTTGGCCTTGAAGGTGCCGATGGAATCTGCGGCATCGCCTACGTAGAGCGACGCCCGCACGTTGACGTAGTAGGTGCGCATGATCGGGTTGTAGTAGCTGTCCCCGGTCACGCTCAAGGTGGCCTGCGCGTCCTTGTCCTCCTGATAGGGCGCGACCTGCGCGTACACCCGGCTGAACGACGCGATGGCCGCCTCCTCGATCATCGCGCGTTCGTTGAAGATCCGCTCGTCGAGCCCGTAGGACGAAACCGAGCGCGTGGTGAACACCTTCGGATCGACGAAGACCGCGAGCGTGCCGGGAACGGGCAACGCCGCTTGCGAGCGCGCAGCGGGTGCGGCGCGTTGTTCGGAGCCGGCACGGCCTGGCGACTTGCTGGCGCTTAGCGTGCCCGACTCCTTGCTGCCCCAGGGCCACAGGCCGCAGCCGGAGAGCGACAGCGCGATGCAAACGGCGAGAAGAAACGCGCCGCGCGACGAGGACCTCATGAAAACCTCCTGGGTTCTAAGTGCTATGCGTGAAGCGCGACATAATATACCAGCGGCCCGCTCATCATCGGTAACGCGCTCCAGAGTGAGGCAAATGTCACCCACCCGATTCGCGTACGGCCTCGTCGATGCGTTCCGCCGTCGTCACCTCGATCCCCGCGATCGGCTGCCGCGGCCGATTGGCCTTCGGAATCAGCGCACGCGTGAAGCCGAGCTTGGCCGCCTCCCGCAACCGCTCCTGGCCGCGTTGCACCGGGCGGATCTCGCCGGCGAGCCCGACTTCTCCGAACACCACCAGCCGTTGCGGCAGCGGGCGGCCGCGCAGGCTCGACACGATCGCAAGCAGCACTGCCAAGTCCGCCGCCGGCTCGCCGATGCGCGCACCGCCCACCGCATTCACGAAGACATCCTGATCGAAGCACGCGATGCCTGCATGTCGATGCAGCACCGCCAGCAGCATGGCGAGGCGGTTCGTGTCGAGGCCCACCGTGAGACGCCGCGGATTCGGGCCGTGCGCAGCGTCCACCAAAGCCTGGATCTCCACCAGCAGCGGACGCGTGCCTTCCTGGGTGACGAGCACGCACGACCCCGGCACGTCGTGACCATGCTGAGAGAGAAAGAGCGCCGAGGGATTGCCGACTCCCTTCAGACCGCGCTCGGTCATCGCGAAGACCCCGAGCTCGTTGACGGCCCCAAAGCGGTTCTTGAACGCGCGCACGAGCCGGAAGCTGGAGTGCGTGTCGCCCTCGAAGTAGAGGACCGTGTCCACCATGTGCTCGAGCACCCGCGGACCTGCCAGCGCGCCCTCCTTGGTCACGTGCCCGACCAGCACGATGCGGGCGCCGCTCGCCTTGGCGATGCGCGTCAACTGGGCCGCGCACTCGCGCACCTGGGCCACGCTGCCGGGTGCCGATTGCAGCGCCTCCGAGTAGACGGTCTGGATCGAATCGATCACCGCCACGTCCGGCTTGCGCTCTGCTAGGACGGTCTGGATGCGCTCGAGGTTGATCTCCGCGAGGCAATCGAGGTGTTCTGTCGCGAGCGCAAGGCGCTTCGCGCGAAGCGCGATCTGTTGCGCCGACTCCTCGCCGCTCACGTACAACACGCGATGCGCCGCCGCGAGCGCTGCGAGCGCCTGCAACAGCAGGGTGGACTTGCCGATGCCGGGATCGCCCCCGAGCAGCACCACGCCGCCCTGCACCAGACCGCCGCCGAGTACGCGATCGAGCTCGGCGAGGCCGGTGGGGATGCGCGGCTCGTCGCGGGTCTCGACCTGGGCGAGGGGGCGCACCTCGGTGGCAGACGCGACCGGCGCGAATCGTGTCGCGGTCTTCTCGACGATCGTCTCGACCAGCGTGTTCCATCCCTGACAGTGGGGGCACTGACCCTGCCACTTCGTGGTCTGCCCGCCGCACTCCGTACAAACGAAGATCGACTTCGCCCTACTCATGGATTTCTTCGAGCGGGACCCGCGGCGCGAGCGCGCACAGGAGCTCGTATCCGACAGTGCCGGCAGCGGCCGCGACATCCTCCACCGGCAGCCCATCGCCCCAGAGCACGACCGTTGCCCCGACGCCGGCTCCAGGCAGAGCGGTCAGGTCGGCGAACAGAGCATCCATGCACACGCGACCAAGCGTGCGCGTACGCCGACCGTCGACCAGAATCGGTGTGCCGGTGGGCGCGTGCCGCGGATAACCGTCGGCGTAACCGCACGCGACGATGCCAACCCGCATGGGTTCGCGGGCGGTAAACGTGCCGCCGTATCCCACGCGTTCACCGGGCTCGAGATCCTGCACGGCGATGATTCGGCTCTCGAGCGTCATCGCCGGCTGCAAGCCGTGGGCCGCAGCGGGCTCGTCGATGAATGGGCTCGAGCCGTAGAGCATGATGCCGGGTCTCACCCAGCCCGAGCGCGTTTCGGGGTGCCGGATGAGCGCCGCCGAATTGGCGAGCGACCACGGCAGCCGCCGGCTCGCGTCAACCTGCCGGAACCGTTCGAGCTGCCACGCCACCCCCAGCGCGTCGTCGGCGTTCGCAAAATGCGTCATCAGCACGACGTCGGATACCGCGGGACTGGCCGCGAGCCGCGCCAGCACCCGTTGCCCCTGCTCTGGCGGAAAGCCCAGACGGTTCATGCCGGAATTGATCTTGAGGAATACGCGAAACCGGTGCGGGAGCTTCGCGGCCTCGAGCAACGCCAGCTGTTCCTCGTGGTGCACGACCAGGGTGAACCGATGCTCCGCCGCGACCATGAGCTCGCGCGCCTCGAACAGCCCCTCGATCAGGACGATCTCGTGCCGGCATCCGGACTCCCGCAGCCGTACTGCGCCCTCGATCTCGAGCACGGCAAAACCATCCGCGCGCTCGAGCGCCGCAGCCGACCGCAGCAGGCCGTGGCCGTAACCGTTCGCCTTCACCACGGCCATCGTCCGGCAGCCCTGCGCCAGTCGCTGCGCCACGCCGAGGTTGTGCGCCAGTGCGGCCGGGCGAATCCGTGCGCGCAGCGGGCGGCTCATCGGGCGCACAGCCTGGCGGCGAGGAACGAAGAGGTGACGGGCGCGAGCATCGAGAACCGGGTTTCGGCAGCGCTTCGAAAGCGGGAGGCAGCGACCGAAACCGACCATCGGCGAGGGCGGGGGTCTGCGCCCATCGAACAGGCGATAGCAGGGTGCGTGCGAAGCGGCGGTATTCAAACACAATTCCCGGTCGGGGGATAGCCGCCCACGCCTGCTGCGGGGGCGGATCCCGCGTCGGCCCGCAATTCTCCCGCGTAATCCTTTCATGGTATAAACCGGCCACCTTTAACAGGCTGCCCGAGATGAATCGCGGCTTCTACACCATCCTCGCAGCGCAGTTCTTCTCGGCTCTGGCCGACAACGCGCTGCTCTTCGCCGCGATCGCCCTGCTCAGGACCGTGAACGCCCCGGACTGGCAGACGCCCGTCCTGCAGCAGTTCTTCGTCTTCGCGTACATCGTGCTGGCGCCCTTCGTCGGGCCTTTCGCCGACGCCTTTCCCAAGGGGTTGGTCATGTTCGTGAGCAACGCGGTGAAGATCGTCGGCTGCGCCGCCATGCTGCTCGGGCTCCATCCCCTGCTCGCTTACGGCTTCGTCGGCATCGGGGCGTCGATGTATTCGCCGGCCAAGTACGGCATCCTGACCGAGTACCTGCCGCCGGAAAAGCTGGTGTGGGCGAACGGCTGGATGGAGGGCCTCACGGTCGCGGCCATCATTCTCGGCGCCATCGTCGGCGGCGTGCTGATCGGCAACCGGATGGAGAGCACCATCGTCGAGCACCTCGTGGGTCTCGAGTTCAATGCAGGCATCGACACCGCTCCCGAAGTCGCGATCATCGTCATCCTGGGCATCTATGTCGCGGCCGCCGTCTTCAATCTCTTCATCCCGCAGGTGCCGATCGACCACAAGCTGCCGAAGCGCAACCCCTGGTTCCTGCTGCGCGACTTCACGCACTGCTTCTGGCTGCTCTGGAAGGATCCGCTCGGGCAGGTCTCGCTCGCGGTGACCACGCTCTTCTGGGGTGCGGGCGCGACGCTGCGCCTCATCATCCTGACCTGGGCCGGCACCGCGCTCAGGTTCGATCTCGAGCATGCGACGCAGCTCACCGCGGTGGTGGCGATCGGCGTTGCAATCGGATCAGCCGTCGCCGCGAAAACGGTGCCGCTCCATCGCGCCGTGCGTGTGCTCCCGGTGGGCATCGGGATGGGCCTCACGGTCATCGCGATGGTGTTCGTGACCGACTGGCGCGTGGCGGTGCCGCTCCTGATCCTGATCGGCGCGATGGCGGGTTATTTCGTCGTGCCCATGAACGCGCTGCTCCAGCACCGCGGCCACCTGCTGATGGGCGCCGGTCACTCCATCGCGGTGCAAAACTTCAACGAGAACCTGAGCATCCTGGCGATGCTCGGCGTCTACGCCCTCATGATCAAAGCCGACCTCGGCGTGAACGTAATCGTGGTCATCTTCGGGCTCTTCGTCGCACTCACCATGGCCTGGCTCACACGCAAACACGGGCACGACCAGGACGCCGCGCACAAGAGCTGATCCGGCTCTCGACGGGACGCTATTTCGGTTCCGGACGGATCGGCGGCGCCATCAGCGGCGGGGACGGATTCGCGGGCAGCGGCGTCGGGACGGGGGGCTGCGGCCAGGGGTTTACCGGTCTTACCGGAGGCCGATAGCCCCAACCAGGGTAGTAGTAGACGGGCGCATCGTCGGCCGCGACCGCGGCTGGCTTCGCCGCTTCAGCCGCGCGCTCCCGCGCCGCACGCGCCTGCTCGAGCTTCGCGCGCTCCGCTTCCTCGCTGCGCCGCTTCGCATCGTACGCATCGAGCTGGCGCTTCTCTTCTTCCAGTTGCCGCCGCGCCGCGGCAACCTCTTGCGCGGACGGCTGGTCCGGGACTTCGAGCGTTTTCACCTTGCCGCTGCCTTTCGGCGGTGAGGACGAGTAGGTGACGTTGCCCTTCTCGTCGACATGCTTGATAGATCGTGTCGGCCGCAGCCGGGCCGGACGAGATCAGCAGTCCGGCTGCGAGCAGTTTGCAAACGGAGCAGCTTGCCTGGATTCATGGCGATCGACCCTCCCCCCGTGATTCTGCAACGGCGCCCCGCAGCGGAAAAGGGGGCACGACGAGGAGCGGGCGGCGCGTCATCGCCGCAGTCGCAGGTAGATCTCCGGCAGCTTCGCCGGCAGATGGTCGATCTTGTCCAGCACGAGATAGTGGCCTTTCCCGAAGATCTGCGGCAGGTATTCCTGGCCCAGCGCGTCCACGGTAACGCAGAACGGATGCACGCCGGCCGCCACCGCCTCCTTCACCGCCATCCGGGTATCCTCGTGCAGATACCGGCGGTCGCCCCCGTCGTCGTAGTCCTCGGGCCGCCCGTCCGAGAGAATCAGCAGCAGCCGGCGCCGGCTCTCGACGCCGTCGAAGCGCGCAACGGCGTGGCGGATGGCGGCACCCATGCGGGTGGCGAGCCGGCCGGAGAGTCCGCCCACGGTGTCGCGCACTCGCGTCGACAGGGGCTCGTCGAAGTCCTTGATGGGATACCACGTGACGTGCTCGCGATACTTCGAGCAGAAGCCGCCGATGCTGTATCCGTCACCGACCACCTCCAGGCTCTCCGCGAAGAGCAGAATGCCGGCCCGCACGCGGTCCACGAGTCGACCGCCGCCCTTGGGCACGAGCTGCATGATCGACGTCGAGAGATCCGCGAGCAGGATCACCGAGACGTCGCGCTCGCCTGGCAGGCGGCGCCGGTACACCGCCGCATTCGGCGCGTGCCCGCCGTGCCGCTCCACGACGAAGCCGACCGCTGCGTCGAGGTCGATGTCCTCCCCCTCGAACTGTCGCCGCCGCGGTGCCAGCCGCGTCGGCTTCTGCGCCTGCATGGCGCGCTTGAGTTGCTGCAGCGTGCGCTTGTGGCGGGCCGCGATGCGTGCGGCTTCAGCCGCGTTGGTCTCGGCGAGATCGCGCTCCTGCACCCACGCCCAGTCGCGCTTGTACCGCCCTTCGCGGTAGTCCCATTCCGGATACGGGTGACCGCGCGGATTCGAAGGCACCGGCCGCGGGCTCGTCGCGCCGCCACCCCGTGTCGATGCTCCGGAGCGGTGTCCTGCTGCGCCGCCCTCGTTCGCCGCAGGTCGGTGCGGGACATCCTCCGCTGCGTTCTCTTCCGCCCCCGCCGGTGCGGGTGGCGGCGGTTCGGGCGCGGGCGGCCGAGCGGCATCGGCGCCTCTGCGGGGACCCTCGTCTGCGCTCTTCCGCTTGCCCAGCACGCGCGCGAGATTCGGCCCCCGCGCCGGGAGATACGCTTCCGCGAGCTCATCCTCCGGGACGTCGGGCAGGATGCCCATCGCATGCAACCAGCGGGCACAGCGGAAGGCATCGGCAACCGTCGCGCCGGCGCCGAGCAGCGGTCTCAGCCGCGCCGCGACATCGACCGCCAGCCCGTGATCGCCGGTACCGCGCGCGAACCGCAGGGTATTCAGCGCGAAGGCCCGGTGGACCGCGCTGTCGGTACACGCCGCCCTCGGTGCTCGCTCGGCGAGTCGGACCATTCGCTCGAGATAGTTGGGCACGCACGCGCCGAGGCGGGCATCGACGCGCAGGTCTTCGCACACGTCCAAGCACAGCAGGAAGCGGCGGCGGTCGTCGTGCCACGGCGCGATCAGAGATTCGAGCACCACTGCGAGGGGGGGCGCGGGATCGACGGCGGCACCCGCAAGCCCTCTCAGCACGCCGATCTCGAAGCTGCCGAAGCGCAGATGACTGGCCGCGTGCAGCGAGCCCAGCAGTGCTTCCTCGCGGTTGGGCAGCATCAGCGGCAGGTATACCGCACTCGCGTCCACCTCGATAAACGGCCGACCCTGCTCCGGCGACCACGCGCTCGGGTAAAGCGCGATCTCGGTGCCGAGCCAGGCGTGGACGAGCATCGCGACGAGTCGCTCGCGATCGCGCACGCGAAAACCCGCCTGGCTGTCGAGGAGTTGCGCCAGGCTCTCCTCCGACTCGAGGCGAAAGTACGCCTCGCCGCGCATCCGGTCGCACTGAAACACGAGGCAGCCGCGCAGCGCCCACGGCAACACGACCGACTGAGCGAAGAGGTTGCGCACGCGCAGGGCACCGGCCAGATAGGTCGCCAGCATGAGGTTGCGCCGCTCGAACAGTTCCTCCGCCGTGATGGCGAGCGCATCCAGACCGGCGAGACCTTGCCGTCCCGTGAGATCCTTCAAGGGCGTGGCGAAGTATGCGATGCCGCTAGCCAGATGCCGGCGGCACCACGTGAGGCCGATCTCCGCCCACCGGTGCTGCCCGGCATGGCCGAGCGCGCCGAACGCCGCGGGCAGCTTTTCCATGAAACCGCCTAGCGCCGGTGCCGACCCGCGCCAGCGGGTGAACCGACGCGCCTGCGCCGTCCATGGCAGCACCTCCTCCGAGGCTGCCTCGGCCGCGAAGCTGCCGCGAATGAACGCCTGTCCGCCGTGCGGGTCGTGCGCCGCCAGCTCTGCGCACGCCTGCAGCCATTCGAGCACTGCCGTCTGCCCGTGGCGGGAGATGACGGGCAGCACATCCCGTGCTTCGCCGTAAGCCTCGCACGAGGTCGCGGCAAGACGCGCCAGAGCCTTCTCGATCGCGGTGGTCGGAGGCGTGCCTGCCACGGGCTTCACCCTGCCCCGCGGTGGGCCCGCGCACGCCGTATCGCGTGCACGAGTCCGACCGCGCAGCCGGCGAGCGCGAGACCGATGAGCGCGTGCTTCTCGTAGTCGCGCAGCGTCCCCAGCACGCGCTCCGCGCCGCGGCCGAAGGCGTAGCCGATCGCGCTGAAGAGGGTGGCCCACACCGCGGCCCCGAGCGCGTTCAGCAGAACGAAGCGCGGCACCGGCACCCTGCTCATGCCGATGGCAAGCGGCCCCGCCGTGCGCAAACCGTACATGAAGCGGATGCCGAGGATGACCGAGGTCTGGTGCCGCTCCAGAAGCTTGGCTGCGTTCGCGGCCGGGACCCGCAGGCGGGGAAAGCGGGCCAGAAGCTGCGACCCGCGCCAGCGGCCGAGCGCGAACAGGCACTGGTCGCCGAGCAGCCCGCCCGCGAACGCCGACACGATCACGAGCGGCAACTGGAGATAACCCTGGTGCGCGGCGAAGCCTGCCATCAGCATCACCGTCTCGCCTTCGAGCAGTGTGCCAACAAGCACGGCGGCATAGCCAAACCGTTGCAGCAATTGGGCGAGCTCGGCATCCATGGCGCTCGGGCTTCGTGAACGCTCGTCCCTGCTGCTGCGTCGATCCGTCAGTCCGCGGACGGCGACGGGAAATAGGCGCCGATGATCTCGTCGAGCGCCTCGATGAGTTCCACGTCGTCGGTGATCGGCCCGATCATCGCAGCGCGGCAGGCAGCGAGCGGATCGAGCCCGGCGCTGATCAGGCCGGCCGCGTGGACGAGCGCGCGCGTCGAGGTCGCTTCGTCGAGGCCGTGATCCTTGAGCGTGCGCGCCTTGCGGCCGGCGGCGACGAGCCGGGTCACGATCTCCGGCGCGGCGCCCGGCACTTCGGTCGCGACGATGCGCCGCTCGATATCCTCCTCGGGGAAGTCGAAGTCGATCGCGATAAAGCGCTGCTTCGTGGAGGGCTTCAAGTCCTTGAGCACCGTCTGGTAGCCGGGGTTGTAGGAGATCACGAGCATGAAGTCATCGTGCGCATCGATCTCCTGTCCCTTCTTCTCCAGCGTGAGGCGGCGGCGGTGGTCGGTAAGCGAATGGATGACGACCGTGCTGTCCGTACGCGCTTCCACGATCTCGTCGAGGTAGCAGATCGCCCCCGCCTTCACGGCGCGCGTCAGCGGCCCGTCCTGCCACACGGTCTGCGCGCCTTCGAGGAGAAAACGGCCGACCAGGTCGGAGCTGGTGAGGTCTTCGTGGCAGGAGACGGTCACGAGCGGCCGCCCGAGCCGCCACGCCATGTGCTCCAGGAAGCGGGTCTTGCCCGTGCCGGTGGGACCTTTAAGCATCACCGGCAGCCGCCGCTTCCACGCCGCCTCGAAGATCCCGATCTCGTTGCCTTGAGGCTCGTAATACGGCGCCGGTGCCTCCGCCTCGGGGGCCTGGACGATGTCGTGCTCGACGCCGCGCGGGCGGCTTGCAATGGGTCGCATGAAAGGTTCGTCACCTGTCCGCCCGACACGATTCCACGTGTCGAGTTGCCGGAATGGCCGCGGTCGCGTCGGACGCTCTCCGCGCACCGCACCCGTGGATCACGCAGTGACGATGGTAGACCAGTTTTGGGGCGTTATGGCAGCGGCCCCGCGGTGACTCGAGTCTCGCTATTTCTGCTCGTGTCTGGAAAGAAGTGCCAATCGGCTTTCCCGACTGCCCTCGAACAACGCCTCGTAAGCCCGCAGCAGCTTGGGGGCTTCGTATGCCCACTCGAGCTCGTTGCGTACGCGATTGCGCCCGAACTCCCCCATTCGTTGGCGCATTCCCGGGTTATCGAGCAGCAACACGATCTTCTCGGCCATGTCTACGGCGTCGTTCCTCTTTGCGTACAGAGACGCCTCGCCTGCCGAGAAGCGTCCCTCCGTAAGATCGAACTGCACGATGGGCTTTCCGAGTGCCATGTACTCCATGATCTTGTTCATGGTCGATTTGTCGTTCATCTCGTTGGCCACGTCGGGATTGACGCACACATCGGCGGTATTGAGCATTTCGAGGAGCTCCTGATCCGGCACGCGGCCCGTAAAGGTCACGTGGTCGGCAATTCCGAGATCGCGGGCAAGCTGCTTCATGGCCTCGAGTGAGGTTCCGGCTCCGACCAGGCCGAAGTGTACGTCCGTGCGTCCCATGGTCTTTACGATGTGAGCAGCGGCCCGCAGCAGATAATCGATTCCTTCCTGTTTACCCATTACGCCCAGGTAGCCAACCAGAAACGCCCTTCCCTTCCTGAGCTCTTCCTTGGGCGGAAGAATCTGCAGGCGTTCGAGCTTCGGGCCGCTGCGCACCACGTGCACCTTCCGGGGATCCATGCCGCCGCGCTCGATCGCGATCCTGCGATAGGATTCGTTCGTGGCAATCGAGATGTCCGCGGTCCTGAACGTCCAACGCTCGAACGCGAGCATCAGGCGATAGAGGAAATCCCGGCGCCCGAACTTGGCCTCGTACAACTCCGGATTGATGTCGTGATGGTCGAAAACGAACCTTTTGCCGAAGACCAGCTTGAAGAAGCCGCCGACGAGAAAAAGCAGATCGGGGGGATTGCACGCCTGAATCACGTCGAAACCGCGCGTGCGGTGTATTCCCCATGCCAGACGGAAAGAATGGAAAATCGCCGCGGAGTACTCGATCACGTAGGCTTTCGCCCCCTCGGCCTCCCGCGGCAGCTGGTAACGGTGTATGTGAATGCCATCGATATGCTCGTATTCCTGCTCGCAGCCTGTCCCCGTCGGGCAGATGATCGAGATCTCGTAACCATTGGCATGGAGCGTCGTCGCTTCCTGCCACACCCGACGGTCGAATGGAGACGGCAGATTCTCGACCAGTATGAGGATGCGGCGCGCCTTACCAGCAGATCCCATCGTACTCGCCCGTCCGGCTGCAGTCGTTGACGATGCGCACGAGGTCGACCACCACTTGACCCGGACGTACCCGCTTCAGGATATCCTTGAACTCTGTGGCGCCGTTCCCTATGACGATCGTTTGCGCGAAGTCCAGGACGTCGTCCATGCTCTGCACCATCAATCGCGAAATGTGGGGAATGTGGTTCAGGATGTAGTCGCGATTTGCGCCCGTGAGGGCAGCCAGACTCACGTTGCGATCGTAAAGCCGGAGCTCGTACCCCTTGCCGAGCAGATACTCGATCACTTCCACGAGCGGCGACTCACGCAGATCATCGGTGCCCGCCTTGAACGAGAAACCCAGGATGCCGACCTTCCGATGCCCCTTGTCCACGATCATCCGGATACCCCGCCCGACTTGCCGCTCGTTCGAAGGGAGAATGGCGTTCAGCACCGGAAGGTCCAGGTCCAGTGCGCGAGCCTTGTACGTGAGAGCGCGAACATCCTTGGGCAGGCACGATCCGCCGAAAGCAAATCCGGGCTTCATGTAGTACGGCGACAGGTTGAGCTTGGTGTCCTGGCAGAAGATCTCCATCACCTTGTGCCCGTCGATCGCGACTGCCTTGCACAGGTTTCCGATCTCGTTGGCGAAGGCGACCTTGAGCGCATGCCAGACGTTGTCGGTGTACTTCACCATCTCGGCGGTTTCCACGCCGGTCCGGATCAACGGCGCCTCCAGACCGGCGTACAACCCGGCCAGAATGTCGCCACTGCGCTCGTCGGTTTCGCCGATCACCGTCTTCGGCGGATTGCGGTAATCCCAAACCGCGGTCCCTTCGCGCAGGAACTCCGGATTGTTGCACACGCCGAAGTCCCGGCCGGCAACCTTGCCGGAGTATTGCTCGAGGGTCGGGATCACGACCTCCCGCATGGTGCCCGGCAGCATCGTGCTCCGCGCGACTACCACGTGAAAGGCGCTCTTGGTCTTGAGCGCGGCACCGATCTCCTCGCAGACCTTGCGCACGAACCGCAGGTCGAGGCTGCCGTTCAACTGGCTCGGCGTGCCAACGCAAACCAGCGACATGTCGGTGTCGTGGACCGCACGGGCGGAATCCGAGGTTGCCGAAAGGGTGCCGAGGGCGACTTGCGCACGGATGATCTCGCCGATGTCCTTCTCCACGATCGGAGCGACACCCTGATTGATGAGGTCGACCTTGGTCGGATGTGGATCGACACCGACGACGATGTGTCCGTCGGCGGCAAGGCAACCGGCAGAAACCGCGCCGACGTAACCCAATCCCATGACACTGATACGCATAAGAACTCCGGCAACTGATACGCAGACGTGAATACTATTCGAAGGCGAGCCGAATGATCGTAACGAATTGCGCCGACCCGCGCACGGAAACCGACCAGACGGCAGTGGAAATCGGCGCCTTGACGTCGAATGACCTCGATATCCAGCCTCCGGGTGGGTCTTCGCGGCCCCGGATCAGGGTTGCGGGCGAGTGGGCTTGCGCCATTGCAAGGGTAAGGCGAGCGTGGCCCGCCTCGGCGCGGATGGAATCTCCATCGGCCGCCACGCTGCAATGCTCGGAGAAGTGCCAGCACACTTGAGCGTGGTGCGTTCCGACGCAAAGCAGATTGTCCTCGACGCGGAATTCGTTGGCGGCTGCGTCGAAAGTGATTCGGCGCCGATGGGTAACCGGATCCGGCAGGCGCTGGTAGCCGTCGTGTTCACCCTCGAAGCACTGATGGTCGCCTTCGAGCCGCGCTATCGTGCAGTTGGCCCGAGCCTTGGTGAGCCACATGAAGTTGCCGCCGATCAGAGACTGGTCGGCGCCGTCGACACACACGCAGTTGTGAGCGAACGTCGACCGGAAGTAGTCGCGCCACTTTTTCTGGGTGTGGTAGGCGAACGTTCCGGGATCGACGAGGAGCTGGATCCCGCCGGCGGACAGCGTAAAGGACAAGGCGTCCGCGTGACCGTGGGCCGCAATGGAGAGGAATCCGAGCGGCCCGCAATCGACGACTGCCCGCACTTCATCGTCGGCTCCGAAACGGGCGCCCATTACGTAGTAGCCGCCTTCGGAGAAGACTCTCCGGGGTGAGGGGGCCGTCCCCGCCGTCAGCGCTGCCAGACGCCGATCTGCGTCGTCGCCCAGCAGCCAGCGCGTCTTGTCGTCGCACGGCCCGCCCTGTGCTCTCCAGTCGCTCCGCGAGAAGAGGATGGCACCCGTACACAGCAGGGACCGATACGGGTTCCAGGGCGTTTCCTGGCTGAAACGAACCATCAGGGCATCGTCGGCGTCGCCAATCATCGGAACGTTTCGCGACCGGTCCATCACCGCAGCCAGAAACTCCATCATCCTTTCGAGTCGCTCCCAGAAAGCCGGGCCGAAGCGGACGCCATTCGCGCCACCCATCAGGCCGCAGATCAGCATCATGTCCATGACTTCGTGCTGGTAGTAGATCGCCTGCTCGCGATTGACACCATCGGGGGCGTTCTGGACCAGGACCTCCCGCTCGAAGCCTGCGACCGCCGCTTCCCGCCAACCCGCGCTTTCGGGCCAAAGTGGCCACGTCACCGCGCCGACGAAGAGCCCCATGTATTCGCCAAGCAGATGATTATTGGCGGAAGAGAAATGGGATAGGTGGCCGGCGATGAAATGGCAATGCTGGCGGATGCTACGGAGCCATCTCCGGCGAAAGGCGACTCCCGTCTCCCCCACGAAGAGCGGAGAGCGATCGCCGCCGAGGAGTTGCCAGGCTACAGCCCAGTTCGTGAGTCGGACTGCCAGCTCCAACGAGCTCGTCCAGTTGGGACCGAACGGATAAGGGCACTGCTCGAACCAGGATTCGAGTAGCTGTCGTGAGCCCTCCGCGTAGCGCTCCTCCCCACTGAGATGCCAGGCTTGGGCAAGTGTCACGAGCTGCAGGTGGCGGTTCGGCTCCCAGAGATACTTGATGTCGCCGACCAGTCTCTCGTCCCGATAGTCGATCGACTTGCCGAACGCATCGGGTGCCCGTGTTCCCGACTTCGGATCGACGTTCCATCGGGGCGGGAAACCAAGCGGTGCGCCAGACAGCGCAAATACGTCGAAGCGCCCGTCGAGCACCGCATCGGCAGCGGCCTGATATCGCGTCGCGTCGAAGTCCCGGGGCAGCGGTGCCACCCAGGGTGCCCCGCATTCGCCGCGCGCCTCGAGCGGACGAACGCGGCCGATGCCGAGCCGTTCCAGCCGCGCTTGCAGCGTTTGCCGAAGCCGATAAACGATCTCGGCAGGGTCCATCGCGCGGAGGCGGCGGGCTCGCCAAATCACCTTCTCAATCTGGTTCACTGGAGCCCTTTAGCGAAGCGTCGCGGCCACGCGGCCCAGGTAGCACTCTGCGTTCCAGCCGCGCCGCAACGATGCGAGCGTTCTTCTCTCGCGCGGCTTCCGGCGGCATCACTCACCATCCCTTACATATTCCTTACAAAAAGGCCGCGCGATGTCGCCAATCGGTGACAGTGGCAAAGGCAGGTCTCGCAGGCATGCCTAACGTCAATTGACCCCGTCATTCCCCTGCATTCCGACGTGGCAGAGCACGCCTCACGCTCAAGAGGTCGTCAGATGGCAACAGGCGCGTTGCGGGGCAGGTCCGCAAATACGCCTTATCATATTGAAAGATAAAATGTTTTAGTCGCATGGCTTGTTTATTGCGGACAGGCCGCGGCAATGTCCGACCGCGTCCAATAACAAGTCGATTGCACAACGTCGTGATCCAGTCTGCCGCATGCATCAACAGAAGGGCTACTCGGGCATAGGTACGTAACGCTTCAAAGCGTTCCTGATTCGGACGCAGTCATCAACCCATCACTAATGATCGAGATCATCCATGAGAGCAGCCTTCCTAGCCTTCGTGTTTGGATTTTGCACTGTCAACGTCTGGGCGCAGTCCGCAAGCGATCCACGAGCTGTCGCATTTGTTTCCCCACAGATCCCATACGCGAGTTATCCGAGTGGTCGCTACCAGTTTCAAGTCGGCAACAGCGAACCGAATATCAAGACCATTGGCGAGCCCGGCTGGTATGACCCGAAGATTTCGCAGCACACGGTCGCGAAAGTGGCAGATCCTGCAAACGGGTCGAAGAAGGCGCTCAGGCATAAGCTCGTCAAAGGCATGACCTATCGGACTGTAACCAGCCCCTACACTGCCCGTGCTTCCATTCTCGGAGGGTGGAACTCATCGTCAGTCTTTTATGACGGCACGCCGTACTGGGCTGCGTTCGCACTGTATGTTGATAAGGACCATCCTTTCAATGGCAGTGGGGGCGACATGAGCTGTCCTTTCCCTTGGGCACCCGGTCACCAGCAAGAACCAACAATCGCAAAACGTTTTCTTTCTGAACCGGAACGGTACGGTAAGATTCCTGATCAGCTCTAACTCAGTATTGAATGGTACGAATTCGACATACAAGGGGTCCAGCTTTTCCAAGCCCATACAGAAGGGAGTTTGGAACTACTTCATCGTACAGTGGAAGTATCATTGGGACGTCTCGAAAGGACCGTATACACGAGTGTGGCATGCTGTCGGGAGCGGTGCGCCCGTGCAATGGGTCAACACGAATATCGCCAACGCGTTTCGGGAAACCGGCGGATACCACCCGTGGAAGTTCGGGAGCTACTTTTGGGATGTGAATAACAGTTGGGGAACAAGCAATTCGCGGACAATATACACCAAAGGAATCCAGGCCTTTCGCGATCAGCCCGGAACGCCCACCCTCAACGTGAATTCGATGCTTGCCTTGATGCGCTCGCTATAGGGTGGAAGGGTGGACGCGCCACTCTGAGCTCACGGGGTGAGATCTCGACGTCGCAGTAACGCGTGGATGAGGTCACCCCGTCGACGGCGGCACGAGCCACTGCCGATGCATCAACTATTGCGAGCACACCACGGTGAACGTCATGGTCAGACCGAGAAGACGGTTCCGATGCACCGTGTATGCCGCCGCATTCGATTTGCGCATTATCGACGCGAGGCGCCCGCACGAAAAAAGGTAGAGGTTCTCCCTGGTGATCCAGGGTCTGCGCTTGGTAACGAACGGGAAAAAAAGACCGTCGTGCCAGTGCAGGAAGAGCGTGTTGGTGTGACTCTCGACGGGAAAGTACTTGGAGGGCGTCGTGAAAAACACGTTTCTGGCGACCCTTAGCATCTCGTTCACGAAGTGGATCTGAGCCTCATCGTCCCCTACGTGTTCGATCACGGCGTTGCAGTAGATCCAGTCGAACGCCTTGTCGTCGAAAGGGAACCGCCCCCCCGGGTACTGGACGAAGCGCTTTCCTGGATATATCTCTGTCATGCCAGTCAGGTCTTCGATACCCAGCCCGTTGTAGTGCGTGTCAGCGTAAC
Source organism: uncultured beta proteobacterium (assembly GCA_963734295.1). Taxonomy (GTDB): domain Bacteria; phylum Pseudomonadota; class Gammaproteobacteria; order Burkholderiales; family JAEUMW01; genus JAEUMW01. The sequence continues at coordinate 189,150 of CAVTGS010000009.1, read as the reverse complement.
GGAAGCTCTTCAGGAAATGATTCCGCTCCGGTCCACCACCCCGCTTCTCGGACGACACTCCGACATCCAGGATGTGGCTGCCCTCGGGACACAAGGCGTAGAAGTGGACGACCTTCCTGGCCCTCGAGACCTGCATAACGTAATGCTTCACGCGATTTATCAGGGACATTTCTCTACTCGAGCACTCTCGGTGGAGCCCTTGCCGGACGTTGCCGGATGATAGCAGAGGTGACGCTCTTTTGCGTCCAGTATCGCGCACGGCCTGCGCGTGTGTGGACGAACGATTGCAAGGGCTTGGGGCCTTGCCCGCGTCGATGAAGCGTCGCATCCAGCCACAGGATCCCCCCCCTGCCGGCATGCTCGTACTCCTGGATCGCAACGTTCGATAGTCCACTTTGGCCCTCGCGCGTCAAACCAGATTCCGCAGCTCCCGCAGCGCCACCGACAGCATCGCCGCGTCGGTCGACGCCAGCGCGCGCAACTCGGCGAGAAGCCGGGTCGTCCGCTCCACGGCGCCCCCATGCGCTTGCCTCCAACGCGCGACCAGCTCCGGCACTTCCCCGCCCGTGGCCGTGCCCAGCACATTCGCGGTGACGCTGCGCTGCAGCCCCGACAGGTCGTCCTGCATCGCTCCCTTCGCGAGGGTCTGCCAGTAGCTCTCGGACGGCAACGCGGCGATCCGGTCCTGCAGCCAGCCGACGCTCAACTCCCCGGAAACTTCGAAATAGACGCGCGCCACCGTCTCCACCGGGCACGCCGTCGCGCTCGCCACCTCCGCCATGTCGAGTGCAGCGTACAAGGTATCTCCCGCCACCACACGGCGGGCGATGTCGCGCGGCACGCCCTGCTCCTCGTAACGCGCGATGCGCGCGGCGTGTTCCCCCGCAGCCTCCGCCCCGAGGAGCGGATCGAGGCATTCGTAGACCGATTCCACTGCCGGCGCGAAATCCTGGATCGTCGTTCCGATGTCCTCGTGCAATCGCCGCGAGCGCAGAAACCACAGCGTCGCACGCGAGATGAGACGATCGGACTCGAGCAGCATCTCCGACTGCACGAGGTCGGGCACCTCGTTGTCGAGCGCTTCGATCGATTGCCACAGCGCGACCAGCCCGAATACCTCCCGCGTGAGCAGGTACGCGCGCACGATCGCCGGTGGCGGTTCTCCGCTTGCCTCGGAGATCCGATGCACGAACGTCGCGCCGACGCGGTTCACCATGCTGTTCAGTAGATGGGTCGCGATGATCTCGCGCCGCAGCGGATGGCGCGGCAGGTACGCGGCATGGGTCTCGCGCACGGCGCTCGGGAAGTATCGCGCGAGCGCGGTCGCGCACCAGGCATCGTCGGGGACGTTGGAGGCGAGCAGCTCGTCGTACAGCCAGATCTTGCTGTACGCCAGCAGCACGGCGCGCTCGGGGTTCACGAGACCGAGCCGTTGCGTCCGCCGCACGGCGATCTCTTCGTCGTCCGGGAGGAACTCCAGGGCCCGCTTCAACCGCCCGGCCTTCTCCAGGAACTGGATGAAGCGCTGCTCGCCGTCCAGTAACCGCGGCGCGATACGGCCGGCCACGGAGAGCGCCTGGGTCTGGAAGTAGTTGTCGCGCAGCACGAGCTGTCCCATCTCTTCGGTCATCGAAGCGAGCAGCGCATTGCGCTGCTTCTCGGTGAGCTCGCCTTCCGCCACGACGAGCCCGAGCAGGATCTTGAGGTTGACCTCGTGGTCGGAGGTGTCGACACCCGCCGAATTGTCTATGGCATCGGTGAAGATGCGTCCGCCGGCACGAGCATACTCCACGCGGCCGAGCTGGGTAAGGCCCAAATTGCCGCCCTCGGCCACCACCTTCGAGCGCAGTTGGCGGCCGTCGACGCGCACCGGATCGTTGGTGCGGTCGCCGACCTCCGCGTGGCTCTCTTCCGAGCTCTTCACGTAAGTGCCGATGCCGCCGTTGTAGAGGAGATCCACCGGCGCCTTCAGGATGGCGGAGATCAGCTCGTTCGGGCTCAGCGCTTCCGCCTCGATCGCCAGCACCCGCCGCACCTCGGGAGACAGGGGCACCGACTTTACGCCGCGCGGCCAGACGCCGCCGCCTTTCGAGATGAGCTCGGCGCTGTAATCGGCCCACGACGAGCGCGGCAGGCGGAAGAGCCGCTCGCGCTCGACGAAGCTCGTCTCGGCGTCCGGGTCGGGATCGAGAAAGACGTGGCGGTGGTCGAACGCCGCCACCAGCCGGATGTGACGCGACAGCAGCATCCCGTTGCCGAACACGTCGCCGGACATGTCGCCGACGCCGGCCACGGTGAAGACGGTGGTCTGGGTGTCGATGCCCATCTCGCGGAAGTGGCGTTTCACTGACTCCCAGGCGCCGCGCGCCGTGATGCCCATCGCCTTGTGGTCGTAACCGACCGAGCCGCCGGAGGCGAACGCATCGGCAAGCCAGAATCCGTACTCCTGGCTGATCGCGTTGGCGTAGTCGGAGAAGGTCGCGGTGCCCTTGTCCGCCGCGACCACCAGGTATGGGTCGTCCGGGTCGTGGCGGCGCGTCTGCGGCGGCGGACCGACTTGCCCGCCGACCAGGTTGTCGGTCAGGTCGAGCAGACCGCGCAGGTAGCTCTGGTAGCAGGCCACCCCTTCCTTCATGAAGGCTTCGCGATCGGAGGCGGGCGGTGCTTTCTTCAGGACGAAACCGCCTTTGGAACCGACCGGCACGATGACCGTGTTCTTGACCATCTGCGCCTTCACGAGCCCCAGCACCTCGGTGCGGAAATCCTCCGGCCGGTCGGACCAGCGCAGCCCGCCGCGCGCGACGCGCCCACCGCGCAGGTGCACGCCTTCGAAACGCGGCGAGTAGACGAAGATCTCGAACATCGGCTTCGGCTCGGGCAGCCCCGGGACCTTCGCGGGATCGAGCTTGAAGGAAAGAAAGCTCCGCCGGTTGCCCTGCGCGTCCCGGCGCCAATGGTTCGTGCGCAGCGTGGCGAGCACGAGCGCGAGGTACTGGCGCAGCACGCGATCCTCGTTCAGGTTGTCGACGCGGTCGAGCGCTGCCTCCAACGCCCGCATCTGGGAGGCGGCCGCCTCTTCGTCCGCGCGCTCGGGGTCGAACCGCAGCCGGAAGAGGTTGACGAGCATGCGCGCGATCTCGGGGTTGGCGGCGAGTGTGGACTCGATGAACGATTGCGACAGTGGAAACGCGATCTGATGCAGATACTTCGCATAGGCGCGCAGCACGACGATCTCGTCGGCATCGAGTCGCGCCGCGAGCACGAGCCGGTTGAAGCCGTCGTTCTCCACCGCGCCCGCGAACACGCGTCCGAACGTGTCTTCGAAGTCGTCGCGCAGCGCGTCGATCTCGATCTCCGTCCCGTCGCGGGTGGCGAGCCCGAGATCCTCGATCCACACCGGGGGCGTGCCCTCCGGCGCGATGCGGTAGGGGCGTTGCTCCAGCACGGAAAGCCCCATGCGCTCGAGCATGGGCAGGCTGTCGGAGAGCACGGCGGGACGGCCGGGGTGGAAGAGCTTGAAGCGCAGCGTGCCGGGCGGGGCTTCTACCGGGCGATAGAGGTTCATCCCGAGCTCGCCGCTCGCGAGCGCCCGCTCCATCGTCTCGATGTCGGGCACGGCATTGCGCGGCGGGTAGTCTTCGCGGTATGCCGCAGGAAACGCCGCCGCGAAACGCCGGCACGCGTGGTTGCCGCGCGCCTCGCCGAGGGTGTCGAGCAGCGCCTGTCTCAGATCGTCGCCCCACCGGCGCGACGCGGCGGCAAGACGCCCTTCCAGTTCGGGCACGTCGTACGGCGGGATCTTCCCGGGTATGGTGCGCACCGTGATGAGGATGCGCGCCAGCACCGACTCCGAGAGGAAGACGTTGAACTCGGAGCTGACACCGTTGAACGCCTGTGTCAGCAGCGCCTGCCACTTGCGCCGTAGGTCGGTGGTGTAGTGCTCGCGCGGCGCATAGATCAAGCAGACGCAGTAGCGCTCGAAGCCGTCGCGGCGCACGAACAACCGCAGGCGCTGTCGCTCGCCCAGGTGCAGGATGCCGAGCGCGTTCGCGAGCAATTCGTCCTCGCCGATCTGGAACAGCTCGTCGCGCGGATAGGTCTCGAGCACGTGGTCGAGCGCTTTCGCGCCGTGGCCGCCGGACGTAAACCCCGCGCGTACGATCACGTTCGCGACCTTGCGCCGGAGCACCGGAATGGCGGCCGGGCTCAAGCTGTAGGTCGTGTGCGTGTAGAGGCCGAGGAAGCGGTGCTCGCCGCAGACTTCGCCGCGCTCGTCGTAGCGCTTGATGCCGATGTAGTCGAGATAGCCCGGGCGGTGCACGGTGGAGCGCGAGTTCGATTTCGTGACGAGCAGCAGATCTTTCACGCGGGCATAGGCGCGCGCCTCGGGGGGTAGCGCCGCGAAGCTCGCGGACGGGCGTTCGTCGTCGCGCCCCCGAAGGATGCCGAGGCCGGAGCTTGGGATCACCGTCAGCGCATCTGTCCCGTCGGTTCGCGTGAGATCGCTCGTGCGATATCCGAGGAAGGTGAAGTGGTCGGACGCGAGCCAGCGCAGGAAGGCGCGGCCCTCCTCGACCTCGTCCGTGCCGATCGGAGGCGGCCGGCGTTCGAGATCGCTGATGATGTCCTCCAACCGCCCCAGCATCGCACGCCAGTCCGAGACTACGACCCGCACGTCGTTCAGCACCCGCGCGAGATCTGCCGCCAGCGCTTCCATGGCAGGCGCGTCGGGAATGCGATCGACCTCCACGTGCATGAACGACTCGCGCACGGCATCCTCGGTCGTCGCCACCGCTTCCACGAGCTTTCCCGTCGCATTGCGGCGGTTCGAGATGACCGGGTGGACGATGAGGTGCAGCGCGAGGCTGTGACGGTTCACCTCCATCGTCACCGAGTCCACGAGGAACGGCATGTCGTCGTTGACGATCTCGACCACGGTGTGCGTCGACTGCCAGCCGTGCTCCTCGATGCTCGGATTGAAGACGCGCACCTTGGGGGAGCGCGAGTCGCGGCGACGCGCGAAAGCGAGGTGCGAAAGCGCCGCACCGTAAATGTCCGCTGGCTCGAGCTCGGCAAGGTCGTCCGGGTCCACCTGCCGGTAGTACTCGGCCAGAAAGCGCTCGATCGCCGCCTGCTCGTCGGCCGGTACCTTCGCGCGAACGAGCGCGCTCACGGCTGCCAAATGCTCGGTCTTGCCCTGTTCGGTCAGCGCCAGCATGTCGAACTCCTCCGTTGTCGCTCAAGCCGCGGTCTTTGCCGCTCGGTCAGGCAAGTCTAGCAGCGTCGGGGGGTATCCGCGCGAGGACGAGCCAGTCCCGAGGGGCTGGATTCCAGCGCGCCGATTTGCTAACTTCCCGAGGTCACCTCACCCGCCGCCTGCAGCATGCCAACTTTCGACATCGTGTCCCAGGTGGACAAGCAGGAAGTCCGTAACGCCATCGACCAGACCAACAAGGAGGTCTCGACCCGCTTCGACTTCAAGGGTTCGGACGCGCGCGTCGAGCAGAACGAATACGAGCTCACGGTCTTCGGCGACGACGAGTTCAAGCTCGGCCAAGTGCAGGACATCCTCGGCCAGAAGCTCGCGAAGCGTGGCATCGACGTGCGCTGCCTGGAGCGCGGCAAGGTCGAGAAGATCACCGGCAACAAGGTCAAGCAGGTCGTGAAGATCCGCGTCGGCGTCGAGGCGGAGCTCGCCAAGAAGATCGTGCGCCTTTTGAAGGACAGCAAGCTCAAGGTGCAGGCGAGCATCCAGGGCGACGCGGTGCGGATATCGGGGGCGAAGAAGGACACCCTGCAGGAAGCGATCGCGCTCGTGCGCAAGTCGATGACCGATTTCCCGCTGCAGTACCAGAACTTTCGCGACTGACCCGTTCTTCGGCACGCTCGGTGCATAATTCGATGTTATGTCTGGCTTTTCACCGGCGGCGCCGTTCGCCCCCTGCTGCCTCAGCCTCGATCTGGAGGTCGATCCGCAGGACAGACGGATTCTGAAGATCGGGGCCCTGCGCCCCGATACCCGTGAATTCCGGCACTTCAAAGGGCGCTTCGATCTGGCGGCAGCGCTCGCCGACATCGATGCGCTCGCCGCCGGCGCAGCGTTCCTCCTCGGCCACAACGTCGTCCGCCATGACTTGAATGTCCTCCGGGCCGCAGCACCCGGTCTCGGGCTCTTCGGCCTGCCGGTGGTGGATACGCTCGCCCTCTCGCCGCTCGCCTTTCCGCGCAACCCCTACCACCATCTGGTCAAGGACTACAAGCTGCTCAAGCTCGCGGTGAACGATCCGCTGGCCGATGCGCAGCGCGCAGTCGCGCTTTTCGACGACGAGCGACGCGCGCTCCTCGAAGAGCCCCTCGAGGTGGTGCGCGCCTATCACCATCTGCTGGTGCCACAAGGGACCACGTCCGGCCTCAATCACTTCTTCCTCACGCTCACGCGCAAGCCGCGCCCGACGGCGGCCGAGGTGCGCGAGCTGCTCGCGGGGACATTGGCCGGCAAGGTCTGTCGCGTCCGCCTGGCACGACTGCTGGACGAGATCGCCGATCCCGCGCTGCGCCCCGCCATCGCCTACGTGCTTGCCTGGCTGCGCGTGGCCGGGGAAAACTCGGTGATCCCGCCCTGGGTGCGCCTCGAGTACCCCGCCACCGCACGTCTCGCGCGCGAGCTGCGTGCGACACCCTGCACCGACCCGGGGTGCGGATATTGCCGGGAAACCCACGACGCCCGGCGCTGGCTCGAGCGCTGGTTCGGCTACGACGACTTTCGCCGAGACGCCCGCGGCGACTCGCTCCAGGAAGAGATCGTCGACGACGCACTCGCTGGCCGATCGCTCCTCGGGATCCTGCCCACTGGCGGCGGCAAGTCGCTCTGCTATCAGCTGCCGGCGCTGATGCGCTATCGCCAGACCGGCGCGCTCACGATCGTCATCTCGCCCCTGCAGGCGCTCATGAAGGATCAGGTCGACACGCTCGCGCGGCGCGGCGTGACCTCTGCCGCGGCGGTGAATGGCCTCCTGTCGCTGCCCGAGCGCAAACAGGTTCTCGACGGCATCCGGCTCGGCGATGTCGGCATCCTGCTGGTGTCGCCGGAGCAGGTGCGTAACCGCGGCTTCCGCGAGGCGATCGCGCATCGGGAGATTGCTGCGTGGGTGTTCGACGAGGCGCACTGCCTGTCGAAATGGGGCCACGACTTCCGCCCCGATTACCTGTACGTCGCGCGTTTTATCCGCGAGCGGCACGGCGCCGACCTGCCGCCGGTGACCTGCCTCACGGCCACCGCCAAGCAGGACGTGATCGAGGACATCTGCGTGCATTTCCGGAAGCGGCTCGGCATCGAGCTCGAACGCCATCTCGGCGGAACCGAACGGGAGAACCTGGACTTTGCGATCGTGCCGACGCGCGAAGAAGCCAAGTTCGCGCAGGTGCACCAGGTGCTGGTCGATCACTTCGGCGAGCCGGGCACGAAGGAAACGCCCCCCGGCGGCGCCATCGTCTACTGCGCCACGCAGCGGCACACCGAGGTTCTGGCGGAATTCCTGGCGCAGTCGATGGGCTGGCCGGCCGCGGCGTTTCACGGCGGCATGCCGCCCGATCTCAAGAAGGATCGCCAGCAGGCCTTCCTCGACGGCACGCTCAAGGTGATCGTCGCCACCAATGCGTTCGGCATGGGCATCGACAAGCCCGACGTGCGCCTCGTGATCCACGCCGACGTGCCGGGCTCGCTCGAGAATTACATCCAGGAAGCCGGCCGCGCCGGGCGCGACCAGGCCCGTGCCTGCTGCGTGCTGCTCTACGACGAGCGCGACGCCGAACGGCAGTTCGGCATGAGCGCGAAGAGCCGTCTCACGCGCCGTGACATCGAGCAGATCCTGAAGGCGCTGCGGCGGGGCAAGACCGATGCCGAGGGCAATGTCGTCGTCACCGTCGGCGAGCTCCTCGCCACCGAGGGGCTCACGGTCGACTTCGATCTGGAGAGCCGCGACAAGGACACGCGCGTGAAGACCGCGATCGCGTGGCTCGAGAACGCCGATCTGCTGGAGCGGAACGAAAACCGCAGCCAGGTCTTCCCCGCCAGCCTGCGCTTTCGCGAGATCGAGGAGGCGCGCCGCCGGCTCGCGGGTTCCGACCTCTCGGCGCAACGGCAGCGGCAGCTCGTGACGCTGCTCGAAGCCATCGTCCAGGCCGAGCCGGACCGCGGCTTGTCCACCGACGAGCTGTCGCTGGCAACGGGCCTCGATTCCCGGGGCGTGCGCAAGGCCTTCGACGATCTGGAGCAGCTGGGCCTGCTGGAGAACGACAGCCGCATCACGGCCTACGTGCGGGTCGGCGTGCCGGGCGCTTCGGAGGCGACGCTCGCCGCCGTGGACCGCCTCGAAGCCGCGCTCCTCGACGTGCTGCGCGAAGCGGCGCCCGATGCCGGACCGGACGCCGGCGCCGCACACCTCAACCTGCGGCTGCTGTCGCAGAAGCTCAAGGACTGCGGCTTCACCGAGACCCTGCCCGAAGATGTCGCGCGTCTGCTGCGCAGCCTGACGCTGGATGGCCGCGAGCTCGCCGGCGGGCGCGGCAGCCTCGCGTCCCGCGCGCTCGACCGCGAGACGTGGCGCGTGGCGGTGCTGCGCGAGTGGCCGGAGGTGGTGGCGCTATCGCGGCGACGCCGTGCCTCGGCCCAGGTCGTCCTGCGCGCCTTCCTGGAAACCGTGCCGGCGGGCAGCCGCGGCAAGGACCTGCTCGCGGGTCTCACGTTGGGGAAGATCAATCGCGCCATCCGCTCCGATCTCGCCCTTGCCGCCGAAACCCGCGACGTGCCGGCGGCGGCGCAGGCAGCGCTCATGTACCTGCACGACCAGAAGGTGCTCACGCTGTCGCAGGGGCTCGCCGTCTTCCGCAACGCCATGACGCTGCGACTTAGGTCCGAGGATCGGCGGCGCCACTTCGAGGCGCACGACTACCAGCCGCTCGCCGACCATTACGCGCAGCGCGTCGGCCAGATCCACGTCATGATCCGCTACGCCGAGCTCGGACGGAACAAGGTCGCGGACGCGCTCGCCCTGGTGGCCGATTACTTCACGCTCGCCTGGGGCGATTTCCTGCGGCGTTACTTCGCGAACCGCAAGGAGATGCTCGAACGGGCGACGACGGAAGCCTCCTGGCATCGCATCCGCGACGGGCTGTCTGCCTTGCAGGCGAAGCTCGTCACCGAGCAGCGGCCGGCGAACCGCCTCGTGCTCGCGGGACCCGGATCGGGCAAGACGCGGCTGGTGGTGCATCGGGTCGCGTTCCTGGTGCGCGTGCTGCGCGAGCCGCCACGGAGCATCCTCGTCGTCACCTTCAATCGCCACGCGGCGCAGGAGGTGCGCCGCCGCCTGCGCGAGCTGATCGACGACGATGCGGCGGGTGTCGCCGCCTACACCTATCACGGGCTGGCGCTGCGGCTCACCGGCACATCGCTCGCCGCGCCCGACGCTGCCGCGGCCATCGATATCGACTTCGACGCCATGCTAAACGACGCCACGAAGCTCCTCCAGAACGGCGTCGCGGACGACGGGGATGCAGAACCGGATGCACTGCGCGAACGGCTGCTCGCCGGCTTCCGCTGGCTGCTGGTGGACGAGTATCAGGACATCAACGCCGCGCAATACGCGTTTCTGTCCGCGCTGGCCGGGCGCACGCTCGAGGACAAGGCGCGCAAGCTCACGCTGCTCGCGGTCGGCGACGACGACCAGAACATCTACGAATTCGCCGGCGCCGAGGTGCAGTTCATCCGCCGCTTCGAAGAGGACTACCAGACGAAGACCGACTATCTCGTCGAGAACTTCCGCTCGTCGCGCCACGTCATCGACGCTGCCAACGCGCTGATCAAGCGCCATCCCGGACGGCTCAAGGAGACGCACTCGATCGTCATCGACAGCGCACGCCGGAAGGCTCCTGCGGGCGGGCCGTGGGAGGAGCGCGACGCGGCCCTCGCTGCGGGACGCGTGCAGATCCTCCCGGGGGGCGCGGACGAGCCGGAGCAGGGATGGCGCGCGCTGCACGAGCTCCGGCGCTTCGCCGCGCTCGACGACGCCTGGGACTGGTCGCGCGTCGCGGTCATCGCGCGCAATTGGGAAACGCTGCATCCGGTGCGCGCCGCCTGCGAGTTGGCCGGGATTCCCTGTCGCTTCACCGGCCGGCGACAGAAAGGGCTCGCCCCGTGGCGCTGGCGGGAAGTCTGGCATTTCGTCGAGGCGGTGAAGGCGCGGCGCGGGGAGCTGCTGCCGGCGGCGGAGCTGCGCGCTCTGGCGGCGTCGCTGCGCAAGTCGGACCCCGCCACGCCGGGACATGCGCTGGTCGAGGCCCTGATCGACGACGCCTACGCCGACGCGGGGGACTTTTCGCGCCCGGGCGAAGCGGTGCTCGAGGACGCGTTCGAGTTCCTGGCGGACGTCGGTCGCGACTCCGGCACCGGGCTCGCGCTTACCACTGCCCACGGCGCCAAGGGCCTCGAGTTCGATCACGTCGTGGTGCTCGATGGCGCCTGGGAGACGTCGGTGCTGGCGGAGCGGCGGCTCTACTACGTCGCCATGACGCGAGCGCGCCAGACCTTGACCCTCTGTCGGCTCGGCCCGAAGGGATTTGCCGACGAATTGGCGAATCAGCCCGCCGTGCTCGCGCGTGCTTCAGCGCTGGCGACGCGGTTACCCGACGGGCTGGATCGTCGTTACGAGCTACTCGGGGTCAAGGATGTCGATCTCGGCTTCGCCGCACGCAGCCGCTCCGATGCCGTGCGCGAGGCGCTCGCCAAACTGCACGCAGGCGATGCGCTCACGGTCGTCGCCGAAGCCGGCCGTTGGCTGTTCAAGACCGCGGCGGGCAAGATCGTCGGCCGCAGCGCCCGCGCTTACACCCTGCCGGCCGGGCGGATCGTTTGCGCTCGCGTGGCCGCCATCGGCGTCTGGCGCCGGGAAGACGGAGACGACGGATGGCGCGACCGCGCGGTGGTCGATCGCTGGGAGTTCGTGCTGCCGGAGGTGGTGCTCGAGCCGGAGGCAGGCGCCCATCAGGTCTCGAGTCCAGCCGTCCAGCGCGCGTAGAGCCGGTCTGCGACGCGGTGCAGGGCGGCCACCCGCGTCGTGAGCTGCCGCTCGATCTCGTGCGCGGACTGAACGCCGGGGCTCTCGCGGCTCTCCGCGATCTCCTTCGCGCCGCCACGGCACCAGGTCTTGACGAGATCCTCCGTCATCTCGACGTGGCATTGCAGCGCGAGGTGCGGACCGAGCGCAAAGGCCTGGTTAGCACACCACGGGCTCGACAGGATGCGCGCCGCGCCGTCGGGCAGGGTGAACGTCTCGCCGTGCCAGTGAAAGGCGTCGAAGAACTCGAGATCGCCGCCGAACCACTCGCGCGCGACCGGTGTATCCGGCACGTCGCAACGTCCCCACCCGATCTCCTTCACGGGAGTTCTGCCCACGACGCCGCCCAGGGCCTTGGACATGAGCTGCCCGCCGAGACAGTGCCCCAGGACCGGAACTTGCGAATCGACCGCGGCCCGGATCAGCCTCAGCACGGGCGGAAGCCAGGGTAGCTCGTCGTTCACGCTCATCGGCCCGCCCATGAAGACGAGACCGGAAAAGGCGCCCGGATCCGACGGTACGCTCTCCCCTTCGTCGATCCGCACGAGCTGCCAAGGGATCGACCGGCCGTCCAGATACTCCGCCAGGTAGCCGGGCCCCTCGGTACGGGCATGACGAAAGATGGCGATAGACCTCATGGGGTTCCTCGAATGATTGACGCGTCCCGCATTCTAACCGGCCTCGCGCTCGCGCTGATCGCGGGGGTCGCAGCGGCAACCGACGTGAACGTCATCGGCCTCTTCCGCGGCAAGGCGGTCGTAGTCGTGAACGGGGCCAAGCCGCGTACGCTGAACGTGGGCGAGGCAACCCCGGAGGGCGTCAAGCTCGTGTCGGTGGACACGGATCAAGCCATCCTGGAGATCGACGGCAAGCGCCGCAGTCTCGGCATGGGCCAGTCGATCTCGGTCGCCGCGCCGAGCACCGGCGGCCGCGCCCAAGCGACGCTCGCGGCCGATGCCCGCGGGCACTTCATGGCGACCGGCCAGATCAACGGCCAGAGCGTCCACTTTCTCGTCGATACCGGCGCGTCGATGATCTCGATGAACGCGTCGGAAGCCAAACGTCTCGGCGTGAACTACCTGAAGGGGCAGCGCGGTTACGCCCAGACTGCCAACGGACCGGCGACGGTGTACAAGGTACGGCTCGATACCGTGCGGGTGGGTGACATCAGCATGAGCGACGTCGACGCGCTGGTCCACGACGGTAACGCCCTGCCGCTGGTACTACTCGGCATGAGCTTCCTCAATCGGGTGGAGATGCGGCGCGACGGACCGACGATGACGCTCATCAAGCGCTACTGAGAAAGCGCAAAGCGGGACACGGAGAACACAGAGGGACGAGAGGAGACGGGATCCGAGAGTGGCTTCCGCCTTCTCCCTTTCTCGTTCATTTCTCCCTCTGTGGCTCAGCTTTTCGTTACGAAGGCTTTTCCTCGTCGTCCTTCCCGGATTCCACCAGCGAGAGCAGGTGCCCGAAGCGGTTCCGCTTCGTCTGCAGATAATGCAGGTTGGCGCCGCGCGGCGGCACTTCCACCGGCACCCGCTCGGACACCACGAGCCCGTACTCCTCGAGCGCACGCACCTTGTCCGGGTTGTTCGTCATCAGGCGCACGTTGCGCACGCCGAGGTCGAACAGGATATGCGCGCCGATCCGGTAGTCCCGCATGTCCGCGGCGAACCCGAGCTCGTGGTTCGCGTCGAGGGTATCGTGCCCCTTGTCCTGCAGGGCATAGGCGCGGACCTTGTTGAGCAGCCCGATGCCGCGGCCCTCGTCGAACATGTAGACGATCACGCCGCGACCGGCCTCGTGCACGAGCCGCATCGCCGCCTCGAGTTGCTCCCCGCAATCGCAGCGCTCGCTCCCGAACACGTCGCCGGTGAGGCACTGCGAGTGCAGCCGCACCAGGACCGGCTCCGCGCCTGAGACGCTCCCCTTGACGAGCGCCACGTAGAGCGTCGACTCGAGGTCGTCGCTGTAGACCATCAGGTCGAACTGGCCGCCGTGGCGGGTCGGGAGACGCGTTTGCGCCTTGCGCCGGATCAGCCGCTCGTGGCGCCGGTACTCGACCAGGTCGGCGATCCGCAGCACACGCAGGTCGTGCTTGGCGGCAAAGCGCTCGAGCTCGGGCATGCGCGCCATCGACCCGTCGGCGCTCATGATCTCGCAGATGACGCCGGCGGGCTTGAGGCCGGCCATGCGCGCAAGATCCACCGCCGCTTCGGTGTGGCCCGCGCGCACCAGGACGCCGCCGGTCTGGGCCCGCAGCGTGAGCAGACGCCCCGGCCGGATCAGGTCGGCCGGCCGTGCGTCATCGGCGATCGCCACCGCGATGGTGCGCGCGCGGTCGTGCGCCGACATGCCTGAGCTCACGCCGGCGCGGGCATCGATGGGGGTCGCGAACGCGGTCTGGAACTTCGTGGTGTTGCCCTCGTCGCTCTCGATCAACGAGAGCCCGAGCCGCCGCATGCGCTCCTCGGTGAGCGCGAGGGAGACCAGGCCGCGGGCGCGCGAGGCCATGAAGTTGATCGCCTCGGGCGTGGCACGCTCTGCCGCCACGAAGAGATCGCCCTCGTTCTCGCGGTCTTCGTCGTCGACGAGAATCAGCATGCGCCCCTTGCGCACGTCGGGCAGGATCTGCTCGACGATGAATTCGCTCGTCTTTTGGATGTCGGCCATGGGTCTTGCGGATCGGTGCCGCTTCAGGAGATAAGCCGCATGAACTCGGCGCGGGTCTTCTCGGTGTAGAACTCGCCCGTGAACGCCGAGGTGGTGGCCACCGAGTGCTGTTTCTGGATGCCGCGCATCGTCATGCACATGTGCTGGGCTTCGATCACGACGGCCACGCCGTAGGGCTCCAGGGTCTCCTGGATGCAATCGCGGATCTGGGTCGTGAGGCGCTCCTGCACCTGGAGCCGGCGGGCGAAGGCGTCGACCACGCGCGGGATCTTCGAGAGCCCCACGATGTGCTCCTTCGGAATGTAGGCCACGTGCGCCTTGCCGAAGAACGGCAACAGATGATGCTCGCACAGGGAATAGATCTCGATGTCGCGTACCAGCACCATCTGCTGATAATCCTCGCGGAACTTCGCCGAGTTCAGGATCGCGGCGGGGTCGAGGCCGTAGCCGTGGGTGAGGAACTGGAGCGCCTTCGCGACCCGCTCCGGGGTCCTCGCGAGTCCTTCGCGCCCCGCATCCTGGCCGAGCTCGCGCAGAATGGACTGGTAGCTGGCGGCGATGCGCGCCGTGACGCCGGGATCGTAGTCGCGGATCTTCTCATCGCCATTGAGCTCGTTCTCTTCCGCAATCCGGGACTTGGGCCTCATGGGAGATCCTCCGCTCACGCGAGATGCGACGGCGCCGCCGCGCCGCGGTTCAATTCAATGGTGCGAGCGGGTGGCAAGACGCGCGCGAATGCGCTCGACGATGCCGTCCTTCGTGAGACCGCATTCCTTCAGCAGGATTGCAGGATCACCCTGTTCGAGGAAGATATCGGGCAGCCCCACGATGAGCAACGGAACGGTGACACCCCTGGCCTCGAGGAGCTCGGCGACGGCGCTACCGGCGCCGCCCTGCGCGGTGTTCTCCTCGACCGTCACGAGCAAGGCATGGCGCGCGGCCAGATCGAGGATCAGCGCCTCGTCGAGCGGTTTGACGAAGCGCATGTTGGCGACGGTGGCGTCGAGCTCGGCGCCGGCCGCGAGCGACGGCGTCACCATGGCGCCGAAGGCGAGCAGCGCCACCGCGCGCCCCTCGCGCTGGATTTCGCCGCGCCCGATCGGAAGCTGGGTCATCTGCTTCTGCACCGGCACCCCGGGTCCGAATCCGCGCGGGTAGCGCACCGCCGCCGGCGTGGTCATCTGAAACGCGGTGTAGAGCATCTGCCGGCACTCGTTCTCGTCGGCGGGCGCCATCACGGTGAGATTGGGGATACAGCGCAGGTAGGAGAGATCGAAGCTGCCGTTATGGGTGGCGCCGTCGGCACCGACCACGCCGCCGCGGTCGATCGCGAACACCACCGGCAGATTCTGGATCGCCACGTCGTGGATGAGCTGGTCGTAGGCGCGCTGCAGGAAGGTCGAGTAGATCGCGACCACGGGCTTCATGCCCTCGCAGGCCATGCCGGCCGCGAAGGTCACGCAGTGCTGCTCCGCGATGCCGACGTCGAAATAGCGGTCGGGAAAGCGCTCGGCGAATCTGACGAGGCCCGAGCCTTCCCGCATCGCCGGCGTGATGCCGATCAACCGCGGGTCGCGCTCGGCCATGTCGCACAGCCAGTCGCCGAAAATCTCCGTGTAGTTGGGCCGGGCGCCGCCCTTCGAGACGATGCCGTGCTCCGGGTCGAAGCGAGACACGCCGTGGTACAGGATGCAGTCCTCCTCGGCGAGCTTGTAGCCTTTGCCCTTGCGCGTGACGACGTGCAGGAACTGCGGTCCCTCGAGCTCTATCACGTTCGCGAGCGTCTCCACCAGTACGTCGACGTCGTGCCCGTCGATCGGGCCGATGTAGTTGAAGCCGAATTCCTCGAAGAGCGTGCCCGGCGTCACCATGCCCTTCACGTGCTCCTCGGCCTTCTTCGCGAGCTCGAGCACCGGCGGCGGCAGCGCGCCCAGCACCTTCTCCGCGCCGCGGCGGGCAGCCGAGTAGAAGCGGCCGGACAGGAGGCGCGCGAGGTAATTGTTGAGCGCCCCGACGTTGCGCGAGATCGACATGTCGTTGTCGTTCAACACCACGAGCAGGTTCGTGTCCATGGCGCCGGCGTTGTTGAGCGCCTCGTAGGCCATGCCACCGGTCATCGCACCGTCGCCGATGACGGCGACACAGCGCCGGCTCTCGCCGCGACGCTTGGCAGCCACCGCCATGCCTAACGCCGCGCTGATCGACGTGCTGGCGTGGGCGGTGCCGAAGGTGTCGTACTCGCTCTCGCTGCGGCGCGGAAAGCCGGAGATGCCCCCCCACATCCTGAGCTTCGACATTCTCTCGAGGCGCCCGGTGAGGACCTTGTGGGCGTAGGTCTGGTGCCCCACGTCCCAGACGAGACGATCGTGAGGAGTCTTGAGAACGTAGTGCAGCGCGATCGTGAGCTCGACCGTGCCGAGGTTGGACGAGAGGTGGCCGCCGGTCTTGCTCACGGACTCGACGAGGAAGCGGCGCAGCTCCTCCGCCAGCTTGTGCAGGTCTGCACGCGTGAGCCGTCGCAGGTCCGCCGGGCAGCGAATCGACTCGAGCAGCTCAAAGCGCACTTCGGGTGCGTTCATCAGAATTTTCTCATCACGATGAAATCCGCGAGCTCTTCCAGCCGTCGCGCACGCGGGCCGAACGGCGCGAGAGCGTCGATCGCGGTCGCGCGCATCTCGAGCGCGAGCCGCCTGGCCCCCGGCACCCCCAACAGCTGGACGTAGGTCGGCTTGTGCTGGTCGGCATCCTTCCCGGCGGTCTTGCCCAGGGTCGCCGTGGTCGAGTCGGCGTCGAGCACGTCGTCCACGACCTGGAACGCGAGTCCGATATATTTCGCGAAGCGGTCGAGACGCGCAAGTCCGTCGCTCTCCAAGGCCGCGCCGCAGCGCGCGCCCAGGAGCGCCGCCGCGCGAATGAGGGCGCCGGTCTTGTGGATGTGCATGAACTCGAGCTCGGGCAGCGACAGGGTCTCGCCGACGGCATCGAGGTCGATCGCCTGACCGCCGGCCATGCCACGCGACCCAGCCGCAGCCGCCAGGATCGACACCATCTCGAGCTGGGTGCGCGCTTCCGGGGCCAGCTCGCGCCCGGACAGGAGATCGAAGGCAAGGCTCTGCAGCGCATCGCCCACGAGCAGCGCGGTCGCCTCGTCGAACTCGACGTGGCAGGTAGGCTTGCCCCGCCGCAGCACGTCGTCGTCCATGCACGGCAGGTCGTCGTGAACGAGGGAGTACGCATGGATGAGCTCCACCGCCGCCGCCGCCACGGCCACGCGATCGACCGGCGCCTGCGCCAGCTCGCCCGCGGCGAAGGCGAGCAGCGGCCGCACCCGCTTCCCGCCGCCGAGGACGGCGTAGCGCATCGCTTCGTGCAGTCGGCGCGGCGCAACCCGGGGCGACGGCAGCAGGCGCGCGAGGACGCTCTCCATGTGGGACTGGCGCGTGGCGACCCACTCGTCGAAGCCGGTAACGGCGAGCGACAGCGTACAGGCCGGCTCCATGCCCGGTCCTTCCGAAGAGGCGCGCGTAACGTTCAAGTCGAAATCGGATTCCAAGGGCCGAGCGCGCAAGGCCAACGCGTTGCCGCGAAGGCAGTTCGCCCGGTCACGATTCTGGCGCGGTAAACGGCTTCAGCGTGTTTTCTTCGAGGATCTTCACTTGCTGCTCGGCCGCCTGCAGAGCCGACTGGCAATACTGCAGGAGCTCCGCGCCACGCTTGTAGGCCGCGAGCGACTGCTCCAGCGGCAACTGACCCGACTCCATCCGGGCAACCAATCCTTCGAGCTCAGCGACTGCCGCCTCGAAGCTCTCCGGCTTGTCTTGCTGGGCGGGCTTGGGCACTGAAGTCCGGTGAGAAACTACTAAAACCGCGTAAGGTATCGCAGGCGAGGTGTCCGGGTCAACGAGCGGGCTGTTCGCCACGGCCCGGCACGCGCGCAATGTGGTTGATTTCGCCCCGGTTTCTGGTAGCCTCCCCTATTTTTCCTGCACGCTTGTCACCTTCCTCGGCGGGCGGAAAAATCCCATAAATTCTCACGCGAGCGAGGTGAAAAATTGCCGTATGACTGATCTGGCCACTGCTGCTGCCCTGACCTCCACCCCCCAACCCCTTTCCGTCGACTGGTATCTCGACCCGGACATCTTCGAGGCCGAAATCAGGTCGGTGTTCGCGAATGGACCCGGCTACGTCGGCCACTCGCTCATGCTCCCCCATCCCGGCGACTATCACGTGCTGGACTGGATGGGAAACGGCAAGACCCTGATCCGGAACGCGCACGGCGTCGATCTCCTGTCCAACGTCTGTCGCCACCGCCAGGCCACCATCCTGCAGGGCCGCGGCCACGTGAAGAATCTGGTCTGCCCCGTGCACCGCTGGACCTACGACACCCAGGGCACCCTCCTCGGCGCCCCGCACTTTCCGGACAAGCCCTGCCTCGACCTCGACCGCACGCCGCTCAAGACCTGGAACGGCATGCTGTTCCAGGGGCCGCGTGACCCCACCCGCGATCTGGAGTCTCTCGGCATCGCCGGCGATCTCTCCTTCGAAGGGTATCTGTTCCATAAGTCCGAGGTCACCGAGTACCCGTACAACTGGAAAATCTTCATGGAGGTCTACCTGGAGCTCTACCACGTGGTGCCGTTCCATCCCGGGCTCGGGCGTTTCGTCGACTGCGACCGCCTGCTGCGCTGGGAGTTGGGCGACTGGTACAGCGCCCAGGTGTGCGGCGTCAGCCGGGAGCTCGGGAAGGCCGGCACGCCCACGTATCAGCGCTGGCAGGAGAAGCTGCTCGAGTATCGCGGCGGCGAAGCCCCCAAGTACGGCGCGCTCTGGTTTGCCTACTACCCGAACATCATGATCGAGTGGTATCCCCACGCCCTCATCGTGAGTCACGTAATCCCGCGCGGTCCCGAGGCGTGCAGCAATGTCGTCGAATATTACTACCCGGAGGAGATCGCGCTCTTCGAGCCCGAGCTGATCGAAGCCGAGCGCGCGGCGTACAGCGAGACCGCCCTCGAGGACGCCGAGATCTGCCAGCGCATGCACGACGGCCGCCGCGCGCTGCGCGCGCAGGGCGTGAGCGAGGCAGGACCGTACCAGTCGCCCATGGAAGACGGCGTCTGGCACTTTCACGAGTTTCTGCGGCGCCACGTGGAGCCCGAGCTCGGCGAAAGCCGGTAGCCCGCCCCGCGCTGCCGAACCCACGCGATTGGGTGCGGGCACCTGCCGCACCCATTTTTTTCGCCCGCCGCGTCATCCGATGCCGCTCACCCTCCCCCGCCTGCGCAGCCAGTGGATGCTCGTCGCCGGCCTCCTGTTCGCGCTCATGGGGCTGTTCGTCAAGCTGGGCGCCGAGCATGGATTCTCCAGCGCGGAGCTGGTCTTCTACCGCTCCTTCATCGGCCTCGTGGTGATCTACGCGATCGTGCGGCAACGCCGGCTCTCGTTGCGCACCCGGCACTTCCGCAGCCACGTGTACCGGGGACTCTCGGGTTTCGTCGCCCTGATGCTCTATTTCTACGCCATCGCGCGGCTCCCCCTCGCCACGGCGGTTACCCTCAACTACACGTCGCCGCTGTTCCTGGCGGTGCTCGCCACCTGGGTGCTCAAGGAGCGGGTCTCGCGGTGGGTGATGGCGGCCGTCGCCGCCGGCTTCGTCGGCGTCGCTCTGCTGCTGCGGCCGTCGTTCCAGTCCGATGCGGTATTTGCAGGGTTCCTGGGTCTCGCCTCGGGTGCCTTCGCCAGCATCGCCTACCTCAACGTGAAGCAGCTCGGCCAGCAGGGCGAGCCGGACTGGCGGGTCGTGTTCTACTTCACGCTGATCTCGACTATCGGCGCCGCCGCCTGGATGCTCGTCCACACCTTCCACGCGGTAAGCTGGGAGGGCGCCGGCATCATCGCCGGGCTCGGCACCAGCGCGACTCTGGCCCAGCTCGCGATGACCCGCGCCTACCAGGAGGGGCAGACGCTGGTGGTCGGGAGCCTCGCCTACAGCACCGTCGTCTTCGCGAGCCTGCTCGGTGTGGTGGTCGACGGCGAAGCTCTCGGCGCGGCGAGTTGGTTCGCCATCGCCATCATCATCGCGAGCGGTATCGTCGCCACCCTCGCCGCGCCCCGCGCGCCCCTCGCGGCGGATTGAGCCGGCAGTGCCTTATAATCGAATGACAACGCCGGGAGCCCAAGAGATGATTTCGATCCAGATCGAAGACAGCTACGCGAACGTGGCCGTGCTCGGCGAGTTCAGTCTGGCCGACATGAAGGAGCTCGAGGCGCACGCGCTCCATCAGATCAGGATGCGCGGCAACGCGAACCTGCTCCTCGACCTGCGGGACATGCTGGGCTACACCCTGGACGTCGCGTGGGAGGAGCTCAAGTTCACACGCAGCCATGCACGCGAGTTCGGGCGCGTGGCAGTGGTGACCGACAGCCAATGGCTCGCCTGGATCGCCTGGCTCGAGAGCCTCTTCACCGACGCCGAGATCGAGGTCTTCGCCAACTACGACGATGCGCTCGCATGGGTGAAAGCGGCGGGAGCGGCGGCGGACGAGGCCCCCTCGGATCCCGCCTGAAGCGCTCACTGAGTGCCCAGTGCGGAATTCGCGGCCGCTACGGCTACACCCATGGGCAGGGAGATCGAAGGCTTCGAATTCGATACGGCGGCGTTCCTGCGCTTTCGTGAATCCGTGGCGCGCGAAACCGCGCTCCTTGGCGAATGGGTGCGCAGCGGCGTCATGGCGGAATCTCCGTTCGTGGCCGGGTTCGAGCTCGAGGCCTGGCTGGTCGACTCCGACTTCGCTCCGGCCCCGATCAACGAGGCCTATCTCGCGGCGCTCGCGAGCGACCTGGTGGTGCCGGAGCTCTCCAAATTCAATGTCGAGCTGAACGGTACGCCGCAGGTGCTCGGCCCCGGCGCCCTGATCGCTCTCGAGCGGGAGCTCGCGGCCACTTGGCGCCACTGCCTCACTGTGGCCGACGCTCTCGACGCGGCGCTCGTGATGATCGGCATTCTGCCGACCGTCACCGAGGCGGACCTGTGCCTGGCCAACATGTCGCCGCTCAACCGCTACCACGCGCTCAACCGGCAGATCATGCGGGCGCGCCGCGGGCGTGCCATCACCGTCGACATCCGCGGCCGCGAGCATCTGCTGACGAAGCATTCCGACGTGATGCTCGAAGCGGCCACGACCTCGTTCCAGGTCCACATGCAGGTGCCGGCACGCCGCGCCGCCCGCTACTACAATGCCTCGCTCGTGCTTTCCGCGCCGATCGTCGCAGCCTGCGGCAACTCGCCGCTCCTTTTCGGACGCGATCTCTGGGACGAGACGCGCATCCCGCTCTTCGAGCAGGCCGTTGCCCTCGGGAGCAAGAGACATGCGGCTCACGATCCGGCCCGCCGCGTGACCTTTGGTGGCGGCTACGTCGGCGCTTCGCTCCTGGAATGCTTTGTCGAGAACGAAGGCTTCTATCCGTGCCTGCTGCCGGTGACGTTTCGCGATGGCGCTGCGACCCTCGAGCACCTGCGCCTGCACAACGGCACCATCTGGCGCTGGAACCGACCCTTGATCGGCTTCGACGCGGCGGGCACGCCTCACTTCCGCATCGAACACCGCGTGCTGCCCAGCGGGCCGAGCGTGCTCGACATGGTCGCGAACGCGGCGCTCTACTTCGGTCTCGTCCACCACTTCGCCGGCTGCGGTCCCGCACCGGAGGCACGGCTGCCGTTCGAGCGGTCGCGCGACAATTTCTACGGCGCGGCGCGCGACGGACTGGCCGCGCGGCTTACGTGGCTCGACGGCAGCGAAACCGATGCACGAACGCTGCTCCTGGACGAGCTGCTGCCGGTCGCCCGCGACGGGCTCTTCGGTCTCGGCCTCGAGCCGGCGGAAATCGACCGCTACCTCGGCGTCATCGAAGCCCGGGTGCGCTCGGGGCAGACCGGCACCGCGTGGCTGCGCCGTCGCCACGACGCCAACGGCCGCGACCTCACGGCGCTTACGTCGGCCTACCTCGCGCAGCAGCGCACCGGCGCGCCCGTGCACGAATGGCCCGAATAACCGCCACCCCGCGCGACGCCTGATGGACACCTCGACCACCCCGCGCCTCGTGCGCCTGGATCACGTCCCCGACGGGCTCCTGAGCGTCGCCGCCCCGGATCTTCACACGGTGCTACGGGGGCCGACGCTGCTCCATCTCCCCGGCACGCGACCCGACCCGCTCTTCGTCGCCGTACTGCTGCACGGAAACGAGAACACCGGGCTCAAGGCGATGCAGCAGGTATTGCAGCGCTACGGAGGCAGACCGCTGCCGCGCGCGCTGTCGCTTTTCGTCGGCAACGTCGCGGCAGCCCGACACAATCTGCGGCGGCTCGAGCACGAGCCGGACTACAACCGCATGTGGCCGGGCACCGCCGCCCAGCATCATCCATTGCGCGACTTGCTGGCCTCGGTGGTCGACGAGATGCGCACGCGGCGAGTTTTCGCGAGCATCGACATCCACAACAACACAGGGCTGAATCCGCACTACGCGTGCGTGAACCGGCTTGGGCCGCCTTTCCTCCATCTGGCACGCCTCTTCAGCCGCACGGTCGTCCACTTCGAACGCCCGCTCGGCGTACAGTCGGCGGCGTTCGCGTCGCTCTGTCCCGCCGTGACGGTCGAGTGCGGCAAGCCGGGGATCCGCGAGAACGCCGACCATGCGGCCGAGTTCGTCGACGCGTGCCTGCATCTTGCCCACCTGCCCGACCATCCCGTTCCAAAGCACGACCTCGACCTCTACCACACGGTCGCGACCGTGAACGTGCCCGAGGCGATAAATTTCTGCGTCGGCGCGGGGGACTGCGAACTCAGCTTCAGCGGCGATCTCGACACCCTCAACTTTCAGGACCTGGAGCCCGGCTGGCCGCTTGCGCGCGTGCGCGGCCCGGGCCTCAAGCTGCAGGTATGGGACCACCGCGGCCGCGACGTGAGCGCGTCCTTCCTCGGTGTGCGGGGAGATGTACTCGAGCTCAAGCGCGCGGTGACGCCGGCCATGCTGACCAAGGACGCGCGGGTGATCCGGCAGGACTGCCTGTGCTATTTCATGGAACGACTCACCTACCAGCCGTAACGATCAGGAGCGCAACGCCATGGCCTTTGCCACGCTTGTCACCGTCGATGAGCTCGCCACACGACTCCACGATCCGCTCTGGTGCGTCTTCGACTGCCGGCACGACCTCGCTGACCCCGAGAAGGGCGAGCGGGCATATCGCGCGTCGCACATTCCCGGCGCGCGCTTCGCGCATCTCGACCGCGATCTCTCCGGCGCCAAGACCGGCCGCAACGGCCGGCACCCGCTGCCGGATGCGGACGCGTTCGCTGACTGGCTGGGCCGCGCGGGCGTGGACGGCGCGAAGCAGGTCGTTGCCTACGACGACGCCGGCGGCGCGTTCGCCGCGCGCCTGTGGTGGCTCATGCGCTGGCTGGGGCACCGGTCCGTCGCGGTGCTGGACGGCGGCTTCGGCGCCTGGCTCGACGCCGGACAGCCGACCACCGCTGCGCCGGCGGTCGTCACGCCAACGCGTTTCGAGGGTCGGCCGGACCCGTCGATGACCGTCGATGCGGCGTGGCTGGAAGCCCGCCTCGAGCAGGAAGATTGCCGCCTCGTCGATGCACGCAGCCCGGACCGGTTCCGCGGTGAGAACGAGCCCATCGACCCGGTCGCAGGCCACATCCCCGGGGCGGTAAACCGCTTCTTCAAGGACAACCTCGACCCCCACGGGCGATTCAAGCCCGCGCCGGAGTTGCGCGCCGCGTTCGAGACCCTCGCCGCCGGCCGCCCTGCCTTCCAGATCGTCAATCAATGCGGCAGCGGCGTTACCGCCTGCCACAACCTGCTCGCGATGGAGATCGCGGGACTGCGGGGCTCCCTCCTCTACCCCGGCTCGTGGAGCGAGTGGTGCAGCGACCCGCGCCGGCCGGTCGCCAAGGGGTGAAACCGCCCCGGAAGCGGCCCGCCTCATCGTCGTGAGTCAGGACGCGATCGCGGACGCCGTTCTCCTCGTGCACTTCGCCTTCGTCGCGTTCGTGGTCGGCGGACTCGTGCTCGTGTGGATCGGCGCGGTGCTCGGGTGGCGCTGGGTGCGCAACTTCCGGTTTCGTGTCGTGCATCTCGCGGCGATCGGCTTCGTCGCGTTGGAAGCGATCATCGGCATGGCCTGCCCCCTGACCGAGTGGGAGTACCTGCTGCGGGGACAGGGAGGCGAAGGGCCGACCTTCATCGAGCGGCTCGTCGCGCCGCTCATGTTCTACGAGCTCCCGGCGTGGGCGTTCACGCTGATGCACGTCGGCTTTGCGCTGCTCGTAGTCCTCACCTTCTGGCTCGTCCCGCCGCGGATGTCGGCGAAAAGAAAAAGGGAGCGGCTGAGCGCTCCCTCTGGTTGCCGCGACCGATGTCGTCAGGTGAGCGAATCGGCCCAGATGTTGATGGCCCAGTCGTCCGCGTACGCTTTTTCCTGCTCGTTGCGCTTGGGGGACAAACCGCCGGCGCCCTCCACCGGCAGCAATGTCTTCTTCTCCGGGTCGAAGCGGTAGACGCCGTTCACGTGCGCCGCCTCCGTGGCGCTCAGGTAGCTATAGCACGTGTTCCCGATCACGGGTAGCTGATCGATCGGCTTGCCGGTAAGCTTTGCAACGATCGCGCTCGCCGCGATCTTGGCGTGATTGTTCGCCATGCTCGCCGACTTGGGCATCGCCTGCGCGGCCAGCGTCGCGTCGCCCAGCACGTGCACGCCGGGCACCGCCACCGACTCCATGGTCTGCCAGTCGACCCCGCACCAGCGGTCGTTCGCCGTGATGAGTTTGGTCCGGGCGGCAATATCGCCGGCGCGGTTAGGCGGTATGACGTTCAGCACGTTGCCCCGGAACGAATCGAACTCGGTGTGGACGGTCAGCGTCCTGATGTCGACGTCCTTGGCTTCCTGGTTCGGCCGGTACTCGATGATGTCGGGATACAGCTCGCTCCAGGCAGCGAGGAAGAGGGCCTTCTTGGACACGAGATCGGGATTCGCGTCGAGGACCAGCACCTTCGATTTCGGCTTCGCCTGCTTGAAGTAGAACGCCACCTGGCACGCGCGTTCGTAAGGACCGGGCGGGCAGCGAAACGGCGCCTTCGGGATCGAGAGAATATAGGTGCCACCGTCCGGCATCGCCTCCAGTTGCTGCCGCAGCGCGACCGTCTGTGCGCCAGCCTTCCACGCGTGCAGGATCACCTTCTGGGCTTGCTCGTTGTCGAGCCCCGGAATCTGGTCGAACAGAAAATCGACGCCCGGCGAGACCACGATCCGATCGTAGGAGAGCGCCTCGCCACGCTGCAGCCGCACGCGCCGCTGCTCGGCGTCGATGGCGGTGACCTCGTCGCGAATCACCTGCACGCCGTGCCCCGGCAACTTGTCGTAGCTCAGGGTCAGCGACTCGATGTTGCGCGAACCGCCGAGCACGAGGTTCGAAAGGGGACACGACACGAACTGCGCATTTCGCTCGACCAGAACGACCCCGATGCGGCGCTCGCTCCACATGCGGATGTACTTGGCGGCGGTGGCGCCGCCGAAACCCCCGCCGACCACGACCACGCGCGCGACGGGCTTCTCCGAACCCGGCGTCGTCGCACAGCCCGAGAGGAGACCGGGGAGGCCGGCACCCGCGGCCGCGGCAGCGGCGAGCTTCATGAAATCCCGGCGTGACAGAAGCTGGGTCATGGCCGCCTCACCTCGACGTCTGGGTGGCAAAGAAAACCGCCATCAGTTGATACTGCTCTTCGGTGTAGCCGCGGGCGATCTGGGTCATGATCGTGGCCGGACGCTTGCCATCGCGGAAGTCGCGGAGCTGCTTCACCAGGTAGTCGGCGGGCTGGCCGGCGAGATGGGGCAGGCGGCCGCCGGCGCTCCAGCCGTTGGTGCCGTGGCAAATCGCGCAAGCGGCCGCGAGGTCGCGGCCGGCGATGGGAGACGGCGACTCGGCCGCGGCGAGCGCGGGAATCGCGAGGCCGAGCGCCGCGACCACGGCGAGGCGTTGCTTCATCGATGTGCTCCGAAGAGGGTCCGGGGCTGGGAGAGGCCGTTGTGACTGCGCGGAGTTTCCTGCGGGCCCTGCCGGGCGTCAAGGCGGCAAGAAGCATAAGAAAGTAACGAAAAGGCCGCACTGAATGCGGCCTTTTCACACAAGTGGCTCAGACCGATCAGGTCACGACCGCCTCGGGCTCCTCGGCGAAGACGAGCCGGATGGTTTCCGTCTCGTCGATGTCGACCGTGACCGACCCGCCAGCCGCAAGACGCCCGAAGAGGAGCTCGTCCGCGAGCGCACTGCGGATGGTGTCCTGGATCAAGCGCGCCATCGGCCGCGCCCCCATGAGCGGATCGAAGCCGCGCTCGGCGAGATAAGCCTTGAGTTGAGCCGTGAAGCTCACGTCCACCTTCTTCTCGTGCAACTGGCTCTCGAGCTGGATCAGGAACTTGTCCACCACCCGGAGAATGACGTCCCGATCCAGCGCCGCGAACGAAATGATGGCATCGAGCCGGTTGCGGAACTCGGGTGTGAACATCCGCTTGATGTCCGCCATCTCGTCGCCGGCGTGCGCGCCTTGCGTGAATCCGATGGTGGACTTCGTAAGCGACTCTGCGCCGGCGTTGGTGGTCATGATGATGACGACATTCCTGAAATCCGCCCGGCGCCCGTTGTTGTCGGTGAGCGTCCCGTGATCCATCACCTGCAGGAGGATGTTGAACACGTCCGGGTGCGCCTTTTCGATCTCGTCGAGCAGCAGCACGGAGTAGGGATGCTTGGTGATGGCCTCGGTGAGCAGCCCGCCTTGATCGAAG
Source organism: uncultured beta proteobacterium (assembly GCA_963734295.1). GTDB lineage: Bacteria > Pseudomonadota > Gammaproteobacteria > Burkholderiales > JAEUMW01 > JAEUMW01. The sequence continues at coordinate 162,516 of CAVTGS010000009.1, read as the reverse complement.
CCGACGTAACCAGGCGGTGCGCCGATCAGCCGCGACACCGCGTGACGTTCCATGTACTCGGACATGTCGAACCGGATGAGCTCGATGCCCATGATGTAGGCGAGCTGCCGCGCCACCTCGGTCTTGCCCACGCCGGTCGGCCCGGAGAAGAGAAAGTTCCCGATCGGCTTCTGCGGATTGCCGAGGCCGCTGCGCGCCATCTTGATTGCGCTGGCGAGCGCGTCGATGGCCTTCTCCTGCCCGAAGACAACCGCCTTCAGATCGCGCTCCAGGGTCTTCAGCGCGCTGCGATCATCGGCGGACACGCTGTGCGGCGGAATGCGCGCGATCTTCGCGATGATCTCCTCGATCTCGTGCTTGCCGATCACCTTGCGCTGCTTTGCGCGCGGCAGGATGCGCTGCGCAGCGCCCGCCTCGTCGATGACGTCGATCGCCTTGTCGGGCAGATGGCGGTCGTTGATGTAACGCGCCGACAGCTCGGCCGCCGCCGAAAGCGCGGTCGCGGTGTACTTCACACCGTGATGCGCCTCGAACCGCGACTTGAGTCCGCGCAGGATCGATACGGTCTCTTCTACCGACGGCTCGGTCACGTCGATCTTCTGGAAGCGCCGCGAGAGCGCGTGGTCCTTTTCGAAAACGCCGCGGAACTCGTTGTAGGTGGTCGCGCCGATGCACTTCAACTGTCCGCTGGAAAGTGCCGGCTTCAGCAGATTCGAGGCATCGAGGGTGCCCCCGGAAGCCGCGCCGGCGCCGATCAGCGTATGGATCTCGTCGATGAAGAGAATCGCGTTCGGATTGTCGATGAGCTGCTTCAGGACCGCCTTCAAGCGCTGCTCGAAATCGCCTCGGTACTTCGTGCCCGCGAGCAGCGCCCCCATATCGAGGGCGTACACCTGAGCGCGGCGCAGGATATCCGGCACATCGCCCTCGATGATGCGGCGGGCGAGCCCTTCCGCGATCGCCGTCTTGCCCACCCCGGCTTCCCCGACCAGGAGCGGGTTGTTCTTGCGGCGGCGGCACAAGGTCTGAATGACACGTTCGAGCTCGCGCTCGCGGCCGATCAGCGGATCTATCTTTCCGGCCAGCGCGAGCGCGTTGAGATGGATCGTGTAGGTCTCGAGGGCGCCTCCCGCGGCGTTCTCCTGCTCGGCCTCGCCTTCAGGGTCGGCCTTCGCCTGGCTTGCCTGCGGTACCTTGCTGATGCCGTGCGAGATGAAGTTGACGACATCGAGCCGCGTTACCCCCTTCTGGTGCAGGAAGTAGACGGCGTGCGAGTCCTTCTCGCCGAAAATGGCGACGAGGACGTTGGCGCCGGTGACCTCCTTCTTGCCGGAAGACTGAACATGCAGGATGGCGCGCTGGATCACACGCTGAAAGCCCAGCGTCGGCTGCGTGTCGACGTCGTCGCGCGTGAGCTTCGGCGTATGCTCGACCACGAACTCCGCGAGCTGCTTGCGCAGGTCGTCGATCTCGACGGCGCAGGCGCGGAGGACTTCCGATGCGGAGGGGTTGTCGAGCATCGCGAGAAGGAGGTGCTCGACGGTAATAAACTCATGCCGCTTCTGACGCGCCTCCATGAACGCCATGTGCAGACTGACTTCGAGTTCCTGCGCGATCATTCTAGGTTTCCTCCATCACGCATCTTAGCGGGTGTTGGTGCTGCCGGGAATACGCCGTGACCTGCTCGACCTTGGTCGACGCGACGTCCCTTGGGTAGACGCCGCAAACCCCCATACCCTCCCTATGAACTTTGAGCATGATCTGGGTGGCCTGTTCACGGGTCATGGAAAAAAAGGTTTGCAGCACGGCAACGACGAAGTCCATGGGAGTGTAGTCATCGTTGAGCAGCAGCACCTTGAACAGGGGCGGAGGCTTGACCCTGCTCTTCTTGGTTTCGAGGACCGTGCCTTCGCGATTTCCAGAAGCCATCGTTCTAAGTTATCGCGACCCAAGGGTTCGATGCCACTAATTGTTGCACTCGCCCGGAAATTTGCAAGTGCAAGTTCCATGCCGCGCGCGGCGCGCCGTGCGCCGCCGCCGTCCTTGACGAATCGGGACGAATACCCTAAAACACGAGTGGGTGTTTGGCTTCAAGTTTTCTGCGGTGTTGGTGGTGCCAATTAGCGGGCTTGAAACTCAAACAGGTCACGGGTCAGAGCCCGGATTAATCCACGAGAAGGAAGGAAGATGGCAACCGGTACGGTCAAGTGGTTCAACGACGCCAAAGGCTTTGGTTTCATCACACCCGACGATGGCGGAGAAGATCTGTTCGCGCACTTCTCATCCATCAACATGTCCGGCTTCAAAACCCTGAAGGAAGGCCAGAAGGTCAGCTTCGACGTGACCGAAGGTCCGAAGGGTAAGCAGGCCTCGAACATCCAGTCCGCTTCGAAGTAGGCGGGCCACTCGCACCTCGACGGTCGGGGCGGCGCGTCCGCTGCCCCGCTCGCGCCTCCGGCGGCCCGATCGGCGCCGGACGGTGTGTCTCGTTTGCACCATGCTGATGCAGCTGATCTAACCGGACTCACCCTTCTGGTGCGCCGGCGGCCCCCTGCCCGTGTCAGCTTGCCGCCGCCCGTTGCGGCAGCAGTGTCGTACGTGAAGCGTCGCGGAAACGGACCGCTGTCGGATATGGAAAGAAGTCTTCCATGGTGCCGGCCCGGATCTTCTGTTGACAGGCCTGCCAGAACTCGGGCGTGAGCAGCTCCGCGTGATGCTTCATGAAGACCGAGCGCACGTCCCGGTTGCCGAGCAGGAAGGTCGCGAACTCCTCGGGAAACACGTCGTTCCGGGCGACCGGATACCAGACTTCGCCCGACATCTCGAGCTCCTCGGAGGGCGCCGGCGGGATGCGGCGAAAGTTGCAGTCGGTCAGATATTCGATTTCGTCGTAGTCGTAGAAGACCACCCGCCCGTAGCGTGTCACCCCGAAGTTCTTCCACAGCAGGTCGCCGGGAAAGATGTTCGCGTAGGCGAGCTCCTTGATGGCGTTGCCGTATTCCAGCACCGCCTCCTCGCGCTGAGCGCGGCCGGCGCGATCGAGGTAGATGTTGAGAGGCACCATCCGCCGTTCGATATAGCAGTGCTTGATCACGATTGCGTCGCCCTCCTCGTCGAGCAGGGAGGGTGCATGGCGCCGCAACTGGTCCAGCAGGGCAGGACTGAAGCGCGCCAGGGGTAGCGCCACATCCGAAAACTCGAGCGTATCCGCCATCCTGCCAACGCGGTCATGATGCTTTACGAGCAGATACTTCGATTTCACCGTCTGGCGGTCGACCTCCTTCGGCGGCAGGATGGTGTCGCGGATCACCTTGAAGACGTAAGAGAAAGAGGGCAGCGTAAACACGAGCATTACCAGACCGGGTATCCCCGGCGCGAGGTCGAAGATGTCGCGCGAGTGCCGAAGGTGGTGAATGAGGTCGCGGTAGAACAGGTTCTTGCCCTGCTTAGCAAGCCCGAGCATCGTGTAGAGCTCGGACTGCGGCTTATTCGGCATGGCGCTTTGCAGAAAGTGGACGTAGGCCGAGGGCACCTGCATGTCCACCATGAAATAGGCATGGCTCAGGCTGAAGAGCGTGCTGATAAGCAGCGGCTCCAGGAGAATGGCGTCGAGCGCGAGGCGCCCGCTCTCGTCGTGGAGGACGGGTATCACGAACGGGTATTCCTGGTGGCCATTGATGATCTTGCCGATCACGTACACCGCCTTGTTCCGGTAGAACCCCGACGCGAGCACCTTGATCTGGAAATTCGGTTCCGGGTCGGGCCATTCCTTGAGGTGGAGCCGGATCCCTTCGATCGCGTAACCCACATCCCGATCGAGCTCCGCAAAGGGCCGCTGCCATCCGAAGTCGAGGAAGATCTGCCGGAACGTCTGGTACAGGGTGGCAATACTCGGGTAATAGGTCCGGTACGCCGGGGGATCCGATTCGAGATACTCGGTCGAGATCGCTGGCCGCACGAAGATGAAATCGTTCTGAAAGTACGTGCGGTGCAGAATCTTGCAGGAGACGGAGTTGAAGAAGGTCTCGGCGCACTCGGGCTGCTTGTGGTTCGTGAGCAAGCCGATGTAGAGCAGCTTGGCCTGCTGCCAGGTATTGTGATCGAGAAAGTCGGCCCGAAACTCGTTACGGAGCCGCTCTACGCATTCGTTGACGCGGTCGTCGTAATACTGGATTCGATCGCGCACGGCGGCCTGTTGCGCCGACCAGTCGCCGCGCTCGAACCGTTCCTTGGCGTCCCGGCTCACTTCCCGAAACAACCGGTAGTGCTTGTCGAAACCGTCGATCAGGGCCTCGGCGATCGCCTGCGCGACCGGGTTCTCGCCGGCGGGGAGCAACGTCGTCCGCGCGCCCGGCTGCCAAGCTGTGTTCATCGGTGGATTCATCCCGCAAGCGGCACAAGGGTGCAAGGATAGCGGCAACGTGGGCCGCACGCCAACACGCCGGCAAAGCCGCGTTGGCAACCTTCATCGCCGTAGCGCATAATCGGCCGGCCAAAAAATGTGAGGGCCCGGATCCGCTCGATCCGGGAACGTTCGCCGTCCCGCCGCCGCCCGAAAGGGCGCGCCGGCGCGTGACTCCAATACACCCGTCAAATCAAGCAAGGAATTGCGATGAGCACGATCTCCAGTATCAAGGTGCCCCAAGGCGGCAAGAAGATTGTTCCGGGGCAGCCCGTTCCTGACCACCCGGTCATCCCCTTCATCGAGGGCGACGGCATCGGGATCGACATCACTCCGGTCATGCAGAAGGTGGTCGACGCCGCCGTGCGGAAGGCCTACGGGGGCGCCCGCAAGATTCACTGGATGGAGGTCTTTGCCGGAGAGAAGTCGACGCAGGTCTACGGGCGCGACGTGTGGCTCTCCGAGGAGACGCTTGCCACCCTCAAGGAATACTCCGTCTCCATCAAGGGACCGATGACGACCCCCGTCGGCGGCGGCATCCGGTCGCTCAACGTGGCGCTGCGCCAGGAGCTGGATCTGTACCAGTGCGTGCGTCCCGTGCGCTACTTCCGCGGGGTGCCGAGCCCGCTCAAGAACCCCGAGCTCACCGACATGGTGATCTTCCGCGAGAACACGGAGGACATCTACGCCGGCATCGAGTGGGCGGCGGAGTCGGAGGGGGCCAGGAAGCTCATCCGGTTTCTCCAGGAAGAGATGGGGGTGAAGAAAATCCGTTTCCCGGCCACGTCCGGTATCGGCATCAAGCCGGTCTCGCGGGAGGGCACCGAGCGCCTGGTACGCGCCGCGATCAAGTATGCGATCGACAACGACCGCAAGTCGGTTACGTTCGTGCACAAGGGCAACATCATGAAGTTCACCGAGGGCGCTTTCCGCGACTGGTCCTATGCCCTCGCGCAGCGCGAGTTCGGGGCGCAGCCCATCGACGGCGGCCCGTGGTGCAAATTCAAGAACCCGCAAACAGGACGCGATATCGTCGTCAAGGACGTGATCGCCGATGCCTTCCTGCAGCAGATTCTGCTGCGGCCGGCCGAATACGACGTGATCGCCACCCTCAACCTCAACGGCGACTATATCTCCGATGCCCTCGCCGCCCAGGTGGGGGGAATCGGCATCGCGCCGGGCGCCAACATCTCGGACCAGTACGCGATCTTTGAAGCCACCCACGGCACCGCACCCAAGTACGCGGGGCAGGACAAGGTGAACCCCGGCTCGCTCATCCTGTCGGCCGAGATGATGCTGCGGCACCTGGGCTGGCGCGAAGCGGCCGACCTCATCGTCCGGTCGATGGAAGATGCAATCTCCGACAAGATCGTGACCTACGACCTTGCGCGCCTGCTGCCCGGCGCGACCGAGGTTTCGTGCTCGGGCTTCGGGGACGCGATGGTCGCGAAGATGGAGGGCTACGCGTAGCGTCTGGCAGTCTCCTTCGGATCCGCGCGGGGACCTCTCGGGGTCCCCGTTTTTCTGGTTTTTTCGGGGGCCCGGCAGCGCCCTCGTCACGGCAACAAAAAAAGCCCTTGCATGGCCAAGTCTTATATAAGATATAATTTAACAAATAGCCCGCTCAAGTGACCGGAACGCACCGGTTTGCGGTCGGGCCCGCCCTTCAAGGAGACTGGAGATGCCGTTTGCCACCGCCGACCTGTGCGATCAGCACGAGGACAAAATCAAGGTGGTCGAGCCGATCTTCCGGACCTACGGCGAAAACCTCGCGTTCGGCGGCCGCATCGCGACGGTCAAGGTGTTCGAGGACAACGTGCTCGTGCGCCAAGCCTTGGCCGAAAAGGGTGAAAGTCGGGTGCTGGTCGTGGACGGTGGCGGATCGCTGCGTTGTGCACTGGTCGGCGACCAGCTCGCTCTCTTGGCCCGGGACAATGGATGGTCCGGGATCGTCGTCTACGGATGCATCCGGGACTCCGCAGCAATCGACGGGATTCCCCTCGGCGTACGGGCGCTCGCGACCCATCCCTTGAAGAGCATCAAGAAGGGCGCCGGGGACCGGAACATTCCGGTCACGTTCGCGGGCGTCACGTTCGTGCCCGGTCAATACCTTTACGCCGACGGGGACGGGGTTATCGTGTCCCCGGTCGACTTGGCCGGGTAGGCGGCAATCGAGCATGAAGATTAATCAGCTGGACCGACAGAGAAGAAACAGCCCCTCGGCGCGTCCGCGTCGCCGGACGCTGCCAAATGGGACCACCACCACGTGGGGACCCGGTCATCCGGACCGGCACCTCCGCATATTCAAAAATTAGCTCGTACTTTAGGAGATTTTCAAATGAGCCGTGATCAAGAGATCGCCAGGATCAAGAAGGACTGGGCCGAGAACCCCCGCTGGAAGGGCATCAAGCGTGGTTACAGCGCGGAAGATGTCGTGCGCCTGCGCGGCAGCCTGCGCATCGAGCACACGCTGGCCCGGCGCGGCGCCGAGAAGCTGTGGGACCTGGTCAACAACACGCCCTACGTCAACTGCCTCGGCGCGCTCACCGGCGGCCAGGCGATGCAGCAGGTCAAGGCCGGCGTCAAGGCCATCTACCTGTCGGGCTGGCAGGTCGCCGCCGACAACAACAATTACATGGCCATGTACCCCGATCAGTCGCTGTATCCGGTCGATTCCGTTCCCGCCGTGGTTCGAGCGCATCAACAACTCGTTCCAGCGCGCCGACGAGATCCAGCACGCCAAGGGGGTCAATGCGGGCGACGCCGGCTTCATCGATTACTTCGCTCCGATCGTGGCCGACGCCGAAGCCGGTTTCGGCGGCGTGCTCAACGCCTACGAGCTGATGAAAGCCATGATCCGCGCCGGCGCTGCCGGCGTGCACTTCGAAGACCAGCTCGCCTCGGTCAAGAAGTGCGGCCACATGGGCGGCAAGGTACTGGTCCCGTCGCAGGAAGCCGTGCAGAAGCTGATCGCCGCGCGCCTGGCTGCCGACGTTCTCGGCGTGCCGACCGTCATCCTCGCCCGCACCGACGCCGAAGCAGCCGACCTCCTGACCAGCGATTGCGACGCCAACGACAAGCCCTTCGTCACCGGTGAGCGCACCGCCGAAGGCTTCTACAAGACCAAGAAGGGCCTCGAGCAGGCGATCAGCCGCGGTCTCGCCTACGCACCCTATGCCGACATGGTGTGGTGCGAAACCGGCACGCCCGGATCTCAGCTTCGCCAGCAGTTCGCCGACGCGATTCGCGCCAAGTTCCCGGGCAAGCTGCTGGCCTACAACTGCTCGCCCTCGTTCAACTGGAAGAAGAACCTCGACGATGCGACCATCGCCAAGTTCCAGCGCGAGCTGGGTGCCATGGGCTACAAGTACCAGTTCATCACGCTCGCCGGCATCCACAACATGTGGTATCACATGTTCGACCTGGCGCAGGACTACGCCGAGCGCGGCATGTCGGCCTACGTCGAAAAGGTGCAGGAGCCCGAGTTCGCCGCACGCGACCGTGGCTACACCTTCGTCTCGCACCAGCAGGAAGTCGGCACCGGCTACTTCGACGATGTCACGACCGTGATCCAGGGCGGGCACTCCTCGGTGACCGCGCTGCACGGGCTCGACCGAGGAAGAGCAGTTCCACTGACCCACTGCGAGCGAAAAACGCAGCACGCGCCGTGTGGAGACCGCCGTTCGACGGGCTTCCAATGCGGCGCGCGTCGATAGGCGTGTCGCGCAGTGCGAATCGATCATGTGAAGGTATCACGAGGGGAGCACACCACGATGAGACAGGAGCTCTTTCCTGAGGGCGTAGCGGTGACCGGCGAGATCACGCCCGAGTACGCAGATATCCTGAGTCCGGAGGCCCTCGAATTCGTCGCCAAGCTCGCGCGGCGCTTCGAATCACGCCGCCGCGAGCTTCTTGCCCGCCGCGTCGAGCGCCAGACGAAGCTGGATGCCGGCGTCCTGCCGGATTTCCTGCCCGAGACGGCCGCGGTCCGTGCGGGCGACTGGACCGTGGCACCGGTTCCGGCAGACCTGCAGGACCGCCGCGTCGAGATCACAGGCCCCGTCGACCGGAAGATGGTAATCAACGCCTTGAATTCCGGCGCCAATGTCTACATGGCGGACTTCGAGGACTCGAATACCCCCACCTGGTCGAACGTCGTGCAGGGCCAGATCAACCTGAAGAACGCCATCGCGCGCACCTTGGGCTTTGTCTCGCCGGAAGGCAAACAGTACGCCCTGGGCGAGAAGGTCGCGACCCTCATGGTGCGGCCGCGCGGCTGGCATCTGGTGGAGAAGCACGCGAAGATCGACGGCGAGATCGTCGGCGGTGCGTTCTTCGACTTCGGCTTCTACTTCTTCCACAACGCCAAAACGCTGCTCGCCCAGGGCACGGGACCGTACTTTTATCTGCCGAAGACGGAAAGCCACCTCGAGGCTCGTCTGTGGAACGACATCTTCAACTTCGCGGAGGACGCGCTCGGCGTCCCCCGCGGCACGATCAAGGCCACCGTGCTGATCGAGACCGTCCTCGCCGCCTTCGAGATGGACGAGATCCTCTACGAGCTGCGTGAGCATTCGGCAGGGCTCAACATCGGACGCTGGGACTACATCTTTTCCTGCATCAAGAAGTTTCGCAGCAACAAGGACTTCTGCCTGGCGGACCGGGCCCAGGTGACGATGACCTCGCCGTTCATGCGGGCCTACGCGCTCCTCCTGGTGAAGACCTGCCACCGCCGCAATGCCCACGCCATGGGCGGCATGGCGGCGCAGATACCGATCAAGAACGACCCCGCTGCGAACGATGCGGCGATGGAGAAGGTGCGCGCGGACAAGGAGCGCGAAGCCACCGACGGCTGTGACGGTACCTGGGTCGCGCATCCCGGACTCGTGCCCGTGGCGAAGGCGATCTTCGACAAGCACATGCCGACCCCGAATCAGGTCCACAAGAAGCGCGACGACGTGAACATCTCCGCGCAGGATCTGCTCGACTTCCGCCCGGCGCAGCCGATCACGGAGGTGGGGCTGCGAATGAACATCAATGTCTCGCTGCAGTATCTCGGATCGTGGCTCGCGGGCACCGGCTGCGTGCCGATCTTCAACCTGATGGAAGACGCGGCCACCGCGGAGATCTCGCGCTCGCAGATCTGGCAGTGGATACGCAGCCCGAAGGGGGTGCTGGACGACGGCCGCAAGGTCACGGTGGAGCTCTTCCGCAAGCTCCTGCCCGAGGAGCTCGCCAAGGTCCGGAAACAGCTCGGCGATGACCAGTTCCTGCGGGGCGGCCGCTACGACCTCGCGGCGAAGCTCCTGGACGACATCGTCTCGCGCGAAGACTACTTCGATTTCATCACCCTCCCCGCCTACGATCAGATCGACTGACCGCGGTCGCGGCGCGGCGCGGCCCGTCCCCGCGGCGGGCCGCGTGCTGCTTTTCAACAAGCCCTACGGAGTCGTCTGCCAGTTCAGCCCGTGCGGTGACCGCCGCACGCTGAAGGACTTCATCCCGGTGCCGGACGTTTACGCCGCGGGGCGCCTCGACGCCGACAGCGAGGGGCTCGTGGTGCTCACCGACAGCGGCGTGCTCCAGCATCGCATCAGTCACCCCCGCGCCAAGCTGCCGAAGACCTATTGGGCGCAGGTCGAGGGCGAGCCCGCCCGCGGACGCTGCCTCGCTCGACTCGAGTCCGGTGTCGAGCTCGGGGACTTGCGTCACCCTCCCCGCCGGGTGCGCGTGATTGCCGAGCCGCCCGGCCTATGGGAACGCGACCCGCCGATTCGATTTCGCAAGACGGTGCCGACCGCCTGGCTCGAGATCGTGCTCGTCGAGGGCAGAGAACCGTCAGGTGCGACGGATGACCGCGGCGGTCGGACTGCCAACGCTGCGCCTTATTCGCTGCTGCATCGGAGCCTGGACCCTCTCGAACCTCGCGCCGGGCGAATGGCGCGAAGTCGCGACCGCCGCTAGCCAGAAAGATTAGTCCGTGGTCGAGCCCGACTCGCCGTTCCTGATTTAGCATTGCGGTCTATGGCCCTTCATCCGGATCTCCCTCGTTCTCCTTACGCGGTTCTTGCGCCGGACCAGCGATGGTTTCCGGCCGCGGAGGAGTTGCGGAGCACCGCCTACGAAAAGCTGCTGCCCCCGCTGGTTGCCAAGATCCGCGCGGAAGTTTCAGACGTGGCGGGACGCGGGCTACGCCGGCGCGTCGAACACATCGCGCGCGCTCCTGAACTGGTGGTTCGATACCGAGCACCTGGTCGAGCAGGCCGACGGCACGCTGTCGCCGTTCCGCTATTACTTCGCGCAGCGCGAAGCGGTGGAGACGGTAATCTGGCTGCACGACGCCCGGCGCGTGCGCGACAAGTTCGACCTGCTCCGCTTCGATGCCTCGGGCGCGGTCTCGGCGGGGATGTTCGACGAAACCTGGCCGCGCTACGTCGTGAAGATGGCCACCGGCGCGGGCAAGACCAAGGTGCTGTCGCTACTCATCGCCTGGAGCTTCTTCCACAAGCTCTACGAACCGGACTCGACGCTCGCACGGAACTTTCTGCTGATCGCGCCCAACATCATCGTCCTCGACCGGCTGCGCGCCGACTTCGACGGGTTGCGCATCTTCTTCAACGACCCGATCCTGCCGGACAACGGCCACGCGGGCCGCAACTGGCGGGATGACTTCCAGCTCACGCTGCACATTCAGGACGACGTTCGTGTGGTGCGGGACACGGGCAACCTGTTTCTGACCAACATCCATCGCGTCTATCTCGGCGATGTGCGCGAGCCGTCGCTCGAGAACGATGACCTGCGTGACTATTTCCTGGCACCGTTCGGCCCCAAGCCGGTGGGCAAGACGACCGACAGCAGGGCCGATCTCGGCGAGATCGTCCGCGAAATCGACGAGCTGGCCGTGTTCAACGACGAGGCACATCACATCCACGATCCGAAGATGGCCTGGTTCAAGAGCATCCAGGACATCCACCACCGGATGCTGCAGAAGGACAGCCGTCTGGCCCTGCAGGTGGACGTGACTGCCACGCCCCGGCATAACAACGGCGCGATCTTCGTGCAAACCGTCTCGGACTATCCGCTGGTCGAAGCCATCCACCAGAACGTCGTCAAGCATCCGGTGCTGCCGGACGCTGCCAGCCGCGACCGGTTAGCGGAGCACACGAGCGCCATCTTCACCGAGCGTTACGCGGACTATCTGCAACTCGGTGTCGAGGAATGGCGCAAGAGCTTCACCGACCACGAGACGCTGGGCAGGAAGGCGGTGCTGTTCGTCATGGTGGACGACACCCGCAACTGCGACGAGGTGGGCGCCTGGCTGGAAAAGACCTGCCCCGACCTGCAGGGGGCGGTGCTCGTCATCCACACGAAGAACAATGGGGAGATCTCCGAATCGGCTACGGGCAAGAACAAGGATGAGTTGGAACTGCTGCGCAAGCAGGCGAACGAGATCGACTCCCGGGCCAGTCCCTACAAGGCCATCGTCTCCGTGCTGATGCTCAAGGAAGGGTGGGACGTGCGCAACGTCACCACCATCGTCGGTCTGCGCGCGTACGCCGCGCAAAGCAATATCCTTCCGGAGCAGACCCTCGGTCGCGGTTTGCGACGGATGTATTTCGGTTCGGATATTCCGGAAACCGTCTCGGTGATGGGCACCCCCGCCTTCATGGAATTCGTCGAGTCCATCCAGAGCGAGGGCGTTCAACTCGAATACCGGCCAATGGGCGGCAGCGCGAAGCGCGAGGACTCGCTCGTGGTCGAGGTGGATGCGCAAAACACCGAGAAGGATCTCGACGCGCTCGACATCGAGCTGCCCAGGCTCACCCGGCGCTTCAACCGGGAGTACAAGGACCTCGGCGCGCTCGACCCCGCGAACTTCGGCAATCCGAAGCTCCCGCTCAAACCCTTCACGCCGGAGGAAACGCGCGAGATCGTCTTCAAGACCATGCTCGACGCCGAGGTCCACCACACCATTCAGCTCGAAGGCGCCGGCCCCGCCGACTACCGTTCGGTCGTCGGCTTCTTCGCGCGGCAATTGTTGAAGGAGATGCGCCTCGTCGGCGGCTACGACCTGCTTTATCCGAAGGTGAAGGACCTTCATGGCCGGGCACCTCTTCGCCGGTTCTCCGGTGAACCTCGAAGACCCGGTGGTGCTGCGCAATCTCTCCGAGCCCGAAGCCGGGAAGATCCTGTTCGACTCGTTCAAGAAGGCCATCAACGCGCTCACGGTTCAGGATACCGGCTCGGCCCGTATCGAAGACCGTATCCGTCTGCGCGACACCCGCCCCTTTCGCACCGAGAACCGCCCTTACCTTGCAGCCAAGGAAGTCGCTGTTCAGCAAGATCGTCGGCGAGCCGCATGCCGGCGGCTTCGAGCTCGCCTTCGCCGGATTTCTGGACCACGCTCCGGACGTCGCCGCGTTTGCCAAGAACTACCTCGCTGTCGGCTTCAAGATCGACTACGTCAAGGCCGACGGCGATCTCTCGAACTATGTCCCCGACTTTGTCGTGAAGACCACCGATGGCACGGTATGGATCGTCGAGACCAAGGGCCGGGCGGAGATCGACTTGCCACAGAAGATGGCCCGTCTGCGCCAGTGGTGCGCGGATGCGACGAGCGCGAGCCAGGCGGAGGGCGGTCCGGCCTACCGCTGCGTGTACGTGGACCAGCAAGGCTACGAGCGCAACCCGCCAAGGAATTTCGCCGGGCTGATCCAGATGTTCCTGGATTACCAGAGCTGAGAGATGGAAGCCGTCTGCTACACTAAAGCTAGCAATCTGCTTCCGGTCTGGAGGGCTTTCTCATGGGCACGCTGGTCATCAAGAACCTCCCTGAAGAACTGCACGCGCGCCTGAGGGAGCAGGCACAGCGCCACCACCGCTCCGTCACCAAGGAGGTGGTCAATCTGCTCGAACAGGGGCTGGAACAGCGGCGGGAGGTGGCTCCGCTGCCGCCCCCTTTGCGCTTGAAGAGCGGGCGCATGCTTGGCATCGAAGAGATCGAAGACGCGATCAATGACGGGCTGGAGTAAGGGGTGCAGCTTGTCGATACGAATGTGCTCGTCGCACTTTTCCTGGAAAGCTCGCCATTTTTTGAAGCCGCGCAAGAGCTCTATCGAAGAGACAACCATTGGCGAACGGAGACGCACGCACTCGTCGAACTGACCAATGCGCTGACGCGATATATCCGGGTGGGGGAACTGGAATGGCAAGCGGCGGCCAACGCCTTGGCGGATGCCGAGCGGCGATTCGGGCCTGATGTGTGGGCAGCACCGAACGAGCAGGCCATGCGCACCGCGTTGGCGCGCGGTGTATCTGCCTACGATGCCCGTTTTCTCGTGGCAGCCCGAGAGCTCGGGGTGAAACTCGTCACTGAGGATACGAAGCTCCGGCGCGCCGCGCCCGAACTTACGCAGTCACTCGACGAAGCCCTCGCTACCTGATCCATGCCTCGCCAGCCCAAAGAAGCCTACGACCTCACCGACGCCGAGAAGCGCGACCTCATCCAACTCATCCAGCAGGGAAAGCATCTGCCGGAGCAATACCGCTTCGTCCTGTTCGAGGACAAGCGCGAGGTTGAGCTGGTGTGGAACGGCAAGAGCCGCGAGGTCTGCACCACGGTGCTGCCGTTCCAGTCGCTGGAGCACGTGGACGAGCCGCGCCAGGAGGCGCCGGAATCGCCGCAGTTCGATCTGTTCGATTTCCGCGGCCGCCAGCTCAAGGGCTGGACCAACAAGCTCATCTGGGGCGACAACAAGCTGATTCTCTCGTCGCTGAAGAGCGGCGCGCTGCGGCGGCAGATCGAGGACGCGGGCGGCCTCAAGCTCATCTACATCGACCCGCCCTTCGACGTCGGCGCCGATTTCTCCATGGACATCGAGATCGGCGGCGAGACCTTCCACAAGGAGCCCAACCTCCTCGAACAAATCGCCTACCGCGACACCTGGGGGCGCGGGGCGGATTCGTTCATCTCGATGATCTACGAGCGGCTGATCCTGATGCGGGATTTGATGCACAGTGAAGGGAGCATCTACGTCCATATGCGACTGGGGCGTTAGCGCATTACGTCCGCATCGCGATGGATGAAGTGTTCGGGCGAGCAACGTGTCATCAATCAAATCATCTGGAAGCGACAGACTGCGCACAGCGACAGCGGGCAAGGCTCGGAGCACCTGGGCCGGATCTGCACGACGTCGTGCTGCTCTACTCGAAAGTCGAGCACTACACTTGGAATCATGCAGTATCAGCCGCATTCGACGAGGAATACCTGTCGAAGCGTTCTACAAAGACGTCGAACCTGAGACACGGACGGCGTTACAACTTGGCTGACATCGACCGCGCCGGGCGGCGCGTCGCAAAGGCAATCCGTGTTACGAGTTTCTCGGCGTCACACGCATTCTGGCGCTTCAGCAGGAGCGAATGATGCAGCTCGACGCGGCAGGGACGAGTTGTTCAGCCAAGTGCCGGGCGCAGTGCCGCGCTACAAGCGATACCTCGACGAGATGCCGGGCGTTCCGTTGCAGGATTTGTGGCTCGACATCGAATCCCGGATCAATTCGCAGGCGAACGAGTCGGCTGGTTACGCCACGCAAAAGCCCGAGGCCCTGCTTGAACGCATCGTCAAACTCAGCAGCAACGAAGGCGACCTCGTCGCCGATTTCTTCTGCGGCAGCGGCACCACCGCCGCCGTGGCGGAGAAGCTCGGCCGCAAGTGGATCGCCACCGACCTCGGCAAGTTCGCCATCCACACCACGCGCAAGCGGCTGATCCAGGTGCAGCGCGAGCTGAAGGATTCCGGCAAGCCGTTCCGCGCCTTCGAGGTGCTGAACCTCGGCCGCTACGAGCGTCAGGCCTATCTCAACGTCGGCGGGCGGTTGACTGGCCAGCAGAAGGAACAGGCGCTGGCGCAGAAGGAGCGCGAGTTCCGCGACCTCATCCTGCGCGCCTACCGCGCCCAGCCGCTGGAGGACATGAGCTTCTTCCATGGCAAGAACGCCGGCCGGCTGGTGGTGGTCGGTCCGATCAACCTGCCCGTGGGCCGGTTGTTCGTGGAGGAGGTCATCACCGAATGCCGCAAACGCGGCGCCTCGCGCGTGGACGTGCTCGCTTTCGAGTTCGAGATGGGCCTCTTCCCTGCCGTGCTCGACGAAGCCAAGGGCAAGGGCATCGACCTCGCGCCGAAATACATCCCGGCGGAGGTGTTCGACAAGCGCGCCGTGGACAAGGGCCAGGTCGTGTTCCACGACGTGAGCTTCGTCGAGGCCACGCCGCGCTACGACAGGAAGGACAAGTTCACGCTCCAGATCGAGCTCACCGACTTCTCCGTCTACTACACCCAGGGCGCGGTCGAAGCCGCCGCCGCCGACATGAAAAACGGCAAGAGTCAGGTCGTCTGCGAACAGGGCCGGCTCATCAAGGTGAGCAAGGACAAGGACGGCGTCGTCACCCGCGAAACGCTCACCCGCCACTGGACCGACTGGGTGGACTACTGGGCCGTGGACTTCGACTACATGTCGCGCCGCGAGATCATCAAGGTGCCCAAGGGCAGCGGCGTGGAAGGCCACCTGCCCGGCATGGAGCCGCCGCAGGGTGAACTGGCGCTGCCCGAGTTCGAGGAACGCTGGACCGGCAGCTACATCTTCGAAAACGAATGGCAGAGCTTCCGCACGCGCAAGAATCGCAACCTGGAAATGATCTCCGCACCGCACACCTACACCCAGGCCGGTCGCTACACGCGTCGCCGTGAAGGTGATCGACATCTTCGGCAACGACACGATGGTGCTCGTGCCGGTGAGCGTCGGGTAGCAGAGCCCCCATGCGCTACGAGCTCTACTACTGGCCCGAAATTCAGGGTCGCGGCGAATTCGTCCGCCTCGCGCTCGAGGAGGCCGGCGCCGATTACGTGGACGTCGCCCGGATGCCGGCGCGTCGTGGCAGGGGTGTGCCCGCGCTGATGCGTTTTCTCGAGAGCAGGACCGTCGAGCGCCCGCCGTTCGCGCCGCCGTTCCTG
This sequence comes from uncultured beta proteobacterium, assembly GCA_963734295.1. Lineage (GTDB taxonomy): Bacteria > Pseudomonadota > Gammaproteobacteria > Burkholderiales > JAEUMW01 > JAEUMW01. The sequence continues at coordinate 146,104 of CAVTGS010000009.1, read as the reverse complement.
AAGGCGGGCGATCTGGTGATCGGTCAGACCGCGAACATCCTGTTCTTCCTCGGTCCCCGGCTGGGCCTCGCGCCACGCTCGGAAGGAGACCGGCTGTGGGTGCACCAACTCCAGCTCACGATCGCCGACTTCGTCGCAGAGATTCACGACACGCATCACCCGATCGCGGGCAGTCTGTATTACGAGGACCAGAAGCGCGAAGCGAAGCGGCGCGCGGCCGACTTCATCGGCGAGCGCCTGCCGAAGTTTCTCGGCTACTTCGAGCGGGTGCTCGAACGCAATCCGAAACGCGGCGGCTGGATGGCAGGCGGCAAGCTCACCTGCGTGGACCTTTCGATGTTCCAGGTCGTCGCGGGACTGCGCTATGCGTTCCCGAGGGCGATGGCCCGCGCGGAGGCAAAGCATCCGGGGCTCGTCGCGCTGCATGATCGCGTGGCGGTACGCCCGAACGTCGCCGCCTATCTCGCGTCCGACCGGCGCGTGCCATTCAGCGAAGCGGACATCTGGCGGCACTATCCGGAGCTCGATGTGCCGGCGCCCAAAGCCACGTAAAATGCGCGCTTTGCCTGGACCCCCTCCCATGATCTGGACGCCTCGCGTGACCGTCGCCGCGGTGATCGAGCAGGACGGGCGCTTTCTGCTGGTCGAGGAAGAGACCGACAACGGTCTCGGCATCAACCAGCCGGCCGGTCATCTCGACGAGCACGAGTCGCTGCTCGAGGGCGTCGCGCGCGAAACGCTGGAGGAGACCGGCTACAGCTTCCGCCCGGAGGCACTCGTCGGCGTATACCTCTGGCATGCGCAGGAGAAGGAGCTGACCTACCTGCGCTTCGCCTTCACCGGCACGCTGCTCGACCACGACCCGACTCGCCCGCTCGACACCGGCATCGTGCAGACGCTGTGGCTCACTCCTGAGGAGATCGCGCTCGACGCGCACCGGCACCGCAGCCCGCTCGTCCAGCGCTGCGTCGACGACTATCGCGCTCATGATCTGGACGCCCCGCGTCACTGTCGCCGCCGTGATCGAGCAGGACGGGCGCTTTCTGCTGGTCGAGGAAGAGACCGACAATGGTCTCGGCATCAACCAGCCGGCCGGTCATCTCGACGAGAACGAATCGCTGCTCGAAGGAGTCGCGCGCGAAACCCTGGAGGAGACTGGGTACAGCTTCCGCCCGGAGACACTCGTCGGCGTCTATCTCTGGCATGCGCAGGAAAAGGAGTTGACCTACCTGCGCTTCGCCTTTGCCGGAACGCTGCTCGACCACGACCCGACGCGCCCCCTCGATACCGGGATCGTGCAGACGCTGTGGCTCACTCCTGAGGAGATCGCCCTTGACGCGCACCGGCACCGCAGTCCGCTCGTCCAGCGCTGCATCGACGACTACCGCGCGGGCCGACGCTATTCCCTCGACCTCTTGAACCATCTCGCGTGAGCTCGCCGAGCCCACCCACCCGATGAGTAAAGGCAAGGTGGTCGTCGGCATGTCGGGCGGGGTCGACTCGTCGGTGGCCGCCTGGCTGCTCAAGGAACAGGGCTTCGAGGTCGTCGGCCTCTTCATGAAGAACTGGGAGGACGACGACACCGACGAGTACTGCACGTCGCGGCAGGACCTCGTGGATGCCGTGTCCGTCGCCGAGTGCCTCGGCATCGAGATCGAGGCGGTGAACTTCTCCGCCGAGTACAAGGAACGCGTGTTCGCGAACTTCCTGGCCGAGTACAAGGCGGGGCGCACGCCCAATCCCGACGTGCTCTGCAACGCCGAGATCAAGTTCAAGGCCTTTCTCGACCATGCGCTGGCGCTGGGTGCCGAAAGGATCGCCACCGGCCACTACGCGCAGGTGCGGGAGGTCGACGGCCTCATGCAACTGCTCAAGGCCGAGGACGGCACCAAGGACCAGAGCTACTTCCTGTATCGCCTCGATCAGGGCCAGCTCGCGAGAACGATGTTCCCGCTCGGCCAGCTCTACAAGCGCGACGTGCGCGACATCGCCCGCCGACTGGGACTCGTCGAACCACGACAAGAAGGACAGCACCGGCATCTGCTTCATCGGGGAACGGCCGTTCCGGGAGTTCCTCATGCGCTACCTGCCGCCGGAGCCGGGCGAGATGGTGACGCCCGATGGCCGCAGCGTGGGGCGGCACGCCGGCTTGATGTACCACACGATCGGGCAGCGCCATGGCCTGGGCATCGGTGGCGCGGGCGAGCCCTGGTACGTGGTGGCGAAGGACATCGCGCGGAACGTGCTGGTCGTAGCCCAGGGCCACGATCACCCCGCCCTGTTCTCGGATCGTCTCAGCGCTACCGACGTGAACTGGATCGCGGGCAGGCTCCCCCATTGCCACTGGGTGTACGCGGCGAAGACGCGCTACCGCCAACCCGATGCGCCCTGCACCATCTCGCGCATCGGCGGCGACGGTTTCGAGGTCGAGTTCGCGGCGCCTCAGTGGGCGGTGACGCCGGGTCAGTCGGTCGTCGTGTACGAGAGTAAGGTCTGCCTCGGCGGCGGCATCATCAGCGCCAGCGCCTCGGCCGCTTGATCACGCGGGCGGCGGCAACGTATCGCGGAATGACGGACGCTTGAAGAGTTTCTCGGCGTGCGCGGCGAGATTCGGATAGGTCGTGCGCCAGTCCATCTCGGGACAACGGAGATCGAGGTAGCCCAGCGCAACGCCGACGGCGATGTCCGCCAGGCCGTAGCTTTCGCCGAAGCACCAGTGCCGGTCGGAGAGCTCCTCCGCGATGGTGAGCACGCCCCGCTCCACCTTCTTCGACTGGCGGTCGAGCCACGCCGCGTCCTGCTTGCCCGACGGACGCCGCTTCTCCAGCACGATGGCGACCACCGCGTCGCAAACGCCGTCCGCGAGCGCTTCCCAGCGCTTGACCTGGACGCGCTCCCGGTTGATGTCGGGCAGCAGCCGCGAGACCGGCGACGCCGAATCCAGATACTCGACGATCACCCGCGAATCGTAGAGCGCGGAGCCGTCGTCCATCACCAGCACCGGCACCTTGCCGAGCGGATTGAATTGCGGAACGCGAGTGCCGGGATCGCTCGGGGCGTCCTCCTGGAACTCGCACTCGATGCGCTTCTCGGCGAGCACGACACGCACCTTGCGCGTGTACGGACTGGTCCGTGTACCAATCAATTTCATGGGCGGAGATCACTTCCAAAAGGAGTCGAAGTATAGCACCGCCGCCCCCGCAACCCGACCCCGCGGCCGCGGGAAGTCCTACTCTCATGTGCTAACATTTCATTGCCTCGATGAGATCCCCGCATGCAGCCGACTGCCGTCACACCGCTCACTGCCCTGTCGCCGCTCGACGGCCGCTATGCCCGTCAGCTCGCGCCTCTGCGGCGCGATCTCAGCGAATTCGGCCTCATGCGCCACCGCGTCGCGGTCGAGATCGCGTGGCTCATCGCGCTCGCGGATGACCCGGACATCGAGGGCATCGGTCCGTTCAGCGCCGCGGCGCGCTCCAAGCTGCTCGTCATCGCCGAAGCGTTCGCGGAGACCGATGCCGAGCGCGTGAAGGTGATCGAAGCGCAGACCAACCACGACGTGAAGGCCATCGAATACTGGCTGAAGGAGAAGGTCGCCGGCAACGCAGAGCTCGAGCGCGCGTCGGAGTTCATCCACTTCGCCTGCACCTCCGAGGACATCAACAACCTCGCCTACGCGTCGATGGTCCGCAACGGGCGCAGCGTGCTGCCTCGCGGAGCTCGAAGCGGTGGAAGGTCGCCTCGTCGAGCTCGCGCATGCGCACGCCGACCTGCCGATGCTCGCCCGCACCCACGGCCAGCCCGCGACGCCGACCACGCTCGGCAAGGAGATCGCGAACTTCGTCCATCGGCTGCGGCAGGCCCGCGCGTGCTTCGCGGCGGTGCCGATCCGCGGCAAGATCAACGGTGCCACCGGCAACTACAACGCGCATCTCGCAGCGTATCCGGCGGTCGACTGGGAACGCTTCGCCCGCGGCTTCGTCGAAGCGATGGGCCTGGAGTTCAATCCCTACACGATCCAGATCGAGCCGCACGACGGGCTCGCCGAGCTGTTCGATGCGCTGGCCAGAGTCAACACGATCCTGATCGATCTCGACCGCGACATGTGGGGCTACGTCTCGCTGGGCTACTTCAGGCAGAAGACCGTCGCGGGCGAGGTGGGCTCATCCACCATGCCGCACAAGGTCAATCCGATCGACTTCGAGAACTCCGAAGGCAATCTCGGCATCGCCAACGCAGTGCTGCGTCACCTCGCGGAGAAGCTGCCGGTGTCCCGATTCCAGCGCGACCTCACGGACTCGACCGTGCTGCGCAACATCGGCGTCGCGTTTGGGCACAGCTTGCTCGCCTACCTGTCGCTGCGGCGTGGGCTGTCGAGAATCGAGGCCGATCCCGTCCGCCTCGCCGAGGATCTCGAGGGGTGTTGGGACGTGCTCGCCGAAGCCGTGCAGACGGTCATGCGACGCCACGGATTGCCCAGTCCCTACGAGCAGTTGAAGGCGCTCACCCGCGGCAAGGGCGGGATTACCCCCGAGGCCTTGCGCGACTTCATCCGCGGTCTCGATCTGCCGGAAGCCGAGCGTGCGCGGCTGCTCGCGCTCACGCCTGCGACCTACATCGGCAAGGCGGCCGAGCTCGCGCGGCGCATCTGACGGCGCGTCACGCCTGCGCGCGCCGGTGGCGCAGATATTCGACGATACCCGGCAGGATCGAGAGGAAGATGATGGCGAAGATCACGACCGTGAGGTTGTTCTTCACGATCGGGATGTTGCCGAAGAAGTAGCCGGCGAGCGTGAGCGAAACGATCCACAGCACGCCGCCCGCCACGTTGTAGACCGTGAATTTGCCGGGCTCCATCGCGCCCAAGCCCGCCACGAACGGCGCGTAGGTACGCACGATGGGCACGAAGCGCGTGATGATGATGGTCTTGCCGCCGTGCCGCTCGAAGAAGCGGTGGGTGCGTTCCAGGTATTCCGGCTTGAGAAAACGTGCCCCGCCTGATTTGAAGATGCGCGGCCCGAGGTAGCGCCCGATCGCGTAGTTGACCTGGTTGCCCGCGATCGCCGCGATGATAAGCAGCAAGTTCAGCATCCAGATGTCCAGCGCCCCGGCAGCCGCCAGTGCGCCGAGCACGAAGAGGAGCGAATCCCCGGGCAGGAAAGGGGTTACGACAAAACCCGTCTCCGAGAAGATCACCAGGAACAGGATGGCATAGACCCACGCCCCGTAGGTCTGGGTAAGATCGAGCAGGTGTCGGTCGAGGTGGACCACCAAGTCCCAGAGGGTCGCGAAGACCTCCACGGTCTGCCCTCAGACGGTCGCGCCGTTCGTGGTGTCGGCTTTCTTCTCAGGCTTGACCAGATTGGAGCGGGACACGCCGAGCCACATCACGAGCGGCGCCGCCACCAGCACCGAGGAATAGACACCGAACAGGATGCCGATGAAAAGCGCGAGCGCGAAATAGTGCAGCGCGGGCCCGCCGAAGAGCAGCATCGACACCACCATGAGCTCGGTCGACCCGTGGGTGATGATGGTGCGCGACATGGTGCTGGTGATGGCGTTGTCGATGATCTGCGGCACCGTGGCCTTGCGCATCTTGCGGAAGTTCTCGCGGATCCGGTCGAACACCACCACCGATTCGTTCACCGAGTAACCCAGCACGGCCAGCACCGCGGCCAGCACCGGCAGCGAGAACTCCCACTGGAAGAACGAGAAGAAGCCCAGGATGATCACCACGTCGTGCAGGTTCGCGATGATGCCCGACACCGCAAAACGCCACTCGAAGCGGATCGAGAGCCAGATCATGATGCCGACGATCACGAGCACGAGCGCCAGCGCGCCGTCGGTGGCGAGCTCCTTGCCCACCTGCGGCCCCACGAACTCGACCCGCCGCAGCTCGACCTCCGATCCCTCGCTCTTGAGCGCCGCCATCACGTTCTCGGAGAGCTGCGCGGACGACACGCCCGGCTTGAGCGGGAGCCGCAGCAGCACGTCGCGTGAGGTGCCGAAGTTCTGCACCGACGCATCGGGGAAGCCGAGCCGGTCGAGCGTGCCGCGGATCTTTTCGAGCTCGGCGGCCTGCGGATAACTCACTTCCATCACCGTGCCGCCGGTGAACTCGACGCTGAAGTGCAGGCCCTTGGTGGCGAGCGACACCACCGCGAGCAGGAACGTGACCAACGAGATGATGTTGAACACGAGCGCATGGCGCATGAACGGGATGTCGCGCCGGATGCGGAAGAATTCCATGGTCGTGCGGTTCCTGTCGCGTTAGGGTGCGGCGGTCGGCGCCGGCGTGGTGGGCGGGCGGACACGCTTGTGCCAATCGGTGTCGCCGATGGCGAGCTTCTTCACCTTCCGGCCGCCGTAGATGAGATTCACCAGCGCACGCGACACCACCACCGAGCTGAACATCGAGGTGACGATGCCGAGGCAATGCACGACCGCGAAGCCGCGCACCGGACCGGACCCGAAGATGAGCAGCGCGACCCCCGCGATGAGCGAGGTGACGTTCGAGTCGAGAATGGTGCCGAACGCGCGCTCGTAACCGGTGTTGATCGCAGCCTGAGGTGTCGCGCCGTTGCGCACCTCCTCGCGGATGCGCTCGTTGATGAGCACGTTGGCGTCGATGGCCATGCCCAGCGCGAGCGCGATCGCGGCGATGCCGGGCAGCGTGAGGGTCGCCTGCAGCATGGACAGCAGCGCCACCAGCAGCAGCACGTTCACCGCCAGCGCGACCACCGACACCACGCCGAACACGGAGTAGTACAGGCACATGAAGACCGCGATCGCGAGGAAGCCGTAGAGGGTGGAGTAGAACCCCTTGCGGATATTGTCGGCGCCGAGGCTCGGGCCGATGGTGCGCTCCTCGATGATCTCCATCGGCGCCGCGAGCGATCCGGCGCGCAGCAGGAGTGCCACGTCGTTCGCCTCGGTGGTGGTCATGCGGCCGCTGATCTGCACGCGCCCGCCGCCGATCTCCTGGCGGATCACCGGCGCCGTGACCACTTCGCCCTTGCCTTTCTCGATCAACAGGATCGCCATCCGCTTGCCGACGTTTTCCCGAGTCACCTGCTGGAAGATGCGCGCACCGGCACCGTCCAGCGTCAGGTGCACGGCCGGCTCGCCGGTCTGGCCGTCGAAGCCGGCCTGGGCGTCGGTCAAGCGGTCGCCGGTCAGCACTACCTGCTTCTTCACGAGCAGCGGCGAGCCGCCGCGCTCTGTGTAGAGCTCGGTGCCGAACGGCACGTTGCCCGCGAGCGCCGCATTGAGGTCGGCGCTGTCGTCCACCATCCGCACCTCGAGCGACGCGGTGCGCCCCAGGATGTCCTTCGCCTTGGCGGTGTCCTGCACGCCGGGAAGCTGCACCACGATCCGTTCCGCGCCCTGCTGCTGGATCACCGGCTCGGCCACGCCGAGCTCGTTGATGCGGTTGTGCAGGGTCGTGATGTTCTGGCGCACCGCCGCTTCCTGCGTCCGGCGCAGCGCCTCGGGCTTGAGCGTCATGCGCATCTTCGATTCGCCGCCGTCCGCGGTCGTCGCGACATCGAAGTCGGCCTGGGTGTCCTTGATGAGACGCTCGGCCTTGTCGAGCGCCTCCGCGTCCCGGAATCGCACCACGACTGCGTTGCCTTCGCGCGCGATGCCGCCGTGGCGGATGCTGCGGTCGCGCATCTGGGTGCGCAGTTCCGTGGCCACCCCGTCCAGGCGCTTCGTGATCGCGGCTTTCATGTCCACTTCGAGCAGGAAATGGACGCCGCCGCGCAGGTCGAGACCCAGGTACATGGGCAGCGCGTGCAGGGCGGCGAGCCACCCCGGCGTGTTCGACAGCAGGTTGAGCGCGACGATGTACGAGGGGTCCTTCTCGTCGGGATTCAGGACCCGGCTGAGAAGGTCCTTCGCCTTGATCTGAATGTCGGTGTCCTTGAAGCGCGCCTTCACCCCGACTGCGTCGAGGACGATGCCCGCGGCTTCGATGCCGCCGCCCTTGAGCGTCTCCTGCACCCGGGCGAGCAGCGCCGCGTCCGACTTGAGCGTCGCCTTCACCGGCGAGATCTGCACCGCCGGCGCCTCGCCGAAGAAGTTGGGCAGCGTGTAGATCACGCCCACCACGATCGCGATCGCGACGAGGGCGTTCTTCCACAGCGGATAGCGGTTCATGCGCGGGTGTGCCCGATCACAGGGACTTGAGCGTCCCCTTGGGCAGGAGTGTCGTCACCGCCGGCTTCTGGACGTGGACCTCGACATTGGGCGCGATCTCCACGGTCACGTAGGCATCGCCCACCTTGGTCACACGACCGGCCGTGCCGCCGGCTGTCACCACTTCATCGCCTTTCTGGAGCGCCTCGAGCATCGCCTTCTGATCCTTCGCACGCTTGGTCTGGGGGCGGATGATCAGGAAGTAGAGGATGACGAACATCAGGATCAGCGGAAAGAGGCTGATCCAATCCATGCCCGGCGCTCCGGCGGGAGCGGCCTGGGCGAAAGCCTGGGATATGAACATGGAAAGCGGTCTCCGAAACTGGGGGCTTTAGAGATGTCGGCGTGCCACCATCCCGACCCGAAAAGCGCGCAATTTTAGCACGCCGGCGCCAGGGCCTGCTTGACGGACGCCGCGTGCGTCTCGAGCCGGCCGCACGCAATGGCATCGCGCAAGCCAGCCATGAGCTCGTGGTAGTAGTGCAGGTTGTGGATGGTGTTGAGCCGCGCGCCGAGGATCTCGCCCACCCGGTTGAGATGGTGCAGGTAGGCGCGGGTGAAGTGGCGGCAGGTGTAACAGGCGCACGTCTCGTCCACGGGTGCCATGTCGTTGCGGTAGCGGCTGTTCTTCAGGCGGATCACGCCATGCCGCGTGAAGAGCCAGCCATTGCGGGCATTGCGAGTGGGCATCACGCAGTCGAACACGTCCATGCCCGCCAGCACGGCGTCCACCAGGTCCGCAGGCGTGCCGACCCCCATCAGGTAGCGGGGCCGATCCGCTGGCAGCAGTGCTGCGGTGTGGCGCAGCACGCGCAGCATCTCCTGCTTCGGCTCGCCCACCGACAGCCCGCCGATCGCATAGCCGTCGAAGCCGATCGCCGCCAGCGCCTCGAGCGAGGCTTCGCGCAGGTGCTCGAACATGCCGCCCTGGACGATGCCGAAGAGCGCGTTCCGATTGCCCGCATGCGCGCGCTTGCTGCGCTCCGCCCAGCGCAGGCTGAGCGCCATCGACTCGCGGGTGCGGGCCTCGTCGGCCGGATACGGCGTGCACTCGTCGAAGATCATCGCCACGTCCGCATCGAGCATGCGCTGGATGTGCATCGACGTCTCCGGGGTAAGCAGCAGTCGATCGCCGTTCACGGGTGACGCGAAGCGCACGCCCTCCTCCGTGATCTGGCGCAAAGCGCCCAGACTGAACACCTGAAAGCCGCCCGAGTCGGTGAGAAGCGGGCCGTCCCACCCCATGAAGCGGTGCAAGCCGCCATGCGCCTCGATCACTTCCAGCCCCGGACGCAGCCAGAGGTGAAACGTATTGCCGAGCACGATCTGCGCACCGACTTCCTCGAGTTCCCGCGGGCTCATCGCCTTCACGGCTCCGTACGTGCCCACCGGCATGAACGCGGGTGTCTCCACCTCCCCGTGCGGCAGCACGAGCCGCCCGCGGCGGGCGCGGCCATCCTGCGCGAGCAGATGGAAGGGCACGCTCATCCGGGCTCGGCGCGCTCGATCAGCATCGCGTCGCCGTAGCTGTAGAAGCGGTAGCGCGCCTGCACCGCGTGGCGATACGCGGCGCGCACGGCAGCGATGCCGCCGAAGGCCGACACGAGCATGAGAAGGGTCGAGCGCGGCAGATGAAAATTGGTGATGAGCCGCTCGACTACCTGGAACCGGTACCCGGGAAAGATGAAGAGGTTGGTCTCGCCCTTCGTCGCGCGCACCTCGCCATCGGGTGACGCCGCCTCGAGCGCGCGGAGCGCGGTGGTGCCGACCGCGAGCACGCGACCGCCCGCGCGTCTGCGCCGTCCGGATCGCCTCCACCGTCGCCTGCGGAATCTCGTACCACTCGCTGTGCATCGTGTGCTCCCGCACGTCCGCGGCGCGCACCGGCTGGAACGTGCCCGCGCCCACGTGCAGCGTGATCCACGCGAGCGCTGCGCCCTTCGCTTCGAGCGCTGCCAGGAGCGACGAGTCGAAGTGCAGACCCGCCGTCGGGGCGGCGACCGCGCCCGGCGCCCGCGCATAGACGGTCTGGTAACGCTCCTCGTCGCGCGGCTCCGGCGCGCGATCGATGTAGGGAGGCAGCGGTGTCGCGCCGTGCAGTTCGAGCAGGGTGAAGATGTCTCGGGTGTCGTCGAAGCGCAGGCGGAAGAAGGCGCCCCGGCGCGCCAGCACGGTGGCGCGGAGCCCCTGGGCGAGATGGAGCACGCTGCCTTCCCGCGGCGCATGACTCGCGCGAATCTGGGTGAGCGCGTGGTGCGCATCGAGCACGCGTTCGATCAGCACCTCGACGCTGCCGCCGGTGGACTTCGTGCCGCGCAGCCGCGCCTTGATGACGCGCGTGTCGTTCAGCACCAGCAAGTCGCCGGGACGCACCAGCTGCGGCAGATCGCCGAACAGGCGGTCGGTCCGGCTGCCCGTATTACCGTCGAGATGAAGCAGCCGGCTCGCCGTCCGCTCGCGGGCAGGGTGCTGGGCGATCAGCTCGGGCGGCAGGACATAGTCGAAGTCGTCGATGTGCATGCGGCGGGATTATAAGTCGCCGCAACCGCCCTGCCCGGACGGCGGGGTTGACTCGGCACGACGAAGTACGGACTAATGACGATCGTTCCGCAGCGCAAACTCGGGGAGGCTTCCATGTATCTGGTCCTGCTGCTCATCGTGGCCATCGCCGCCATCATCGTGGCGACGGCGAAGTACAAGATGCACCCGTTCCTGGCGCTGATCCTCGTCGCCTTCGGCTTCGGCATTCTCGCCGGTATGCCTCTGGCCGACGTGGTCAAGTCCGTCAACGACGGCTTCGGCGGCACCATCGGCTACATCGGCATCGTAATTCTTGCCGGCTCGATCATCGGGACCTTTCTCGAGCGCTCGGGCGGCGCATATCGGCTGGCCGAGGCAGTGCTCAAGCTCACCGGGCGTAACAACGTGCCCGCGGCGATGTCGATCATGGGCTACGTGGTGTCGATCCCGGTGTTCTGCGATTCGGGTTTTATCCTCCTCACGCCGCTCAACAAGGCGCTGACCCGCCGCGCCGGCATCTCGCTCGCCGGAACGGCGATCGCCCTCGCGCTCGGCCTCTATGCGACGCATACGATGGTACCGCCCACGCCGGGTCCGATCGCCGCCGCTGGCATCCTGAAAGCGGACCTCGGTCTCGTGATCATGTGGGGGCTGCTCGTGGCGGCGGTCGCCGCAGTGGCGGGTTGGCTCTTCGCCATCACCGTCGCCGCGCGGGTCCCCATCTCGCCGGACAAGCCGGGCGAGGAGGCGCCGGCACTGCCCGACGTGACCGACAGTCCGGGCGCGTTTCGCTCTTCGCTCCCGATCTTCGTGCCGATCATTCTGATCGTGCTGAACTCGATCGCCCAGTTCCCGACCAAGCCGCTCGGCACCGGCGTGGTCCTGCAGACGCTCGCCTTCATCGGGCAGCCGGTGGTAGCGCTCCTGATCGGTGTCGGCATCGCGTTCTTTCTGCCGAAGAAGCTCGATCGCACGATGCTGTCGGACAAGGGCTGGGTCGGTCAGGGGATCATGGACGCGGCCGGGATCATCATCATCACCGGCGCCGGCGGTGCCTTCGGCAAGGTGCTGCAGAACTCCGGCATCGCCAAGGTGGTCGGCGACGCGCTCGCCACCTCCAACCTCGGCATCCTGCTGCCGTTCCTGATCGCCGCCGGGATCAAGACGGCTCAGGGATCTTCGACGGTGTCGATCATCACTACGGCCGGGCTCATGGCGCCGCTGCTCGCGGCCCTGGGGCTCGATAGCCCCACCGCCGTGGCACTGACGGTGGTCGCGATCGGTGCCGGCGCCATGGTCGTCTCGCACGCCAACGACAGTTTCTTCTGGGTCGTCACGCAGTTCTCCAACATGCCCCCGGAAATCGGCTACCGACTGCACACCGTCGGCACGCTGGTACAGGGACTGGTGGCAATTGCCGCGCTCTGGGTGATCACCGCGGTCGTGCTCTGAAGCGTGCGACGAGCGCACGCTCGCTCCGGTGCCCGGGATCAACCGACCCCGAGCCGTTCCCGCGAGAGATAGCGCTGCCGGTACGCTTCGAACGGCAACTCGTCGGTTGCCTCGATCTTGCGCTGCGCGTCGATCGACTCCCGTGACATTCGGGCAAACCGCGCTTCGACCTCGGTGGGGAGCGGTGCGCTCGTGAGCGAGTGCCGATGCTCGAGCGAGCGCGCGATCGCGAAGCGCCCGTGAGAGCCGTCGTAGCGCTGCGCCATCTCGCCCAGGACCCGCGCGGACGGCAGTAGATCCGCATCGTCGATGGCACGGACGGCCCTGGACAGCGTCTCATGGTAGGCGCTGCCGCCCGCCGCCGCATCGAGCGCGGCGGCGATCGGCTGGCACTCGACGAGCACCCCGTCGGCCCATTCGCGCAGCTCGATCCGTTCACCTTGTCGCTCCAGGCGCAGCCCGCGTTCGCGCCCGCGCGCTGCCACCTGCTGCTTGTTTCGTCCGTTCGCCTCGATCTCCCGCGGGGTGTCGGGAGGGCTCTCGGTCAGGAGGCAATGCAGCAGGAAGATGTCCAGGAAGCGGATCGTGTCCGCAGTGATGCCGACGCTCGAGAAGGGATCGAGGTCCATGGCGCGCACCTCGACGTACTCCACGCCGCGCTCGCGCAGCGCGTGCAGTGGTCGTTCGCCCGGGAAGATCACGCGCTTCGGCCGGATCGTGCTGTAGAACTCGTTCTCGATCTGGAGCAGGCTCACGGCAAGCTGGCGGTAAGTGTCGCCGTCGCGGATGCCGATCGCCTCGTACGGGGGATAGGGGTCGGTCAGGGCGCCCTGGAGCGAAGCCGCGTAGCTCGCGAGATCGTTGTAGCTCACCGACAGCGAGTCCTGCGCTTCGCTCAAGTAACCCAGGCGCCCCATGCGAAGCGAAGTGGCACCGGGCAGATAGAGCGTTCCGGGCACGAGCTCGACCAGGTCGTGGGACCGACCCTGGACGAAGCTTCCGCATACGGCCGGGGACGCGCCGAAGAGATAGAGCAGCATCCAGCCATGACGCCGAAAATTGCGGATGAGGGCGAAGTAGGCCGCGCTCGCATCCGCAAGCCCGGGCAGCGGCCAGGCGGATTCTGGCAGCGAGAAGTTGTAGTGAATGCCCGAGATCGTCTGCATGCGCCGGCCGTAGCGGTACGAAAGCCCGGTCCGGTATACGGTCTTCGCGCGGCCGACGTTGGAACGACCGAACTGCGCGATCGGGATGGCGGGCTCCGCGGGCAGGTCGCACGGCATGCTGGCGCACCACAGGAGCTCGTCGCCGATGTGGCGGTAGACAAACCGATGGATCTGCTCGAGCTCGTCGAGGCAGGCTTCGGCGCTCGTGTGCACGCCGGTGATGAGCTCGAGCTGCGCTTCCGAGAAATCGGTGGTGATGTGCGGATGCGTGAGTGCGGAGCCGAGCGCGGGCGGGTGCGGGGTGGCGGCGAGCGCGCCATCGGGGCGCGTGCGCAGGCTCTCCTTCTCGATCCCGCGCCGCAGTGACGCAAGGACTGCGGGGGAGAGCGCGTCGAGCCGTTCGCGCAGGGTAGTGATGGCGACCGTCATTCCTGGGCAGAGTGCGGTTCGAAAAGCGTCGAACAGGTGGGTGAAACTTGACCCGCCGCGCCCGCAACGCCGCCGACGGCGGTCGCCGGCGGATCAGGGCAGCCGGATCACTCGAGCCGGTGCGGCCGAGCGCTTTTCTTCCTTCGACAAGGCAGACGGCACGGCCCGATGCACGACTGCCTTGGCGAGCGCGTTCAAGCGCGACTGCGACAGGCTGTGATAAACCATCGGCGTCTTGTCCGGGCCGCGCCAGAACACATGGATCGCCATGTTTTCGATGGCGACGGGTACCTCGTGGTCGCCGATCATCAGCACCAGGGACTGTTCGTCGATCTCTCCCTCGACGATGTCCTTGATGATGAGGGGCGCACCGACGCCCCGCAACTCATCGACCATCACCTTGAGGCGGTCCAGCGCCTCGAGATTTCCGCTGGTTCGCTTGCGTTCATGCGGCCCGCCTTTCTCCAATAGCCGCGGCGCGCGCTTTTTCCAGCGCCTGCTTGTACAGATCGCCGTACCTCATCGTGAATGTTCCTAAGTCGGCGGGTTGGAGGATCAGGGCAAAGTGCCGAAGCGGACCCGGGCGATCGGGAATCTGCGTCTACACCTGCCCCGGCAAAAAAATAAAGCCCACCGGGGAAGCGGGGCGGGCTCTGGACGATCGAGCGCGTCCGAAAACCTCTGCGATTGCAACGGCCGGCAAGCCACATCGGCCTCGAACAATCCTGCAACGACTCGCACCGCGGAAGCTCATTTTTCAGATGCTAGCTTAGTGCGAGGCGCGAGAGAAAAGCAACAAAATCGAGAAAAATCTAATAATAACGACGTGTTTCGAAAGCCTGATCGAACTCTTGCCTAGCAACCAACAAGCCATATCTTTTTTATATTTTTTTATCAGTCTGTTGCGAGTTATATCTAATCCAATTTATAACATACGGTGTCGCTCGATCGACGACATCGAAATTGCGTCTCTCGTGTTCTACCGGTCCGCGGAGGTGGCACACCCTGTCGTCGTTGCGTTCTGAAATGCCCCGCTCATACAATGCACGCTCGCATCCAATTTCCACCGGAGGGTAAAAATGAAGAAACCTTTGAGCTGGGTCGTTGCGCTGGGGATCGCGGGTCTCGTTTGCACCGGCACCGTTTACGGCGCCGAGGGCACCAAGGATGCGACACCGCAGCAGCAGCGCATGGCCGACTGCAACAAGACGGCGGCCGACAAGGGCCTGAAGGGCGACGAGCGCAAGCAGTTCATGAGCAGCTGCCTGAGCGGAAAATCCGACATGAAACCGGCGGCGTCGACTCAACAGGAGAAGATGAAGTCCTGCAACGCCGAAGCCGCCAAGCAAAGCCTGAAAGGCGACGATCGCAAGAAGTTCATGAGCAGCTGCCTGAGCGGTTGAGCCTGCAGGCTGCCGGCACGGCGGAAAACTAGCGATCGAGCAGTTCGATCCGGTCACCCGTAACGCGCACGCGCTGGCCGGTCTGCACGCCGGGACGCTCATCGACGATCACGACGCCCTGGGTGCCGTCCTTGTAGAAGACGGTCACCTCGTATCGGACGCGGATCACGTCCTTCTCCGTTTCGTTCGTGAAGATCGAAGCGATGACACCCGGCCAGTTCTGCGCGCTCATGCCGCGGTCCTTGAGCTCTCGGACGAGACCCACGGTACCGATCCGGGACGGTTCGGCGGGCTTGGCGGCCTGGGGGGCCGCAGTCGTTGGCAGCGCTCTCCGCCGCGGCACGCTTCGGCGGCGGTTGGTTGCAGGCCGCGATGAGGAGTGCTGCTCCGAGCAGCGTGGCCATTCGAGCGGCGTTCACGACCGCACCATCCCACATTCCGCCTTGGCGGTAAAGAATCCGTCTACCCCGCCGCCGCACCCGCGAGACCCGCCGGACACGCCACCCCCGTCCCGCCCAAGCCGCAGTAGCCTGCCGGGGTTCTTGGCGAGATACTGCTGGTGATAGCCTTCGGCGTAATAGAACTCCGGGGCCGTGCGAATCTCGGTCGTGATGGCACCGTAGCCATGCTGCGCCAGAGAACGCGCGTAGGCGTCACGTGAAGCCTTCGCCGCCTCGAGCTGAGCGTCGGTCGTCGCGAAGATGGCGGAGCGGTACTGGGTTCCGACATCGTTGCCCTTGCCGCATGCCCTGCGTCGGATCGTGAGACTCCCAGAAGACCTTGAGCAGGGCATCGAAGGTCACGACCTTCGGGTCGTAGACGACCAGCACCGCCTCGGTGTGCCCGGTCTTGCCGCTGCACACCTCGTCGTAAGTCGGATTCGGCGTGAAGCCTCCCGCGTAACCGACCGCCGTCGAGTAGACCCCCTTCACGTTCCAGAACTTCCGCTCCGCGCCCCAGAAGCAGCCGAGGCCGAACACGGCCTGCTCGATCCCCGCCGGGAACGGCGGCTTGATCGCGTGGCCGTTGACGTGATGCCGGTCGGGCACCGGCAGCGGTGTCGCGCGCCCCTTCAGCGCCTGCTCGGGCGTCGGCAAGGCGGTCTTCGTGGTGAAGGGGAACATAGTTTTATCTCCTCTACGCAACCCGGAACGGATCGCCCGGCGTGTGGTCATCGTAAGACTGACCCCGTGGCCTCACGGAAGTTGCCGGCGCCCGTCACTTGTCCGTGCTACACTCCGCGGCTTTTCTTTGACCGGCAGGCTTCAATGTCCCGCTCGATTCGCAACATCGCGATCATCGCCCACGTCGACCACGGGAAGACCACCCTCGTCGACCAGTTGCTCCGGCAGTCCGGCACCTTCGCGGCACACCAGCACGTCACCGACCGCGTGATGGACTCGAACGATCTCGAGCGGGAACGGGGCATCACCATTCTTGCGAAGAACTGCGCCATCCAGTACCAGGGAACCCACATCAACATCGTCGATACGCCCGGGCACGCGGACTTCGGGGGCGAGGTCGAGCGGGTGCTCTCGATGGTCGACGGGGTGCTGCTGCTGGTGGACGCGGTCGAAGGCCCCATGCCGCAGACACGCTTTGTCACGCGCAAAGCGCTCGCCCTCGGCCTGAAGCCGATCGTCGTGATCAACAAGATCGACCGCCCCGGCGCACGCCCTGACTGGGTGATCAACCACACGTTCGATCTTTTCGACAAGCTCGGCGCAACCGAGGAGCAGCTTGATTTCCCCGTGGTGTATGCGTCCGCGCTTCTCGGCTACGCAATGCTGGACGCCGGCACGTCAGGCGAGAACATGCGCCCGCTGTTTGAAGCGATTCTCGAGCATGTGCCCCAGCCGAAGGTCGACGCCGAAGCTCCGCTGCAACTGCAGATCTGCTCGCTGGACTACTCGAGTTACCTCGGTCGCATCGGCATCGGCCGCATCACGCTCGGGCGCGTATCGCGCCGGCCAGGAAGTCGCCGTGATGTACGGCGATGAAGCGCGCGGCAAGGCGAAGAGTCGGGCAGATCATGGTGTTCGAGGGCCTGGAGCGAACCACCACCGCTCAGGCCGAGGCGGGCGACATCGTGCTCGTCACAGGCATCGAACAGGTCGGGGTCGGGGTCACGATCTGCGACGCTGCTGTCGCCGTCCCGCTGCCCCCGATTGCCGTCGACGAGCCCACGCTCACCATGAACTTCCAGGTGAACACGTCTCCCTTTGCGGGCAGGGAAGGCAAGTACGTCACCAGCCGCAATATCCGCGAGCGTCTTCAGCGCGAGCTGATGAGCAACGTCGCCCTGCGGGTTGCAGGATACCGACGATGCGGACGTGTTCCTGGTTTCTGGTCGCGGCGAGCTGCACCTCACGATTCTGCTCGAGAACATGCGTCGGGAAGGGTATGAACTGGCGGTCTCGCGACCCCGCGTGGTGGTCCGGGAGAGCGGCGGCGAGCGGTCCGAGCCGTACGAGCTCTTGACGGTCGACATCGAAGAAGCGCATCAGGGTTCGATCATGGAGGAGCTCGGCCGCCGCCGCGGCGAGCTGCAGGACATGCAGCCCGACGGCAAGGGCCGCGTTCGCCTCGACTACCGCATCCCGGCGCGGGGCCTGATCGGGTTCCAGGGAGAGTTCCTCACGCTCACCCGCGGCACCGGCATCGCGAGCCACGTCTTCGACGACTACGGACCGCTGGCGGGCGAGATGGGCGAGCGCCGCAACGGCGTCCTCGTCTCCGCCGAGCAGGGCGACGCCGTGGCCTACGCGCTGTGGAAGCTGCAGGATCGGGGGCGCATGTTCGTGAGCCCCGGCGAGCCGCTGTACGAAGGCATGGTGATCGGCATCCACTCGCGCGACAACGACCTCGTCGTGAACCCGATCAAGGGCAAGCAGCTCACGAACGTCCGCGCTTCCGGCACCGATGAGGCCGTGCGCCTGACGCCCCCGATCCAGCTCACCCTCGAGTCCGCGATCGAATTCATCGCCGACGACGAGCTGGTGGAGGTCACGCCGAAATCGATTCGCGTGCGCAAGCGCCACCTGCAGGAACACGAGCGCAAGCGGGCGGCGCGCGCCACCGAGAAACTCAGCCCGGCAGCGTGATCGTTGCGGCGACCGCCGCGAGCGCGCTGCGAGTCCGCCGGTCCTGGCGAGCTGGCCGCTCACCCGGCGCGTCTCGCCAGCCAAACGCGCGTCAACGAAGCTTGGGGTTGAGCGAGCCGCGGTTGTAGTCCGGATCGCCGGGACAGATGCGGCGCCCGACGCCGAAGAGAGCGCCCTGACAGTAGCGATCGTCGGGCCGGGCCGCCTTCGCCGCCGCCCCGCTTGCCGCCGGGGGAACTGCCGCCTGGGTCGGGGGCGGCTGGGTGGACGCCGGCGCTTGCACCCCGTCCGCGGGTCCGAACTCCCAGCGTCCATCCGAGTGGAGGATGACCTTCCGACCGTCGTCGGTGGTCGCTTGCAGCGGGGTGTCCGCCGCAGCCCGAGCGGGACCGACCGCGACCACGTGGGCAGCCAGCAGGAACAGCCATGCCATTCGGGTCATCCTCGCATTCCTCCTGCAGGCCTCGCGGCTCAGATCCTGAGCATCTTGCCGAGCTCGTTCAGATACGATTGCTCCGCTTCGCTCACCTTCACCCCGCCGAAGCCGAGAAATCCTCCTTCCTTGGCTGCGTTCGCTGCGCGCTCCGCCACTTGCATCAGCATCTGTTTGTAGGCGAGCGCCTCGGCCGGCAGCGCCTTCTGATCGAGCAACTTCATCGCCTGATCGATCTGCGCTCCGACGGCGGCCTTGAAGTTCGCGATCTGCTGGTCGCGCGCCCCTTCGCCGAGCAGCGCCTTCGGATCCGGCATATCGGGACGACTGTGATCCTCGAACAGCGCCTTCATGAGCTCGATGTTCGACTGCTGGAGGCTCTCGTACATCGCCTTCATGCCCGCGGTCGCCTCCTTGAAGGCGCCGATGAGACCCCCGGGGTCGGCTGCGGAAACACCGCCGCTTACGAGCGACGGCAGGATGCGAAGCTGGGTCCATTCTTCGGGGGTGAACGCGGCCTTGTGGGTCATGATGTGAGCCTCCTCGCGGTGGGTGGCTCAAAACGATACCACAGGCCCGCCGCACTGAAGCGCAGGCGAAAAAAACCGGCCGCGGACACGTGGCCGGATAAGAACGGAGGGATTTGGGTGGACCGGCGAGGAGCCAACGAGGTTTCGCTCGACTTCGAGCGCGAGGCTCGCTTCCCCGGCGTCGCCTCGTGATCATCCTCGCCGATCGCAAGCCCTGAATCGCAATCGCTGTACCATTCGGGGAGGGCCAACAAACGCCCTTGCGAGGGCATTTTTTTCTGTATAACATTTGCTTTAAAACAATTATTTATATAAGTTACTTAAGAACTTAAAAGATGTAAAGAAATGATGGGTCCGTGATCCGGAGGGTCGAGATTCACTGCACATCGTCCAGCCTTCGCCACTGCGGGACTCGCCCGCCGCCAAGTCAACGACGATTTCTGCTGCGGCGCGGCTGGTACCGGGCCAGCGTCGCGGCGAGTCGCTCGCGCACGACCCCGCGCAGCGGTGCAGGGCCGAGCACTTCCACTTCGGGCCCGTGGCGAAGAATGTCCATCACCAATTCGCGGTCGTCGCTGTAGGGGATTTCCAGCACGTAGGAGCCATCCGCTTCGAAGCGGCCGCGCTGTCGCGGATGCCATTCCTCGGCTGCGACCCAGCGCGCGCGTTCCGGCGTAAACCGCAGCCGACCCCAGCGCACCCGCTGCCCCGAGAAGATTCCGTAGCCCGCGCCGAGCACCCGGTTCAGCGTACTCTCGGGAATCTCGCGCGCCTTCTTGTCCAGGATCTCGGCATCGCGGATCGCATCGATGGCAAAGCTCCTCAAGTCGTCACGGCGATGACACCAGGCATCGAGATACCAGTTGTCCCGGTAGTACACCAGGCGCTGCGGCGACACCTCCCGCTCAGTGACCTCGTCCCGGGCGCGCACGTAGTAACGCAGGTGCAGGCGTTTGCGGCGCAACAGCGCAGAGCCCGCCACCGCGAAGCTCTCGTGCGCGAAACGCCGCGCAGCCATGCCGAGGATGCGCACGCGCTTCTGCACCTCCTCCGCCGAATGATCGGCGCTGCCCAGCAGTAGCGCGAGCCGCTCGCCGATCGGCGCGAGATGGGGTGCGATGATGCCGGGCTCGAGATGCGCCAGCAGATGCCGCATGGTGAGCAGCGCGTGGATCTCGGACGCATTGAACCAGAGCCCGGGCAGCTCGTACTGCGCGCTCCCCTGCTCCGGCGCTGCGAAGCGGTAACCGCGCGCTTCCGGGTCCCACGCGATCGGTGCGTTCATGCGATTGCGCAGGTATTCCAGGTCCCGCTTCACGGTGGCGCGCGACACTTCGAGCTGCTCGAGAAAGACCGTGAAGGGGACGACTCTGCGATCGCGCAGCAACTGCTGAATGCGGTAGAAGCGTTCGGTGCGTTCCATGACCGGGTCGGAGGCGTCTCGCGCCAAGTTTAGCCGGAAAGGGCGCGGCTTCCGCGCGGGCGGTCGATAACGACCTCATCAATCCGGTAACCGGCGGCTTGTCGTGTTCGATTCGCTACAAAACCCGACAAAACCCCCGCTGCTTCCTCCCCCCGCCCTCTCCAAAACATCTTCACGCAATCATGCACTTACAGATCGTCTTGCCGATGGCATGGCGATTGCGGAACGGGGCCCCATCCGGCCGGCTCCGCGCGTTGCGCGGGGACACCATCCGGCGCACGAGGACCCGTCGATGCAGACGCAACCGATCTATCTCGACTATGCCGCGACCACGCCGGTCGATCCGCGCGTCGCGGAAAGGATGATTCCCTGCCTGACGCAGCAGTTCGGCAATCCGGCGAGCCGCTCCCATGCCTACGGCTGGCAGGCCGAAGCCGCGGTGAAGGAGGCGCGCGAGCAGGTCGCGGCGCTCGTCAACGCCGATCCCAGGGAGATCGTCTGGACCTCGGGCGCGACGGAATCGAACAATCTCGCGATCAAGGGCGCGGCACACTTCTATTCGAGCAAGGGCAAGCATCTGGTCACGGTGACAACCGAACACAAGTCCGTGCTCGATACCATGCGCGAGCTCGAGCGCGAGGGCTTCGAGGTCACCTATCTCGACCCCGAGCCCGATGGGCTGGTCGACCTCGAGAAATTCCGGGCGGTGCTCCGCGCGGATACCGTGCTGGCGTCGGTCATGTTCGTGAACAACGAGATCGGCGTGATCCAGGACGTCGCCGCGCTCGGCGAAATCTGCCGCGGCCACGGAGTGATCTTCCACGTCGATGCGGCCCAGGCGACGGCCAAGGTCGAGATCGACCTCGCGCGGCTCGAGGTGGATCTGCTCTCGCTCTCGGCGCACAAGACCTACGGCCCGAAGGGCATCGGCGCGCTCTACGTGCGCCGCAAGCCGCGCATCCGCGTGCAGGCGCAGATGCACGGCGGCGGCCACGAGGGCGGGATGCGCTCGGGCACCCTGCCGACGCACCAGATCGTCGGCATGGGCGAAGCCTACCGCATCGCACGCGAGGAGATGGCGGAGGAGAACGCGCGCATCCGGGCACTGCGCGACCGCCTTCGCGCCGGCGTAGGCATGATCGAGGAAACCTACGTCAACGGCGACATCGAGCGACGGGTGCCCCATAACCTCAACGTGAGCTTCAACTACGTCGAGGGCGAGTCGCTCATGATGGCGGTGAAGGACATCGCCGTCTCGAGCGGGTCGGCCTGCACCTCCACCAGCCTCGAACCATCCTACGTCCTGAAGGCGCTGGGCCGCAGCGACGAGCTCGCTCACAGCTCGATCCGCTTTTCCATCGGTCGCTACACCACCGAGGCCGACATCGACTATACCGTCGTGCTGCTCAAGCAAAAGGTCGCCAAGCTGCGTGCACTCTCGCCCCTGTGGGAGATGTATCAGGACGGGATCGATCTCGATTCCGTCCAGTGGGCGGGGCATCAAGGGCTGGAGGAAGAAGGGCTAAAGCGCGACCGCATCCTCGTGGCAGGCTGACCCGCAACCGAGGTTCCATTCAGGAGACTGCCGTGGCCTACAGCGACAAAGTGCTCGACCACTACGAAAACCCGCGCAACGTCGGGTCCCTCGACCAAGCCGACGAAGCGGTCGGCACCGGCATCGTCGGCGCTCCCGCATGCGGCGACGTGATGAAGCTGCAGATCAAGGTCAACGAGGCGGGCGTCATCGAAGATGCGCGCTTCAAGACCTATGGCTGCGGTTCCGCGATCGCTTCCAGCTCGCTCGTCACCGAATGGGTGAAGGGCAAGACCATGGCGGAGGCACTCGAGATCCGGAACTCGGACATCGCCGAGGAGCTCGCGCTGCCGCCGGTGAAGATCCATTGCTCGGTGCTCGCGGAAGACGCGATCAAGGCCGCGGTGGCCGATTATCGCTCGAAGCAGGGCGTGGCCGAGGATGGCTACGTCGCCTGCGCGTCCGAGGCATGATCGCCTCGCACCCCCCTTCCGGGAGCAAAGACGATGACTGAAGCCATAACGCCGGATTCCGCAATTCTCGTGACTGACAGCGCGATCGCCAAGGTTGCTGAACTGATCGCCTCCGAGGGCAACCCCGCCCTGAAGCTGCGTATATACGTCTCCGGAGGCGGCTGCTCTGGCCTCATGTACAACTTCGCGTTCGACGAGAAGGTCGAGGACGACGACACGATCGTCCAGAACACCCTCCTCATCGACGCCATGAGCTTCCAGTACATGGCCGGCGCCGAGGTGGATTTCGAGGAAGGCCTGGAGGGCGCACGATTTCTGATCAAGAACCCGAACGCCAGCAGCACCTGCGGTTGCGGTTCATCCTTCGCCGCTTGAGCACACGGCAACCGATTCACGGGAGAGCATCCAGATGGCAGTCACCCTGAGCGAAGCCGCGGCGGTGCGGGTCAAGAAGCTTCTCGTCAGTCGTGGCAGGGGCATCGGGCTCAGGCTCGGCGTCAAGACTTCCGGCTGTTCCGGGCTCGCCTACGCACTCGAATTCGTGGACACGGCGAACGAAGACGACGTGCAGTTCGAGAGCCACGGCGTGCGCATTGTCGTCGATCCGAAGAGCCTGCCATTTCTGGACGGCACCGAGCTCGATTTCGCGAAAGAAGGCCTTAACGAGGGTTTCAAGTTCCACAACCCCAATGTGACCGCCCAATGCGGCTGCGGGGAGAGCTTCAATGTCTGATTCCGTCACCAAAGCTGCGCCATGAGTCCTGAACCGGTCGTCAATTTCTTCGAGCTGTTCGGTGTCCCGACCACCTTCGCGATCGACGCCCGCCGTCTCGATCGCGCCTACCGGGACCTGCAGACCCAGGTGCACCCGGACCGTCACGCCGCCGCCGGAAGTGCCGAACAGCTGCATGCAGCCCGCTGGGCGATGCTTGCGAACGAGGCCTACCGCACCCTGAAGGACGCGGTCGGCCGCGCCTGTCATCTCCTGCATCTGCACGGCATCGATGCGCTCGATCCCGCCCGCGCGTCAATGCCGAGGGCATTCCTGGTCAAGCAGATGGCGTGGCGCGAGCGTATCGACGATGCACGCGGGCTGCACAATACCGCGGCCCTGGACCGGCTGGAGAAGGAGCTGGCGGATGTAAACGGAGCGCTCGAACGGGAGCTCGCCCATCTCCTGGACAGCGCCCGGGATTACACGAAGGCTGCCGAGACCATTGCCAAGCTGCGCATCCTCGGCCGGCTCCGCGAGGCAGTCGATCTGGCGCTCGAGGCCGTCGTGACCGACATGACGGCTGGCGCCGGATCGTCGGGCGCGCCGCCCTGGTGAGAAGCACCCGCGCGACCGCTCCGACACCGCCATGGCCCTGCTCCAGATCAGCGAACCCGGTCTTTCGGCCGCGCCCCATCGGCATCGCCTCGCGGTAGGCATCGACCTCGGCACTACGCACTCGCTGGTCGCCACGGTGCGCAGCGGTGTGGCAGAGGTGATCGAAGACGAGGCCGGCCGCGGCCTGCTGCCGTCGGTGGTGCGCTACCGGCCGGAAGGCGCGCCGCAGGTCGGCGATGCGCCGCGCGTGAAGAGCCGCGACCCGGGCAACACCATCGTGTCCGTCAAGCGCCTCATGGGGCGTGGGCTGGCTGATGTCGGCGGCGCCGCGCGCTTCCCCTACCGCTTCGTCGATGCCCCGGGCATGGTGCAGATCGAGACCTGCGCCGGCGTCAAAAGCCCGGTCGAGGTTTCGGCCGAGATCCTGAAGTCGCTTCGCACGCGCGCGGAAGGCGCGCTCGGCGGCGAGCTGGTCGGTGCGGTGATCACGGTGCCGGCCTATTTCGACGACGCCCAGCGACAGGCAACCCGCGACGCTGCCCGCCTCGCGGGCCTGAACGTGCTGCGTCTGCTGAACGAGCCCACGGCCGCCGCGGTCGCCTACGGTCTCGACCAGGGTGCCGAGGGCCTCTACGCGGTGTACGACCTCGGCGGCGGCACGTTCGACTTCTCGGTCCTCCGCCTCGCCCGCGGCGTGTTCGAGGTGCTCGCGACCAGCGGGGACGCCGCTCTCGGCGGCGACGATTTCGACCACGCGATCTCGACCTGGGCACGCGACACAACGGCCCTGCCCGCTCTCGCTCCGGCAGAGGCGAGCACGCTCCGCGCGCGTGCGCGCGAGTGCAAGGAAGCGCTCTCCTCGCAATCCGAAACGGTGCTGTGCTACCCGCTTGCGGACGGCGGAGATGTCGCCCTGCCGCTCACCGTGGACAAGTTCGTAGCCCTGACCCATGCGCTGGTGGCGAAGACGCTCGCGCCGGTGCGTCGGGCACTGCGCGATGCCGGACTTGCCGTGAACGAGATCGACGGCGTGGTGCTCGTCGGCGGCGCGACGCGCATGCCCCATGTGCGCAAGGCTGTCGCGGACTTCTTCGGACGCGCGCCGCTCACCAACCTCGACCCCGACAAGGTGGTGGCCCTTGGCGCGGCGATCCAGGCCGATACCCTCGCCGGCAACCAGGGCGGCGACGGCCTGTTGCTGCTCGACGTGACGCCGCTCTCGCTCGGCATCGAGACCATGGGCGGACTCACGGAGAAGATCATTCCCCGCAACTCGACGATACCGACCGCCCGCGCGCAGGACTTCACTACCTTCAAGGACGGCCAGACCGCGATCAGCATTCACGTGGTGCAGGGCGAGCGCGAGCTCGTCTCCGACTGCCGCTCGCTGGCACGCTTCGAGTTGCGCGGAATTCCGCCGATGGCGGCCGGCGCCGCGCGTGCACGGGTGAGCTTTCAGGTGGATGCCGACGGCCTCGTGAGCGTCACCGCCCGCGAGCAGCGCTCAGGCGCCGCTGCGACGATCGTGGTGAAGCCATCCTACGGGCTCGCCGACGTCGATATCGCACGCATGCTCGAAGCATCGGTCGCCTGCGCGGCCGAGGACATGCAGGCACGCGCGCTGCGCGAGCAGCAGGTCGAGGGCGGGCGGCTCCTCGAAGCCGTGGCCGCGGCCCTGGCGGCGGATGCAGATCTGCTCGACGCGTCGGAGCGAGGCGATATCGAAACCCGGATGCAACGGCTGCAGCAGGCCGTCGCCGGCCGCAATGCGATCGCGATCAAGGATGCGATCGCCGCGCTCAATCACGCAACCAGCGACTTCGCCGCCCGCCGTATGGACGCCTCGATTCGAAAGGTCCTCGCCGGTCGGAGCCTCGCCGCGATCGACACTTGACGACGATGCCACGCCTGACGATCCTGCCCCACCGGTCGCTCTGCCCGCAGGGCGCCGTGTTCGACGTGGCCGCCGGAACGACGATCTGCGACGCGCTCCTCGCCCATGGCATCGAGATCGAGCACGCCTGCGAAAAATCCTGTGCGTGCGCGACCTGTCACGTGATCCTGCGCGAGGGCTTCGATACGGTCGAAGCCGCCGGTGACAAGGAGGAAGACCAGCTCGGCGAGGCGTGGGGGCTCACGCTGCAATCGCGGCTCGCGTGCCGCGCCGTCGTGGCGAGCGGCGACCTCGTGATCGAGATCCCGAAGTACAGCCTCAATCTCGCGAAGGAATGACGCCAGGGCTTGCGCCGCAGCGCATCGTCGCCACCCGTCGTCGCATTCCGTTCCGTTTTGTTTGTCGCGAATCCTACAGGGCTTTGTCCGACACGACCCCTCCGCGCACGCCGCCTCGTGTGCCACAACACACTGAAACATAGAGGCAAAGAGGCGTTGCACGCAGTGGCATGCCTGTTGCGGAAATAGGCTCGAAGAGGTTTCCCACATGTCCCTACGCAACCGCAAGATCGTCATCAACGATACCACCCTGCGCGACGGCGAGCAGACCGCGGGGGTGGCCTTCACCCGCGGCGAGAAGCGCGAGATCGCGACCGCCCTGGCGAACGCGGGCGTGCCTGAGCTGGAGATCGGCGTCCCGGCGATGGGCGTCGCGGAGCAGGAGGACATCGGCGCGATCGCAGCGCTTGGACTCCCGGCGAAACTGATGGTGTGGTCGCGCATGACCGAGCACGATCTCGCCGCGGCGCTCGCGTGTCCCGTGGACATCGTCAACGCCTCGATCGCGGTATCCGACCTGCAGATCACGGCCAAGCTCGCGCGCGACCGCGACTGGGTGCTCGCCGCGGTCGATCGGTTCGTGCGCGCGGCACGCGGCGCGGGCGTGGAAGTCGCCGTCGGCGGCGAGGACGCATCGCGCGCGGATCCCGATTTCGTGCTGCGCGTCGCCGAGACCGCGCAGGCAGCGGGCGCGCGCCGTTTCCGCTTCGCCGACACCCTCGGCGTGCTCGATCCCTTCACGACGTTCTCGCGCATCGTGCGTCTCAAGCAGGCGTGCGACCTCGAGATCGAAATACACGCCCACGACGACCTCGGCATGGCGACCGCGAACTCGATCGCTGCCGTGCTCGCCGGTGCCACCCACGTCAACACCACCGTGAACGGCCTCGGCGAGCGCGCCGGCAACGCGCCGCTCGAGGAGGTGGTCGCCGCTCTCAAGCACACCTACGGGTTTGACACCAGCGTGGACATGCGCTGCTTTCCCGCTGTCTCCGCCTTGGTCGCACGCGCCTCCGGCCGTGCGGTGGCGCCGAACAAGAGCATCGTCGGCGATCATGCGTTCACCCACGAGTCCGGGATCCACGTCGATGGTCTGCTCAAGCATCCCGGCAACTACCAGGCGTTCGATCCGAGCGACGTCGGGCGCGCGCACCGCATGGTGCTCGGCAAGCACTCCGGCTCGCACGGGGTGCTGCGCGCCTACGCGGAGCTCGGCATCGATCTCGACGAGCAGCAGGTGCAGAGCATCCTGTCCGACATTCGAGACTTCGCGACGAACCACAAGCGCGCACCCGAGACGCCTGACCTGCTGCGGTTTCATGCCGCGGCGGTGGGGTCGAGCGCGGGCGCAGCGCGAAAGGAGGGGTCATGGATGCAGTGCTCGGAAAGATGAGCCAATTCTCGGCGGCAGAGGAGTTCCTCGACTATCTCGGCGTCGACTACGACCGCGCCGTGGTGAACGTGAACCGTCTGCATATCCTGAAGCGGTTCCAGCAGTACATCGGAACGCTGCCCCCGCCTTCCGGACTTGCCGAGGAGGCGTTGCGGGCGCACTACCGCGATCTGCTCGTTCGCGCCTACGAGGATTTCGTGCACTCGAACGCCGCCGCCGAGAAGGTGTTCAAGGTGTTCGAGGACGCGGCCGGGGTCCAGCGCGTCAGCCTGGACAGCCTGCGCACCTCGCTGCCGCGTTAGCGCCTGGAGAAAAACCATGCACATCGTCGTCTGCATCAAGCAGGTCCCGGACAGCGCTCAGATCCGCGTGCATCCGGTGACCAACACGATCATGCGGCAGGGCGTGCCCGCCATCGTGAATCCCTACGACCTCTTTGCGCTCGAGGAGGCGTTGCGCCTGAAGGACCAGTTCGGTGGGCGCATCACCATGCTGTGCATGGGGCCGCCGCAGGCCGAAGAGGCGCTGCGCAAGTGCGTCTCGTTCGGCGCCGACGACGCGATTTTGGTGACGGACCGGGCGTTTGCCGGTGCGGACACGCTCGCCACCTCGTACGCGCTGGCTTCTGCCGTCCGTACCATCCAAAAGGAGCAGGTGGTGGACATCGTCTTCACCGGCAAGCAGACCATCGACGGCGACACGGCCCAGGTCGGACCCGGCATCGCGAAGCGCCTCGGCGTCCACTTGCTGACCTATGTTTCAAGAATCATCGAGCTCGATCTCTCGGGCCGCCGGATCACGGTCGAGCGCCGCGCGGAAGGCGGTGTGCAGGTGCTGAAGACGCGCTTGCCGTGCCTCGTCACCATGCTCGAGAACACCAACGAGCTGCGTTTCGCCACGATGCCGGACATGCTCCGCGCGGCGCGTTTCCCGGTGCGCAAGTGGAGCAAGGACGACGCCGGCATCGAGAATGTGTCCAAGATCGGCCTCAAGGGCTCGCCCACCGTAGTGAGCAAGGTGTTCGGCCCGCCCTCCCGAGCGGAGAAGGCCGAGCAGGTGCCGACCGGTCACGCGACACCCCGCGACATGGCGCTCAACCTCCTGCAGCGGCTCTTCACCAAGCATCCGGCCCTCGAAGCCGAGCTGCTGGACAAGACACCCCTGTAGCTGGGCGCGACCCCACGGAGATCCGCACATGAGCGAAAAGGAAGCCCCGAAAAAACCCGCCGGGCGCGCCGGCCGCAACCTGGAGCTGCCCGAGCACCTGAAGTCGTACCAGGGCGTCTGGGTGTTCGTCGAGCACGACCGCGACGCTGTCCACCAGATTTCCTGGGAACTGCTCGGGGCCGGCCGCAAGCTCGCGGACACCCTCGGCGTCGGGCTGTCCGGTGTGCTGCTCGGCGGCCCGGATGAGAGGCTCGATGCGTTCGCGGCGGACGCCTTTCGCTTCGGTGCCGACACCTGCCACGTGATCCGCGACCCGGTCCTGAAAGGCTATCGCAACGAGCCGTTCACCAAGGGTCTGACGGATCTCGTGAATACGCACCAGCCCGAGATCGTCCTCCTCGGCGCAACCACCATGGGACGCGACCTCGCGGGGTCGGTCGCAACAACGCTTGGTACGGGACTCACGGCGGATTGCACGGAGCTGCGCATCGACCCCGCCACCCGGGCGCTCGCTGCGACCCGTCCCACGTTCGGGGGGTCGCTTCTCTGCACCATCATGACCCTGGCCTACCGGCCCCAGATGGCGACGGTGCGCCCGCGCGTGATGCCGATGCCCGCCCGCGATGAGCGTCGTACCGGGGCCATCGTGGAGGGTACCCTCGGCATGGTCGAAACGGACATCGTGACCAAGCTGCTCGACTTCATTCCGGACGCCAACAACAACCAGATCAACCTCGCGTATGCGGACGTGATCGTGTCCGGCGGCAAGGGGCTCAAGAAGGCCGAAAACTTCAAGCTGATCTGGGACCTGGCGAAAGTGCTCGGCGCGGAGGTCGGCGCCACGCGCCCCGTGGTCCAGGCGGGCTGGGTCGAGGCGGAGCGCCAGGTCGGACAGACGGGCAAGACGGTGCGACCAAAGCTCTACATCGCCGCCGGCATCTCCGGTGCGATCCAGCATCGGGTTGGAATGGCGGACGCAGACTGCATCGTCGCGATCAACAACGATCCAAACGCGCCGATCTTCGACTTCGCACACTACGGCATCGTCGCCAACGCTCTGCAGGTGCTGCCTGCCCTCACGGAGGCGTTCCGGAACCATTTCTCGATGAAGCGCCAGAAGGCGGCGTAGGAGCATCCATGAGCGAGAGATTCGACGCGGTCGTTGTGGGAGCGGGCCCTGCCGGCAACGCAGCCGCCTACACCCTGGCAAAGGCCGGGCTCACCGTCGTTCAAATCGAACGCGGCGAGTACCCCGGGTCGAAGAACGTGCAGGGCGCGATCCTGTACGCAGACGCGCTCGAGAAGATCATTCCGGACTTCCGCGATGATGCCCCGCTCGAACGGCACATCATCGAGCAGCGGGTGTGGGTGCTCGACGACGAGTCGTTCGTCGGTACCCATTTCCGATCCGACGACTACAACAAGCCGCCCTACAACCGCTACACGATCATCCGCGCCCAGTTCGACAAGTGGTTCTCGGCGAAGGTGCGCGAGGCTGGCGCGCTGCTCATCTGCGAGACCACGGTCGATTCGCTGCTCGTGGATGACGCTGGCAGGGTGGTGGGCGTGCGCTGCGACCGCAGGGGTGGTGACGTCTTCGCCGATGTCGTCGTGCTCGCCGACGGGGTCAACTCGCTGCTCGCGAGAAAGGCGGGGTTCCACCCCGAGATCCCCCCGAACCACGTCGCACTCGCAGTGAAGGAGATGTTGTTCCTGCCGCAGGAAACTCTCGAGAGCCGCTTCAACATCAAGGAAGACGAAGGCGTGGTAATCGAGATGATGGGAAAGATCACCGACGGCATGATGGGCACGGGCTTCCTGTACACGAACACGGACTCGATCGCGCTCGGCGTGGGCTGCATGCTCTCGGACCTGAAGACAAGTCCCAACCGCAGCGCGCCCTACGCCCTCCTCGAGCGCATGAAGAAGCACCCGTCGATCGCGCCGCTGCTCGAGGGCGGCGAGATGAAGGAGTACTCGGCGCACCTGATTCCGGAGGGCGGCTACTTCGCCGTTCCGAAAGTGTATGGAGATGGCTGGGTGATGGTCGGCGATGCCGGCGGCTTCGTGAATGCCGTGCATCGCGAAGGCTCGAACCTCGCCATGACCACCGGACGGCTGGCCGCCGAAACGATCATCGAGGCGAAGACCGCGGGCAAGCCCATGAGCGCGGCGGTGCTCAAGGGGTACAAGGACAAGGTCGACGACAGCTTCGTGATGAAGGACCTGCACAAGTACCGGAACGTGCCGCAGGTGTTTCACGCGAACAACCAGTTCTTCACGGCGTATCCGGAACTGGTGAATCGCGCCGCCAAGACGATGCTGACCGTGGATGGCGTGGACAAGCGGACGAAGCAGAAAGAGATCTTCGCGAGCTTCCGCGAACGGCGGTCTCTGTTCGGGATGATGGGTGACGCATTCAAGCTCTGGAGGGCCCTGCGATGAGCGTTGCGATCAATGTGGAAGAAAAGCTATACCAGAACCGTTACCGGGTCGATCACGGTCGCCCGCACATCCGGATCCTGAAGCCGGACGTCTGTCGCAGCGACTGCGGAACGCAGCAATGCACGTACGTGTGCCCGGCTGGGTGTTACAAGGCTGAAGGCAACGGCACCGTGGTGCTGATCACCGACGGCTGCCTAGAGTGCGGAAGCTGCCGGATCGTCTGCGACGAGCACCGCAACGTGGCGTGGGAGTATCCGCGCGGCGGGCACGGCATACTCTTCAAGTTCGGCTGACCGCACCGTCGGCCCGGCGCACCCGAGCCAACGCACAAGGGTAACCATGAACTTCGCCGTCTCAGTCTCCGAGCGCATCCACTGGATCGGCGCGTTCGACCCGGGCATGCGCACGTTCGACGTCATCCTGAAGACGCCGAACGGCACGACGTACAACAGCTACTGCGTCCGCGGCTCGGACGGCGTGGCGATCATCGACACCGTAAAGCTCGAGTGCGCGGACCAGTTTTTCGCCCGGCTGCAGCAGTTCGCGGACTATGACGAGATCCGTGCCATCGTGTTGAACCACCTCGAGCCGGACCACTCCGGCTGCCTGCCGGAGCTCTTGAGGCGCGCGCCGCGGGCGAAGCTCTACGTCTCGGAGTCGGCGCCGCTCATGCTGAAGGCGCTGGTGAAGCAGGATCGGCTCGAATACGGTTCCGTGACCACTGGCGACAGCGTCTCGCTCGGCGATCGCACCCTCCGGTTTCTGCACACACCCTACCTCCACTGGCCGGATACCCAGTGCACCTATGTGCCGGAAGAGCGGGTTCTCTTCTCGGGGGACGTGTTCGGGTGCCACTTCTGTGACCAACGCATGTTCAACGACAAGGTGGGCGACTTCCGCTACGCCTTCGAGTATTACTTCCAGCACATCATGCGGCCCTTCAAGCGTCACGTGCTCGATGCGCTGGAGCTCATCGAGCCCCTCGAGCTCGCCGCCATCGCCCCCAGCCACGGGCCGATCCTGCGCGATCGGCCGCGGGACTATGTCGCGCGCTACCGCGAGCTCTCGACACCGCGATTGCGTCGCGAGACGGACAACGGCGACAAGACCGTGATCGTCTTCTACATCAGCTCCTACGGCAACACGCGGCGGATGGCGGAGGCGGTCCGCGACGGCGCATCCGAAGTCCCTGGGCTGAGGCTGTCGCTCTACGACCTCGAAGGCACGCCGGTCGAGCCCCTCGTCGATCTGGTCGAGGAAGCCGACGCCATCCTCATCGGCTCCCCCACCATCAACGGCGACGCGGTTAAGCCAGTGTGGGACCTGCTGTCGTCCTTTGCGGGCATCCACGTCAAGGGCAAGGTCGCCGGCGCGTTCGGCTCCTTCGGCTGGTCGGGCGAAGCCGTGCGCATGATCGAGGATCGCCTGCGCGGCCTGAAGATGCGGGTGCCGGTTGCGGGAGTGAAGGTGAAGCTGATTCCCGCGCGGGAGGAAATCGTGGCGTGCCGCGATTTCGGGCGCCAGGTCGGCGAGTTCCTGATCGGGCGTCAGCAGACCCGCGAGATCGACTTCTCCGAGCTGGTGTCCGCCGCCTGAGAAGCCGCCACCCGATCGCACCCATCCAGAGCAAAGGGATTCATCATGGCCAAAGCGAAAGTGAGGTTCGCCGACGTGAACGTGTCCGTCACGGTGCCCGTGGGTACGCGCATCATCGAGATCTCGGAGAAGGTGGGCTCGTACATCGCGTACAACTGCCGCGAAGGCGACTGCGGGCAGTGCATGTTCACCGTGCTCGAGGGTGCGCAGAACCTGTCGAAGCCGTCCGAGCTCGAGCGGACCACGCTGCTCCAGGCCTATCGGGAGATCCTGGACGGCTGGCGCAGCCTCGAAAGCGTCGATGCGATCGCGACCGCGATCAAGCGCGACAACCTCGGCGGCCGACCGTGCCGACTCGCCTGCCAGACCCAGGTGTTCGGCGACGCCGTCGTCGCGCCGCTTTAGGGAGATCCCTCATGGCCAAAGCAAAACTCACCTTTGCCGACATCGGCTTGTCCGTCACCGTGCCCGCGGGCACGCGCATCATCGAGGTTTCCGAGAAGGTCGGCTCCGGCATCGCCTACGGTTGTCGCGAGTCGGATTGCGGCACGTGCCTCACGACGGTCGAATCCGGGATGGAGAATCTGTCCGAAAAATCACCGTACGAGATCGCAACCCTCGCCGGGCACAAGGTCCCCGACAATGTCCGCCTTGCGTGCCAGACGCTCGTGCTGGGCGATGCGGTAATCCGGCCGTACGGAGCCTGACGGGGGTAGCGCCTCTCACGCAGCCGAGAGGCCGCAGGCCTCCGACATTTCACGCCACGTGCGCGTCGCCGTGCTGCTCGCGCAGCGTCTTGCACGGCAGTACCCTGCTCACCTGCCCCAGGCCATAGACCACGAGGGTTTCCGCGAACATCTTCACGTCGTCCACGTCGTGGGTGATGACCACGAGGGAATGCGGAAGCGGGCCTGAAGGTCCGCGAGCTCCTGCCTCACCCGGTCGCGCAGCATGATATCGAGGGCCGAGAAGCGCTCGTCCAGGAAGAGCACTTCCGGCTCACGAACCAGAGCGCGCGCGAGCGCCGCACGCTGGCGCTGTCCGCCCGAAAGATCCCGCGCCAGGCTGCGCGCGAAGTGCGAGAGATCGAAGAGGTCGAGCATGTCGTGCACGATCCGACGCTCGTCATCCGACAGCCGCCGCTGGAGGCGCACCTTTCAGCCTTGCTTCGCTGGCACCTGGGAGCGCGTGCCACGGGAGCGGGCACCTGCGTTTGTCGCTTCTTGACTTTCGCAAGGCTATATATGCGTACAGTTTACGGTCCAGCTACCTGTACCAGCCGGACGTCACTGTCCCATGGACCGCGCGCAAGCAAGTCAGGTCCGCTGCGCTGTCTACCGCCGGCGTCGTCCCGAGCGCACGCCGCTCTACCGCGTCGTCCAGGGCCATTTCGAGACCTATCTCGCGCTCGCCCGCGAGGGGCACTTCGACGCCGAAGCGGTGCCCGCGTATGTGGAGCGGGAATTCCGCCGTTACCTCGAATGCGGCATTCTCACCCACGGTTTCGCCCGCGCTTTCTGTGACGAGTGTCAACACGACTTCCTGATCGCCTTCTCGTGCAAGGGGCGCGGCGTGTGCCCCGCGTGCAATGCCCGGCGGATGGTCGAGACCGCAGCGCATCTCGCCGATCACGTCATGCCGCGGCTGCCGGTGCGACAGTGGGTGCTGTCGGTGCCGAAACGGCTACGCTATTTTCTGCAAACCGATGCCGCCGTGCAAACCCTGGCGCTGCACCTCTTCCTCAGTGCGGTGGAGCAGGGTTTGCACCGGTGCAGCCCGGGGGCGGGTCCAACTGCCCGGATCGGCGCTGTGGCCTTCATCCACCGCTTTGGCGCCCTGCTCAATCCCCACGTGCACTTCCACTGCGTTGTGCTCGACGGCGTTTTCGAGGCCGATGGCGCAGGCGGCGTGCGCTTTCATGAAGCCCGGGGCATCGGTTCCCGAAACCATCGCCGAGATTCAGGCCCAGGTGCGCCACCGTCTGCTGAGCGTTCTCGCCCGCCGCGGAGTGCTCGAACGCGAAGACGCCGAGGCGATGGGTACGTGGGATCACGGCGGGGGCCTCTCGCTCGATGCCAGCGTGCGCATAGAAGCGGACGATCGCCTGGCCTGGAGCGCCTGCTGCGCTACTGCGCCCGGCCGGCCTTCGCGCTGGAACGCTTGCGTGAAATCGATGCAGAGCACCTGGTCTATGAGAGCGTCAAGCCGGGAGCGGGCGGCAGCACCGATCTGCTCGTTGCGACCCCCGTGAAGCGTTAGAATGCCAATCAGGCGAATAGGAAGTCGTTGGCATTCAGCGCGCTGAGATGCACGTTTAATAGATTGAGGTTGTCATTGTTGTCGAGATTGATGATCATATCCTGGCCATTCTGATGGCTATGCGCTTTCAGCGCGCCGAAGCTGGAGAAGAATGCATGAACGTCGATCACGTCGCCGCTTGAGGGACCAGCAGCAAAGTCTGCGATTTGCGACGTTCCTGATCCGTCTTCGATACGGACCAGATCGTCACCGCCGCCAAGAAAGAGCTCGCCATTGAGTATGCCGCCCTTGCCAAACACGAACGTATCGGCGCCATCCCCTAGAACCACATCCCCCACGATGCGCCCATGATTGTTGACGGTTTCCTCGCCGGCCCCGCCGAGAACAGCAAACGAGGCTCCCCGGATTAAGCCAAAATTGTCCAGCTCGGAAGACAAGCCCGCAGCTGGCTGGCCTGATTGCTCTAGCACATTCAACTCGACTGCTGCGGAGTGTGTGTCTTTACTCGTAATGATGCCAGTTCGGGTATTCTCGATCAGCGCATTGTCGCCGGCGACCACCACGCCCGCCGCACTCATTTCACCCACGAAATCGCTCTCGAAGGTGCCGCCATTGGTCGTGATCCGCCCGCTATTGGCTAGGTGATGGCCATCGCCGATCATGACGACGCCGGCAGCGCCGTCTCCTTCTGTTTGGATAGTGCCGCTGTTGACGATCTGGCCGTCCGCCGAGCGGACGAATCCAATTCTGGTTAGGCCGAGGGTGACTCCCAAGGCCAGTTCGCCCTCTGTAGAAACGTAACCGGCATTGATGATCTCGGTTGCGAGTCCGCCAATTCCGAACTCGATGGGGAACCCACCAGTTGCAATTCCGACTGCGAAAGTGCCTTCGGTCTCTATTCGTCCAAAATTGCTGACGTGAAGCTCGTCTCCCACGCGCGCCAAGATTCCAAAGCTGTCATCTGCAGTAACATGGATGACACCTTTGTTCGTGATTTGCGAGTTGTCCCCTGTCGCGCTTCCCATGCCGGTGAATCCGTCGCTACCGTTGGTCAGAATTTGCCCAAGATTGATAGCGACAGCGCTCTCGCCGCTCGCAGACAGCCCGCTCGTAAAATCGCCGGTCATTATCAAAGTCCCCACATTGATCGCCGTAGTCCTGTCGCCGATCGCAACAACAACGCCGGATTCAATGGAGGAACTCTCAATATGGCCGTAGTTGATAATGACCCCATCCGAGCCGGCTCCAACCAGACCGGACGATATATCTCCCTCAACCCGAACGCTTCCGTAATTGGCGATGTGAAAGCCGTCGCCGTTGGCAAAAATGCCTTCGGAAAAAAATTCGTTTCCGTCCACATTCGGATCGGGGTCATAGAAGTCGCCGTGCGTCACGATCGATCCAAAGTTGTCGATATGTGCGTTCGCTCCTTCGACGTAAATGCCGGCAGCGCCGAGACCGCTCGTCTCGATGCGCCCAAAGTTGCTGATCGAAGCGCTGTCCGCGTTTGCGAAGATGCCGTTGGCGAGGTCGCCGGTTGTGGTCAACCGTCCGAAGTTGATGACATGTTCACCATTCGTGGTCGTGATCAGTGCATCTTCATCGAAGCCGGACTTGGAAATATTTTTGAAATTGACAATTGTCATGTCTCACTCCCAAGGCGAACGCCGCATTGAAGTTTGGCAGCGCAGAGGGCTGGCGTAAAGGCATGCCCTTGGCCGATCGCGAATTAGTAAATGTGTTCCGGGTGCTAGGCGAGAGCGGCCGGAGGTGTCCGATCTCCGGCACTATCACTTGCAAGTGCGGGGCAGCTCGTGCACCTGCAGACATCGGGCTTGTTGGAGCGCAAAATTTTGCTCTGGGTTATGGGAGGACCGTTCGGGGTCAATCTGGACATTTTGCCATATTTTCCGCATGTCCGCTTTCCCTCCGATCTGAGCCGGTCAAGCGATTTCGAAGCTGGGAAGCGCCTAGATCGAGGGCCATACTGGTTCGATGCCGAGGTGCTCGCGTCCCGGCCGATGCCTTCGATGCGGTTGCGCCGGTCGTTCAATGCCATGCGCGCGCGAGGGGCTATTCGGTGCATGCGCCGCTGCTGACCCTGCGATTGCATCGGCGCACGCTTCAGCGTCAAGTTGAAAACCTCCGACGCACCCGCGACCAAGAAATGGGGTCAGACTCGAGTAAACAGCCTTGATTCGAATCCATGCCTTTGAAAATCGAGTCTGACCCCATACCCGCCTCAGCGGGCTCCTTACGAATCCTCGGAACCGAAGCAGCGCTGATAATCCACACAGATACCGCAGCTTGGCGACTTGCAGATGAAGAGTCCCGCGCGATCGCAAAGCTTCTTGTAGAAAAACTTTTTCCACTTCATGTCGCCCGTGTTCTTGCGAAAGAGCGACGTGAAATACCGTTCGAGGAGCTTCGACAGGACCGTGCGGCTCGGCAGTCCCATGTCCTGCCAGAGATGGTTCTCGCCCATGCACGCGGTCGCCACGGCATGGGCGACCCAACGGGCCTCCTCGTCGTCTCGCGTGCGATGGTCGAGCAGAAGATGCAGCAGATCCTCGATCTCATCGTCCCGGCTGAAGTCCGACCGAACAGCCGCGAGAGCGTCCCAGGGGATGCCGAGCACTTCCGACGCCCCCGGGAAGTAGCGCTCCAGCAGCCGCCTCGTACCGTCGGCGTCGATGCCCAGGAGTGGCAACACCTCCACGCCGCGGCTTTCCCAAGCACGACCGATCACCCCCGCGAAGGCGAGCGTCGCGAGATCCTCCGGGGCCTGCGCGCAGGCGAGCAGAGTTGCGCACGAGGGCGCGACCGTCCGGATAGCACCCAAAGGCGCGGGGCCGTTCACGGTCGGTTCAGAGCTTGTCGAGGAACACCATCGTCGACTTGAAGCCGGCAACCACCTTGTCGCCGAGCTCGAGGCCGGTCTCCTCGAGGGAACTCGTGGTGATGACGGAAGATACGACGCCCGCCGCGGTCTGCACGTCCACTTCGGCGACGGCGCCGCCCTTCACGATCTTGATGACTTCTCCTTGCAGGCGATTGCGTACGGTCGATTTCATCTCGATGGTCTCCAATGGGGTGCGAAGGTCGCGACTGAAATGTCGCTTTGGGAATCTGCAGTGGAGCACCGGCGACAGCAATATGCAGGGCGCTGCATACATGTTCGGCGCGCGTTCAGGGGCGCGAAGATATCACGCCGCCGCAGGCTCGAGACGATAGCACTTCTTCGGGCAGATCTTGGCGCAGGCCTCGCAGCCAATGCAGTTCTCGGCGTGCGCAACGGTCATCACCTTTTTCTCGTACTCGTCGTCCTCGTCGTCGTCCGAGTCGAGCGCCACCCGCTCTCCGTCTTCCGTCAGGCCCACGAGCTGCAGCACGTCGCGCGAGCAGACCCGGAAGCAGCGCCCGCAACCGATACAGGTCTCCTGGTTCAGGTGGGTGACGAACTGCGGAATCCAGATCTCGCCGCTCGGCAGCGTCACGGTAAAGTCGGCCACAACGTTCTCCTGCGCTTGCCGGTTCGGG
Source organism: uncultured beta proteobacterium (assembly GCA_963734295.1). Lineage (GTDB taxonomy): Bacteria > Pseudomonadota > Gammaproteobacteria > Burkholderiales > JAEUMW01 > JAEUMW01. The sequence goes on along the minus strand of CAVTGS010000009.1, from coordinate 107,476 downwards.
GTCATGCAACCGCCGAGGCGAGCGCCTGGCGCGCCTCGGTGAGTGCGCGGTATGCCTCGTGCGTACGCTGCGCGATCTCCGGGATCTTCTCCCAGTTGATCGGCAGCTCTTCGGACAGGTCGTGCAAATCCATCTTCGCCTGTGTCGCCTGGGCATTGAGCTTCTTCACTTTCGCCTTCAGCACTTCCACGTCCTCCATCGAGTGCTCCTAACCGTAGTGGGCAACGTCGGGAAACCTGCGGATCATCTCGACGCCGTCGGCGACCAGTTTTGTCCCGGTCTCGGCGAGCTTGCCGAGGCTCGCGAAGCCGAACCGGTGCACATCCCGCAGGTTCTTGTTGGTGACCACGAGACGCCCCGCAATCAGCACGAGCCGGCCGAAGCCTTCGTGGTGCATCTTCATCATCGGCGCCACCATGACGCCGGTCGCGCGTTCGATCGAGAGCCCCACCGCGTTGTAGAAGAGCTCCATCCGCCAGATTGTCTCCGGATCCGGATCACCCATGAGCGGCAGCGCGCGGCGCTGCTCGGGCGTGAGCACGAACGGTTCTAGCAGCTTGTCGTCCGACTTCCCGTCCCAGGCGCCGTGGGTGTCCTGCGCGCGGATCTGCTTGATCAGCTCGCCCAGGAACGGCGCTGCGGGTGCGGCGCCTTCGGGCGCCACCTGCAATGCGGCCTCAGCCATTGTTCACCTCGTCTTCGAAATCGATCGCGCGATCCTGTCCCTTGAGCAGGGCCTTGCGCAGCCACGGCGGCGGCGTTCCCTGCAGCACCTCCTGCACCTTGTCGAGGAGGTCGAGGATCGGCTCGGGCTGGGGCACCTTGATCGGGTGAATCTTCGCCGCGACCACCCGCGCCGCGGCCGAGCCGCCGATGGCCGCGACATAGACGATCGCGCAGTCCCGGATCACCTCGAGCTTGGGCGTGAGCTTGTCTTCGTTGCCGTCCTCTTCCAGCTCGCCGCCGAAATCGAAGGTATCGACGTAGGTGTAGCCCTGGGGCGTCACGTCGTAGACCGCGATGTGTTTTGCCCAGCCGAAGTGGGCGTCGACGCGCTGCTTGTCCTGGGTCGCGAACGCGATCTTCATGTTCGTCTCCTATGCGGGAAGTGGTATGAGCTCTTGCCCACGGGCGGCCGCCAGCGCCGCCGGCGGAAGGGGCCAGCCGTCGGGGCCGCGACCGTGCTCGGCCGCCACGAAGGCGTTCGCGAGCTCGAAGATGAAGTCCCGCGTGCCGCGATAGCCGACGGTGACGCGATGCGCGGCCCCGAGGCGGTCGAACGTCGGCAGTCCGATCCGGTAGAGCGGAATCCCGAGACGATGGGCGGCCTGCCGGCCGTGGGAGTGGGTGAGCAGCACGTCGCAACCAGCGGCCCGCGCCTCCAGATCCTCCAGGTCGCCGATCACCACTTCTTCGCAAGGCACGTGTTCGAGGACCGGCGAGGCCGTCGTCGTGACCGCGGCCTCGACGATCGCGCCCATCTCCGCCACCAGCGAGGCGACCGCGAACAGCAGATCCGGCTCGGCACCGATGGCGAGCTTCTTCGCGCCGAACGAGAAGTGCCCGTCGAGCATCGCGTCGAGCAACTGACTGCGCTGCCGCCGCAGCTTCGCTGGAGCTGTGCGCCCAGAGAGCTCAGTCAGCACTCGCATCAGGTCGTCACAGGGCGCGAGTCCGGTCAGGCGGTCGAAGACGATATAGGGAACGCCGGACTTCTCCCTCAGCCGCGCCGCGGGACCGCGCATCTGCGCGCCGATGGCAAGCGTCGCGATCGCGCCGCCCATGCCGCGCACGTCCGCGACCGTCGCGCCGCCGAGGGTGGTCGGCGTGAAGTCGTCGGGGATGTGTCCGTCCATGGCGCCGGAGAGATCGGGCGCGATCACGGGCTCGAGTCCGAATGCCTCGATGATCTCACGCAGCTCTGCGAGATCGCCCGGTGTCAGATGGCATCCCGGTAGCACGTTCACCCGGTTCGGCACGGTCGCTTGCGGCTGCGCGAGCGCGTCGACGATCGCCGTCACCGCGATGACCCAGCCGTCCTGAAACGCGCCGGCATAGTCCGGCGTCGAGGCGTGAACCACGTCGGTCCCGGCCAGTGCCTCGCCCTGCCGCTGTCGAATGAGCTCGAGGTAGCCGTGCACGTCGTCGCCCTTGGTCTCGGTGAGCCCGGTCGAGGCAATGCCGATGAAAGCGGGGTTCGCGCGCTTCTTGATGTTGAGGAGGGCCTCCTCGATGTTCTCCATCCCGCCGAGAATCGTGGTGACCTCGTTCATCGCCGTCGTCTGGAGCGGGATCGCCTCCCGGAAGTGGCGCACCAGCAGCACCAGCCCGAACGAGGTGCAGCCCTGGGATCCGTGCATGAGCGGCATGCAGCGGTCCATGCCCAGGTAGGCATAGCAGGCCCCGAGGGGCGCGCTCATCTTGAGCGGGTTGATCGAGCAGGCCTTCTTCGATTCCACGACGCGCGCCACGGCGATCACTCCCAGGGAGCCGGCGCACGCACCTGCGCCCACACCGGATTCGAAAGCGTCTTGTCGATCTGTCGCACGAGCTCGACGATGCCCTCGTAGCCGGCGTAGGCGTGGTGGCGCTCCTGGTTGATGTCGAGCCAGGGCATCTTCGCCTTCAGGGCGACGAACTGGGTCCGCCCGCCCGAGAGCATGATGTCCGCGCGCGCTTCGGAGAGGATCTTGTACATCTCCCGCGGCGTCAGCTCGTCGATCATGTGGGCGTCGGTACCCATGATGTCGACGATGCGTTCCTTGTCTTCCGGGGTGGATTTCTTCACGGACGTGCCGACGATTTCGAGCCCCGCTTCCTGCAGCGCCGACACCACCGACCAGCTCTTCACGCCGCCGGTGATGAGCAGCACCCGCTTGCCTGCGAGGCGCGGCCGGAATTCCGCGATCCGCGCCAGGGCACGCGGCTCCTCGACCGCGATCAGGGCCGCCGTGCGCTCGATCAGGTCCGCCCCCGCACCGCGACTCACGAGCAGACGCGCGAGGCTGCGCAACGTGTCGCTCATATCCGAGATGCCGTAGAAGCTGCCCTCGAAGAAGGGGATGCCGTAGCGCTCCTCCATCTTGCGCGCGACGTTGATCATCGACTTCGAGCACACCATCATCGCGGCCCGCGCCCGGTGGCTCTGCGCCACCTCGCGGTAGCGTCCGTCCCCGGAGATGCACGACAGGATGCGGATGCCCAGCGCGTCCAGCAGCGGCTTCACCTGCCACAGCTCGCCGGAAACGTTGTACTCGCCGATGATGTTGATGTCGGTGGGCGTGGTGAGCTCGGGCTCGATGGTGCCGATGACATAGTCGAGCAGCGCCTCGGCGCCGAGCTTGTTGCCGAGGTTCTTCGAGCCGACGAAGCCCGGTGTGTTCACCGGTATCACCGGCTTGCCGAACTTCTGGGCAGCGCGCGCACAGACGACTTCGATGTCGTCGCCGATCAGGGCCGTGACACAGGTCTGGTAGACGAAAACGGCCGGCGGATCGTGCTTCTCGATAATTTCGCGGATCGCCCGGAAGAGCCGCTTCTCGCCACCGTAGATCACGTCCAGCTCACGGATGTCCGTGGTAAACGACGTGCGGTACAGGGTCGAACCGCTCGACCCCGAGTTCCGGTTGTCCCACGAGTTGCCCTCGCACGCGATCGGGCCGTGCACGAGGTGAGCAGCATCGACGATCGGCTGCAGCGCGATCTTCGCGCCGTCGAACGCGCAGCCCCCCGCCGCGGCGCCAGGCTTCAGCTGCTTGGTACAGCCGTTCTTCCGTTCCTTGTCGCCCTTCGCCTGGTTGTGGTCGCAGGCGGGCTCTTCGAAGACGGACTGGATCCTGGCGTTGACACGCGCATCCATGGTGCGGCCAGCCTCTAGAACTTCACCAGGATGTCCTCGTTGCGGACGATGAACTGACACGCGAGCCGGTAGGGCGGCGGTATGTCGTTCACCTCGGCCTCCTCGATCTGCTTGCGCGTGATCTTGCCGGCAAGCTTGAGCGCGACCTTTTCCTTCTCGGTGAGCGCGATGCCCATCGGCCTCTTGTCGGAGAGGATCTCCACTTCGACGGCGCAGGAGCCGCATTCCCCGTTTTCGCACTCGAAGTCGACCGGCACCTTGTGGGACTTGGCGACGGCGAGCAGTGTGTGCGTGTCGCCCGCGGTAGCGTAGACCGTGAGGTCCTTCTTCATCCGCGGCGAGCTGAAAGTGACGTTGGCCATGATTCTTTCCTCGATGTGGGGCGCGGCGGCGCGGAGCCGCCCGCTGCCCGGGTTCAGCGGATGATGTCGAAGCTGTAGTCCGTCTTCGCCGTGTCGATCGTGCTGGCGTCGATGGTGTCGAAGATCTTGTCCAGGATCATCACCATCACCCGCAGCGACCCCTGATAGCCCCAGATCGGGAAGCGATGGTGGTGGTGGCGGTCGAAGATCGGGAACCCGAGGCGGATCAGGGGGACGTTGCAGTCGCGTTCCAGATATTTCCCGTAGGTGCTTCCGATCAGGAAGTCCACCGGCTCGGTGTGGAGCAGCGAACGCATGTGCCACAGGTCCTTCTTCGAGTACGCATGGCAGCCCTTGCCGAACGGGCTTGCATCGAACAGGGCCTGCATCTTCCCGGCCCAGTCCTCGTTGCCGTTGGTAGACAGGACGTGCACCGGTTCGGCACCCAGCTCGAGCAGAAAGGCCGTCAGGCCGAGCATGAGATCGGGGTCGCCGTAGAGGGCGAACTTCTTGCCGTGGATGTGGGCCTGGCTGTCGGCGATCGCGTCGACCAGCCGCCCCCGCTCCTTTTCCAGTGCATCGGGAATCGGCTTTCCGGTCAGCTCCGAAACCGCCATCAGAAAGGCGTCGGTGCCGGCCACGCCAAGGGGATGGTTGAGCGCGACGATCTGCTGGCCCTTCTCGCCGATGTACTTCGCGGTCTTCTCGGTCGAGTACTGCTGAAACACGATGGTCCCCTTGGCATGCAGCGCCCGCGTCACCTCTGCCTTGCTGGTGCCGCCGTCATACATCCGGAACTCGCCGTCGGTGGGGGTGTTCCACGCGTCGGACGGGTCGCAAAGCACGGTGTAATCAGCGCCGAACTGATCCAGGATGCGCCGCATCTCGGGCATGTTGCCGACCACATAGCCGTCGAACCCGCCGATGAAGTTGATCGATTCGTTGGGTTGCCGCTCGAGCGGCGCCTCGGTCTTCGCCTTGCCATCCCAGAAGTGCTCCAGTACACCCTTCAGCGAATTGTCGTAGCCCGTTATGTGGCTGCCGACGAAGGCCGGCGTGTGGGCGAACGGTACGTCGAAATCGGCCGGCACCGAGCCCTTGGCCTTCGCGTTCTTGATGAAGGAATCCAGGTCGTCGCCGATGACCTCCGCCATGCAGGTGGTGGAGACCGCGATCATCTCCGGCTTGTAGAGGTTATAGGCTGTTCGCCAGCCCGTCGATCATGTTGTTGAGACCGCCGAACACGGCCGCGTCCTCGGTCATGGAGCTCGACACGCACGAGGTCGGCTCCTTGAAGTGGCGGGAGAAGTGCGAGCGGTAGTACGCCACGCAACCCTGCGAGCCGTGCACGAAGGGCAGGGTCTTCTCGAAGCCGAGCGCCGCGAACACCGCCCCCAGGGGCTGACAGGCCTTGGCCGGGTTGACCGTGAGCGCTTCGCGGGCGAAGTTCTTCTCGCGGTAATCCCAGGACTTGGTCCAGTCGGTGACCTCCTGGATCTTCACGTCGGGGTGCTTGAACTCGAACTCCCGCTTCTTCCGCTCGAACATGTCCGCGTATTCCTGCTCACGGAACAGCTCCAGGTGGTCGAGAACCTTGTCCGCGCTCTGGCTCATTTCAGTGCTCCTTCGATCGAGTGAGGGGTGAGGTGTGAGGCGCGAGGAGCGGAGCGATCGCGCTCCCCTCTCCTCTCACCTGACTCGCGTTGCTTGTCACTTCTTCCAGGGCGCTCGCGTGAGGCCCCAGACGGGCGAGTTGATCGCCATGTCCATGTCGCGCGCGAAGATCGCGAAGCCGTCGTAGCCGTGGTACGGGCCGGAGTAGTCCCAGCTGTGCATCTGGCGGAAAGGCACGCCCATCTTCTGGAACACGTACTTCTCCTTGATGCCCGAGCCGACCAGGTCCGGCTTGCAGCTTCTCGACGAACTTCTCGAACTCGTAGCCGGTCACGTCGTCGTAGATGAGCGTGCCGTCCTTCGCGCATGTCCGGGCGGTGCGCTCGTAGTCGTCGTTGTGGCCGAACTCGTAGCCGGTGCCGACCACCTCCATGCCGAGATCCTCGTAGGCGCCGATCACGTGGCGCGGGCGCAGGCCGCCGACGAACAGCATCACCTTCTTGCCCTCCAGGCGCGGCTTGTACTTGTCGATCACCGCCTGCATGAGCGGCGTGTACTTGGCGATGACCTCCTCGGCCTTCGCCTTGATGGTGTCGTCGAAGTGGCTCGGCGATCTCGCGCAGGCTCTCGGCGATCTTGGTCGGGCCGAAGAAGTTGTACTCGAGCCAGGGAATGCCGTACTTCTCTTCCATGTGCCGGCTGATGTAGTTCATCGACCGGTAGCAGTGGATCAGGTTGAGCTTGGCCTTGGGCGTGTTCTCCAGCTCGGCGATGGTGCCGTCGCCGGACCACTGCGCGATCACGCGCAGGCCCATCTCCTCGAGCAGGATGCGGCTGGACCAGGCGTCGCCGCCGATGTTGTAGTCGCCGATGATGGTCACGTCGTAGGGCGTGGCCTCGAAGGCGTTCTTGGCCGGGTCGCGTCTTGTCGAACACCCAGTCGCGGATCGCGTCGTTGGCGATGTGGTGGCCGAGCGACTGGACTGACGCCGCGGAAGCCCTCGCAGCGCACCGGGATGATCGGTCTTGCCGATCGTCCTGCTTGGACTTCTTCTTCGACACCGCCTCGATGTCGTCGCCGATGAGACCGATCGGGCACTCGGACTGGACCGAGATGCCCTTGTTGAGCGGGAACAGATCCTCGACCTCGTCGATGATCTTCTCCAGCTTCTTGTCGCCGCCGAAGACGATGTCCTTCTCCTGGAAATCGGAGGTGAACTGCATCGTGCCGAACGCGTCGATACCCGTGGTGCCGATGTAGTAGTTGCGGCGCGTGGCCCACGAGTACTGGCCGCAGCCGACCGGGCCGTGGGAGATGTGGACCATGTCCTTGATCGGGCCCCAGACCACGCCCTTGGAGCCGGCGTAGGCGCAGCCGCGGACCGTCATCACGCCGGGCAGCGACTTGATGTTTGACTTGACGCCGCAGTCCGGCTTGCCGGACTCATTGGTGTTCAGGTGCTTGGCCCGCTTCTTCGCGGTCTTTTCGGGGTAGGCCTTCAGGACCTCCTCGATCGAGCTCCCGGTTCCGGGCCTTGATTTCGTCAACGGTCATGACTCATAGCAGTGCTCCAGTGAAGTCGTGTTGGGCGAAGGGGCTGCAGGGGGCAGGCCGGCACAGTACGCGCGAGCCTGCCGGACCCTGCTGCCTCAGGCCGCCTTCGACTTGCCGATGATGGTCTCGTCGTCCGTCTTCATGATGCCGAACTCCATCAGCAGGTCTTCGAGCTCGTCCATGGTGAGCGGCGTCGGGATCACGCAGCTTCTTGTTGTCGTGGATCTTCCTGGCCAGAGCGCGGTACTCCTCGGCCTGCTTGCTGCTCCGGGTCGTACTCGATGCACGGTCATGCGGCGCAGCTCGGCGTGCTGGACGACGTTGTCGCGCGGCACGAAGTGGATCATCTTGGTGCCGAGCTTCTGCGCCAGCGCATCGACGAGCTCATACTCCTTGTCGGTCTGGCGCTCGTTGCAGATGAGGCCGCCGAGGCGCACCCCGCCGGAGTTGGCGTACTTGAGAATGCCCTTGCGAGATGTTGTTGGCGGCGTACATGGCCATCATCTCGCCGGACATGACGATGTAGATCTCCTCCGCCTTGTTCTCGCGGATCGGCATGGCGAAACCGCCGCACACCACGTCGCCGAGCACGTCGTAGAAGACGATAGTCGAGATCGTCGTCATAGGCGCCGTTCTCCTCGAGGAAGTTGATGGCGGTGATGACGCCGCGGCCGGCGCAGCCGACGCCCGGCTCCGGTCCGCCCGACTCGACGCACTTGATGTCGCCGTAGCCGACCTTGCAGCACGTCCTCGAGCTCGAGGTCCTCGACGGTGCCCGCTTCCGCGGCGAGCGAGCAGCACCGTGTTCTGCGCCTTGGCGTGCAGAATGAGGCGCGTGGAGTCGGCCTTGGGGTCGCAGCCGACGATCATGACTCTTCTTGCCCAGCTCGGCCAGGCGCGGCCACCGTGTTCTGCGACGTGGTGGACTTGCCGATGCCGCCCTTGCCGTAGAAAGCGATTTGCCTGAGTGCCGCCATTTGAAATCTCCTTAAACTTAAAACATTCGTTGAGCCGAGGTGCCTCGTGCACCTGCCAGTTGCCATGTCACCGGTCTGCAGCAACTCGTGCCCTTTATAGGTCTTCGTCTTAAGTCACTCGTCGGACAAACACGTCCGGTGCGGCCCCCTTTCCGCAACCGCCGTGCCATTGCCGCTGCGTTCTCGCAACTCTTTGACTGCGCATGACTTTTCGGGGCGACTTCGCCCCTCGCGGAGGCTTGCGTCCAGTGTGTGAAACACGACAAAAGAAGCATCGCTGTGAGGAACGACACATAGCGCGATACGGGTTGGCGGTCACGCCGGTGCCTCTTCTGCATGGCATCGGTTCCCGCCGTTGCAGGGCTGGCAGGCATGCGACCGAGCACGAGGGTGATCCGGTACGCCGATTGCTGATAGGGCCACGCAGACCATGCGAACCGCATCGTGAGCGAAGAAGGCGCCGATTCGAATGTCCCGGGTTATCTCTACGGCACCGGCCTCGTCAAGGTGCCGGCGTGGGTGCTCGCCTCCACCGAGTTCAACGAGCGCCCGCTGCAGCTCCACGTTCGGGGCGTGCGGGAAAGCGCGCCCGGCTTGTTTCGCCTCCTCGCCGCGACCCCTGACCCGGCGGCGGCCGGGCAGGCGTTCGCGCGCTACATGGATCTCGTGTTTCGGCGCCCGCCGCGCGAGGTCGAGAGCGCAGCCCGCGGGCGCCGCCACCGCGCGACTTGGCGCGAGCTGCTCGCCGGCTGGGGCATGGACTCGAACGGCGCCGCCGGTGCCGTGATGAAGGGATGGGTGGAAAGCCGCTTCGGCCTCGCCCCCACCTTTCACCAGGAGACGCTGGACCGCTTCCCCTCCGTGCCCTGGTTGCGTTACGTCGAGCAGAAGGCGAGCAGCCGCTACCACAACAACGACATCGACCGGCAGCTCGATCTCCTGTTCGAATACGCGCAGTGGTTCATACGCCGCTTCGGCCTGCCGGGGCGCACCTTCGTGCGCATGTGGCGCGGCGTGAACGGCTTCGCCGAACAGACGGTCGTGCACGGCCGCCTGCGCGACCGCGCTTGCGTGCTGCGCCTCAACAACCTGGTGTCGTTCAGCCTTTCGCGCGAGCGCGCCGAGGAGTTCGGCGACTGGATCCTCGAGGCCGAGGTGCCTGCTACCAAGCTCGTCTTCTTTCAGGGCCTCGTACCGGGCGCACCGCTCTCGGGCGAAGGCGAGGCGCTCGCGATCGGCGGTGATTACCGGGTGAAAGCGTCGTATGTCTGACGACGATCTTCACGACCGCGCGCTCGGCGCCTATCTCGGCCTCGCGATCGGCGACGCCCTCGGCGCCCCGGTCGAGTTCCTGACCGCGCGCGAGATCGCGCACCGCTTTGGCACGTTCCGTAACATGAGCGGCGGCGGCTGGCTCAAGCTGCAGCCGGGTCAGGTCACCGATGACACGACCATGAGCCTCGCCCTGGGCGAGGCGCTGGTGGCATGCGGCGGCTGCGACCTGCGGGCGGTCGCGGATGCCTTCGCGCGCTGGCTCAAGAGCAAGCCGGTGGATTGCGGCAACGCGTGCCGGCGCGGCCTGCAGCGCTATATCGCCGACGGCTCCCTGCAGGCCCCGCCGAGCGAAGGCGACGCCGGCAACGGCGCGGTGATGCGCAATCTCCCCGTGGTGCTCGCGACGTATCGAGACGACGCGGCCTTCGAGCATCAGACCCTCGGCCAGTGCCACATCACCCACAACCATCCGCTCTCGGACGCGGCCGCGCTCGCGCTGGGCCGCATGACGCGCATTCTTCTGGGGAAGGGCAGCACGTCCGATTGTCGGGCCGTCGCCGACAGACTGTTCGCCGAGCATCCGAAGTTCCGCTTCGGCCGCTATCCTGGCCGCGCGAGCGGCTACGTCGTCGACACCGTCCAGACCGTGCTCCACCACTTCTTCGAGCACGAGGACTTCGAGGCGTGCCTCGTGGCCGTCGTCAACCGCGGCGAGGACGCGGACACCAACGCCGCGCTCGCCGGCATGCTCGCGGGTGCGCGCTGCGGAGCGCGCAGGCTGCCTCGTGGGTGGCTCAATCGGCTCGATCGGGACGTGCGCAACCGGATAGAGACGCAGACCGCGGCGCTGCTCGCGCTGGGTTAGTTAGGCGGGCTCGAGCGCGGCGCACAACGCATCGGCGAACGCATCGAGCGGCATGGCGATGCGTTCGATGCCCTGCTCGGCGAGGAAGCGTGCTTCCATGCGCGTCGGCTCGTGCGGCAGCACCGCCCAGTGCCGATCGCTCGATCGCTTCATGATCTGGCGCGCGAAGCTGCGCGGCAACTGGTCGTTGAAGCGGCAGCCGAGGAACAGGAACTGCCGGCCCGTGCGCAGCCCCTGCACCGCGGCCGGAATCGGCGTCTGGATGTCGATCTCGGTGAGCACCTCGACGTAATCGGAATCGGACACGAGATAGTTGCCAGCCGGCGCCTGGCCACCCAGCGGCTTGTAGAGGATCGTCTGCCACTGTCGGATCCGGGTCGGGCACGGATGCGCCCGCCGCGTCGTACCAGCCGGTCCAGGTGCCGAAGTGCTCCGACTGCGACAGCCCCTGCACCTGACCCCAGTCGCTGCGCTCCGCGAGCGCAGCGACCATGGCGTTGTCGTACCAGGCATCGACCACGAGCGGCGGCGCGAGCCGCGCCAGCGCGCGATGCAGCGCCGAGGGCACCGGCTCCGGCGCAAACGCCCCGTTCATCAGGTCCACCAGGGTCTTGCGATGCTTGAAGTTCTCGATGAATTGCGCCGACTGGGTAAGGCGGGTGCGGATCTTGTGCGGCACCGACACCTTTGCGGTGAGCCGCGCGGCGAGCGCCTCGGGCGTGCTCGGCACCGAGTACTCCGGCACGAGCTCGAGTACGCGCGGGCCGAGGTACGGCACGAGGAGACCGTCGCGCAGCGCCTCGACCAGGAAAGGGGGCAGGATCATGCTTCAGTCCTCACAGATCTGAAGATCGCGGAGCTCGTCATCCGTCCGTGAGCACCACGGCGCTCGCCTGTGCCGGGTCGTCGGTCATCGACCAGCAGTGGCCATCGCAGGCCATCAGGAACAGGCGCAAGGCGCCCGCCCGCAGCACCGGCTGCTCGTCGCGCAGATCGAACGCGTCCGCCACGGAGGCGCGCAACCCCGGGATGGTCGTGCGGATCTCCGCCGCTGCCGCGCGCGCATCGGGCGCCCGCTCGGCGAGCTTCGCGATCGCGGCGAGATCGTCGGCAGTGAGCGCCATCAGCCCGCGACCTTGCGCGCCTCGACCGTGATCGGCAGTGGCGTCTCGGGCGCGAGCGCCGGCAGCTCGAGCTGCCACCCGTTCGCGAGCGTCACCATCCCGCCCCACATCTCGGGCCGCTCCATCGACACGATCGGCTCCTCGAGGTCCTTCTTCGGCACGTAGGCCGAGAGATCGCCCTTGGAGGTCTTGCGGATCATCACTTTCATGGCAGCTCCCGAGTGGGATGAGGATTCGGATCAGGCGGCGCGACTCAACGCGCCCGCGAGGTCGCACAGCACTTCGACCAGTCGTGCGACTTCGGCAGCGGTCGTCGCGCGCGAGAGCGAAATGCGGATCGTCTCCAACGCTTCGTCTCGACTGACGCCCATCGCGAGCAGAACGTGGGACGGCTCGGTGCCGCCCACGCTGCAGGCCGAGCCGGACGCGGCACAGAGCCTCGCCGGTCGAGCAGCCATTCCGCGTCGAGGCCGGGAATGCGCAGGCAGCTCGTGTTGGGCAGGCGCAGGCAGTCGACTACTGCCTCGATGACTTCCGGCGCGGGCTGCGTGGTGGCGTTATTGTCGAGATAGATCATCGCGGGCTTCCCGTCATGGCCAGAACACGCGGTCCGGATCCCGCCGCAAGGCTTCCAGCAGATCGGGGAGCCGGCCGTCGCGGTAGGGCGCCCAGCACTGTGCCACATGGTCCTTGTAGTAAACGCGCCAGCGATTGCCGACCCGCTCGAGCCAGGCGATGTCGATCACGCCGCCTTCCGGGTCCACGGTGCGGGAACAGCACGGACTCGTGATGTGCCAGCCGTCGGCGGTCGCCTGCAGCGTCGGTCGGACGTAGCGATAGCGCGCACGCTCGCTCAGCACGCGCAGCACCCGACGCCGATCGAGCTCCCCCGCCGGGATCACCGCCGCGGACGAGGGATCGGAAGGAGTGGACAGAGCCTTCACGGACCCCACGCCGGGACGATCTCTTCTTCGATGCAGCCGACGACGCTGCCCGGAAACTCGACGAGGTAGACGGGAACGTTCGCCTCGACGTGGTGCCCGACCTGCACGATCTCGCCCACGGCGCCGCAGCGCAACCAGCAGCGCCTCGGCCTCGCGCTCCGGATACGTGCCATCGTTGAACAAGTCCTCCGCAGCGGTCACCGTCTGACCCCATCGGTATTTCGGCTCGCGTGGTTCCATGGCCGCCTACGCTCCCTCGGTCAAGTCGTCGACCTCACCGAGCTCGTCCAGCGATTCGAGCTCGCGGCCCTTCATGCCGACGCGATACCCACGCTCGACGAACTCGATACCGTAGATGTAGTACTGCTGCAGGAAGGTGCCGATCGACGCGACGTAGCCCACGTCGCCCTTCTGCACCAGCACCTCGCCGATGTCCTTCCCGCGGAAGGTGCCGTCGTTGCGCACGGTGAAGCGGCTGCGGACCCTCTCGCCGTAGTCGAACCCCGGCGGCGCGTCGATTTCGATGACGTGACTGTCGCGCGCGATGTCACCCATGCCGTTCCTCTCCGTGGTCGATGTGAAGCGCCAGCCGCTGCCGCGCTTCCCGGCTCACCTCGGGATCGGGATCCCGTGCGAGGCGGGTGAGCAGCGCGGGGCCGGCGCGCTGGGTCAGCTCCCAGCGAACCTGCCAAGCTTCATCACCCAGCATGCGATCGAGCAGGGCCGGCGGAAGCCGGCGCGCCACGATGCGCCGCACGGCGACCTCGGAATCGTCGGCGAGGCGCAGGAGCGCCGGCATTCCGATGCGTGCGGCCACCTCCGCGCGCACTTCCCGGTCGGGGTCGGCGAGCATCAGCGGCAGGAGCGCCGTCGGCACGCGCCCCGCCACCAGCACCCGCACGTAGTAATCCGGATCGCCCATCATCGCGCCCAGCGCCGCGGGCTCCAGGCGCTGAGCCACGCGGATGCGCACCTCCCGGTGCGGATCGGCGCGCAACCGCAGCAGGAGCCGCTGCGGCAGGCGCAGGGCCACCGAGAGGCGCACGGTCTCGTCGGGGTCGTCGATCAGCTTGGTCAGGCGGAACAGGTCGGCGTGCTTGCACGCGATCGCGCGCACCTCGAAGTAGGGATGATCCAGGTAGTCGTTGCACGCACCACGGTTCCAGCGGAAAAAACGGTCGATCCGGCGCGCGTAGCGATCGAATACGCAAGCGTGCAGCGGAACGCAGTGGCCTGCCTCCAGCAGCGACCGGTTCGGACAGCGTGCGCAGTCGAGGGGCGCCCCCTGCCAGTCCACCGCCGGAATGAGCTCTCCGCGGTCGGGCGCAGCCGAGACGCTGGCGGCGGTCACAACGGCTCTCCCTCGACATCCGCGTAGTCGTCCAGACCCCTTCGCGCGAGCACGGTCTCGAGCACCCGGCCCCCGATCCGGTCGAGGGGGTCCAGGCGCCGCAGCACGGCGAGCGCCGTTGCACCCTCGTGCTCCGCCCCGAGACGCAGGCTCAAGTAGGCATAGCCCTTCAGCGCGAACAGATAGAAACGCGGTAGCGCTGCCATGCCGCCGAACAGCTCGTGATTCGGCGCCACCCGGCGCCAGTCCTCGGGCAGGCCGAGCTTCCGCGCGGCGCAGATCATCGCTGCCACGGCCACGTCCCGCGCGGCGGCGAGGCGATTGCCGTAGAAGTGAAACCGGTACAGGGCGATCAGGGTCGCGGGATGCCCCGGCGCGAGCGAGCACGCCTGCTCCAGCCGCTGCTGCGCCTGCAACGGCTCGTCGTACAAGAGCCCGGCCTCGCGGATCAGCGACTCGACCCTGGGCGGCAACCCGCGGCCAAGCACTGCGTCGTCGGAGAGCTCGGCGGTCACGACCATGTTGCGTTCAGTTGCGCCGGATCATTCCGATCTCGATCTTCGTCACGCCCGGGCTCGCCGCGGGCCCCGGTGCGCTCGTGCTGCAGGCACAGGGACCGGCGTTGGGGTTGAAGAAGGTGAGACCGGTCGCGGTCGGCGTGTCGGCGAAGTCGACGGTCACGCCATCGAGCAGCAGCCGGCTGGCGGCGGGGAGGAAGAGCTTGAGGCCGTCGAGGTCGAGGATCGCGTCGCCCGGCGCTGCATCCGGCTCGACGCTGAACTCCGCGTTGTAGCCCGAGCAGCCTCCCGCGGTGACGGCGAGACGGAAGCCCGCCTGCTCCCCTTGTCCACCGCAGCGGACCATGCGGTTCATGAACTTGCGCGCGGCAGGCGTCACGTTGACGTTGGGCAGCATGGCGTCCTATGCCTTCTTGATACAGCCGTCGACCGGGCACACCGCGAGGCACTGTGGCGAGTCGAAGTGCCCGTCGCACTCGGTGCACTTCGCCGGGTCGATGATGAATACGCCGCCCTTCTCGCGGATGGCGACGTTGGGACACTCCGGCTCGCAGGCCGAACAGCCCGTGCACATGGAACCGATGATCTTGTAGGCCATGATGATCTCCTTGCGTGAGACGCCTTCGCTTACGCCGCCACGTAGGCGCCCTGGCGGATCGCCGCGTCGCCCCGGGCGACGTGGGTGATCTCGCCGCTTAGCACACGCGCCGCGTAATCCTTGAAATACTCGAGGGCGGACTGCTCGATGAAGTCGTGCGCGTAGCGCTCCACCGGCTCGATGCCCGCGGCCTTCAGCTCGTCGCGGGGGCAGGCGCCGATCTTGGCGACGAACACGGCGTGGCAGTCGTTGATCGCCTTTACCACCGAGGGCAGCGCCTCGTCGTCCCCATAGCCGCCCTGGCAGTAGAGGTCGACCCGCCGGTGCCCGACGAACTTGGTCCCCGCCGCCGACACCTCGAAGATCTGGAACTCGTGTGCGTGGCCGAAGTGCTCGTTGATGCGGCCGCCGCCCTTGGTGGCGACGGCGACGAGCAGCTTCAGGTCGCCCGCTGCTGCGGTGAGTCCCGCCAGCGCGCCCTGCCTGGCCTTCACCCTCGCCTGGCGCTCGGACTCCACCTGCGCCTGGTAGTCGCGCCGCTTGTCGAGGTCGTAGACCACTTCCATGGTCTCGACCTTGTCGGAGGTGAACTCCGCAGACCGGTCCTCGCCGAGCAGGCCGACCGCGTCGGCGCGGCACTGCCGGCAGTGGCGCATCATGTTCATCTCGCCTTCGCACGCGTCCTGCAGCGCCTTCAGCTCCTGCGCGCTCGGGCCGCGCTGGCCCGTGAGCCCGAAGTAGGTGCCGTGCTCGGCCTCCGAGATGAGCGGCATGATGTTGTGGAGGAACGCGCCGCGCGCCTTGACCGCTTTGTTCACCTCGACGAGATGCGCGTCGTTGATGCCAGGGATCATCACCGAGTTCACCTTCACGAGGATGCCGCGGGCGGTGAGCATCTCGAGGCCCTGCATCTGCCGCTCGGTCAGGATCTTCGCGGCCTCGTAGCCGGTGATGCGGCGGTGATCGTAGAAGATCCAGGGATAGATCTTCTCGCCGACCGCAGGATCGACCATGTTGATCGTGATGGTGACGTGATCGATGTTGTACGCGACGATCTCGTCCACGTAGTCCGGCAGCGCGAGGCCGTTGGTCGACAGGCAGAGCTTGATGTCCGGGGCCTGCGCCTGCAGCATCGCGAAGGTCGCGAACGTCTTCTTCGGGTTCGCGAGCGCGTCCCCCGGACCCGCGATCCCCAGCACCGTCATCTGCGGAATCTCGCTCGCCACCGCGATCACCTTCCTGACCGCCTGCTCGGGCGTGAGCCGCTCCGAGACGACCCCGGGGCGCGATTCGTTCGAGCAGTCGTACTTGCGGTTGCAGTAGTTGCACTGGATGTTGCAGGCGGGCGCGACGGCGACATGCATGCGCGCGTAGTGGTGATGCGCCTCCTCGGAGTAGCAGGGATGGTTCTTCACCTTCTCCCAGATCTCGGGCGCGAGATCACCGGCCCCCGCGCCGGAGCCGCAGCTCGACTTGCCGCCGGCCCCGGCGAGCTCGACCTTGATCGCCGACCCGAGGGGCTTCAGCCTCGAAAGACCGGAGGCTGACATGTCACCGGACTCTTGCATCGCGTGCTCCTCGAGAGTAACTGGAAGGTTCGTGCGCCGCAGCCACGAGGGCTGTATGCAGCGTCAGACGACTCCCGACGAGGCGTGGATGGCAAGCCCTGTGCCACGCCGGCAGATGCCGGGAGATCGAGCGTTGGCGCGGGTTTCCGGGTGATGGGTGGTTCCGGCTAGCGTGTAGGGTTGCCGACAAAGCGGGGGGTCGCTGTTGCGAACCGGACAAGCAGGGGAAGAATCGGAATGCTAAAGCCGCTTCACTTCGATGTTGTATTTCTTGAGCGCATAGCCGAGCTGCCGCGGGGTGAGGTTCAGTAGTCGCGCCGCCTTCGCCTGCACCCACCCGCATCGCTCCATGGCCTGCACCAGGCGGTCGCGAGGATTCGACCCCTCGAGCGCCGCATCGGGCAGCAGCTCGTCCGTAGGTGGGACTTCGAAACCGCGGTGCCCTCCACCGGCGCGGCGACAACCGGCACAGCGAAGCGCGCGGCCTGATACTTCCAGAGCGTGGAAGAAAGGCACTGGTCGCGTTGACAGGGCACATCCTGCACGCTGATGACCGCTCCGCGGACCATGGTGGCCGCCCGTTCGATGCAGTTCTCGAGCTCGCGGACGTTGCCGGGCCAGTAGCATGCAGCGAGGACGCCCATGGCCTCCGGGGTGATCGACACCTTGCGACCAGTTTCGCGGCTGAACTGAGCGAGGAAATGCTCGGCGAGCAGCGGGATGTCCTCGCGCCGCTCGCGCAGAGGCGGCAGCACGATCGAAACGACGTTGATCCGGAAGTAGAGATCGGCGCGGAACTGACCCTTGCTCACCATCTCTTCGAGGTTGCGGTTGGTTGCGGTGATGAGGCGTACGTCGACGCGGTGAGTGCGATTGCCTCCGACGCGCTCGAACTCCCGTTCTTGCAGAACCCGCAGCAGCTTCGCCTGGAACGCAGGCGAGATGTCGCCGATCTCGTCGAGGAAGAGCGTGCCACCATGTGCCTGCTCGAAGCGACCCTTGCGATCGGTGATCGCGCCGGTAAAGGCGCCTTTCTCGTGCCCGAAGAGCTCCGACTCGAGCAGCGACTCGGAGAGGGCCGCGCAGTTCACCTTCACGAAGGGTCCGTCCTTCCTGGTGCTCAGGAGATGAACCGCGCGGGCGATCGCTTCTTTCCCGGTTCCGCTCTCGCCACGCAGGAGAACTGTCGCCCGCCCCGGCGCCGCTTGGTGCACCTGCGCGAACACTTCCTGCATCCGCTTGCTGCGTCCGATGACGTTGTCGATGCGGTGGCCGCCACGCAGTTGCTTCTGCAGCCGCGAGTTCTCCTGCATCAGGCTCTCGCGCTCGCTTGCCACGTTCTCGTGCAGCTTGACCGTCTGGCCGATCAGGTTGGCGACCATGGACAGCAGCCGCACGTCGTGCTGGAAACTGCCTGCGACTTGTGCATCCTCGCGGGTGCAACTCAGCACGCCCAGGTTGCGCCCTCCGACCTTGATCGGAACGCCCACCAGGGAGACGACGGCGCTCGACGCTGCATCGTGGGAGCCGGTGCGATTCAGGAAGAGCGGTTCGCTGGAGACGTCGGGCACGACCGCGGGCATCCCGCTCCTCAGAATCTGCCCGGTGACGCCCTCTCCTGGAGAGAAGCGGCCGCGTCCGAACTCTTCGGTCGTCATTCCCGAAGCGGCCACCAGCTCAAGGTCGCCGGAAGGCGTGACGAGAGTCACCATGGCCCGCGCAACACCCAGGTCGGTGGTCAGGACGTTAACCACGGTCCTCAGTCCCTGGCGTAGATCGAGGGACGAATTGAGGATCTTGCTGATCTCATAGATCGTGATGAGATCGCGTTCACCGGAGTGAGGCACCCGTTCCATCATCGCTGCACGCCTCGAAGGGATGCACGCGAACCGCATGATCCATGCCGATCGGCTTCGACGTGGGCCGCGTGCGTTGCAGAGCCCGCGCCGACACCGCGAATGCGGCGTAGATGCTCGCCCTCGGGCACGCTCCCGGATCTGCCTCGTGTGCTCTAGCCTCTGAAGTAGAAAGGTTTTCTTGCCCTCGTTTGGTGCCGCGTCCGAGCTCCGTGCACCGACAAGGCGACGCGCCGAACGCCCACGGCGGTCTATAGAGCAGGGAGCGACGGAACGCGGTCGCGGGACTGAGGGAACGAACCGCGGACAGCCCGTAGGGCTGGAGAAAAACTCAGTGAACGCGCCGCGCTTCAGACACTGGAGTGTCGCGGTCGCTCGTGCTCTCGGGGAGCTTGACCGCCTCACCGATCAGATGGGCAACGATCGAAAGCAGGCGTACGTCCTGCTGAAAACTGCCGTTCGGTTCGCTCGGCCCGCGCGCGCAGCTCAGGACGCCCAGGTCGCGCCCGCAGGCCTTGATCGGGACGCCGACGATCGACATCGGTTGCCTCGACTCGCCGTTGCGGGCGTGCCCCGGACGTGCGAACTCGTCGTCGGCCACGCCGGAAGAGGCCACCAGTTCCACCTCGCCCGACGGGGTCACGAGTGTGACCATGGCATGCGACACCCCGAGTTGCTTCGAGAGGACGTCTACGACAGAACGCAGAGTCTTGCCGAGCTCCGGCGTCGAACGCAGCGCCTTGCTGATCTCGTGAATGGTGTCGTGCTCGAGGTCGACGGAGCGCGTTCGTTTCGTCATGGCCAGTCGGTAGGAGAACGAATCGCGGGATGAAGCCGCATGATCCGTGCCGATGAATCGGGGTCTCGTCGGCCGCCGCGATACGCCGCAGCGAAACGCCCGCCACATGGGGCTTTCCAGGGCGACGCTCGAATCCGGAGCGACGCTGCTAGCCTCTCCCGCGCGTGGTTCTCCGCCCTTGTTTGGTGCCGCGTGCACCGGGCAGGGGCAACGGCGATACCGGTGAGATCGTTACTGCAGGATGCCCGCTTTGACCTCGTCCTGCGACATCAGGTTAACCGCCACGGCGTTCACTCGCCAGATATCGCTGCAGTACTCGCGGATGGTGCGATCCGAAGAGAATTTTCCCGAGCGGGCGCAGTTGAGGATTGCCATGCGTGCCCAGTCTTCCCGATCTTCATAAGCCGCGCTGACGCGTTCCTGGCAGCGGTTGTAGGAGGCGAAGTCGGCCAGCACGAAATACGGATCGCTCTCGAGCAGCCCCTCCACGAGCGGCCGGAACAGGTCACGGTCCCCGCGCGCGAAGAAGCCCGCGCGCACGAGGTCGATCGCTTCGCGCAGTTCGGGCTCTGCTTCGTAATAATCCAGCGGCCGGTAACCCCGGGCCTTGAGGCCGGCCACTTCCTGCGCGGCAAGGCCGAACAGAAAGAAATTGTCCGGACCCACTTCCTCCCGGATCTCGATGTTCGCGCCGTCGAGCGTACCGATGGTGAGCGCGCCGTTCATCGAGAACTTCATGTTGCCGGTTCCCGATGCCTCCTTGCCCGCGGTGGAGATCTGTTCCGAAAGGTCAGCCGCGGGGTAGATCCGCTGACCGCTACTCACGTTGAAGTTCGGCACGAACACCACGCGGATCCGCTCACGGATGGCAGGATCACGATTGACGAGGTCGCCCACCGCCGTGATCAGTTTGATGATGAGCTTTGCCATGTGATAGCCCGGCGCGGCCTTCCCACCGAAGATAAACGTGCGTGGCGGCAGGTCGAGGTTCGGCGTCGCCTTCAGACGGAGGTACAGCGCGATGACGTGCAGAATGTTGAGGTGCTGGCGCTTGTACTCGTGGATGCGTTTCACCTGCACGTCGAACATGGAATCGGGGTCGATCGCGACCCCCGTGCGCGGGCCGACCAGCTCCGCGAACTGCTGCTTGTTGGCGCGCTTGACCGCTCGCCACCGCGCGCGAAATTCAGGATCTGCAGCATGCGGCTGCAAGCGGACGAGTTGCTCCAGATCTTTCACCCACGCGTCGCCGATCGCGTCGGTGATCAGCGCGGCGAGCTGCGGGTTGCTGAGCGCGAGCCAGCGCCGTGGCGTGACGCCGTTGGTCTTGTTGTCGAACTTCTCGGGCCAGAGCGCGTGAAAGTCCCGCAAGACGTCTTCCTTGAGCAGCTCCGAGTGCAGTGCGGCGACGCCGTTGATCGTATGGCTGCCCACGCAGGCAAGATGCGCCATGCGGACGTAGCGTTCCCCGTCCTCATCGATGAGCGAGAGACGTGCGATGCGGGTCTCGTCTCCCAGGAACCGGATGCGAGCCTCGTCGAGAAAGCGGGCGTTGATCTCGAAGACGATCTCGAGGTGACGCGGCAGCACCTTGCCGAACATGCCGAGCGGCCAGCGCTCGAGCGCTTCCGGCAACAGGGTGTGATTCGTGTAGGCAAAGGTGCGGCGCGTCACGTCCCACGCTTCTTCCCAGGGCATGTCGTGCTCGTCGACCAGAAGGCGCATGAGCTCGGCGACGCCGATGGCTGGATGCGTGTCGTTCAGCTGTACCGCGAACTTGTCCGGGAACTCGGCGAGCGGCAGTCCCTGTCCGCGCATGATGCGCAGCATGTCCTGCAGCGAGCACGAGACGAAGAAGTACTGCTGCTCGAGCCTGAGCGCCTTCCCTTGCAGGGCCTCGTCGTTCGGGTAGAGCACCTTGGTCAGGTTCTCGGAGATGATCTTCGTGTTCACGGCGCCGTAGTAGTCGCCGCGGTTGAACACCGCGAAGTCGAAGGATTCCGGCGCTTCCGCCCGCCACAGGCGCAGCGTGTTCGCGGTGTTGGTGCGATAGCCCAGGATCGGCGTGTCGTAGGGGATTCCGAGCACCACCTTGTCCGGGATCCAGCGCACGCGGGTCTTGCCGCGTTCGTCGGTCGTGTGCTCGGTGCGGCCGCCGAGCCGCACCTCCTGCGCCCACTCCGGCCGCACGAGCTCCCAGGGATTGCCGAAGCGCAGCCACTTGTCGGTCTTCTCGACCTGCCAGCCGTCGACGATGTCCTGGTCGAAGATGCCGAACTCGTAGCGGATGCCGTAGCCGAGCGCAGGGATCTCGAGGGTCGCGAGCGAGTCGAGAAAGCACGCGGCGAGTCGGCCCAGACCGCCGTTGCCGAGCCCGGGCTCTTGCTCCTCCTGCAGCAACTCGTCGAGGTCGAGCCCGAGCCCCGCGACGGCGCTTTTCACCACGTCTTGAATGCCGAGGTTGACCAGATTGTTGCCGAGGTGCGGCCCCATCAGGAACTCTGCCGAGAGATAGGCGACCGTGCGCGAGCGCTGCTTCGTGTAGGCAGCCGCCGTGCTCACCCACCGGTGCAGCAGGTAATCCCGCACCACGTAGGCGAGCGCCATGTAGTAGTCACGCTTCGTGGCGAGCGCCGGAAACTTGCCCTGCATGTAGAAGAGATGATCGAGGAATTCGCGCTCGATCGTCTCGCGCGGTGAGCGCAGGTGCTGCGCCGACCGAGGGTACGGCGGCGGAGGTGATGACACGCTGATCCATGGCTGTGCCCCTGAAGTTGGAACGGGAAACAGGCGGACCTGGCGGCAAGAACCGTGCACGTCGCATCCGTCGCGCACTGCCTCCCCGCGGCGATGCGGCGACCCGCACAACTGCAAGGCATGCAGCGCTTATTGCGTTGCGAAGAGGACTGAGGCAGGGATACAGGGGCGCACCGTCTCACTGCATCGGGCGATCCTCTCGCCCACGTTTGGTGCGAGGCGCAGTGCGTCTGCGCGGCGGATACGGCGAAAAACGAGAAACCGTGCTGCGCCTTCAGGACGTGACCGCGACCACTTCCTGCACCGCGCGCCGCGCCATGTCGATGGCGCCGTCGGTGTAGGCGTATGCGGCGGAGTCGGCGTTTGCGATGGCGATGCGACCGAAGGGTTTGCGGCCGATCACGCAGGGTGCCTCGCCGCCTTCGAGCCAGAACGGATCCCACAGCGAGTTGTACTGGTAGGCGTAGCCGTGCGGCCAGCGGTTGACCGTGATGGCGAGAATATCCGCCGCCGGATCGAACCCGCCCGCGCCCAGCATGCGCCCCAGCTGCTCGCGGGTCTGGCGCTCCATCTCCGAAAACGGCGTCGCCAGCAGTTCCTCGCGCCCCGCACGGTGCTGGTCGCGCGCCGGCAGCCCGGGGCGGCACGGTGTGCGCGACAGACACACGACGATGGGATCGGCGGGCGAGCGCGTGCAGCGATAGCCGCCGATGCTGACCGGCATGTCGAGACTCGCACCGGTGTGGTAGCCCCCCGGTGCTTCGATGTTCGAGACCTTGAGCTTCACGAACGCGTTCCAGTTGCGGACCACGACGTTGGTGTAGACGAGCGGTACCTTGGCGCCGTAGGCGAGCGCCTCGCGCTGCGCAGCCGGAAGCTCCGGACAGATGTGCGGAATCACGTTGTTCCAGCAGGCCAGCACCACGCGCGCGCCGCGCACGCGCTGGAGCTTGCCGTGCGCGACGTAGGCAACGCTCACTTCACGCGCTGCAGCCGGATCGCCCTCGTGCGCCACGCGCACCACGGTGCTGTTCAAACGGACGCGCACGCGAGCATGAGCCTGGTCGAGTCGCGCATAGTCCGCACGGCTCGTGACGAGGTCATCGACGCTGCGACCGGGAACCGCGCCCGGGACGAGCTCCCGCACGAGCAGACGCGCGATCGTCGCGTTGCCGTCGGGGAAATGATA
Source organism: uncultured beta proteobacterium (assembly GCA_963734295.1). GTDB lineage: Bacteria > Pseudomonadota > Gammaproteobacteria > Burkholderiales > JAEUMW01 > JAEUMW01. The sequence continues at coordinate 84,265 of CAVTGS010000009.1, read as the reverse complement.
GAAGTAGGACTCGCCGTCTCCCGCCACTGCGTGCACGGCATCGTGGTTCATCCCGGGGCCGGGCTTCGCGTCGAGGCGCAACCCGCCGAAGCCCGGATAACCCAGCCCCCACGCGTCCTGCGCTGGCACCGCATCGATGCCGACGCCATAGAGCCCGTGCGGCAACGTCTGCAGGAAGGGGAGCACGCCGGGATCGCATTTCGCGATCTGCAGGAGATAGTCGCGGTAGCTCATGCGCGCCAAACGCGCTTTCTTCTCGTCCGAACCGAGGCCGGACAGGTAGTCGACGCGTCCGTGCTGCAGGCGCCACAGGTCCGCCTGCGCCGCGGCGGAGAGCGGTGTTGCCGCGAGAAAGCGCTGCATCGCCACCGCGTCCGCCGCTTTGCCGAGCCACCCGCTGTTGTGCGGGCGCGGCACCAGCCGGTCGACGCCGAAGGTTTCGCTGTCGAAGAAGACGCCCGAGCCGAGCCCGAGTGAACGATAGAGACGGCGGTCGACCACCTTCGAGAATCCCTTGACGTCGATGCCGAGCCCTTCGAGCAGCGCCTTCGCGTGCGGGCTGTAGGGGCCTGGGCTTTCGATCGACCACGTACCGCCGAAGGAGAGGAGCGTGCGATCGCCCACGGTGAACTCGTTGCGCTTGGCGTGACCGCCGAAGTCGTCGTGATTGTCGAGGATCAGGATGCGGGCGTCGGGGCCTGCAACCTGGCGAAAGTAGTACGCCGCCGCGAGCCCGCTGATGCCGGCCCCGACCACGATCAGGTCGTAGCGCTCACCGGTATCGTCGGCCGCTTGCTCGTCGACTCGCAGATCGCCGTTGCGGACTGCGTGGGCAACCGCGTACGAGCCCTCGTGGCTGCCCCGCAGGCCGGTAAGCGCAGGCGGATAGTAGTCGGACGCGAGCGCCGCGGCGGGGCTTGCGACTGCCGCCGCCCGGAGCCACCGCGGTGCGACGAGAAGCCCTGCCGCGCCGGCAGCGACGCCGCTCAGGAAGTCCCGGCGCGAGATCGGCCGGTCCATCCCCAGCTCTCGATCGCGGCGCTTCGTCATGTCTCGTCCCTCAACAAGGAAAGCCGCATTCTACCCCAGCATCCCGAAGCCTCCGACCGGGACGGGCGCGGATCGGGTATCCGGCCGTCGGGTCGCCTCGCCGTCCACAGAAAACGAAAAGGCCGCAGACGCTCGTCCACGGCCTCACTGGCCCGCCGAGCGGGCTGAGCCCGCTGCGGCGGCGGCAGGGGATTACTTGTAATAGCCGACCGCGCAGATCTGGTCGCCGACCTTGGTATAGTAGGTCACCTTCTGCACCAATGGTTCGGTAGTGCCCGGGCGCGGCCACATGTACGAGACCTCGGAGATCTTTCCTTCCTGCGCGTTCTTGTACATCTCTTCGCCGATCGGCTTGCCCTGCTTGTCCTTCAGATCCTTCAGGCTCTTGCCGAGGAGGGTCGGGTGAGCGGTCACCATGCCGTCGGCCCCACCGCAGTATGGGTACAGGTCGCGATCCTTGAAGCCGCCCTCGCCCTTCTGAAACTTCGCCAGCGCACCGGGCTTGTCTGCCTTCACGGCCGCGACCGCCTTCTCGAGCATCGCCTTCGCTTCCGCCGCAGTGCCATATTCGACGGCCCACGCCGTACCCGCCAGCAGTCCGGCCGCAATCGTGCCCAGAACCAGTTTCTTCAACATGTCCTACTCCCTTGTTCGTTGTCGATGGGGAAACAATCCGCCGCCCTCCGGACGGTGCGTGGATCATACCCCCGACAATACTCGGGAATACAGATGTCGCCGAATGACGACAGCGATCGTGTCATGGCACGCGCCGGTTCGGCGGGGTCTTGAGGTCGATGTAGCGCAGTTCGACCCGGCGGTCCAACTGGTGGCAGGCTTCGGTCGAGCAGCGGTCCCTCGCAGACTTGCCCGACGGGTAGCTCCGCTTGCGGATCTGACTCGAAGTGGCGCCCGCCGAGCGCAACTCTTCCGCGACCGCGTCGACGCGTTTCTGGCCGAGCGCGACCTTGTATTCCGTGCTGCCGCGGTCCGTGCCGTGGCCGATCAGCATCAGCACCAGCCGCCGATCGCCCTTCAACCTCTCGGCATGCTGCCTGATCGTTTCTCTGCCGGCATCGTCGATGTAGGTGGAGCCCTGGGAGAAATACACGTTGTCCCGACGGTCGAGGTCCGGGAGCGCTTCCTCGTCGGGTCGCGCGCGGGCGTCGGTATCGTCCACCGCAGCCGGCGGTGCAACCGTCGCGGGCAGTGGCGGCGCGGCAGCCCCGCCGAGCGGACCCCGCGGCTCCCTGACCGTGGCGTCGGGGGTCGCGCAGGCCGCCAGCACAAGGCAGAGGCCGAGCGCGATCGCGCGCCCAAACGACGAGCAAGTGAGGTTTTGCCGGCGCATAATGTTCGAGTTCTGGATGCAGTGCGAGCAGACGGGAGCTCTGCCTGCGCTGCGGGAGGATCGTTCAACGAGCCCCAGGCCGCGTCGGTGGACAGGACGAGCCGGCCCGCCGCTGGAGCGCGGCGGTCGCCGCTCCCGAACTTGGTGCGGCGCATATGTTCATACAGTTGCGCCGACGCTGTCCATCGCTGCTTTGCGCTCGCTGTGCGAAACCGGGGAAGCAAATGATCGTAGTTGCGCGGGCAGTCGTGGGCCGCATGTGGCTGGGGTTGGTCGTGTTGCTCACTGCGGTTGCCCCGGCCTGGGCCGCGCCGGGCGGACTGCCGCTCGACGCCGCGGACAACGATTCCTCGGAGGAGTGGCTCAGGATCCGGAAGGTGCTCTTCCAGGATCGGCCCATCTTCGATGTCGGCGGCGTCATTGCGCTCGAGATGCCGCGCCGGCAGGCCTTCGGCGCCGCGGTCCCGATCGCGATTCGTCCCCGCATGGCGCAGAGCCCCGAGCTCTACATCAGGCGTCTGTATCTGGTGGTGGACAAGAACCCCTCGCCGGTAGGAGCCACCTGGGAGTTCTCGCCCGAGGTCGGCATGGCCGAGCTGGAAACGCGGATCCGCGTGCAGGAGTACGGCCATGTCCGCGTGGTCGCCGAGCTCTCGGACGGACAACTGCACATGGCGTCGCGTTACGCCAAGATCTCCGGCGGGTGCACCCAGCCGCCGAACAAGGACCTCGCGCAGCAGGCAGCCGACCTCGGCAAGATCCGCGTGCGCCTCGCCGACGACATCGTGGCCAACCGACTGAGCCCGGTGCAACTCCAGATCAGCCATCCGAACAACACCGGCTTCGAGCTGAACCAGATCACGGTGATGTACATTCCCTCGCATTTCGTGTCGAAGGTGAAGGTCACCTACGATGGCACGACGCTGCTGTCGGCCGACATGGACTTCAGCATTTCGGAGGATCCGTATCTGCGCTTCAACTTCATTCCGCGGAAAAGCGGCGAGATCGTGGTCGAGGTGGAGGACTCCCACGATCTCAAGTTCCAGAAATCCTTCCCGGTGCAGGTCGACCCGGCGCCGAGGTCCTGAAGTCGGGCGTCGTCCTCGAGGCCGCGCGAGGCTACCGCGGGGCCGGAATTCGGGCTATAGTCGTCATAAAATCTCCGATCCAACCGGCGCGCCACGCCGCAGACGCAGAGTGAGCGCGAGGACGTCCTTCCAAACATGACCAACACCCTCACCGAGGCCGACTGGCACGCACTGGCTGCCTCGCGCCTCTTTCGCGGCGTCGACATCGAGCTGGTGGATCACCTGTTGGGCGACTGCCCGGTTCGCGACCTGCGGGAAAGCGAAACGCTGCTCACCCAGGGCGAAGCGCCGAGCCAGGACGTTTTCGTGGTCATCCGCGGACGGGTGAGCATCCATCTCGCCGGAAGCGATTCGCCCTCCCACACCGTCATCGATGCCGGCGAGTGCGTTGGGGAGATGTCGGCGGTCGACGGCGAACCGATCTCCGCGACCGTGGTAGCGCTGGAGGACACCCGGCTCCTCGCCATTCCCGAGCCGGTGGTCTGGTCCCTCGTCAATACGTCGCACGCAGTCGCCCGCAATCTGCTGTACATACTCTCGCGGCGCATGCGACACGACAACAGCGTCATCGTGAACGGGCTCGATCGGCAGCGCGAGCTCGAGCATGCGGCGAGCACCGACGGCCTCACCGGCCTGCATAACCGGCGCTGGATGAACGAGGCATTCCGGCGACAGTTGGAGCGGAGCGAACACGACGACGTGCCCGTAAGCCTCGTGCTGATCGACCTGGATAGCCTCAAGGCCTTCAACGACCAGGCCGGGCATTTGGCTGGGGACATGCTGATTTGCGTCGTGGCCGACGTGCTCAGTAATCACCTTCGCCCCGGCGACCTGCTCGCGCGCTTCGGGGGCGACGAGTTCTGCGTGCTGCTGCCCGACACGGCCCGCCACGCCGCACTGGCGGTGGCGGAGCGGCTGCGCGGCGCAGTGGCGGCCGAGACGCCCGGCAGTCGCCTCAAGCTCGCCGCGCCTGCGACCATCTCCTGTGGCATCTCGAGCAGCCCGCCGGCCAAGACCCTGCAGGAGCTGCTCCATGCAGCGGACGAGGCGCTCTATCGGGCCAAGGAAAAGGGGCGCAACGTCGTCTCGGAATGACGCGGCTCAGCTCTCCGTCGTCTCGAGGTCCCCGGCATCCAGGGATCCCACGTTTTCTTCGAGCCACGCGTGCCAGGCGTCCTGTGTCATCGGTGCGACAGTGCGCTCGAGGTGATCCCAGCGCACCCGCCACGTGCCGTCGGTGAGCTCGTTCACGGCGACGCGGGGCAGCGCGCCCAGGCCAAAACCCTCGATCCGGTCCTCGACCACTGCCTCCGCCTCGCGCGGAGTCAACACTCGGTACTCGCTCATCGCGCCTCCTCTCCTAGAGTGCAGCACCAAACATCGCTTTGACACTTCTGCCAGGCACCGATTCCCGGATTCAGCCGTGGCGATTCGTGGGTCATGTAAGTAATCTGTAAGTTCGCTGCCCGCAAAATGCCTAGCGGTAAGTATCGGTGGATGTGCCCTCCAGAAAGCAGCTCCGAGGTTGCAAGGAGTCGAGAACGAAAGGTCTGACCACACGTGTCTCCGCAGGAGACGGTAATCGAAATCCTTGCTTGAAGGGTCAGGAGAAAAGTTGATGAAAAAAACTGAAGCGCGAATCGGGACGAGGGCAGTCGTTGTTGCCGGGGCAGCGACGGCCTTGCTCATGATGCAGGGGTGCATCGCCACGCGGGACTGGGTCAAGACCCAGATGGAACCGGTCACCACGCAAGTATCGACGTATGACGAGCGCCTGACCCAGGCGGAGCGTCAGATCAATAACCTGGGCGGACGCCTGACCGGGGTCGAGGGCACGCTGCGTGTCGTCGATGCCAAGTCCGAGCAGGCCTTGAACGCCATCGCCAATCTGAAGGTAGAGCGGCGCGTGGTGATCGACGTGAAGGATGGGGCGATCTTCGGCTTCGGCTCGGCCCAGCTGCCGAATCAGGCCAAGAAGGAGATCGATGCCACCCTGAACGACTTGAAAGCCCAGCCGGGCGGTTTGGACGGCACCACCATCGTCGTCGCGGGTCACACGGACAACGCCGGGGGCACGGACTACAACTACGACCTGGGGCAACAGCGTGCGGCCGCCGTGGCCCGCTACCTGACCGCAAAAACGGCGACGGACCCGCTGCAGGTGATCCCCGTTTCTTACGGCGAGAGCGCACCTCTGTCCACCAACCACACCCCCACGGGGCGCGCGAAGAATCGCAGAGTCGAGATCCTCGTCTATCGCGACGTGGTCACCTCGTCGCCGACCGCCCCCGCTGCGGCCGAAGGACAACCGGTCGAGTCCCGTCCGCCGCCCGCGCGGCTCAGCCAGAGCAAGTAGCCTGCTGCCGAACCCCCGCTGCCGCACGCTGCTGCGGCGGCAGCGCGCGGCCCGATCGACGCGGAGCATGCGAACCACGCTCGACATCGACTGATCGCGCTGTGCCCGTGCGCCCAGGAACGGCGCGGAACCGAAGCCTTCGCCCGTCACGGGTCCCTCTGCGAGCTCCGCGACGACGCCTGCCCCGAACGGCGCCGCCCGGTAATCACGTTCTTCCGCCACATTCACCGGAACCAGATCGACCAGCGTGATGCGCGTCACCAGCACGCCCGGACCGGGCTGCGTGACCACCTGATACTTCGGCTCCAGTGCCTTGACGAGCGCCCCCAGCCTTCTCGATCTGCGCCCCCGGTGACGCGCGCTTCGCATCGTCGTGCAGGAAGATCGTCGGGCGCATTTTGTTACAGCAGTCAAGCCTGCGCCGTCGGTGGTCGTCCAAGAAACATTTTGAGAAATTGGTCCCGCCCGATCGCACGCACGAGCTCATGGATCGTGCAGTAGAAAGCAATCAATACGAGCAGCAGAATCTGGATCGCCCAGAAATGCGGCCACACCATCTCGGAGAGGAGTCTCTGGTTGCCGGCAACGAAACTGCCAGCCTCTTTCCAGAAGTCGATGAGGCGCTCCAGGTAGTGGACAAACATCGACATCAGAAGGTAGATCGCCGTTTTCCAGGCGACGTTATAGATGAGCGGCTTGTGCGGATAGAGATTGATGAACGGCAGTAGATCCGCGATAAGTACCGCCTTGCCCAGGATCAGGGCGGCTATCGTCACCTGCAACGGCGTGCTGACCGGAATCCCGGTTCCCTTCAGCATCAGCACACGGATGACCGCAACGAGGTGCAGGGTAATGAAGAAAAAAATCGTCGGCGGGAGCAGCGCGACGAACTCTTCTTTGAGTTTCTCGAATACCTTGCTCATGGCATCCCCGTATGAGACTGCACGCACGATGCGACACGCAGAGAGAACGGGGGCCTTGCGGCTCCCCGTCTCACCATTTACCTGCTCAGTACGCCGTCATCACTGCCGTAGTCACCGCAGCCGCCGTACTCTGCTATTTCGCGCGCAGCACGATGTCGATTCTGCGGTTCTTCTTCCGCCCCGCCGGCGTGTCATTGGACGCCACAGGCTGATACTGCGAGAACCCTGCCGCCATCAGATATCCAGGGTTCACGCCTTTCGCCTGGAGGTGCCTCACGACATCGGTAGCGCGCGCGGTGGAGAGCTCCCAGTTTGTGGGATAGCGTGCTCTCAGCGCGGGTCCGATGGGCTCGTTGTCGGTATAGCCTTGCACCTCGATCCAATGGCCGGTCAGAGTCGAGAGGGTCGGCACGGCCTTGTCGATTACGCTTCGACCCTGCGCGTTCATCTCGGCGCTACCCGAGGCGAACAGGATCTCATCGACGAAGGTCACGACCAGGCGGCCCTGCAACTGCTTGATCTGGACCTGGTCAGCCTTGATCTCCGCCTGCAGTTGCTGGTTCAGCGCCGCTTCCTGTTTTGTCCAGCGACTGGTACGTTTGCGCCTGCTGGACCTCCTTGTCGTACTTCTGCTCCGACACACAACCGGCGATCAACAACAGGCTGATCGGCAATGCCAATACTCGTGCTTTCATTTCTGCGATCTCCCTTCGGGTAAGTATTTCCGTGGATGCAAGACTACCAACAGCTCACGACGTGGTCACGCCGCGGCCACAGTTGCGCAAATGGTGTTTCACGTTAAGTCGCAGTCCGGCTTGAAGCCTGTGGCGCCCCAGAACGCCTTGACGGCGAGCCCCTTATCCGTGATCTGGTAGATCTTCACCTCCGGATTGAACGAATCGGCGGTGCCGACGTTCACGCTCATGCCGCCGACTCCTTTTGCCACGAGTCGCGCGTCCCCGCTGACGTCGGCGCCGTCCTTCTTGAACTGCTCCATGAAGGCCTTGTTGTTGAAGATCATGATCAACCGATAGTCCTCGTAGCCCAGGGAGAGCCCCGTCCCGAGTTTCAATGCCTCCATGTAGACGACTTGGTTGGTCGTCCTGTCGGTCAGCACCCCTTTGCCGTTCGCTTCGACGGCGAGCAGGAGGTAGCGCCCCGAGATGTCGAAGACCGCGTAGCCGACGGATTTCGCGATCTCCTCCTTCGCCTGCGGCTTGTTCCTGTAGAGCTCGGCGAGCGTGCTATCCCGCAGTGCTACCTCTTTCTGCCGCTGCTGTTGCTGTTGCTCGGGGTTGAGTTTCGATCCAGTGCACTTGGTGAGAGAGGCCATTGCGGACTCAGTGCTTGCGCAGCCGCCCAAGAGCGCCACGCTGGCGGCAAGGAAAAGGAGCGGCGGTAGCGCCTTCCGGAGCAGCACCGTTGAATGGTTTTTCGCGTTCATCTATTTCCTCACTGTCGATGTGTTCACTGCGTTCAAAAAACCTCCCGCCGCGCGTCCGGCGAGGCGCCTTTCCCAGCCACTAATCCTGTTCCATGATCACTTCCACGCGCCCGGCCTGCACCGCCTTCCTGAGGACTTCGTGGTCGCGCTCATTCTGATCCGCGTAGGCGACGCAGAACTTCGCGATGGCGTTGTCGAAAACGTCGCTCTTGCCCAAGTACCCGCTGATCGCCGCGGGCTCGCCGGAGCGGGCGTGGGCGCGCGCCAGCGCCCAGCCGCAGATCTCGGCGTACTGCGTCATCATGACTGGACTGAACAGCTCGACCAGCGGCGTGAGCTTCATGTCCTTGAGTTGGCGCACATAGAAATGCCGGCCGAGCTTACCTTCCGTCCAGCCGAGGAAGATGTCGCTCGCCGATTGCATGAGCCGGTATCCATTTACGACCCGCTGCCCATGATTGGCGTAGATGCTCTTGCCGGCATACGCCATCCAGGACCGATGCGCGTGCCTCCTTGACCTGGAGGAATAGCGGATCCTGTTCGCTCGCCATTAGCAGCATCACCGCGCAAAAGGTGCCGACGCTGCCGACCCCGACGACCTTCATCGCGATGTCCTTCAGTTCATAACGGTCGATGAGCACGCGCCGGTCTTCCTGCATGGATTGCCGATAGTCGCCAAACGCTGCCCGGGTCCGCGAAAGCAGATCCTCCCCGCCCTCTTCACCGGGGTGGTAGATCAGCGGCGCGTTGTCCTTAATGGTCGGCGTCTGACCAGTGAAGTCCGCGAGCTTCGGGAAATCGTGTTCCGCTACGCTGCGAGCGCGAGCCGTCGCCAATCGTTTCTGAATCCGCCTGCTCGCTTGCACGTCCTCGATCGTTGCGGTCAGGTCCTCCAGGTCGATGTGGGCATACCACACGTCGAGGACGCGCATCTGGCTGTATTCCGTCATGTGTTCGCGATACGACCGAACGCAGGCCAGCACGGCATCGCGGGCGCAGGGTTCTGTGAAACCGTTGCTCCGACAGGCAACAACGAAGCTCGCGGCGAGGCGCTTGACGTCCCATTCCCAGGGGGCGGGAAGGGTTTCGTCCAGGTCGTTGATATCGAAATTGACCCGCCGTTCCGGTGTGGCGAATGCGCCGAAGTTGAGCAGATGGGCATCGCCACAAGCCTGCACGCGCAGGCCGGTTGCGGGCGTGTCGGCCAAATCCGCCGCCATGTTGAGCGCCGCCCCCCGGTAGAAGGTGAACGGCGTGCGCACCATGCGCCCGTACCGAATGGGGATCAGCTCCGGAATGCGTCCCTTGTTCGATCCCTCCAGCAATTGCAAAGGATCCGGTCGATTGTCGGCTGCTTTCCACACCGCGTGCGACGTTCGCGGGCACTGGTCCCGCAGGCTCTTGCCCCTCGCATAGAGCTCGGCCCGGGACGGACGCGGGCGGGCCGCCGGCTCGTTCATGGCCGACGATTGCCGTGATGCCTTCACGGACCGCTTTTGAACCTTCGCCGCGGTGCCTTCCTGATCGAGCGCAGTCATCATCGACTCCTAAACCAGCACCTTCGACATCAACTCGAGCATCCGCTCAAGCGGCATCACCGTCAGCAACAATGGCGTCATGGGGATGAGCGCGGCCAGCGCCAGAACCACTGCGTCCGCCGGATCGAAAGGAACGGGCCGCATCCTGTCCAGCACGGCATAGGCGTTGCCCAGATCGGCGAGCGAAGAGATATCCGGCGCGCCGAGTACCGGTTCACCCTTGGGATTGTCCCCTTGCACCCACTTCCCGTCGAACATTTGGTTGTGAAGGATCGCGAGCGCGCTATAGTCGTGCTGGCTCTTGATCTTCGCCGCGATCATTCGCGGCATGAACATGAGCAGAGGACCCAGAAAAAGGAGCAGCACCACCAACACGTATCCCGCAAGGGGAATCTCATAGCTTCGGAGGGAGACTCCCGCATACACGATCTCGTTCGCCAAGACGCCGGCTGTCGTGGCCGAGAAGGCGAAGACGATGCTCCAGAAGAAGCGTTGGGTTTCTCCCACGAAACCCAAGCCCGCCGCCCCGTCTGGGTGGGTGGGGATCAATCTCAAATTGAGCCTCGATACGCGCCAGAGAAACGCGTACCAGATGAACAATCTCCAGAGCCATCGCCAGACCAGAAACTGAAACAGACCCACCCCGACCACCAGATGCCACCAGCCGGCCCACGTGCGTGCGTGAACCGAGTCCGACACGAGGGACCGCCAGGTGGAAAAGTCGAAAGGGAACTCGTCGTTAGCGACGACGACACTTACCGCGGTGAGTCCCAGCAGCACCAATTCCGCCAGGGTGGAGTCGCGCAGCTTTCTGCCACCGTCCAGCGCAGCCTCATAGCGCGGAAGGCTGCTTTCCGGAACGAGGCCAGAGTGAATGAAATGCGCCAGGACTTCAGCCACACGGCGTTCGATCAACCCTTCGGCCAGGATGAGCAGTGGAATCGCGATCAGGAAGCGGGTGTAAGCAGCGAAGTCGTACAGGAACGGCAGTCTCACTGTGTCCCCGATCGCGAGCCCTTGCGCCGCCGAGAGCACGAGGAGCGGCACCCAGGTCAGCAACACGGAGAGTCCGGCTCTCCGCGCGAGATTGGGCGACCCCGGCTTGATCAGACCGAGGCGCTCCTGGAGCCAGTGGGTGGGTCCGCCCGCAACGAGGGAGAATTTCGCTCCAGGCGATGGTGCAGGAATCATGTCAGCGATGGGTAGTGGGACAACGCACGATTATCCCGGAGATTCGATCCCGACAGCGCTGAACGGACGTCACACGCAGCCATCCGGGGGCGTTACTTCGGAAACAAGAACTGCAACTGCACCCGGATCGTCCAGTTGCCGCCGACGTTGTCCGGCGACACCACGTTGTAGAACGCTTGCACCTGGCCGTTCATTGCCTGGTCCCCGATCTTGAAGATCTTGCCAATGCCGCCCCCGATGGGCAGCGTCCAGCGGTCGTTGCTGTCGGCCTTCCAGTTCGCCGTGATGTCCGGCGAGCTGGTCGCGTACCAACCCTCTGCGAAGTTGTAGTTGATGAAGTATTGGATCAGCATCTGGTTGATCGAGGCCGCGTCGCCCGGGCCCGCGAAGGACCAGACGTTGTTGGCCACCACGCCGTACAGCCAGTGTCCTTCGCTCTTGAGCAGCACGGCCGCGGGGCCGATGCCCCATTTCTTGGTGCCGAGCGCGTCGTTGGAATTGGTCGGCAGTTGCAGGATCGGTCCGACACCCCAGATCAGCTTCCCCGGCTTGCCCGGCGAGACGAACAGCTCGACCTGGGTGTCCCCGATGCCGTTCACCCGGTCCTGATCGGGTGCAAAAGGCGGCTGGGAAATGACCGGCAGGATGGTCCGCGTAATCAGGTTCCAGTCGTCGTCGAGCTTGACCGGAAGGACCGGCTGGATGTTGAGGACGTTCTGCGTCTGCTTCTCGGGTCCGGCATTCACCGTCGTGTTGTTCTGGAACGGCAGGCTGATCATGTTCGCGATCGGGTTCTGCGCCGCCTTCGCCAGCGCCTCCGTGTCATCGGCAAGCGCAGCCCCGGACACCCCGAGCAGGCCGGCGGCCAGGATCACCATCTGGCGCGAGCGTTCCTGCATGGTCGTCCTCTTGGCTATGGCTCGAAGGCGAAGATGCGTCGCCAGTCGTTCTTCATGCTGATGACGACCCAGCTCTGCTTCTTCGCCTCGTCGTACAGCGCCTGGGTTAACGTGCCGACCTTGGTGGCGGGCAGTCCCTGGGCCGGGCCGTAGGCATACTCGCGCGTCGCGTCGTCGTGCAGAACGATCATCGAAAGACGCGCGCCTTCGCCGGCTTTCGTGTACTCCAGCATCTGCCGGTCGCCGGTCGAGTTGCCGAACGCTGCGTACGGCCGGCGGCCGATCATGAGATGGATGCCCTCGGGCTTGCCGGCGTTGTTGTCGTTCAGGAGAAGCTTGGGCTCCTTCGTGAGAAACGGCTTGCCGTCCTTGGCATAGCCGTACTTCGTGCCCCCCGCGGTGCCGACCACCTGCTCGGGCGGGATGCCGTACACCGCCTCGGAGTACACGCGCACGAAGTCCTGGCCGCCGCCGGTGACGATGTAGGTCTTGTAACCGTTCGCACGCAGGTACTTCAGCACTTCCTGCATCGGGAGGTATGTGAGCTCGGTATAGGATCGCTTCCAGCGCGGGTCCTTGGCCGTCTCGAGCCACTTCTTCGCTTCGGCGTTGAACGCGTCGACCGACATGCCGGTCAGCGTCGCGGCGAGGATCTTCTCCAGATCTTTCAGCGAGAGCTTCGCCATCGCCTCGCGGTTGCCGGACAGCACGGTCTTGAACGGTTCGACCTTCGCAAGCTCCGGCTTCGCCTTGACGACCGCGGGAACGCGGTCGAGGCAATACACCACCTGCGAGTACATCGGATGCTCGACCCACAGCGTCCCATCCTGGTCGAAAGTCGCGATGCGCTCGGCCGGAGGGACGAAGTTGGGACTGCCCTGCGTCGTGGTCGTCTGTACGAACTCGACGATTGCCTGCTTGGCGGGGCCGTCGTTCCATGATGCAAGAGGGCCGTTTTGCGCCTGCGCGTGCGTGCCCATGACGAGCAGGACGGTGAGCACAAACAGCCGGATACCGACTAAGTATGTCGGCAGTGCATTCATTTCTATCTCCGTTAGGAAGGTAAAACGGGCGACCCTTTCGGGCCGCCCGTTCACCTCAAATTCACGCCTGCATTGCAGCCTTACTTGTCCTGATGCTGGGCCTTGATCTGCTCCATCACCTGCGTGAGGTTGTAGCTAGCCGGCGCCTGTAGCGGCGGGAACTTCTGCAGCGTCTCGAACCACTGGAGCCACAGCTGCTGGCCGATGGGCAGCATGTTCCAGTCGTATTGATACGCGGTAACCGGACCCGCAAGTGCGCCACCAAGGCTCATCGCCGTCTTCTGGCCCGGCCCGACTGCCTGCTCGAACGGGTCCCGCTTGATGTTCTGCACCGCCGTCCAGTGAAGCGGGATGAGAGGCAACAGCCAACCGTCCGCGCCGGCCTCGGGAACGTTGTAGTACATCTTCCAGTTCTTGTAGCGCACCGCCGCAGGGGTCGCGCCCGCGAAGTAGTAGAAGAAATCCCGCGCCGACTTGTCGGACTTGCCGGTCAGGTAGTCGATCTGGTTGACGCCGTCGAGCGTGGTCTTGACGAAGCCCGGGTACTTGCCGGCCTCGATCTGCTTTTTCAGCCCATCGCCCTTCGGACCGCCGGCGATCTCCACCAGCGTGGGCATCCAGTCGAGCGCGGCGAACAACTGGGTCTTGACCTGCCCCGGCTTGATGACCCCCGGCCAGCGGACCATCATCGGCGAGCGGTAGCCGCCTTCCATGGGCTCGCCCTTCTGCCCGTTGAACGGCGTAATGCCACCGTCGGGGAAGCTGATCGTCTCGGCGCCGTTGTCGGTGGTGAAGACCACGATGGTGTTGTCGAGCTGGCCCATGTCCGCGAGCTTCTTGAGGACGACGCCGACGTTGTCGTCCAGCTGCTTCATGCCGGCTTCGTTGGCGCCCCAGTCCTTGCCGCCCTTCACGCCCAGCATGGCCTCGTACTTCGGCGACAGCACCGTGGTGACGTGCATGCGTGCCGGGTTGTACCAGACGAAGAAGGGCTTGTTGGTCTTCTTCGGGTCGTTGCGGTCGAGGAAGTCGATCACCTTGGCCGAGATTTCCTCGTCCACCGTCTTCGACCGCTCCAGGGTCAACGGGCCTTCATCCTTGCAGGACTGATTCTTGTCGGTGCCATCAGAGGACTTGCACGCGATGACCGGGCGCGGCGGGGTCAGGCAGACCGTGGTCTTTGGGTCCACGGCGCCGGGAACCTCGGGCAAGCCCGGGACCGGTGTGTTCTTGCACGGCGGCGCGATCCCCTGCACCGTCGGGCTGGAGTTGATGTCGTGGAAGCTCACCTGCTGCATGGCGTCGAGGTGGTAGAGATATCCCCAGTACTCCTGGAAGCCGTGTGCCGTCGGCAGCGACGCCGTATGGTCGCCCAGGTGGTTCTTGCCGAACTCACCGGTGTTGTAGCCGAGATCCAACATGAGCTTGGCCAGCGCCGGGGTGCCCGGTTTCAAGTAGGTTGGGCTGCCCGGGAGCTGCGGCGGGATCATGCCGGTGCGCAGCGGGTACATGCCGGTGAAGAAGGCATTGCGGCCTGACGTGCAGCTCTGCATCGCGACGTAATCGACGAATCTCGCGCCCTCCTTCGCGATGCGGTCGATATTCGGTGTTTCCCCAAGCCCCAGTCCATCCTGGTAGGCAACCACCTGCATCCAGCCGATGTCGTCGGCCATGATGAACAGGATGTTGGGCTTCTTGGCCGGTGCCTGTGCAAGTGCCGGCGATGCTGCACCCAGCGCGAGTCCGATTGCGGCGGCGGCTACGAAAATCAATCGTTGCATGCTCATCTCATCTCCCATTTGCGATCACTCGAATGCACAAGACTCAGCTCTTCAGCTTGATCCTCACGCCCTGCGGACCCAACGTGAGCTTGACACCCTGCTCCGTCCCGCGCATGCGCAGGACGACCCCGTGCTCGTTCTTCATGATGACTTCGTTAACGCCACCCGCGATGGCGATCCCCGCCTGCCCCGCTACGTAGTTGCCGCTGAAGTCAGACAATTTCTTGAGGTGAAACACCTCGCCCGTCGTGGAGACGCTCGAGATACCGAGATCGACAACCGTCAGCCCGTCGATGGAGAATTGGTGGGTCCCGCCTTGGTAGGTGAGGGTCCCGTCACCCCAGCTCACGCCGATGCCGAGCGCAACCGATTTGCTCGTGATCTGCACCGTGCCCGAGGGCTTCTCCTCCGCGGCCGTCACTGCGGTAAGAATTCCGAGGCAGCTCAGGGCCACCATTAGAGTCGTCAGCCACTTTCTATTCGCTTTATCCACTTTATCTCTCCGTTCAGGCTGCTGAAAAATGTTGGGGAGCATCCCCGCATGCCCTGCGCGCAAGGTTTGCCCCTGCTTGTACCGCCATTCGGGCGCGTCGGGAACTAGACTTTCGTTTAGTGACGGCGTCCGCGTCGGCCGACGCAGCGGTTCATGGAGCGTCGCGCGGCTCGGCGTGGAGGGCCGCACCGACTGCATCGAGGAACTCTTCGTTGGAGAACGGCTTGCGCAGAAGGCGCAGGCCCCCGGCCTCTACGACCGTCCGATCGAGCGCAAGATCGTCGCTCGCGGTGATGAAGACGACGGGAACGCCAATGTGGGCGGCGCGCAACCGCGACTGCACATCGAAACCGGACAGACCGGCCATGTGCACGTCGAGGATCACGCAGTCGGGACGTCGCGCATCGAGCGAAGCGAGAAACTCGTTGCCGGAAGCGAATGCGACAACATCGTAGTCAGCCAGACGCAGCAGGCGCCCGAGCGCCTTGCGCACGGACGCCTCGTCGTCCACCACGGCGACACACAGTTCGGCGCTTTTCACCGCAGAGACGCTACAGCCTTATTACAGCGGCCGGAACTAGACTTTGGTTCAGTCGTGAGCGGTGACCGTCGCGCGCAAGGGTAAGTCGGACGCGCAGGTTGATAGAGTTGACGGGACCTCGGCGCAAAGCACGGTCGGTCCGAAAGCGCGCAGGCCCTTCGCACCCGCATCCCTGTAGCCGCAATTTGGCAAGCGTCAGATTCTCAGGGTAAGACCTCCAGACCTGCGCTAGTCGCCGCGCCGCGTAGTCGCTGATCAAATACTGCAAACACAACGGGAATCTCGATTCGATCTCGAAGCGAAAGGGCGCTTGCCAGATGAATCGCATCAAAGCCACGCAGCCCGTAAGCCTCAGCCGTCTCTCCGGAAGACCTCGCCAGCGCGGGCGTGAGCTCGACGCGAACGTATCTCTCCCAATCGTTGTTGAGCTTGGCCACGCGCTCGCCGTGCTTACGTGCGGTAGTCAGCCCCTCTCGAAGCAATCGCGCGAAGCTTGCCCGCGCCTCCGCATAGGCGACTACCGAGGTTGCCAAGGCGTCCGCCCTGGACGCGATCTCGTCCACTTCCTTCGACCCCTGCTCCAGGACAAAGAGCTTGACCAGGGCAGACGTGTCAAGGTAGCCGATCAACGCCTGTCCTCGGCGACCCAGTCGGACAGAGGTGCTCCCCCCGGTACCGCCTCGCGGCGTTTCATGGGTGCGGGTTTTTCGCCGTTCCAAAGGATGCCCGGTTCGTCGAGAAGGTCCGACAGATCGGTTTGCTCTTTCAGGGGAACGATCTTCGCGACTGGACGCTTGTGGATGCTGATCGTCACGGTTTCACCGGCTTGAACCTTACGGATGTATTCGCTCAAGCGCGCCCGCAGTTCTCGAATGCTCGCTTCCACAAAATGTCCTCAATACGAAAATTGTAGGCACAAGTCTACCTCTTGCCAGCCTCGGTGACCATGGCAGCACGCGGTCAAGTGCACTGCATTGCCGCCGGCCGCTCAAGGCTTCGGCGCGAGCTGGTTCGAGGGTGTGGACTCGCCGTGCACGTAGGCTTCTTGCCCGACGCCGAGTCTCGCGGCGATGTGCATCAGCTCGGCCACCGTCCTTGCCTGCATCCGCTCCATGATGTGCGCCCGATGGAACTTGACGGTCTGCTCGACGATGCCAAGATCGGCGGCAATCTGCTTGTTGAGTCTGCCCGCCGCCAGTGCGGCCAATACCTCGCGCTCGCGTGGCGTAAGAGATGCCAGCCGTTGCTCGACTAGCGCTCCATCGGCTGCGGCTCGCCGAGCCGATGCGTCCTGATCGATCGCCGCGCGCACTGCGGCGAGCAGCACGTCGGACTGAACCGGCTTGGTCAGGAAATCGACGGCACCGGACTTGATCGCGCGCACGCTCATCGGGATATCGCCGTGCCCGGTGAGGAAGACGATCGGCAACGCGCGCCCCGCCTCGGTCAGTCGACGCTGCAGTTCGAGCCCGTCGAGGCCCGGCAACGAAACGTCGAGCACGAGGCACCCTGGTGCGCTCGCATCTCGGTGTGCCATAAATGCTTCGGCCGAGCCAAACGCCTCCACGCGCCAACCGTCCTCGCGCAGGACGCGTGAGAGCGCTTTCAGCACCGCAGTGTCGTCATCGACAACGAACACGGTCGGCTGAGCGGAGCTCGTGATCATGCTTGCTCCCGTGCCGGCAAGGTGACGCAGAAGGTTGCGCCGCCGCCGGGATTGTTGGCTGCCGTCAGCCTTCCATGGTGTGCATCGACGATCGACCGGCAGATCGCGAGCCCGATGCCCATGCCTCCGGGCTTGGTGCTCCAGAACGCGTCGAACACCTTCTTCAGATCTGCCTCCGCGACGCCCGCCCCGCAGTCGACGACGCAGAGTCGTACTTCCGCACCGACCGCCTCGGTGCGGATGGTCAGCGTCCGTTCCGCCGCCTCGATCCCGCTCATCGCATCGGCGCCGTTCAGAATCAGATTCAGCACCACCTGCTGCAGCTGCACGCGCCCGCCTCCACCAGGGGCAGCGTTGGAGCAAGGTCGGTAATGGCCGTGACGTGGCGGGTCAGCAACTCCGTGCGCACGAGATCGAGCGTCTCGCGGACCAGCTCGTTCAGGTCGAGGGGCTGCAGCTTCATCTCACCGCGCTTGTAGAGCGCCCCCAGCCGGCGAATGACCTCCGCCGCGCGGTTGTCCTCGGTGACGATGTCGTCGCAGATACTGCGAAGCTCGGCAAGATCGAGTGGCTCCCGCCCGAGCATCTTGCGCGCCGCCTCCGCGTTACCGAGAATCGCCGCGAGCGGCTGGTTCAACTGGTGGGCAATGGAAGCCGAAAGCTGCCCCATCATCGAAACCCGGGTCATGTGCGTCAACGCCGCCCGGTCGCTCTCGGCCTGCAACTCTGCGGTCTTGCGCGCGGTGACGTCCAGCGCAACGCCCATCAGCCGCTGACCGTCGCCCTTCTCGACGCGCCCGCGGGCAGCAATCCAGCGCACCTTCCCGTCCGGTTGGATCGCGCGATACTCGATGTCCAGCTCTTCGTCTTTCTCAACCGCGCGTCGTACTGCCACGTCGACCGCATGGCGATCCGCCGGGTCAACCGCAGGGGGGGCCTCGGGTGTCTCCATCGCTGCGCCCTTCGACGGACCCGCACGCAGCCCCGGGGGTGAGGTCGACCAAGCCCGGTCCTTGCCCGGTTCCCAGGTCCACATCCAAAGTCTTGCCGCACGCGATGCGAGACTCATGCGCTGATCGCTTTCCACCAGGGCCGCTACGCTCCGTCGATTTTGTCGGCGCTGGAGGAGCAGCGTCGCGATGAAGATGGCCTGCACGGCGATCAACGCCAGCGTCACGAGAATCTGCCAAAGATGTTCGCGCAAAAATGAGGACTCGGCAAACCGGATCTCGCAACTGTCGGGCAGCCTCGCCTGGTCGAGCGACCAGCGTTGCAGCGCACGTGCGTCAGCCACGCATCGATTCGGCACATGGAGCACAACCTGGTCCGGTGCAGGTGACCCCCCGGCCAGCGCCTCCCGAATAAGCTGCCCGAGGAGCCTTCCGTGTTCCTCATACGATTGCGCAATGCCAGCCGCCATGCCGAAGCCCAGGTAGGTTTCGACAATGCCGTAAATGGGTGCAACCGATTGGATGCTGATTGCACGCAACACTTCCCGCGGGATGTACGGTCGGCCGTTGCGGTCGCGAAACTGCGAAATGTAGAGGACGATCGTATCGGGAGGCTCCGCAGCCACTCGGGCAACCAATTCTGGCAGCGGCAGACCGGAAAGGAATTCCAAAGGGATCTTGTCCGCCCTGGTCGATAGCTGCTGTCGCGCAAGCTTTTCGTTTTTCTTGTCCAGGTCGGACGCGCCGCTAATCACGAGAATGCGCCGCGCATCGGGCTGCAGGCGCCCGGCGAGATCGATGGTTCCGCCGAAATCCGATGTCGCGACGGCCGCCGTGGAGCCAGGTGGAAGCCCCTCTGGATCGAAAACCTCCGCCGGCCAGCCGGAGAACACGAATCGTGCGCCCGGCCAAAGCCGCTCGCCGTGCCGTCTGAAAAATTCCAACGCGGGCTGGCTGACCGCCACGACGACGTCGACGCGAAGAGCGCTGTACTTCTTGGCGAGCAACGCGAGCAACTCGGCCTCGATGGTCTCGAGCCTGAAGCGCTGCGCATCGAGCGGTTCTGAAAAGAAAATGATGCGTCGTGCACTTTCCTGGGCGAGGCTCGCGCGCATGGCGGTGTCGATCGCCAGGTAGGCCGGAAGATAGGGGTCCGTACCGTTGAGGACCAGCACGCGTGCTTCATCCTCCGATGCGTGCACGGGTATCGCGGTCATGCATAGCCCAACGAGCATGACCTGCATCCACGCAGCGGCCATCATCCATCGAATGACCGATCGGAGCACCATGGGGTAGTCGTGTCGGGATTGGTCGGAGTCCACTGTTCGCAATGGTGCCGCAGGGGATAAAACCTGTCCATTTCGTCACGCTTTTCTGCCGGGGGACTTCGCCACGATCACGGCAATTCGCCGTTGGGTGGGTGCGAACACCGATGCGGGATAGCGCGATTGGACCACTGTGAACGACCGCTTGGAGTACCAACTCGCGAGGGCTCTCTTGGCCGATGTCGGTCCAAGAAGCCCATAACCGGCCAAACGAAATCGATGGACGTTCCTGCAGCATCAACGACAAGGTGAGACGCGCCGGGGAATCGAGGCCCCGCCTTGTTACCGCGCAACACCTTGGTCGATCAAAACCATGTAAGGCGCTGAGTCGGGCCGGTTTCTGGGCAGTTGCCCGGTCTGCGCTCAGGTGTCCCCGCGGAAACTATCCGCGAAGCTCAGGCAGCAGTCCGCGCCCTCCCCTACAAACTCATGATGACGCCCTACGAGAAACTCAAATCGCTCCCAAACGCCGAGCAGTTCCTCAAGAACGGTATCACCTTCGAACAGCTCGATGCGCAAGCCCTCGCAATGAGCGACAATGACGCCGCGCAGCGCCTGAACACCGCGCGCGCAACTCTATTCAAAACCATTTTCAACCGATCGAAATCAGCCGCCTGAACACGCTACTCCGCCATCCTGTTCAGACTCATACCTGGATTAGAAACTACTCGCCTGCATAGAGAGTTCGCGAACATGAACGGCATCGTGGCCAACCGCCTTCAGCCCCTCTGCAACGAGCGGTGAAAGAGCGTTGTCGACCAGGAACCTCACGACGGGTGAACGAGGGGCAGCTCTCTCTCTCGCACGGCTTCTGCAGCAAACCGCAAGGCCTCATGGATGTCCTCCGCCTCGAGGTCGGGGAACGCAGCAAGCACCTCGTTCTCGTTCATGCCATCAGCGATCATCCCCACGACCGTCGCGACGGGAATCCGCAATCCACGCAGACATGGGGCCCCCCCATCTGATCGGGATTGACCGTAATGCGCTCGAACTTCCTGCCCATCTAGAACTCACTCCCGATATTTGTCAGTACCAGCGACACGCTCCAACCCTACCACGCTGCCTGTGGCGGTGCAACGCGCGGGAAAGCGGTCCAACTTCGAGGACCGTCCCTGTTCGCTCGCCCAAAGCAATCATTTCGGAAACTTTCGGAAACATGAGCTGCACCTGCGCGCCGATCTGCCAGTTCGCGCCATTGTCAGGATGGACGACGTTGTAGTAGGCGCTCAACTGTGTGTTCACGGGCAGCTTGCCGAGGTGGAAGATCTTCCCGACGCCGCCCCCCAGAGGCACGGTCCGCTTCTCCCCCGTCGGCATTCCAGTCGACCGGCGCGATCGGTGCGCTGACGAGGTAGAGACCACCCGGGAAGTTGTAGTTCACGAAAGGCTGGATCAGGCCGGTGCTGTAGGAGCCGCCACGCTCATTGCTCGAAAGCGACCAGTGTTGTTGGCCAGCACGCCCACGGGTCTGTTTTGTCGAGGTGCAGCACCATGGCCGACGGACCCAAGCCCCAGTTCTTATTGCCGAGCTCCGCGTTGCTGTTCGTGGGAAACTGCAAGACCGGACCGGCACCCCAGATCCAGTGTCCAGGCTTCGCGGGGGACACGAACGCGGTGAACGTCGTGTCGCCGATGCCGGTGGTGGCGCCATCGCCCGGACCCAGCGACGCGTTCCAGATCACCGGCAGGATGGTGCGCGTGATGACGTTCCAGTCGTCGGTCACCTCGATCGGGATGACCGGCTGGATGTTGAGAATGTTCTGCGTTCCCTTCTCCGGCCCGAAGTTGAGATTGGTGTTGTTCTGGAACGGCACGCTGATCAGGTTGCCGACGGGATTTTGCGCGAGCTTCGCGAGTTCTTCGGCGCTGAGCTTGGCGTGTGCGGGCGCGGTCGCGAGCAGTGCAGCCGCCAATCCCGCGGCCGTGAGCCATCGTGCCTCATCGTGATTCATGTTGGATCGCTCGTTGTTGGAACCTTCGAAATCAAGTCTTGGCACCGAGAAGCAGCCAGGCCCCAATGCCGAGCAATGGGTCGAGTATCGCGAACGCGAGCAGCAAATGCGGGAAGACACCCGCAATCGCCAGGGGCACGAGCACCGCAGGTACCAACACCAATCGGTCGACCACGGAAGCGGCGACGACTTGTCGCCCCCCCGAACGACCGCCGAACAAGTAGAGCCAGCCAATGACCGCCACCGTCATCCCCATCACACGGATGAGCGCTGCCTCGTCTCCGACGAAAGCGCGATCCATGAAGATCGTCTGCGTCACGCCCGGCCAGGCAATGAGCAGGGCTCCGCACCCCAGGTAGACGAAGCCGTTCAGCACCGTGTACTTGGACGCGGCGGACAGGGCGGGCGGCTTATCCAGAAGATCCTTGATGAGTGACATTTCGTTGTCCTGTAGTAAGGCTCTGGGATCTCTCGTCGGCTGCGTCGCAAAGTTCGCGCGTGCGAACCCGCTGCGCGCCGGGAAGCCCGACGCACCCGAGTGTGCGGTAATGCCTGCGCCGAGCCGCAATCTTATTCGGACTTTGCATGGTCGTGCAGCACTATAATCGTAAGTTGCGATGCCTGCTCCCGATGCCGAGCTTCCTCATCTCGAGCATCCCCGCCTTGCGGCGAAGATCGTCATCATCACCCGCGCGAACGGACGAAACCACTGCACCGAGGGGCAAATGCATTGCGCGAAAGGGCGATGCGCTCGCGCCCCGGAACGGAGAATCAGGGGAGAGCAGACTCGGCGCTGGACACGCTGCGTACCCGGACCGTAGTGTCGCGTGGGTGCCAGTTTTTCAACCGACAGTGGAGGCACGTAATGGAGCGGGCAGGGAACATGACCTTTGCTGGATTCGCCGTCGCGACGCTGCTCGTTGCGCTTGCTTCGGGTTGCGGCACTTCTCCGTCGGGCCCCGCGCCGCTTCGCCCACCATCGGATGTGACACTGCCGATCCGGGCCCGGGTCGCGGTGCAGGTGGATCCGGCCATGGTCAACACGCAGACCGTGGAGCTGCGCGGCGAAACGTGGCAATACCCCGGGGCCGAGTTGATGCAGCACGCGGCGATGAGGGTGTTTCGCGAGATGTTCACCGAGGTCGGAGTCGCGCCGAGCATGAGCTCTCCGTCGGTCACCATCCGGTTGAGCGGGAGCAGCTCGGTGAATCCCGTGATGTCCGAGTACTATGCGAACGCCACGGCAACGATATTCCCCGGCGCAGACACGTACACGCAGCCCTTGGGCATTCATTCCGGAAGCGGGACGGCGAGCCAGCCGAACTTTTCACAAGGTGGCATCGCGTCGGCCTACGAGCGCGCGTTCCGGCAAATTGGCAACCGCATGCTGGCGGACCCCAAACTTCTCGTGAGCCTCAGAGCCAAACCGGGAACAAGCGAATGACTACTTCTCTCGTTGCTGCCGCAGACATCGGCGCAATCGCGTTCCCGCCCGCGTAAGCCCGTCAGCGCGGCCTCCATGGGTCAAGCCAGCTTCCTCCCTGTGTTGAGAGGCCGCTGCCCCGAATAAACTCGACGCCACACTTCCGGCAGATTGGCGATCCCGCGCGACAGAGCCCACGCGACCGATTTGACGCCTGATGAGTGATGCTTTAGCATCTGATGCATGAGAACCACGCTCGATATCGATGAGGACGTCCTGCAGGCCGCGAAGGAGATCGCTCGCCGCGACAAGAAGACTACCGGCCAAGTGGTCTCGATGCTCGCGCGCCGCGCACTGACCGCGCCACGCGGGGTGCAGACCGCCCGCGAGCCGCGCGCCGTGTACGGATTCCGTCCCTTTGCGCCGCGTGGCGCCATCGTGACCAACGAGCTGATCGATTCGTTGCGCGAGGACGACGCGTACTGATGCGCTCGCTGCTCGACGTCAACGTGCTGATCGCACTGTTGGACGCCGACCACGCATCGCACGAACACGCGAGGCAGTGGTTCAACCGCACCGCCAGAGCCGGTTGGGCATCGTGCCCACTTACTCAGAACGGCTGCGTCCGTATCATGTCGCACCCCCGCTATCCGAGCCCGGTCTCCGTGCGGGACGGGATCGAGCGGTTGCGTGACGCCGCGGCGAGCAGCCACCACGAGTTCTGGCCCGACGATGTGACCTTGCTCGATGAGCGCGTCGCCGACGCAGCCCGAATCCACGGACCGCGCCAACTGACCGACCTCTACCTGCTCGCGCTTGCAGTCCGCCACGACGGGCGACTCGTCACGTTCGATCGCGCGATCGCCGTGAGCGCAATTCTCGGCGCGGGCGACAAACACCTGTTGGCCCTGTAGCACGCCATTCGGCGTCGGCCAACTACGTGGCGCCACTCCTCCGTTCGCCGGTTGCTTCCTTCGGTCCCGGCCAGCGCGTGCTCAGGGGCTGACGGTCAACCGCCCAGTTCGGCCACGAGCCTGCGCACCTGAGGATTGCCCGGCTCGAGCTCGGCAAGGTGCCGTGCGTAGGTGAGCGCCTGTTTGGTTGCGCCCGCATTGCGATTGAACGAGACCAATGCGAGCAGCACGTCCCGGTCGTCGGGGTGGCGCTTGACCAGCGCCTCGAGCGTCTTTAACGCCTGCTGTTTCTCGCCGGTGCCGTCGAGCGCAACCGCGTACACATAGCCGAAACGCGCGTCGTCGGGCGCGAGCTTCGCGGCCTCGCGCAGCTCGGCGATCGCCTCCGCCGTCCGCTTCTGCCGCACCAGCGTGAGGCCGAGCGCGTGGTGCAAGGGGGCGCTCTTCGGATCGCGCTTCAGACCGTCGCGCAACGCCGCTTCGGCCTCGCTCTCCAGCCCCCGCGTCCGGTAAAGATCCGCGAGATTGACGTAGACCTGCACGAACGTGGGGTCGAGCTCGATCGCCGCGCGGTACTGGGCGAGCGCCTTGTCGTACTCGCCGCGCTCGGCGTACAGCGCACCGAGATTCATGCGCGATTCCGGCCGGTCGGCGTTGAACCTCTGTGCGGCGACGTATTCGTCGAGCGCCTTCGCAAAGGCGGCCTGCTGCGCATCGCTCAACCCCGCCTGCGGCACTGACGCAAGCGCCCGCGCCGCGTCCATGCGCACCCGTCGAACCGGATCGTCGAGCATTCTCGGCAGGAGTTGGCGTCTGCAGCGCGGGATCGGCTCCCGGACAGCGCCTCGACGGCGGCGGATCGCACCAGCGCGTCGTCGTCGTTGAGGGCTTTGGTCGCGGCATCGACGCCTGCCGGGCTGAGGCGAGGTCCCAGCCGGGACAGTGCGCTGGCGCGGGCGATGGCGGGCTGGCCCTGGTCCTCGACGAGTGCGATCAACTTGTCCGTCGCGCCGGTCCCGCCGCTGGCGCTCACCGCGAACGCTTCGGCGAACTTCTGATGTCCCGCCAGCGGATTCGGGTACCAGGCCTGCACGGCCTGCGCCGCCCACTCCGGTTTCTTGTCGGTGTGGCACTTGTTGCAGGCGTTCGGCGTGCCGAGCTTCACCGAGAGGTCAGGCCGAGGGATGCGCATCGAGTGATCGTGACGGGGATCGATCACCATGTAGGTCTCGGTGGGCATGTGACACGCAGCACATTCGGCCCCCTTCGATCCCACCGGGTGATGATGGTGGGCGGGGCTGTCAAACTTCTCAGGGGCATGGCACTGTGCACAGACCGCGTTGCCGGGGGCGCGCAGCTTGAGCGAATGCGGTTCGTGGCAGTCGCTGCAGGTCACGCCCTGCTCGAACATCCGGCTTTGCAGGAACGAGCCGTGGTTGTAGACCTCGTCGCGCTGCTGGCCGTCCGCCCAGTAGAGTCCGTCGTCGAGCAGCGCAAGTCGAAAGCTGTCGGCAAACGGCTCTCCGTGCACGCCGTCGTCCGTGAACTGCCCGCGGCGGGCGTGGCAGCGCGCGCAGGTTTCGATCTCGCGCACACCCTTGCGCGGCGCGCTGCGGGATCGCACTGCCCGTCTTCGGGTCGATCTTCCACGTGGCGCCGCGCCGCTCGTCCAGCAAGACGGTCAGCCCCTTGCCCGGCCCGCCGAAACGCCGCCAGTCGCCCCCCTCCTTCGCCCACGCGATGTGATTCGAACCGGGTCCGTGGCACGCCTCGCACGACACATTGATCTCCGACCACTTCGTGTCGAAGTGCTTCGTGTCGGCGTCGTAGTTCTTCCTCAGATTCGTCGAGTGGCAATCGGCGCACTGGTAGTTCCAGTTCTGGTCGATGCCGGTCCAGTGCTGCGGGTCGCCTGCCTGGAGCTTGCGATCGGGATACAGATGGAACCAGCGCTGGCCGCCCTGCTCCTTCGGGCGCGAATCCCACGCCACGCCGAACGCCTGCAGGCGGCCGCCCGGCAATTCGATCAGATACTGCTGCAGCGGTGTCACGCCGAACGTGTACTTGATCTCGAAGTCGGCGAGCTTGCCGTCGGGACCGTCGGTGTTGACGTAGTACTTCCCGTTGCGCCTGAAGAAGGTCGACGTGACACCGGCGTGCCTGAACTTCGCATCATGGAAATTGCCGAGCACCGTCTTCTCGTCGGCGACTTGCATGGCAAGGTCGTGATGCGAGCCCTGCCAGGCTTTGTACTCGGCGGCGTGACACGCGGCGCACGCCTGGCCGCCGACGTAGCTCGCCGCTACAAGAGGAGGTGCCGACGAGGACTTCGGCGGATGGGTCGGAGTGTCAGGCTGCGGATCGCGGGTGAGCAGGAAGGCGATCGCTGCGACGACCAGAGCACCAATCGCCGCGACAGCGATCCAGCGCTTAGCCGGCTGCGGGCGACCGGAAGCTTGCGCGGAAGGACTGGCAGGAGTTATCAGTGCAGGGTGCGGAGGTTTGCCGCCCCTTGGTTTCTTTCGCTTGCTCATCGACGGCCGAGGTCATGACGACAGGAAGCACGCCTTACTGTCCACTCACGAGCGCTGAACCATTGATGCCGCAAGGCGTCCCGTCGATTCAATGTCGAGCTCCAATCACGGCAAAACGCGCGCAGTGTAACATCGCGGCGCTCGAGGACGTGGCCGAACTCGATTACGGATCCGCACTCGAGATGCGCCACCAGCCATCCGCGCAAGGCGGGGAACCGGGGAAGGCAGCGCGGACCACAACCAGTTCGCGAGCTCGAGCTTACTGACGCGCCTGAACTCGTCGAGGTCGTTCGTCACCAGTGTCAACCCGCTCGCCCGCGCATGGCTCACCGAATCCCCTCGCGACCTCCCGGCTCGAGCACGAGAACGATCTGGGTCTTCTACCGCCGTCGCTATCGGGGAAGCAGGACAGGACGCGACCCACGGAGCAGCACGCGCAGCGCAAAACTCTGGATGACGGGTGACGCGGGCCTCATCACGATCCATGCTCGTGGCGCCCGACCGGGGCGGCGCCGCTGCGTGACCTTACCCGATCGGCAAGCCCATCCTCCGCTATGGTCAGGACCCCGCCAAGGCGCGGATCGCATCCGCGATGTCCCGGCTCATGCGCGCGAGCG
The DNA here is from genome assembly GCA_963734295.1 of uncultured beta proteobacterium. Classification (GTDB taxonomy): domain Bacteria; phylum Pseudomonadota; class Gammaproteobacteria; order Burkholderiales; family JAEUMW01; genus JAEUMW01. The sequence continues at coordinate 57,189 of CAVTGS010000009.1, read as the reverse complement.
CGCGGCTGTGCGCGGCGGCGAGTGCCTCGAAGCCTTTGTCCTGTTCCGGTTCGCGTACGGCGGTGCGCCCGGTCTCCGATCGTCCGTCCTTCGTGCGCCGCACGGTCCAGACGGCGTCCAGCGTCGCCGCCTCCCCCGGCGTGGAGTCGAAACGCTGTACCTCGATCGCCACGCGAAATGCGGCGTCCGTGTCCGCGCTTTGCGGAAAGCGGGTCACCCGCGGCGTGCCCAGCATGGCGACGAGATTCTCCGCGACCACGCGCGAGATGTTGTCCTGCAGCGGCGAAGCCCAGCGGTTGAATTCATCGAGCCGCACCTGATTCGGTCCCGTGGTCACGACGATCTGCGGCCGGTCGACGATGGCCGGCACCGATACCGGTCCCACCGCGACCGAGAGCTCTGATGACGTCGTCAGCAGGTGCGCCCGCGCTGCCGAGGGTATAGAAGCGCGACGGCGGCGTGGACCCGCAGCCGGTCGCGAGAACGAGCACGGCGCAGGCGAGCATCGAGGCGGCGAGACGGCGCATCAGGGTTTCTCCTCGGCCTTGCCGCGGATGAGCGCGTCCGGATGGCGCTCCAGATAGTCGGTCAACACCCGCAGCGAACGCGCGGCACGGGTGATCTCCTGCAGCGCATCGCGCAGCTCCTGCTGGCCCGGCGCGTCCTTGCCGAGCAGGGTCGCATCCGTGTTCTTGAGCACCCGGTCGGCGGAGGCGGTGGCACGGCGCAGCTCTTCGAGCGTCGACTTGACCTCCGGCGTGATCTCCACGTGAAGCGATTCACGGCCTTGTCGGTGTCCTTCAGCGTCTGATTGAGCGTTTCGAGGGCCTTCCTGGTGTCGGCACCGATCGCTTCGTACGGCAACTTGTCGAGCTTCGCGAGTATGCTGCTCACCTTCGCCTCGAGCTCCGGCACGGTGCCTGGAACCATAGGAAATTCGATCGGATCGCGGCTGCAAGTCGATTTTGACCTTCGGCGCATTCGGGAAGTAATCCACCGCCACGTACAGCTGACCGGTCAGGAGATTGCCGCTCCGGAGCTGCGCGCGCAGCCCGCGTTGCTCGATCGCGTTTCGCAGCAGTTCCGTGCGGATCGCGGCACCCGCGCCGCTGTCTCCCGCCAACGACTTGCTGGCGACCTGTTCCTTCGTGGGCAGACGCGCGAGGATGCGCTCGGGGAAGAACGTGAGCTCCACGCGCGGGCGAAGGGCCTGCTTCTTCGCGTCGAGCGTGAGACCGACGACGGTGACCTCCCCCGCCGGGAGGCCGAGCAGGGTCACCGGCGCTCCCACCGACAGGCCGCGCAGCGACTCGTCGAAATAGAGCACGTAATGCCGTGCGACCGACATCGGGCGCTTCATCGCGGCGGTGCGGTCGCCGTAGAGCGTGAACACCGTGTTCGCGGCGGCAGGCTCGGACTCGGACGCGAACGGAGGCGTGTCGAACGCGAGACCGCCCGCGAGCAGCGCGACCAGGGACTCGGTGCGCACTTCGACACCGCTCGCGCCGACCGACACGTCGACCCCGCTGGCATTCCAGAAGCGCGTGCCGAGGGCTTCACGAACTGGTCGTAGGGCGCGTTGACGAACACCTTGATGTCGATCGCCTTGCCGTCAGCGGCGAGATCGTAGGCGATGACCTGTCCGACCTGCAGGCGGCGGAAGTAGATCGGCGAGCCGACTCCCAGTGAGCCCAGCGTGTCGGCGCTGCAGCACGAACTGCCGGCCCGGCTGCCCGGCAGTGATGGTCGGGGGCATCTCGAGCCCGATGAACTTGCGCTGCTTCTTGTCCGACTTGCCGACCTCGAAGCCGATGTAGTTGCCCGACAGCAGCGTGCCGAGGCCGGAGACGCCGCTCAGGGTGACGCGCGGCTCGACGACCCAGAACTTCGCGTCCTCGACCATCAGGCCGGCCGCGCTCTTGGCGATCTTCGCGGTCACCTGACCTTGGAGAAATCCTCGGAAAGCTGCACCGCCGTCACCTGGCCGATGTTCACGTCCTTGTACTTGACGAAGGTCTTGCCGGCCTCGATGCCCTCGGCGGACTTGAAGACGATGGTGATGGTCGGGCCTTCGCTCATGATGCGCTGGATCGCGATCCCGATGGCCGACCACGGCGGCGAGGATCGGGATGATCCAGACGACCGAGATCCGCGTGCCGCTTCTTCGGCACGACGGTGGCCTGCGGCAGTGTCGCGATCCGTGCTTTCAGCCATGTGCGTGCTCCGCGCGGGTGCCGAATCCCAGATCAGGCGTGGGTCGAAGGACTCCGCGGCGAGCATGGTCAGCACCACCACCGCCGCGAAGAACAGCACGCCCGGACCGGGCTCCACCGACATCAGCGGCTGCAGCTGCACGAGAGCGACGGTGAACGTGTCGACGAACACGTCCAGCATCGACCAGCGGCCGATGAACTCGACCATGCGATAGAGCCGCGTGCGCTCGCGGTTGTCGCCGACGGAGCCGCGCTGCACCGTGATCAGCAGATAGGCGAGCGCGACCAGCTTGCCGAGCGGGACCATCACGCTCGCGACCAGCACGATGAGCGCGAGCGGCCACGAACCCGAGGTGTAGAGGAACACCACCCCGCCCATGATCGTGTCGGACTCGGAGGACCCGAGCGTGGTGGTGGTCAGCACCGGCAGCATGTTCGCCGGGATGTAGCAGATCGCCGCCGCGATGACGAGCGCCCACGTGTACTGGATGCGAATGGTGGCGGCGCGCAATTCGAGCTCCGCGCCGCAGCGCGGGCAGTGGCCCGGGTGCTCGGCGGTGCGCCGGGCCGCGACAGCAGACTGCAGGTCTCGCAGGAGACGAGTCCCGCCTGGGCGGCGGTGAGAGCGGTTGCCGTCATCGACCCGCCTCTGCTCCGATCGCATCGCCCGCTCCGTGCGCAGAGGACGGCTCGTCGTCCGCCCACTCGATCCGCTTCCAGATCTCGCGCGGATCGAAGCTCACCATGATGGCGGGAAAGAGCACGACCAGCACGCCCACCGCATACATGCCGATGCCGGGGTCCACCGTGGCGAGCTCCGCGATCTTGATCAGCGCGACCAGGATGCCGAGCAGCATCACCTCGTTCATCGACCACGGCTGCATGTGCAGTCGCCCAGCGCAGCACCTCGCCGACCCAGTGCGGAGCGGGCGGCCGCCGCACCGCGAGCAGGACCGTCAGCATGAACAGGATGTAGAGCCGCCGGGGCGATCACCGCGCAGAACGCGACGATCGCGGCCGTGATCTGCTCGCCCTGTCATCCACATCTCGTAGGCGCCGCCGACGATGGTCGTGCTGCGCATGGCGCCCGACCGCCGAGAGCGCCATCAGCGGCATGGTGTTGGCGATGATGAACACGATCGCCGCGGTGACCGTGAGCGCGAGGGGCGATCGAGCGGATCGGACGGCCGGCGTCGCGAGGACATGCCCGCAGCGCGGGCAGCGCGCCTTCCCGCCCGGCGGGAGCGTCGGGATCTGCTGCAGCAGATCGCAATCGGGGCAGGCGACGGTTTCCAAGGTATTAGGCTGGGTTCAATTTCGCGCAGATGACACTGTGACATCTGCCTTATGCAGTTGTCGACCAATTCCGAGTTTGCAGGTGCTCGATGGGGAACCTGAAAGGATAGCATCGCAACGCTTCGCTTGTGCGCATCTTGTCGAGGTACGCGGTCTTCCCGCGATCGGCCCCGGCGACAGATGTTCGGTCGCGAGACGGCCGAATCCGAGCAGTTCGGTAAGCACAGGCAGGAACATGCGCAATCCATTCATGGCGTCTCGCGTCTTCCGGACTGTGCCATGCCGACAAACTGCGACACGACGACTGCGGTATAGAACAGTCCGAACAATGCACCGAGCAGGCTCAGCGTCGTCGCGGGAGCGCGTACCGGCGTCACGTCCGCATAGCCGATCGTCAACATCTGCGCGAAGCTGTAATAGGAAAACAGCGCCAGCCGGCCGTGCCAATCGACGAGGAGCGCTTCGACCTCGAGATTGATGCTGTACGCCGCCGGCATTAGCAGATACGTGACCGCGTTGACGGCTGCCCACGCGTCGCCGGCAATAAGGTACCCGCAGATGGCGCCCAGCACGTTCTCGGCGCCGACTGCCGGTGAGCGGAACAGGTCGCGCAAGATCACCCAAACCGCAACCCAGAGGTACAGCGCCATCAGTGCGCAGAGGGCGAGCGACAGCGCGTAATCCAGGCTCGCAATGGAAAAGTGACGCCCCCAACCGATCGTGATGATCACAACGAGGATCACGGCCATGGCGGTCCGCTCGCGTCGACGCTCGAACACGACGACCAATATCGCCACGCTCAGCATCGTACGGAAGACGTCGGAAAGCAGTCTGTCGGCGCCAGGCCGGGCGTCGAACGATTGAATCGCGAGCGTGACGAGCGCCAGCACCAGCAGTGCGGCGAACTTGTGCCGGCGCGACGCGATGACATTCCCGATGCGCATCCAATTCTCTCCCGACCCGGAGGCTCCTGCGGTCAGAAGGTCAGCGGAGTGCCGGTTTCGGACTCCTCACTGCCGCGCCACTTCGACCTCATAGTTCGCGTAGCCAAACTCGTTGCTACGCGACGCGACGTATCGGTCGCCCAGCTTGTACACGATCACCTCGAACATTGTCCCGTCGATCTCCGTGCGAAGACGCCCGTCGCGAATCTCGTACTGAAGCTCGCCGGCGTGCATCAGCTCGCCCGCCTCGCGCAAGTTCGCAGGCTTCCCGTCGATCGCTGTCACCAGGCGCCGTCCCCCGACGCCGTAGAGGATCTCGAACTGCTGCCCGGTCACGGTGTTGCGCACGGTGACCGTCTTGCCGACGATCAGATCCTTGAGCTGCGCGTCCGAGAGCGCTACCGCACCCTGTTGCTTCAGATCGGCGACGGTGACGCCCGGCTTCGCACCCTTGCGCGCCTCCGCGCTCGGCGTGTACCAGATCGGCGAGGTCCACGCGCGCTCCTGGATTATCGGCGTGAACCCGGCGCCGCTCGTCGGCACGCGGCCAAGCTTTACCGCCTGCATCGTGCTCCAGCGCGGTGTCGGAATCTCCAGCACGCGGGCATAGTAGAACGCGTCGAGGCTCGGATCGAAGTCCGGGTCGGTCCACACCGTCTTCAGCTCCACCGCGCCTATCGTGTTTGTGTAGGTGCCAGTCGCGAGATTGACCGTGGAGCCGATCGGTAGCACCTTGCCGGTCGCTGGATCGGGCTTACGCGTGCCTGCCCAGACGACGTCGTAGATCCTCTCGAACGACTGGCCGTTCTTCGCCCAGCCCTTGACGATCTGGATGCGATCGAGGTTGCCGCTTGTGGGATCCTTCACGGCGGACACCACGAAGGTGGGCGCCTTGGCCTTCGGCGCCGGCAGGTCGGCGCCCATGGGGACCCCCGCGGCGTAGGCCGTCTTCACCCAGTCCTTCTGCTTGAGCAGGCCCGCATCTAGGCCCCAGCTGCCGAAGAATCGCACCGGGATGCGCACGCCGCTGGTGGAGTAAGTCTCCTTGCGTTCCATCGCGGTGAAGATCGCCTCGCGCGTATTCTCCTCAGCCCACACCGCGCTCAAGCCGGCGGGACTGACCCAGAGGCTGTTCAATCCGAGCACGGTCGCGCCGTCGATACGTTTCTCCGGCGTATCGTCGACCGTGCCGTGCACGCCGAAGAAGTTCTTTTGCCGGTACGGCACGACGCTGACATGCGAGTCGGAGCCGCTCACCACGCCGAACTTGAAGGGATTGAAGCCGCGCGCCTGTTCCATCGCGACGCCGTCGCGGTAGGCTTGGCGCACGTAGCTGCCGTACTCGCGCGGAGGGCCGCCCCCCGCGCCTAGGATGTGCCAGACGAAGACCTCATAGTGCGCGAACTCGTCGTTGGGCGAGAGGCCGGGAGTCGTCTCCGACTGCCCCTTGACCTGCTTCATCTCGGTGAGCGGCTCGTTGCGCAGCCTCGCCTCGGCGTAGGCTTTGTCGATCGGCCGGCCGCGATCGTCCACCTCGGTCGGGAACATCAGTCCGTCGCTCAGATTCGCGTTATGCGAGATCGCCAGCAGCTCGTTGCCCGCCGCACGCTGGCCGTCCATCCACCTCCAGAGCTCGCTCGGATCGGTCGAGTCGATGGCGGAGAACGGCACCTGCGGCACCTTCTTCGAATCGAGGAAGAAGATGTTGCGGTGCAGGTTCTTGGCGTTCGGCGTGGACGTCCACTCGTACGCCGCGAACGTCGTGAACTTGCCGGGCAGATAGTACTTGTCGGCGATGTCGACGATCCGCTTCCACACCGGCGCAACCACCGCGGGGTCGGTGAGTTCCTTGATCGCGTGCCCCTTGGCAATGGTGACCGAGAGCACCTTGAAGGCGAGCATGGGGTCCTTCTCGGCGCCCGCCTCGAGGAGCTTCGCGAGCCAGGGCGAACGCTGCCGCAGCGGCGAGGCGGGGTTCGCCGCCTCCTGGATCATGCCCATGTACTCGGAATGCTCGGTATCGGCACCCCAGTCGAGCGGCCTCGTAATCCTCACGTTGTAGCCGCCGGGGTGCGGCACGGATTGACCGAGCGAGTACTGGTAGAACGTCTCGGGCCCGGTGACGGTGTCACCGAATGCGAACGCGTCGAACGACCAGCTCGTGTGCACGTGGGTTTCGCCGTAATACACGTTGCGCTCCGGATTCTTCTGCGCCAACGCGGGCCACGCCGTGCCAAGCGTGAGAACGAACGAGACCATGGTCACGACTCTGTACATGAGTGTTCTCCCCTTCCATCAGAATGCGCGTGCCCGGCGGCGGTATCGCTCCGCTACCGGTCATCGGTGTCACGTCCAGAGCGGAGGTCCACGAAGCGCTCAAGGGCGCTTCTCCGCGACGGTCGACGGAGCGGCGACGATCTCGGGCAGGTTCACCGCGTAGCGCGCGCGGATCGACTCGTAGACCTTGCGCTTCCTCTCGGCGCGGAGGTCGACCATCCATTCCCGCTTGACCTCCGGCTCGACCTTCTCGAATGCAGGGACGCGCTTCGATTCGATGGCATCGATCCAGACGAGATGCCAACCGTATCCCGACTCGATTGGTCCTTGCCACGAGCCGTGCTCGAGCCCGAAGAGCGACTGCGCGAAGGCCGAGCCGAAAACGCTCGCCACCTGTTCGAGCGAGCGATCGGCGTAGTAGGCCTGAAACATGAAGGGGTCTGCGAGCCTGGCGGCGACGCGTGACCCTGCGGGTTGGCCGTGGAGCTTTTCGAGCGACCGCAACGCATCGTCGCGCGCCCGTGCGCCACGGCGATCGGGACAGAAGTACAGGTGGCGGAATGAAGCGCGCGGCGAAGCGGCGAAACGCTCGGCGCGCTTTTCGAACCACGCCTTCAGTTCGTCGTGGGACGGGTCATCGATACCCGAAAGATCCTCGGCCAGGAACGCCATCTTCTGTGCCAGACGGCGCTTGACGATGGTGTCGTTGTTGTCGAGGCCGAGTGCGAGCGCTTCGCGGAAGAGGATCTCCTCCCCCACCTTCGTTTCGACGAGGCGCCTCATTTGCGCGAGCGTGGGCTGCGGACGTCCTTGCGCGAGCCACGCCGCTGTCAACTGCCGGAGATCGTCGTCGGTAAAAGTGATGCTAGTGGTCCTTTCGGGCCCCGCCACTACGGGATTGAACGCACGGTACACGACGAAGAGCGCAATCCCAGCGAGCAGGCAATGCAACAGCGGCTCGTGCACCCATCTCCTGAACCGGGCGGCTGACTCGGTCTTTGGGGACTCAAGGGACGGGTCCATAACGCGAGTCTTCGTTGCTTCTTAGAACGTAAACGTCGCGCCGAGCGCGGGGCCGGTCATGCGCAGATCGAGCTTGTCGTCATTGAAGTTGTAGGAGAGGCTGCGTACCACCAGCGACAGCTCGCCCCAGCCGAACCCATAGCCGACACCGAGCAGCGCCTGCCACGTCCAGTTGTTCGACCCGGCGCCGATGTCGAAGTAATAAGGCATCGACCACTTGCTGTCGCCGAACCGCACCTGCCCCTTGAAACCGACGATTCCGTCCCATTTGTTCAAGGTCTGCGAGATGCTGCCACCCGGCGGCAGCGTGCGCACCGGCGTGGCGAAGTTCCAGCCCACCGTGGACGAAAAGTTGAGCAAGCGGACGCCCGCGTACAAGTCCACGAAAGCGGCTTCGCCGCGCCAGACGGTGTAGCCGCCAGCCAGCGTCCAGACGTTCGAGGTGACGTTCGCCGAGCCGGCAATGCCGAGCGGAACATCGACGCTCCCGTCCGGATTCGTGACGTAGCGCACAGGCGAACGGTCGGACGTCAGGTGCAGAAAGATGTAGTCGGTGAACACCGACCACTCGCCTTTGCGTGCTGCTCCGATGAGCATGCCCGCGAAATCGAGGCTTTGGAGATAGGTGCCCGGGTCGACTTCGGCGTTGAGGGTGCCGCCGCCAAACGCGGAGTAGTTCACCGTTCCATCCACGGCCGGCAACCACAGGTAGGGCGTGATCCCGAAGTGCCAGTTGCCGTCGAACATGTCCGGCGCAGCCCCCGCCGATCCTGCCAACCAACCGGCGGTGCCAAGTACCGTGGCAGCCAGCCACCGTCTCACTGGCATTGTTCGTCCCATCTCTTGTTCCTCCCCTTTCTTCCGTACACACGCAGGCGAGCAGGCGTGCCTCGTCGGTCTGCCTTCGGTACGATTCGAGAAATACTGTGCCGCTGGCCTTGCGGTAGGCCGCGAGACCCCGCTCGGGAGCTGCTGCCAGGGCCTTCATGTCTTCACCTTACCGTCCGACTGTCCCCGGCCAAAGGCGGCAGCCTTGCCCCCCCTCTAGCAACTTCTTCGCATCGAGCAATCCGAAGAGCTGGATCAGCTTCGCCATCAAACCTTTCCATCCGGTCTGGTGACGCGCGCCTAGTCCCGCCCCGACGGCGACACTCGCCGCAGTGCTCGCTCCAACAAGCGCCATCCAGGAGTAGTTCTTCATATGGAGCTTCTCGTGGGAAGTCGAGAGATAGATGCTGTTCCAGCCTGCCTGTGCCGGCCCGCGGGGGGCTCGGCGTGACCAGAGCGATGCCCCTCTATTTGGTTTGGAAGGCGGTGCATTCACCGCATTTCGGGTGGTTCGAGAAGCGACAACACCTGCTTCGAAAAAACCTCTCCTGTTCGCACCATGTGACCTGTGCGCATCGTCCTCTCGACGCTCGCGTCCGGCGCGACTCGTCAAAGGTCGATGCTTCTGCTTGCCCCGAATTATCCGCAATCACGACTTTGAATGCGTTGCCATTTACCGACAGTTTGTTGACAATTCGCGACTGTAGAGAGGCAGCCGAATGAATGATATGGACGTTGTACACCCAGGGAGGAAGTCGCCGGAGGATGCGAGCGCGCGTGTCGCACCGCTGACGAACATCCCTCGCCTCCTGCGCCAGTTCGGCTGTGACCCGGGCCCGGTGTTCGAGGCGAGCGGCTTCGGCGTCACCGGATTTGAAAGTCCCGAAGACTCCGTTTCGTTTCGTGCCGGAGGACGCCTGCTTGGCCGTTGCGTAGCGGCGACAGGATGTGAGCACTTCGGGCTACTGCTCGGGCAACTTGTCAATCCCTCGTTTCTCGGCGTGCCTGGATTCATGGCCCGGAGTGCTCCGGATGTCGGGACGGCGCTTCGAGCCATGGTGGAATACATGCGCTTGTATGATCAAGCCGGCGTCCTGACACTCGAGACGAATGGCACCACGACGACACTGAGCTACGCTGTCAATCTGGCGGACGTGGAGGCGGTAGGGCAGATCTGCGACATGTCGATTGCTGCGGGTTGCAACATCATGCGGGGCCTCTGTGGTGCCGACTGGAATCCGATCGAGGTACTGCTTTCGCGTCGACCGCCGCGGGACCCCACGCCGTACAGGGAGTTCTTCCGCGCGCCGCTTCGTTTCGATAGCGAGTGGAACACGCTCCTATTTCTGAGCCGCTGGCTGAGTCACCCTTTGGCTACCGCGGACTCCCTTCTTCACAGCTATCTGAAGCGGGACGCCGACCGGCTGCGCGCCGACCAGCACGACCTGCGCTCCGACCTGCGCGGGCTGGTGCGCCAGATCCTGACCAGTCACCGGTGCTCCGTCGGCGAGGCCGCCCGGCAACTCAGCATGCACGGACGCACGCTGAATCGGCGTCTCAAGGCGGAAGGAACAACCTTTCGCCGCGAACTGAACGACGTCCGCTTTACCATGGCGCAGCAGTATCTCCAGGAGACGTCGATGACCCTCACCGAGATCTCGACGGCGCTCGGTTACGCGGGGATCAGCGGATTTGACCGGGCCTTCAAACGCTGGTCCGGGATCACTCCGGCGGAGTTTCGGGGCAAAGGACACACATGAAACGATTCGCGCCTGGAGATGCCGCGGCGCATGAATTTGTCGTAACGGGGACCGATCGCCGTGAGCCCTATGGGGTCTTGATGCCCTTTTCCCGCAGCGCGCCGTCCACCGCGAGGTTGATCTCGTGCTGCACGGGCGCCCGCTTGTCGAACGAGTCGACGAACGCGCGGAATCGGGCGCTCGGCGAGAATGATGAGGCCCGACACGAAATTCGCGAAGATCTCCTGCAGGCCAAAGCCGAGACCCACTCCGAGGGCGGCGACCAGCCACTGCTCGTCGCTCCAGCCGATGTCGAGGATGTTGGATGCGACCATGACGCAGGCGGCCGCGAGCGCGTACCGCGCCACGACCTTGATCGCGTAGGTCGCGTCGACCTGCATCTCGATCCGCTGCAGCAGCACGATGTCGAGGAGCGCGCCGACGTTGCGCACGGCGACGGCGGTGAGCGCCGCTTCGCTCATGCGCCGATCTCCGTTGCCGCGCTGTCGGACCGCCGCAGCACGTCACCTTCGACCCATTCGACGCGGCGCCACACCTCGCGCGGATCGAAGCTCACCATGATGGCGGGAAAGAGCACGACCAGCACGCCCACGGCATACATGCCGACGCCGGGGTCCACCCTGGCGAGCTCCGCGATCTTGATCAACGCGACCAGGATGCCGAGCAGCATGACCTCGTACATCGACCACGGCTGCATGTGCAGTCCCCAGCGCAGCACTTCGCCGACCCAGTGCGGAGCGGGCGGCCGCCGCGCGGCGGTGAGGACCGCCAGCATGAACAGGATGTAGAGCCCCGGGGCGAACACCGCGCAAAACGCGACGATCGCGGCCGTGATCTGCTCGCCCGTCATCCACATCTGGTAGGCGCCGCCGAGGATGGTCGTGTGCGCATGGCGTCCCACCGCCGAGATCGACATCAGCGGCATGGTGTTGGCGATGATGAATACGACCGCCGCGGTGGCCGTGAGGGCAAAAGGCAGATCGATCGGATCGGACTGCCGGCTCGCGAGGACATGCCCGCAGCGCGGGCAGCGCGCCTTCGCGCCCGGCGGGAGCGCCGGGATCTGCTGCAGCAGATCGCAATCTGGGCAGGCAATAGTTTCCACGAGGGGGCGCGTCACGAGTCCAAGGCTACCATCAATCTGCGCGTCACGGCTGCGGCCCCAGCACGCCCGACACGAAGACGAGTGCGCAAGGGGACAGTCCGACTCCCTGCCTCATTTCGTTCTCCTGTTTCGGTGACGGAGAAATACGTCTGCGCGATCGAGACCGAACCCGGCGGTGCGGGCGATCACGGTCCGCCGCGCCGACTGCGCAGGCCGCCGATCCGGACATCGCCGGCACCGAAGCGCTCACTGTTCCCGACGCGATCGCCGGCACCGGATCGATCCTCGGCGTAGCGATCCGCCCCACCGCGTTCGCGGAAACATTTGAAACGGTCCGCACCCGCCACGCGCGCCTGCTGCTCGTGGCTCGCCCACACGGACTCCGTGGGACCGACGCTCTCCCAGCGGTTGCCGGTCTGCTTCTCCCACCCGCTGGCGGCGCTCCGGTAGACGTTGCCCTGCACGTCCGCGTAGTGATCGCCCTCCAGTCCGGCAGCCGCGTAACCCTCTCCGGCCCTGCCCGCATGGCTTTCGTGAGGATACGGACGCGCACCCGAGTAGACCGCGTTGCCCCAGTAAGCATAGACGTTCCGTGTTGCGCCGCCAGGGCAGCATGCGTTGCCACCGTTGCACGCGCCGGCTGCCGTGTGGTTGTCGGCGGCGCGATGCCGTAGGTGGCGGGCGCCGGGAAATACCGCTCGCCGATCCACGGCGGATAGTTGTACCCGGTGCCGTGCACGACCACCCCATCGGCCGTGACGAGGGCGCCGGTGTAGCCCGCCGTGTAGCCCGCTTCCACGACCTGTGGCGTCGTGCTGTAAATCCGTACATAGGTCACGTAGTGCAGCGGCGAGTTGGCTGGGATCGAGTAGACGACCGCCGGTACCGACCCCGCCACCTGCCACGGACCGATCACCGAGGTCGCTTCGAACCAGACGCCGGCCTGCAGCGCGAGGAAGCTCCTGGGCTCGACCCGGATGACGGGCGTGGCCGAGTTGGCCACGTAATGGAGCGGCGTGCCCGCGATCGGACGGTATTGCGGATGACCGTCGAACTCGGGCGCGAAGACGGGTCCGTTCGTGCGCGGGACGGTCGCGGTCTGCGGAATCGCGCTCTCGATCAGCGCCTCCTTCGCCTGCGGCGTGCCGGCCACCGAGGCCAGCACGGAAGCAGCCGGCTCGGTTGGCGGAATCTTCGAAAAATCGCCCGGCAGGGCACGGGCAGCGACAAAGGTCCACGGTCCGTTCAGAGTGGTCGAGCGGAACCACCGCCCGGCGAGCAGCGTGTAGTAGGTGCCGCTCACGATGTCGACGACGACCTGCGCCGTCGTGTTCGCCGCCCACATGAGCGCCGTGCCGGCGATCGGCTGCAGATCCGGCGGGCCGTCGAAGACGATGAGCGCCGCGGGCGTGAAGCTCACGTACACCGACGGTGCGCCATTCCGGAGCGAAGGTCTGGGCCGTGCGGCGCCGCCGTCGAGAAGATCTGCCTGCCCGCTTGCCACGACAGTCTGGGCGATGCGATCGACACCCGACGGCACATGCTCTGCTGGGTACCACCTGCCGTCGATCGAGTCCGCGGTCATCCAGCCGTCGTAAAGGCGCAGGTACCAGCCGCGGGCATCGCGCAGGATCAGCATCCGCGTGTTGATCACACGTTCGAACGACGTGCCCGGCACCGCGCGCAACACCGGCTGGCCGGAGATCGGGACGAGGATCGCGGGAGCATCGCTCACGAAGACGCGCGGGGGGACATTCTGCACCGCCACTGCCCGGGGCTTGAATTCGGGGGCGGCGGCGAGCGAGGACTGCAGGCGGTCGAGTGCGATCGTCTGCGGGGCACGCTCGAAGTACGTCTGCAACGACTTGAGATGTGCGTCTCCGCCGTCGGCGAGGGTCGGAAATGTCGCGCGCGACAGCGTCACGTCGTCGAGGCTGACGAGGCGCGAGGCGCGGTCCACATGGGTGACCGCCGAAGCCCACACCACGCCGGCGCTATCCTGCCCCGCGCCGGTCGGTGTCAAAGTCACTGCCGCGCGAAATCTGATGCGATTGCCGTCCCAGCTCTCGACCTGGGGCGGGTAGAGGGTCACTGAAGCAGCGCCGAGCGCTACCTGCCGCGGCCATGGGTCGGCCTCGAGCGCGACACTGCCGGCGGCGGTCGCGACGATCGTCTGCGCGGGTGCGGTAAACGCTGCCAACGATGCGAACACCGCCAAGAGCCCGATCGATCCGGGACGAATCTGGTGACGCATTGGGATGGTTTCCTCGGGAAACGTGTGGATAGGGGGCACGGGGGCCGCGTTAGAAGCGAGCCCATCGGGTCTGCGGTGAGAGAGAAAGAATCGCGCCAGCGGTCCTCCACTTACCGGCGAAACCCATCGCCTCCGAAACCGCATGCCAATAGCGGCGCCGAGATTCTACCTCGACGCCGCTTCCATTGCTTATACCCCTGTGGTGGGGCTGATGCGGTTCCCTCTGCCTATACGACCTGAAACTCTCCACTGTTGAGAACTGGCTTGGTGGCTAGCGTCGCGAAGAGCGTCTGACTCTGCACGCCGGTGCCATCAGAATCGTAAAACAGATTGCCGGTGCTATGGTCGTAGACAATCCGGTCCCCTGCATCTGCTGCTGCCGTGCCTGCAACGAAGGCGTTGGCATCGAGCCCGCCGGTCGCAGTCAGTGCGGTGAAGATAGCGTTCTCCAAGTAGATAATATCCTTGGGCGCGGAATAGTCCGTGATTACATCCACGTTGTTCGAGCCCAATGCGGAATTGAACACGAAGATATCCGAGTTATCACCACCGGTTAGCGTGTCATTGCCAGCCGACCCGTCCAGAGTATCGCTGCCGTTGCCGCCCTTGATGCGGTCGTTACCCGCCAGCCCACGCAGCGTGTCGTTGCCATTCCCTCCGCTCAAGGTGTCATTTCCACCACCCCCTGTGATCATGTTGTTCAATGCGTTGCCCGAACCGTTGAACGCCGACGTTCCCGTGAAGAGCAGATTCTCCACGTTGCCTGGCAGGCTGAATGTCGCCAAGGTGGTTTTGGCTGTGTCGATGCCCTCGTTGCTCAATTCCTTTATCGAGTCTTTGGTCGCATCCACGAAATAGAGATCATCGCCGGTGCCGCCGATCATAATGTCGTTGCCAGTCCCGCCGTCCAGCAAATCATTGCCGGCGAAACCATTCAGCTTGTCGTTGCCTCCAAGGCCGTACAGCGCGTCATCAGCCGCACTTCCGTTGAGGACCTCTCCAATAGCGGTACCGGTGCGGGTCAAACCACTTGGAACGACCGAGATCGAGAATTGTGTCGATGCAGCGGCTTGACCATCCGACGCTGTCACAAGAACTGATACGGCGCCCAGATCACCAATGGTAGGCGCACCACTGAATGTCCTGGTGTCGGCGTTGAAGGTAAGCCACGTTGGGAGCGACTCGCCGTTATCCAGCGCTGCCGAGTAGGTGAGCGCGTCACCGTCGATATCGGTGAACGTGTTACTGGGAACCGTGTAGTTGAATGCAGTGCTCGATGGGGCCGTCTGGGACCCGATCGGGTTGGTGACGACCGGCGCGTTGTTGGCTCCAATCGCCACGCCGATCGTCACGCTGGCGCTATCCGCGCCGCCGTTGCCATCGCTCACGGTGTAACCGAAGCTATCCGAGCCGTTGAAGTTGGCCGCTGGCGTGTAGGTGAACGTACCGTCACCGTTGTATACGACGCTGCCGCCTTGGAAGCTCGTAGTATCAGAGCCGCTCACGATCAGGCTGTCGCCGTCCACGTCGATGTCGTTGGCGAGAACGTTGGCCGTAGTAACGGGAGTATCTTCAGTGGTATCAGCGGTGTCCGGGTTGGCCACCGGGGCGTCGTTGACCGGGGTCACATCGATGGTGATCGTATTGGGAACGGCGTCAAAGCTGCCGCTGGCGTCGGCCACGCTGAAATCAAAGCTCGCATAGCTGACTCCGTTGGCATTGGGCACTGGCGTAAACACCAGAGCGTCCCCACCGAGCGCGGCGGCGGATACCACGTTGCCCGCCGACACGGGACTACCGGACAGGGTCAAGGCCCCCGCACCTGGCAAGCCATCGATGCGCACTGCGCTCAGGCTGTCGCCCGCGTCCACGTCGCTGAAACCGAAGTTCGCGGCGCTGAACACGTTACCGCCATCCTCATTGATGGTCACCGTGGCATTCGCGCCGGTTGGCGCTTCGTTGACGTCGCTGACGCTCACGCTCAAGGCTTGCGAATCGCTGCCGCCGTGGCCGTCGATCACTCCCACGATTACCTCGTACACGTTGTCCCCGTTCGCGTCTGCGGGCGCTTCGAAGTTGGGTGCGGTGAGGAAAGCGAGCGCACCGCTACCCCCATCGATGGCGAAGAGCGACGAATCGCCTCCGCCGGTAATGGCGTAGGTCAAGGTTTGCCCTGCGTCCGGGTCGGTGGCCACCACGGTAGTGACTGCCAATTGATTCTCGGCTGCGAACAAGCTGGCCGAATTGCCGCCGCCGTCGCTGGTAATCGTCGGCGCGACGTTATCCGGCGTAAAGACCTTGGCGTACACGCCCACACCACTGCCGTCCTGGCCATTGGAGTTCCAACTCACGACGAAGCTACCGTCCGCCAGCCCGGCGACGGTCGGGAATTCCTGCTGCGCCGCGGTGGTGGTATTGACCAGAAACTCGCCCTCCGCAGGCGCCCCGTCGGCAGCGTAGCGCTGAGCGTAGACGCCCGTACCGCTGCCGTCTTGAAAGTTGGATGTCCAGCTCACTACGAAGCCGCCGTCGGCCAGCGCTGTTATCGCCGGATTTGACTGGTTGGCGGCTGTGGTGGTGTTGACACGGAACTCGCTGCCCACGGATGCGCCATTTTCAGCATAGCGCTGAGCGTACACGCCATAGCCGCTGCCATCCTGGCCGTTGGACTGCCAAGTCGCCAGGAAACCACCGCCGACCAGCGCGGTGATGTTCGGAAGAGTCTGGTCGGAAGCCGTGGTGGTGTTGATGCGGAACTCAGCACCCGCAGGCGTGCCATCCGCGGCGTAGCGCTGAGCGTAAACGCCGAACCCGCCGCCGTCCTGAAATTGAGACATCCAGCTCACGACGAAGCCGCCATCGGAAAGCGCGGTGATGGAAGGGTTGGATTGGTTGGACGCCGTAGTGGTGTTGACGCGGACCTCAGCGCCCGCAGCTGTGCCATCTGCGGCGTAGCGCTGGGCGTACACGCCGTCGCCATCGCCGTCCTGCGAGAGAGACTGCCAAGTTGCCACGAAGCCGCCGTCAGTCAACGCTGTAAGGCTGGGGTTCTCCTGGTTTGAGGCCGTGGTCGTGTTGACGCGGAACTCGCCGGCCACGAGCGCACCGTCCGCGGCGTAGCGTTGACCGTACACGCCCTGTAAGCTGCCATCCTGCGCGTTGGACTCCCAGGTCACCACGAAGCCGCCGTCAGTCAGCGCGGCAACGGCCGGGTCAAGTTGATCCAAGAGCGTGGTTGTATTGACGCGAAACTCGGCGCCCACGCGCGCGCCATCAGCGCCGAAGCGCTGGGCGTAGATCCCATTGTTGCTGAGATCCGGGGATTGCCAGGTCACCACGAAACCTCCGTCGGCCAGCGCGCTGATGGAGGGGAATTGCTGATCCCCGACCGTAAAGGTGTTAACGCGAAACTCGGAACCTGCGGTATATGTCGTCATGGTGGCCTCCGTTGGAATATGTGCTCGTGACTCAAAGCGAGCGCTCTCTGCCTATATCTCCCGTCCGGCTTTCCTGATCGTGCTTGTGATCGGCTCGAGCAAGTATTGCAGGGGTGTGTAACTCGCCCCTTGGATATAGACCTCGGCTGGCATGCCAGCTTGCAGCTTCAACGCGCCACTCTTTTTGAGCGAAGCGGGATCGGCGGCAATGGACGCGACGTAATAGGGCAGATTGGTGGCCCGGTCGATCAGCCGATCCGCCGAAACGTACGAGACAGCGCCCTCTGCCATCGCGCCATTGCGATACTTGAAAGCGGTGAATCGGATACGTGCGCGCTGACCTTGGCTCACGTAATTGATCTCCTCGGGACGGATATGCGCCTCGATGAGGAGCTTTACGTCGGTGGGTACGATCTCGGCGATAGGCTCGCCCGGATGTACCACCGCTCCGGGTGTGGTGAAGCGAAGCTCGATAATCTGACCGCTGGCGGGCGCAGTGACCACCTGGCGGGCAGCTTCATCCTGCGACTTGCGAAGTTCCTGCTCGATCTCCCCCAGGCGCGCGGCGGTCACCTTTAGCTGGTCACTGGCGCCTTGCAGATACTCGTTGCGAGACGAGTTGATCTTGAGATCCGCGTCCACCAAACGCTGCTCGGCGCGGGCGAGCTCCGAGCGCCGCTCCTCCAGCTTGGAGGCGTAGTCCGCGACTGCTGCTTCCAGTTGCGCAAGCCGCGCTGACGAGATGAAGTGGTCATTGAGCAGTTTGCGATTCGCTTCGAGATCTTTGGTTTGTAGTCTGAGGGAGTTTTCCGCTTGCTGTATCTGCGCTCGGAGCGCGGCGATTTCCTTCTCGACCTTGCCGCGCTGACTCTTCAACAGTTGTACAGCGCTCATGAGCGACTCGCGGCGCGACGCGAACAGCGCCGCTTCCTTGCGCAATACTTCCTCGATTCGCTGGTCTTGCTGACGTGCCGTCTCGAGATCGGCGGGAAAGGCGAGACTGGATGCCAAGGCTTGTTCAGCTTCCAGCCGAATCAAGGCTGCACGCTCGACCTTCACCCGGTATTCCAGACGGTTGCGATCGGCGTCCACGCGCACATCACCGAGTATGACGACCGGTTCGCCTGCCACGACTTGCTGCCCGTCGCGCACGAGCGCCTCGCGCACGATGCCGCCTTCCAGGTGCTGCACCGGGCGGCGGCTCAGGTCCACCTTCACGAAGGCAGGAGCGACTACCGCCATGCTCAAGGGGGCCAGGCACATCCACACCGCCAACGGAACGACGGCACCAAGAATGATTCCCCAGCCCAGCCGCACTAGCCGTGACGCCTCCGCCGCACAGCCGCTGGCGGAAGCAACCGCAGGAGAGAGAACCGCGGGCATCTGCAGAGCACTCGTTGACATGCGTGCCTCTCATGCCGCGCTGCGGCCAGCCACGGCGGTTTGGGCACTGCGCTGCAGCCAGCGCATGACCTCGGCTGCGGGACCGTACTGTTGAATGCGGCCGGCTTCCAACACCAGGATCTTGTCCACGTGCGCGATCAACGAGGGGCGATGGGTAACGACGATGGAGGTGATCCCTCGCTTGCGTAGCCCGCTTACGGCGGCGGCGAGCGCCATCTCTCCGGCGCCGTCCAAATTGGAATTGGGCTCATCGAGGATCACCAGGCGCGGATCGCCGTAGAGGGCGCGGGCAAGGGCAATGCGCTGCCGCTGCCCGGGCGAGAGTCGGTTGCCTTGCTCGCCCACCTGGGTGTCGTAGCCTTGCGGCAGAGCAAGAACAAGGTCGTGCACGTTGGCGTCTTGCGCCCCCCTGACTACGGCTTCGGTATCGGCTTGAGCGAGTCGGGCGATGTTCTCCGCCACGGTGCCCTCGAACAACTCCACATCTTGCGGCAGGTAGCCGATCCAAGGCCCCAGGCTCGCTCTGGACCACCGCGCCACATCGGCACCATCAAGACGGATAACGCCGGTGGTAGGCGGCCAGATTCCGGTGAGCAAACGCGCCAGCGTCGATTTCCCCGCCGCGCTGGGGCCAACGATGGCAAGCGCTTCCCCCGGTTGCAGGTCGAAGGAGAGTGCAACGACGATAAGCTTGTCCGTCCCGGGCGCGCGGTAGGAAAGTGCTTCGACGGTCAGCCTCCCCGTTGGACGCGGCAATTCCATGCACGAGTGTTCACGATCCATCTCCCCGAACAGCTCGCGCAGGCGCCGAAAGGCGGCGCGCCCCTCGCCCAGCACTTTCCAATTTCCGACCAGTTGCTCGACCGGCTGCAACGCTCGCGCCAGCAAAATGGTGGTGGCGATCATGATGCCAGCAGAGGCTTGCTGGGTGAGCACGAGATGGGCGCCCAGGGCGAGCATGAGCACCTGGATGGTCTGGCGAACGAAGCGGGTGCCGGCGGCAAAGCGAACGCCGGTTCGGCTCGCTCTCCGCTGAAGGGTGGAAACCTTTTCTTGAAGACCGCGCCAGCGTACGAGCAGATTGTCCGTCATGCCCAGGGCCTGGATGACCTCGGCGTTACGCAACGAGCCTTCCATGTATCGGGTCGCGTGGCGCGCTTCTCGTTGCAGCTCTTCTATCGAAGCGCGGCTCAGCTTGTCGTTGCACCAGGCCAAGGCCAGCATCGAGATGGAAAACGCCAGTGCCGCCCAGCCTAGCGCGGGATGGAAGGCGAAGATGACCAGCACATAAACCGCAAGCCAGGGTGCGTCGAAGAGGGCAATCAGCCCACTCGTAGAGAACAGGTTTCGCAGCGCGTTGACGTCGCGGATGGCGTCGCTTTGCATCGGCGCGCCGCGCGAGGTCTTGGCGACAACGGAATTGACCACGGCGGGTGAAAGATACTCGTCGACCAGACCGCCAAGGACGTTCTGCAGGCGGCTGCGCACATAGTCGAGCAGGAGCAGCACGCCCAAGGCAATGAGTGTCCCCACCAGCAGCACGATCAAGGTCTCCTCGCTGTTGCTGGGCAGCACACGATCGAACACCTGCAGCATAAAGAGCGCAGGCACGAGAAAAAGCAGATTGATAAAGAAGGAAAACAGCCCCTGGGTTCTAACCAGGGGCCACAGGTCTCCAAGCAATTGGCTCACTTCCAGCTCCGCGCCGCCCGCCTCGTTGCTCCCCTTGCCGCACGAGCAAAGGTCACACGGACTGATCCGGCACTCAGATCAGGACGAAGTCGGAAGCAGTCAACTAAGACCACCCCCGCCCCCTGCGCACTCAAGTCCAAATAGAGCAGGTCGGTGCCCGCTCCACCATCCAACTGATCGTTGCCCTCAAGACCATAGAGATAGTCGTCCCCGCAGCGACCCAAAATCTGATCAGGAAAAGCTGTCCCGGTGAGGGTTTCACTGTTGCTCGCGCCGAAGATCTTGGCCATGATGAACTCCCGTTGCGTTAAAGCAGCTACACACTTTGACCATCGATGCTGGCAAGTTGAGAAGCGCCAAGAGCACGGCGATTGTAGGAGGCGACAGGCGCGAGGCTCTTACCGATATCTAACAAATCGCAAAGAAGCCCGGCCGACGGGCCGGGAGGCTTGCCAGAGGAGGTTTACCAGCAGATGTGTTGGTGCAGGGACGGTCAGGGACTCGCGGATCAGCTACCAGCGCCGACTCATCATGAAGTGCAGCGCGATCACCTCATTGCGCTCCTGAGCCCCGGCGCCGAAGGGCAGTTCCGGGTTGGTGTAGGTAACCCGTGTGGGCAGGCCGTATTCCAAGCCGAATACAGCCGTCCACTCGTGCGACATTGTGCGCTCTACACCGAATGTCAGACTGTTGCTGGTGATGGCCGCCAGTAGGGGGTTCGTCGTCTGTGACGGGATCGGATTGCGGCCGTAGTTGTAGCCGGCAAGGAGCGTGGTGTCGTCGTTCATTGAATAGGCGAGCCCCAGCGCGACAACTGTTTGGTTGCGCCAGTTGAGGCTAGTGGTGTTCTGCAAGACGGGAGGCGCCTCGGGGTTGTTTGGCTCGGTGGCCCGCAGCGTCGAGCTCTTGAGCGCATTCGCCCAGTTCAGCCAGTTGACCTCCAATGCGACCAGAAGTGATGCCGCGGGTTTCCAGGCGACCCCGAAGCCAATTTCGCATGGCAGCGCGAAGCCGCCGATGCTGACCTGACCGTATGTCACCCTACCGAGACCGACAGCGCTCAGGTTCGCCGTGAGGTGGCCGTCCTTGAGGGTGAGCGGGGTCTTGTGCGTGTAAGCGGCGCCGAACGTCAGGCTTTCGGTTGCTTGGTAGAGCGCGCCCAGCTTGATCCCCAGGTCGGTCGAGTGCAGGCCACGCAGGGTGTAGCCGAAGAACGACTGCGCCGGATTCGAAGGACTTACGAACGACGTATACGGAAAGACGTTCTGCTGGGCATCGGCGTAGATCACGCCCAGGCTCGCCCCGAGCGACAGCGATTCCGTGACCGAGTACGAAACACCCGGCGTCAGCTTGACGATGCGGAAAAGCGACCAGAGCTCGTCCTGGGTACCAAAGGCAGTGTTGAGATCCTTGTATACAGCGCCAGCCCCGCCCTGACCGAAGAACCCGATGCCGAACGCAAAGGGCGATCGATCCTGGCGCAGCGCGTATCCCAAACCGCCTACCACGATTAACGGATTCGACACGTCCTTGTCGTTGCCAAATACATCCCGGTGCGCGACGTCTTGCGCGTGGACCAGGGTGCCGTAGCCATCGAAGCGCCGCCCTTGGATCTGAGCGAGTCCCGCCGGATTCGTGTTAAGCGCCGAAGTATCGCGTGCGACCGGAATGCTGGCGCCACCCATCAGCGTCGACTCCGCACCGTAGCCGATCAGATTGAGGCCATTGGTGGCCGCGCCCAGCGAGGGAATGAGACCCAGGGCCATGGCGCCGCAAGTGCGAACGACCGCGCTACCAGTTGACGATGTACGGCACATGCCGCTGCGCGTCCTCGGGATTCCCGGTCCCGTCGCGCTGCTCACGAGATCGGAGGGGTGAAACGGACGGCCAATGCAGTCAATCAGCCCTGATCCTTTGGTACAGCTCCTCCGTTCCGGCACCGGGCTTCAGGCCCAGAACGATGGACAGGAGTTCGCGGCAGCGCCGATAGGTGTTGATGGCCTCCGCCTGGTGGCCCTGACGCCACTCGCAATGCATGAGCCGCCGATACAGCTCTTCGGCGAGGTTGTCCCGCTCCAGACCACGCCGATAGGTATCGGCAGCGGCCTCCCATTGTCCACGGCCTTCCTGAGCGGAGCCCCGGGTCAGCACTGCGCGCAGAAACTTTCCCGCCAGCCGGTCACGCATGGGCACGATCCACGGCTGCAAGGCCTCGCGGTCGAGGAAATGGCCGCGGTATAGATCCAGCACGGGGTTCAGAAGATTTTCGGAGCCGTCGCCACCCTGCATCCCTACCGCGCGCTCGAATGCCCAGGCATCCACCCAGCAGTAGCGGTCGTTGAGCGTTAGCTTGCCTTCGTGAAGCAGGAGTGCTTCATCGCTGCCGAGCAATTTGCGCAGTCGCATGAGGGCAACGTCGAATGCGCCGCGAACCGCTTCGTCAGCGTTCGGCCAGACCAGGCTTGCGATTCGGCTGATCTCGATTTCCCGCCCGCCCAGGGCGATGAGCACCTTCAACAGCTCGAAGGGCTTTCTCTGCGCCTTGGTCGAGAATTCGATGGGAACGTCATTTCTGAGGACCGAAAACCGGCCGAGAACGTACACTTTGATGGGCCACGGCCAGGCTTGGATCTCTGCCGACGGCGGTCGAATGTTGAGTTGCTTGATGAGCTGCCGCACGTAATCCACCTCGACTCCTGCCTGCAACGCGGTGGCGCACAGGGACTGCATCACACGGGGATGCGCCCACGGTGCGATGATCACGTGGCCGCCCTCCTTCCCCAACGCCAGGCCAGCCCGGAGCGCCTCCATTCCCCCTTGCCTGTCGCCGTCGTTCAGCAGCATGTAAGCCTTGAGCATGAGGCCAGCGTGCTTGAAGATGTCGAAGTCAACCCGCGCAAACGAGAGAAGTTCTTCCACTTCTTCGAGCGCAAGAGCGTGCTCGCCATGCTCCCAAAGGGAGAGTGCTAGCACGATGTGGGTCTGCGCTGTCGGGAAAGCGGCGCCGAGGGCGGTGGAAATCTCCATGCTTTTTCTCGCGCAAGCGAGAGCGACCGTTGTATCACCAAGACATAACGCCAACGCGGACTTTATCCAGTGGTAGTGACCCACGTCTCCCCGGCGTGCAGAGTTGAGTGCGCCTTCCATCCCAGCAAGATGGATCTTGGCCCGTGACAGATCCCCCGCGTTCAAAGCGACATAGGCGCCATGGCCATGAATCATGACGTCCCACACACGTACCCCGCTCGCTTCCGCCAACTGCAGCCCATGCTCGACGTTTGAAAAGGCGCGGTCGAACATACCCCGCTGCCAGTATCCGACGGCGCTGACGACCCGCCACTGAATCAAGTCGATCGGCGCCAACTCGGCATGCTTCATATCCGCGTCGACTTCATCGATAAGCCACTGCAACTGCCGCCATGTGCCCCTATGCACCGCGAACCAGCTCGCACAGTTGGCGAGCATGATACGTTGCCGAGGATCACGAACTTGGCTCAGCAATTCCACGGTGCGTCTCTCCGCGTGCGCAAGTAACTTGAGATTGGTGGCCGGCCGAAAGCAAAGGGCGGCAAGCGAGGACATCGCCTGCACCTCGATCTCGACATCCGGGAACGCGTCGACGCGCCCCGCTAGCGCCAAAAACGCCTCACCCCAGCGATCGATCGGATGCATCTCTCCAAATTCCAAAGCGTAGCTCTGCAGAATCGCACTGCAGGCAAGTAGAGACGCCGTGGTATCGCCGCGGGCCCTAGAGCGCTCAAAGGTTTCTTCCAGTAGCAAACGCGCTTCAGGCGGATTGAACGGTAGCCTTGAGACGCCTAGCCAATAGGCCAACCAAGGCACCTCTTGCAGCAGCGGAGGCGGCAGGGCGCGAATCCATCCCTCCAGTGTCGTCGTCCTGCCTTGCGCCACCATCGAGGGCGCCTGGCGAAGGATCAGCTCGATCGCGGAGGTCCAGTCACCACAATCGATGTAGAGGGCCACGGCACCCTCGAGTTGATGCTCGTCGCACAGCAGGCTAGCGCAATGGCGTTGCAGCCGGGCGCGTTCCGCGGCGGTCAATAGCTCGCGGCCGCGGGCGAGCAGGAAATCGCGGAACAGCGCGTGGTACTGGTAGGTGGTGCGAGGTTCCGCTCTGCCGTCGGTGAATAGATGCTGGTGGTGCAGCGTCGCGAGCAGCTTGCCCGCATTCGATCTGCCAGTCAGCTTTTCCGCCATGTTGACGGTGATGCCCGGAACGAAAGCCGTGCGGATCAGAAGTGTTTGGGTGTCGAGCGGCAAGCGATCGAAAAACTCGGCGGCGAAATAATCGAACACCAATTGTTGCGAATGCTCTGGCGGAGGAACGGTGCCGGCTTTGGCGTGCTCCAGCAGGAGTGTCAGGCCCGCGGCCCAGCCCGCGGAGGCCGCGTGCAGTGCGTCGATGTCGGCGTCAGCCCCGCGGCCCTTGAGGGTTGCGATGCCGCGCGCCTCATTCACATCCAGTCGCAACTCGTCCCAGCCAATACTTGTCAGCGCACCGCTCATGGCGAACCTCGACAACTCCCCGGGGTATCCGGCGCGGCTCAAGGCCATCACCTGCACGCCATCGGGAATCTCGGCGCATGCATCGCGCAATATCCCGTTGATGCCGGCACCAGCATCCTGAAAGTTGTCCAACACCAGCACAAACGGTGAAGTGAGATGGCGGAACAGCTCGCGGAAATAGCGGTGCGTAAAGGCGGAGAGATCGGGTAGATATTCGGGCGTCAGCAGCTGCAAGCGGACCTTGCGACGAGGCATCGCCGAGACCGCCGCGAGCCGGAGGTAATAGAAAAGGGTCGCGGCATCGGCGTCGCCCGCATCCAGCTGGTACCACAGCGCGCGTAGTTTCCGCTGCTCCAGGTAGCTTGCTGCGAGCGTGGTCTTGCCTGCCCCCGGCGGCCCACTGATCCACACCACGGGCTGGCCGCGACCTTCATCCAACAGCCGATAGAGTCGCTCGCGCGGGTAGACCGCTGGTAGCTTAGGACGACTGGTTTTGGCAAGCGGCACCATGACGTGCTACCGCCGAAAACCTCCGCCCCGGAAGCCGCCGAAGCGATCGCCGAAGCTGCCGCCGCCGAAACGGTCGCCGCCGCCCCCCAAACCGCCGGCGGAACGATCGCCCCAACCGCCGCTGTTGAACCGGTCCTCGCCCGAGCTGCGCGCCTGCTGCTCCTTGTCGGCCCAGGACGAATCGCCGAGCGACGACTGCCAGCCGCTCGCGGTGTGCTGCTGCCAGCCGCCCTCGCCGCTGCGATAGGCGTGGCCGTCGGCGCCGGCATAAGTGTCGTTCGCCGGACGTCCGTCGCTCCAGGTTTTCGTCTGGCCGGTCTTGGCGTCGTACGCGGTCGTGGTGGAAGACCGATCGACCCCATACGGACCCGCCGTGGCGCTGGCCTCACGCGAGACCGAGCTGCCGCCCGCACCTGTCGCTGATGCGGACGACTTGTAGTAGCGCTGGCCGGTATTCGTGTCGTACGCCTGACCGCGATCGACGTTGCCGCTCACGCCGCCAGCCGTGTTGAACGTGCGGCCGTAACCTTCCTTGGCAACGCCGGTGTCGTAGTTATAGCTGCGACCCCCGGCATACGTCCCGGTCGTGCCGGTGCGATAGTTCTCGTAGCCGCCATAGGCCTTGGTGCCGACCTGGTCGCCGCTCGCGTACCAGCTGCGCGTGCCGTAGCTCGCGCCGGTGCCCCAGTTGCGGTAGACGTTGGCGCTGGTCGATCCGCAGCAGGGATAGCCCCAGTAGGCCGGGTGGTAGTAGGCGGGGCCGTAGTAGGGCGCCCACGCGGCCGCGCCGATCGCCGCGCCCATCGCGAAGCCGTAGGCGACGCCGACGTAGGGGTTGTAGACCGGGGCCGCCGCGATGCCCCAGGTGACCGGCGGCTGATACCAGTAGTCGCCGATCCAGGGCGTGTAGTAATAGCCAGTGCCATAGACCACGGTGCCGTCGCTGGAGACCACGGTGCCGAGGTAGCCGGGCGTGTAACCCACGTAGACCACTTCGGGCGTCGAGCCGTACACCCGCACGTAGGTAACGTAGTGCAGCGGCGAGGACACCGGGATCGTGTAGATCACGGGGGGCACCGCAGTGGCGACGATCCACGGTCCGCTGGGGGTCGTCGACGTGAACCAGACGCCCGCCTGCAGCGCGAAATAGCTCTCGTCGCTCACCTGGATGATCGGCGCCGGCGAGTTGACGACGTAATTGAGCGGCGTGCCCGTGATCTGCTTCAGCACGGGCGCCCCGTCGAGCGTGGCCGAGAACGCCGGGCCGTTGGTCCGCTTCACGGACGCGGTCTGGGGTATGGAGTTCTCGATCAAAGCCTCCTGCGCCTGCGGTGTGCCCGCGACCGAGACGAGAACCACTGCGGCCGGCGAGCTCGCCGGGATCTTGCCGAAATCCGCCGGCAGTGCGTTCGCGGCCACGTAGGACCAGGGACCGTCGAGCTCCGGTCCGCGATACCAGCGACCGGCGAGGAGCACGTAGTAAGCGTTGTTCGCCGTGTTGACGAAGACATCGGCGGCCGTGTTGCTGGCCCAGAGCAGCGCCGTCCCGGTGATCGGCTGGAAATCGGGCTGACCCTCGAAGACGATGAGCTCCGCCGGGACCTGGCTCACGTAGACCGCCGGCACCCCCTTCGCGAGCGTGAGCTTCGTCTTCGCATCCGGCGGGCTGTCGAGCAGATCGACCGCGCCCGTCTTCGCGAGGTCCTTCGCGATGGCGGTCAGGGCCGCCGGCGCGTTGAAGAGCTGGGTCCACGGTCCGTCGAGAGCATTCGCGGTGAGCCAGCCGTCGTGCACGTGGAGCAGCCACGGGCCGCCCGCGCTCGAGCGCATGACGAGCAGCCGGGTGTTGATGATGCGCTCGTACTGCGTGTTGGGAATCGGCTTCACCACCGGCTCGCCGTCGATCGAAACCAGGATCGACGGGGTGTAGCTGATGATGACGCGCGGCGGATCGTTACTCACCTTGAACGACGCGGGTTTGACGCCCGACACCGCGAGCGAAGCCTGAACGCGGTCGAGCGCGATGGTGCGCACCTCCTCTGCGAAGCGCTGCTGCAGCTCCTGCACGTATTGGGCGCCCTTGAACGGCAGGGTCGGAAAGCTGCTCTTCGTGATCTTGAGGTCTTCGAAGATCACCATGCGGTCGACCCGGTCGACCTGGGTACGCGCCGTCGCCCAGACCACGCCGAACGTCTCCGTCTTCGCGCCGGTCGCCCTGAGCGCAATGGCGGAGCGGAATTTGATCACGTTGCCGTCCCAGCTCGCGACCTGGGGCTGGTAGACGAGCACGTTGGCGTTGCTCAACGCAATGGGCCGCGGCCAGGGGTCCGGCGACGGCTGCGTCGGCGCAGCGGGGGCCGCTGCCGCCGGTGCGCCTTCCGCGGGGGTCGGCCCACCCGGCAGCACCGGTGCCGGCAGAGACTCAAGTCCCGGCGGCGATGTGGCCGGCTGCCGGTTGGCGCATCCTGCGGCGCCCACCAGGCTCAACGCCATCGAAAGGGCGAGCGTAGCACTCGCGCGCGTCAGTCGGTGTGCCGTCATGAATTCTTTCCCTCTTCCCTCTTCCCTCTTCCCTCTTCCCTCTTCCCTTCAATAATACCCGCGCCGGCGCCACATGCGCCGCTCCGCTCCCGCATTGGGCAAGAGCGTCGCCGGCACGGCGAAGATGTCGATGAAGAGCGAAACCACCCCACCCTTCGCAGGCAACTCGCCCTGCAGGATCCGGGCGCTATAGCCGAGCTCGTCGCCCTTCAGGACCGGGTCGCGCAGCTCGACCACCACGTCTTCCGCATCGCCCTGCCCGAGAAAAGACAGGGTCGCCTGCGGTGCATCCGCAAGGAAAGTTTCCTTGCCTTCCTTCCAGAACGGGATGAACGCACGAGTGGACATGTGGCCAGTCACACGCTCGGGCCGATCGGCGAAAAAGATCGTGGTCGCGCTCACGCCCTTGAGGGTGAGCTTGCCGTTGTCGTAGGTCGCGCTTTTTGCGCTCTGGACAAAAATGAAAACCGGCTTCTTCGCCGGTTCTTCGGTGGCTTGCGTCGCTTGTGCGAGCAGGCTGCCGGGGGCGGTCGAGGCGAGCACTGCCGCGCCGGCCAGAAAGTCTCGTCGTGTCGCCATCTTCACCACGCGAAGTCGCCCCACACGGCGCGGGGCATATCGACCATCGACCCGAATTCGATGACGGGAAGCAGGGCGCTGCAGCCAATCGCCACGAGGTTGGTCAATAGGGTTGGCCGGAGGCCGCGAAACAACTGATCGAGCCTACCTGGCAGACGACGATGTAGGTCTTTTTCTGCCCGCAGCCTGCCACCCCCACCGTGTATTCCGCCCGCTCCATGCCGCCCCAAACGACAGGTTGCAGGAGGTTGCTCGACAGAATCGTCCCCGTCGCCTGCGGGCAGCTGAGCTCGAACCTGCCGCGGTTCACGGCCACCTGCGTGGCTACGCCCGCGTCGCTCTGGAGCGTCTGGGCCGGTGTCTGGCACCCGGTTACGATGAGCGCCGCCAGGGGCGCCAGGAAGAAGGGCAGTATGCGCATTGACATGGTCTAGTAATTGTCTCGGTCGTTTGAGGAGCAGCACTGCGCCGCCGCAGTTGCCATGAGGCACCGTTATCCGGTCTCGTCGCATTGTAATACGCCGAGAGCCTGTGTTCACCGGCAGCGGGTCCCGGTGAAAGACATGGCCGATCCCGACCCACTCGGGGGCGCCAGCGGGATCGCCTCCGTTAGCAGGCTTGTCAGTCGTGCCAGTTGACCGTCTTCAGCGCACGCACACGCGAGAACTCCCGAAGATTGCGGGTAACCAAAACGCCGTCGTAGCGAAGGGCTGTAGCGGCGATCAACGTGTCCAGCGGACCGATTGTCTCGCCCGCCCGCTGCAGGTTGTGCCGCAATTCCGCAGCGCGCAGCGCCGAGTCGACATCGAAGGGCAGTACCTCGATCAGAGACAGGAAAACCTCGAACTGTGCGCGCCGGCGCATCGAACTCTGCGATCCGATCACTCCAACCCAGACCTCATAGGCCGACACCGCCGGCAGCGCGATCTCTCTCGGGGCCACCGCAAGCAGACGCTCGGCGACCCGCCCTTTCCCCCTGAAGTAATCGAGAACCGTGTTGGTGTCGAGGACGAACACGTCAAAGCCGCTTGCGCATGGCGTCGCGGCCTTGACCCTTGCGCAACTGCTCAGCCGAAGGCAGCTCGACCCACGCACCGGCCAGCTCGCGCACGGAATCCGGCCATGCGTCGAGCGCCCCCAGGCGCACCCGGTCGGCGATCCAGCGGCTCAAAGACACGCCCTTGGACTGCGCCGCAGCCCGAGCCTTCTGCTCGGTATCGTCATCCAGATAAATCGTCACTTGCGCCATGGGATCATCGGCGTCGTATTGCGGTATAAGTGTGAGTATGAGTGCCTTAAAGCTCGAACTCAAGCGGCTCGCGCCCTTGGACCAGCTTCGCCGGTCCACAGCACGATGGCGATGGCCGAGAAATTGACGTAGAGGGCGAACTCCCGCGCGAAGACGCGTCCTCCCGACTCGGCGAGGCCGAAGGCGTCGATCGCCAACAGCACCGCGAGGATCCGCACGATTGCGACACGATGCGCAGTTTGGCCGGGGGGTCGGGACATAGGAGAAGACGCAACACTCGTCACTGGGCTGTCGGGGTCTGGTTCGGCATTACCCACATGTCGATCCGCGACATCGACACGCTGATTGCAAAAGCCTGTCGGTCATTTGCGCGCGAAGAACACATCGAAGCTTTGCTTCGCCACCGCCTGATAATAGGTTCCCGTGAGCCGATCGGTCGCGGGATCGTACGTGAGATCGTAGGTCGAACCGTCGTATCCGCCCGCGCGCAACTCGAAGAGGGCGCGCAGCTTCGCTCCCTCCCGCACGGCCTGAGCCTTCGCAAAAGGAAGCGGGTTCGGATTGAAGTACATCGCCTCGAGCTGGCCGTTCGGACCGATGTTTCTGATCACGATCGTGTAGCCACCGTCCGGCCGAACCCAGGCGCCCCTCAGCACATCGATATCGGAGCTTGCTCCCGGCGAAGTAGTCCCCTGCCGTTCGAGTACGGGGCCCTGCGCCATCGCGGCACAGACCCAGGCCACCGCGAGCGCGAAACCTGCGAACGGCAGGACAGCAGACTTTTTCATTTCATCCCCCTGCGGCACCGTCGATGACGGCGACTACCTGTTGGTCGCTCAGCCATGTCGCTGATGGCGCGACGTCCAGACCAGCAACAGCGCCACGACGGCGTGCAGCGCCACGCCCGGCCACAACAGTAGGCCGCCCAGGTGAGCGACCATACCCACGTACGCGAGGTACAGCGCAATCAGCACGTTGTAGGTCAGCATCGCCCGGAAGGCCGGCAAACTGCTCTCGGCGCGCCGGCCCGGCCAGCACGCCAATCCCAGCGCGAGCAGCGCGATGCCGAAACATCGGCCGAGCAGCGTCCCCACACCGGAGACATCTGCACCCAGCAGCAATGCGGCGACGATCGCGGGATCGATCATCAGCACGAGACCCGTGCCGACTTCCACCACCGCGGCGAACGCGAGGATCTTCCGCCGTGTGTTGTGGCTCGTTTCGCTCACGAGTGCTGTCCAATCCACCACGGATTCGCTGTGGCTGTCGTGCGGGATCGCGGGCGGCGGCGCACGCGACGGCGTCACCGATTCGCATGCCGCCCTTGTGCCTAGTCGCGCGCTTTGGCAAGCGCTTTCTGCTTCGCCTCTTGCGCCTCGGCCGTCATCTGCTCGCGCCCGAGATTGAAGGTCAGCTTGTTGATCTGGCCGGTGAAGCGGAACGGCAGCTTGTAGCTGTCGTCCACGGGCGTGCGCGTATCGATCCCCACGTCGAACGTTTCATCGATCGACATGAGCAGCGGAATGGAGTGCGGAATCGTTTGGCGGGCCAATTCCCTGCCGTCGACCGATAGCACGCCCGTGCCGCCCTTGCCGGGGCCGGGTCCGTCGTACTTGAAGTCGAACACGATCGTGTGCTTGCCCGGTGCCAGGGATTTCCCCAGCCAGTCGGCTCCACCCACCCCGCCTTCCCAGCGATACCGCTTCAGATTGAGTAGGTTGTACACGAACACCGGCTTGCCCTTGAGCAGGTAGAGACCGTAGCCACCGAAGCGGCCGCCCAGCGTCGCGATCATTCCTTCCGCACCGGCTTTGGGGATCGTCACCTCGGCGGTGATCGTGTAGTCGCGGTCCAGAACGGAGGGCGCATTGCCGACGGGAATTCCGGCGTTCGGGCCGCTGTAGGTGAACACCGTACGCCCCGCAACGGCGCTCGGTCGCGGCGTGAGCAGACGCACGAAGCCCGAGTTGTCCAGCGGGAGTACGTTGTATTTCGCCGCCTCGGTCAGGAACAACGCCTGCAGCTCCTTCAGCTTGGCCGGATTGCTCGCGGCGAGGTCGTTGAATTGCGAGAAATCGTCGGCGAGGTTGTAGAGCTCCCATTTGTAGTCGCTCATCGCGGGCAGCTTGCCCGTGCCGAGAAGCCAGGGCGGCGCCGGCGGGGTCGTGGAAGCGATCCAGCCATCGTGGTAGAGCGCGCGGTTGCCGACCATCTCGAAATACTGCGTCACGCGCTTCGACGGCGCTTTGGCATTCGCCTGGTCAAACGTGTAGGCCATGCTCACGCCTTCGATGGGCCGTTGCGCGATGCCGTCGACCGTGGTGGGCGCCGGGATGCCCGCGGCTTCGAGTATCGTCGGCACGATGTCGATCACGTGGTGGAACTGGGTGCGGATGCCGCCGGGATCCTTGATGTGGCCGGGCCACGAAACGACCATGCCTTGCCGGGTGCCGCCGAAATGCGACGCCACCTGCTTCGTCCACTTGAACGGCGTATCGAACGCCCACGCCCATTGCACCGCCATGCCGGGGTAGGTCTTGTCCGAGCCCCAGGCTTCGTAATACAACATCTGCTCGACTTCGGGGAGGGACAGGATGCCGTTGTAGGCGGTCAACTGATTCGGCGTGCCCTGCAGAGTGCCTTCTGCGCTGGTGCCATTGTCGCCGCTGAGATAGATGATCAGCGTGTTGTCGAGCTTGCCCATGTCCTCGACCGCCTGGATCACGCGACCGATCTCGTTGTCGGTATAGGCGGCGTAAGCGGCGAAGACCTCGGCCTGGCGGGCGAAAAGTTTTTTCTGGATCAGCGACAGTGAATCCCACTTCGGCAAGTCGGCCGGCCAAGGGGTGAGTTGCGTATTCGCGGGGATCACGCCGAGCCGCTTCTGGTTGGCGAAGATCTGCTCGCGCAACTTTTCCCACCCCATGTCGAACTTGCCCTTGAACTTGGCAATCCATTCCGGGGTCGGCTGGTGCGGCGTGTGGGTGCCGCCGGGTACGTAATAGACGAAGAACGGCTGGTCGGGCGCGGCTGCGTTCAGGCCGCTCATGTACTTGATCGCCTCATCGGCCAGGTCGGTGGTGAGGTTGTAGCCGGGCTTGCCGATCCACGGAAAAATCTGCGTGTGATCGCGGAAGAGATACGGTGTCCACTGGTCGGTCTCGCCGCCCATGAAGCCATAGAAGTACTGGAAACCCATCCCGCTGGGCCATTGTTCGAACGGCCCCGCCAGGCTGTATTGAAAGCCCGGCGTGTTGTGGTTCTTGCCGAACCACGACGTCGCGTACCCGTTCTCCTTCAGGATCGCGCCGATGGTAGCGTTGTTGGGGCCGATGATCGAGTCATAGCCGGGGAAGCCCGTGGACAATTCCCCGATCACGCCAAAGCCCACCGAGTGGTGATTGCGGCCCGTGATGAGTGCCGCGCGCGTCGGCGAGCACAGCGCCGTCGAGTGGAACTGCGTGTAGCGCAGCCCGGCCTTGGCGATACGGTCCATCGCCGGAGTCGGGATGACGCCGCCGAAGGTGCCCGAAACGCCGAAGCCCTGGTCATCGGTCATGATCAGCAGCACGTTCGGCGCGCCCTTCGGTGGCACAACGCGCGGCGGCCACCAGGACTTGGAGTCCTTGGCGCTCTCCTTGATCACGCCGCCAAATTTCGGGGGCGGCGGCGGGAGTTGCTTCCCTTCGATCGTGGTCGTGGCGTCAGGGGAACCCAGCGTGCCCGTGACCTGCTGCGCGGCGGCCGGCGCGACACCCAATGTGGCAGCGAGTAGCAATGCCGCCACTGCTGCGGCGGCGCCTGCGGCCAACACACGTCTGAGAACGTTCATATTGAGTATCCCTTCTCAAGCAAGTTATCGCGCGGCCAGTTTGGCTTCGCGTGGGGTCGCGATGATGTCATCGCCCGCTCGGCGCGCGGTGATGTCCGAAACGGCGTCAACCGGATTCACGGTCACGGGATGTGCTTCTGGTGCGAAGATCTCTTCGCGCAACGCGTTCCAGCCCTTGTCGAACTTGCCCTTGAACGCGTCGACGAATTCGGGCTTCGGCTGGTGCGGCGAATGGGTGCCGCTGGTTGCGTAGTACAGGAAGAACGGCTTGTCGGGCGCCGAGGCACTGATCGCCTTCAGGTAGCTGATGGCCTCGTCCGCCATGTCGGTGGTGAGATTGTAGCCGGGTTTGCCGATCCACGGAAAGATCTGCCGGTTGTTCTGGAACAGATACGGCGTGTACTGGTCGGTCTCGCCGCCCATGAAGCCGTAGAAGTAGTCGAAGCCCATGCCGGTGGCCACTGGTCGAACGGGCCGGCTTCGCTGTACTGGAAGGCCGGCGTGTTGTGATTCTTGCCGAACCACGAGTGGCGAAGCCGTTGTCCTTAAGCACCCGGCCGATGGTGGCGTTGTCCTGGCCGATGATCGAGTCATAGCCCGGGAAGCCGGTCGACAGCTCGGTGATCACGCCGAATAGCGCCGCCTCAGGACTCTTAACTTGACATATTCGGCCACGGCTTTGAGTATTCGTTGATTCAGAGGAGTTTTTCGTGCCGAGCGAATTGAATCCATCGCAGCCACGTCCCGGAGCCGATGTCACAGTCACGGAACAAGGCATCATGCGGGTGGCTGCGCTGCTCGGCGTTGCGCCGCTGCTGCGGGAGCGAAGTGTGGAACCGGCGGACGTGCTGGCGAGCATCGGGCTCGACCCCGGCACACTCGATAACGCCGACAACTGCATTCCCTACAGCACGGGCGGCCAGTTGCTCCAGCGTTGTGCCGAGGTCACCGGATGCGACCATTTCGGGCTGCTCGTGGGACAACGAGCGAACATCTCGGGGCTGGGGATGCTTGGTGAGCTCATGCAGCGATCGCCGAGCGTTAGAACGGCGCTGGCGAGCCTGATCTCGCATCTGCACCTGCAAACACGCGGTGGTGTGCCGACGCACAGCGTCGAGGGTGAGAACGCCACTTTCGGCTATGCGATCTACCAACGAGACATGCCTGGCACGGCACAAGCCTACGACCTGGTCATGGCATTCGAATTCGAGATCATGCAAGCCCTTTGCGGCCTGCGCTGGCTCCCCAGCGAAGTGTCGTTCTCGCACGCGAAGCCCAGGGACGTAGGCCCCTACCGCAAGTTCTTCCGCTCCGCGCTGCGCTTCGATGCCGACCGCACCGCCATCGTATTCAGCAAAACCTGGCTCGACCAGGCGCCGCCGGGTCACGACGCCCAGGCATGCAGCGTTCTACAGCGCGAGTTGGCAACGCAGCTGATGCTCGCGCACAACGATCGCGCCGAACGGGTCCGCAGGGCGCTGCGAACGATGATTCTCGATGGTCGCGGATCGGCGACTGCGATCTCGGACCTGATGTCGATGTCCACGCGCACGCTGCACCGGCTTCTCGGCGCGCAGGGCACGACTTTTAGGCGACTCTTGGAGGATGTGCGCTACGAGTCCGCGCGCCAGCTGCTTGCCGACACGGACATGACCACGACAGAGATTGCAGAGGCGCTGGACTATGCCGACGCAAGTGCCTTCACGCGTGCGTTCCGACGGTGGACGAATTCGCCGCCCGCGGCGTGGCGAGCGGGCGTGCGGTCTGCCGAAGGCAGGCGGGAACCATCCTCGCACACGAAATAAAGTTGGTAGCCAAGGCGTTGTTCCCATCGTCGATGTGAAGTAAGCGAGCGGATCATCCGAAGCCTCGCGGCCGCGTAGCCAGAGTTTGCCGAAGGCGGCGAACACCGGAGGTCGCTCTTCTCAACCCAATCAATGGTCAGTCGACGCGCTTCACCGCAGGCGGCTGCCAAGTGCCCTCACCCGGCGGCAGGATCGACGGCGCCTCGGTCTTCGGCCAGTACAGACGCATCACCAGGTAGATCGGCCCGTCCGGCGCCGGCAGCCAGTTCGACTCCTTGTCCTTGCCCGGCGAATCCTTCTGGATGTAGAGCGTCAGCGAGCCGTCCGCGTTCTTCTTCATCGACGGCAGCATCGGCGAGTTGATCAGGTAGCGGTCGATCGGGTTCTTGATCAGGAACTGGGTCTTGCCGTCGTACATGGTCACCGACCAGAAGGCGTTGACCGGCGGGAACTGGTCCTTGGCGAAGGTCAGCGTGTACTTGTGCTTGGCTGCCGTCGAGTGTCTTCGCCGTTGGCCAGCGTCTTGGTCAGCGGGATACATGGCCTCGACGGCATCGTTGCCGTAGATGCCGCCCTTGGCGGCGGCGGCGCGCTTCAGCCAGTCGCCGTTGTAGAAAGCGCGGTCGCCGAACAGCGAGCCGACCTTCCAGCCGTTGATGTCCTTCTGCCCGGCCTCGAGGTACTTCTCGACCTTGCTGTCGCCTTCCTTCATCGCCAGCAGGATGGCCGCCTTGTGCTCGACCGAGAGGTCCTTGAAGTTGAACTTCTTGCCCGGGCCGATGCCGATGCTGGCGAGCTTGGCGCGGATCGCTTCTTCCTCGGGGCCGGCCGGCGCGAACTGCAGCGCGAAGTCCAGGTACTCGAAGAAGTTGGTCTTCACCAGCTCCTTGTCGATCTTCGGGAAGTCGATCGCCGGCGCCGCCGGCGGGCGCAGGCTGCTTGAGATACGCGGAGAGCGGCTGCACCTTGTAGCCCGCCTGCACCTTCTCGACGTTGGGCATGTCCTTGGCGTCGAAGAGCTGGGTGCGGTAGGCGGCGAGCGAGAAATCGGTGGTCGAGCGGAACACCTTCTTGATGCCCGCCGGCGTCTCGCCCTTCCAGTTCGGGCCGACGACCATGTAGTCGCCGGCGTCGTTGCCGGTGGCGCGGCTGCCGATGTAGCCGTAGTTGAAGGTGTTGCCGTCGGTCAGCATCACCGAGTAGTAGCGCTTCTTGTCGACCGCCGGCACCGACAGCACCATCGGCTCGGCGCGCAGGTCCATCCACAGCAGCGAGTACGGCGTGTCGCTGTTCGGCGTGACGATCGCCGTGTCCTGGTAGGTGAAGACGCGGGCCTCGTTGTAGATCTGGTTGAACGGCGCCTTGAACTGGCCCGAGTTCTTGTCGACCGCGTACTCGTACATGACGGCGTAGTTCATCACGATCGGCAGGCCGTAGATGAAGCCTTCCTCGGCGATGGCCTTGACCTCCGCGATGCCGGGCGCCGGCACGCCGGCGGCCGCGTCCTTCTTCTCGGCTTGCGTGATCGCGTCGTCCTGCTTGCCGCAGCCGGCGAGCAGGGTCACGGCAACAATGCCGCCAAGTGCCCAACTAAGAATAGAAAGCTTGCGGATTGCCATTATTCGCCTCCCTTCCTGTTCGAACCGCTGCCGCCACCGCGCTCCTGCAGGGTGGCATCGCTGATGGTGCATCCGTTATCATAAAAAATGGCAGATTGTCCCCAGGTCTGGTGATTCTCGCCAGACATTTCGCGACAATCAGGCTGGATTCGATAGCGCACGCGCTGCCCGCATTTCGGGCTCCTGGTCGGCCAGCGGGCAGGTGGCGAGTCGCTGGGCCTCGTCGGCCACCTGATGCAGAACGCGCCGGACGTGGGGTCGGCGCTGCGCAGTCTGATCCTTCACTTTCATCTCCACGATCAGGGCGGTATCCCGGTACTGACCGCGCGCGGCGGCGTGGCGATGTTCGCATACGGGATCTATCAACCGGGAGTCGAGGGTATCGGTCAGATCCACGACGGCGCCATCGCCATTGCCTTCAACATCATGCGATCGCTGTGCGGTCCCGCCTGGGCCCCAATCGAGGTGCTCCTTGCCCGCTCGAAGCCGGCCAACGTCGTGCCCCACCGCCGCTTCTTCGGCATTTCGCCTCGGTTCGACGCCGAGCAGGCGGCACTCGTGTTCCCCGCAGCCTGGCTCGAGCGCCGGCTGCCGGGCGCCGATTCGCGGTTGCGCCAGATGCTCGAGACGCAGGTCGCGGTCCTCGAGGCACAGGGACGCGGCGATGTCGTGAACCAACTGCGGCGCGTGCTGCGGTCCCTGCTTACCAGCAGCGGTGGCTCTCTCCATCAGGTGGCGGACCTTCTATCGATCCACCGGCGCACGCTGAACCGGCGCCTCCGGGAGCGCGGCACGACCTTCAAGGCGCTGGTGGACGAAGCGCGTTTCGAGATCGCGCGGCAATTCCTGGAGGAGACGGGCATGCCGATCACCGAGATCGCTGCGGCGCTCGACTACGCCGATTCGAGCGCGTTCACCCGGGCGTTCCGGCGCTGGTCGGGGACCACGCCGGCGGATTGGCGCAGTCGACGCAGCGCGCTTACGAGCGGCGTCGACCTCAGAACCTGAACGTCGCGCCCAGCGCGGGACCGGTCAAGTGGAGGTCGAGCTTGTCGTCGTCGAAGTAGTAGTTGAGGCTGCGCACCACCAGCGACAGCTCACCCCAGCCGAACTCATAGCCCAAGCCAAGCAGCGCCTGCCACGTCCAGTTGTTCGAACCGGTACCAATGTCGACGTAATAGGGCATGGACCACTTGCTGTCGCCGAAACGCACCTGGCCCTTGAAGCCTGCGATCCCGTCCCACTTGTTCAATGTCTCGCGACGTACTGCCCCCGGGTGGCAAGGTGATGACCGGTGTCGCGAAGTTCCAGCCCGATCGTGGTCTGGAAGTCTAGCAGGCGGACCCCCCCGAACACGTCGGCGAACGCCGACTCCCCACGCCACGCCGTATAGCCGCCCGCCAGCGTCCAGACGTTGGAGACAACGCTCGTCGACCCCGCAATGCTGAGCGGGACGTCGACATTTCCGATCGGGTCCGTGACATAGCGGACGGGCGACCTGTCGCTGCTCAAGTGCAGGAAGATGTAGTCGGTGAACACCGACCACTCGCCCTTGCGCGCCTCGCCGGTGACCATGCCCGCGAAGTCGAGGCTCTGGAGGTAGCTGCCCGGGTCGACCTCGGCATTGATGCTGCCGCCGCGGCCCACCGAATAGTTCACCGTTCCGTCGACGTAAGGCAGCCAGAGATACGGAGTGACGCTGAAGTGCCAGTTGCCGTCGAACATGTCTTCAGCGGCGTTGGCGGGTATCGCGGCCACCATGGCGATCGTGGCAAGGATCAGGGCGGCCCGATGCCGCATCAGCTCGAACTTTCGATTCATGTCCGTCCTCCCTTCCTCAACGTGTATTGAAGTCTCCAGAAGTATCGGTCTGCGCCGCTACCAGTTGAGCCGGGTAATCTTCGTCCCCTGCAGGCCGGCACCTGCCATCAATCCCTGCTGGCCGAAGACGAAGGCATAGACGTCGCTCGTCAAAGTCGCGGAGGTAATCGACTTCGCTTTTCCCTCGTCCAGAACCACGACACTCGGACCGACACCGATCTGTAGACCCTCATACGAGTTCAGTGCCCGCCACGACGACTCGTTCATGAAGAACATGACGTAGCTGAACGACTGTGCCCCTGCCTGCAGTCCGTAGGATACCCCAGCCGTGTTGTAGCATTTCCGCGCGAAGGATACATCGAAACGCTGCTTCGCCACCGCCCGATCGGTCCCGGATCGTAGGTGAGCTCGTAGGTCGAACTGTCGTATCCGCCCGCGCGCAACTAAGCACGCCGATGCCTGCTGAAACGCCGCCACCGATCGCGCCGCTGCATTTCCGTTTCCAGCCGGTTCCCGCAAGCTACGTGAGCGCCGAGGGAGTCTTGATGCCCTTCTCCCGCAACACGCCGTCCACCGCGAGGTTGATCTCGTGCTGCACGCGCAGCCGCTTGTTCAAGGAGTCGACAAATGCGTGAATCTCGAAGTCGAGCGAGCTGGCGCCGAAACCCGCGAAGAAGACCGATGGCAACGGCTCGCGCAGCACGTCGGGGTTGCGTTGCACCGTTTCGAGTATCACCCGTTGCGCCAGCGCCATGTCGGTCCCGGTGGGCACGCTGATCTTGAGCAGCAGCCGGGTCGTCTGGTTCGAGAGGGTCCAATTGATCACGCGATCGGTGATGAACGACTTGTTCGGGATGAGGACCTCCTTGTTGTCGAAGTCGACGAGCATGGTCGCGCGCGCGCGGATGCGGGAGACTGTCCCCGAGACGTCCCCGACCGTGACGACGTCACCGATGCGGATCGGGCGCTCGGCGAGGATGATGAGGCCCGACACGAAGTTTGCGAAGATCTCCTGCAGCCCGAAACCCAGACCCACGCTGAGGGCGGCGACCAGCCACTGCACGTCGCTCCAGCCGATGCCGAGGATGTTGGACGCGAGCATCACGCCCGCGGCCGTGAGCGCGTACCGCGCCACGACCTTGATCGCGTAGGTCGCGTCGGCCTGCATTTCGATCCGCTGCAGCAGCACGATGTCGAGGAGCGCGCCGACGTTGCGCACGGCGACGGCGGTGACCACTCCGACCAGGATCGCCAGGAAGAGGCCAGTCACGGTCAGCGCATGCGTGACCGGCTTTCCATCGACGGTTTCGGTGGAGGTCCACAGTGCGTAGTCGCCGATCACCGACAGCATCGGTACGGCGTCTTTCCATACTGCCCACATCCCTCCGAGCAGCACCAGCGTGGTGAGGACATCGAGCAGCGATCGCGTCTGCTCGCCGATCGCCGCGATGTCGAGCCGTGGCGACGACACTTTGGCGATCTCGCTCCCGGCTTCTTCTCTCGCGGCGTCCGCTGGCTGCGCCGCCTCCTTGTCCTGTCGCAAGACGAGGGAGGAGCCCCGCAGACGCACCCAAAGCGCGATCAGACCGTAGAGCGTCAGCGCGCCGATCACGAGGAACAGCGAGTACAACATCCGCGCGAAGAAATAGGCGGCCGCCACGAAGTAGCCCGCGACGGCGAGCGCCGCGGTCCCGAGCGGCACCGCGACCAGCGCCCCTAACCACACTGCATGCAGCTTGACCGGCCAGCTGCGCGGCGCGCGCGCGAAGAGTCGTTGCATCAACGGGCTCTTGCGGCGCAGGAGGTACACGAGGAACACGGCGAGCGCGATCATCGCGACGTTCATGGCGAGGCGTCCCAGGCTCTCCCGGTTGGCGTACGGCGCGTGCTCCAGTAAGTTCAGGGCGGCGATGAACACCATCGGCACGAAAAGCGCGGCAAACCTGCGCAGCGCGCGTGCGGCAAATGTCAGCGACCTCTCGTCCCAGCCGAAGTGGCTGACCCCGACGCCGCGGCGGTCGAGAAGCCACGCGAGGGTGGACAGTGCCAGCACCAGGAGGGCGACTCGCGGCAGGACATCGCCGACGACCTGTGGGAATGGCTGGGTATCGGGCGCGAAGCGGAGCAAGTTGCCGACAGTCCACATCACGATCGGGCCGGGGAGCGCGAGGGCAAGCGTGATCG
Source organism: uncultured beta proteobacterium (assembly GCA_963734295.1). Lineage (GTDB taxonomy): Bacteria > Pseudomonadota > Gammaproteobacteria > Burkholderiales > JAEUMW01 > JAEUMW01. Next base: position 16,289 of record CAVTGS010000009.1, on the reverse strand, counting down.
CGAGCGCGACCAGCGCATGGCCGATGCGATAGCGCTCGTAGGTGACCGCGGCGGGCGCAAGCGACACGAGCCCGCGCTGCAACCGCCTGCGCCCGGCGAAGAGGCCGGCAGCCACCACCAAGGCCACGGCGGGCCAGAACGGCCTGCGCATCGCCTCGTCCCGCAGGACCGCGCCGGCCGCGCGCCAGTTCGTGGGCGACGTCGTCCAGGCAAGCGACTGCGCGAGTTCGGGGACCGTCCGCGTCCCTGGCGGGACGGGTATCCAGAAGAGCAGGCGGTTCAGCTCCGCGCGCGCGGCGTCGCTCCGTTGCTCGAGGTCGCGCTCGGCGTCGATGGTCTCGCGCAGGGTTTGCATGAGCGTCTGCCGCAGCTTGCCCAGCCGGGTAAGCAGGGCGACCTGCTCGGCCAGCAGCTCACGCACCGCAGCCTCGACCTGCTGGCCGTTGCGCTTCCGACACGGGCGGCTGCGCCGCCCGCCAGGCGCCTCGCGACCGCAGCGTCGAGATCACCGAGCTCGCGCAGCCGACGCTCGTCGCGCAGGTCCGCATCGCTCGTCGCCTCCAGCATGCGGCCGCGCTCGATGCGCTCGCCCGTGAAGCGCCCGGGCTTGGGCAGCACGCGCAACTCCTCGATCACCGTCCGCGCGAACTCCCCGTCGTGCGTGTGCACCTGTGCACTGCGCTCGATCCGGTGCATGCTCTCTTCGAGATCGTCCTTGCTCTTGTGGAGCTGCGCGAGATCGGCGCGCGCACGGTCGAGCGCCGACGTACCGTCGGCGATCTCGGCTACCAGCTCGGCGTTTTGCGCCGCGATACCGCGTGCCGCATCGTGCTGCTGCGCCATGCTCGCCCTGCCCGGCACCGCCACGAGCAGGAATGCAACGAGACCGCATAAGGCCCGGCATCGGAGATCGGACATCCGGTGGCTCCTCCGGGCCGCGCATGACAGGGCTGTCACGTCGGCGCCAGACGTCGTTCAGTTCACTGCAAGATTTCCCCGCCGTACTCGTGGCCAATCCGTTGCCGTCCAGCGTCGAGCAGCCTGGAACGAGCCCCCGGCCATCGCCGGTCGGGCCGAAACGGTCCGGCCCGACGCGAGCGAGTGGCGGCCGATCCCTACTTTCTCGGCGCCTCGACCGCGATGGCGAAGGCCTCGGTGATCGTCATCTCGACCTGCTCGCCGGCCTTGATCTCCTTGAACACTGCCGGGTCCTTCACCTTGACCTTCACGCTCTTGCCGCTCGGACCCTCGAGCGTGACGACCTGCTTGGCACTGTCGACCTTGAGCACGTTCGCCACGATGGTGGTCGTGGTGGCCACACCGCCCGCCGGCCTCTCCCCTGGCTGCGCGCGGGACACCGCCGTCTGCGACTCGGCGCTGCGGATGCCGAGCCCGCCTTTCTTGACCTCGATGGCGACCGCCTCGAAGTACTTGGCCACCACCATGTCACCGACCTTCACCTGCGGCAGGTTCCGCACTTCGTCGCCCACCTTCACGTCGAACACATTACCTTCGGGGCCCTTGAGCGTCACGATGCGCTTCGCCAGGTCCACGGCCTGGACCTGCGCGGTGACAGCGGTCACGTCGCCGCCTCCCATCGCCTCGACCATCTTTCCCGTTCCGGGTTGGGCGAACACCGCTCCGGAAAAAGCGATAGCGGCGGCCGCGGTCAGTGCAGTCAGTTCCTTCTTCATCGGTGAATCTCCATTTCTGGGTGAGTTGGGGAAGTCAGGATACATCCGCGCTGATGCTGCATGGCGGCAAGATTTGTTTCGGGCGCATTATGCTGCACGCTTCGATGTCCTGATTGACAGTTCACGACATGCTGGCTTTCTCGGCCTGCGCGTGATCGCCCTCAGCGCGTAGAACCTATCTGCGGAGGAGCGGAACTGGAGGTCTCCCGCCTCACAAGGTCGACCACGGCAACGCGCCTGGGGCGCTTCGCGGGTTGGCGGGCGACTTGCCTGGACGCCGCAACGTGGCTAACATGGCCTGATGGAAAAAGCCACTATCTCGGAAATCAAGAACCGCCTCAGCGCCTACCTCAAGAAGGTCAAGGCCGGACAAAGCATCCTGATATTGGACCGCGATCAACCGGTAGCGCGGTTGGAGCGCGTAGAGCGCGAACAAAACCCCGACGATCGCCTGACTCGTTTGGAACGCGCAGGGTTGATCAGGCGCGCAACACAGCCTGCCCCCATCAAAGCGCTGAAATCACCTGCCCCCAAAGCGAAGGCAAGTGTCATTCAGGCGCTGGTGGAGGAGCGGCGAGAGGGGCGATGAGGTTCTGGGATGCTTCCGCAATCGTGCCGCTGCTCGTGGATGAGCCTTCGCGCGGTGCTCTGTTGCAACTCGTCGAACAGGACCCGGTCATGATTGTCTGGTGGGGCACTTCGGTAGAGTGCGTGTCCGCTATCGCCCGCCGAGAAAGGGAAGCGCTGCTCTCCCTCGACGACGCGACGGCAGCGATTGCCAAGCTACGAGGACTGGCATCCGCATGGCACGAGGTGCTGGCTACCGACCCGATCCGCAATACCGCTCAGCGACTGCTCAGGACCCATCCCCTTCGCTCCGCGGACAGCCTCCAGCTCGCGGCGGCAATCGTGGCAGCGGAGCTCGAGCCGTCGTCTCTGGAGTTCGTTTGCCTCGACGATCGCCTGAGCGAGGCGGCCATGCGGGAGGGATTCCCGATCGTGAAGGGGTAAGTCCAGCGCAGCGCGCTAGTACTCAGCCATCACAGGATTCAAGGAGCTGCTGCCGTTCAGCCGGATGACGGGGATGTGGCGCAATCAGAAGCTAAAGCCAGCAGCCGCGCCGCAAAGGTCGTGCTCTCTGGTCGCGTCAATGCATCTGCTGCTCGGTCAACGAAATACATGCGGACCGAAGCGCGACGCCTACTGCGCGTGCACCTTGTCGAGGTACTGGCGGAAGGTCTGCGCCCATCCGGTGAATGCTTCCTGGGCATAGTCCCACGACTTGAGACCCTTCCAGTACTGATCCCAGCCCTGCTCCGCCGCGGCTGTGACCCCCTTCGAAAAGTTGGCCACGTACTGCTTGCCGAACTGGGTATCGGCGTACTCCCCGATCAGCTGATTCGTCTTGCCGTCGAAGAACTGAACCACGATGCCGGTGCGCCCGAGGAATGGGGCGGAGCCGAACCCTTCTCCCATCACGGGGCCCTCTGCGAGCTCCGCAGCGACCCCGCCCCCGAACGGTACCGCTTGGTACGCCACGTCCTCCGCGACGTTCACCGGAACCAGATCGACCAGGGTCGCGCGCACGACGAGCACGCCCGGACCAGGTTGCGTCACCACCGGATATTTCGGTTCGAGCGCCTTGACGATGGCTGCGCGGAAGTAGGCGGTGAGCTTCGCCTGGGTGACGGGATCGACCGCCTTGTTCTCGGACTTATCCAGTGTCACCAGAATGCGCGTAAGCAGCACCTTGTCGTATTGCTTCATGTTGGCATTCGGCGCCATCCAGACGTATCCGCCCATCGCGCCCGTCGCCGGCTTGATCCGGTCCGGATACTTGATCAGGGAAACGTACTGCGGCCCGAGACCGGCCGGCCCGCTCGGCATGGACGCGCACCCAGCCATCAACACCGCAACGCACAGGCTTGCCACGGCGAACAGTGATTTCCCTGCTACCAGTCGTTTGGGCAATTCGAGTGACCTGCTCATCTTGAGCTTCCTCCCAGTTACTGAATCAAAAACATAGCGCGACCGGGCGTCAGCACCGGGCCCAGAATGGCAGTGACGAGCACCATGATGAGGACACCATTGAGCATCCTGCTGTCGAGCAGCGGTTCGCCAGCAGCATTGAAGGTCCTGTACGCGACCAGCGTGGCCGCGAGCGTCGCCGCGACTTGCGGCAGCGTCAGCGACCACATCGTCTTGCGTGCCGCTGGAGTGTAGCCGAACGCGCGACCGTACTGCCTCCGCTGCGACCCACTTTCCGGCAACGAGCGCGCCGATGATTCCCGCCGCGATGTAGAAATCTTGCAGTGAGGCTGCGGGCCAGCGCGAACGGGTCGATCAGGAAGCCGGTCACGATGAAGAAGATCGGGTATGAACAGCGAAGTGGCCAGGAATTCCAGCTTGGTCTTGGCCGGTTTGTCCTTGACTGCCGCATTGACCGCCAGGCCGGCCAGAAACGCACCGACGATGCCCGGCAGGTTGATGAGCTGTGCCAGCAGCGCCGTCACTGCCAGCATGCCCAGCATCAGGACGAAATAGGTCTCCTCGCTCCTTCTCCACCTTCTTCAAAACGTATTCACCCGCACGGCCCAGCCCCAACAAGCACGAGCGGGACGAATACGATGATTTCGATGACCTGGATGACGAGCCCCGAAGCTGAAAAGCCGCTGGCGTACAAAGGCACGCAAATGGCGAAGACGAGCAGCGACAGGGTGTCCGACATCATCGTGGCACCGATACGTGACGACGACGGGCTCGAGACGGTTCACACCGAGTTTGGCCACGATAGTCTGTCCGAGCAGCGTGTGCGACGCGAGCAGCGATCCCACGACGATGGCCGGCAGCAGGTCGTAGCCGAGCCAGAGAGCCGCCAGCGTCCCCAGCAGCAACGGGATCGCAGTCGTGGTCAGCACCGAACACGATCGACCGGAAAATCTTCTGCCGAAACAGCGTCAGGTCGATTTCCAACCCCGCCAGGAACATCAGCAACAGCATGCCGAGCTCGGAAAAAAAATCCGCGACCGGGTGCTCGCGAGGAAAAACATCGAGCATGTGCGGCCCGAGCACCACCCCGCTCAGAAGCAACCCGACCGCCTCCGGCAGGCTGACGCGACGCGAGAACCGCGGAATGACGACGATCAGTGCCATGAGGATCGCAAACCTCGCCAGCACTGGCAGGAATTCGATTACGCGATGAGCCAAGGCAAGGACCGACATGCTTGCGTTCCTGAACCGATCTACTTCGGAAACATGAACTGCACTTGCGCCCGAATCTGCCAGTTCGCGCCATTGTCAGGATGGACGACGTTGTAATAGGCACTGAGCTGCGTGTTCACCGGCAGTTTGCCGAGGTGGAAGATCTTGCCGACCCCGCCGCCTAATGGCACGGTCCACTTCTCGCCGTCGGCATTCCAGTCGACCGTCGCGATCGGCGCGCTCACGAGATACAGGCCGCCCTCGAAGTTGTAGTTGACGAATGGCTGAATCAGGCCCGTGCTGTACGAGCCCCCTTGCTCATTGCTGGAGAGCGACCAGACGTTGTTGGCCAGCACGCCGTACACCCACGGGTCGCCCTTTTCGAGATGCAGCACCACGGCCGACGGCCCCAGGCCCCAGTTCTTGTTGCCGAGTTCCGCGTTGCTGTTGGTGGGAAGCTGCAAGACCGGACCGGCGCCCCAGATCCAACTGCCCGGCTTGGCAGGGGACAGGAACGCCGTGAACGTCGTGTCGCCGATGCCGGTGGTCGACGAGTCGTTTGGACCCAGCGACGGATTCCAGATCACCGGCAGGATGGTGCGCGTGATGACGTTCCAATCCGGCGTGATCTCGATCGGAATGACCGGCTGGATGTTGAGGATGTTCTGCGTCCCCTTGTCCGGCCCGAAGTTCAGGTTGGTGTTGTTCTGGAACGGCACGCTGATCAGGTTGCCGACCGGGTTCTGCGCCAGCTTGGCCAGTTCGGTGGCGCTCATTTCGGCGTAGGCAGGTGCGGCCAGCAGCATGCCTGCAACGATCGCGATCGAGGACGAACGGTGATGGTGAAGGGTCTTCATGACTTCATGCTCCAAGCTTGCGGGTTTCATCGTGGTGTGAAGCTTCTAAGGTGCACGGCTGACGACCGGCGGCTTCCAGCTGCCATCGAGGATGGCCTGGTCGGGCCAGTACGTGCGCAGCCAGATCGAGAACTTGCCGGCCGGCGCCGGCAGCCAGTTCGACTCCTTGTCCTTGCCCGGCGACTTGTTGCCGAGGTAGATCGTCAGCCCGCCGTCGGCGTTGGTCTGCAGCGTCTTGTTCTTGGTGCCGAGCGCGTAGCGCTTCAGCGCGTTCGGGTAGAAGTAGTGCGCCGGGTCGTACATCGTCAGCGACCAGAAACCCTTCACCGGCGGCAACTGGCCCTTGGCAAAGGTCACCGCATACGACGACTTGCCGTCGAGCTGTTGCCCCTTGGTGTCGCCGTCGGTGTAGAAGTACATCGTCTCGTTGCGCTTGTTGTCGTACGGGTCGGCCTTCACCGCGCCCATGCGGTGGATGTAGTCCGTGCCGAACGCGCCGTTGTCGGCCGGCGATGTCCAGCCGTTGCCGGCGGGCTGGCCATTGAAGCGCCACTGCATCATCGGCGCGACCAGTTCCTGATCGGCCGCCAGCGCCGTCTCACGCAGCGTCTGCATCACTACCGGATCCTTGGCGGCGGCATCGAGCACGCTGGCGATCCACTTGTACAACGACTCTTCGCCCGGCAACGGTGGCACCTGCTTCATGACGGCGGGCAGGTGATCGAAGAAGGTCGCCGGGTCGACCCACGGCGGTTGCGTGGATGAATACTTCGCCGGCTTTCCTGCCCTCTCGACCTTCGGAATCTTGCTCCAGTCTTTGGTCTTCATCTTTCCGTCGAACTGGCTGAGCGGGTAGATCAGGATCTGGTTCAGCGCGGGCTGGATCGCCGCCTTGTCCTCAGGCGTGTCGTTCAGGAAGATGCGCGGCATGGTGGCCGCGAAGTTGGTGGAAGAGCGCACCACGCCATTGATGCCGGCCGGCGTAGCACCCTTCCAGTCCGGCCCGACGATCATGTAGAAGCCGGGCTTGGTACCGTACTGCAATCCGAGCTCGCTGATCTGGTCGGTGCGCGCGTCGTAGATGGGCAGTGTCCAGAACCGGTCCCCGAAGTCGGGGACTTGCATGACGACGGGTTCTTTCTCGAACGACATGAACCCCAACCCATACACCACGTCCTGGTTCGGGTCGGCGATGTAGTTCTCGGCCGGAGCGACATAGCCGGTCAGCATCGAGAGCTGGTTCATCGGCGCAATGCAGATGGCGCCGTTGAGCAATATCGGCTCGGGCACCTTCGTGAGCTCGTTCCGCTGGTTGTAGACATAGACCAGCGGCCAGCCCCACACGTAGGCCATGCGGCCGACCATCTGCACGTAGGCCTTGGTCATCGGGCCCTGAGCTGGGCCGCGCACTTCGGCGGCGGTGGTCGGGATCGGAACCTGCTGCGCCTGCACGTTCCAGGCCGCCAGTGCAATCGCGGCGCCGATCGCGCAGGCGGCCGGGCTGAAGATACGGGTTGCGGATCTCATGCGGATCATTCGAGCAGTCCTTGAGGGATGGATGGTTCGTCAGTACGGCCGCGCCGGCCCGATCTGCGGTGCGCGCACCGGCTTGGCCATGCCGTAGAAGATCGTGACGCCCTGACCGCCACAGCGGGTCGAGAGCCCTTCAGGTGGGTTGCCGTAGCAGCTATTGATGTCCTGCCAGTTGTCGATCACCCAGACGTCGCCCGCCGGACCGATTGCGAGATCGGTCTGCATCTGCAGGCCGCCGCCTACGTAGCCGTCCCGGCGGCGAGATCTGGTCGCCGGTCTTGAAGCCGGGCGGGCAGTTCTCGGTCTTGACGCCGCACAGGTGCGCGATCCGTCCGACCGCACCCGCGAAGTTCGAGATCCAGACCGTGTCGTCGCCCGCGACCGTAGCGGCCCAGGGCCCGGGCAGTCCTCCGCCGTAGAAGGGAGAGCCCGGAAACTCCGTGCCGTCGGGCCGGAAGAGCGTGACGCTGCCGCCGTCCGGGCCGCCCTTCTGCTCGAACATCGAGTACGCGAGCGTTCGGTCGACGGTGCCGCCGAGCAACATGACGATGCCGAGCTTCACCATCCTCTCCAGACCGTGCACCCCGCTGCCGAACCGGTTCGTCACCCAGACGTTGCCCTGGCTGTCGATGCCGAGCCCGCTGCCGCTGTAGCCCGACTTGAACTTCTCGACCTTGCTCGGATCGCTGGCGGGAAAGCGGACCACGTAATCGCCGCCGCCGTTGGTCACCCAGATCCTGTCCTGCTGGTCGATGCCCAGGTGGAACGGCATCTTGAACGACTTGCAGGGCTCGGCGCTGTCCCCCTCGCAGAGCAGCCTGCCCTTGGTGTAGATCGCCCTTCGGGAAGAAGACGAGCTGGCTCTTCTCGACGCCCAGCACCCAGACATCGCCGCTCGGCGTGACGATCACGCCCTGCATGAGGCCGAGCTTGCCGTCGAAGGTGATGCCGTCCGGCGGCGTCAGCGGCTTGCCGTTCTTGTCGAACACGGCGATCGACTTGCCGCCGTAGCTGGTGAGCCAGGCGTTGTCCTTGGCATCGACCGCGGCGCCGAAGGTGCCGCCCTGCATGCCGCCGCCGGCGAAGCCAGTGGTCATCGGCGAAAGCGGCTTGCCGTTGGGGTCGAACTTGGTGGCGTTGCCCTGCCACAGGTCGTCCTGGCCCTGCCAACCCACGGTGAAGTTGTCGCCGACCCAGAGGTTGCCCTCGCTGTCGAACATCGCCTTGCCACCCGCGCGATAGCCGCCGCCCGTGACCTTCAGCGGCAGCACCCAGGCGCTCGGCGAGAACTTGAGGTACGGCATGTACGGCACCGCGCGCATCGTCTTGCCCTTCGGGATCGGATAGAACGCTTCGAGCAGCGCGAAGAGCGCTCCGGCTGGTACCACGGGTAGCGCGCGATCGACTGCGCCGCGGTCAGCGTATCGGTCGGGCAACTTCGCCGTCGGGCGGCGTGGCGGCTGCGAAGAGCTTGCTCGCACGCATCGGCCGTCACCCGCGTGACGCAGCCGGCGAGCACGTCGGCCAGCGTCGCGAAGTTGGCCATCGTCGGCGTCTGGCTGCTGTTGAGCGGGTCCTGGATGGTCGCTGCCCCAGCCGCCTGTCTCGCAGGTCGACGAAGCTCGGCACGTTGCCCGCGGCGATCTTGAGCTGCAGCGGCTGACCCTTGATCGCGGTGCCGTCGATGAACTGGTTGTGCGTCCACACCGAGGCGACGGTCGTCATCTCGTTGATCGTGACCTTGGCCGGCGGCTTGCTGCCCAGCACCGTCATCAGCGCGATGCGCGGGATTGTCGCCGCTCGCCTTGTTGGCTGCGGGTTGTCCGCCCTGCGCGACGAGATACAGGCTGGCAGTCGTTGCCGCGCGCGTCCGGAACCGACATGGCGAAAGCGGCCATCGGCGTCGGTTCGCGCCTGCGCCAGTTGCTTCGGTGCGCCCGCGCTCGCCGCCCACAGCGTCACCGTCGAGTTGGCGATTGGCGCACCTGCGCCGAGGACCTGGCCGTTGATGTTGTCGGCCGAGTAAGCCGGAGCGAGCAGGAACAGGCCGGATAGGGCAAGCGTCTCGACCACCCGCCGACCAACCGCTCGATGGCTCCGAGCATGTGATTCAAGATTCATCTTTTTCTCCGTAAACAGGAGCTGTCTCAGTTGCTCGGGGGCGACAGAGTTTCCAGTTCCTTCAATCGCTTCATGGCCTGCATCGCCTGCAGCGAGTTGTAGTTGATGCCCGCCGCGTTCAGGCTGCTGCCCTGCTGAAACGGGTACTCCGGCAAAGTGGTGAGGAACCCTTTGAGCTTCTGCTGCACCGGGACGAACAGCCAGATGTTGTCCGCGTACCAGCGCAGGTACAGCCCGGACTCGTGCGGCGCCTTCTCGTACGGGTCGGCCCGGAGGTTGACGATCACCGGCCAGCCCGGCACGTCGCGGGTCGCGGTCGCGATGTTTCCGTTCTGCACCGCGAAGTGCACCTTCCAGTCGTTCCAGCGCACGGCGTTCAGCTCGCCGCCCTGCCCGAAGTAGAAGATCTCCTCGCGCGGCCCCTTCTTCGTCTCGCCCTTGAAGTACGGCAGGAAGTTGTAGCCGTCGAGGTGCGCTTTCCACGTCTTGCCGTTGGCCGTGTAGCCCTTCTTCACCTTCTCGACGATGTTGGGCTCGCCCGCCGCCGCCAGCAGCGTCGGCAGCCAGTCTTCCTGCGAGAAGATGTCGTTGACGATCGTGCCCGGCTTGATCACGCCCGGCCAGCGCACGATCATCGGCACGCGGAAGCCGCCCTCCCAGGTCGTGCCCTTCTCGCCGTGGTAAGGCGTCGTCCCGCCGTCCGGCCAGGTGCCCGTCTCGGCGCCGTTGTCGGTGCCGTACACCACGATGGTGTTGTCGGCGATGCCGAGGTCGTCGAGTTGCTTCAGCACCGCGCCGACCATGTCGTCGTGCTCCACCATGCCGTCCGGGTAGAGGCCGATACCCGTGCGACCCTCGGCGGACTTCTTCAGATGCGTCCACACGTGCATGCGCGTCGTGTTGAACCAGACGAAGAACGGCTTGCCCTCCTTGCCGCCTTGGTCGACGAACTTCTGCTCGGCGTCGTAGATTTCGAGGTCGACGGTGGGCATGCGCGCCTGCGTGAGCGGTCCGGTGTCCTCGATCTTCTGCCCGCCCTTGCCGTCGCTCCAGGTGTGCAGCACGCCGCGCGGGCCGTACTTCTTCCGGAACTCGGGATCCTTCGGGTAGTAGTAGGTCTCGGGCTCTTCCTCGGCGTTCAGGTGGTAGAGGTTGCCGAGGAACTCGTCGAAGCCGTGCACCGTCGGCAGGTGCGAATCGCGATCGCCGAGGTGGTTCTTGCCGAACTGGCCGGTCACATAACCCTGTTGCTTGAGCAGGTCGGCGATGGTGGGCGCCCAGTCGGGAATGCCCTGAGGCGAACCCGGCATGCCGATGGTCAGCAACCCGGTGCGAAAGGGATGCTGGCCGAGGATGAACGACGCGCGGCCGGCCGTGCAGCTTTGCTGCGCGTAGGAGTCGGTGAAGAGCGCCCCCTCCTTCGCGATGCGGTCGATGTTCGGCGTCTTGTAGCCCATCACGCCGAGGTTGTAGGCGCTGATGTTGTGGATGCCGATGTCGTCGCCCCAGATCACGAGGATGTTGGGCTTTCTTCTGCGCGGTCTGGGCAAGCGCGGGCCCGACAAGGGCGGCGGCGAACAGGAACGCGAGAACCTTCAAGAACAAGCGTGGCATTGAAATTCCTCCGACTATCGTTGAACGCTGCTTCGGCGTTTGGCTACTCTACCGTTACGGGCGCTGTGTATGGCGCCGATTCCGCAACTTTTCCCGCAGGGATGCAGGGGGATTCTTGGTGCAATAGCTTTCCGGTTCTTTGATTACAGGAAGTGAGCTCGAACCGCGCGAAATGGACCCGGGCGTCGCGCGCGAAGCATACTCCCACCTTGCGTCATCGTGCGGACCAATCACTGCGCGCATGCCCCGTCGCGGGCAATGGTCGAGTTCTTTCACGTGCCGGCAATCATCAGCCCAGCGTGACAATCTGACCAGCGTACAAACGGGCAATGCGGCTTGCCCAAAAGGGCAATGCGGCTTGCCCGAAAGGGCAGTGCGCTCGCGCCTCGGAACGCGGAAAATTCTATGGGGATGCGAATTCGAGCACCGGACGCAATGAGGTTACAGACGCGAAGCGTCGCGTCGGCGCCAGTTTTTCAACCGACAGTGGAGGATACGTAATGAAGCGGCTCGGGAATATGACCTTTGCTGGATTCACCCTCGCGGCACTGCTTCTGGCTTTGACTTCGGGTTGCAGCACTTCCCCGTCAGGCCCTGCGCCGCTCAGCCCACCATCCGGTGTGACCCTCCCCATCCGGGCTCGGGTCGCGGTGCAACTGGATCCTGCCATGGTCAACACGCAGACCGTGGAGTTTCGCGGCGAGACGTGGCAGTACCCCGATGCGGAGCTGATGCAGCACGCCGCAATGAGAGTCTTCCGCGAGATGTTCACCGAGGTGGGGGTCGCGCAGAGCATGGACTCTCCGTCGGTCACCGTCCGCTTGAGCGGGAACAGCTCGGTCAATCCCGTGATGTCCGAGTACTACGCGAACGCGACGGCGACGGTCTTTCCGGGTGGAGACACGTACACGCAGCCTTTGGGCATTTACTCCGGAAGCGGGACGGGCAGCCAGCCAAACTTCTCGCAGGGTGGAATCGCGTCGGCCTACGAGCGGGCGTTCCGGCAGATCGGCAACCGCATGCTGGCGGACCCCAAACTTCTCGTGAACCTCAAAGGTAAGCCATGAACAAGCAACTGATTCTTGCTCTCGCTACCGTCGCAGGCATCGGCGTGATCGCGCTCCCACGGCTCAAGCCCGTGACACGTTCCGGTCGTCGCCCTTCCACCGCTGCGCGATGGCCGCGCTCGCAGTGAAGCCCGGCGAGGTCGTCAAGGCGGAGCAATATGTCTACGAAGGTCGGCGGGCTACGAAGTCGACATCGTTGGCAACGACGGCACTCGTTGGGAACTGACCTGCGACCTCGCGACCATCAAGATCGTCAACGTCCAGGCCGAGACGGGTAACAACGACCGACCGACTGCGCAGCCCGACGCCTCCACCGGCCAGCAAAGTACCGCGCAGCCCGCTGCCGGAGATCCGGGCGTGCAGGTGATTTCGCCGCAACCCATCTTCAAGGTGAGCGAAGAGGGAGCGAAGCAGATTGCGCTTGGGCAATATCCCGGTCAGCTCACGCAGGTCGTGTACGAGTATTCCAATGGCCGGCCGGGCTACGAAATCCACATCCGCAGCCCGCAGGGCACACGCATCGAGGTCGAGATCGATGGCATAACCGGGGAGGTGATTGAGGTCTCGGAACGGCCGCGCTGAGCTGCGCGGCGGAGCGGGTCGAGCTCATCCTCTCCTACCCTGCCTACATCGGTCGCAGCTTCACCGAGATCCTGCGCGTCCTGGACGCCCTGCAACTCTCCGAGAGATATCACGTGGCCACGCCGGTGAACTGGCAGCCGGGGGATGACACGGTAGTGCTGCCCTTCATCTCGGACGAAGAGGCGGAGCGCATGTTCGCGGCCCAGGGCGGCGTCCGCAAGGTGCACTCCCACCTGCGCTACGTGCGTGACCCGTCGCTGTGTTGCCTGTGAGCTTCTCGCTGGATCGCGACCGCCGTGGGTCGATAGTCGTGGCCCGGGCAGAACCAGCCTCCTGGTAAGTCCTTCGATTGCCTCCAAAGCGGTCGTCCGCGCCGCTTGCGGCTTTCCCCCAGAGTTATCACCCGCGGTTGTCTGAGGCCGCTCGCAAATTGCAATAAAAATCAGAGGACTGTGCGCACGTCCGCGGTTGCTGTTAACTCGAAACCCGGTTCCTGTTAAATTGAAAATGTATCTCGATAAAACACGTTGGGCCTTTAGCGTGAGGAGCTACCCATGACTCCAGAGCAACAATTCTGAACTGGGTGAACTTCGCGCCGTTGCTGGCGGAACCGTATTGCCGCTGTCCTGGCTTGCGCTCTTCGGCGAGTGGTTCAGGGCTCACTCTTTGTCCGAAGCTCACGATTGCAAGTTGGATCGCCGTTGCTGGAGTCCCACGCCCATTAGATCACTCCCCAACTGGACTCACGTATCGAGGCTGGCCGGTTCTTGAATCACGTCCGCGCTCGCGAATCCCGCTCGTTGGCCCGCTGCCGACTCAAGTACAAGTCAACCTGTGAAAATCGAAGAGCCCGGCCCAGATACGGTGAGTGCAACGATGACGTGGGGCGGCGATGGACAAATCCTGATGCGAGGGTGGAGCCTCCAAGAAATCCGTCCGCTAACGCGAGTGGTTGGGCCGCCTGCCGTCTGTGACCTCCCGCTTCGCCGTCAATAACGCTGGCGATTGGTCGCGAGAAGCTGAACACATACCTCCGATGCTCGCGTGAGCAACCCGCACGGCATTCGATCGAACCGGCGCCTGCCAAACGTGCAAATGATTTCCGTGCAACCCGTTCGAGGCAAAGTGGCAGCAGAACTTGGAGCCGATGCGCGACGCCCGCTCGTCCCGTACACATTCTTCCTGGACGCGAGACCGGAGGTCGACACGCTGACATAGCAAAGCTTATCTCGACCATGCGCGCTTTGCCTTGATGCCTGGGTGGCGCTTCACGGTCGATCAATCAGACGCGCGTAATCGGGAGTTGCCACGACCGCCCGGCGCTCGGCGCATACACTCATGTCTTTCGGTCAGGCTTCTAGAGGCAGTCGATTCGGTGGACTTACTGTCGATCCTGGAAAAAAGGCTATCCCGCACGCACCACTGCCGGTTCCTCCGGAATCGACACCTGCGTGAACAGTATCAGCCACTTGGTATCAGCAGCCCAGCAATAATTTCGGCGTGGCCTTCCTCTTCGCAGACGGATACGACTTCCCAGTAAGCAGATATGACAAACCGACGAGGACAGATCGGGACCGCTTGGTCTTAGAGGAGGTCTCGGATTAGAGCACGTCACGATTCGATCGATGGCAGACCCTAGCGCCCGACGATTCTTGTACCTGTGTGGCAAGCCTTGGCCTGCCGGCGTCAGTTCTACGAGCAACTGGGAGTGGCACCAACCTAGCGTTCCCGAACCGACTGGGCTACGGACGGCTCTCAAGCGTGGTAATCGACGCCGGACCCGTCAGACCGCCGGCAGCGGCGCGCGCTCCTGCGGGCCTGCGAGCGTGGGCGTTAGCCTTCACCGAATATCGTCCGTGGTCGTACGGGGTAGACACTGATCTGGAGGCAATCGTGGATAGATCCTTAGTCAGTCAAGATCTGGAGGTCATGAGCGGAGCGCTTTGCTTCGCGGGGACGCGCGTACCAGTGAAGAACCTGTTCGATTATCTTGAAGGGTCATCTTCGCTCGAGGACTTTCTCGAAGATTTTCCATCGGTAACCCGGGAAAGAGCCATCGCCGTACTGGAAGCGGCTCGCTCGCGCTTGGCTGCCGATGCGGCTCCTGCTTGACGAATCGGTTCCCGCTAGACTTCGGCGTCGCCTGCCGACGCACGACGTCCGAACGGCAGTCGAGATGGGATGGTCTGGCGTCAAGAACGGCGAGTTGCTTGCCTTGGCGGCGAGGAGCTTCGACGCCTTCATCACCGTAGACAAGAACATGCCGTTTCAGCAGAACTTGTCCGCCTTGCCAGTCGCTCTGATCGTGCTCGACGCCTTCTCAAACGAACTGCACGCGCTCTTGCCCCTGGTGTCGCGTCTTGAGAGCGAGTTGACGACGCTTGTACCCAAGAGCTATGTCCTCGTGCGCGTCGAAGGCTAACCCCCCGGTCAACCGGACGCGCCGGAAGCGGAAGTTCACTATCGCGAGCCGGTGGCGGCGCGCCGGTTACCGCGGACGTTAGGCTTATCACACACAGAGGAGAAGTAGCAACAATGAGCAAACATTCACTTAACGGGAAAGTCGTCCTTGTTGGTGGCGGCGCCAAGAACCTTGGCGGTCTCATTAGCCGCACCTTTGCTGCCGAGGGTGCCAAGGTGGTCGTTCATTACAACAGTGCATCAACCCAAGCCGATGCAGAGAAAAAAACGGTTGCTGAAATCATTTCGGCGGGTGGCTCCGCGTTTGCGGTTCAAGGTGATTTCACCAACGTCACTGATGTCACCGCTGCATTTGCCGCCGCAAAGCAACGCTACGGTGGTATCGACATTGCCATCAACACTGTCGGCAAAGTATTGAAGAAACCCTTTTTGGAAACCACCGAGGCTGACTACGACTCAATGGCCGCAATCAATTCCAAGGCGGCCTACTTCTTCATTCAAGAGGCCGGCAAGCACCTTAACGACGGTGGAAAAATATGCACTATCGTTACTTCACTTCTCGCGGCCTACACGGGTCTCTACTCCACCTATGGCGGAATGAAAGCCCCGGTTGAGCACTTCACGCGCGCCGCTTCTAAAGAGTTTGGTAGTCGCGGAATCTCAGTAACGGCTGTCGGACCAGGCCCAATGGACACCCCGTTTTTCTATGGTCAGGAAACGCCGGAAGCGGTGGCGTATCACAAGTCCGCTTCGGCGTTGGGCGGCTTAACAAAAATCGAGGACATCGTGCCGTTAGTCAAATTCCTCGTCACCGATGGATGGTGGGTCACTGGGCAAACCATCTTTGCCAATGGTGGGTATACGGACACGGTAAGGCGAACAAACGGTGGCAGTTCTAACATGACAACATCAGCCTAACATGGCTCTCAAGCGGGACGGTCGCTATCGCGCCCGCCCCTTAGCTTTACGTTATGCGAAGCCGAGACGGGCGGTGAGCTAGCTAGTGCCTCCAAAGGTTCGAGAACTGATTACCGATCTGCAGAACGCCGGATTTGCCGATGGGGCGGCAAAGGCAGCCATCGGAACTTCGTGCACCCCAAAGTGGCAAAGCCCATTCACAATATCGGGTGCTCTTGGCGACGATGCCAAGCATTACCAGGTTCGAGCTGTACGCCGAGCGATAGAGGAGTCGAAGTCAT
>CAVTGS010000008.1:0-17973 GCA_963734295.1 uncultured beta proteobacterium | reverse complement strand
GGTCATCACCCAAGTGTCGGCGGTGACGCACGGGTTCGTCGCTTCGATCCGCTTCGACGTAGGAGAGGTTGTTGTCCTCGTTCACGCGGTCGATGAAGATGACGCCGGGCTCCGCGTGGTCGTAGGTGGAGTCCATGATCTGCTTCCACAGATCGCGCGCCTTGACGGTGCGGTAGACCCACATGCCGTCGTCGCGCCGGTGCGCGCCGGCCTCGAGGAAATCCGCCGAGGGCTCCCGCTTGTGGATGAGCTCCCAGTCGCCGTCGGCTTCCACCGCCCGCATGAACGCGTCGGTCACCGCGACGCTCACGTTGAAGTTCTTGAGGTCGCCGTGGTCCTTGGCGTGGATGAAGTCCTCCACGTCGGGATGGTCGCAGCGCAGGATGCCCATCTGCGCGCCGCGCCGCGCGCCGGCCGATTCCACGGTCTCGCAGCGAGCGGTCGAACACCCGCATGTACGACACCGGTCCGCTGGCGCGGCTGTCGGTGCCCTTCACGTGCGCGCCCCGCGGGCCGGATGGCCGAGAAGTCGTAGCCGACGCCGCCGCCGCGGCGCATGGTCTCGGCGGCCTGCATCAGGGCGACGTAGATGCCCGGGCGGCCGTCGACGGATTCGGAGACCGAGTCGCCCACCGGCTGCACGAAGCAGTTGATCAGCGTGGCCCGGAGGTCGGTGCCCGCGGCGGAGTTGATGCGTCCGCCAGGGATGAAGCCGCTGCTCGAGCGCCTTGAAGAACAGGGGCTCCCAGCGGGCGGGGTCCTTCTCGATCGCCGCCAGCGCGCGCGCCACGCGCCGCCGCACGTCCTCGACCGTGCGCTCGTCCCCCTTCGCGTACTTTTCCTGGAGCACGTCGAGGGTGACCGGCTGAGGGAGGATTCCGAAATCGCCTTCGTATGGTTTCATGGTCGTTAACGCTGAGATGGCTACGGGAGACCGGGCGGCGGCGTGGTTCCGCTTCGCCCGGATAATCAATATATTGTGCGACATCACCGCTTCCGGCACGACATATGGTAGCCGAAGCCGGGCAAGTTATCCAATCGGTGCGAGTTCCGAAGCCTGAACGGCTGCGGAGAGACTACTCTCCCGAAAGCTCGCCACGTGAGCCCGCCGCGCTGGGTTTCGACTGCGCCGCGCGGCGGGAGTGCGCAGCGGCGCCCGGACGGATTCGGGCCGGCCCGGACGCCGGCTCCGACTCGGCCGACCAACGACGTACAATCGAGGCTTTGTCCAAGACTGTGGCCGTGCCACCCTCCGCGACGGTCCCCGAGTCCCCACGATGACCCACGACAGCGGATTCTTCAACCTCTATCGCCACAACTTCGCACGCGTGGCGGTGGCCGTTCCCGTGGTGCGTGTGGCGGACCCGACGCACAACGCCGCGCAGACGGTCGCCCTGCTCGAGCAGGCCGCGGCGCGGCAGGCCGTGCTCGTTGTCTTCCCGGAGCTCGGGCTCTCCGCCTACACGTGCGAGGACCTCTTCCACCAGCAGGCGCTACTCGACGCCTCGCTCGCGGGGCTCGGCCAGGTCGTCGAAGCATCGCGCGGCGTCGCCGGTCGTGGCGGTGGTCGGCGCGCCGCTCAAGGTCGATCACATGCTCTTCAACTGCGCGGTGGTCGTCTACCGCGGGCGCATCCTCGGCGTGGCGCCGAAGACCTACCTGCCGAACTACCGCGAGTTCTACGAGCTGCGCCAGTTCGCACCCGCCGACGCGGCCCGCTCCGCTGAGATCGATCTGCTCGGGCAGCGGCGTTCCGTTCGGCAACCGTCTGCTGTTCCAGGCTGCGAACCACCCGCTCTTCACCGTCTACGCGGAAATCTGCGAAGACCTGTGGGTGCCGGTGCCGCCGTCGTCCTACGCCGCGCTCGCCGGCGCGACCCTGGTGGCGAACCTGTCCGCCTCCAACATCACCATCGGCAAGGACGAGTACCGGCGCAGCCTTGCAGCAAGCCAGTCGGCGCGCTGCCTTTCGGCCTACCTCTACAGCGCGGCGGGGCAGGGCGAGTCGACCACCGATCTCGCATGGGACGGGCAGGGTTTGATCTACGAAAACGGTACGCGCGTCGCCGAAACCCGGCGCTTCCAGACCGAGGCCCAGCTCGTCGCGGGCGACATCGACCTCGACCGGCTGTCGCAGGACCGCATGCGCCAGACCACCTTCAGCGATTCGTCGCGGCGTCACCGGGAGGAGCTGGCGAAGTTTCGCGTGGTGGGGTTCGAGCTCGAGCTGCCGGCGGGGACGATCCCCCTTGCGCGAACCTACGAGCGCTTCCCCTACGTGCCGAGCGATGCGTCCCGTCGCGACGAGCGTTGCGAGGAGGTGTACCGCATCCAGGTGCAGGGTCTTGCCACGCGACTCAAGGCGGCGGGCGCGCAGAAGATCGTGATCGGCATCTCCGGCGGGCTCGACTCGACCCAGGCACTCGTCGTGTGCGCAAAGGCCATGGACCAGATGGGGCTGCCGCGCTCGAACATCCTCGCGTACACGATGCCCGCCTTCGCCACCAGCGAACGGACCCTCGACCAGGCGCGGCGGCTGATGGCGGCGGTCGGATGCAGCGCGGCCGAGATCGACATCCGTCCGAGCTGCCTGCAAATGTTGAAAGACATCGGCCATCCGTTCGCGGATGGCCATCCCGTGTTCGATATCACGTTCGAGAACGTGCAGGCGGGCGAGCGCACCAGCCATCTCTTCCGGCTGGCGAACTACCACGGCGGCATCGTGGTCGGCACGAGCGATCTCTCGGAGCTCGCGCTCGGATGGTGCACCTACGGCGTCGGCGATCACATGGCCCACTACCACGTGAACGCGAGCGTGCCGAAGACGCTCATCCAGTACCTGATCCGCTGGGCCGCGGACACCGAGGAGCTCGGCACGGGTGTGAGCGCCGTCCTGCTCGAGGTGCTCGCGACCGACATCAGCCCCGAGCTCGTACCCGGCGAGGTGAACGGGCAGCCGGCCCAGCGCACCGAGGACGTCGTGGGACCGTACGAGCTGCAGGACTTCAATCTCTACTACACGCTGCGGCTCGGCTATCGACCCTCCAAGGTCGCGTTCCTGTCGTGGAGCGCCTGGCGCGACCCGGCAGCCGGCCCCTGGCCCGATATCCCGGAATCGGCGCGGCGCGCCTACGGCATCGCCGACATCAAGCGCTGGCTGGGGGTCTTCCTCAGCCGTTTCTTCGAGCAGAGCCAGTTCAAGCGGAGCTGCATCGCGAACAGCCCGAAGGTGGGCTCGGGCGGATCGCTCTCGCCCCGAGGTGACTGGCGAGCGCCGAGCGACGGGGTGGCCGTCGCGTGGCTGGCGGAGCTTGCCCAGGTGCCGGAGCGCGACCCCAAGTGAGAAGGCGCGCGCAGCGTCGCTGATGCGTACGATCGCCGCCAGCGCCCTCCTGCTGTTCGCCATCTGCGGCGCGTACGCCGGGCTGTCCCCGGCGCAGACGCCGGCGCCTGCTCAAGCCCGTGGACGATGCACCGACCTCAATCAGTCGGCCATCGATCGCAAGATCCGCGAGACGGAAAGCCGCAAGGACATCGATGCCGAGAGCCGTGCCCGGATCGTCGAGATCTATCGCAGCGTTCGCAACGATCTCGACCGCATCGACGAGGTGAATGCCCAGGCAGCCCAATCGCAGAAGGTGGAAGCAACGGGTCAGGCCGAGATCGCGCGGATCGAGCGCGGCAACGCGGCGATGAAGGCCGCGCTGGACGGGCCGGTCGACCTGGTGGCGGAAACCGCCCTCGAGTCCGACGAGCTCGCGAAACTGCTGGAATCCGCCCAGGCGAAGCAGGCCACGCTCAAGAACGACCTCGCAGCCAAGGAGCAGGCCCTCCTGCGACGCACGGAACGCATTCCGGCCGCCAAGGAGGAGCTGCGCGATGCCCAGGCGCGATCCTGGACCTCAAGAAGGAGCTTGCCGGGATGGGCGGCGAGCGGCGGCACCGCGCTCGGCGAAGCTCGCCTCACCGCGCTTCGCGCCGCGCTCATGCTGAAACAGGCACAGGTGCCGGTCCTGACGGCCGAGCTCGGCGCCCAGCCCACCCTCCTCAGCCTGGCTCAGCACCAGCGCGACGCCGCGCGGCTCGAGCTCGCGCTCTCCGAGCGCCGGGTGAAGGGGCTCGAAGAGCTCGTCGCCAAGCGCCGCATCGCCGATGCCCAGGCAACGCAGCAGCAGGCGGAGCAGACGCTGCGGGAGTCTGCGACCAAGCATCCGGTCTTGCGCGAGCTCGCGGAGTGGAAGAGCCAGTTGAGTGCGGAACGCACGCGCCTCGCGGCCGCGATCGACCGCGTCGAGGCGCAGCGCGACGGGTTCAGCGATCGTGCCGACCGGATCGAGGCCCGCGATGCGAGCCTGCGGCAGCGGCTGCGCGACGACAATCTGAGCGAAGCGCTCGGGCGCGTGCTCAACAAGGAACTCGGTGAGCTGCCCGAAGCCGCCGACTTCCGCCTCGGGAACCGCGAGCGCGAGCAGCAGGCCGTCGACCTGACCGCCAAGATCTTCCAGCTCGAGCAGGAGGAAGCCCCGTTTCAGGAGGTCGCCGGCAACTACGATCTGTTCCGGCAGAAGCTCGCGACGAAGGTGAGTCCGGAGGAGCTCGACAAGCTCGCGCCAGAGGTCTGGGCGCAGCTCCAGGAAGTGAAGGCACTGGTCGTGAAGATCGGCGACGAGCAGAAGCACCTGCTGCAGTTGTTCGATGCGACCGACGTCGCGGAGCGGCGCATGCTGCGCGCCGCGGGAGAGTTTCGCGCGTTCCTCTCCAAGGTGCTCTTCTGGGTGCCGGTCTCGCGCTACGGCGCGGACTGGCTGGACGAAGCACTGCTGAGCTTCGGCGCGCTGCTATCCCCGCGCAACTGGGGCAGTGTCCTGACGGCGCTCTGGAACGAAATCAGGGGCCAGTGGCTGCGTGCCGCGTTGGTCGTTGCCGCGCTGGGTTTCCTGTTCGTGCGTCGCCGGGCTTTCTACGCGGGCATCGCTGCGCTGTCGGGCAAGGTCGGCAGGATTCCGGAAGACAGCGTGGCGCTCACCCTGAAGGCGCTTGGCCTGACCGCGTTGATCGCGCTGCCGTGGCCGCTCTTGATGCAGGCGACGGCGATGACGCTTTCGGAGAGCGCCACGGCGTCGCGCTTCGCGAAGCAGGTGGGGGCAGGGTTGGCGGTGCTCGCGGTACCGCTCTTCTTCATGCTGATGCTCCGGACCCTCTGCGCACCGAACGGCGTGGGGCCGATCCACTTCGGCTGGCGCAAGGAGGCGACGGACGCGGTTCGGCGGAGCTTGCACTGGCTGCTGCTGCTCGCGCTGCCGGCCGGGTTCGTTTCGATCGCCATGGGACAGTTCGCGACCGAGGCGGAGCGCTCGAGCCTCGGTCGCGTGGCCTTCATCTGCGTGCTGGCGGTGACGACGACGGTGCTCGTGGAACTGCTACGGTTCGATCGGCCCTTGATGCGGGGCTTCATCGCGGCGAAGCCGGACGCGTGGCTCACGCGACTGCGCTGGCTGTGGTTCCTGCTGCTGATCCTGACCTCGCTCGCGATCATGGGACTCGCTCTTGGCGGCTACCTCTACGCCGCCAAGATGCTCTTCAGCCGCGTGGGCGACTCGTTTTGGCTCATCGTCGCGGCCATCGTCGCGCTCCATCTCATTGCGCGCTGGATGGTGATCACGCGGTCGCGGCTTGCCCGCGCGGCGCAGAAGGCGGACACGGCGCCGACCGAGGTGACGATCGAGGGCAGCGTCGTGAAACGCATCGAGGGGCTCGACATCGTCCGCGTCGACGCGCAGACGCGGCAGCTCCTGGAGACGCTGGTCGGGTCCGCGGTCCTGATCGGGCTGTACTTCATCTGGCGCGGCTCGATTCCCGCGCTCAGCATGGTCGGCGACGTCGCACTGTGGACGCAATCCGCGGTCGTCGACGGGGAGACGACGCAGGTCCCGGTTACCGTGGGCAGCGTTACGTTGTCGCTGCTCGTCCTCTTTCTGATGATCCTCACGGTCCGCAATATCGGCAGCGTCCTCGAGGTGCTGCTCCAGCGGCTGAGCCTCGACCCGGGCGCCCAGTTCGCGATCGCCACCAGCGCGCGCTACCTGGTCATCGGCATCGGGACGGTCTCGGTCTTCAGCCTGCTTGGCGTGAGCTGGTCGAAGCTGCAGTGGCTGGTGGCGGCGATGGGCGTCGGTCTCGGTTTCGGCCTGCAGGAGGTGGTGGCGAATTTCGTGTCCGGCCTCATCATCCTGTTCGAGCGGCCCGTGCGCATCGGCGACACCGTGACGGTGGGCGACGTTACGGGCGTGGTCTCGCGGATCCAGATCCGCGCCACGACGCTCACCGATTACGAGCGGCGCGACGTGGTGATTCCGAACAAGAACTTCATCACCGAGCGCGTCATCAACTGGACCCTCTCGGATCCGACGACGCGTCTGCTGCTAAAGGTCGGCGTCGCCTACGGCACCAACCCGCAGCAGGCGCAGGCGGTGATCCTGGCGGCGGTGCGGTCGTGCTCCGGGGTGTTGAAAGAGCCGGCGCCGTCCGTGGTGTTCACGTCGTTCGGCGCAAGCTCGATCGATTTCGAGGTGCGGGCGTTCGCGAGCACGCTGGACGAGCGCCTGCCGCTCATCCACGAGGTGAACTCGGCCATCGCGCGGGCGCTCGCCGACGCCGGCATCGAGATTCCGTTCCCGCAGCAGGACGTGTATGTGAAGTCGCTGCCGGAGGCTGGTGCGCGCGGCACCGGCGAATCTCCCCGCAGGCTGGACACGGGGCGACGCGACTGAAGGTTCTGTGACCGCTAGGTCTGACGGTAAAAAAACTGTTGCGCCGATGCAACAGTAATCGTGCTAGCGACCCTCTATTGCGAGATGGGACAACGGAACCATTGCCACGGGCTCGTTCGCTGTGCACTATGGGTTCGTCAGAAAAACTGCACATGACGTGTTGGGTAAATGGTACGATCCGCGGCGGTAGTGACTTTGCCGCAACACTTGAGACGGCGTCCAAGCCTTGAAGACGCCACTGATATGGAGAACGATGAATGAACAAGAAATTAGTGGGGTGCGCGGTGGCGCTGGCGCTTGCCGCTCCGCTTGCACATGCCCAGCAGTCGTTTGTGGGGAACGCGTTCTCGACGGCGTACAACCCGGAGTACGACCCTCGTTACTACGTCAATCCTTTCGGTACCTACACCTTTGCCGATAGTGATCGCAGCTCCGACGATGGTTGGGGCGGCGGCTTGGCGCTTGGCAAGCCGATCAATCGCTGGATCAACCTCGAATTGCGCGCGTCGTACGAATCGCTCTCGGGAAACCGCTCGGGGGCATACGCCGGCGGGGGTTACGATAACATCCCGTTCGGCATCGACGCCCTTGTCTTCTTCAGGCGTACTGGTCTGCAGCCGTTCCTCATCTTGGGCGGCGGTGGCATTCGCGAGCAGACCGGCGGGAGCTCGGCTGCACTTGGTACCGCGGTGGTCTATCAGCCCGGCAGGACGGCCACCGGCTGGATGGCGAACGCCGGTGTGGGTCTCCTGTATCCGTTCAATGACACGGTGTCCGGTCGCATCGACGGTCGTTACCGTTGGAGCAACAATCCCACGAACACGGGTACCGACCGTACTGGCGACTTCGGCGATTGGGTCGTATCCGCCGGTGTCAACATCGCGCTCGGACCGAAGCCGGTACCGCCACCGCCGCCGGTGGTAGCCCCGCCGCCGCCCCCGCCGCCGCCCCCGCCGCCTGCACCGCCGCCGGCGAAGCTGCTGCCGAAGAAGTTCGATTTCTCGGCTGACGTGCTGTTCGATTTCGACAAGTACGCGTTGAAGCCGAAGGGCCTCGAACTGCTCGACGAGCTGGCGGCCACGCTGCAAGGGGCGACGTTCGACAGCGTCATCGCCATCGGTCACACCGATCCGCTCGGCAGCAAGGCCTATAACCAGAAGCTTTCGGAGCGGCGTGCCGATACCGTGAAGCAATACCTGACGAGCAAGGGTATTGCATCGGATCGCATCTCGGCATCCGGCAAGGGCATGTCCGAGCTGAAGGTGACGATGGCAGACTGCAAGTCCTCGAAGGGTCGCAAGGCGCTGATCGAGTGTCTGCAGCCGAACCGTCGGGTGGACATCAACGTGAGCGGGACGAAGCCGCAGTAAGCATCCGCGGCCAAAGCAGCACGAAGAGCCCTGCGAACCCCGCAGGGCTCTTTTTTTGTGGGCTGGGGGTGGGTGGGCCTCGCGGGCCAAGCCGGAAAACCGCTTTATTCGGTGAGCGAGGTTTTGTTAGAATGGAAAAATCTTGCAAGACAACAAGATGGGCGGTCAGCCCATTTTTTGTTTGTGGCGTTTACGCGATGGACGTGCGATCACTGCTCGACCGATTACTGCCAGGACTGGGTTATGAGCTCGCCGACGTGGAGCTCGTGGACCGCGGGCGGCATATCCGCGTCTTCATCGAGAAGCCCGAAGGGGTAGACATCGATGACTGCGTCAAGGTCAGCAATCATCTGTCGCGCGTCTTTGCCGTGGAGAACGTCGACTACGATCGTCTCGAGGTGTCTTCGCCAGGGCTCGATCGGCCTCTCAAGAGGCGGGACGATTTCACGCGGTTTGCGGGCGAGCGGGTGCAGGTGCGGGTGCGCACGCCGCGCGCCGGTCGGAGAAATTTCGTCGGCATTCTGCGCGGACTGGAAGGCGACGATCTCCGGATCGAGGTGGACGGGGAGCTCGTGTCGCTCGAGTTTCAGGACCTGGATCGGGCGCGGCTCGTTCCCAATGTCTGAATCGGGGAAGGTTATGAGTCGTGAAATACTGCTGCTGGTCGATGCGCTGGCGCGCGAGAAGAACGTGAGCCGGGACGTGGTCTTCGCCGCGCTCGAGCAGGCCCTCGCCTCGGCGACGAAAAAGCGCTTCAGCGAGGACGTGGATGTGCGCGTGGAGATCGACCGCAATACCGGTGATTTCCAGTCGTTTCGCCGCTGGCAGGTGGTGCCGGACGAGGCCGTCGAGTTCGCGCCGATCCAGATCGGCCTCACCGAGGCGGTCAAGCGCAGCGAAGACATCCAGGTCGATGCCTTCATCGAGGAGCCGCTCGAGCCGGTCGAGTTCGGGCGCATCGGGGCGCAGGCCGCGAAGCAGGTGATCCTGCAGAAGATCCGCGATGCCGAGCGTGAGCAGATCCTGCAGGACTTTCTCGCGCGGAAGGAGCACTTGGTCACCGGCATGATCAAGCGCATGGAGCGGGGGAGCGCGATCATCGAGTCCGGCCGCGTCGAGGCGGTGTTGCCGCGGGACCAGATGATCCCGAAGGAGAATGTCCGCGTTGGCGATCGCGTGCGGGCGTTCCTCATGAAGATCGACCGCTCGGCGCGCGGGCCGCACCTGATCCTGTCGAGGACCGCGCCGGAGTTTCTCGTGAAGCTCTTCGAGCTCGAGGTTCCGGAGATCGAGGAAGGCTTGCTCGAGATCAAGGCGGCGGCCCGTGATCCGGGCTCGCGCGCGAAGATCGCGGTGAAATCGAATGACCAGCGCATCGATCCGATCGGAACCTGCGTCGGCTTGCGGGGCTCGCGCGTGCAGGCCGTGACCGCCGAGCTCGCGGGCGAGCGGGTGGATATCGTGCTCTGGTCGCCGGATCCGGCGCAGTTCGTGATCAACGCGCTCGCGCCCGCGGAGGTGTCGGGCATCGTGGTGGACGAAGAGAAGCACAGCATGGACATCGTCGTCGACGAGGAGAACCTGGCGCAGGCGATCGGGCGCACCGGTCAGAACGTGCGGCTGGCGAGCGAGCTCTCGGGCTGGGAGCTCAATCTCATGACCGAGGAGGAGTCGCACCGCAAGACCGAAGAGGAGCTCGTGGTCATCCGGCACCTCTTCATGGAGAAGCTCGACGTCGACGAGGAGGTGGCGGAGATCCTCGCGCGCGAGGGCTTCGGCACGCTCGAGGAGGTCGCGTACGTGCCCGTCACCGAGCTCATGGAGATCGAAGCGTTCGACGACGAGACCGTCAACGAGCTGCGCAGCCGGGCGCGCAATGCCGTGCTGACCCAGGCGATCGCCTCGGAGGAGGCGGTGGAGAACGTCGCGGAGGACCTGCTCTCGCTGGAGGGCATGGATGGCGCGACGGCGCGGGTGCTCGCTTCGAAGGGCGTGACGACGCAGGAGGATCTCGCGGATCTCGCCGTCGACGATCTGGTCGAGCTGACGGGCATGGACGAAGAACGGGCGAAACAGCTGATCATGACAGCGCGCGCCCCTTGGTTCGCGGAATGAATGGGTAGTACCGGGGGTTTCGAATGGCACAGATGAGCGTCGCGCAGTTTGCTACCGAACTGAAAATGGATCCCGTGCGCCTGCTGGAACAACTCCAGTCGGCGGGCGTCATCAAGAAGGTCGCCGATGACACGCTCACGGAGCAGGACAAGACACGTCTGCTCGACTACCTGCACCGGGTCCACGGCGGCGGCGAGGGCCGGAAGAAAATCACCGTCACACGCAAGCAGACCACCGAGATCAAGAAGGCGGACAGCACCGGCAAGGCACGCACCATTCAGGTGGAAGTGCGCAGGAAGCGCGTATTCGTGAAGCGGGATGCGTCCGCGCAGGCTCCGGAAGCGGAAACGGAGACTGCCCCCATCGCTGCCGCGCCCGAGGTCCCGATCGTGACTGCTGACGAGCGTGCGTTGCGCGAGGAAGAAGCGCGCCGGCAGGCGGAGCTTATTGCGCGCCAGAGCGAGGACGTACGGGCGCGGCAGCAGCAGGACCAGGACCGCAAGCGCAAGGAGCAGCAGGAGACCGAGCAGAAGGTGGCAGAGGCCCGCGATGCCGAGGTCGCCACGAAGGTGGAGGCCGTCGCGACGCCTCCCGCCGCTGCCGCGCCGGCGACGACCGACGGCACCCTGCACAAACCGACGCTAAAGCCAGGCGAGAAGAAGCCAGAGAAGAAAACGAAGGTGACGCGGCAGGTTGCCTGGACCGACGACAGCGCTCGGCGTCGCGCCATCAAGACCCGCGGCGACACGGGGGGCGCAGACGGGTGGCGCGCCCACAAGGCGGGTGCCAAGGCCCGCGCCGAGGACCGGGGATCCCATGCGTTCTCGCTGCCGACGGAGCCGATGGTCCACGAGGTACTCGTGCCCGAGACCATCACCGTGGCAGCGCTCGCCCAGCGCATGTCGGTGAAGGCGGCCGAGGTCATCAAGACGCTCATGAAGTTGGGCCAGATGGTGACCATCAATCAGGTGCTCGACCAGGAGTCCGCCATGATCGTGGTGGAAGAGCTGGGGCACGTGGCGAAGCCGGCGAAGCTCGACGACCCCGAGTCGTTCCTCGCCGAGGCGCCGGGCGAGAAGGAGCTCACGCTCGAGCCGCGGGCACCGGTGGTGACGGTCATGGGGCACGTCGATCACGGCAAGACCTCTCTCCTCGACCATATCCGCCGCACGCGGGTGGCGAGCGGCGAGGCCGGCGGCATCACGCAGCATATCGGCGCCTATCACGTCGAGACGCCGCGCGGCATGATCACGTTCCTCGACACGCCCGGCCACGAGGCCTTCACCGCGATGCGGGCGCGCGGCGCCAAGGTCACCGATCTGGTGGTGCTGGTGGTGGCGGCCGATGACGGCGTGATGCCGCAGACAATCGAGGCCGTGCATCACGCGAAAGCGGCGAAAGTGTCGGTGGTGGTGGCAGTGAACAAGATCGACAAGCCGGAGGCGAATCCCGAGCGCATCAAGCAGGAGCTCTCGGGGCAGGGTGTCGTGCCCGAGGAATGGGGCGGCGATACCATGTTCGTGGACGTATCGGCGAAGACCGGTGAAGGGATCGATCGGCTGCTCGAAAGCGTGTTGCTGCAGGCGGAGGTGCTCGAGCTCAAGGCGGCGCGCGACGCGCCGGCCAAGGGTTTCGTCATCGAGGCGCGCCTCGACAAGGGTCGCGGCCCTGTCGCGACCGTGCTGGTGCAGTCCGGGACGCTGCGCCGGGGCGACATCGTCCTCGCGGGTGCCGCGTACGGCCGGGTGCGTGCCATGCTCGACGAAGCCGCGCACAGCGTCGACGCCGCCGGCCCGTCGATCCCGGTGGAGATCCAGGGCCTGTCCGAGGTGCCGACGGCCGGCGAGGAGTTCGTCGTCCTGACCGACGAGCGCAAGGCGCGCGAGATTGCGCTCTTCCGCCAGGGCAAGTTCCGCGATGTCAAGCTCGCGAAGCAGCAGTCGGTCAAGCTCGAAAACATGTTCGAGCAGATGGGCGAGGGCGGCGTCAAGACCCTGTCGCTCGTCATCAAGGCCGACGTCCAGGGTTCGTACGAGGCGCTTGCCCACGCCCTGCAGAAGCTTTCCACCGACGAAGTCAAGGTCAGCATCATCCACAACGGGGTCGGTGCCATCACCGAGTCCGACATCAACCTCGCGCTGGCGTCGAATGCCGTGGTGATCGGCTTCAACACGCGTCCCGACGCGACCGCCCGCAAGCTCATCGGCACCAGCAACGTCGACGTACGCTACTACAACGTCATCTACGACGCGGTGGACGAGGTGCGCGCGGCGCTTTCCGGCATGCTCGCGCCCGAGCGCAAGGAGCGCGTCATCGGGCTCGTGGAGATTCGCCAGGTGTTCCGGATCTCGAAGGTCGGCAGCGTGGCCGGGTGCTATGTGCTCGACGGCGTGGTCAAGCGCCAGGCGGGGTTGCGGCTTCTGCGCGAAGGGGTGGTCGTGTTCACCGGCGAGCTCGACTCGCTCAAGCGCTTCAAGGACGATGTGCGCGAGGTCAAGGCCGGCTTCGAATGCGGGCTCTCCCTGAAGGGGTACGACGACATCCGGGAAGGCGATCAGCTCGAGTTCTTCGAGGTGGTCGAGATCGCCCGTACGCTCTGATGGCGGTCGATCGGGTCGTGGTTAGGCATCGCGGCGATGGCG
The DNA here is from genome assembly GCA_963734295.1 of uncultured beta proteobacterium. Classification (GTDB taxonomy): domain Bacteria; phylum Pseudomonadota; class Gammaproteobacteria; order Burkholderiales; family JAEUMW01; genus JAEUMW01. The sequence goes on along the minus strand of CAVTGS010000008.1, from coordinate 5,076 downwards.
CGTAATACGCCTCGCGCCCGGCGCATCGCGGACCAGATCCAGCGCGAGCTCGCGGAGCTCATCCGGATCGAGGTCAAGGACCCGCGCGTCGGCATGGTCACGCTTACGGACGTGGAGGTCACGGCGGATTACGGTCACGCCAAGGTGTTCTTCACGCTGCTCGGGTCGGAGCAGATGCTGCGTGAGACGGAACAGGCGCTGCAGCACGCGGCGGGCTTCCTGCGCACGCAGCTCTCCCATCGCCTGCGGCTGCGCAGCGTTCCGCAGCTCCACTTCGTCTACGATGCGTCGGTCGAGCGCGGTGCGCGATTGTCTCGACTCATCGACGAGGCGGTACACGCGGCGCCCTCGTCCGACGACGGGTCCGGACGTTAGCATTTCTTCCTTTTTCTCGGCGCGCGGTGCGCGCGGGCCCGAACTTCTCCATGACATCCGCGAACGTCGACGGAATTCTGCTGCTCGACAAGCCGGCCGGCATCACGTCCAACGCTGCGCTGCAGGCGGCGAAGAGGCTGCTGGGTGCACGCAAGGCCGGGCACGGCGGTACGCTCGATCCGTTGGCAACGGGTCTTCTCACGATCGCGTTCGGGGAGGCAACCAAGTTCTCGGGCGTGCTGCTGGAGGCGGCAAAGACCTACGCTGCCGAAGTGCGTCTGGGGGTGACGACGGCGACCGGCGATGCCGAGGGGCCGGTGATCGAAGAGCGACCGGTGGCGGTCGACGAGGCGGAGGTGCGCGACGTGCTCGCGCGCTTCGTCGGCGGCTACGAGCAGTTGCCGCCCGCCTTCAGCGCGCTCAAGCATCGCGGTCGACCGCTCTACCGGTATGCGCGCGCGGGGCAGGAGGCGCCGCGGGTGGCGCGACGCGTCGAGATCTCCACGGTTACGCTCGACGGCCTGGCGTGCGACCGGCTCTGGATCACGGTGACCTGCGGCAAAGGCACCTACATCCGCAGTCTGGCCGAAGACATCGGCGCGGGGCTCGGGTGCGGCGCCCATCTCGCCGGTTTGCGCCGGCTCGCGAGCGGAGCATTTCGGCTCGCGGAGGCGGTGAGTTTGCCGGTGCTCGAAGCGGAAATGCAGGACGCGCGTCGCGCCCGTCTCCTCGCACCGGAAGCGCCGCTCTCGCCGTTGCCTGCACTCGTCGTCGCGCCCGAGGTCGCGGTCCGCTTGCAGCAGGGTCAACGGGTCGACGCGGCGCCGGGGGTGCCGGTCGGGCTGGTGCGGATCTACGTGGGCTCGATTCCACCGCGCTTCGTGGGTCTGGCCGAGACGACGGCGGCGGGGGAGTTGCTGCCGCGGCGGCTCGTCGCGGCGGAGCCGGGTCGCGGCCTGCCCGTTCCCCGACTCGCTCACTGAACTGCCGGCGCCCTGCACTACCCCATTCCCTGAAGGGGGTCCGGGCGGTTCCGGGCGCCTGGCAGTGTCGCTCGGCTGGCCGATATTCCCGATATCGGCGGCGCTTCGCGTCGCGCACGCATCCCGAAGCGCCACCGTCGCGCCCGCGTGGGCGTTCATCAGAGGTTCCTTAACTTGTGGACTGCGAAAGGAAAACGGTAAAATTCAGAATTTGAATCGGAGGACGTAACGATGGCTTTCGGCAGCGCGCAAAAAGCGCAGGTCGTGCGGGACTACCAGCGCGCGGAGGGTGACACCGGTTCACCGGAGGTGCAGGTCGCGCTTCTCACGGCGCGGATCAACGATCTCACCGAGCATTTCAAGGTCAACACCAAGGATCATCACTCACGCCGCGGTCTGCTTAAGCTCGTGAGCCAGCGGCGCAAGCTGCTCGATTACCTCAAGGGCACCAATGCGGAGGGTTACCGCAAGCTGATCGAACGTCTCGGCCTCCGCAAGTAAGCAAGCCATCCCGTCGGGGCGCTGCCTCGGCGTCACGCACTACCACCGCCGCGGGCAACAGGAAAAGGAAGTCACTTGAGTCACATAAAGAAAGTTATCGCCTACGGGCGTCATCAACTGACCATCGAAACCGGCGAGATCGCCCGCCAGGCCCTCGGCGCCGTCCTGGTGAGCCTGGATGAAACCGTAGTGCTGGTCACGGCGGTCGGCGTGAAGGAGGTCAGGCAGGGGCAGGACTTCCTTCCGCTCACCGTCGACTATCAGGAGCGCACGTATGCGGCCGGCAAGATTCCGGGCGGCTTCTTCAAGCGCGAAGGGCGTCCGAGTGAAAAGGAGATCCTGACCTCCAGGCTGATCGACCGTCCGATCCGGCCGCTCTTTCCCGAGGGCTTCTTCAGCGAAGTTCAGATCGTGGCGACCGTGGTCTCGTGCAATCCCGAGGTCGATGCGGATATCCCGGCCATGATTGGCGCGTCCGCTGCCCTCGCGTTGTCGGGCATTCCCTTCAACGGCCCCATCGGCGCCGCGCGGGTCGGTTATCTCGATGGCGCCTACATCCTCAATCCCACTGCGACGGAACTCAAGACCTCGCAGCTCAACCTCGTCGTCGCCGGCACCAGTCACGCCGTGCTGATGGTGGAGTCCGAGGCGGCCGAGCTGCCCGAGGAGGTGATGCTGGGCGCGGTCGTGTTCGGCCACGAACAGATGCGGACAGTGATCGATGCCATCAACGATCTGGCGGACGAAGCCGGCAAGCCGCTCTGGGACTGGACCGCGCCCGAGATCACGCCGGAGCTGCGTGCCCGGGTCACCGAGCTGGCCGAGCCCGATCTGCGGACTGCCTACGCGATCAAACAGAAACAGGCGCGCACCGGCAAAGTGGACGAGATCCGCGACCGCGTCCTGGCTGCGCTCGTCACCGATTCGCCCGACGCGCCGTCTGGCAATACCGTGAAGGGCCTCTTCAGCGACCTCGAGGCGAAGATCGTGCGCGGCCAGATCCTGGACGGTGAGCCCCGCATCGACGGCCGCGATACGCGCACCGTGCGGCCGATCTCGATCCGCACCGGCGTGCTGCCGCGCGCCCATGGTTCCGCGCTCTTCACCCGCGGCGAGACCCAGGCGCTCGTCACCGCGACGCTGGGCACCTCGCGCGACGAGCAGATCATCGACGCGCTGCAAGGCGAGTACACGGAGCGGTTCATGCTCCACTACAACATGCCGCCGTATGCCACCGGCGAGGCTGGCCGTGTCGGTTCGCCCAAGCGGCGCGAGATCGGGCATGGCCGGCTCGCGAAGCGCGCGCTGCTCGCCGTGCTGCCGACTGCCGAGGAATTCGGCTACTCGTTCCGTGTGGTCTCAGAGATCACCGAGTCCAACGGTTCCAGCTCGATGGCGAGTGTCTGCGGCGGCTGTCTCGCGCTGATGGATGCAGGCGTCCCGCTCAAGGCGCACATTGCGGGCATCGCGATGGGGCTGATCAAGGAGGGCAATCGATTCGCCGTCCTGACCGACATTCTCGGCGACGAGGATCACTTGGGCGACATGGACTTCAAGGTTGCCGGCAGCGACCGTGGCGTGACCGCGCTGCAGATGGACATCAAGATCAGCGGCATCACCAAGGAGATCATGCAGATCGCGCTGAGCCAGGCGAAGGAGGCGCGCCTGCTCATCCTCGACCAGATGAAGCAGGCACTGGTGCAGCCGCGCGCGGAGATCTCCACCTATGCGCCGCGCATTCTCACGATGAAGATCAAGGCCGAGAAGATTCGCGACGTGATCGGGAAAGGCGGTGCCGTCATACGCGCGCTGACCGAGGAAACGGGGACCTCCATCGACATCGCGGAAGACGGTACCATCACCATCGCCGCGCCTTCGTCCGAAAACTGCATGGTGGCGAAGAAACGGATCGAGGACATTACGGCCGAGGTGGAAGTCGGTCGCGTCTACGACGGCACTGTCCTCAAGCTGCTCGACTTCGGCGCGATCGTAAGCGTCCTGCCGGGCAAGGATGGCCTGCTGCACATCTCCCAGATTGCTCATGAGCGGGTCGCAGCCGTGGCGGACCATCTGAAGGAGGGGCAGGCGGTGCGGGTCAAGGTGCTCGAAGCCGACGATAAGGGTCGCCTGCGGCTCAGCATGAAGGCGGTGGCGGAGGCGCCAGAGCCGCAATCCTGACGAACGACCGTTTCCCGACCAGGAATGCATTCGGGCGACCTAGGGTCGCCCGAATTTTTCCTGCCGAAGCATGCTGAACTGCCGTGACGCGCGCTACTTGGCGACCTGTCTTTCCCGGAGTTCGTCCAGGGTCTTGCAATCGATGCAAAGCGTTGCTGTCGGGCGGGCTTCGAGACGCTTCAGGCCGATCTCGATGCCGCAGCTTTCACAGTATCCGTACTCGCTGGCGTCGATCTTTGCAATCGTCTCGTCGATCTTCTTGATGAGCTTACGCTCGCGGTCACGGTTGCGAAGCTCGAGCGCTATGTCGGACTCCTGGCTCGCACGGTCGTTCGGATCGGCGAAGATCGTCGCCTCGTCCTGCATCGTATGGACGGTCCGATCGATATCCTGACTCAACTCGACTTTGAGGGTCTCCAGGATTTTCCTGAAGTGCGAGAGTTGGCGAGGGTTCATGTACTCCTCGCCTTTCTTTGGCACGTAGGCAGGGACGGCCTTTCTCAACTCTGCTGCCATGACCTCGATATCCTCGGAAAAATGCTTTTAGATACCAGAAATTCCGGGGCCGAGCAAGCGAGCTTGATGCCAGAGCGAGGGGCCGGAGCCAAATTGACCTTTGTGGGACCGCACGCTATAGTCAGCGCCCTTCGGGGTGTAGCGTAGCCTGGTAGCGCGCCTGGTTTGGGACCAGGATGTCGGGAGTTCAAATCTCTCCACCCCGACCACGTTCTACCGGCTTGTCTCCGCAGCGGAGAGCGGGTGGCGCGAAGTGCACCTGCGCGGAATGCCGGATCGGACCGTCCGGCTGGGGCTTGCTCGCGCCGGCGGCGGTATGCGGTGCCCGTAGCTCAACCGGATAGAGCACCAGCCTTCTAAGCTGGGGGTTACAGGTTCGATTCCTGTCGGGCACGCCAGCGGGGTCTGGCGCGGGTCGGGCAGTTCGGTTTTTCTTGCAGCGGTGGCCGTAGCTCAGTTGGTAGAGTCCCGGATTGTGATTCCGGTTGTCGTGGGTTCGAGTCCCATCGGCCACCCCATTATT
>CAVTGS010000007.1:0-42929 GCA_963734295.1 uncultured beta proteobacterium | reverse complement strand
GATGTCGTCGATGTGCTCGATGCCGATCGACAGCCGCACCATGTCCTCCGACACGCCGGCCTTCTCCATCTCGTGCGGCGGCGAGCTGGCGATGGGTGGTGGTCGCCGGATGGCAGGCGAGCGACTTGGCATCGCCGATGTTCACCAGGCGCGTGACGAGCTTCAGCGCGTCGATGAAGCGGGCACCGGCCTCCTTTCCGCCCTTGATGCCGAACGACAGTATTCCCGAAGCCTTGCCCGCTCATGTACTTGTCCACCAGCGCGTCGGTCGGCGTGGTCGGGAAGCCCGGCGTAGCGCACCCAGATCACCTTCGGCGTGCTCCTGCAGATAGTGGGCGACCGCGAGCGTGTTGTCGCAGATGCGGTCCATGCGCACCGCGAGGGTCTCGATTCCCTGCAGGATCAGGAAGCTGTTGAACGGCGAGATCGGCGCGCCCATGTTGCGCAGCGGCACCACCCGCGCGCGGCCGATGAAGGCAGCGGGGCCGAGCGCCTCGGTGTACACGACGCCGTGGTAGGACACGTCGGGCTCGTTCAGCCGCTTGTACTTCGCCTTGTGGTCGGCCCACGGAAACTTGCCCGAATCGACGATCGCGCCGCCGATGGAGTTGCCGTGGCCGCCGAGGTACTTGGTCAGCGCGTGGACGACGATGTCGGCGCCGTGCTCGAAGGGACGGCACAGATAGGGCGTCGGCACCGTGTTGTCGACGATGAGCGGCACGCCGCCGGCGTGGGCGATGTCCGCCAGCGCGCCGAAGTCGACGACGTTGCCGAGCGGGTTGCCGATCGATTCGCAGAAGACGAGCTTGGTGCGGGCGTCGATCAGCTTCGCAAAGCTGGCCGGATCGCGGTAGTCGGCGAAGCGCACCTCGATGCCGTATTGCGGGAGCGTATGCGCGAACAGGTTGTAGGTGCCGCCGTAGAGCGTGCTGGAGGTGACGATGTTGTCGCCAGCCTCGGTGATGGTGAGGATCGAATAGGTGATCGCCGCCATGCCGGAGGCGAGCGCCAGCCCGCCGATGCCGCCCTCGAGCGCCGCCAGCCGCTGCTCCAGCACGTCCGTCGTGGGATTCATGATGCGCGTGTAGATGTTCCCCTTCACCTTCAGGTCGAAGAGGTCGGCACCGTGCTGGGTGTCGTCGAACGCGTAGGACGTGGTCTGGTAAATGGGGACGGCCACCGCCTTGGTGGTGGGCTCGGGCGTGTAGCCGCCGTGGACGGCGATGGTTTCGATCTTCATGGTGTTCTCCGTGGTGCTGCGCGCAGGTCCGCAGTATAGCGAACCCCGCCAGTGACGTGCCGATCTACGCGAAACGTCGTCGCGCAACCATTCGGCGCGCGTGTGTCTCCCGCTTACTTGACGAGCCGTCGACGCGCGACGCCCACGCCGAGGATCGCCATGCCCAATCGCCTCGCCCACGAAACCTCCCCGTATCTCCAGCAGCACGCCGACAACCCGGTCGACTGGTATCCCTGGGGCGAGGAGGCGCTAGCAGCGGCACGCAGCGAAAACAAGCCGATTCTGCTCGTCCGTCGGCTACTCCGCCTGCCACTGGTGCCACGTGATGGCGCACGAGTGCTTCGAGGATCGCGGAAGTCGCGGCGGCCATGAACCGCGACTTCGTGAACGTGAAGGTGGACCGCGAAGAGCGCCCCGACCTCGACCAGATCTATCAGACCGCCCACGCCCTGCTGACCCAGCGCAGCGGCGGCTGGCCGCTCACCATGTTCCTCACGCCGGACCAGAAGCCGTTCTTCGGCGGCACCTATTTCCCGAAGCACGCCCGCTACAACCTGCCGGGCTTCATCGACCTGCTGCCGCGGATCGCCGAGGTGTTCCGCACCCAGCGCGCTGCGATCGACGAGCAGAACGCTTCGCTGCTGGCGGCGCTCGCCCGCACCGTGCCCGCCGCGCGCCTACGGCCGGGCGACCGAGCTCGACGAGCCGTTCTCGACGCGGCGGTGCAGCAGCCACCTGCAGTCGTTCGACGAGGTGCACGGGGGTCTCGGCGACGCACCGAAGTTTCCCCATCCGGCGGAGCTGGCGCTCTGCCTGCGCCGCGGCGTGCAGCGGGGTGACGCAGCGGCGCAGCGTGTTGCCACGATGACCCTGGAGAAGATGGCCGAAGGTGGCATCTACGATCAGCTCGGCGGGCGGCTTCTGCCGCTACAGCGTCGACCGCGACTGGACCATTCCGCACTTCGAGAAGATGCTCTACGACAACGCTCAGCTGCTGAAGCTGATCGCCGACGCCTGGCTCGTGACCGGGAAGCCGCTCTTCGAGCGCGTGGCGGAAGAGACCGTGGGCTGGGTGCATGCGCGAGATGCAATCGCCCGGAGGCGCCTACTACTCCACCCTCGACGCGGACTCGGAGCACGAGGAGGGCAAGTTCTACGTCTGGACGCCCGACGAGGTGCAGGCGCTGCTGACGCCGGACGAGTATGCGGTGCTGGCGCCGCACTACGGGCTGGACCGGCCCGCCAACTTCGAGGGCGAGCACTGGCATCTGCGCGTCACCCGACCGCTGGCGGACGTCGCGGCAAGCATCGGCAGGCCGATTGCCGAATGTGAGCGCCTGCTCGCAAGCGCTCGCGGAAAGCTCTTCGCCGTGCGCGAGAGGCGCATCCGTCCCGGTCGCGACGAGAAGATCCTCACCAGCTGGAACGGGCTGATGATCGAGGGCATGGCCCGCGCCGCGCGCGTGTTCGGACGGGACGACTGGCTCGCCTCCGCGCGGCGCGGCGCTCGACTTCATTCGCGACCGGATGTGGTCCGGCGGCCGGCTGCTCGCGACCTGCAAGGACGGTCGCGCGCATCTGAACGCTTATCTCGACGACTACGCATTCCTGCTCGCGGCGCTGCTGGAGCTGCTGCAAGCCCGACTGGCGCTCCGAGGATCTCGCGTTCGCCGCGCAGCTCGCGCGACGCGCTGCTGGAGAAATTCGAAGACACGCAGACCGGCGGCTTCGCCTTCACCAGCCACGACCACGAAGCGCTCATCCTGCGGCCGAAACCGGGCCACGACAACGCGACGCCGTCCGGCAACGGGGTCGCAGCGCTCGCGCTGCAGCGCCTCGGCCACCTGGTCGGCGAGCCGCGCTACCTCGACGCCGGCGAGCGCACGCTTCGCCTCTTCCAGAGGCGATGGAGCGTCAGCCGAGTGCATTCTCGACGCTCCTCACGGCGCTGGACGAACACTCGGCGCCGCCGCGCATCGTGGTGTTGCGGGGCCGCGGTCGCGGATCTCGACCTTGGCAGCGGCGTCTCGCAGCCGTCTACCGTCCCGACACGCTGGTCTTCGCGCTCCCCGCGGAGTCGACCGGCCTGCCCGAGGTGCTGGAGAAGCCCGTTCCGCGCGCAGGCGTCAACGCCTGGGTATGCGAGGGCGTTAGCTGCGGGCCACCGATCGCCGCGTTGAGCGACCTCAAGCGGCTGTTCGACCCGGGGCGGCAACGCTGCCGTGGCGCCTCCTCGGAGGTTCGACGCGTGTGGGGTCAGATTCCGATGCCCCCCAACAACGTGCCGAGGCGCAACAACTCGTGAGTGGTTCTACGAGAACCGGTCTCCTGGACCGAGAAAACCGGCTTTACGCCGGTTTTTTCGTGGGCGATCCCGGTGGGCAGGAACGACGCGTCGCTATCCCGCAGGGAACGCCAGCGTCGCCACCACCGGCACCGGTAGTGCCTCCAGCCGGGCGCGACCCGGCAGCCCTTCGAGCTCGATCACGAACGCGCAGGCCGAAACGTTCGCTCGCGCCATCTCGATCAGGCGGCATGCCGCGACCGCGGTGCCTCCGGTGGCGAGCAGATCGTCCACCAGCAGCACGTGCTCTCCGGGATCGAGCGCATCGGCGTGCATCTCCACGCGATCGGTCCCGTACTCGAGTTCGTAGTCGTGGCCGAAGTTCTCCGCCGGCAGCTTGCCCGGCTTGCGGATCGGCACGAAGCCGCGGCCAAGACGGTGCGCCAGGGCGGCGCCGATGATGAAGCCGCGGGACTCGATGCCGACGATGCGGCCGAATGAAAACGGCGCGACCGTCTCCGCAAGCCTCTCGACGCACGCGCGGAACCCCTCCGGATCGCGCAGCAGCGTGGTGATGTCGCGGAACAGGATCCCCGGCCTGGGAAAGTCGGGGACGGTCCGGATCAGTGCCTTGAGATCCGGGTCGCGGCGTGTCATGCGGCCACGATAGGCCATTCCGCGGACCCTGCGCAAGCCGCCGTGCGCGCCGTCGTGCAGGCGAATCAGGCGCCCGCGACGCGGCGCCGCAGCAGCTTGAGCTTGCCGAGAATGCTCTGGCCCACGCTCGACTCGCGGACGGTAGCGGGCGGCGCTTCGGTCTTCTGCTGCCGCGCGAGCGCGGGCGTCTGGCGCAGCGCCCGATGGCGCGTCATGGCCGACTCGATGTGCTGCTTGAGCACCTGCAGATCGGGTGGCTTGTTCAGCAGGCGATAGATCTGGGCCTGGTTGATGAGCTCGATCAGGAGTTCGGAGTCGGACGCGCCGGTTGCCACGATCGCCAGCATCTGTGGCTGCTCCTGCTTCAGCAGCTTGAGCATGGTGGTCATCTGCGCCGGGTGGCCGTCGATGTCGACGAGCAGCACAGCGACGTCCTCGTTCGCCATCAGATCGAGCGCGTCTGTCGCCGCTCGGCGCGTACAGCACCTTGTGGCGGCGGCCGAAGAGGCGCGCACGGTGCGGATCAGATCCGGCTCGCTCTCGACGACGAGCAGCGTGCCGTCGACGACGAGCGGGGGCCGGGGTCGCTGCGCATCGCGCAGAGCGCGCACGCAATCTCACCGCCTCCTCGAGTATCGTCGCGAGCTCGCTGGTTGTCCCAGGGCTTGCTCACGAAGCGGTAGATCTCGCCGTCGTTGATCGACCGACCATCGAGGCGAGATCGGAATATCCGGTGAGCAGGATGCGCACGGTGTCGGGCGCGATCTCGCGCACGCGCCGCAGCACCTCGACGCCGGTCATCGTGGGCATCCGCTGATCGCTCACGACGACATCGAAGCACTGTCCCTGGATCGCCTCGAGTGCCTGCTCGCCGTCCGTGGCGGTGACCACGTCGTAGTCCGCCCGAACAGCGACCGGAGCGCGTTCAGGATGCGCTCGTCGTCGTCCACGAAGAGCACGCGGGGCCGGCGGCTCGACGGACGGGCGGGTCCGCGGCCGCCGGCTCGGGCGTGAGGGGGTCTCCGGCGGCGCGTTCGCGCTGCCGATGCCGCGCACCGCCGTGCGAGCACGGGGCACCGCGGATGCTTTCCGTCGCGGGCGCCGGGCCGGCTGCGCAGGACGCGGTCGACGGCGGCAGCGCCGCGTCGAGCGTCTGCCGCAGGCGGTCGGCGAGCTCGCGGGCGCTCTGGAAGCGATCCTCGGGCCGCTTCGCGAGCGCTGTCCGCATGACGCGGTCGAGGTCGCGCGGTAGCTCCGGATTGAGCCGCGAAGGGTCCACCGGCATGAAGTCGAGCACCTGGTTCATCACCTCCATCGGCGTGCCTGCGAACGGGCGGCGGCCGGTAAGCAACTGGTAGCAGATGATGCCCACCGCGTAGAGGTCGGCGCGGTGATCGATGGCGTCTCGCCGAGCACCTGCTCGGGCGCCATGTAGTAGGGCGTACCCGACCACCTCCCCGAGCTCGGTGAGCTGGTTCGAATCGACGCGCGCGATGCCGAAGTCGCTGATCTTGATGCGGCCGTCCTCGTTGATGAGGATGTTGGCCGGCTTGAGGTCGCGGTGCACGACACCCTGGGCGTGCGAGTAGCCGATCGCGTCGAGCAGCTGGCTCAGGATCTGCCACGCCTCGGCGAGATCGTACTGGGTCTCGTTGGAGAGATGCTCGTGCAGCGATTTGCCGCGCACGTACTCCATGACGATATAGGCGATCTCCTCGTCTTCGCCATAGTCGTAGACGGCGACGATCCCCGGATGCAGCAGGCGGCCGGCGGCCTGTGCCTCGTTGCGGAAGCGCACCAGGCCGATGCGGTTGGCCGCGGCGTCGAGGCGCGACTTCTCGATCGTCTTGATCGCGACCATTCGCCGGATGAAGGGATCGAGCGCCTTGTACACGGTGCCCATCCCGCCCTCGCCCAGGACGCCCTGGATCTCGTACTTGCCGATGCGGGTGGGCAGCGTCATGGTCGTGGCGCCGGGTTTCAGGCCGCCAGCTCGACGATCTGCCGGCGCTGCAATCGGCAGCACTACGGTGAAGCGCGTGCCGCTGCCGACCGTGGAACTCACTTCGATGCGACCGCCGTGCTGCTCGGCGATCTTGTAGGCGATGGCAAGACCGAGACCGGTGCCCTTCCCGATCTCCTTCGTCGTGAAGAACGGGTCGAAGATCTTCGGCAGGACCTCCGGAGCGATGCCGACACCGTTGTCCTCGACCTCGATGGCGACGCAGTCGGTTCCCTCCCGCCGCGACCGGAGCGTGATGCGGGCGTCGTCCCGGGTCGCGGCCTGGGCGGCGTTGGTGATGAGATTCAGGAAGATCTGGTTCACCTGCGAGGGCGAGCAGCGGATGGCCGGGATGGCGCCGAATTCCTTTCGCACCTCGATCGACGTGAGCAGGTGGCGCGCCAGCGCGAGGCTGCTCGCGAGCCCATCGTTCACGTCGTAGGCGCCCACCTGGCTGCGGTCGAGCCGGCTGAAGTTGCGCAGATTGCCGACCAGGCCCTGGATCTGCTGGATGCCGTGCAGACCGTCCTGCGACAAGGCATTCAGGTCTTCGAGAATTTGTCCTTCGCGCAACCGGGAGAGACAGTCAGCGGCACGCGCGAACTGCCGGCCGAGCGCGTCCTCGCTCTCGGTACCGCGCTCGAGCATCCGGATCAGCTTGTCCGCCTCGTCGACCGCGGCCGCAACCTGCAGGAGGCGGTCGGCCACTGCGCCGAGGCTGTTCTTCACGTAGGCGAGCGGGGTGTTGATCTCGTGAGCGACGCCCGCCACCATCTGTCCGAGCGAGGACATCTTCGCGGACTGGATGAGTTGCGCTTCCGATTCCTTGAGGCCCTCGAGGGCGGCCGAGAGCTCGTGGGTGCGCGCTGCGACCCGTTGCTCGAGCGTTTCGTTCGCGCGCTTGAGGGCCCGGTTCATCTGCGCGATCGTGCGGTAGCTGCGGGAGAGGCGCATCCCCAGATACGCGAGCAGGATCAGGAGCGCCCCCGTGTAATAGACGAGGTAGACGCGGTACAGGTCCTTCTTCTGAGCTGCCAGCGCGAAGCTGCTTTCCACGGCTTGCGCGAAGGAATCGAGCCGCGGGCCGGCCGTGACGAGCGTGAGAGCGTGCGCGCCAGCCGCTTCCTCCGCACGCCGCGCCACGAAGTTCGCGACCGCCGCTGCCATCGCCGCGAGCCGCTTGCGCTCGCTTTCCGGCAGCGTGGCCGCGCGCCGCTCGAGTGCGTCGATCCCGGCTTCCAACCGGCGCCTCGCATCGGCGGTCGGCGCGGCGTCGAAGGCGCGCAGTTGCGCCTCGAGCCCGCTCACCGGCACGCCCGTGTCTTCGGCTGCGACGGCCGCCAGCGCGGCGGCGAGCGCATCCGTGCTCGCGGTACCAGTGGCTTCGTACTTGCGCACGAGGTCTGCCTTTTCGGCGAGTGCGTCCCGAACCGGTTGGAAGCGTTGGACCAGGCTGTCGTCCCCGGTTTCGCGAAGCTGGACCGTGAGCGCGCGCTCGATGCGGTTGCTGTCGTCGGCCGGGCGACCGGCAAGCGGCGCTCCGCGCGCAAATGCGGTCTCGCGGCGGAGCACCTCGGTGTCCCAGCGGTTGTCGATATCCTTCAGCCGCCGCAGCAGGGCCGCGATTTCGGTCTGACGGCCGGGATCGGAGCCCTCGGTCTCGATGTACAGGAACGCGAGCGCGCCGATCGCGAGGGCGGCGATCAGCGCGACGAGCCCGCCTTGCACGATGCGCATGGTTTCCTGTTGGGTTGCGTTGGTATCGCCGGGAGCCGGGCTCACGCCCGCCAGCCGGGACGAAGCGAGTCCGCGGATTTTGCTTGCAGGGGAAGCACTGAGAACGCAAGGTCCGTGCCGCGTCACGCGGCGTGGCTAGCGCCCAAGATCTTGTTTTGACTGGCTTGAAGGGCCGCGAGCTGGTCGGACGCCGTCACTCGCCGATGATCTTGACGAGGACGCGCTTGCGGCGGCGGCCGTCGAACTCCCCGTAGAAGATCTGCTCCCAGGGACCGAAGTCGAGCTGCCCGTCGGTGACGGCGACGACCACCTCCCGACCCATGACCTGCCGCTTCATGTGCGCGTCGGCGTTGTCCTCACCGGTGTCGTTGTGGCGGTAGTCGGCGACCGGCTCGTGCGGAGCGAGCCGCTCGAGCCATGCGCGGTAATCGTGGTGCAGGCCCGGCTCGTCGTCGTTGATGAACACGGAAGCGGTGATGTGCATCGCGTTCACGAGCACCAGCCCCTCGCGTACGCCGCTCGCCCGCAGACACTCCCGCACCTCGCCCGTGATGTTGACGAAAGCGACCCGGGTCGGGGCGTTGAACCAAAGCTCCTTGCGATAGCTTTTCATTTAGGTCCTCCTTGCGTGGCGTTACTCGCCGAGGTACGCGGCCTGCACCTGCGGGTTGGCGAGCAGGCAGTCACAGCGATCGGCAAGCGAGATGGCGCCGCTTTCCATCACGTAGCCGCGATCGCTCACCTGCAGCGCGAGCCTCGCGTTCTGCTCGACCAGGACCAGTGTCACGCCGTCGCGGGCGATGGACCGGATCACCTCGAAGATCTTCTGCACCATGATCGGCGCGAGACCCATGCTCGGCTCGTCGAGCAACAGCAGCCGCGGGCGGCTCATCAGCGCGCGCCCGATCGCGAGCATCTGCTGCTCGCCGCCGGAGAGCGTGCCGGCCAGCTGACGGCGCCGCTCCGCGAGGCGCGGGAAGAGGCCGTAGATGCGGTCGCGGTCGGCGCCGATGTCCGCGTCCGACCGGCAGTAGGCGCCGATGTCCAGATTCTCCTCGACCTTGAGGCGGCCGAAGATGCCGCGCCCCTCGGGCACCATGGCGATGCCCTGGCGGACGAGCTCGTGGGCAGGGCGGCCGGTGATGGACTTGCCTTCGTAGTGCACGTAGCCGCCGGCGGGGTGGACGAGCCCCGTGATCGCCTTCAAGGTCGTGGTCTTGCCGGCGCCGTTCGCGCCGATGAGCGCCACCACCTCGCCCGCGTTCACGTCGAGGTCCACGCCCTTCACGGCGTTGATGCCGCCGTAGGCCACGCGCAGGTGACGCACCTCGAGCATGGCTGTCACGCCCCGTTCCTTCAAGCGATCTCCCCGCCGAGATAGGCCTCGACCACCGCCGGGTCGCGCTGCACCTGCGCCGGCGCGCCTTCCGCGATCTTCTTCCCGTAGTCGAGCACTGCCACCCGGTCGCACAGCCCCATGACCAGTTTCACGTCGTGCTCGATCAGGAGGATGGTCATGCCGTCGGCGCGGATGCGCTCCATCAGACCGCGCAGTGCGCCGGTCTCGGTGGCGTTCATACCGGCGGCCGGTTCGTCGAGGGCCAGGAGCCGCGGCTCGGTCGCGAGCGCGCGCGCGATCTCGAGCCGTCGCTGATCGCCGTAGGAGAGGTTCTTCGCCAGCGCGTGCGCGTGCCGGCCGATGCCGACGTAATCGAGCAGCTCCTTGGCGCGCCGGGCGATGGCGGATTCCTCGGCACGGGTGGCCGCATTGCGGGTGACCGCGCCCCACACGCCGGCGCGGGTGCGCACGTGGCGCCCGACCATCGCATTCTCGATCGCGGTCATGTTGGCGAAGAGCCGGATATTCTGGAACGTGCGCGCGATACCGGCGGCGGCGACCGCGTGTGGCTCCAGGCCCGCGATCGGCGTGCCGTCGAAGACGATGTCGCCACCGTCGGGCGCGTACAGACCGGTGAGCACGTTGAAGAAGGTGGTCTTGCCGGCGCCGTTGGGGCCGATGAGCCCGTAGATCGAATTGCGGTCGATCGCGATCGAGACGTCGGCCAACGCCTGCAGGCCGCCGAAGCGCTTGCCGACCCCGCGTGCTGCGAGCAGCGCGCTCACTCGGCGAACTCGCGCTTGCGCACCCGGGACGGCCAGAGGCCCGCGGGCCGAAACAGCATCATGAGCACCAGCGCGAGCCCGAAGAGCAGCATGCGCAGATCCGAGGGATCGATCAGCACGCGCCCGAGCCACGCCTGCTGCAGCGGTCCCACGTAGCGCAACGCCTCCGGCAGCGCGGTGAGCAGGATCGCGCCGAGCACGACGCCCGGCACGTGGCCCATGCCGCCCAGCACGACCATGCAGAGGATCATGATGGAATCGAGCAGCGCGAAGCTCTCCGGGCTGACGAAACCCTGGAACGCCGCGAACAGCCCGCCGGAGACCCCGCCGAAGCTCGCCCCCATGGCAAAGGCGAGCAGCTTTACATTGCGCGTGTGTATGCCCATGGACTTGGCGGCGATCTCGTCCTCGCGGATCGCGATCCAGGCGCGACCGATGCGCGAATCCTCCAGGCGCAGCGAGATGACGATCGAGAGCAGGACGAAAGCGAGGAACACATAGTAGTAGCTGTGTACGGGCGCGAACGTGAGGCCCGCGATGGTGTGTTGCTGGCTCAGCGACACATCGCCCAGGCGAATCGGCTCGATCAGCGTGATGCCGAGCGGACCGTTGGTGATGTTGACCGGGCGGTTCAGGTTGTTGAGAAAGATGCGGATGATCTCGCCGAAGCCCAGGGTGACGATGGCGAGATAGTCGCCCCGCAGTCGCAGGGTCGGCGCCCCCAGCAGCACGCCGAACAGGCAGGCGAGCGCGGCGCCCATCGGCAGCAGCACGAAGAACGGCCAGTGGATGCCGAAGTGGGGCGAGGCGAGGAGCGCGTAGAGATAGGCGCCGACCGCGAAGAATGCGACGTAGCCCAGATCCAGCAGCCCCGCGAAGCCGACCACGATGTTGAGGCCGAGTGCCAGCATGACGAAGAGAAGCGCCACGTCGATGATGCGCACCCACGCCCGGCCCAAGCAGCGGCTCCACCACGAACGGCAGGGCGAGCAGGACGATGCCGATCGCGGCGTAGAGAAGGATGCGGGCGGCGGGGGGCGCGTTTCTCAGTCCCGGCATCGCCCGCCCCAGAGTCTAGGCCCGTTCCGCCGAGGGCTGCCCCATGAGGCCGGACGGGCGAAAGATGAGCACCAGCACCAGCACCAGGAACGCGAAGACGTCGCGATAGTTGCTGCCGAACACGCCGCCGGTGAGATCGCCGATGTATCCCGAGGCGAGGCTCTCGATCACGCCGAGCAGGAGTCCGCCGAGCATGGCACCGGTCACGTTGCCGATGCCGCCCAGCACCGCGGCGGTGAACGCCTTCAAACCGAGGATGAAGCCCATGTAGTAGTGGCCGATGCCGTAGTAGAGGACCACCATCATTCCGGCCACCGCCGCGAGCCCGGACCCGACAACGAAGGTGAGCGCGATGACGAAGTTGATGTTGATCCCCATGAGACCCGCCACGTCCGGGTTCTGCTCGGTGGCGCGCATGGCGGCGCCCATGCGGGTGCGCGTGACGAACCAGTACAGGCCGGCCATCACCGCGCAGGCGAGCAGGAAGATCACGGCCTGCAGGTCGGTCAAATGGGCGCCGCCGATAGTAAGCTGCGTCGTCTTGAAGAGCGGCGGCAGGGAGATGTACTGCTTGCCCCAGACGAGCGCCGCCGAGTACTGGATCAGGATCGAGATGCCGATCGCAGTGATGAGGGGTGCCAACCGCGGCGCCCGGCGCAGCGGCCGGTAGGCGATGCGTTCGATCGACACCCCGAGCGCGATGCAGACCGCCATCGATGCAGCGAGTGCCAGCAGCAGAATCAGCGGCACCGGGACGCCGCTCGCCGCCAGCGGATGGAAGACGGTGAGTGCGACCATCGCGCCGATCATGACGATGTCGCCGTGGGCGAAGTTGATGAGCCCGAGGATGCCATACACCATGGTGTAGCCGAGCGCCACCAGGGCATAGATGCTGCCGAGCACCAGCCCGTTGATGATCTGCTGCAGGAAAATGTCCATCGGCGGGACAGAAGGGGCTCGAAGCACGTGCGGCACCCTCGGGTGCCGCATGTAGGGATCGACAGGAGGCGGGTTACTTGTAGCCGGCGTCGGTGGAACCCATCGGTTTTTTCTCCGGCTCCGCCGCGGCGGCAACTGCTGGTGCACCGGCGGGAATCACGGTTTCCAGGGGTGCCCAGCTGCCGCCCTTCACCACGTAGACGGTGATGGGGCCGTTCCTGAGGTCGCCTTTGTCGTCGAACTCGATCGGTCCGATCACGCCTTCGAGCTTGGTCTTGCCGACTTCAGGCAGATACTTCGCCGGATCGGCGGAGCCCGCGCGCTTCATGGAGTCGACGAAAACGAACACTGCGTCATATCCCATCGGCGCGAAGAGCTCGACGTCCTTGCCGAATTTCGCCTTGTACTTCTCCACGAACTTCTGTCCACCCGGCATCTTTTCCTTGGGCAGGCCCGGCATCGAAGCCATCTGGCCTTCCGCTGCATCGCCGGCGAGCTTCACGAAATTCGGCGTCTGGATGCCGTCGCCGCCGATCAGCTTGGCGCTGATGCCCAGCGAGGCCATCTGCTTCGCCATCGGACCCGCCTGCGGATCGATGCCGCCGAACATGATGAGATCCGGCTTGGTGCCCTTGATCTTGGTGAGGATCGCGGTGAAGTCCGTGTCCTTGTCGGTCGTGTGCTCGCGCGCGACGATGCTGGCACCCATGGACTTGGCGGTCCTCTCGAACGCATCGGCCAGACCCTGGCCATACGCGGTACTGTCGTCGATCACCGCGATGTTCTTCGCGCCGAGCTTGTCGACCGCGAACCTGGCGAGCGTGGGGCCCTGCTGATCGTCGTGGGCCACCACCCGAAACGTGGTCTTGAAACCCTGCTGCGTGTACTTCGGATTGGTCGAGGACGGCGAGATCTGCGGGATGCCGGCGTCGGAATAGATCCTGGAGGCCGGGATCGACGCGCCGGAGTTGAAGTGTCCCACCACTCCCGCGACCTTCGCATCGGCGAGTTTCTGGGCGACCGTGGTGGCCTTGGTCGGGTTGGCCTCGTCGTCTTCCGCGACCAGCACGAACTCGACCTTGTTGCCGCCGATGACGACGCCCTGCGCGTTCAAGTCGTCGACTGCGAGTTGCACGCCGTTCTTGATGTCGTTGCCGATGTGGGCCTGGGGTCCGGTCAGCGGCGAGGCGACGCCGACCTTGACGACGGTGGCGGCCGCAGCCGGCTTCGGGGCATCCGCCTTGGGCGCCGGCGCCTCCTCCTTTTTTCCGCAGGCGGCGAGCGTGATGCAAACGGCGAGGCTGAGTCCGGCTGCGATGTGTTTCGAGGTGATCATGAAGTCTCCGAAGGTGAGGAGGAAAAGTGCTGCGCCAGCGCGCGCATCAGACGATCGCGAGACTGTAGCGCCAGATTTCCGCGCGTGTCAAAGCATTCAGCGGCTTAGGGAAGAGTGACCGGACGGCCGTCGAGAAACAAAAAAAGGCGCCTGTGAGAGGCGCCGAACATCACGAGAAGGAGACTCCTGTAACCCCGCCCATCAAACCCTGCGGAAGGCATCGACCCGACTGCAGCCCGCGCCTGCGATCGAACGAGCGGTAAGATCACGATACCGAAGTAGGCAAAATCGCTCCAATCACCGTTCATGATGATCGTCATAAGGTTCGACTGATGTGGAACGGTTACGGTACGGATACTCCGGGGCGGGGCGGTCTATACCCAGTCGCGCGCGACCAGAAAATCGGAATAAAGCCGCGCTTCCGGCGTGCCGGGCTCCGGACGCCAGTCGTAGCGCCACTTTACGACCGGCGGCAGCGACAGCAGGATGGACTCGGTGCGCCCGCCTGACTGCAGGCCGAAGAGCGTGCCGCGATCGAACACCAGATTGAACTCCACGTAGCGGCCCCGGCGGTAGGCCTGGAAGTCGCGCTCGCGTTCGCCGTAGGCGAGATCCCGCCGCCGCTCCACGAGCGGCAGGTAGGCAGGCAGAAAATGGTCGCCGACGCTGCGCATGAGCGCGAAGCAGGTCGCGAAGTCGGGCGCCGCGAGATCATCGTAGAAGATGCCGCCGATGCCGCGCGGCTCACCCCGGTGACGCAGATAGAAATACTCGTCGCACCATTTCTTGAAGCGCGCGTGACAGTCCTCACCGAACGGCGCGAGTGCGTCGCGGCAGGTGCGGTGAAAATGGACAGCGTCTTCCTCGAACGGGTAATAGGGCGTGAGATCCATGCCGCCGCCGAACCACCAGACGGGTGCGGCGTCGGGGCGCAGCGCCGAGAACAGGCGCACGTTGAGATGCACGGTGGGTACGTACGGGTTGCGCGGATGCAACACCAGCGAGACGCCCATCGCCTCGAACGAGCGTCCGGCGAGCTCGGGCCGCGCTGCGCTCGCCGAGGGCGGCAGGCGATCGCCGTACACGTGCGAGAACAGGACACCCGCGCGCTCGAAGAGATTGCCCTCCTCGACCAGCAAGCTGACCCCGCCCCCACCCTCGGGACGGTCCCAGTGATCGCGACGAAACGCCTTGCCGTCCGCTTCGGACAAGGCCGCGACGATCCGCTCCTGCAGGCCGGCGAGGTACTCCTTGACCGCCAGCGCATCCACCGCAGGGGCGCTCCTCGCTGCGTCTCAGCCCGCGCGCTTCAACGCGCGGGAGCCGATGTCGCGACGCATCTGGCAGCCATCGAAGGCGATTTGCTGCGCGATCTGATAGGCCCTGCGCTGCGCCATGCGCACGCTGTCGCCGAGGGCCGTGACGGTGAGCACGCGCCCGCCGGCGGTCACGACGGTGTCGCCTTGGGCGGCCGTTGCCGCATGGAAGACATGGAAATCCTCCTCCGCCTTCGGCAGGCCGTCGATGACATCGCCCTGGCGCGGTGCGTCCGGATAGCCCGCGGCCGCGAGCACGACACCGAGAGCGGTGCGCCGGTCCCACTCCGCCTCGACCCGGTCCAGGGTGCCGTTGACGCCGTGCTCGAGCAGGGTCAGCAAGTCGCCCTTCAGGCGCATCAGGATCGGCTGGGTCTCCGGATCGCCGAGCCGGCAGTTGAACTCGAGCACCTTGACGCCGCCGTCCGGTGCGATCATGAGGCCCGCGTAGAGGAAGCCCGTGTACGGTGTCCCGTCGCGCTCGAGCCCGGTCACGGCCGGATGGATCACGTCCCGCATGACGCGCGCGTAGACGGTGGGCGTGACCACGGGCGCCGGCGAATAGGCGCCCATGCCGCCGGTGTTCGGACCCAGGTCGTCGTCGAGCAGGCGTTTGTGGTCCTGGCTGGTAGCGAGCGGCAGCACGTTCCTGCCGTCCACCATGACGATGAAGCTCGCCTCGTCGCCCGGGAGAAACTCCTCGATCACGATCCGCCGGCCGGCCTCGCCCAGCCTGCCCTGCACCAGCATCTCCTCGACCGCAGCATGCGCCTCCGCCAGGGTCATGGCGACGACGACGCCTTTGCCGGCGGCGAGCCCGTCGGCCTTGATCACGACCGGCGCACCGCACCGATCGACGTGCGCGTGCGCCGCCGCGGCATCGTCGAACGCTTCGAACGCGGCCGTGGGCAGGCCATGCCGCGCCATGAACGACTTGGCGTATTCCTTCGAGCTCTCGAGCCGCGCCGCCGCCTGGGTCGGTCCGAAGATGCGCAGGTCCGCGGCGCGGAACGCATCGACGATGCCTGCGGCGAGCGGCGCTTCCGGACCGACCACGGTGATGGCGATGCGCTCGCGCTGCGCGAACTTCACGAGCAGCGGGATCGACGTGATGGGAACGTTGTCGACGCCCTTCTCCGCGGCCGTTCCCGCGTTGCCCGGCGCCACGAAGACGCGCGCCAGGCGCGGCGAAGCGGCAAGCTTCCAGGCGATGGCGTGCTCGCGGCCGCCGCCGCCGATGACGAGCGCTTTCACGATCAGTGGCGGAAGTGGCGGCAGCCGGTAAATACCATCGCCATGCCGTGCTCGTCGGCGGCGGCGATCACTTCCTCGTCGCGGAGGCTGCCCCCGGGCTGGATGATCGCCGCCGCACCAGCCTCGGCCACGACGTCCACGCCGTCGCGAAAGGGAAAGAACGCATCCGACGCCACCACCGATCCGGTGAGCGACAGGCCGGCGTTGCGCGCCTTGATGGCGGCGATGCGCGCGCTGTCCACCCGGCTCATCTGCCCGGCGCCCACTCCTATCGTCTGTCCGTCGAGCGCGAACAGGATCGCGTTCGATTTCACGAATTTCGCCACGCGCCAGGCGAAGAGAAGGTCGCGGTGCTGCGCCTCGGTCGGCGCCTTGCGCGTGACCACCGTGAGGTCGCCCGCCGCGATGTTGGCCGTATCGGGTGTTTGCACCAGGAGCCCGCCGCCGACGCGCTTCAGGTCGTACCGATTCGCACCGGCACCGAGCGGCAGCTCCAGCACCCGGATGTTGGCCTTGGCGGCGAACACCGCTCTCGCGTCGGCACCGACCCCGGGCGCGATGACCACCTCCACGAACTGCTGCGCGACGGCCTTCGCCGTCGCGCCGTCGAGCGGGCGATTGAAGGCGATGATGCCGCCGAAGGCGGACGTGGGATCGGTGCCGAAGGCGAGGCGGTAGGCCGCGAACAGATTGTCGCCGACGGCGGCGCCGCACGGATTCGCGTGCTTGACGATGACGCACGCCGGCTCGTCGAAAGTCTTCACGCACTCCCACGCTGCATCGGCATCGCCGATGTTGTTGTAGGAAAGCTCCTTGCCCTGGATTTGCGTGTAGCCGGCGAGGGCTCCCGCGACCGGCACGAGGTCGCGGTAGAACGCCGCTTCCTGATGCGGATTCTCGCCGTAGCGCAGGTCCTGCACCTTGTCGAACTCGAGGTTGAGCCGGCTCGGGAAACGCGCGCGGCCGCCGCCCGGTTCGAGCGCGGTGAGGTAATTGCTGATCGCGCCGTCGTACGCCGCGGTGTGGGAAAAAGCCTTCCGCGCGAGCGCGAAGCGGGTGGCGTGGGAGAGCGATGCGCCGCCCGCCGTGAGCTCGGCCGCCAGTGCGGCGTAGTCGGCCGGGTCCGTCACCACGGCTACGTGCGCGTAGTTCTTCGCGGCGGAACGTACCATGGCCGGGCCGCCGATGTCGATGTTCTCGATCGCCTCGTCGAGCGTGCACTCCGGGTTCGCCACGGTCGCGCCGAACGGGTAGAGGTTGACCACCACCAGGTCGATGGCAGGTATGTCATGCGTGGTCAGCGCGTCGATGTGCGCCGGCAGATCGCGGCGCGCGAGAATGCCGCCGTGGACGCGCGGATGCAGGGTCTTGACGCGCCCGTCCAGCATCTCCGGAAACCCGGTGTAGTCCGACACCTCGGTCACGGGCACGCCGGCGTCCCGCAGCCGCGTGGCCGTGCCGCCGGTAGAGAGCAGCGTGATCCCGAGGCCGTGCAGAACCTTGGCGAAATCGACGAGCCCGCTCTTGTCGGACACGCTCAAGAGCGCTTGCTTGATGGTATTCATGGCTTCTTTGCGCAATGCGTTGCGATAGCCGCGGCCCTTCGCGGTCGCGGCACCTACTTGAATCCGTGCTGCTTCATCTTCTTGCGCAGGGTGTTGCGGTTCAACCCCAGCATTTCAGCGGCGCGCGTCTGGTTGCCTGCGGCCTTGTCGAGCACTACCTCGAGCAGCGGCTTTTCCACGCAGCCGATCACCATGTCGTAGATGGCGCTCGGCTCCTCGCCGTCCAGATCGCGGAAGTAACCGTCGATCGCCCTCCGGATGCAACGCTCGATGTCGTTCTCTTTCATCATGCTGCCAGCGCTTCTCCGGGGCAGGCCGGCGGCGCTTCCGTCCACGAGTCGTGCAAAGAATTCATCGATTGCGGCCAACTGTGCCGCAGCGGTTTCGAGGCCGTTGAACCGCGCGCGGAAGCCGTCCGCCTGGAAGAGGCTTCGCGTGTACCAGCCGACGTGCTTCCGCGCGATGCGCACGCCCGAAAACGTGCCGTACATGTCGTAGAGATCCTGCAGGTGCCGCGCGAGGACATCCCGAACCTCCTGCAGCGCCGGCGCCGGCGCGCGCTGGCCGCGCGTCAGGAAATGGCGGATCTCGCGGAAGATCCACGGTCGTCCCTGCGCGGCGCGCCCGATCATGATGGCATCGGCCCCCGTGCGCGCGAGCACCGCCTGCGCCGTCTCGGGGGAGTCGATGTCGCCGTTGGCGATCACGGGAATCGCGACGGCTGCCTTGACCGCGGCGATCGTTTCGTATTCCGCGCGGCCGCCGAAACCGCAAGCCCGCGTGCGGCCGTGGAGCGCGAGCGCCTGCACGCCGGCGTCCGCGGCGATCATCGCCACGCGCACCGCATTGCGGTTGCCCGGATCCATTCCGGTGCGAAGCTTGAGGGTGACCGGCACGCGCACCGCGCCGACCACGCGCTCGAGGATCCGGCCCACCAGTCGTTCGTCTGCGAGCAGCGCCGAGCCCGCGTGCACGTTGCAGACCTTCTTCGCCGGACAGCCCATGTTGATGTCGATGATCTGCGCCCCGCAGTCCACGTTCAGTCGGGCAGCCGTCGCGAGCTCGTGCGGATCGGCGCCCACGATCTGCACCGAGATCGGCTCCGGTTCGCCACTGTGGTCCAGGCGCCGCTGCGTCTTCGCCGACAGCCGCAACCCCGGCTTCGCACTCACCATCTCGGACACGGCGAGATCGGCGCCGAACGAGCGGCAGACTCGCCGGAACGCGCGATCGGTCACGCCTGCCATCGGCGCGACCACGAGCGCGCCCGTAAACGAATAGCGACCGATCTGCATCTCGGCTTGAGGCGTGTAGGGGAAGTGGCCGGCGGAAGAGTCGCAAATTGTAATCACAATCGCGACGCGAAAACAGCGAGCAGCGCTGAAAATTTCAGCGCAATGATGACGCGCTGCACCGGCGGGCGAGCGGCGTGCGCTACAGCGGGCCGTTACGCACCGAACATCATGCGGCGCATGAGAAAGCGTTTGGGGGCGCCTGATAAGTCGAGCATCGTCAACCCGAGCCCGCGCGCCGACCGCAGCCAGCCGCGATCGTTGGAAAAGAGGCGCACGAGCGAGTCGGTAAGAAGAATGCCCGCCGTGCGATCGCGCGCCCGCTCCCGGCGATAGCGTGCGAGCATCGCGCGGCTGCCCAGGTGCGCGAGCGGGGTGTCGAGTGCGATCCGCGCGAGCGCCCAGGCGTCCCGCAGCCCGAGATTGAAACCCTGCCCCGCCACCGGATGCAGCGTCTGCGCGGCGTTCCCGATCAGCACCAGGTGCTCGCTCGTAATCGCTTCCGCGTAACGCAGGGCGAGCGGAAAGCGCGCTCGGGGCGTGCACCCGGTGAGCGCGGCTGCGCGTTCACCGAACGTCTCTCTCAAGTGTGCGAAGAACTCTGCGTCCGACGCGAGGCACAGCCGCTCGGACTCCGCCTCGGACAGCGTCAGCACGATCGAATAGCCGTCGTCGGCCGGCAGCAGCGCGGCCGGGCCGGACGGCGTAAAGCGCTCGTAAGCCCGATAGCCATGGCCGCTACCGGCGTGTGCCCAAGCCACCACTGCCCACTGGCGATAGTCGCGTACGAGCGGGGCGAACGGTCCGCCCTTGGCGGCGAGCGAGCGCCCGCCGTCGGCCAGCGCGACGAGCGACGCCGAGACGAGGCGCGCTTCGCCTGCGACCTCGCAGTCCACCGCGACCAGTCCGCGGATGCTCCTCACATCGGTCACGGTGACACCGTTCATGCAGCGCGCGGGGGCGGCGGCCAAGGCGTCGGCGAGGATACGCGCGAGCTCCCGGTAACGGACGACGTGGCCGAGCGCCGGCAGCCGGACCTCTTCTGCCTCGAGCACGGTGCAGCCGAAGCCGCCACGCTGGCTCACCTCGATCGAGCGGATCGGCGTTGCGCACGACTCGATCTGCGGCCACACGCCGAGCCGCTCGAGGATCAGTCGGCTGCCGAACGAAAGCGCGAGGAAGCGGCTGTCGTCCGCGGCACCCGGTGCCGGCTGCGCTTCGAGCAGCAGCGGATCGACCGGACTGCCGCGCAGCGCCAGCGCGAGTGCAGCGCCGACCGGACCCCCGCCCGCGATCACGAGCGGCGCGTGCTCAGGCAGCTGTCGCGTGTGCACGGGCTTCGGCCATCAGCGCTTCGATCTCCGCTGCCTCTTTCGGTGCACCGGAGGTGAGGATTTCGCAGCCGGCCGCCGTGACCGCGACGTCGTCCTCGATGCGCACGCCGATGTTCCAGAATCGCTCCGGCACGCCGTCGGCCGGGCGGATGTAGCAACCGGGCTCCACCGTCAGAACCATCCCCGGTTCGAGCGGGCGCCACTTGCCCGCGCGCTTGTAGTCGCCGGCATCGTGCACGTCGAGGCCGAGCCAATGGCCGGTACGGTGCATGTAGAAGCGCTTGTAGTCACCCGCTTCGAGCACCTGGTCGAGACTGCCGTGTACGAGACCCAAGTCGATGAAGCCTTGGGCCAGCACGCGCACTGCCGCCTCGTGCGGCTCGTCCCACGCCGCGCCCGGCGCGACCGCGTCGAGCGCGCCACGCTGCGCCGCCAGCACGAGCTCGTAGATCTCGCGTTGCGCCGGGCTGAAGCGTCCGTTCACGGGAAACGTGCGCGTGATGTCGGACGCGTAGCCCTCGACCTCGCAGCCGGCATCGACGAGCAGCAGATCGCCGTCCTGCATGGGCGCGTCGTTCTGCACGTAATGCAGCACGCAGGCGTTGGCGCCGGCCGCCACGATAGGCGAATACGAAGGCGCCTGCGCACCCTGTCGCCGGAACTCGTGCAAGAGCTCCGCCTCGATTTCGTTCTCGCGCATCCCGGGCCGCACCCGCCGCATGGCCCGCACGTGCGCGGCAGCCGCGATCTCGGCAGCGCGCCGCATCAGCGCGATTTCCTCCGCGCCCTTGCGCAGACGCATCTCGTCGAGCAGGGTGCGGACGTCGCGGATCTCGGTCGGGGCGGAGACGCCCGCGCGCGAGCGCTCGCGCACCTGGTTTAGCCAGCGGGTCATGCGCGCGTCCCACGCCGCTTCGGCCCCGATCGCGCAGAAGAGGGACGGCTGGTTCTCGAGCAGCGTCGGCACGAGCTCGTCCAACTTCGCGATCGGGTGCGCCTCGTCCACGCCGAAGCGCTCGCGCGCCGCCTCGGGACCGTGGCGAAAGCCGTCCCAGATCTCGCGCTCGGGATCCTTCTCGCGGCAGAAAAGCAGCGCGCGGGGCGCCTCGCCGGCGACGATGACGAGCACCGCTTCGGGCTCGGGAAAGCCGGTCAGGTAGTGGAAGTAGCTGTCGAACCGAAACGGGTAGTGCGAGTCGCGGTTGCGGATGCGCTCGGGCGCCGTGGGGATGATGGCAACGCCCTGCTTCATTCCCAGCGCAAGCGTGGCGCGACGGCTTCGATGGACGGCAATGTCAGGCATGGTGATCGGCTCAGGCAGCGATTCGGAGCGCGACGCGCGTCAAGCCGCCGCAGACTTGCTTCGACCGGCGTCGCCCGGAAGGATTCCAGTGCACCGCCGCTCTAGCCGCGTGCATGGCCTGCCGCACGCACGGTGAGCGCGCTGTCGAGCGCGGCGAGCCGTTGTGGCGTGCCGACGTCCTCCCACCGCCCGTGAAAATGCTCGCCCGTTACCGCCCCGGCGACTGCCGCGCGCCGCAGGAGCGGCGCGAGCGGCGCCTTCTCGCCCGGCGTGAGCCCGGCGAAGAGCCGTGGCGCGTAGACACCGATGCCGGAGAAGGTAAGGCGTGTTGCGCCTTCGTTCGCGACCCGTCCGCCGGCGAGGGCGAAGTCACCGCGCGGATGGTGCGGCGGATTGTCGACCAGGACGAGGTGCGCCAGGGTTCCGGCGGGCATCAGGAGCCGCGCGCGCGCGGCGAGGGGCGCGAAGTCGAGCTCGCAATAGATGTCGCCGTTCACCACGAGAAACGGATCGTCGCCCAACCGGGGCAGCGCGAGCACGATGCCCCCGGCCGTCTCGAGCGCGACGCCTTCGCGGGAGTACTCGATCACGACACCGAGCCCGCTGCCGTCCCCCACCTCTGCCTCGATCAGCGCGCCGAGATGGGCGTGATTGATCACGATATGCCGCAACCCGGCCGCAGCCAGATTCTCGATATGGCGGACGAGGAGCGATTTTCCACCCACGGTGAGCAGCGGCTTCGGCAGGGTATCGGTGAGGGGCCGCATGCGCTCGCCGCGCCCGGCTGCGAGGATCATGGCGCGCATGCTCAGAACGTGTAGCCGACGCGGGCGGCGCGCCCCGCGAGCTCGTCGAAGAGCGCGAGCAGCGGCTCCAGCGGGCGGTAGCGGGCGGCTACGGCGCGCACGTACGCGACGAAGCGCGGCGTGTCTTCGAGGTAGCCGCTCTTGCCATCGCGGTACTTGAGTCGCGCAAAGATGCCGAGCACCTTCAGGTGTCGCTGCAGCCCCATCCACTCGAAATCCCGGTAGAAGGCGCCGAAATCGGCCGGCACCGGCAGCCCTGCCTTGCGCGCCTTCTCCCAGTAGCGCACGGTCCAGTCGAGGACGCGCTCTTCGTCCCAGCTCACGAAGGCATCGCGGAAGAGCGACGCCACGTCGTACGTAATTGGACCGTACACCGCGTCCTGGAAGTCGAGGATGCCCGGATTCGGCTCGCACACCATGAGGTTCCGCGGCATGTAGTCGCGGTGCACGAACACCTTGGGCTGCGCGAGGTTGGCGGCGATGACGAGCGCAAACGTGCGCTCGAGCACCGTCTTCTGCGCCGGGGTGAGCTCGAGGCCGAGGTGGCGGGTCACGTACCAGTCCGGGAAGAGGTCGAGCTCGCGTCGCAACAGCGCGGCATCGTAGGGCGGCAGAGCGTCGGGGCGGCTCGCGAGCTGCCAGCGCACGAGGGCCGTGGTCGCATCGTCGAAGAGCCTGGCGGCAACACCCGGATCGCCCTGCATCGCCGCGAGGTAAGAGGTGCTGCCCAGATCGCTGAGCAGCAGGAAGCCCTGCACGAGATCTTGCGCCTCGACGCGCGGGGCGTTGAGACCCGCGGCGGCGAGCAGTCCCGCGACCTCGACGAACGGGCGGCAGTCTTCGTGCTCCGGCGGCGCGTCCATGGCGATGAGGCTCGCACCGTCGGCATAGCGCACGCGGAAATAGCGGCGGAAGCTCGCGTCCGCCGAGGCCGGTGCGAGGTCGAAGGCGTTGCCGCGTTGCCGCCTCGCGATCCAGGCCCGTAATTGTTCGAGTCGATCCAAGTGATTGGGTCGCAACCTGAGCGGGCTGCGGCCCTTCGGTTGCCGTTGCAAGTGAATTATGCGATTTTATCACCCGCTTCATCCCGCCTCCCAAGATGTCCGCTCCCTTCTTACGGCCGCTCGGCCTGGTCGTGCTCGTTGCCTGCGCGCCCTTGGCGCAGGCGGAAGAGCCATCGGGGGAACTGATCGGTCTCAAGCTGCGACCGGAAGCCGCCCTGCGACCGTACAGCCCGCCCGGCGACCTGCCGCTTCCGGTCTATGTCGAGGCCGACCGCATCGAAGGCAACTCGGAGCAGGCGATCGAGCTAACGGGCGAGGTCGAGCTCAGGCGGCGCGGCCAGGCGGTGTTCGCGGACTGGATGCTCTACGACGTGCCGGACGAGGAGGTCTATGCCATCGGCAACGTCAGGCTGTACCAGCGCGGTAACGTGCTGCAGGGAACGAAGGCGCGCATCAACCTCGACAAGGATGTCGGCTTCGTCGACGAGCCGCGCTACAGCATCGCTCAGACCGGCGGATACGGGGAGGGGACGCGGCTCAATCTGGAGGGTCCCGGGCTGCTCACGTTCGAGAACGCCAACTACACGACCTGCGGTCCCAGCTCGCAGGACTGGGTATTCGAGAGCCGCACGCTGTCCCTCGATCGCGACGCGGAAACGGGGGTCGCGCGAAACGCCACGTTCTACTTCAAGGGCGCACCGCTCGCCTACACGCCGTACATCGAGTTTCCCTTGGTCGGTGAGCGCAAGAGCGGCTTCCTGACGCCGATCTTCGGGCACCAGCCAGAGTACTGGCTTCGAAGTCACGGCGCCCTATTACTGGAACATCGCGCCGAACCGCGATTACACGTTCTACCCGCGCTTCATGTCGGACCGGGGGATCCTGCTCGGCAACGAGGTCCGTTATCTGGAGCCCGGCTTTCAGGGCATCGCGCGCGGCGAGTACCTGCCTTACGATCAAAAGCTCGGGACCGACCGCTGGGCATACTCGTGGCGGCACAACCAGACGTTCTCGCCGGAGTGGACCGGCTTCGTGGGCCTGCAGCGCGTGTCGGACAACACCTACTTCCGGGATCTTTCCAATCGCGTCGGCCTCACGTCCCTGGTCAACCTTCCGTCCGAAGCGTGGGTGCGCTACGCGTCGGGCTGGTGGAACGTGCTCGGACGGGTGCAGACGTGGCAAACCCTGCAGGATCCCGGCGCTCCGGTGGTGCCGCCGTATCGGCA
Source organism: uncultured beta proteobacterium (assembly GCA_963734295.1). Lineage (GTDB taxonomy): Bacteria > Pseudomonadota > Gammaproteobacteria > Burkholderiales > JAEUMW01 > JAEUMW01. The sequence continues at coordinate 18,451 of CAVTGS010000007.1, read as the reverse complement.
ACTGCCGCAGATTGTCTTCTCCGGCACGCAGCTGGATGTGGTTTCGGGCGCGGACGCGAACGTCGTCGGCAGCTTCAACTACTTTTCCGCGCCCCTGAATGAACAGGTCGAGGGCTCGCGGTTCATCATCTATCCGAGCGTGTCGCTGCCGATCCAGAACGCTTACTCGTTCATTACCCCGAAGGTGGGGGTGAACTTCACCCAGTATTCGCTGAACCAGCCCGAGATCGCTCTCAATCCGGAGCTGACAAACCAGTCGTCCGTGAGTCGCACGCTGCCCGATCGCGAGCGTCGACAGCGGCCTGATTTTCGAGCGCGACACCACCATGCCGTTCCAGGACCGCGCCGTGATCCAGACGCTCGAGCCGCGCCTCTACTACCTCTACATCCCCTCCAACACAGAACAGAACAGGTTCCCCGTGTTCGACACGGCGCTCGCGACCTACAACTTTCCGCAGCTCTTTGCCGAGAATCAGTTCGTGGGGGGAGACCGCATCAATAACGCCAATCAGCTCACGACGGCAGTCAGCTCGCGTCTGCTCGACCCCCAGGATGGGAGCGAGATCATTCGCGCGGCGATTGGCAATCGCTATTACTTCGCGCGGCAGGAGGTGACCCTGCCGGGGGTGCCCGCCAGCAGTACCAACGCCTCGAACTTCCTGGCCCTGCTGTCCGGACGCATCAACCCTTTCTGGAGCGGGGACGTCTCGTGGGAATACAGCTCCAACACTTCCTCCACGGCGCGCCTCTATGGCAACGTCCGCTATCAGGCGGGGCCGGGCCAGGTGGTCAATCTCGGATACCGCTACATTCAGGCGCAACCTGGCTTGAACACCGCGGCAAATCAGGAAACCAGCCAGGTCGAGTTGTCGGCCCAGTGGCCTCTCACGTCGAACCTGACCGTGCTGTCGCGGGTCAATTATTCGCTCGCCGGCGGTGAGCTCCTGGAAGGAATCGCCGGCTTTGAGTACACTACCGCGTGCTGGGCGATTCGTGCGGTGGCGCAGAAGTTCGTGACCAGCGCGACGACATCCAACACGCTCTTTTTCGCTCAGTTCGAGCTCACGGGCATTTCCAGCGTCGGATCGTCGTTCTTCAACATCCTGAACCGCTATATTCCGGGCTATTCTCGCGGCCGCCCGGTCACCGGGTCTCAGGATCAGTATTACCTCGCACAGTGAGGCCATGATCCAACAATTTCGGGGCGGCGCGGTGACACGCCAGTGCCATTGCATTCTCTTCGCCCTATGGGTGCTGTTCGGCGCGACCGCGACTCTGGCCGCGACGGAGGCGAAGCCGGGGCGACGGGTGCTCACGCTCGATCGGATCGTCGCCGTCGTGAACGACGAGGTCATCACCGAGCACGAGCTCGAGGAGCGCTACGGCCTGGTGACCAGACAGCTCGGCAAGCAGGGGACCCCGCTGCCGCCGAAGGACGTCCTCGCGAAGCAGCTGCTCGAGCGCATGATCAACGACCGCGTGCAGCTGCAGTATGCGAAGGAGACCGGCATCCGCGTCGACGACGTCCAGCTCGAGCGCACCCTGTCGCGCATCGCGCAGGACAGTGGACTTACGCTGCAGCAGTTTCGCGACACGCTGGAGCGGGAGGGTATCAGCTTCAACCAGTTCCGCGAGGAGATTCGCAGCGAAATCCTGCTCGCGCGCCTGAAGGAGCGGGAGATCGACGCCAAGCTCGTGGTGAGCGACAGCGAAATCGACAACTTCCTGAACACGAGCGAATCGCAGCTCAGTAAGGGAGACGAATACAACATCGCCCATGTTCTCGTGCTGGTGCCCGAGCAGGCAAGCCCGGAGCAGCTTCAGAAACAGCGGGCGCGCGCCGAAGAGGCCTTGCAGCAGCTGCGTGCGGGGGCTGATTTCGCGCAGATCGCTGCGACCTACTCCGATGCGCCGGACGCGCTGCAGGGAGGATCGCTCGGCTGGCGCGCGCCGGCGCGGCTGCCCGCGATCTTCGTCGAGACGGTGCAGTCCATGAATCCGGGCGACCTAAGCCCGGTGCTGCGCAGCCCGAACGGCTTCCACATCGTGAAGCTCGTCGATCGCCGCGGCGCCGGGGGACCGGTCATGATCCAGCAGTCCCGCGTGCGGCACATCCTGATCAAGACGAGCGAGCTCGTGTCCCAGCGCGAGGCCCGTGAGCGCCTGCTCAAGCTCAGGGAGCGGATCGACAACGGCACCGACTTCGCCGAGATGGCGCGCCTCCATTCCGAGGATGGCAGCGCGTCGCGCGGCGGGGAGCTGGGCTGGATTTCACCGGGCGACACGGTGCCGGATTTCGAGCAGGCGATGAACGCCTTGCAGATCGGTCAGGTCAGCGAACCGGTCCAGACCCCGTTCGGCTTTCACCTGATTCAGGTGCAGGAGCGGCGCACCGAGGACATGTCGAAGGAGCGGCAGCGCCTCGTCGCCAAGCAGGCGCTGCGACAGCGCAAGGGCGAGGAAGCCTACCAGGAGTGGGTGCGCCAGTTGCGCGACCGCGCCTACGTCGAGTATCGCCTCGAGGACCGGTGAGGCGCGGGAGCCCACCGCCCGTCATCGCGCTCACGCTGGGCGAGCCGGCCGGCATCGGGCCGGACATCGTCGTCATGGCGGCGCAGCAATCGTTTGCCGCGCACCTGATCGCGATCGGCGACCGCGATCTCCTGGCGGCGCGAGCCCAGGAACTGCGACTCCCGCTGCCGCCTAGCGCTTTCGATCCGGTGATCCCCGCGCTGCGGGCTCGTGGTCGCTCGAACACATGCCCCTCGTCGTCCCGGCCCGCGCGGGCACCCTCGATCCGCGCAATGCCCGTGCCGTGCTCGCGACCCTCGAGCGCGCGGTCGCGGGATGCCAAAGCGGTCGTTACGACGCGCTGGTGACGGCACCCGTGCACAAGGGCGTGATCAACGACGCCGGCATTGCGTTCACCGGTCACACGGAGTTCCTGGCGGAGCGCGCCGAGGTGCCGCGCGTCGTGATGATGCTCGCGGGGGATGGCCTGCGGGTGGCCCTCGCGACCACGCATCTGCGGTTAGCGGACGTGCCGCGGGCGATCACCCGGGAAGCGCTCGCGGCGACCCTCCGGATCCTGCGCGCGGATCTCGATGCGGCGCTTCGACATCGCCGCGCCGCGCATCCTCGTGGCGGGCTTGAATCCGCACGCCGGCGAATCTGGTCACCTCGGGCGCGAGGAGATCGATGTCATCGGACCGGTGCTCGACGCGCTGCGTGGCGAGGGCTTCGATCTCGTCGGACCGCTGCCGGCGGACTCGCTGTTCCATCGCGATCGGCTCGCCGGCGCGGACTGCGTGCTGGCGATGTATCACGATCAGGGACTCCCAGTGCTCAAGTACGCCACGTTCGGACGCGCCGTGAACGTCACCCTCGGCCTGCCTTTCATCCGCACCTCGGTCGATCACGGTACGGCACTGGAGCTCGCCGGCACCGGCCAGGCCGAGCCAGGCAGCCTCGTTGCCGCGATCGAGCTCGCGATCGAGCTCGCGGAGCGCGAGCGGGCGGCGCGCACGGCCGGTTGCGGCTGAGCCCCGCGCCGACCGCGCCAAGGATTCCGTTGCAGCACGTCCCCCGGAAGCGCTTCGGCCAGCACTTTCTGGTCGACCGGCATTGCATTCGCCGCATCGTCGAGGCGATCGATCCGCAGCCGGACGATCCGATGGTCGAGATCGGCCCGGGCCTCGGCGCGCTGACCCGACCCCTGCTCGAGCGGGTGCAGCATCTCACGGCGGTGGAGATCGATCGCGACATCGCCGCCGCACTGCGGCAGGAGTTCGAGCCCGATCGGCTCACGGTCTGCGAGCAGGATGCACTCGACTTCGACTTTACGGTGCTCGGTCGCGGGCTGCGGGTCGTGGGCAATCTGCCCTACAACATTTCCTCGCCACTCTTGTTTCGTTTCGCTGCGGCGCGCGCGGCGCTGCGGGACCTTCATCTCATGCTGCAGAAGGAAGTCGTCGACCGCATGGCAGCGGCGCCGGCCACCGCAGCTTACGGGCGGCTATCGGTCATGCTGCAGTACCGCTTCGACGTGGAGCCGCTCTTCGGCGTCCCACCGGGCGCCTTCCGGCCCCCACCCAAGGTCGAGTCGACCGTGGTGCGACTGCGACCGGTTCAGGGGCCGCACGCGGTCGCGGTGGACGAGTCGATCTTCGGGGAGGTGGTGACAAAAGCCTTCGGGCAGCGCCGCAAGACGCTGCGCAACGCCCTCAAGGGATTCGTTTCCGAGGGCGTGCTAAGGGCACTCGGCATCGATCCTGGCGTGCGCGGCGAGGTGTTGTCGATCGCGGCGTTCGTGGCGATCGCGAACGCGGTCACCCATGCGCCTGTCAGGCGGGCTTCTTCTGAATGAACTCGATCTTGTAGCCGTCGGGATCCTCGACGAAGGCGATGACGGTCGTGCCGTGCTTCATCGGCCCAGCTTCGCGCGTGACCTTGCCGCCGCGCCCTTTCACCTCCGCGCACGCCGCGTAGGCATCGTCGACCTCGAGCGCGACATGACCGTAACCCGTGCCGAGGTCATAGGACGCGGTATCCCAGTTGTGCGTGAGCTCGAGTACGGCGCCCTCGGACTCGGGAGCGTAACCCACGAAGGCGAGCGTGAACCTGCCGTCGGGGTAGTCGCTCCGGCGCAGGAGCTTCATGCCGAGCACGTTGGTGTAGAAGTCGATGGAGCGGTCGAGATCGCCCACCCGCAGCATGGTATGAAGAATTCGCATGATTCGCTCCGTTGGCAGCCTGTCAGATCTCCACCATCTCGAACTCGTCCTTGCGGGCACCGCAGTCGGGACAGGTCCAGTTGATGGGCACGTCGTCCCATCGCGTTCCGGCGGCGATCCCATGGTCGGGAAGTCCGTTCTCTTCGTCGTAGATGAATCCGCAGATGAGGCACATGTAGGTGCGGTAGACCGCGACTTCGGTGCAGGGCATGAGGGTTTCCGTTTTCGGATAAAATACCATTTTAACAAATCGTCCCGTCGGTTCCCGACCCTGGCACCGCACGGTGCCCCATGGCTCCCGCCCCGACGCCCCCGATAGTCCTCGTTTTCGCCGCGACCGACCCCACCGGCGGTGCCGGATTGCAGGCAGACATCCTGACGCTCGCCAGCATGGGTTGTCATCCGCTGTCGGTCGTCACCGCGATCACGGTGCAGGACACGACGGGCGTCGACCAGATTCTCGCGCTCGATTCCGAGTGGGTCGTGGAGCAGGCGCGCAACGTCCTGGAGGACATGCCGGTCGCCGCCTTCAAGATCGGCGTGCTCGGCAGCGTCGAGATCATCAGCGCGGTCGCGGAGGTCGTTTCGGATTATCCGGACGTGCCGCTGATTCTCGATCCCGTGCTCGCCTCGGGAAGAGGCGACGAGCTCGCAACGGACGAGATGGTGGAGGCGATGCGCGACCTCCTCATCCCCCAGACCACGCTGATCACGCCGAACAGCATCGAGGCGCGCCGCCTCGCGGCCTCGGACGACGAGACCGATTACCCGGACCTGCCCGAATGCGCGCGGCGCCTCATCGAGCTGGGCTGCGAGTACGTGCTCATCACCGGCACCCACGAGAATACCGCGCAGGTCGTGAACACGCTGTATGGGGCCGAAGGCGTGGTGCGTAGCGACGCGTGGCAGCGCCTGCCGGGAAGCTTTCACGGCACCGGCTGTACCCTCGCTGCGGCCGTGGCGGCTACGATCGCGAACGGGCTCCCCATCCCGGAGGCGATTCGCGACGCCCAGGAGTTCACGTGGCAGACCCTCAAATCCGCCTTCCGCCCCGGCATGGGACAGCACATCCCGGATCGTCTGTTCTGGGCGCGCGCGGGCGATGAGGAAGCCGGCGTGGCGGACTGAAGGACCATGCGGGGGCTGTACGCGGTCACGCCGGAGTGCCCGGATACGGCAAGCCTGCTGCGGGCAGTCGGTGCGGCGCTGGCAGGCGGCGCCCAACTGGTGCAGTACCGCAGCAAGCTGTCGGACGCGGAGCTGCGTCTGGAACAGGCGGTCGCGCTGCGAGCGCTGTGTCGCCGGCATGGGCGTATCGCTGATCGTGAACGACAGTCTCGAGCTCGCCTTGGGCAGCGGGGCGGACGGCGTGCACTTGGGGCGCGACGATGCGCCGGCGGGCACGGCCCGGCATGTGCTCGGGCGAGCGAAAATCGTGGGCGTCTCCTGCTACGACCGGCTCGACCTCGCGCGCGAAGCGGAAGCCGCCGGTGCCGATTATGTCGCCTTCGGCAGCTTCTTTCCGTCGCGCATCAAACCGCACGCCCCTTGCCCGCCGGTCGATCTGATCGCGCGCGCGCGGCGCGCGTTACGCCTGCCGATCGCGGCGATCGGCGGCATCGCGCACGAGAACGCGGAACCACTGATCGCCGCGGGCGTCGACATGATCGCCGTGATCAACGGACTCTTCGGCGCCCCCGACGTCGAGCGCGCGGCGCGTGACTTGGCAGGTCTTTTCGAGAAGGAAGCGTCGATCGATGAAGAGCCGTAACGAAGAGCTGTTCGAGAGGTCACAGGTGTTCATCCCCGGGGGCGTCAACTCCCCGGTGCGCGCCTTCCGCTCCGTGGGAGGCACGCCGCGCTTTTTCGAACGCGGCGAGCGGCGCCTGCCTCTGGGACGCGGACGGCAAGCGCTACATCGATTACGTGGGCTCGTGGGGGCCGGCGATTCTCGGTCATGCGCATCCGGCGGTCGTGGCAGCAGTCCAGCGCGCAGCGGCGAGCGGCCTCTCGCTTCGGCGCACCGACCGCGGCCGAGCTCGAGATGGCCGAGATGCTCTGCCGCCTCGTGCCGTCGGTCGAGCAGGTGCGGCTCGTCAGTTCGGGCACCGAGGCGACGATGAGCGCCATCCGGTTGGCGCGTGGGTTCACCGGACGCAGCCGGATCGTCAAGTTCGAGGGTTGCTACCACGGCCATGCCGACGCGCTGCTGGTGAAGGCGGGCTCCGGCGCGCTCACCTTCGGTCAGCCCAGCTCGGCCGGGGTGCCGCCGGAGGTCACCGCCCATACCCTGGTGCTCGACTACAACGACGCTGCGGGTCTCCGCCGCGCCTTCGATCAGCAGGGCGCGGAGATCGCGGCAGTCATCGTGGAGCCGGTAGCGGGCAACATGAACCTGATTCTGCCGCGGCCGGAGTTTCTCGGTGCGCTCAGGGAACTGTGCTCGCGGCATGGTGCAGTGCTGATCTTCGACGAGGTGATGACCGGCTTTCGCGTGCACCGCGGCGGCGCGCAGGCCCTTTATGGGATCCGGCCCGACCTCACGACGCTGGGCAAGATTGTGGGCGGCGGACTACCGCTGGGGGCTTTCGGCGGCCGGCGCGACATCATGCAGTACATCGCCCCGCTGGGTCCGGTCTATCAGGCCGGCACGCTTTCCGGCAACCCGGTGGCGGTGGCCGCCGGCCTTGCCACGCTCGCCGTCGTGCAGGCGCCCGAGTTGCACGAGGCGCTCGCGCAGTCGACGAAGCGCCTCACCGAGGGACTCACCCGCGTGGCAGCAGAAGCCGGAATCGCGTTCTCGGCGCAGGCAGTCGGGGGGATGTTCGGCTTCTATTTCCGGTCGCGCCCGCCGGAGAGTTTTGCCGATGCGATGGAAAGCGATCGCGACGCCTTCAATCGCTTTTTCCACCTGATGCTGGAGCGGGGCGTCTACTTCGCGCCTTCGGCATTCGAGGCGGGATTTGTCTCTGCGGCACACAGCGAAAGCGACATCGACACCACGGTCGCCGCCGCAGCCGATGCGTTCAAGGCGCTACGGCCGGTGTAGCGTCGAACGCCCCCGCGCGATCGCCGTCGCGCGGATCAGCGCAGGCCCTGGATAAATTCCGAAACGGCCTGGATCTCGCGGTCGGAAAGCCTAGCCGCGATCATGCGCATCATCTTGTTGGGGTCGTTGGCGCGCTCGCCCGAGCGCCACGCCTTGAGCTGCGCCGCCGTATATTCGGCGTGCTGGCCTGCGAGGCGGGGATACTGCCGGGGAATACCGACGCCATCCGGAGAGTGGCAACCCGAACACGCCGGTACGCCGGTGGCGGCATTCCCGCCCCGATACAGGCTCTGGCCGAGGAGGGCCATTTCCTTGCTGGTGGCTACCGCCGGCTTGGCGGTCTGACGCCAGAAATAGTCGCCGAGGCTCGCCATGTCTTGCGGCGACAGGGCGGCTACCATCCCGGCCATGACCGCGTTCGCTCGTTCGCCGCTCTTGAAATTCGCGAGCTGCTTGGTCGTGTATTCGGGGATCTGGCGCGCGAGGTTCGGATTCGCCGGGATCGCGCTGTTGCCATCGGCGCCGTGGCAGGCGGCGCACAGTTGGGTGACGATTTGCTGCGCCTTGGCCGGGTCGGCGGCCGGCGGTGCGTCCGCCGCCCAAGCGCCAAGGCTGCAGAGACACAAAGCAAGCATCGGGGGACAGGCAATACGCAATCTCATCTTTCTGACTCGCTTGTTGCTCGATGCGTCGAAGGCGGCGTATTCTAGCGTAGTCGCGGTCCCCCGGCGATTTTTTCAAATTTTCCATGGGCTTGTTTCAAAGCGCGCGGTTCGTCGCAGGTGCTTCCGAACTGTCGCAGCTGCCGCGGACCAGTGCGGCGGAGGTGGCTTTCGCGGGCCGCTCCAATGCGGGTAAATCCAGCGCGATCAACGCATTGCTCAACCGGAAAAAGCTTGCATTCGTGAGCCGGACGCCCGGGCGCACGCAGCAGGTCAATTACTTCGACCTAGGCGACGAGCGCTACCTGGTCGACTTGCCCGGTTACGGATATGCCAAGGTGGCAAAATCCGAGCAAGCGCACTGGGAAAGCCTGCTCCCGGCTTACCTGCGTCATCGGGAAGCGCTGCGCGGCCTGGTCCTGATTATGGACATCCGCCATCCTCTCACGGCGCTCGATGCGCTGCTTCTCAGAACCTTTGCGCCCACGGCAAAGCCGGTCCACGTGCTCCTGACCAAAGCGGACAAGCTTTCCCGGGGCGCTGCAGTCGCGACTTTGGGCAAGGTCGAAAGCGCTTTGGCGGGGCGCTTTGCTTTCGCGAGTTGCCAACTCTTTTCGAGTGTGTCGAAGGAGGGCGTCGAGGATGCCAGGAACACGCTGGGCGGTTGGTTGCGGGGACATCCCGCAACCAACCGCGAAAAGAAAAAACCCCCGGTTAAAGGGGAGCAAAACCGGGGGTGAAAGCCTTAATTGGATTAAGGCGCCCGCTCAGGGAGGAGAAGCGGGAGACGACTCGTCATCGTCTGACGACTAGGTCACGCGCGATTGCGAAAAGTTCCCGGCGTCTTTATCCAGTTCGAGAATTTCTTGCCAGATAAATGCAGCCACTTGGAAAATTTCCCAACCGACGCATGCGACGTACGCGCCGGAACGAGTTCAGCCGACGCCTGGTACGCGAGCACTCGCTCTCGCCCGCCGACCTGATTTATCCCGTATTCGTCCTCGAAGGCGGCGGGCGGAGAGAACCAGTGGCAGCGATGCCTGGCATCTTCCGCCAGTCGCTCGACCGCCTGTTCGTCGAAGCCGAGCGGTGTCTCCAGCTCGGCGTGCCCGCCCTGGCTCTCTTTCCCGTCATCGATCCCCGCCTCAAGACCGCCGACGCGCTCGAAGCGACCAATCCGGACGGTCTCGTTCCGGCGGCGGTCCGGGCGCTCAAGTCCCGCTTCCCGGAGCTTGGAATCATTACCGACATCGCACTCGACCCGTATACCAATCATGGCCAGGACGGGTTGATCGACGCGAGCGGCTACGTCGTCAACGACGAAACGGTGGCCGTGCTCACGCGTCAGGCCCAGATTCACGGTGCGGCGGGGGCCGATGTCGTCGCGCCATCCGACATGATGGACGGGCGCATCGGCGCCATCCGTGAGGGTCTGGATGCGGAGGGCCTTCACCACGTGGCAATCCTCGCCTATGCGGCGAAGTACGCGTCGAGCTTCTATGGGCCGTTCCGCGATGCGGTAGGATCGGGTACGAGTCTCGGCACCGGCAACAAGTACACCTATCAGATGGATCCCGCCAACAGCGACGAGGCGCTGTGGGAAGTGGGGCTCGACCTGGAGGAAGGCGCGGACATGGTCATGGTGAAGCCAGGCATGCCGTATCTCGACGTCGTGCGCCGGGTCAAGGATGCGTTCCTCGCACCGACGTTCGTGTATCAGGTGAGTGGCGAGTATGCGATGCTCAAGGCTGCTGCCCAGCAGTCATGGCTCACCGAGCGCGCCTGCGTGCTGGAGACGCTGCTCGCCTTTAAGCGCGCCGGCGCCGACGCAATCCTCACCTACTACGCATTGGAGGCGGCCGGTTGGCTCGCCGAGGGCAGCGGGTGACTGCTCACCCTCATCCCGGGTGATGCGCTGCCGTCTGACCCTCACGGTCTGCAAGCAACGCGATGACGCCGTCGAGGCGCGCCCGTTCGATGACGCGTCCTTCGGGGGTCCTTCTCACGTTGCAGCGAACGTCGTTGGCTGGCAGCACGGTCAGCGTGACGACAGCCTCCCCGCCACTCAGTACGAAGCAGGGCAGCGTCCGTAGCTGGTCCCCCACGTAAAGACGGGTGTCCCCTGGCCGATACTCCATCTGTTGCTGCAGGAGATAAAGCTCGACTTCCTTGACGCTGTCCGTGAAGAGCTGGAGGTTGATGTCCGAGTATCGTCCCGCGCTGCCGGACAGCACCGACCCGACGAGGTGCGGGTTGTAGCGGGAGAGCTCGCGCATGGCCCGCACCGCCTCGGCCCGGAGGAAGCACAGCCGCGCACGATGTTCGGCGTTCTGGTAGAGCGACAGATACGAGCGAAGGGCCTGCTCCACCTCTTCGTTGGTCGGGAGGTGCCGGGTAGCGGGAACACCGGCCTGCCGCGCGGCCTTCCGCTTTGCCAACGCGAAGTCCTGGATGCCGTCTTCGGCCATGATGCGCGCCGCGCGATGCGCCAACTGCTCGCGCATCAGGTCTCGCCGCCCGGTTTGGTCTCTGGCCATGAACGTCAGAAGAGCTGATTGCGAACTTCCTCGGCTGGAGCCGATCCACCGGGCCCCGTTGCCGGGATCAGGGTTTGCTCGGCGGGCAAGAATTCCTGGAAAAAATATTCGGTCAGCGTACCAGTTGCACCGGAGTCGCGCAGACCGCTCTCGGGGTTGATCCTGGTAGAGACAACCCCCGCCGGCGGCACGAGCTTGGTCTCCGGAACGCCTTTCAGTGCCTTCGCCATATAGCCGATCCACATCGGCAGCGCGGCCTGACCGCCGGTCTCGCCTTTGCCCAGGCTGCGCGGCGTGTCGAAGCCAATCCATGCGACGGCCACCAGGGATGGCTGATAGCCGGCAAACCAGGCATCGATGAAGTCGTTGGTGGTACCTGTCTTTCCCGCGAGGTCGCTGCGACCGAGGCTCTTCGCTTTCGTTGCGGTGCCGTAGCGAACGACGTCCTGCATGAGACTCGTCATGAGAAACGCATTGCGCGGATCGATGATGCGTTCGGCACCCGCGCCCGCGCGCGTGGGTTGCGACTCTTCCAGCATCTTGCCGCGGTCGTCGACGATGCGGGCAATGTAGTTCGGCTCGATGCGAAAGCCGCCGTTCGCAAAAGCCGAGTAGCCGACGGCCATCTGCAATGGAGTCACGGCGCCCGCACCCAGCGCGAGCGTGAGATACGGCGGATTCAGCTTGGGATCGAAACCGAAGCGGGCAATGTAGTCCTGCGCGTATTTCGGCCCGATGGCCTGCATGATCCGCACCGACACCAGATTCTTCGACTTCGCCAACGCGGTGCGCAGGCGCATCGGCCCGTCGAAGCTGCCATCGTAGTTCTTCGGCTCCCACGCTTCGCCGCCGGTCTGCCCCGCCTCGAACCGGAGCGGCGCGTCGTTGATCACGGTTGCCGCAGTGAAGCCTTTCTCGAGCGCCGCAGAGTAGACGAACGGCTTGAACGCCGACCCGGGCTGCCGCAACGCCTGGGTAACGTGGTTGAACTTACTGCGATTGAAGTCGAAACCACCGACGAGGGCCAGAATCCGTCCATCGCCCGGGTCGATCGACACCAGTGCGCCCTCCACCTCGGGAATCTGGCTGATCTGCCAACGTCCCTTGTCATCCTTGACCAGACGGATGATGGAACCGCGCCGGATGCGCTGCGCCGGGGCAACCTTGTCGCCGAGCGCTGCCTGGGCAAAGCGCAGCGCATCTCCCGACAGCTCGACGTTCTCGCCGCCCTTGCGATACGCCTTGACGTTCTGAGAGCCGGCTTCCCTCACGATTGCGGGAATCAGCCCCTCGACCTCGCCAAAGTCCTGCAGCGCTTCCTCCAGCTCATCGTCGCTGGCCCGGGGCGGCAACGAAACGTTGGCCTCGGGGCCGCGGTAGCCATGGCGACGATCGTAATCGAGAAGCCCCTTGCGCAGCGACTGGTGAGCGGCTTCCTGATGTGCCTTGAGCAGGGTCGTAAAAACATGCAGCCCGCGCGAATACGCCTCTTCACGATAGCGATCGTAGACCGCCTGGCGGACCATCTCGGTGAAATAGTCGGCCTGAATGGCCTTCTCAGCGGCCTGCGCCCGTACTGGCGGCGCATCGATGTCGGAGCTCTGGTACTGCTCGCCGGTGATGTAACCGAGATCGCGCATGCGGCGCAGAACGTATTGCTGACGCTGCCGTGCGCGCTTCGGGTTGGCGACCGGATTAAATCGGGAAGGTGCCTTCGGCAGACCAGCCAGCATGGCGATCTCCGCCAACGAAAGCTGTTGCAGACTTTTCCCGTAATAGGCCTGAGCTGCGGCCGCGAAGCCATACGCCCTTTGCCCGAGAAAGATCTGGTTCAAATAGAGCTCGAGGATCTCGTTCTTGGTGAGGTTGGCCTCGATTTTGAAAGCAAGCAGCGCTTCGTTGAACTTGCGCGCGAGCGTCTTCTCCTTGCTGAGAAAAAAATTCCGGGCCACCTGCATCGTGATCGTGCTTGCCCCTTGACGCGTTTCGCCGGCGGTGAAGTTCGAATAGGCGGCGCGCAGCACACCGATGTAGTCCACGCCGCTGTGCTCGTAGAACCGCTCGTCCTCCGCGGCCAGTATCGCTTGCTTGAGCTCCGCGGGCACGTCAGAAATTCGCACCACCGTGCGCCGCTCATCGCCGAACTCACCGAGCAGGAACCCTTCCGCGCTGTAAATGCGAAGGGGAATCTTCGGGTGGTAGTCCGTCAGCACCTCGAGGGTGGGCAGATTCGGATACGCAGAGACCGCGGCGATGCCCAGGAGCGCAACCAAAACCAGGCAGAGCGCGACAATCCCGAACGCGAACAGCGCCCCGATTCGGACGATCATGAGTGGTCAGTCAAGGCAAGGGAAGCCAATATCGACGGGCATTATAGTTGCTACCAGCCCATCGGTGGCATGAAAAGCACGAACGAAAACTTTGCCACCAAGCGTGACTTAAAGCTCGTGTGTGTTCAACTGGCCCGCGGACCCTACCCATGCTCAGAGGAAATCTGGATTTCAACCTCGACTTCTGGCGGGGCTTGTTGCAGTCGAAGTCGCCGCCCTTGATTGGCGTCGATATCAGCTCCTCTTCGATCAAGATGGTCGAACTCTCCGATGATGGCAAGACCGGGCTGCGGCTCGAACGGTACCACATCGAACCACTGCCGAAAGACGCCGTTACTGAAGGCAACGTCAACAATCTGGACGCGGTGGCGGAAGCGCTGCGCAGCGGCTGGAAACGCATGGGCACGCGGGTGAAAAATCTCGCGCTTGCGCTTCCGACGGCGGCCGTAATCACGAAGAAAATCACGGTGCCCGCCGGTCAGAGGGAAGACGAGCTCGAGCTTCAGGTCGAGACCGAGGCAAACCAGTACATTCCCTTCGCATTGGATGAGGTGAACCTCGACTTCCGCGTGTTGGGTCACGTCTCCAACAATCCTGACGAGCTCGAAGTGCTTATCGCTGCCTCGCGCAAGGACAAGGTAGAAGACCGAGTGGCTGCGGCCGAAGCGTCCGGCCTCAAGGCGACGGTGATGGATGTGGAATCCTTCGCGACACAGACCGCCTTCGAGCTCATTGAGCGGCAACAACTGCCCAACGGCGGCAAGGACCAGACCATTGCCATCGTCGACGTCGGCACCAACATCACCAACGTAAATGTCGTAAGCAACGACGTCTCGGTCTACATGCGCGAAGCGCCATTCGGCGGCAATCAGCTCACTCAGGAGATTTGCAGCCGATACAGTCTTTCCGTCCAAGAGGCGGAGGCAGCGAAGCGGACTGGCGGTCTTCCAGAAGGTTACGAAAGCGAGGTTCTGAAGCCGTTCAGCGACACTCTCGCGCTCGAGGTGGCGCGCGCGCTGCAGTTTTTTTACACGTCGACCAAGTACAGCCAGGTGGACCACATCGTTCTTTGTGGAGGCTGTGCGGCGATAGGCGGAATAGATCTGCTTGTCAAGCAGCGTGCCCAAGTGAACACGTTGGTCGCCAACCCGTTTGCCGGAATGTCTTGTTCCCCGAGAGTTAATCCTCGTCATCTAGCTTCCGACGCGCCCTCTCTCGTGGTGGCGTGCGGACTGGCCATGCGGAGGTTCGATTCCTGATGGTACGGATCAATCTGCTCCCGCACCGGGAGTTGAAACGCAGAAGGCAACGCGATGCGTTCCTCGCGCTCTCCGCCATTACCGTGGCAGTCGGTGGTGCAGTTGTATTCGCGGTCTACGGTGTCATCGGTGGTTGGATCGAGCAGCAAGAGGGACGGAACAGATATCTAGACGGTGAAATCGCGAAGCTGGACAAGCAGATTGAAGAAATCCAGAAACTGCGTGAACAGACCCAGGCCATGTTGGCGCGCAAGAAGGTCGTCGAGACCTTGCAGGGTAACCGGTCCGAGGCGGTCAACCTGCTCGATCAGTTGGTGCGTCAGCTGCCTGAGGGCGTCTATCTGCGAAGCGTCAAGCAGACAGGATCGACCGTGAATCTCTCCGGATACGCGCAATCGAATGCGAGGGTTTCCTCCCTTCTTCGCAACCTGGAGGCGTCTCCCTGGTTGCAGCAGCCGAACCTCGTGGAAATCAAAGCCGCAACCACTGGCAATGCACGGCTCAACGAGTTTACGGTGAACGTACGGCTTACGCGGGCCGCAGCCGAGGCAATCGAAAGCCGCAATGCAGCGCCGCCTGCTCAGAAGGAAAAGCGGTCATGAGGCTGGATGAATTCAGAAGGCTCAACCCGAAAGACATTGCCTCGTGGCCGCTTCTCCCGAAAATGGCCACGCTGCTGTTATTGCTTCTACTACTGCTTGGCGCCGGGTATTGGTTCGTTTGGCAGCACCAGATGGAGGAGCTTGATTCTGCAAGGAAGAAGGAAGTGGAGCTTCGGACGACCTTTCTCGAGAAAAAGAAGAAAGCCATCAACCTCGATGCGTACCGGAAGCAGCTCGCCGACATCGAACAATCCTTCGGAGCGTTGCTCAAGCAGCTGCCGAACAAGTCCGAGATGGATGCTCTGCTTACCGACATCAACCAGGCAGGCCTCGGCCGTGGTCTCCAGTTCGAGCTTTTCCGGCCTGCCAGCCAGGAGGCGATGTCGGACTTTTACGCCGAGCTGCCGATTACGCTGAAAGTGTCCGGCAACTACCATGACATAGGGGCTTTCGCGAGCGACGTTGCCCAGCTCCCTCGCATCGTAACGCTAAATGATCTCGCGATCTCGGCGGGCAAGGACGGGTCACTCACCATGGATGCGGTTGCGAAGACCTATCGCTACCTGGACGAAGAAGAGGTCGCCCAGCAGAAGAAGGCGGCCCGCGAGAAGGCGGCGAAAGAGAGAGCGAAAAAATGAAGCGCTTCAAGCTTGCATCTCTGCTAATCCCCTTGCTGCTCGCAGCCTGTGGGGGGGAACCGTACGAGGACCTCAAGCAATTCGTGAAAGACTCGGACAATCTGCCGCGTGGACGCATCGAGCCGCTCCCCGAGGTCAAGCCTTACGAGCCCGTTGCCTACAACGCCTTCGATCTTTCCGATCCCTTCAGACCGAGAAAAGTTGAGCAGGCGAAGGGTGGCGGTGGCCTTGCGCCGGATATGAGCCGACGCAAGGAGGCGCTGGAGGCTTATCCGCTCGATAACCTGCGGATGGTCGGCACGCTGGAACAGGGTCGCGGCATCTTCGCGCTCGTGAGGACGCCAGACAACACGCTTTATCGGGTCAGGCAAGGCAACTACATCGGGCAGAACTTTGGATTTATCACCCAGATCACGGACTCTTCAGTCACCCTTAAGGAAATAGTTCAGGACGGCACAGGCGACTGGAGCGAGCGCGTCAGCACCCTGCAACTCTTGGAAGAGGATCAAAAGAAATGAACGGACTCGCTCTTCATCTGAAGAAACTCGTGACAGGCGGCTCTCTCCTCCTGGTTGTTCTCCCTGGCTTCGTCGCGAGCGCGGCAGACATCTCGGCGAGGAACGCCATTGAGACCCTTGATATCTCGCCGCAACAAGGTGGCAAGATCGTCGTCAAAGTGGGCCTGCAGCAGCCCGCAGCCGGGGTGCCGGCCGGCTTCTCCGTCCTTAATCCGCCTCGAGTGGTGTTCGATCTTCCGGCCACGACCAACTCGCTCGGCAAGACATCCCAGCAGGTGAGCGACGGTGATCTGCGAAGTATCAACGTGGTACAGGCGGGCGAGCGCACGCGCATCGTGATGAATCTGAACCGCCCCATGAGCTATGACGCAAAGCTGGAAGGGAACGCCATTCTGGTGACGCTTGTGCCCCAGTACGCGAGCAATGGCAACACCGCATCCACCACGCGTTTCGCGGAGGCCTCCCCCACGACCCAGAAGCACAGTGTCCGTGACGTGGACTTCCGGCGCGGCAAGGGCGGTGAAGGTCAGGTTGTCATCGACCTCTCGGATAACGCAACGGGTATCGACCTTCGGGTTCAGGGAAAGAGCATCGTAATCGATATGCCGGACACCGCTTTGCCGAAGAACCTCGAGCGCAGGCTCAACGTCACAGATTTCGCCACCCCTGTTCAGACGATCACCGCCACCAGTCAAGGCGGAAGTACGAGGGTTCTCATCGAGCCGAAGGGCTTGTGGGAGCACTCCGCCTATCAGACGGACAATCGCTTGACCGTCGAAGTGCGGCAGATCGTCGAGGATCCCAACAAGCTGGTTCAGGGAAGCCGGCAGGGTTACAGCGGCGATAAGCTCTCACTCAATTTCCAGAACGTGGATGTCCGCGCAGTTCTGCAGGTCATTGCGGACTTCACGGGCCTCAACATCATTACCAGCGATACAGTCACAGGGAATCTCACCCTGCGGCTGAAAGACGTTCCTTGGGACCAAGCGCTCGACATCATTCTCCAGGCCAAGGGGCTCGACATGCGAAAAAACGGCAACGTCGTCTGGATCGCACCTCGCGACGAGCTTGCCACCAAGGAGAAACTCGCCTTGGAATCACAGCAACAGATCGCTGACCTCGAGCCAACCCGGACTGAGAGCTTTCAGCTCAATTATCAAAAGGGCGACAACGTCATCAAGATCCTCACGGACGATAGACAACGGCTGCTGTCACGCCGCGGCAGTGCGGTCTACGATCCTCGCACGAACACTGTTTTCGTTCAGGACACCGCGAGCCGCCTCGAAGAGATCCGGAAGCTCATCGCGAAGATCGATGTGGCAGTGCGTCAGGTGATGATCGAAGCGCGAATCGTCGAAGCGATAGACACATTTGCCCGTAACCTGGGTGTGAAGCTCGGCTACAACGATCTGACCGGACAAGGCACGCAGCTGGGCGGTGGACCGACGCGCGGATTAGTCGGCGGCAACCTCGCCGCCACGGGCTACACTTCAGGTCAGGTCAGCACGCCGGTTCCGACTCTCGACCAGTCCCTGAGCGTGAACCTTCCGGCCACTGCGATCGCCGGCTTCAACCCAGCGGCGTTCTCCCTGCTCCTCTTCAACTCGGCGGGAACCAAGTTTCTGAACTTGGAACTCTCGGCGCTCCAGGCGGATTCCAAGGGCAAGATCATTTCGAGTCCGCGTGTTGTCACTGCCGATCAGGTGGAGGCGAGCATCGAACAGGGCACGGAGATCCCCTATCAGCAGGCAACCGCAAGCGGTGCGACGAGCGTCCAGTTCAAGAAGGCGACGCTAAGTCTAAAGGTCAAGCCTCAGATTACTCCTGACGATAATGTCATTATGACAGTCGATGTACACAAGGATCGCGTCGGCGTGGAAACGAGGTCCGGCCCTTCCATCGACACGAAGCAGGTCAGCACCCAGGTACTAGTGGAAAACGGGGGCACCGTCGTCATCGGCGGAATCTACGAGCAAGAGGAGAGATCGGAGACCAGGAAGGTCCCGGCTCTGGGCGACGTGCCCGTAATCGGATTCCTTTTCAAACAAAACCAGCGAAAGGACGACAAAACAGAGCTTCTGGTGTTTATCTCTCCGAAGATCATAAAGGACACGCTCGCGACT
>CAVTGS010000006.1:0-63789 GCA_963734295.1 uncultured beta proteobacterium | reverse complement strand
CCACCAGATTGGCGGATGGCGATGCGATAGCGCATAGATCCTCCTGCGAAAGCGGCATAATATGCGCCGCCTTTCACCCACCCAATCTGGACGCTCGTCCGCCGCGCCTTGAAGCGAGCGATCGTCACCTGTAGACAGGCCACCGTGCCGGGTTAGGTCGAACCTCCGGCGCCGGCTATAATTCGCCTTTCAACCCTCTGATGGATCGACGCTCTTGATGGCGAGATCGCGGGCCGACGACGCCGCGCCAAGTGCCTTCCCACCCAGAATCGCGGCGCTGATCCGGGAGTCGTGGTGGCTCCTGCTGGTGGGCGCCTCGGCCTACCTCCTGCTGATCTTCGTCACCTACCACAAGGGCGACCCGGCGTGGTCGGTAAGCGCATCTTCGGAGGTGGTGAAAAACGCCGGCGGGCGCCTGGGCGCGTGGTTCTCCGACATCCTACTTTATCTCTTCGGCATTTCCGCCTACTGGCTCGTGCTGTTTCTGCTGAATGCGGTGCGCTGGGGCTACGCCAGGCTCGAAACCGCGTCGTTCATCGACCGCCGCTCGGTGGCGGTGGCCGGTATCGGGTTCGTGATGCTGATCTGCGCCAGCGCGGCTCTCGAGCACCTGCGTCTGCACAGCCTTGCCACGCCACTGCCGCTTGCCCCGGGCGGCATGATCGGAACCCTCGTGGGCGATCTGGTGCTGAAGGGATTCGGGTTCACCGGCTCGACGCTGCTCCTGCTGATGCTCGCTGGGATCGGGTTCTCGCTCTTCACGGGTCTCTCGTGGGTCCGTTTCATGGAGCGTCTGGGCGGCTGGATCGAGGACGGCTGCGCGTGGATCGTCGCGAGCTACCACGCGTGGCAGGATCGCCGCGCGGGCACGGTCGCGGTGGTCGAGCGCGAGGAAGTGGTCGAGGTCGTGAAGAAGAAGATCGTCGACGAGCACGAGCCGCTGCGCATCGAGCCGCCGGTGCTCGACATCCCGCGCTCGGAGCGCGTGGAGCGCGAGAAGCAGGTGCCGCTCTTCGAGGACCTGCCGGACTCGCCGCTGCCGCCGCTCGCGCTGCTCGACCAGGCGGCGAAGGAAGTGGAGCTGCTGTCGCCCGAGACGCTGGAGTTCACGTCGCGGCTGATCGAGAAGAAGCTGCTCGACTTTGGCGTGGAGGTTCACGTGCAGGCGGCATATCCCGGTCCGGTGATCACGCGCTACGAGATCGAGCCCGCGGTCGGCGTGAAGGGCAGCCAGATCGTGAACCTGGTGAAGGACCTGGCGCGCGCGCTGTCGGTGGTGAGCATCCGCGTGGTGGAGACGATTCCGGGCAAGAGCTGCATGGGCCTCGAGATCCCGAATCCGAAGCGGCAGATCGTGCGCCTATCGGAGATCCTGAGCTCGGAGGTGTATGCAGACGCACCGTCGCCGCTCACGATCGCGCTCGGCAAGGACATCTCCGGCAAGCCGGTGGTCGCGGACCTCGGGAGGATGCCGCACGTGCTGGTGGCGGGGACCACCGGGTCCGGCAAGTCGGTCGCGATCAACGCCATGATCCTGTCGCTGCTCTACAAGGCGCCGCCGGCACGGGTGCGGCTGATCCTGGTCGACCCGAAGATGCTCGAGCTCTCGGTGTACGAGGGCATCCCGCAACTGCTGGCGCCGGTGGTCACCGACATGAAGCAGGCCGCGAACGCGCTCTCCTGGTGCGTGGCCGAGATGGAGCGGCGCTACAAGCTCATGTCGGCGCTCGGTGTGCGCAACCTCGGCGGCTACAACCAGAAGATCCGCGAAGGCGAGAAGAACAAGAAGCCGCTCACCAACCCGTTCACGATCACGCCGGAGAATCCCGAGCCGCTCGCGGAGATGCCGGTCATCGTGGTGGTGATCGACGAACTCGCCGATCTCATGATGGTGGTGGGCAAGAAGGTCGAAGAGCTGATCGCGCGGCTCGCCCAGAAGGCGCGCGCGGCGGGCGTGCATCTCGTGCTCGCGACACAGCGGCCGTCGGTGGACGTGATCACCGGGCTTATCAAGGCGAACATCCCGTCGCGAGTCGCGTTCCAGGTTTCTGCCAAGGTCGATTCGCGCACCATCCTCGACCAGATGGGCGCGGAAACGCTGCTGGGGCAGGGCGACATGCTCTACCTGCCGCCCGGGACAGGGATTCCGCAGCGGGTGCACGGCGCGTTCGTCTCCGACCAGGAGGTGCACCGGGTGGTGGACTACCTCAAACAGAACGGCGAGCCGCAGTACGTCGACGGCGTGCTCGACAGCACGGATGCGGAAGGCGACGCAGAAGGCGAGGGCGAGGCGGTCGACGGCGAGGCCGATCCGCTCTACGATCAGGCCGTCGCGATCGTGCTCAAGACCCGGCGGCCGTCGATCTCGCTGGTGCAGCGGCATCTGCGCATCGGCTACAACCGCGCCGCGCGCCTGATCGAGCAGATGGAACGGTCGGGCATGGTCTCGCCGATGGGGGCGAGCGGCAATCGCGAGGTGCTGGCCCCGGCGTCGGAAGACCGGTGAAGGGGAATCGCTGTGCGTTGCCGCGGTCGAAGTCGCAGATTGCGGACCTTTTCGGACCTCGCCATGCTGCAGCGCCTTCTCGCCGGTCTCCTCGTCGTCTGCGGTATCGCCTTTGCGGGTATCGCAGCAGCCCAACAGGTCTACAAGTGGGTGGACGACAGGGGAGTCACGCACTACGGCGAGAAGCCGCCGCCCGGCGGCCGGCCGTCCCAGGCCATCGACGCCACGCCGAGCGGCTGGGTGCGCGAAGCCGGCGACGCGAAGGAGTGCCACACTATCCGCTGCCAGTACGACCGCCTGCGTTCGGAACGGCTGCAGGACGAGGCACAGCGGCTCGCGAACGAGCAGAGCGCTGCGGACCGAAGTGCGGCCAGTCCCCGCGCCCGCGGCATGAGCTTCGACACGTTTCGCAAGCTGTCCACGGGCATGCCGGAAGGCGAAGTGCTCTTTCGGGCGGGGCCGCCCGATTACCAGTCCAACCAGTTCCTGTCCTCCGGCTATCTCGGCAAGACCTGGTATTACTATCCGACCCGCTCCGATCCGTTCACCACGGTGATCCAGATCAGTGGCGGATCAGTCTTCTCCCTCGACCGCGTCCGGCAGTTCTGACATGACTCGACTTTTCATCCGCGCGGCGTTCGGCGTCGCGCTGCTCACGAGCGCCACGTGGGCTAGCGCCGCGAGCACCGACCGGCTCAAGACCTTCGTCGAGCAGACCCGCTCGGCGAGCGCGGATTTCAGCCAGACCGTCGTCGACCGCGCCGGCAAGAAGGTCCAGCAGGCGAACGGAAGCCTCCAGTTTTCGCGCCCCGGGAAGTTTCGCTGGACCTACGATACGCCGTACCAGCAGCTCATCGTCGGGGACGGCACGAAGCTCTGGATCTTCGACAAGGATCTGAATCAGGTCACCGCGCGCAGGCTCGACGATGCACTGGGCGCGAGCCCGGCGGCGCTGCTCGCCGGCGACAACGCGATCGAGAAGAACTTCGACCTCAAGAACGCTGCCGCAGAGGATGGGCTCGAGTGGCTGGAGGCGACGCCGAAGAGCAGCGAGACCACGTTCGAGCGGATCCGCATGGGATTCAAGGGTGCCGACCTCGACACGATGGAGCTCAAAGACCAGTTCGGGCAGCTTACCGTCATACGCTTCACCGGCCTCAAGCGCAATCCCGCGCTGTCTCCCGATCTCTTCACCTTCACGCCGCCTCAGGGAGCGGATGTGATCGGGGAGTGACGGGAGGAGGGAAGGGGGATGAGGGAAGGGATGTGAAGATGTGAACCGGTAAACGCGATACCCATCCAATCTCCGCCTCCCGCCTCCCGCCTCCCGCCTCCCGCAGAATGTCCGACCTCTTCGCCCACGCCACGCCGGACGCGCCGCTCGCAGAGAAGTTGCGGCCGCAGCGCCTGGAGGAGGTGGTCGGCCAGTCGCACCTGCTCGGGCCGGGCAAGCCGCTACGGCTCGCGATCGAATCCGGCAAGCTCCACTCGATGATCCTCTGGGGGCCGCCCGGCGTCGGCAAGACGACGCTCGCGCGCCTGCTCGCGCGCGTCTGCAACGCCGAGTTCATCGCCATCTCCGCGGTGCTGTCGGGCGTGAAGGAGATCCGCGACGCGGTCGCGCGGGCGCGGGCGGTGCTGGCGCAGTCGGGGCGGCCGACCATCCTCTTCGTCGACGAGGTGCATCGATTCAACAAGGCGCAGCAGGATGCCTTCCTGCCGTACGTGGAGGAGGGGCTGCTGACCTTCATCGGCGCGACCACCGAGAACCCCTCGTTCGAGGTGATCGGCGCGCTGCTGTCGCGCGCGACCGTCTACGTGCTTACCCCGTTGAGCGAGGCCGAGCTGGGAGAGCTCTTCGTCCGTGCACGGGAGCGGGCACTGCGGGACCTGACGTTCTCCGATGCCGCGCGGCAGATCATCGTCGACTATGCGGATGGTGATGGCCGCCGGCTCCTCAACCTGCTCGAGCAGGTGCACACGGCAGCGACGGTCCGGGGCACGTCCGCCATCGACGACGCGTTCGTCGCGGACACCCTGACCCAGAGCCTGCGCCGGTTCGACAAAGGCGGCGACGCGTTCTACGACCAGATTTCGGCACTGCACAAGTCGGTGCGCGGATCGTCGCCGGATGCGGCGCTCTACTGGCTGTGCCGCATGCTGGACGGCGGTGCCGATCCACTCTATCTCGGTCGGCGGCTGGTGCGGATGGCGAGCGAAGACGTCGGCCTTGCCGACCCGCGCGCGCTGCGCCTGGCGCTGGACGCCTGCGAGACGTACGAGCGGCTCGGCAGCCCCGAAGGCGAGCTGGCGCTCGCGCAGGCCGCGATCTACCTCGCGTGTGCACCGAAGAGCAACGCGGCGTACGTCGCGTACAACCATGCGCGGGCGCTCATCCGCAACGAGCCGTCGCGCCCGGTGCCGCAACACCTCCGGAACGCGCCGACCAAGCTCATGAAGGCGCTGGGATACGGGCGCGCCTACCGCTACGCGCACGACGAGCCAGAAGCCTACGCCGCGGGCGAAAGCTACTTTCCGGACGGGATGGCGGTACCGATCTTCTTCGCGCCGACCGACCGCGGGCTGGAAGCGAAGATCCGGGAGAAGCTCGCGCACCTCAAGGCGTTAGACGCGGAGGCCGACCAGGACGGCGGGAAAGCGTGAGGGGTGCCAGAAGGTAGAATGCCGCGGCGCGACCGCGGCATTCTTTTCTTGTGGGAGAGACCCTGAGCGTCTCTCCGGCGCGGAAAGGCTGCTTGTTGCCGGATTTCCTTACCACCCGTCATCATACTCCAGATCCGCCCGACGTGTAGTAGTCCGCCGACCGCATGCCGCGGTTGCGCCCCGCCCGCTAGCAGGTAAACTTCACGCCCATTCCGCCGCGTTCGTTCCCGGCTCGTCCATTTGTGCGCACACCCGATGCTCGATCCACAACTGCTCCGTACCAGCCTCGATACCGTCGTCAACCGCCTCGCCGCCCGGGGTCATCTGTTCGACGAAGACGCCTTCCGGGCCACGGAGGCGCAGCGCAAGCAGATCCAGAAGGAGACCGAGGATCTGCAGGCCAGGCGCAACAGTCTGGCGAAGCAGGTAGGTCAGGCAAAGGCCAAGGGCGAAGACGCCGCCGCCCTCATCGCGGAAGGCACTGCCATCGCCGATCGTGTGGCCGGGCTCGGGCGACAGTTAGAGGCGGTGCAGAAGCGCTTGCAGGATCTGCTCCTAACGACGCCCAACGTCGCCCACGAGAGCGTACCGCTGGGCGCATCTGCCGACGGCAACGTCGAGGTCCGCCGCGTCGGCACGCCGCGCGCGTTCGACTTCCAGCCGAAGGATCACGTCGACCTCGGCGCGGCGCTCGGTGGGCTCGATTTCGAGACCGCAGTCAAGATCAGCGGCGCCCGCTTTGTCGTGATGAAAGGTGCAATCGCGCGCCTGCACCGCGCCCTCGGGCAGTTCATGCTCGACGTGCACACGAGCGAGCACGGTTACACCGAGGTCTATGCGCCGTACCTCGTCAACGCCGAGAGCATGCGGGGAACCGGTCAGCTGCCGAAGTTCAAGGAAGATCTCTTCGCGGTACCGCGCGGCGACCTCGGCGACTTCTACCTCATTCCGACGGCGGAAGTCCCGGTCACGAACATCGTCCGCGACGAGATCGTTCCGCTCGATCGGCTGCCGCTCAGGTTCGTCTGCCACACGCCCTGCTTTCGCAGCGAGGCGGGGTCCTACGGCAAGGACACGCGTGGCATGATCCGCCAGCATCAGTTCGACAAGGTGGAGCTGGTGCAGATCAGCCACCCGGACCGCTCTTACGATCAGCTCGATGAGCTGACCGGTCACGCGGAGACAATCCTGAAGCGGCTCGAGCTGCCGTTCCGCACCGTGGTGCTCTGCACTGGCGACATGGGATTCTCGTCGGCGAAGACGTACGACATCGAGGTGTGGCTGCCGGGGCAGAACACCTATCGCGAGATCTCGTCGTGCTCGAACTTCGAGGCCTTCCAGGCGCGGCGTATGCAGGCGCGCTTCCGCAACGAGAAAGGCAGGCCCGAGCTCGTCCACACGCTGAACGGCTCGGGGCTCGCCGTCGGGAGAACGCTGGTGGCGGTGCTGGAAAACTATCAGAACGCCGACGGGAGCGTCACCGTTCCCGCGGCGCTGCGGCCCTACATGGGCGGACTCGACGCTCTCACGGGCACGTGAGGCGCGCGGTTCTCGATCGAAGGAGGCGCCGTATGGAGCGAAAGAGATCGGGATGGCGGATGGCAGCCGTCGTGGCGGTTACGTTAAGCTCGATGCCGGCTGCTCGTGCCCAGGCCACGCCGCCGCCGGCGTCGTCGAAGGAGTTGTTCGAGTGGCTGAAGGCGGGCAGCTACAAGGACTGGGCGCACGAGAGCGTCCCGCACCCCGCGCCGGGCGCGCATCCGGGAGGTGTCCGCGCTCATCTGAATCCCGCGCTCGAGGCCTCGCTCAAAGGCGGCAGCAAGGCGCATCCGTCGGGCGCGGCCGGCGTGCTCGAGCTCTACGGCAAGGGGGGCGCTCTGCACGGCTGGGCGGTCGGCATCAAGACCCAGGGAGACAGCGCGGGCGGGCAGGGCTGGTACTGGTACGAGGTGCTCTCGGTCAAGGACGGCAATCGGACCCTCGCCGCCGACCGCGGCGTGCCCGCCTGCGTCGAGTGCCACGCGCAGGGGCGGGACTTCGTGATGACACCGTACCCGCTCGAATAGCACCGCGGCTGCACGCTCATGTTGTCGCGCCGGGCGGCAGATATCTGCGCATCCAGCGGCGGTCGATGTAGTTCTTCCAGTGCCAGACCCATCTTCCCTTCGCGGCGAACGGACCCCAGGAGGCTACCGCGCAGCGATCACCGGTGCCGATGAGCGCGAGTGCGAGGCGCTGCGGGCGATAGGCCGCCAAGGGTTTGCCGGAGAGGGCGCCGCGCAAGTTGCGGGCGAGGGGCGGGCCCTGGCGTACCGCGTACACCCCCGACTTCGGCCGCGGTTGGTTGACCATGGTCGCTACGTCGCCGGCGGCGAACACGTCCGCGTGTGAAATCGACCGCAGGCGATCGTCGACGGCAATGAATCCCCGGTGGTCGGTGGCGAGTCCGGCATCCGCGACCCAGCGGGGCGCCGCAGCGGTCGTAACCCAGATCGAGGCATCGACCGCGACCCTCTCCCCGTTCGCGCAGTGCAGAGCATGCGGTTCGACCCGCACGACTTCGTGCCCGAGAAATACCTCGACCTGCCGCGCTGCCAGCACGTGGCGGAAGACGCGTCGCACGGTGGCGTTGTGGTTGGTGAGGATGTCGGCCTGGTCGGTGACGAGGAGAAAGCGCGTCTCGCCGCCCGCCGTGGCCCGCAGTCGGTGCTGCAGCGAGAGCAGGAGCTCCACGCCGCCCGCGCCACCGCCCACCACGGCGACGCGGAGGCGCTCGCCTGCCGCGATCCGCGTCTCGATGTTGCGCCAGCCCGCCAGGTAACGGTCGACCGGCTTGACCAGCAGCGCGTGTTCGCGCGCCCCGGGCACACCGTCGATCGCTGGTGTCGAGCCCGTATCCACGGAGAGCAGGTCGTAGCCGAACGTCCTGCCGTCCGCGCACACCACCTCGTGTGAGTCGGGGCGGATGAGAGTCGACTCTGCCTCGACGAATTCGCAGCCTGTCTCGGCCGCGAGCCATGCGAGGTCGATGTGACTTTCTTCGAAGGTGCACAGGCCCGCCAGCAGGCCGGGCAGCATGCCGGAATAGGGCGTGAAGCGCGCGCGGCTGACCACCGTGACCCGCGTATCGGGCGGCGGCTCGGCGCCGCACGCGCGCATGACGAACACGTGTGCATGGCCGCCGCCGAGCAGCAGCAGCCGCTTCACGGGGCGGCCCAAAGAGCGAGTCGGCTCAGGGCCGACAAAGCACGGTCCAGGGCGCCGGCGGCAGAGGGATCGCGACGGAAGGTGATGTACAGCCGCGCGGGGTAGTCGTCCCCGGACTTCCGGGCCCGGTCGGCCTTGCCGATCAGGTTCCCCACCTTCCAGCGCCAGCGCAGGACCGGATACTTCTTCGGATCGATGTCGAGCGGGCGGGCGACGCCAGAGGCCGAACTCTCGGCGCTGCGCCTCGAGCACGGTGACGCCGTCTTGGCTTACGAGGGCACAGCGGGTGTGGCGCGGGATGTTCCTGAAGAGGAGTGGTTGCCAGAGTGCGGGAAGCGGTGCGCCTGGCGCTTCCGCGGAGAACGCTGCCGCCAGGATCGCGTCTGTGGCGGCAGCAGGGGAAATGCGAAGTAGACCGAGGAGGGCAAGGAGGGTCGCTGCGGCCACCCGCCCCATTCGAACCTACGATACCGCGCGCAGCCTGGGTCCAGAGGTCGGTCGCGAGATGCGATCGCAGAGGTGACCCAGCACCGGGTCGGCCAGGAGGCGACGGAAGTCTTCCGGGCGGTCGATGTCCCACCGCACCGGGAGCTCCTTCCAGGTCCAGTCGAGATCGCGCAGGCGCTCTCGCGTCGCTTCCATCACGGCGTCGGTACTCCAGGGGATGTCCTCGAACAGGGCGGGCTCGACGGCGCGCAGGCCGATCAGGGCGTAGCCGCCGTCTTCGGTCGGCACGAACACGGCATCGTTGCCGGCTGCGAGTGCTTGGGCCGCATTGCGGATGTCTTCGGCGGTGAGCGAGGGGCAGTCCGATCCAATCAGGAGCGCGCGGGAGTGCCCGATGAGCAGCGCCTCCAGGGTCCGCCACATGCGCACGCCCAGGTTGCCGTTGCCCTGCGTGCGCAGCACCGGGTGCAGACTGCGCCCGATGCCGTCGAAAAACGGGTGCAGGATGGTCGGCGTGCACCAGAGCTCCACCGGACCCACGTTCGCCTCCAACGCCGTTTTCACCGTGTGGACCGTGCAGCGCTCGTAAAGCCGCGTCGCCTTTTCTGCACCCAGCTCGGGGATGAGACGCGTCTTGACCGTCCCGGGTCGCGGAACCTTGGCGAATATGGCTATGGGGGTCTGGGATTCGGTGGTCATTTGTGACTCAAAGCAAACACTTGGAGCTTACTCGCAAAGACGGCGCAAGGATAGGAGGTGCTTGGCCGCCGGTCGCGCGGCGGATTTCGTGTCTGCCGCAATGCCAGTCAGCGAGCAGCGCGAGCGGGAGCAACCGGGACCACGTCCTCGGCCAGATGTCGCAAGAGCGCGTCGCTCGCCAGGCGGGACAATCCTCCCGGTGCATCCAGATCCCACAACGTGGGGAGCTCGAGCCAGCGCCATCTCACCTCGCGCAGACGAGACTTCAGTGCATCCATGACGGTACCCGTCGTCCATGACAGATCCTTGAACACTTCTTCGGATGCCTTGCGCATGCCGCCGGCGGCGCAGCGCCCGCCGTCCATGGGAACGAAGGCGGCATCGTAGCCATCGTCGAGCGCTTCGGTCATCATCCGCAGATGTACGGGCAAGAGGGCGGGACAGTTCGACCCCATCACGATTGCGAGCGGATGCGCGCTCAACAGGGCCTCGAATGTGCGAAAGAGCCGCATGCCGAGATCTCCGCTGCCTTGCACGCGCAGGGTGATGGGGTGCGCCCGGGCCATCTCCGCAAAAAACGGGTTCAGCATCGACGGCCGGCACCATAGCTCGACCGGACCGATGCCGGCTTCGACAGCGGTTCTGATGGCGTGATCGGTACAGCGCTCGTACAGGGTTGCCGCGCCGTCCGCTCCTACCAGGGGTATCAAGGGGGTGCGGACCGTGCCGGGAACGGGAGCCTTGGCGAGAATGGCGATTGCGGTTTCAGTCATGGTCGGTGCGTTGGGGTCGAGCGCCTGAAAAACAACTTTGCCGGGTCGGCTGCAAGCTCCGTTCCAGTGTCGATACGCTCATGGTACCCCGATGAGCGGGTCAACCGACCAGCCAGTTGGCGAGAAAGCGTTCCACCCATTGCGGATGATTGTAATGCAAGGGCACTGCGTCGACAGGCAGGGTGCCGACCCGCCTGCCGTGAGCGCCCTCATCACCGGCAGGCAGGTGTGGCTGGAAAGATACACTCCGACGTTCGCCTCGGTGAACCATCGCGCCAGCGCGCGTTCGGAGGCGGTCCGCCTGGGAACGTCCGCCGTTTGCCAGCGCGCCCGGGATGGGCACCTCGCGAAAGACCGCCAGCTTGTAGAGATAGTGCGGCGGACAGGTACGTGCGGAGATCATGACTGCTGCCCGTCGCGGCCGTAGTAGCGACGCGCGAGATCCGAGGGATCCGCCCCGCAGAAGAAGGCGAGCCGCAGGCGCCACATGAGCCAGATGGTGCGGAGCGCGCCCTCGCGCTCCCACTTGCGGCTCGACGCCACGACGCGCTCGCGCAGACACAGCGGGCGACTTTCCCGCTTCAGCCGTGCGGTGAACGCGACGTCTTCCATGAGCGCCAGGGTGGGAAAGCCGCCGAGCTTCTCGAAGGTGGCGCGGCGCACGAAGATGGCCTGATCGCCCGTCGCGATCCCCGTGAGCCGCGACCGCTGGTTCATGAGGCATTCCACGATGCGCAGCACGGAACGATCGCCGGAGAGGCGAACGTCGAACCGACCCCAGACGCGATCGCTTCGCTCGAGCGCCGCACCGATCAGCAGGTCTGCGTGCAGCGGCAAGCGCGTGTCCGCGTGCAGGAACAGCAGTACGTCGCCGCTCGCGACGCGTGCGCCCGCGTTCATCTGCAAGGCGCGCCCGCGCGGGCTCTCGAGTACGGTATCGGCGAACCGGCGGGCGGCCTCCGCGCTGCCGTCGTGGCTGCCGCCGTCGACGACGATGACCTCCGCGCCGCGGGCGCGCAGGGGTTGCAGACTCGAAAGCAGGTCGGCCAGCATGGGCCCTTCGTTCAGCACGGGGACGACGATGGACACCTGCAAGTCCTAACCCCTCTGGTGGCGGCGCTGTCTGTCCGTGCGCGTCACTTTCTAACGTCGTTCAGCGCCCAGTCGTAGTCGAGGAAGGCGATCTTCGTCTTCCCGTCGCGAATTGCCTGCTGTGCTTCGGGCGCGCTCGACATTTCGAGTGCATAGGGGGCGAAGAAGGCCACGAGGTCGCCTTTCCTGCGCTTGAAGTCGGCGCCATACCAGTCGAAGATCTTCGAGACCTCCAGCGTGCTCGACGCTGGCACGTAGCGATTGCGGCTGCGGTCCGAGAGGAAGCGCCGGGTCTGGTCCTCGAGCTGGGCGTCGAGCCGGTCCGCGACGTAGACCTCGTTGCGTAGCGCCGGGCAGCCCACCGACGCGCAGTTCACCGCGAAGTGGATGCGCGGGTCGTCGTAGACACCCGGTTTGCGGATGGTGTCGTGCTCGATGCCGTCGAGGCTCATCGGCGTGCCGAGCAGCGTGAAGAACTTGTCCTTCCACGGGTTGCCCACGAAGGTGCCGAAATCGCGGATCGATTTGAGATTCGGATACCGGGTGAGGACCTTCTCGATCGTGAACGCGTTGTAGGCATTGATCAAGAACGCGAGCTGCTCGGTCTTGCTCCAGCCGTCGAACTCCTGCCGCGTTACGGCGGACAGCGAATCGAGATAGCCCTTCAGCTTTGCGCGATCGCTTTCGAAGCCTGCATAGCGCACCTGCGAGGCGTGACCCGCGTCGATCCACACGACGTTCTTCGCGAGAAGATCGTTCCAGACGGCGTGACGATGATCGAATGCCGCCGCAACGGCATGCGGGATCAGGAGCAGGGCGAGCAGGGCGAGCAAGCGGAACATGAGCTCAAAGCGCTTCCGCGGGGAACGCGCGGCGCTTGTCCGAGACGAGCGCGGGCAGCCGCGCGACGAGCCCGCCGACGCCGCGCTCGTGGCGGCCCCACGCGTGGAACGCGTCGAGGAACGCGAGCTGCCCGGCCGTGACCTGCTTGCGCTTCCACGCGCCGGCCGCGTACTTGTTTGCTTCCACGAGCGTCGGATAAATGTGGATCGTGCCGAGGATCTTGTTGAGGCCGATGCCGTACTTCATCGCCGTGATGTATTCGACGATGAGGTCGCCGGCGTGCTCGCCCGCGATGGTGACGCCCAGGATGCGGTCGGTCCCCGGCGCGGTGAGCACCTTGACGATCCCCTCGGCTTCGCTGTCGGCGATTGCGCGATCGAGGTCGTCGATGCCGTAGGTGGTGACCTCAAAGGGGATGTTCTTCTCCTTCGCCTCCATCTCGTTCAGGCCGACGCGCGCGACCTCCGGTTCGGTGAAGGTCGCCCACGGAATCACGGAGAAATCCGCCTTGAACTTCCTGAACGCACCGAAGAGCGCGTTGACGGCCGCATACCACGCGGTGTGGGCCGCCGTGTGCGTGAACTGGTACGGACCTGCGACATCGCCGCACGCGTAGATGTTGGGGTAGACGGTCTGCATGTATTCGTTCACCTCGATCGTGCGCTGCTTGGTGACGGGGATGCCGAGCTCCTCGAGCCCGTAGCCCTGCGTGTTCGCGACGCGCCCGACCGCGCACAGGAGCTGATCGAAGGGGACGCGGACCTCGCGCCCCTCCGTCTCGGCGACGAGGATCTTCTCGCCGTTCTCGATCACGAACGCCTTCGCTTGGTGGCCGACCAGCACGTCGACGCCCTCCGCGCGGAAGCGCTTCATCACCATCTCGGAGATCTCGGGGTCCTCGCGGATCATGAGGCGCGGCAGCATTTCGACCTGCGTCACCTTCGAGCCCAGGCGCGCGAAGCACTGGGCGAGCTCGCAGCCGATCGGCCCGCCGCCCAGTACCACGAGCCGCAGCGGCAGTTGGCGGAGACTCCACACGGTGTCCGACGTGAGGCAGCCGACGGCGTCGATGCCCGGGATCGGCGGCACGAACGGACGCGCCCCGGCGGCGATGACGATCGACTTCGTCGCGAGGGTGCGCGTCGTGCCGTTCGCGAGCCTCACCTCGACCGTCCACGGCGAGGTGAGCTTCGCCTCGCCGGCCACACACTCGACACCGAGGCTCGTGTAGCGCGCGACGGAATCGTGGGGCTCGACTTGCTCGACCACGCGCTGCACGCGCTCCATCACCTCCGCGAAATCGAACTCCGCGGAGGCCGACGCGATGCCGAACTCGCGG
Source organism: uncultured beta proteobacterium (assembly GCA_963734295.1). Lineage (GTDB taxonomy): Bacteria > Pseudomonadota > Gammaproteobacteria > Burkholderiales > JAEUMW01 > JAEUMW01. The sequence goes on along the minus strand of CAVTGS010000006.1, from coordinate 50,219 downwards.
CAACGCTTGACATGGGAAAGAAACTTGGCGGACCGGATCAGCGCCTTCGACGGCACGCAGCCGGTGTTGAGGCAATCGCCGCCCATCTTGTGGCGCTCGACGAGCGTCACCTTCGCCTTCACCGCTGCGGCGATGTAGGCGGACACGAGCCCGGCCGACCCCGCGCCGATCACCACCAGATTGCGGTCGAAACGTGCGGGACGCTGCCACTTCGCATACACCTTGCGCGCCTTGACCGTGTCCACGATCTTCTTCGCGATCAGCGGGAACACACCGAGCAGGACGAACGAGAGCAGCAGCCCCGGCGACAGGATGCCCTTGAGCGACTCGATCTTCGCGAGCTGGGTGCCGGCGTTCACGAAGACGAGCGTGCCGAGCAGCATGCCGACCTGGCTCACCCAGTAGAAGGTGCGGGTCTTGATCGGGGTCAGGCCCATGAGCAGGTTGATCACGAAGAACGGAAACGCCGGCACCAGTCGCAGCGTGAAGAGGTAGAAGCCGCCTTCCTTCTCGACACCGCGGTTGATCGCCGCGAGCTTGTCGCCGAACTTCCTCTGGATCGCGTCGCGAAACAGAAAGCGGCTCGCGAGGAAGGCGAGCGTTGCCCCGATGGACGAGGCGAAGGAGACGATCACTGTGCCCCAGAGCAGTCCGAAGACGGCGCCCGCCACCAGCGTGAGAATGGCCGCGCCCGGCAGCGAGAGCCCGGTGACCGCGACATAGACCGCGAAGAAGATCGCTGCCGTCTTCAGCGGCGCGGCGTCGACGTATGCCATGATCGCCGCCTGCTGCGACTTGAAGTAGTCGAGGGTGAAGAAGCTGCCCGAGGTCGAAGGCGAAGAAGGCGACGATCGCGACCACGAGCGCGATCAGCACGATGAGGCGGCTTCTCGTCATCGCGCGGTCTCCGGTGATCGACTTTGGCTGCGAGCCACGCCGCGCCTGCGCACCCACGCAGGCAGCAGGAACAGCGCGGAGCAGATGGCGAGGCCGTAGAGATTGGTCCCGAGCAGCAGCGCGTACTTGCCGTCGCCGATCGCCCAGGACGGCGGAATCCAGCCCACGGTGAGCGTAATGCCGAGCGCGATCCCGGTCCAGAACGACAGGTGAAAACTGGCGGGCGAATGGCCGACGAAGCGCTGCAGCAGGAACACCGGCGCAAGTCCCATCACCATCGTGCCGCTCAGCGTCGTCGCCTTCAGGATGTCCGTGCCCGCGATCATCGGCAGATTGCCGAGGACGGCGATCGCCACCATCGCCGCCATGCCGACCCCGATCGCCTGCTTGCCGAGGTCCCTGCCGGCGAGCTGTGGCAGCTCGCGTCCGACGCTCTTCGAGACCGACGCGAAGGTGGAGTCGATCGTCGACCCAGCGGCGGTAATCATGATCACCGTCATCGCGAAGAACGCGGCGATGCCCAGGCTCTTGGCAACCACCGCGGGCACGTTGTCGGTGACGGTGAGCCCTTCGAGCTTCGCATGGACCCCGACCAGGCTGAAGGCGAAGATCGCGAGGAAGCCCAGCACGCCCGCCCAGACGAAGGCGCGCAGCATGGTCTTCTCTCGCGTGATGAAGCCGCGATCTGTCAACACCGGATCGTGGAAGGGATAGGACAGCACCTGCAGCAGCGCCACCAGCAGCAGATCGACGCCGGCATTCATCCGGAACGTGCCCACCGAGAGCAGGGTCGCAGCGCCATGGCGGGGCAGCACGAAGAAGAGCACGATGCCGAGCAGGAACACGAAGATCGCCGTCTGCAGGACGTCGGTCACGATCGAGCTGCGCAAGCCCGCCCTTCATGCTGTAGAAGAGGGTCGCCGCGGTGAAGAGCAGTGCTGCGCCGATGAAGGCCGCCGAGCCCGGTGCGCCGTAGAAGCCGCCGACCACGGCCGTGTTGCTCCAGATCTCGTTGTACAGCCGTATCAGGATCGCGGCGCTGAAGGCGAGCGCCGCGAGGCGCCCATAGCGCGACGTCAGAAACTGCACCAGACCAGTCGCGCCGTGACGCGTGCGCAGTCGATAGATCACCCAGCCCGCGAACGGGATCGACAGCCAATAGGCAGCATAGGCAAGCCCGCCGACGACGCCATATGCCGCGCCGAGGTTCGCGGCGTTGGTCACCGACTTGGCGAAGATCCAGCTGATGAAGATGCTGGACACCAGCGCCCATTCGGAGGCGGCGCGGCCGCGCTCGTCGGTACCCTGGAAGAAGCTGCTGATCGAGACCGCCTGGGGCGAGACCGCGTACATCACCACCCCGTACAGCACGAGGAAGCCCCAGAAGTAAACGCCGATCGTGCCGTCGATCGCCATCGTCGTTCCTCTCTTGGGTCAGGCGGACAGCGCGCCGCCGCAGCTCGAGCCTTGGCCCGCCGTGCAGCCGTAGCAGTGATCGGCGACCTCGATCGGCAAGCCTTCCACGTCCACGCCAGTCAGATCGGAGAGATGGCGCCGCGGGTGGCCGTTCAAGCGCAGCGGCAGGCCGAGCATCTGGTTGAAGTCGCAGTCGTACACGTACCCCCGCCAGTCCACGGACAGGAGCGTGCGGCACATGACGGACTCGAGATTCTCGTCACGGTGGGCGCTCTTCAGGAGCTTCATGTAGGGCTCGAACTGGCCCTTCGAGACGAGCGTGCTGCCGAAGCGCTGGATCGGCATGTTGGCGAGCGTGAAGAGCCGGTTGAAGACGATGCCGTGGCGCCCGCCCAGCTCGCGCCTGTAGGCGTCCTCGAGCCCTTCCTGCGGCGGCGGCAGCGTGGGTCCGAGTGGGTTGTAGACGAGATTGAGATCGAGACCCGCTGGCCGGGTCGTCCGTAGCCAGCGGCGTTCAATTGCTTGAGCGCGCGGATGCTCGCTTCGAACACGTGCTTGCCGCGCTGGCGGTCCACGTTCTCCTCGAGATAGCACGGCAGTGAGGCGATCACCTCGACCCGGTTCGCCGCGAGGAAATCGATCAGATCCTCCTGACCCGGCTGCTCGGTGATGGTGAGATTGCAGCGGTCGATCACGTTCACGCCGAGGCCGCGCGCCGCGACGACGAGGCGCCGAAAGTGCGCGTTCAACTCCGGCGCGCCGCCGGTGATGTCCAGCGTCTTGACCCCCGACACCTGCAGGAAGCGGATGACGAGGTCCACAGTCTCCGCGCCCATCTCCTCCTTGCGGTTCGGTCCGGCGTTCACGTGGCAATGCACGCACTGCTGATTGCAGCGGTAGCCGACGTTCACCTGCAGCGTGGTCAGCGCCTTACGGTGGAGACGGGGAAAGTCGGTGGCGGCAAGGCGGGGCAAAATCGCGTGCATCGGCATTCCTGTCGGTCAGGGCGGTGTGGCGCCGGGCCGGGCGCTTCGGATCGTCGTACTGGCCCCTGATACGCAGGGCCCATGCGATCGGATGCGCCGGCAGGGGTAGGGTTCCCCTGCGCTGATCAGGTTTCGGCGCGGGGTCCGGCGGACTCGGCGCTCGCGACTGCAGGCGTCTCGCCAGTCCAGTCGCGGATCATGGTGAAGAATACGCCGACCACCGTTGCGCCGACGAAGAGCCCGAGGATGCCTGCCGTCGCGACGCCGCCGAGCAGGCCGAGCAGCACGACACTGATAGGCAGATTGGCGCCGCGGCTGATAATCGCCGACCGGATGACGCTGTCGGCATTCGCGACGACGACCAAGGTCCATACGACCAGGAATATTCCCCAACCGTTTTGCCCTTGGTAGAAAAGCCAGGCCGAGGCGGCGAGCAGTTGCAGGTTGATCAAGCCGATGGGAATGAGCGCGAGGAAGCCCCCGACCACACCGAGGAAGAGCCACCCCTGGATGCCGGTGAGCCAGAGTCCGAAGGTCGCGAGCAATCCCTGCACGATGGCCGCGCCGAGGATGCCATAGACCACCGCGCGCATGGTGCTGCCGGCGGCGTTGAGGAGCCTCGGGCCGCGCGTGCCGCCCACGCGCTCGACGATTGCCGTGAGATTTCGGACCAGGGGGGCGCCGTCCCGATAGAGGAAGAACGCGACGAGCAGGCTCACGAGCAGTTGCAGGACGGTGGAGCCGAAGTTCGCGCCGAGGCCGAGTAGCAGCTCACCGCCCTTGCCGATCCACGGCCGCATCGTCGCGCCGAGCGCCTGCGTGTCCTGGGCGAGCGCGTTCCACCGCGCCGTGGCGGCCTCGCCGACAATGGGCAAGTCCGCCAACCAGGACGGGGCCAGCGGCAGACCATTTGCAAACAAGTCCTTTGCGGCATCCACGAGTGGCGGCACCTCGTCCACGAGTCTCACGCTCAGAAAGACGATGGGGACCACGAGCAACGCGACGAAGAACACGGTCATGATCGCCGCGGCGGCAGTCGAGCTGCCCTTCAGGTGCTGCCGCAGCCACTCGAAAACGGGCCAGGTGGATACGGTCAATATGACTGCATACAAGATCGCGGGCAGGAACGGGCTCAGAAAATAGAGCGCGCCGATCGTGAGCAGCGCAACGAGTGCGATGCCGACGATCTGCTCGATACGCAACCTGCCGGTCGGAGGGGTGGTCATCGTGGGGTGTGGAGAATTCGCAACGGGGCCGAGGCGCGGGCGCGCGGAGGCGGAACCATAGCAGAATCCCGGGGTGAGGCGCGACCTCGCCGGCCCGGACCTACCGGGTTCGAATTTTCCCGCGCCCGATTCACTGTTAGAATTCGCGCCCACGGCAGTGGCACGGAGAGGTGCCAGAGTGGTTGAATGGGCCGGTCTCCACAACGAGCCGCGGTGTTGGGCTCGTTGCGGCGCAGGCTAACCTTCAGGTTATGTCGGAGCCACAACGCCCCCTGCGGCTCGTTGCGGCGCAGGCCAACCTGACCCGTAGTTCTGGAAGTGGTCAGGTTAAGCGCAGCGGCCGTAGCCAAAACCGGAATAGCTGTCGAGCAGTGGCACGGAGAGGTGCCAGAGTGGTTGAATGGGCCGGTCTCGAAAACCGGAATAGGGGCAACTCTATCGTGGGTTCGAATCCCACCCTCTCCGCCAATTCGGAACAAAGCTGGGCACGCCGCCAGCCGCCGATTTTACGCCGCCTGCGGCGGCCAAGGTGCGCAGCAGGTTGCCCCGTGATCCCATGATCCTGACTTCGCCATTCGCGACCTCGACCCGCTGGGCCAGCGCGCGGAGGTGATCGCGGCGGTATCCGCCGTCCAGTCCGCGTAGCCGTCGGCGTGCGGCATCGGCGAATGTTCGGAGCGCTCTCGATGGCGTCATAGCGCCGTTTCAGCCGGGCCTCGGCCTCGGCGGCTTTCTTACGGAGTTCGGTGGCGTGCTCGGCCCTCCGTTCGGCACGCTCCTGGCGGCGATCGAGGACGATGCTCAACACCTCTTCCAGCCTGGCCGGATCGAGCAGGCGCTCCTCCAGATGCTGGGCCACCAGATCATCCAGGCGCTCCATGGGGATCGATCAGCCTTTGCAGCCGCTGGCGCCCTGCCGGGAGGCGATGGAACAAGCGTAGTAGCGATAGCGACCTGATTTGCCGGTTCGGATGGTCATGGCGCCGCCGCAGTCAGCGCAGAAGCAGATGCCGGTCAGCATGGTCGGCCCGCCGACGACCGGCATGGCGGCTGCTTGGCGCGCAACTTCACGCCGGTCTTTCCGCGTTGCCGGAACGCAGCATCGCAGCGCTGGAGCACGCGATGATCTGGAATGGCGCGGCGGTCATTTCCTTCCGCGCACATCAAACCGGAGCTTTGACGGGGCGCTTCCTCCCAAGCACAATGTTGGGCGCCTCTATCCCGCGAAACCGGGTATCGCACGACGAAGAGTTGGACCCTGCAATGCGTTCAATCTGGGGATCGGCCGCACCACGAAGTGCGAGCGGCTCTGCTACGACGCTTGAATTTTGAACGAGGCTGGCATGACGGGTCGGACAGGCGGCGAACTTATTCAGGACTTCCTTGAGACGTACGAAATTCCGTTTGTATTCGGCAATCCCGGGACAACGGAAACGACCTTCCTTGCAGCCGTCGCGGCATCGAAGGCCACGTACGTCCTGTCATTGCACGAATCCAGCGCGGTCGGGATTGCCGCCGGTTATGCGCTCATCACGGGCAAGCCGTCCATCGTTAGCCTGCACACTTACCCAGGCTTGGCCAACGGCATGTTCAATATGCGCAACGCCTTGATGTCCGGAGTTCCTCTGCTCGTGATCAACGGACAGCAGGATTCGCGGTTTCTCATTCACAATCCCGTCCTTGGTGCGCCGAATACCCGGCTTGCTGAAACCGCCACGAAATACGCCTACGAAGTGACCAGTGCCGACGATCTCACCGTGGCGCTGCAGCGTTGCTATCTGCACGCGAGGCTGCAGCCGACGGGGCCGGTCTTTCTGTCGATTCCCATGAACTTCATGCTGGAGCGAACCGACAACACGACATTCAAGAAGACACGCATCATCGACGACACGGCCCCGCGCTCAATCGGCGAGGTCGCGCGCGCCTTGAAGTCCGTTCCGGCAGGCAAGCTTGCCATTGTGGCCGATTATGCAGTCGGCGCCGCGCACGGCATTGACGCCGTCAGCCGCATTGCAACGGCGCTTGCTGCAGACATCTACGCCGCGCCGTTCCATGTCCAAGGCGCCGTCGATCCGCTGCACCCCAACTTCCGCGGCCAGCTTCCCCCGACCACCAGGGAAATCAACGAGACGCTCGGCCGCTACCATACGATGATGTTGATCGGCGAGAAGGTCGACACCTTCACCTATGACGGCCTCTGCGCGATACCGAGCGAATTGCAGGTGATTCAGATCGCACCCGCGGCCAGTCAGCTGGGGTTCGACTATCCCTGCGACATCGCGGTGCTTGGCGACATCAAGGCGACACTGGATGCCCTGGCGACGGCGCTCGGAGCTCCAGCCGCATCAGCCGGCGGGCGAACGGTCGATGTGGCGACGCTGGAAGCGAAGTATCCGTCGTCCGGCAAACGCCCGAGCGACGCTCTGATCCTCGGCGTGCTACGTCATCTCGATCGGACGACCCATGTCATCACCGAGGGGTCGTCCGAAGATTCGATCGTGCAGGACATGGCCGTGGCCCTTGGTTTTCGTAACGTCCACTTCTCGCCCCGCGGCGGAGGGTTGGGCTGGGCGATGCCGCTCGGCGTCGGTATCGGGCTGGCGACGGGAAAGCACGCTGTCTGCTTCGTCGGCGACGGCGGCAGTCTGTTTTCGATCCATGCGCTCTGGACAGCGGCCAGGTATGCGATCCCATCCATTTTTGTCTGCTTCGTGAACCACGAATATCGGCTGTTGAAGGATTTGTGGTGTGACGCGATGGGGACAACGCTTGACGCCACTCGCTTCGTTGGAATGGATTTCGACAATCCAAGCCTGGATATGCAGCGCATCGCCGAGGGCTTCGGCGCGCGCACGGAAAAGATCGAAAGTCTTCATCGGATCGGCGAGGTTCTCGGCCGCGCGCTCGCGCATGCGGGACCGAGCTTCCTGATTATCGATCGTGAGCCCTGATCAACCGATCCGTTCAAATGGGAAAGGGGAGTCCAGTGCAGAACGAAGCGAAAGGTTCAGCGGACGCCTCGTTGGAACGGCGTCTGGTCGAGCTCGCCTGGACGGATCCGGCCTTTGCCGAGCTCCTGGGGAAGGATCCGCGCCGGGCGCTGGCAAGCATCGGCGTGCAGGTCTCCCCTGACGTCAAGATCGACGTCCGGCAGCAGCGGCGCGACACGCTTTACTTCGTGATCCCGCCGCCCGCGGCGAAGCCGGAGGACGCGGAGACCGTGATCAATCAGATGGATCTGTGGGAGAGCGGCGATCTTTTCTGCTGGATCATGCCGCAGGCGCTCAAGCTGGAGCTGCTTCGCATGCGACAGAGCTTCCGGAGCAACAATCCGTGAGCGAGGAGCGCGATATCTTCACCGATCACTATTGCCTGCTTCGACGCGATTCCGCCGCGCGCCGCCGGCTGATCGACGATCCCGTCGCCGGCCTGAAGGAATACTTCGGCTCCGTGCCCGATGGCGACTACCGGATCGAGGTCGTGCCCCAGGAGCCGGATACGATCACTATTGTGCTGCCGGCGCCGCCAGCCGAAGGCGAACCGACTGCGGCGGATATCGATGCAGCGAGCCGCCGGATCTACGACATGCTGTTCACCGACGGTATCGGCGGCTACCTCATCCCGGACGAGGCGCTCACCTGGCTGTTGCGCGACATGCGTTCCACGTGGGCTGCGGCCGCCGCGGATGCGCAGAAGAAGGGGGGATGAGCGGTCGCAGGCGTAGCGAGCGATAAGGCCGAATTCGCGGTCGCGCGCCCCAACGACGCGTGGCTGAATCGCCGTTTTGATAGCCGCCCTTATCGTCGGGCGACCGCTCCCCGCGCCGCGTTCTGAAAGCCCTGCTCGTCGTCGCTCATATCACGAACGGCAACAGGCTGCGCACATGACCGTTCCGGAGATAAAGCCCGCCCCAGGTCATCAGGCCGAGGACGAGGGAGATGATTTGCGGCGGGGACGCGATCGCGCCGAGGCGAAAGTGGGTGCAGATCGCGCCACCGAGGAACCCAGTCACCAGAATAGCGCCGAGAACAGCGGTCTGCGGAATGGCGTACAGGATCGCACAGATAAGGATAACGATCGACAAGGGAGTCGCAGCGCTGTCGGCGAAGCCCGTGGCCGCAAATTCCGCCTTCGTTGTCGATCGTGAAAAGAGAATTTTGGCGGCGGCGGCGAACAGGGCGAGCGTTACAAGCGCGCTGAGAGCACGACCTGCCCATGCGTAAGCCGTCGGATGCGAATTGACGAATTCCATCGGTACCTCGTATCTAATTTTCGTGGATCATAGCGGACGAAATCAGGCGCCGCAGCTAGTATTATGACCAGCGCCGAACGGGAGAGCAGAAGGCTATGTCGGAAAAAGCCGCGGGTCTCGCTCCTGGGGAACGTCGTCTCAACGGCGTCCAGACGACGGGGCGCGAATACCGCAACCTCAGCGAGCCGTCCTTCACGATTCGCCGCACCAACAATGTCAGCGTCACCGTGCGCGACGGGACGATGCTGCTCGCCGATCTGTTCCAGCCGGACTCCGACGGCGCGTTTCCTGCGCTCGTCTCCTTCTCCCCGTACCCCCGTCAGATTCAGGACGTCGGCGCTCCGCTCGGCTTCATAGAAGCCGGCGCGTCCGATTTCTTCGTTCCTCGCGGCTACGTCCACCTCATCGTCAACGCCCGCGGCACTGGCGGCTCGGGCGGCGTCTGGACCATGCTCGACCGGCAGGAGCGGGAGGATCTTCACGATCTCGTCGAATGGGTCGCGGTCCAGCCATGGTGCGACGGAAATGTCGGCATGCTCGGCGTCAGCTACTTCGCGATGGCACAACTCGCGGCGGCAGCGACGAAGCCGCCGCATCTCAAGGCGATTGCGCCGCTGCTGACTACGGACGACGTTTACGACGCGGTCTGGCACCATGGCCTGCTCAACGCCGGCTTCATTTCTGCCTGGCTGCCCGCAGTCGGCGTGCTGTCGCAGAAGCCGGATTCTTTCTGGCGAAGCTGGCGCATTGACCTCGTTCGCGACGTGCTCGGCATCCCCGCGATCCACGCGCGGATGCAGAACCTCAACGGCGAGGCGCATCGTTACCGTGCTCAAGGACGTCATCCACGCCCACTATCCTGAGCATCCGTTCGGCGAACATCTGGCGCGCGGCGGCGGTCGAGCATCCGACCCATGACGCCTTCTGGGACGCGCGGGACATGCGGCCCATGCTCGAATCGGTCGAGATCCCCGTCTATCTCGGAGCGGATTGGGACAACGTCCCCCTGCACCTGCCGTCGACCTTTTCGGCCTGGGCTGCGCTCCGCCACAATCCCAATGTGCGGATGGCGATGTTGTCTCCCGGCGGCTTCTCCTGGCCGTGGGAGTCCCTCCACTACGAGGTGCTGGCCTGGTACGACCATTGGCTGAAGGGTCGAGAAGACGGGCGTCATGGAAGGCCCGCCGATCCGCTATCAGGTGCCGGGCGTCGAAGGCTGGCGCACCGCTGAGGAATGGCCGCCGCCGGAATCGAGGCTTACGCCCTTCGCTTTATGCGCCAATGGCGTGCTTGCCCCTGAGGAAGGCGAGCCCGGCTGCCGGGAATATCTCTATCTCCCGGCTGATTCGGGCGAACCGACCAACGCCAATCCGCCCGAACTGCCGGCGATGCTCCATTGGGAGACGCTGCCGTTCGATGCGGACCTGGAGTTCGCGGGGAACATCGAGCTCACACTTGAAGCCAGAATCACGGCCTTCGACACATCCTGGATCGCCGTCCTTTATGACGCGCCGCCGGACGGCGAGCCGGAAGCGATTACCGCCGGATGGCTTCGCGCGGCCTTCTCAGGCGTCGACGAGAAACGGAGCGTGCGCGGCGCGCCGGTTCCGGATTGCCGCACACCCCGCGCGGTTCCTGTCGGAGAGCGGGTTTCCTATCGAATTCCAGTGGTTCCCAACGCGCGGCGCATTGCTGCCGGTCATCGCTTGCGTCTGGTGATCGCGTCCGCCGACGAGACCGACAAGACGCCAACCATCCTCGGCTTCACCCACGTCGTCGTGCGGGAAGCAAGCCGGAACACGATCTACAGTGCATCGCGGCTTTGGCTTCCCCTTCTGCCTGCCCCGGCGGCCGACCGTACATGATCAATCGCCGGCGCAGATTGCTGTGCAAAGGGGCGGTCTTTGGCCGCCACACCGCCAAAGTCCGCAAAGGGCGGAGACCGCGCCTACCTATTATCCTAAAAACCGCAGTTGCCTCTATGTGCAGTGCATCAAGCGGGGTTCCGATCGCGCTGCGAGCCAGTTGAATCCAGTCACGTGAGTGGCGATGAACTCGCACACGCGCTGCCACACCGATATGATGGGCAACTGCTCCGCAGATCTTTTCCAGCCCTGCAACCGCTGGCTCACCGCGGTGAGCAGCGCTCGGGCGTAGGTTGCCTTTGCGTGCATCGGCGTGATCGACAGGTGAGTCTGTCCGGCATGGGAAGTCATGCGCCCGATCGCCGAGAGCAGGAACGGGCGGCTGGTGATTGCCTCCAGGCGCCCCTCGGGGTGGGCGAGTCGCACGAACAGGCTCCACCAGTTGTAGGCGAGCGCCACGGTCATGGCGGTGAGGCGGCAACGCTTCAGATCGTGCGTGGTGAAGCCGCCCCAGCCCCACTGGTTCTTCAACTCATCGAAGGCGTTCTCCGCATCGCCGCGGTCGCGGTACAGCTGCGCGATGGCGAGCATGTCGTAGGCAAGATCGGTCACCAGCACGGCGTACTCGTAGCCCTTGGCCGGGACGTCCTTCTCGACGAAGGCCAGGCGCAGTTGCTGTTCATCGCTGAGCAGCACCTCGCCCTGCAGCGGGCGACGCAGAATCACGATACGCCGCGCTCGGCTCCAACCCATGAGCTGGATCATTCCCTCCTCACGCTTGCCAGCCTTGCCCCGCATCGCACCAGCTGTCCGCTGGCGAAGCTGCGCTCGATATAGCGCTTGACGTTCTTCGTGAGACGCAGCTTGAACAAGTAGTGCACCGCGCGTGCTTCCAGCGCTGCCATCGTCGGCTCGCCGCCCTGGCCGCAGTCGCCGCGCACCAGCGCCGGACGCTTCTCGCGCGGCAAGCGTTCGATCAACTCGATCAGTCCAGGCAGGGTGGCGTTGGCGTGGCTCTGATTGCCCGCGGCCACCGTCACCGACAGCATCAGTCGCAGCCCCGCCATCTGGTAGCTGTGGTAGGCGTGCGAGGGACGTCCCGGCTTGTGCGGGTTGTAGCCGATCAGCGCTCCTTCCTGCTTCCCGTACAGCGGCTTGACCGTCACATCGGTGTCGAGCACCCACGGCGCGGCCAGCAGCGGCAGCACACTGGCATCCAGATGAGACTGCAACCAGCCCACCGCTGCGTCCTCATCGAGCGCCTTCAGCGCCCGGCGCACCGTGTCTTCGGAGACGATGGCCTTCATCCCCAGCAACCCCGCACTGACCGCGTCAGCGCGCAGGGCCGCGATGTGCGCATAGCGCCAGTGCCCCGCGAGCACCGACAAGAACAGCGTCCCCAGCACGTCGCCAATCTGCGATCCGTTCGGGCTCGCATAATGCAACGGGCAACTCTCGACCCAGCGCCGGTACAACCCCGTGAGATTCAGAAACTCCGCAAAATACGCCATCTGACCGAACGGTGTCGCCGCTTCACGCTGGTTCCAGCGCACCTGCACTGGGCCTCCGAGCGCCTCGACCCCCAGCACCGTCAGCGCCTCGTGCACCGCAGCAGCACCGCGCTTTCTCGCTTCACCCATTTGGTGGCTCCCCCAATAGCAACTTCCCCTCGCCCACTCAAAAGGTTACACAATGGCGAGATCGCCGTTTGCCGTTTTTAGGATTATAGCTAGAGGTGTCGCCAAGCAAGGGCCGATTGCCTGCCCACTTGCGACATTCGCGGTCGCGATCTGCAACAGCAGCTTCACGTCGAGTCCGGTCGTCTGCTTGCGCAAATAGCGGCCCTCAGGCGGCGGCAGACGGTGGGTGGAGGTAGAGTAAGCCACGCTCGGGCCATGAACGACCTTGCCTTCCCGCAGCACCCAGTGGAGGGCACTGGCCGGCTGATTACCCCAACGCGCAACGTCCTGCCAGTGACACGCGGGTTCCGGAGCGAAAAGAGCGCTACCGTCCTTTCGACGATCGTGTTATCCTTCTAGTTGGTCATGTATTGGATCCACAAACTAACCATGAAATCGGTGAACGTGCACGAGGTGAAGGCACACCTGTCCGAATATCTGGCGCAGGTGGAGGCGGGTGAAACGGTGATCATCTGCCGCCGCAACAAGCCGATCGCGGAGCTCAAGCCCGTCGCGGCGGCGCGCACGACGCCTCGGCCGATCGGGCTGGCGGAAGGTTGCGTGAAGGTACTGCCAGAGTTCTTCGAGCCACTGGATGACGAACTCCTCGATCTGTTCGAAGGCAAGGGGCCGTGAGGCTGCTGCTCGACAGTTGCACTTTTCTGTGGCTCATTGGACAGCGTGCCGAGCTGCCAGAGAAGGTGCGTGAGGCCATCGCTACGCCCCACCATTCGTGCTTCCTCAGCGCAGCATCATTGTGGGAGATCTTGATCAAGCATCGCGGCAGGCGCCTCGAGATCGACAGCATGGGCGCGCCCACCGAGCGATTTCTCGTCGAACAGCGTGAAGCCCACGGCATCGCGTCGCTACCGATCGACGAGGAGGCAGTCGCTCAATTACCGAAGCTGCCGGACCTGCACCGCGATCCCTTCGACCGCATGCTGGTGTGCCAGGCGATCGCCCACGGGCTGACGGTAGTTACCCCCGATGAAGCGATCCGGCGCTACCCCGTGCGTTCGTTCTGGTAGCCCGGCGGCCGATGCGTTCGCGTCCACCACCTCGCCATCGATCATCGACCGTCTCAATACCAGATCCGTGTTTGCGACGCCGCCCGTGGCGCAAGCTCGAGAGCCGCTACCCGGCTGCCGATCACGATGGCACGTCCCCGGTGCCGGTCGTTTCCGGTCTCGCTGTACTCGAAGCCATAGACGCGCCGGATCTTCAGCTGACCGATGTCGTCCCGTACCGGCCACACCGATTCTATGGCCACGGTATCGTCGAGGAAGAGGTATCCCTCCGCCTGGCAGGCAGCTCGGCTGGCGGCGACGGCTGCTTCGCGCGCCTTGAGGCTGGCCCACAGCATCCATCCTCCCGAGGCCAGCAGCAGTAACGTGACGAGCTCCTGCGCAGACATGCTTTGGCGGGTCGCTCGCGCGTCACACTGGCTCTGGCACGCTCGGCAGACCGGAGAGCGCCATGGCGAGCTCGCGTTCGTCGTAGACCTGATCGGTGAGCTTGCCAGCGAAATAGTCGGTGTAGGCCTGCATGTCGAAATGGCCGTGGCCGCACAGGTTGAAGAGGATCGCGCGGCTCACGCCCTCTTCGCGACACCGTTCCGCCTCCTCGATCGCGCCCCGGACCGCATGATTCGCCTCGGGCGCCGGGACGATTCCCTCGTGCTTCGCGAAGAGGACGCCCGCTTCGAAGCACTGCAACTGGTGGTAGGCACGTGCTTCGATCAGCCCCAGCTGCTCGACGTGCGACACCAATGGCGCCATGCCGTGATAGCGCAGACCGCCCGCGTGGAAGCCAGGCGGCATGAAAGACGAGCCGAGCGTGTGCATCTTCGTGAGCGGCGTCATGTGGCCGGTGTCGCCGAAGTCGTAGGCGTAGTGGCCGCGGGTCAGGCTGGGGCAGGCCGCCGGTTCGACCGCCACGATCCGTACCTTGCGGCCTCCGCGCAACTGGCTGCCCAGGAAGGGAAACGCAATCCCGGCGAAATTCGACCCTCCGCCGGTGCACCCGACAATTACATCCGGGTAGTCGTCCGCGAGCTGCATCTGCTCCATGGCCTCCAGCCCCACCACGGTCTGGTGCAGCAGGACGTGGTTCAGCACCGAGCCCAGCGCGTACTTGGTGTCGCTGCGGCTCGCCGCGACCTCCACTGCTTCCGAGATAGCGATGCCGAGGCTGCCGTTGCTGTCCGGCGAGCGGGCGAGCACGCTGCGCCCGTATTCCGTCTCCGTCGAAGGACTTGCGATGCAGCGCGCGCCGTAGGTCTCCATCAGCGCGCGGCGGTAGGGCTTCTGGCAGATAAGAGACCTTGACCATGAACACCTGCACTTCGACGCCGAACACGGCGCCCGCGAACGCAAGCGACGAGCCCCACTGGCCGGCTCCGGTCTCTGTCGTGATCCGTCTTCACGCCCGCCTCGCGGTTGTAGTACGCCTGCGCGACGGCGGTGTTGGGCTTGTGGCTGCCGGCGGGACTGACCCCTTCGTACTTGTAGTAGATCCGCGCCGGGGTCTGCAGCGCACGCTCCAGCCGCCGCGCCCGATACAGCGGGGTGACGCGCCACTGCCGATAGATGTCCCGCACCGGCCCGGGAATCTCGATTTCGCGCTCGGTCGACGCCTCCTGCAGGATCAGCGATGTCGGGAACAGCGGCGCCAGATCGTCGGGGCCGAGCGGCTTCAGCGTGCCGGGGTGCAGCACCGGAGGCGGCGGTGCCGGCAGGTCCGCCACGATGTTGTACCAGTGGTGGGGGATGCGGGATTCGTCGAGCAGGTATTTGATGCTGTCGGTCACGTTTGTCATCCTTGCGGTTGACTCATCTCGCCGTGTCGCCGGCACGCCGTCGGAAGTTCTCGGGCACCGCTGCCACCTTGCGCACGCCGTAGTCGAAAAACACGATACCGGTCTTGCCGCGCGCCACCTCCCGGTGCGATGCCTTGTCCTCCATGCGCCAGAGCAGATCGCAGCCGCGCTTGCTGAAATCGGCGGCGGCCATGCTGACCACCATCACCTCACCGTGGAAGGCCTCGGAGCGGTACTGCACTGCCGCGTCCGCCACGATGATGCCGATTCCCTCTACGTCCATCTCGGTATAGCCCAGCGACGCGAGGTAGCGCGCACGGGCCTCGGAGACCAGGGTGAGCAGTAGTGCATTGTCCAGGTGGCCCCCGTAGTTCAAGTGGCTCAGGTAGAGGGCGATCTCGGTGGAGAAAGGAAATCGCTCGGGCAGGTTGATCTGGATTCGGGCCATGGGTGATAGTTTCGCTCACGCTGCGCGCTGTGCGCTCGGACCAGCCTGCGGATCCCACGGCGCCGTGAGTCGCGTTCCCATCATACAAGACGGGCGAACAAGAGAACGGAAGTCCCAATGTCTTTCATCGACCCAGACGATAGCTCGTCCGGTCCACCGCACACGGACCAAGGGACAAGGCTATGGGGAATGCTGCGCCGGCGGCAAGTTCTCGTCCCGACCTGGCGCGGCTGGCTCACGTTGCTGCTGGTCCTGGGTACGCTCGCGTGGCTCGCGATTCGCGAGGCCCATTCCTTCCTTGCCATAACCGAACCTGTTTCCGGCGGCGCACTGGTCGTCGAGGGCTGGGCGTCGGATCACGTGCTCGAGCAGGCCGTCGCGGAGTTCGAGCGCGGCTCCTACGAGAAGCTCTATGTCACCGGCGGCCCCATCGACGCGGGTGCCCCTCTGGCTGAGTATCGAACCTACGCCGAGCGCGGGGCGGCGGTCCTGCAGAAGCTCGGTCTGGCGGCGGAACAAATCCAGGCCGTGCCGGCACCGCCGGTGCGCCAGGATCGAACGTATGCCGCCATGATCGCGCTACGTCACTGGTTCGAACAGCATGGATCGACGCCCGCGAAGGTGCACCTCGTTACCCGGGGTCCGCATGCGCGGCGCTCCCGACTCGTGTTGCAGCACGCGCTCGGAGAGCACGTGGAAGTGGGCGTGACGGCGGTTCCCATCCAGGAGTACGACACCGTTCACTGGTGGCGGTCGAGCGCCGGTGTTCGCGATGTCATCGGCGAAGCGCTTGCGTATGGGTACGTCCGGTGGTTTGCACCAGAAGCCGAACCTGGCTCCTGAGAGTGCCTAGCCGAACCACCGCGAGCCCCTCCATCGCGGCGTTGTTGGTGCCGCCCCGACCGTCCGCAGCAAACTCCTCGAAAACCGATGGCAAGTCCGGCTATTCCGGCTGGATTTGGCCTGAACATCAGTGACGCAGGGAGAGACGCGGAGCAATGCGAGGAACACAGAACGGTCAGAGCCTCGCGAATTTCGTCTGGTCGGTCGCCGACCTCTTGCGCGGCGACTACAAGCAGCACGAGTACGGTCAGGTCATCCTGCCCTTCATGCTGCTGCGGCGCCTGGACTACGTGCTGGAGCCGACCAAGGCCGCAGTGCTGCGGGAGCTCGAACGGCGCAAGGGCAGCGGCGTGCCGGTGCACGACTTCGTGCTGCGCAAGGCTCGGAAGAGCTTCTACAACGCCTCGCCGCTCGACTTCGCGAAGCTCCTCGACGACCCGAACAACATCCGCAAGAACACCGTCGCCTACCGCGTTCAGCGAGAACGTGCGCGATGTGTTCGAGCGCTACAACTTCCGGACGAGATCGCGCGGCTCGACGGCGCCGGCCTGCTGTACAAGGTGGTGCAGAAGTTCACCACCGTCGACCTGCATCCCGACACAGTCTCGAATGCCGACATGGGGAGCGTGTTCGAGGAGCTGATCCGGCGCTTCGCGGAGCTTTCGAACGCCACCGCCGGCGAGCACTACACGCCGCGGCAGAGCCGGCGTTCCGGACGCCTCCTTCACCGAGGTCGCCTCGTCGGTGTGGGGTCGGCCACTGCTCGCCTTCCCATCATACAAAGACGGGCGAAGAAGAAAACGGGAACGACCCTGTCTTCTTCGAGATGGATTCGAGCAGTGCCGTCCGCAGCGTCCAGTACGCGCCTTATCTCGACTACTGGCCCTTGGCTGCAGAGGAGCCCGCGCGCGAGGCCATCCTCGACCGAACCGAGTGCCAGTGGATCGATCGCGAGCTGGAACAGAAGGCGCAGGGGTACGCCATCGCCAACGTCGTGCCGGGACACCTCGCCGAAGTCCGCAGCCGCAAGCTGGAACTCGTGGGCAAGACCGAAGCGGCGGTGAAGGATCGGCTGACCAAGGAGATCGCCTATTGGGATCACCGGGCACAGGAGCTCAAGCTCCAGGAGCAGGCAGGTCGACCCAACGCCAAGCTCAACTCCGACGAAGCCCGCAAGCGCGCCGACCTGCTGCAGGGTCGCCTGCAAAAGCGGCTCGAAGAAACTGAAGCTCGAAGCCCAGCTCTCACCGCTGCCCCCCGTGGTCCTGGGCGGCTTACTGGTTGTGCCCATCGGCTTGATTCGAGCTATGACCGGGCAGTTGGGCAAATTGCCCTCCGACACGCAGGCCAGCGCCGCCCGCGCCCGCGCCATCGTCATGGAGATCGAGCGCAGCCTCGGTTACGAGCCGACCGACCGCGAATTCGAGAAGCTGGGCTATGACATCGAAAGCGCCATCCCCGGCACCGGACGACTGCGCTTCATCGAGGTCAAGGGGCGGGTCTCGGGCGCGGACACCATCACCGTGACGAAGAACGAGATCCTCTATTCGCTCAACAAGCCCGAGGACTTCATTCTGGCCATCGTCGAATTCATCGACGCCGAGGCCCACAGGGTGCACTACGTGCGGCAGCCGTTCCAGCGCGAACCGGACTTCGGGGTGACGAGCGTCAACTACGATTTCGGGGAATTGCTGGCGCGCGCGTCGAGGCCAGGATGAGATCGACCTCTCCGGGATGGGGGCCGCTTGCCTCATCCGGTGACAGCATATACGCTGTCACCGTGATTCCGGTCGTCCTCGACACCAATGTTTTCGTCGCCGCGCTCAGATCTGCCGGCGGGGCGTCGCGTCAGGTACTGCGGCGGGTGCTCGGGGGCCACTTCCAGCCCTTGTTCGGCAACGCGCTTTGGCTGGAGTACCAGGAACTCCTGGCCCGGCCTGTATGGGGAGACGAAACGACTCCCGAGGAGCGCGAGCAGGTGCTGGCGGCCCTGGCCCACCGGGGACGCTGGGTCAGGGTCTATTACGGTTGGCGCCCCAATTTGCTGGACGAGGCGGACAACCACTTGATCGAGTTGGCGTTGGCGGGCAGCGCCGTTGCCATCATCACGCACAACGTGCGCGATCTGCGTGGGGGCGGACTGCGGCTGGGCCAACTTCGCGTGCGGACACCGGCAGAGATCCTTGAGGACTACCCATGAGCACCTTGACTATCCGTTTGCCTGACGACACCGCCGAACGCCTCAAAGCGCTCGCCCGCAGCCGGGGATTGAGCATGAACAAGCTGGTGGAAGAACTGAGCACCCAGGCTCTCTCCGCGTGGGACACCGAGAACCATTTCCGGGCCCTGGCGGCGACCGGCGATGTGCAACAGGCGCTGGCCATCCTCGATCGGCTGGATAGCGAAGACCGCGATGCGAGCCGTTGAGACATCGCAGGGGCTGCCCCGGCAGGAAGAATGATCTCCAAGATGAAACTCATCGAAGTCGCACTGCCGCTCGAGGCCATCAACCCTCAAGCCGTGGCGCAAAGTGGTCACGCCACACGCCGATGTCGCGAGCGGCCGCTACCAGCAGGCGGAGTTCGCCGCCGATCTCTGGCAGGTCCACTTGGGGGAGGGTGCGGACGAGTACAGGAAGCCGCAGGAGTTCTTCCGCCGCACGTTCCTGACCGAAAGTCTGAAGCGCCTGCTCGTGGGCGGTGTCCAGCGCATCTCGGGCAAGGGCGGAGATCCGGTGGTGCAGCTTCAGACCAACTTCGGCGGAGATCACCAGCAGGCAGTTGCCCGCAAGCTTGGCCGACTCGGTCAGCGCCTGGGCGAAGGTGAACTGGGTCTCGAAGCCGCCGGCCGGCAGGTCGCTCTGATCATGGAGCTGGCGCGCATAGGCCACCCACTCATCGATCAGGATCAGGCACGGCCCGTATGGAAGTGGGCGGCATCCGCGGGCGGGAGGCGCTCGACCGGCTGCGCAACGTGGTCGGGCGGGTGGAGTCTTCCTGGCGACCGGCCACCGCCGAGGAGGGCTTCGAGATCGTGCGGCGACGTCTGTTCGAGCCGCTTGCGGGGCCGGACGCCTTCAAACTGCGCGACGTGACGGCGCGCGCCTTTGCCGACCTCTATCACGCCCAGGGCGCCGAGTTTCCGCCTGAGTGCAGAGGCAGTGACTATGAGAAACGCATTCAAGCCGCGTACCCCATTCACCCCGAGATATTCGACCGGCTCTATACCGATTGGTCCACGCTCGTGAAGCGCTCGTGTCGACAATTCTGCGCAAGCATCTCGACGACGTGCCGCTGTGGCGCGGCGACCACGTCGCCGTGAAGCAGTTGGTCGACGATTTCGCGCGCTACCTTTACCTGCCACGCCTAGTCGGCCCGGAGGTGCTCGTCCATGCCATCGGCGACGGCGTGGCACTGCTCACGTGGCGGTCCGACACGTTCGCCTACGCGGAAGGGCACGACGAGGCAGCGGACAGATATCGCGGCCTGCGCGGCGGACAGATGGTCAACGTGTCGCCCGACTCCGTTGCACTGCTCGTAAAGCCTGATGTTGCATGCAGGCAGATGGACATCGAGCTCACATCGACGGCACCGGCGCAGGTTCCGTCAGATACCAGGACAGAAGGCAAACCGGGCGACACCGCGACGGCAGGAACGGCGGCAACACCTCCGCAGCGCCCGCGGCGCTTTCACGGCTCGGTGACGCTGGACACCACTCGCGTCGGTCGTGATGCCGGCCGGATCGCCGAGGAAGTCATCGCACATCTCGCCGGTTTGGTCGGGGCGGAGGTGACGGTGACACTGGAAATCCACGCGGCGGTTCCGGCGGGAGCGCCGGACAACGTCGTGCGCACGGTGACGGAGAACTGCCGAACGCTCAAATTCACGGATCACGGATTCGAGAAGGAATAGCAAGGTGCCGGGGTGATGAGCGCATGCCGGCTGCGGGTGGCATCCAAGGTCGCGGCTCGATGGGCTCACAGGGCGACGCAAGCGGATGACCGGTATCCGCGAGGTACATCCTGCCGGTTGCGAAACGCGCCTTGAAGCGTCCTGCCGATGTTGCACGGCGTCAGTGCATCACCGCTTTCTCCTTCCTCCTCGCACCCAGCTCCTCGAATATCTCCCGCACCTTCTGCACCCGCGAACGCTCCGACGGCAGCTTCGACTCCACCCGCAGCCGCTCCGGTCCCGCGAGGCGGTAGCCACGACCGCTCTGGATTAGCTCGATGACGCGCGCCGGGTCGATCGGCGGATTCTTCGCGAACTGGATCGTGATCGCTTCCGCGGTTGCGTCGATGCGCGTGACCCCGAGCGGCTCTCCGAGAAGACGCAGGCGGTGGCATTCGAGCAGGGTCTGCCCCGCCTCGGGCAGCAGGCCGAAGCGATCGACCAGTTCCTCGTGCAGCGCTTCGAGCTCGTCGAGCGTGTCGCAGTTCGCGAGCCGCTTGTAGAGGACGAGGCGCTCGTGCACGTCGGGGCAGTAGTCCGCAGGGCAGGAGCGCGGGGGCGTGCAGGTTGATCTCGGCCGCCACCCGGAGCGGTGCGGAGAGGTCGGGTTCGCGGCCTTCCTTCAATGACCGCACCGCGTTCGCCAGCATGTCTGCATAGAGGGTGAAGCCGATTTCCTGCATGTCGCCGCTCTGAGACTCGCCCAGCACCTCGCCGGCGCCGCGGATCTCGAGATCGTGCATGGCGAGAAAGAAGCCGGCGCCGAGCTCCTCCATCAGCTGGATCGCTTCCAGCCGCTTCTTCGCCTGCGCGGTGACGGCGCCTTCGTCCGGGGTGAACAGGAACGCGTAAGCCTGGTGGTGCGAGCGGCCCACACGGCCGCGCAGCTGGTGCAGCTGCGCCAGCCCGAACATGTCGGCGCGGTTGATCACGATGGTGTTGGCATTGGGCACGTCGATGCCGGTCTCGATGATCGTCGTGCACAGGAGCACGTTGAAGCGCTGCTGGTGGAAGTCGCGCATCGCGTGCTCCAGCTCGCGCTCGCGCATCTGACCGTGAGCGACGCGGAGCGTCGCTTCGGGAACCAGCGTCTTCAGCTTCTCTTCCATGACGTAGATCGTCTCGATCTCGTTGTGGACGAAGTACACCTGGCCGCCGCGCTTGAGCTCCCGCAGCACCGCCTTCGCGCACGAGGCTCGGCGACCATGGCGCGACGAACGTCTTGATGGCGAGACGCCGCTGCGGGCGCGGTGCTGATGACGGAAAAATCGCGCAGTCCTTCGAGCGACATCGCCAGCGTGCGCGGGATCGGGGTGGCGGTGAGCGTCAGCACGTCGACCTCGGCGCGCAGCGCCTTCAGCCGCTCCTTCTGGCGCACGCCGAAGCGGTGCTCCTCGTCGATGATGACGAGCCCGAGGTTCTTGAACTTCACGTCCTTCTGCAGGAGCTTGTGGGTGCCGATGACGATGTCGAGCCGACCCTCGGCCAGCGCCTTCGAGCGCTTCGCTCGTTTCCTTGGCGGAGCGGAAGCGGGACAGCTCCGCGAGCTTGACCGGCCAGTCGGCGAAGCGGTCGGAGAAATTGTTGAAGTGCTGCTCCGCGAGCAGCGTGGTCGGCACCAGCACCGCGACCTGCCGTCCTTCGCTTACCGCCACGAAGGCAGCGCGCAGCGCGACCTCGGTCTTGCCGAAGCCGACGTCGCCGCACACCAGCCGGTCCATCGGCTTGCCCTGCTGCAGGTCGCCGAGCACGGCCGCGATCGCCGACTGCTGATCGGGTGTTTCCTCGAACGGAAATCCTTCGGCGAAGGCGTCGTAATCGTGGGTGGAGAGCTTGAACGCGTGACCCACCCGCGCTGCGCGCTGCGCATAGAGGTTGAGCAGTTCCGCCGCAGTGTCGCGCACCTGCGCTGCCGCCCGGCGCTTCGCCTTCTCCCATTGCTCGCTGCCCAGCTTGTGCAGCGGTGCGGCCTCCGGCGGACCGCCGCTGTAACGGCTGATCAGGAAGAGCTGCGCGACCGGCACGTAGAGCTTGTCGCCGCCTTCGTACTCGAGCAGCAGAAACTCGGTCGCACCGTCGCCGAGATCGAGGTTGACGAGTCCCCGGTAGCGCCCGACACCGTGCTGCTCGTGCACGACCGGGTCGCCCAGCTTGACCTCGGACAGATCGCGCAGCATGCCTTCCGTGGTGGTCCTGCGCGTGGCCTCGCGTCCGCTGCGGGTGCGTGCGACGCTCGGGTAGAGTTCGGCCTCCGTGACGAGTGCGATCTTCGCCGCGGGATGCGCGAAGCCGTTCAACACCGGCGCGACGGAGAGCATCACCGGATCGGGTGCGGCGAGGAACTGCTCGAACGTCTCGCACACTGCTGGATGCAGACCGTGCTCGGCGAAATAGGCGAGCATCGTCTCGCGGCGGCCGAGGCTCTCGGCTACGATCAGCGTGCGCAGGCCGGAATTGGCGAGAAAGGCGTCGAGTTTGGCGAGCGGATGATCCGCGCGGCGGTCGGCCTGCACGTCCGGCAATGGGGTGGTGAGCGCATCGTCAGGCTGCGCTGCACGGCCGCCCAGCTCGATGCGCGCAAACTGTTTCGTGGCACCGAAGAAGGCGTCGGGGGTGAGGTAGAGATCCTGCGGCGGCACGACGGGACGGGTGCGGTCTCCCTTCAGCATGCCGTAACGCGCGTCGGTGTCGCGCCAGAACTGGAGCGCCGCGTCTGCGATGTCGCCGTGCAGGCAGATCGTTGCATGGGCGGGCAGATAGTCGATCAAGGTTGCCGTATGCTCGAAGAAAAGCGGCAGGTAGTACTCGATTCCCGCGGGAGCGAGGCCCTTGCTCACGTCCTTGTAGAGCGGGCAGCGCGAGGGGTCGCCCTCGAAGCGGTCGCGAAAGCTCTGGCGGAAGCGGGTCTGCCCGGCTTCATCCATCGGGAACTCACGCGCGGGCAGCAGGCGGACGTCACTGACCTTGTAGATGCTGCGCTGGGTCTCGACGTCGAAGGTGCGGATGGTCTCGATCTCGTCGTCGAGAAGGTCGATCCGGTACGGCAGCACGCTGCCCATCGGGAAGAGGTCGATCAATCCACCGCGCACGCTGTACTCGCCGGGCGACAGCACCTGGGTCACGTGCGTGTAGCTCGCGACCGTGAGTTGCGCGCGCAGCTTGTCGAGCGATAGCTTCTCACCCTGCTTCAGGAAGAACGTGTAGGCAGCCAGATACTCCACTGGAGGCAGTCGGCACAGCGCTGTCGTGACCGGAACCAGGACCACGTCGCAGCCGTCGCTCGTGATCTCGTGCAGCGTCGCGAGCCGTTCGGACACGAGGTCCTGGTGGGGCGAGAAGTGATCGTAGGGCAACGTCTCCCAGTCCGGCAGGAGCGCGACGCGAAGCGCCGGCGCGAAAAACGGAATCTCCTCCTTCAGCCGCTGGGCGTGGTGCGCGTTGGCGGTGACGACCACCAGCGGACGCGCGCGGGCTGCCGTCTCCGCGAGAAAGAGCGCATCGCTCGAGCCGTGCAGGGCGCGGAACGCGCAGACGCTCGCCGGGGGCGGGAAGGGCTAGGGGGAAGTGAATGGGGCGCATTGCGAAAGGCCGGTATTATAGGGAAAGAAGACCGGCAGAACCGTGACGGGTTCGGGGCGTGCGGTTCACCCTGGCGATCCGGCTCGTGGAGCGAATGCCCACGTTCAGGGTGGGCGATGGACTGCGCGTTGGAGATCTGCTGGACGCGGGCACGTCGCACGATCGAGGTTGACTTTGTGCGCTGTAGTACAAGAATCACCGTTTGGTCGGCGCACCGGGGGCGCGCGTACGCTTGCGTGCGCACGTTTCGGCCGGTTGCGCATTTCCGTGTTTTGTCCGAGGTCCGTTCCGAGGAGGCTGTTGCGATCATGGCGCATCTGCATCATCACCGCGAATCGAAGACCGAGCTCGACCCGCTCCTCTACCGCATACACGCCTCGTCGGACGCCGACGGCGACTGGAGGAACGTGCTCGCGTTGCTGCGCGATCGCCTCGACGGTCGCCTGGCGACACTCTCGCGATACCATTTCGCGTCCGGACGCGGGGAGGTTCTCTGCGAAACTCCGGAAAGCCCCGCGTTCCGCGTCGCCTACGCGGAATATGCTTCTCGCAATCCCTGGTTCCTGTCGAGCGACGAATACACCCCCGGCAGGGTGCTGACCGGCGACGAGCTCCTGAGCAACCGCGACCTGATCAAGACCGACTTCTATCGCGGTCTGCTGGAGCCACAGGGCCTGCTCCATTGCATCGCCGGTGTCGCCGTGCGCCGCGGCCCGCTGATCCATTACCTCAGCGTCCATCGAGGGCAGGACCAGGCACGTTTCGGCGAGCGCGAGAAATCGACCCTCGGGACCGTGCTCGCCCATGTGTCGCTCGCGCTGGGGAATCGCTGGCGGCTGCGCGAGGCGAGCGACCTCATGAAGGTGATGATGGGTGTGGTCGATCGGTACCCGCAGCCATGCCTGCTGATCGATGCCGACAGTCGCGTCGTACACTGCAACCGCTGCGCGGCGGCGCCGGCGGTGCCGAGCGTCGGTCTTTGCATCGAGGGGGGCAGTCTCGCGGCAGCCGTGCCGATCGATCGCCCGGCGCTGCGGCAGGCGATCAGGGATGTCGCCGCGTCGGCCGCGCGGGACGCCGCCGACACGACCCGTGCGGTGACCTTGTCGGTGCCGGGCGGCAAGCATCCCGCGGTGGTGTCGATCCTTGCGGCGGGCCGGGTGTTCGAGGCGGAGACGGGTGACCTGGCGGAGCTGATTCTCGTCACTGCGAAGAATCCGGGTCTCGACCACGACCTCAATGCGTGTTCCCTCGTGAAGCAATTCGGGCTGAGTCCGGCCCAGGCGCGCGTGGGAGTCATGATCGTCACCGGGCATTCGCTCGCCGACACCGCCAGGAAGCTGCATGTCTCGGACAACACCGTCCGCAGCCATCTGAAGCAGATCTTCCAGAAGACCAATACGCACGGCCAGATGGAACTCGTTCGTCTGCACGCGAGAGTCTGCGCGCCCGGCGACTAGTCGCTCACCCGATCGGGTGAGGCCCACGTAACCCAAACGGGTGAACCGGATTCCCCTGCCAGAGGGATTCGCCGTCGCCTGCACGCTCCTACGATTCGAAAGTCTCGGTCAGGCGAACTATTGGCGTATCACCCGGCCTCGGGCAAGTTCGTTGCGGAATGTGTCGTGGTCGACCAGGAAGGAGGAGCGATGGCCACATACGAGTACCGGTGTGACCAGCATGGCGTGTTCGAGGTCACTCGGCCGATCGGTGCGGCCCCGGCGTCGGTCACATGTTCGGTGTGCGGCGGCGAGGCGAGCCGAGTCCTCTCGATACCCATGGTGAGGCGCAGTTCACGGACACCCTGGACCGCTGCGATCGAACACGCGGAGAAGAGTCGCTATGAGCCGGACGTGGTTACTTCGCTGCCCGCGACCGGCGCACGCAGGCGAACGCCCGTGCTACCGCTCACCCCAACCCTCGCGCGCCTGCCCCGGCCGTGACGGTCACCACCGATCTCGCGATTGACGGTACGTAGCTAACGATGGAGAGGTTTCCACATGCCCAAGAATCTGTTCCCATTGGATAACACCAAGAAGTTCACAGACCAGAAACTCGTTGGCCACAACCGATGGCACCCGGACATTCCGGCCGCCGTGACCATCAAGCCGGGCGAAGTCTTTCGAGCGGATTGCCGCGAGTGGTTCGATGGCGCCATCAAGAACGACGACTCCGCGGACGACATCCGGCATGCCCCGCTGCCGGGGGTGCACGTGCTCTCCGGGCCCTTCCACGTCGAGGGGGCCGAGCCCGGCGACCTGCTGATCGTCGACATCCTGGAGATCGACGCCTGCGATCAAGAGGACTCGGGTCCCTTCTCAGGCATGGGTTGGGGCTACACCGGCGTGTTCGCGACGAAGAACGGCGGCGGCTTCCTCACGGAGCGGTTTCCCGATGCCTACAAGGTGATCTGGGACTTCAGGGGCGACATCGCCACCTCGCGTCACATTCCGGACGTCTCTTACGCGGGTATCCATCATCCGGGCCTGATGGGCACCGCACCATCGGCCGAGCTGCTCGCGAAGTGGACGAAGCGCGAAACCGACCTCATCGCGACCGACCCCCATCGCGTGCCGCCGCTCGCTCTGCCGCCGCTGCCCGACAGCGCCATTCTGGGTTCGCTCAAGGGTGCCGATTTCGATCGGGTCGCGCGCGAAGCAGCCCGGACGGCCCCGCCGCGTGAGAACGGCGGGAACCAGGACATCAAGAACCTGACCGCGGGCAGCCGGGTCTTCTATCCGGTCTTCGTCCCCGGGGCGAAGCTGTCGTTCGGTGACCTGCACTTCTCGCAGGGCGATGGCGAAATTACGTTCTGCGGCGCGATCGAGATGGGCGGGTTCATGGACCTGCACGTCGATCTCATCAAGGGCGGCATGGCCAAGTACGGCATTCGCGAGAATGCCATCTTCATGCCCGGCATCCGCGATCCGCAGTACTCCGAGTGGCTCGCGTTCTCCGGGGTCTCGGTGGACAAGAACGGCAAGCAGCACTACCTGGACTCGGGGCTGGCCTACGCGAACGCCTGCAACCACGCCATCGATTACCTGATGAAGTTCGGCTACACCGACATCCAGGCGTACATGATTCTGGGCACGGCGCCGGTCGAGGGACGGTTGTCCGGCGTGGTGGACATCCCGAACGCGTGCTCGACGATCTACATCCCGAGGGCGATCTTCGACTTCGACGTCCGACCGTCGAAGAGCGGGAAGCCGCACCAGGTGAAGCAGGGCCTGCAAGTGCCGCGGTCGCCGAACTGACGTCGCAGCACGTTCACGCCACGCACTGGCTCTCGTCCCGGCCCTTCTGCGGCCGGGACGAGGCTGGAATCGTTCGGTAGCTTGAAGGGGAGAACGCGCCATGTTATTGGGACTGGCTCTGTTCTATGTCGGTGCCGTACTGTGTCTGAACGGCCTCTGGCTGCTCGAACAGATCGGCGATAACGAAATTGCCGTCATCGACATCTTCGTCGGCGGCGTGACGCTCCTGATCGCGCTCTATCTGGCATTCGGCCCCGGTGCCGACCTGGGTTCGGTCAGGGGGGCCGCGCTTACGCTGCTCTTCACGTTCACCTACTTCTGGGTCGCGATCAATCGCTACAACGGCGCGGATGGCCGGGGCCTCGGTTGGTTCTGCCTCTTCGTGGCGGTCACCGCGGTGCCGGTGACGATCGACACGCTGCAGGGCGCAAAGTCCACCTGGGACGTGTGGTTCGGCCTGTCGTGGGGGGCGTGGGGAATCCTGTGGTTCATGTTCTTCCTGCTGCTCGTATTGAAGAAGCCGATCGCCAAGTTCACGGGCGCCGTCACCGTGCTACAGGGCATTTTCACCGGATGGCTGCCGGGTTATCTGCTGCTGAACGGCGTGCTGAAGTAATTCGGTCCCATAAGGAGGCATGGCGATGCCGCTATACGACTACCGGTGCGTGAGTTGCGGGGATTTTCGAGCGTTGCGACCCATGTCGGAATCAAGCGTACCGGTGGTCTGCCCCGGCTGTGGCGCGCCGTCCGATAGGTTGATTGCGGCGCCGTTCCTTGCCGGCAACGATTCAGGTAGCGGGATCGCGCCGCCGCGCAACGGCCGGATCGGGTTTCCGCATGTATGCAGACACGGCCGCGGCTGCTCGCATTCGCACGGTACCTGACAGGGCTGGATGCGCTCGACCCTGATCTGACTGGAGCGATCCCCGCGACACGACCTTGAGCCCTGCCGAGGGCCATGGTACGGTCCTACTTTCTGCTTGTCTCACCGTTTTCCGAACACGACGGCACGAAGAGGAGCCGTGGGCGGTTCGCGCTCGTTGCGGCGGGGCAGAGCGAGCAAGGCACGCCATGACAAAGCGGATCCTGTTTGCTGTCTTCTGCGTCGGCCTCGCGCTCGCGGGCTGCGCGGGGCGTCCCGCGCCGGTGCGGGACGCGATCGTGGGCGGCGCCAAGGTGCAGCACGAGACCAAGCAGCCACCGCCCCAGGCCGCGCTTCCTCGAGTGGTCTATGTGGCTGACTTCGCGCTGGATGCACACGCGCAGGAAGCGGACAGCGGCGGTCTGCAGCGCCCGCGGCTCGCCGATCTCGCCCAGGAGACCCGCGACCCCGCCCTGCAGGCAGCGCGGATCGTCGATCTGACGGCGCAATCCCTCACCGACGACCTCAACCGCGCCGGCGTGCCGGCCCGGCGACTGCCGCCGGGGGTACCCCGGCCGACCGCGGGCTGGCTCGTGCGCGGCGTCTTCACCGAGGCGAACGAAGGCAACACGATGCGCCGGGCCGTGGTCGGTTTCGGCGCCGGCTCGCCGCAGATGGAGGTGCAGGTCGGGGTGAGCGATCTTGCCAATCAGCCCGACGCGCCGTTCGTGATCCTGGGGACCGCCACGGATCCAGAGCGGCTTCCCGGCGGGCTCGTGACCCGGAACCCGTACGTCGTCGCCGCCAAGTTCGTGCTCGAGAAGGGCGCGCCCGAACGCGACGTGAAGGCGATCGCCCAGGCCATCGCCGACAAGATCGTCGAGCTGCACGAGCAGGTGCGGGCGCAGGGGGCGGCGGCCGGCCGCTGAGACGCCGGCGCAGCGCAGCAGCTCGGGGAGGGTCCGTGTTCATCGATCGCATGGACGCAGCGTGCAGGCTCGCCGAGGCGCTCGTCGCCTACTGGGGAGAGCGTCCGCTCGTGCTGGCGATCCCCCGCGGCGCGGTGCCGATGGCAAAGCGCATCGCGGCGGAGCTGGGCGGCGAGGTCGACGTGGTGCTCGTGCGCAAGCTGTCCGCGCCGGGCAACCCCGAATTCGCCATCGGCGCGGTCGACGAAACCGGTTGGACCTACCTTGCCGATCACGCGCGGCGCATGGGGATCGACGAGGCCTACATCGACGAGGAGCGGGACGCTCAGGTGGCCGTGATGGCGCGGCGGCGGGCGCAGTACACTCCGGTACGGCCGCCCATCGATCCCGCCGGTCGCATCGTCATCGTCGTCGACGACGGGCTCGCAACCGGCTCGACGATGATCGCGGCGCTGCACGCAATCCGGGCCAAGGGGCCGCGCAAGCTCATTTGCGCGGTGCCGGTCGCGCCCCCGGATACCGCGGACCGGGTACGAGCCTATTGCGACGAGCTGGTGTGCCTCGAGACGCCGTTCGGGTTTCACGCCGTCGGGCAGTTCTACCGCAGCTTCCCGCAGGTGGGCGACGACGAGGTGATCACCCTCCTCGCCGGCGACTGAACGTCAGGCGTGGCCCACGAGACCGCGGTAGGGGGGCGGCTGCTCGACCGCTCCGAGGGCCGATTCGAGCAGCTCGCCGGCAAGCGCAGTGGTGACTTCCCGCGGTCCTTCGATCATCGCCGCCCGCACCGCGAGCGCCATGGCGAGCGCTTGCAGGACGTCGCCGTTGGCGCTGTCGCCCAGGAGCTTGAGCCCGCGGTCGATCTGGGCCAGGGTCGCGGACAGGAGTTGCCCCACGCGCATGGCCGATACCGTTTGCGCGTGCAGCGGAAACTCGATGTCGAGGACAGTGCCAGTGGCGGTGGTGACGCGGTAGGGAAGAAGCTTGGGCATGACGGGAACGGAGGAACGGGTAGCTCGATGCGGTGAGGTGAGACGCTGTCCCTGACGTCGGGTTCAGTGAGGAACTTCGTCTATATCCGGTCGCCCATGAACTGGGCGTCCTCCCACGGATCGCGCGGGAGCCAGGACGGGCAGAACTGGTGGTTGAGCTGGGCGAGGAAGAGCAGTTCCTCGACCACTTCGGCGCTGAAGCCCTTGCGGCCGCCGCGATCGTCGACGACGAGGCGATTCACGTAGCGATCGAACTCGGGGTGACCCCAGAGCGTCGAGAGCGGCTGCAGGAGATGCGGGTGGGCCTCGATCGCCGCCCGCGCGTTCGACGTGCGGGGGCCGGGGTCCGGCGCCGGGGCAGGTGGGTCTGCGAGCTGCAGCCGGATTTCGGGAAATCTCAGCTCGTCCGCGGCGCGCCCGGGCACGCTCGTTTCCGATTTGCCGCCAGGTACTGCCACCACTTGCGGCGCCGCATGTGGATCGGGCTGGTTGCGGATCAGCGCCTCGAGCCGTTCGAGCCGGCGTTCCACGAGTGCCAAACGCTGCATCGTGCGTTCGAGATCGTCCGTCGTCCTGATTCCCATCGCGAGCCTCTTTGCTGTTGTCACCGCGGCTGATTGTCGCGGCTTCGGCAGCGCGGGCCGAAAAGCCGACGCCGGATTGCCCGCTCGTGCCTCGACTACGGGCTGGCGCGGGTTCGCGGTCGGCGGTGCAGGAAAGGTGCCAGAGCGCCGCCGCTACGGCAGCGGGTGTCCGGCAGGCAGTGCGTGTGCGGAGCGTTCAGCGCGGCGCGACGACGGGCGCGAACAGGTCGTCGAGACAGCGCCTCCCGCCGGAGAACTCGCGCACCGCCCGCGCCTCGTCGACGATCCGGCTCATGCGGCCGACGAAACGCTGGTAGGGATAGGCCTGTGTGTAATGCATGAGGGGCGTGTGGGCGCGGATCACGCTCGCGACGCGCTCGTAGTTGCCGGGAATGCGGCAGTCCGCCCGCGGAGCATCGCCCTTCTCCAGATAGAACGCCGTGAGGTTGCCGTTGTCGTGGGACAACCGTACCTCGGCGCAGGAGAGCCCCGCCTTCTCGCCGATGGCGGCGAGGTTTTCCTGGTTGAAGTTGTACAGGTGGTCGATATGGAAGCGGTGGATCGGTGCGAGGCACGTGGCCTCCACGTTGGGCACCTCGACCACCAGCAGCCCATCCGGTTTCAGCCAACGCTTCACGAGCAGGATGTTGCGATAGGGATCCTCGGTATGCTCGAGCACGTGCCACATCGTGATCGTGTCGAAGCTCGCGTCGGGAAACTGGTGATCCTGCGCGAAACCCGGCAACACCTCGATGCCGTACGCCTCACGCGAATATCCGCCGTAGCCCAGATTGGGCTCGATGCCGATGCCCTTGAATCCGGCGCGGGTCATGAGATACAGAAACTCGCCGGCCCCGGAGCCGATGTCGAGCAGCGAGCAGCGCCCCGCGAGGTAGCTCTTGATCTTCTGGTAGCGGTCGATCGCGACGAGCCCGCCGCGGTAGACATGCTTCGGCTTTGGATTGAACGCGCCCTTGAACTGCACGCGGTAGTCG
This sequence comes from uncultured beta proteobacterium, assembly GCA_963734295.1. Classification (GTDB taxonomy): domain Bacteria; phylum Pseudomonadota; class Gammaproteobacteria; order Burkholderiales; family JAEUMW01; genus JAEUMW01. Next base: position 18,641 of record CAVTGS010000006.1, on the reverse strand, counting down.
TGTTCGTAGAACTGGCGCGCGTCCACCGGCCGCGGATCGCTCCACACCAGCCCGCAGTCACGGCAGACCACCGTGCGCAGGGGCTTCCGATCGCGGTCCAGTGTCGCAACCACGTCGATGCTAAGCGATCCGCAGAGGTTGCAGGGGATGGTGCAGGGGTCGGCCGAAACGGCAGGCTGTGACAATCGCTTTCTTCCTGTGTGGTGCCCCCGCGCGCCGGGGTTTTCAGAGTCCTGCAGTCTAACATCCGACGGGCCAGCGGCCGAACCACTGGCTGATGCGCGAAGAGCAGAACGCCGGCCGAGTTCACCGGGTGCCGCCTTCAGAGAAGACCGCGGCTGCGGCCGATCGCGACCGGGATGCGGCGCCCGCCGGTCTGGCCTTCGAAGGCTTCGAAGCGGCCCGCGATCGCGGTCCCGCAGTCGGGGCAGCAGCCTTCCGGCGGTCAAACGGTAGCTCGTGATGCGGTGCCAGTCGCGCGCGATCAGCGGCATCTCGCAGGCGGGGCAGGCGGTGGTGCCACCGTCGAGATCGTGCACGTTGCCCGTGTAAACGTAATGCAGGCCTTCGTCGAGCGCGATGTGGCGCGCGCGCGTGAGGGTGGCGGGCGGCGTGGGCAGCACGTCCTCCATCTTGTAGTCGGGATGAAAGGCGGTGAAATGCAGCGGCACGTCGGGCCCGAGCTCCCGCATGATCCACTGGCACTCGGCCCGGATCTCTGCGTCGCCGTCGTTCCGGCCCGGAATAAGCAGCGTCGTGATCTCGAACCAGACCTGGGTCTCGTGCTTGAGATACACGAGCGTGTCCAGCACCGGCTGCAGGCGCGCACCGGTGAGCTTCACGTAGAACTCGTCGGTGAACGCCTTCAGGTCGACGTTCGCGGCGTCCATCTTCGCGTAGAACTCCCGCCGCGGGGCTGCGTGAATGTAGCCCGCGGTCACCGCCACCGTCGGCGATGCCCTGTTCGCGGCAGGCGTCGGCCACGTCCATCGCATACTCGGCGAAGATCACCGGATCGTTGTAGGTGAATGCCACGCTCCGGCAGCCGTATTCCAGCGCCGCCTGCGCGATCGACTGCGGCGAGGCCTGGTCGGCGAGCTTGTCCATGTCCTTCGACTTCGAGATGTCCCAGTTCTGGCAGAACTTGCACGCGAGATTGCAGCCCGCGGTGCCGAACGAGAGGATGGCGCTGCCGGGGTAGAAGTGATTCAGCGGTTTCTTCTCGATCGGGTCGACGCAGAAGCCCGAAGAGCGGCCGTAGGTGGTGAGCACCATGCGCCCGCCGTCCATCATGCGCACGAAGCACGCGCCGCGCTGACCCTCGTGCAGCCTGCAGTCGCGCGGACACAGGTCGCACTGGATGCGACCGTCTTCGAGCGCATGCCACCAGCGGGCGGGATAGAGCTCGTTCATGTCGCGACCGGCGCCAGCGCCGGTTCGGGTTCGCTCCACTTGGAGACGGTGTAACGGAAGAGCCGGAGGTCGGGTGCCCAGAACGACGGCGGCAGACCGGCCTTGCGCTTGAGCTCGGCCAGAAATCGTGCCGGATCGGATAGATCCTCCCACACTTGCGGCAGAAACGTGGCGCGCGCGCGGCCATGCTCGAGCACGACGCCATCCTCGAACGGACGCAGCCGAGCGGCTGCTTCGTCCTCGCTCTCGAAGTCGATCGGCGAGAGCGGCGAGAGCAGCGAAACCTCGATGCGGATCTCGTCGAGCTCCGAGGACGTGACCGGTGGGAACCGCGGATCGCGGAACGCGGCGGCGGCCGCGTTCGACTTCAAGTCGACGAGCAGCGGGCGCTCAGCATCCAGAGTGCCGATGCAGCCGCGCAGTTCACCGTTCTTCTTGAGGGTAACGAAGGTGGCCCCCGCTGCGGCGAGCCACGACGCATCCTCGGGCGCCGCGCGAGCTCCACCCCCAGCGGCCGGGCGATCGTGGCCCGGGCGATCCGGAGCAGCACGGTGCCCGCATCAGGCATCATGGCCGGCCGCCTCTTCGAACGCGATGCTGCAATAACCGACGACGCGGCTCCGATCGCCGGCCGTGTCTCCGGAATTGCGCAGATCGAGCAGGTGGGGGTGCAGGCGGTGACGGCGGGCGGCGAGCAGCAATCCATTCACCGGCGTGCCGCCGCACGCGTGCTCGTGGTCGATCACTGCGTCGAGGCTCAGGATGGCGTCCACCGTCTCCCGGTCCGCCTGCCGGGCGACCGCGTAGGGGAGATAGTGCGAGAGATCGGAGCTCACCACGATGAGCGTCTCCGCTCCGCCCCACAGGCGTTCCAGAACCTGGGCGACGTCCTCGGGTGAAGCCCGGCCGACCGCGAACGGCGCCAGCTCGAACTCGCCCAGAACGCTCTGGAGAAATGGCAGGTGCACTTCCAGCGAGTGTTCCAGCGCATGGACGCTGTCGCTCACGACCACCTGCGGCAAGTCCGCGACGCACGCAATTGCCGCGCGGTCGATTACGACCGTGCCGAGCGGGCTCGCAAAAGCCGTCGCGGCCGGGACGGCCAAGCCCCGCACCGGCGTGCGATGGGTGGGCCCGAGCAGCACCACGCGCCGGATGCGGTCGCGCGCCGGTCGCAGCGTTGCGTACGCACGGGCGGCGATCGGCCCGGAATAAACGTAACCCGCGTGGGGCGCGATGATCGCCTTCGGCACGACGGCCGCGCCGACCGCGGGCGCCGCCTCGGCGAGCAGCGCCGCCACGTCACGCGCGAGCGTGCCCGCATCCGCCGGATAGAAGAAACCGGCCACCGCTGCGGGACGGACTGTATTCATCGCACCTCTTCGCTCTGATTCTAGTCAGGAGGTGGGGTTTTCGCAGGCCCAAACAAGAGCGCGCGCAAAAATAAGTCGCGCCGCGATCGTGGGACGCCGCATCGAGCCACCGGAACCGCACGGTGTCAGTCATGATGGCGCGGGAATCGGTGCTTGCCGCGGCGCCCATATTCGCGGCGGATGAGCGAGAATTCGTGCAGCCGGGCCTGCACGCGCGCGTTGATGCCGTCCTCCGCCATCACGCCGCGCGCATCGGGTGCTCCCGCGGGCAGTCCCGTAAGGAGCTCGATGGCCTCGTCGATGGTCTCCACCGCGTAAACGGCGAAGCGCCCGTCGCGCACCGCGTCCACGACATCCTCTCGCAGCATGAGGTGCGTCACGTTCGCCGCCGGGATCAGCACGCCCTGGTCCCCCGTGAGGCCGCGCCCTGCGCAGAGGTCGAAGAAGCCTTCGATCTTCTCGTTCACCGCGCCGATCGCCTGCACGCGGCCGTGCTGATCCACGGACCCCGTGACCGCGAGCGACTGCCGTATGGGGACCTCCGCCAGCGCCGACATCAGGGCGCAGAGCTCTGCCACCGACGCACTGTCGCCGTCCACCGGCTCATACGTCTGCTCGAACACGAGGCTGGCGGCGAGCGACAGGGGCGCGGTCTTGGCGAAGCGCGCCGCGAGGAAGGACGCGAGAATCATCACACCCTTCGAATGGATCGCGCCGCCCATGTCCACTTCGCGCTGGATGTCGACGACATCGCCCTCGCCGAGCCGCACGGTGGCGGTGATGCGGGTCGGTTCGGCAAACTCGAAGCTGCCGAGGCGCAGGACCGACAAGCCGTTTACCTGACCCTGCCGGGCGCCGGTCGAGTCGATGACGAGGATGCCGCGCAGGATCGCATCGTGCACTTCGTCGCGCAGGCGGTCGGCGCGTGCGACCCGCGCGTCGAGGGCGCGCTGGACGTCGTCGCGCTCGGCGCGGGACTTGCCCGAAGCGCGCGCCCGGTAATCGGCCTCGCCCACGAGATCGGCGAGATCCTGCAGGTGCGCCGAGAGCTTTTCGCGGTCCTCGCTCATCCGCGCCCCGTGATCGATGATGCGCGCGACGGCACCACGGTCGAACGGCAGCATGTGCGTCCCGCCGGCACACCGTGGCGACGACATGGGCATAGTAGGCGGCGCCCTCCGGGCTCCACGGCAGGCGGTCGGAGAAATCGGCCTGGACCTTGAAGAGCTCCCGGAAGTCGGGGTCGTATTCGTGCAGCAGGTAGTAGAGCAAACGATCGCCGAACAGCACGACCTTGACCTCGAGCGGCAGCGGTTCCGGCTCGATCGAGACCGCCGCAGCCTGACCGAGGTAATCGGCCAGCGAATCGATGCGGATCTCGCGGCCGCGCAGGCAGCGCTTCAGTGCCTCCCAGGCGAAGGGCTGGGTCAGCACCTTGAGCGCATCGAGGAGAAGATAGCCGCCGTTCGCCCGGTGGAGCGCGCCCGGCCTGATCAGGGTGAAATCGGTCACCCGCGCACCCAGGTGGACGACATGCTCGACCCGGCCCACCAGATCGGCGAGGGTGCAATGGTCGAGGAAGACGATGGGTGGTCCCCTGGTTTCGCAGTGGTCCACCATCAGGTTCACCTGGTAGCGCCGCAGCGCGCCGCCCGGGTCGGTGGGCATGCCGGGCAGCAAGGGCGGCGGCTCGGTCTCGCGGAAGAGCGCCGCGTTCTCGACCACGTCCGCGCCCACCTCATCGAGATAGGCAATGACCTGCGGCAGATCCTGGAAGCGCGCCTTCACCTCGTCGACGAGCCGGCCCACGGCGTACCCGGTGAGCTCCCGATTCAGCGCACGGATGCGCTCGCGCCCGGCATGGGTCCGATCGATCTCCTCGCGCCGGGCGCGGTACTCGCTCGCTTTCGAAGATGGCCGGAATGGCGGTCTCGAGCTGGTTCACGACGGCAGCCAGGTCGCGCCGCAGGCCGGCGCCGCGGCCCGCCGGCAGGCAGAGCGCGCGCGGTTTGCGGGCATCCGCGAAATTCATGACGTAGCACCAGTCCGGCGGGGTCGGGCGGCCGGCGACCTCGGCTTCGAGACAGTGGCGTACCAGGCTCAGCTTGCCGATACCGGGCGGGCCCATCACGTAGAGGTTGAAGCCTTCCCGCTGCATGCCGATGCCGAACCGTACGGCCTCGAGTGCCCGCGTCTGGCCGAAGATCTCGGTCACCTCCGGCAGCTCGGCCGTCGTTTCGAAGGGGAGCGAAGCGGGGTCACAGTGCCGGACCAACTGATCGGGAGAAAGCGGTTTCACTGCTCTGTTCGGGCTGTCGCGACGACAACGGAATGTAGCGCTCAGGCTCATGATAACTCAGCCGCAAGCCGGCCCGGTTCGATCGAGGCCTGCCGTTGCGACCGCGTACGGCCGTCCTCTTTCGGTGACAGAGGCTTGCGACGGCGCCGAGAGCGAAGCCGATAATGTTGCACATCCCGACCAGGCAACGTCCTTGAGCCGTTACTTCGCACTCGTTCCCGCAGCTGGCTTCGGCGCGCGCATGGGCGGCACGCTGCCCAAGCAGTACCTGCCGCTCATGGATCACTCGCTGCTCTATCACGCGGTGCGGCCGCTCATCGACGCGCCGTTCATTTCCCGCGTGTTTCTCCTGCTGGCGCCGACGGACGAGCGCTATCGCCGCCTCGACTGGCGCGCTTTCGGCGCGCGGCTTACCGCGCTGCATTGCGGCGGCGACTCGCGGGCCGCAAGCGTGCTGAACGGATTGCAGGCGGCACGGGGCGAGGTCGCCGCCGACGACTGGGTGCTCGTCCACGACGCGGCCCGGCCCTGCCTCGACGCCGAGCTGCTGCACCGGTTGCAGGAGGAGGTCGGCGACGATGCGGTGGGCGGTTTGCTCGCGCTGCCCGTGGCGGACACGCTGAAGCGCGGCGACGCAGAAGGTCGCGTCCTCCAGACAGAATCGCGGGCCGACCTTTGGCAGGCGCAGACGCCGCAGATGTTCCGCTACGGGCTGCTCCTGGAAGCGCTCGCCGCAGCGGGCACCGAGGCCGCGGTCACGGATGAGGCGTCGGCGCTGGAACAGCTCGGCTATCGGCCGAAGCTCGTGATGGGGGACAGCCGCAACCTCAAGGTCACCTATCCCCAGGATCTCCTGCTCGCGGAGCTGATCCTCAAGGCGGCGGCGCAGCCATGAGGGTCGGCCAGGGGTTCGACGTCCATGCGCTGGTGGCCGGCCGGCCGCTCGTCATCGGCGGCGTGGAGATCCCGTTCGACCGCGGGCTCGCGGGGCACTCCGATGCCGACGTCCTGCTGCACGCGATCACCGATGCGCTGCTCGGCGCGGCGGCGCTGGGCGATATCGGGAAACACTTCCCGGATACCGATGCGCGCTACCGGGATGCCGACAGCCGCGTGCTCCTGCGGGAAACCGTGCGCCTGCTCGGCGAGCGCGGCTTTGCCGTCGTCAACGTCGATGCGACGGTCATCACCGAGGCGCCGCGGCTCGCGCGGTACATTCCCGCGATGGTGGAGAACATCGCTGCCGATCTCGGTATTCCCGGCGCAGCGGTGAGCGTCAAGGCGAAAACCTCCGAACGTCTCGGTTTCGTCGGCCGTGGTGAAGGCATCGTCGCCGAGGCGATCGCCCTCGTCAGCGATGCAAAGCTCGCGTAGTTGGCTCGTCCCGATACCGCGCGCCTCTTCTTCGCGCTCTGGCCAGACGCCACCGCGCGGGTGCACCTGGCACGCTGGGCCACCGTTCTCCAGCGCATTTGCGGCGGTCGGCGCACGCGCGACGCGCAACTGCACGTGACCCTCGCGTTCCTGGGCGACGTGCCGCTCGCACGGGTCGGCGAGCTGCGCGCGCTGGCTGCGTCTCTGGCCTGCCCGGGCTTCACCCTGCGGTTCGCCGCGCCCGGCTATTGGCGCGGGAAACGTATCGCCTGGGCCGCGCCCGCGCCGGCGCCGGAGGGCCTGGCGGTGCTTGCGGCCAGGCTCGGCTCGGGCCTCGACACGATAGGTCTCAGGACGGAGGACCGTCCGTTCTTCCCCCACGTCACACTGCTGCGCGACGCCAGGTGCGAGACGCTTCCCGAGTTCGAAGGCTTCGCATGGGAGGTGCAGGATTTCGTGCTCGTCGAGTCGAAGCTCGGTTCCGCCGGGTCGACCTACCGGGTGATCGGGCAGTGGCCGCTTGCCCCTGGCAGGCACCCGCCAAGCGCGGCAGCCTCGAACCGCTGAAGGGGATAAAGCGAAAGGGCCGCGGGAAGAGAAAAAAGCTGCGGAAAACGAAGAGACCCGCGCCAGGAGATTCGCGGTTGGGAAAATCGCGTCCAGTTTTTCCCGAGAGGAATTGCTGTTTTCCGCAGCTGGAGAGGAGTTTACCGGGCGCCCACTTACGAATCGCTTACGTATTGCATCGTTCTAAAGACTTCTGCCTGCGATGTGCTCGTCATGAGTGAAGCTGCCTTCAGATCACGTCGCGCAGGCTGCGATGGATCGCTTCCGTGGTCGCGGACGGTCGTATGCCAAGAGAGTGGGAGAGGGTTTCCCGGCAGCGCCGGTAGATGTCGAGCGCGTCGGCCAGGCGCCCGAGCTCGCGCTGCGCGAGCATGAGGCGCTGATAGGCCTCCTCCGCCAGCGGGTCGATGTCGAGCGCGTGCTGGTAGAGCTCGATCGCCTGGTCCCAGTGGTAGCGATGCTCGAGCGCCTGACCGATCGCCATCACGCGGCGGCGAAAGAGGGCGCGCAGCCGCTCGCGCAACTGCAGCATCCATGGCTGATCGTCCTCGGTGGCCATGAAGGCGCCGCGGTAGAGCCGCCTGATGAGCCGGGCATCGCAGGGGATGCCGGCCGCGGCTGCCGCCCCCTCGGCGCCTTCCTCCTGTCGGCAGGCCTGCTCGAACGCCCGGGCATCGACCCAGCAGACTTGGTCGTTCAGGGTGAGCTTGCCGTCCTTGAGCAGCACCGCGTTGTCCACCTCGATCAGTCGCCGCAGACGGTGCAGGGTGGCATCGAAGGCGCCCTGGGCCGCATCGCCGTCGGCGTCCGGCCAGAGCGCTTCCGTGAGCTGGCGCGTGTTGACATCCACACCGCCCAGGGCGATGAGCGCCTTCAGCAGATCGAGCGGCTTGTGCTGCGCTTTGCCGGACGACCGCAGCGGCTTGCCGTAGCGCTCCACCGCGAATCGTCCGAGCGTGAGGATCCTGACCGGCCACGGCCATTCCTGAACTGCCGGCGATACCGGCGCGAGCCCGAGCTTCGCGATCAGGCGCCGCACGTAATCGGGCTCGATCCCGGCATCGACGGCGCGGCTGCATAGGTGCGCCATCATGCCCGGCGCTGCCACCGGGAAGACCACCATCAGGTCCTGGTCGGCACCGAGCGCGAATGCGTGGCGCAGCACCGCCAGTCCCGCCTCGTGTTCGCCTGTCGAGAGGAGCGAGCGCGCGAGCGCGCACAGCCCGGTAAAGCGCAGCAAGGTGCTGCCGATCGTCTCGGCGAGCTTGAGCGCATGCGCGAGAACCTCGCGCGCCCGCACGTGGCTGCCGCAGGCGATCAGGGTCAGCGCCAGCTGCAGCCGGAAGATCGTGCTTGCCATCCCCGAGCCGAGCGCGTCGGCGAGCGCGAGATACTCCTCCGCGAGTTCGAGGGCGCGCCGCGTCTCGCCGCGGTGGAGCAGGATCGCGGCGCGCAGATACTGGTAGTTGACCTTGTTCATCAACTGGTCCGGAAGCAGCGCTTCTTGCATGTTATCCGCATAACGCGTGGCGGCCGCGAGGTCGCCCGCGACGAGTGCGGCGAGCGCGGCATGATAGTAGTGCCACACGTCGAGCACGTGAACGCCGCTCGTCGCGGCGAGAGCGAGCACCTTGCGCGTCCCCTCGAGCGCGCGCTCGACGTTGGCATCGAGCACGTCCTGGATAACTTCCCACATCAGGCAGAGCTGCGCCGAGAGCGGCGCCACCCGGTGCGTTGCCGCTACCGCTTCCAGCTCCGCGCGAATCAGGCGCCCGCTCCGGAGATCGCCGCGCCACAGGGCATACATCATCGCGAAGGTCGCGAGCTGCGCGCGCTGATGGGGATCCTGGAGCACTCGCACCAGTTCGTGCGCGCGCTTTGCCCACTGCTCGAGCATCGGGTGGTCGAGCTTCCGGATCATGACGGCAACACCGCCGTTGATGACCCGCACCTCGATGTCCGTCGTCGGATACTCGGGATGGCGCCGGCGCAGCTCGTCGAGCTCCACGAGCCAGCGGTCGACCTCGACGAACGAGCCCCACTGCAGCGTGAAACTCGCCATGATCGCGGACCAGGTGACGTAGAGGCCGACCGGGTCGTCCTCCTGCTTGAAACGCGCGTACGCCCGCTCGAGCCACGTGTAGCCGACACCAGGGTCGCGCAGAAGCTCGCAGCCGCCCTTGCGGAAAGAGAGCCACGGCGAGTCGGCGATCACCGACTCCGGCATCGCGTCCAGCCATGACAGGAGCGTTCGGTGTCGCGCCTGCGCCACCAGCGCCCAGCCGTGCTGGCGGATGAGCCGCGCGAGATCGTTCCACTCGCGCGCGCCGATGTAGAGCTCTGCCGCGGCTTCGAACTGCCCGTCCTGCTCCAGCAGCTCGGCCGCATCATGCCGCCGCCGCTGGAACTCCTGGGGCGGAAACTCGGCCTGCGCCCGGTCGAGCAGGAAGTTGCGAAAGAGCGGATGGTACTGGTAGATGCCTTCGCGGCCGCCGCGGCGCTCCGTGAACATGTTCTGCCGGCTGAGCTCCGCCAGGATAGCGTCGGCGTCGGGTTGCCCCGACAGCGCGGCGCCCATGGCGGCGGTCATGCGCGGTACGAACGCAGTTCGCAGGAGGAACCCGCGGTGGTCGGCCGGAATCTTCACGAAGCTTTCCTCGGCGAAGTAGTCCACGAGCACCGACGCGGGCCGCGACCCCGTCTGCGGCAGCGCCGAGCCGTCCTTGTACGCGTTCAGCAGCAACGTGAGCCCCGCCGCCCAGCCGCCCGACGCGTCAACCAGCGCTCGCAGCGCGTCCGGATCGAATCCCCAGCGCCTGATGAATGCCGCGGCTTCCTCGTCGGTGAGCTTCAAGTCGTACCAGTTTATGACCGAAAGCTCCCGGCTCGCCTGCCAGCGGGCGAAGCGCGCACAGGGATCCTCGCGGCTCAAGACGACCAGCGTGCCCCCCGGCGTCATGCTCTTCAGCGCGGCTTCGACGATGGTCTGCAGGGCAGGTGCCGACGCGACCTTTTCGAAGTTGTCGAGCACCAGCACCCAGGGTGTCTGCCACTGCCCGAAGAGCATCTCGAAGTAGCGCCGCGCGAACGTGTCGAGACCGGGCAGGCAGTCGGGACTGAAGGCCGGCAGGCCGGTCCCCCGATCCTGCCCTGCCGGACTCGCGGCGAGTCCGAGATAGTGGAAGAAGGCCGCAGGGTCGGCGTCGTCCTCGTCCAGGGAGTACCACACGTGGTGAGGACCGCGCGCGGCGAGCCACGAGGCCGCCAGTGCGGTTTTCCCCGCACCTGCCGGTCCCGTCACCCAGATCGCGGTGTGCTTGCCTGCACGATCGAGCTCGGCAAAAAGACGCGCGCGCGGGACGAGCTCGGTTACGTCTGGCGGGGTGAACTTCGCGAGCCGCGGAGGGCGATGCTCCATCAACGGTTCCTTCCCTCGAAGCGGCCCGCATTCCCGACCGTGCGGTGAGGACGCCGATCCGTTTTCAGAACGCCACGATCGATCGCTTGCTGCACGCGCCTTCCGCCTTTTTGTTGGGGGTTGGTTGGGCTCGCCCGATCTGCTCGCGGGCCGGAGTGTCCTGTCGGCTGCAATCGCCTCGGGTTCGCTCCTCGCGTGAATTAATGGCACGGGTACGGCACAAAAGCAAATCTGCCAAATTGGTAGATTTCTCCGTACCCGTTGATCTAACGGGGGAATCCAGCGCCGCCCGGCCCCGCCGAGGGAGAATTTAGATCGTCCGGACTAGTGCGGACGCTCGCATTGCGCCGCGCTTCAGGATCAGAGATAGATGCAGGTTTCGAGGTGACCCGCGAGCGCTCGCTCGTCGATCTTCGTGTAGTCCTTCTCGAAGATTTCGGATACGAGCTGCTTGACATGGTGGCTCAGGTGACCGTTCATGAGCCCCAGAAATCCTGGCGCAGACACCAGGATGAGACGCTGATAGGCGTTGGTGGTCCGGCCGTGGTCGAGCTCCTTGCAGAGCTCCACGGCAAAGTGTTCGGCCTCCACCTCCTTGGGGGCATGGCCCGAGACATAGGCGCCATGACCATTACCGTGACTCTGGAAGTGACCCGGACGATCGCTCACGAGCTGCGAGCCCTTTTCCCGGCTGGCCGGGTGAGCGAACTCCCTGATCTTGCGCAGACCCTTCTTCGGCCCGTCGTTCGCGTAAAGCTTCGCTGCCGCCGCGTTCGCCACCAGAATCCACGTCGTGGTCATCTCCGATCCTCCCCTTCTCACGTAGGCTTCACGAATTATATCCGAGGTATTCGAGGGCGCTTGCCCGTGGCCGCCGCCGCAACGTCGGGTGACAGAAATCGTTCGGGCGACATACGCACGCTTGCAAGCCCGCCGTGGAATCGGTCAACGCAACGCGAGTGGCACCGTTAGTTCGCAACGAACCCGAATGCAACGTGATCACTCACCGGAGATCATCATGAGCGCGAACATTTCCAGGATTCTTGTTGCGGCCTCCCTTTGCGGTCTCGCGAGCGCGAGCGCCATGCCAGCGGCCGATCAGGTCCCCGCACCGCAGGCGTCGGAGCGCTGCAAGCAGGATCCGGCGACGTGCCGCGAACGAGCCCACGCGCGTTTCGAGGCGCGCTGGAAGCAGCTCGATACCGACGGTGACGGCACCGTGAGCAAGGAAGAAGCGGCACAGGGCCCGCCGCACCTGGCCGAGCACTTCGGTGAGATCGATGCCAACAAGGATGGCAAGCTTACTCAAGACGAGATGCACAGCGCCAGGCGCGCGCGGATGGCGCAGTGCGAGAAGGATCCGGAGCAATGCCGCGCGCAGATGAAGCAGCGCTTCGAGGCCGCCTGGAAGCGCGCAGACACCGACGGCGACGGCACGCTATCGAAGGCGGAGGCCGAGCAGGCCATGCCGCGCCTGGCGCGGCACTTCGAAGAGATCGACACCGACCGCGACGGCCGCATCACGCTCGCGGAGATGGACGCCGCGCGGGCCCGACATCCTCATCCGCGGCGGGTACCGAAGCCCGATGCGTCGCCGTCGTCGATGCCGCAGACGAAGAGTTGAACCAGGCGGCCGATGCGCCGGCGTCTGCATGGGCCGTTTCCTGCCTACCGCCCGCAGCGGCCCGGCAGCTCGACCTGCGCGCCCTTGCGGCTGCGGCTGCGACCGCGTCGCGGGCGACTTTCGACGTCTCGAGCCCCTCGACCGCGAGCTTGTAGGCGACGTAGTATTTGAAGACGTTGCGCACGTAGGTGGTGGTCGCGATGCCGATCTTCTCGCTGGTGACCACCTCGACATTGTTGAACCACTGGTTCGGGTCGAGCCCACGCTGCTTCGCCTCGGTCCTCATTTTCGCGATGGCGCGGGGCCCGGCGCGATAGCTCGCACAGGCGAAGAGGCTGCGGTTGGCGTCGGTGAACGCGGCGTCTGCGAAGTAGCGGGTCATGATCTCGTCCATGTACTTGGCGCCGCCGTGGATGTTCGGTTCGAGGGCGTGGATGTCGCCCACCTTGAGGTTGGCACCGGTCGCCGGCATGATCTGCATGACGCCGATCGCGCCGAAGTAGTTCTCCGTGCTCTGGTCGAGCTGCGATTCCTGATACGCCTGGGCCGCCAGCATCAGCGGATCGAAGTCGTACTGTTCGCCATACTTCCTGAAGAGCGCGATCGTGTCCCGGAGCTTCCTGATCTCGGCCTCGGCGGCATTGTTCCTGATCTGCTTCACCCGCCTCATCGCCTGTTTCAATCGCTCCTCGTACACCCCCTGCTTTCGGGCGAATTCGTCGTAGAACGCTTCTAGCTCGGCGCGCAGCTCCGGGCTTTCCTTGCGGATGGCCCAGCCCACGACACCCCCCGCGCCCACCGCCGCTTGGTCGTTGACCCGCACGTGCGGCAGGATCTGCGCCCACATCTTCGCTTTCCAGTCGTCCACGACGATCACCTGCACGAGACCGGCGTTCAGCATCTCCATCATGTCCTCGTCCTCGAGCCCTTCGGGCACGAGCGCGAGCTTGGCCGGCGCCTTGCCCTCTTTCCTGAGCCGATCGTTGAGGGCCTGGAGGCTTTCGTGATAGCTCGAGGATTTGCGCACGTGCACGGTCTTGCCCGCGAGGTCTTCGACCGACGCGACGACGGGGCCGCCCGCGCGGGTCAGCACGAGCTCGGTGTTGGGCTTGCGGTCCGCAGGCGCGACGAAGTCGACCAGGCTGGACCGGCTCTCGGTCACGGTGAGATTGCCGGCCGCGACGTCCGCGAGTCCGTTGGCGACGTTCGGCAAGAGCTCGTTGCGGGAGGTAGCGATCAGATGCACTTCGAGCGGGTGTGTGCCGAGCCGCCGCCGATACTTCCGGTTGAGGTAACGCTCGAAGTCGCGCGCGAGCTCGGCCGACAACCCCAGCTCCCGGCCCCTGTCGTTCACGTAGAGCGTGCGGCTGTATGGCACGGCAAAGCGAATCACGCGGCGCGCGAGCATCTGGTCGAAATCGCCCTTCCATGCGGGGGCGGGCGCGCGCGGCGGGTCGGCCAAGGCCGCGGCAGCGAGCAGGACAAGACCGGCCAGCAACAGGCCACGCATCGGGCACTTCTCCTCGGGACGGATGGACCGCGGTGCGGAATGGCCCCGCGGGTCGTTGGCAACCCACACATGGTAGCGAATGCGGAAGACCGAGTCATGACGGTAGACCGCGGCGAGTGGATAATGCCGCTTTCCCAACACGTCGACCGGAGTCTTCCGGCAAACTTTCCCCGTGGCCCAATACGTCTACAGCATGAATCGGGTGAGCAAGGTGGTGCCGCCCAAGCGTGTGATCCTGAAGGATATCTCCCTCTCGTTCTTGCCCGGGGCAAAGATCGGCGTGCTCGGCTTGAACGGCTCCGGCAAGTCGACTCTGCTTCGCATCATGGCCGGCGAGGACCGCGAGTTCGACGGCGAGGCGATCCCGCTGTCCGGCCTGCGCATCGGTTTCCTGCCGCAGGAGCCGCGGCTCGATCCCGGAATGACCGTGCGCGAGGCGGTGGAGGAGGGCATGAGCGACATCGCCGAGGCGAAGCGAAAGCTCGATGAGATCTACGCGGCCTACGCCGAGCCCGACGCGGATTTCGACCGGCTCGCCACCGAGCAGGCGAAGTACGAGGCGATCGTCGCGACCGCCGGCGGCGACGCCGAGCACCAGCTCGAGATCGCCGCTGATGCGCTGCGTCTGCCGCCCTGGGAGGCGAAGGTGGCCCAGCTTTCGGGGGGCGAGAAACGGCGCGTGGCGCTTTGCCGGCTGCTGCTCTCGAAGCCCGACATGCTGCTCCTGGACGAGCCTACGAACCACCTCGACGCCGAGAGCGTCGAGTGGCTCGAGCACTTCCTGCAGAAGTTCCCCGGCACCGTGATCGCGGTCACCCACGACCGCTATTTCCTCGACAACGCCGCCGGCTGGATTCTCGAGCTGGACCGCGGCTACGGCATCCCGTGGCAGGGCAATTACTCGTCGTGGCTCGAGCAGAAGGAAGCTCGCCTCGAAGTCGAAGCGAGGCAAGAGGCCGCGCGCATCAAGACGATGAAGGCCGAGCTCGAGTGGGTGCGCCAGAATCCGAAGGCGCGGCAGGCGAAGAGCAAGGCGCGCATCGCGCGCTTCGAGGAGCTCTCGTCCTACGAGCACCAGAAGCGCAACGAAACGCAGGAGATCTTCATTCCCGTGGCCGACCGGCTCGGCAACGAGGTCATCGAGCTCAAGGACGTGAGCAAGGGCTACGGCGACCGTCTGCTCGTCGACAAGCTCTCGTTCAAGGTTCCGCCCGGCGCCATCGTCGGCATCATCGGCCCGAACGGCGCCGGCAAGTCGACACTCTTTCGCATGCTCACCGGCAAGGAGCAGCCCGACAGCGGCACCATCGTGATCGGTCCGACGGTGAAGCTCGCGGTGGTGGAGCAGACGCGCGAATCGCTCGACGATGCGCAGACGGTGTGGGAGAACGTTTCCGGCGGCGCCGATCTCATCACCGTCGGCAAGTTCGAGATGCCCTCGCGCGCCTACCTGGGACGCTTCAACCTCAAGGGCGCGGACCAGCAGAAACGCGTGGGCCAGCTCTCGGGCGGCGAGCGCGGGCGGCTGCACCTCGCGAAGACGCTGCTCGAAGGCGGGAACGTGCTGCTGCTCGACGAGCCTTCGAACGATCTCGACGTCGAGACCCTGCGCGCGCTGGAGGATGCATTGCTCGAGTTCGCCGGCACCGTGCTTGTGATCTCTCACGACCGCTGGTTTCTCGATCGCATCGCGACCCACATCCTCGCCTTCGAGGGCGACTCACGGGTCGTGTTCTTCGACGGCAACTACCAGGAATACGAAGCGGACAAGAAGAAGCGCCTGGGCGAGGAGGGTGCGCGACCGAAGCGGATTCGCTTCAAGCCGCTGAAGTAGGGAGTCAGGACGGCCCCGCCCGGGGCGGCGGACGATCAGGTTTCGGACGCGGGGAGCGCGACCGTCACGGGGGTTCCGGACGGCGTCGTCACGGGCTCGCGGGATTCCGCACTGCTGAGAGGTGCCTCGGATGGCGCGATGGGTGCCCCTGCGGCGGGAGGTACGGCGGGTTCGGCATCGCCCTTCTTCTGCGGCTCGTCGTCCTCGTCGTCGTCCAATTCTTCGCGCGGCGGGTTGCCATCCCAGATGAGATTTCTGCGTTGCTGCAGCCAAGCCTCGCGCACGAACGAGTATTCGTCCACCGCCGCGCCGCTCACGAACTCCTGCGCTTCGAGCGCATCGGCGCGCAGGATGACGACTGTTGCCCCGTAGACGATGTTTGCCGTGCTCACGTCCGTGAAGAGCCACGTCGGCGGATACGTGTAGAAGTCCACGATCAGGCCCGCGCCGTCGCGGAAAGTGGACGGTCCGATCAGCGGCAGCACGAGAAAGGGGCCGGAGGGCACGCCCCACACCGCCAGGGTCTGGCCGAAGTCCTCGCGATTGCGCGTCAACCCGTCCCGACTCGCCAGATCGAAGAAGCCCACGGCACCGAAGACGGTGTTGATCACGACCCGCTCGAGGTCGCGCGCAGCCTGACCGAACTTGAACTGCAAGGTGCTGTTCACGACCGTGATCACGTCGCGCATGTTGGCGACCACATTCGAAAGCCCGGTGCGCAGGAACTGAGGCGTGAGCCGCGTGTAGATCGTCGCTACCGGCTTGATCAGAGCGGTGTCCGCTGCCTTGTTGACCGCGAACACCATCCGGTTCATCGGCTCGAGCGGGTCCTTCTTGTTCGTCGTGGCGCACCCGGAAAGGAGCGCGATGAAGATCAGAGCCGCCGGGACGGTGCGGCTACGGGATTGGAGGACGTGTCGCACGGTGAGCATCCGATTGTGAAGTGTCGAGACTGTAGCGGAGGATGGGGATTATAGACAGGGTATGTTGTCTTTCTGCAACGCTGTCCCGTGTCGCCGGGCCGCGGCGAGAGCAATATCCATTCCGAAGCCCGGCACGGCGATTCTCCGCCCCGGCGCCGGGAAGTAAGCGCGGGCGCGATGCTAGAATCCAACGCACACCCGGCAGGTTACTCGATGATCCCACTGCAAGACCCCTCTTTGCTGCGCACCCGAGCCTACGTGGACGGGACTTGGGTCGACGCGGCACAGGGCGCGACGCTTCCCGTCCTCGATCCCGCGAGCGGCGAGCAGATCGCCACGGTACCCGCCATGGGAGACGCCGACGCGCTCCGGGCCGTTGCTGCCGCGGCTGCAGCCTGGCCCGACTGGCGCGCCAGGACGGCCAAGGAACGCGCGGCCGTGCTCCGCCGCTGGTTCGAGCTCATGCTCGAGCATCGCGAAGATCTCGCCCTCGTCATGACCCGTGAACAAGGGAAGCCGCTCGCCGAGGCGCGCGCCGAGATCGCCTACGCGGCGTCGTTCCTCGAGTGGTTCGCGGAAGAAACCAAGCGCGTGTGCGGCGAGACGCTGCCCGTCATCCAGCATGGCAAACGCATGCTCGTGCTGAAGCAGCCGGTGGGGGTGTGCGCCGCCATCACGCCCTGGAACTTCCCGGCCGCGATGATCACGCGCAAGGCGGGTGCCGCGCTCGCCGCCGGCTGCACGATGGTGGTGAAGCCCGCGGAGCAGACGCCGCTCTCCGCACTCGCGCTGGCCGAGCTGGCGGCGCGGGCCGGACTCCCGGCGGGCGTGTTCAACGTGATCACGGGCGACCCGGTTGCGATCGGGCAGGTGCTGACCGGCAGCCCCGATCGTGCGCAAGCTCACGTTCACCGGCTCCACCGAGGTCGGGCGCCTGCTCATGCGGCAGAGCGCGGACACGGTGAAGAAGATCTCGCTGGAGCTCGGCGGCAATGCACCCTTCATCGTGTTCGACGACGCCGACCTCGACGCGGCGGTGGACGGCGCCATGGCTTCGAAGTACCGCAACGCCGGCCAGACCTGCGTCTGCGCGAACCGCATCCTCGTCCAGCGCGGGATCCACGACGCCTTCGCCGCGAAGCTCGCCGAGAAGGCTGGGGCGCTCAAGGTCGGTGTCGGCACCGACCCCGGCGTGGAGCAGGGGCCGCTGATCGATCTGGCAGCGCTGGAGAAGGTCGAGGCGCACGTCGCGGATGCGGTGGGCAAGGGCGCCCGAGTGCTGGTCGGGGGGCGCCGGCACGCGCTCGGCGGCACGTTCTTCGAGCCCACGGTCATCACCGGTGTCACGCGGGAAATGCTCGTCATGCGCGAGGAGACGTTCGGTCCGGTCGCACCGCTCGCGCGCTTCGAGACCGAGGCCGAAGCGATCCGCATCGCCAACGATACGGAATCCGGGCTCGCCGCCTACTTCTACAGCCGGGACGTCGGCCGCGTCTTCCGCGTCGCCGAAGCCCTCGAGTTCGGCATGGTCGGCGTCAATACCGGTGCCATTTCCAACGAGGTGGCACCGTTCGGGGGCATGAAGCAGTCCGGTATCGGACGCGAAGGCTCGAGCTACGGGATCGAGGAGTATCTCGAGATCAAGTACGTCTGCATCGGGGGCGTGTGAACGCTGCTTGAACTCCCACGGCTGACGCCGGTCTTTGGCGTCAAACCACTGCGTGAAGGAGGACACCATGTCTCATGCATCCAAGGTCGCGGTCTTCTCTATGGCGCTCGTCGTCGCCGCCTGCGCGAGCCCGCAACCGCCGACCCCCGCGGTCAAGGTGCCAGACAAGCTCAAGCCCGGCGCGAACGAATCCCTGGCGATGATCGTTCCCGCAAAGGGCGTGCAGATCTACGAATGCCGTGCCAAGAAAGATCAAGCCGGAGCATACGAATGGGTGTTCGTGGCGCCCGAAGCCGATCTCTTCGACGCGCGTGGGAACCGAATCGGCCGACACTATGCCGGCCCCCATTGGGAATCGAGCGATGGCAGCAAGATCCTCGGCGCGGTGAAGGAACGTGCCGATGCGCCGGCGGCCGACGCGATTCCCTGGCTGCTGCTCTCTGCGAAGTCCGTCGGTCCGGCGGGTTCGTTCAGCAAGGTCACGAGCATCCAGCGGGTGAACACCGCGGGCGGCGTGGCACCCAAGACAGGTTGTTCCCAAGCCACGGCGGCGACACCAGCGCGCATCGACTACACGGCGGACTACTACTTTTTCATCCCTAGGTGAACCGGCTGGCTTGGCAAACAAATCGAGCCT
>CAVTGS010000005.1:0-30947 GCA_963734295.1 uncultured beta proteobacterium | reverse complement strand
TTATACGGACCCCACGCCGATCCAGGAGAAGGGCATCCCGGTCGTGCTCGCCGGCCAGGACGTGATGGCGGCCGCCCAGACCGGCACCGGCAAGACCGCTGCGTTCGTGTTGCCCATCCTCGAGCGCCTGCGTGCTCATGTCAGCACGAGCGTCTCGCCTGCGCGCCATCCCGTGCGCGCCCTGGTGCTAACGCCCACCCGCGAGCTCGCTTTGCAGGTGGAGGAAAGTGCGCGCGGCTACAGCCGTAATCTGGCGCTGCGCACCGCTTGCGTGTACGGAGGCGTGAGCATCGATCCGCAGATCGCGGCGCTGCGCGCCGGGGCGGAGATCGTCGTGGCCACACCGGGCCGGCTCCTGGATCACTTGAACAACAAGACCGTGCATCTCGGGCAGGTCCAGTTTCTCGTGCTCGACGAAGCGGATCGCATGCTCGACATGGGATTCCTGCCCGACATCCGCCGTATTCTGGCCCAGCTCCCGGCAGGGCGGCAGAACCTGCTCTTCTCGGCGACCTTTTCCGAAGACATCCGCCGGCTCGCGTCGCACTTCATGCGTGCGCCGTTGATGATCGAGGTGGCCCCGCGCAACACCGCCACCAACAACGTCACCCACGTGGTGCACTTCGTCGCCTCCGAGCTCAAGCGCGATCTGCTCCTGCATCTACTCGAATCGCGGCATCTCTCGCAGGTGCTGGTATTCGTGTCGACGCGGGTCGGCGCCGCGCGGCTTTCGCGATGGCTCGAGAAAGCCGGTGTCGGGGCGACGGCGATTCACGGCGACAAGACGCAACAGGAGCGGCTGGTGGCGCTCGACGGATTCAAGGACGGGACGATCCGGGTCCTGGTCGCCACCGACGTCGCGGCGCGCGGGCTCGACATCGAAGAGCTGCCGCTGGTGGTCAATTACGAGCTGCCCGACGGCACGAGAACTACGTGCACCGGATCGGCCGCACCGGCCGCGCGGGAGCATCGGGCGAAGCGATCTCGCTCGTCGCGCCCGACGAACGCGAGCAGCTCGCGGCGATCGAAAAGCTGGCCAAGATGAAACTCGAGGTGATCGCATTGCCGGAGTTCGCACGCGAACGCCCGCCCCGCGAAAGTGGTCGCGAGAGCCGTTCCGCCCCACACCGCAGTCGCAGTCGCAGCGAGTCTCCGCACGCGCGCGCTTCGCGTCCGGCTTCGGCGGCAGCGTCGGATCCGATCTTCACGCAGCCCTACACGCCGGCGGACGGTCTGCAAGACACCGCAGAGGTCTCGCCCGCACGCGCGTCGGCGAGGCCTGCGGAGCGCGCGCAGCAGTCCATCCCTGCCCTGCTCCTGCCCCCCGGCCCGCTGCGCCAGGACGGCTAGCGCCCGCCAGAACGCGCATGACGTCGCCGGCGACGAAGCGGTTGCAGGACCTGATGGGGCGGCCCGATGATCACATCGATCTTCGCGGAGGCGGCGCTGCTGGTGGCCGCAGAGGAGTATCCCGAGCTCGACGTATCCGCCTACCTCGGGCGCCTCGACGGCCTCGCCGACACCCTGCGGCGCCGCCTTGCCCCAGACCTGCCCGTGCAGCAGCAGATCGAGGCGCTCAACCGCTATCTCTTCGAGGAGCTCGGCTTCCGACCGAATCCCGCCGACTATTACGATCCGCGCAACAGGCCTGAACGACGTGCTCGATCGGCGGCTCGGCATTCCGCTCACCCTGTCGATCGTGTACATCGAGGTCGGACGGCGCCTCGGGCTGCCGCTGTCGGGCGTCTCCTTTCCCGGCCATTTTCTGGTGCGGTGTGCAGTGAGCGGCGGCATGGTCATCATCGATCCCTATTCGGGCGGCATTTCGCTTTCGCTGGAGGAACTGCGCGAGCGGCTCAAGCTGCTGAAGGGAGACGACGTGCCACCCGAGGAACAGGTGGCCGGCATGCTCGGACCCGCCGCCAAGAGCGACGTCCTGGTGCGCATGCTGCGCAATCTGAAGGCGATCTACGCGAGCCGCAGCGACCTCGAGCGTGCCCTCTCCTGCTCCCAACGCATCATCCTCATCGCGCCGGACAACGTGGACGAACTGCGCGAGCGCGCGGGTCTCTACCTGCAGCTCGAGTGCTTTCAGGCTGCGATCGCAGACTTCGAGCGCTACCTCGAGCTCGCGCCCGACGTGACCGAAGCGCAGGAAGTGCGCGAGCAGCTGGTAGAGCTCAGGCGAAACGCGCCGCGCCTTAACTGATCACAGCCGCATGGCGCTCCAGTATCCGGTGAGCTCCAGGTAACCGCGCCCCACCTCGCGCCCCGCCTCCTTCGCCCGCACGGCGCCTTCCCAGTAGATGGTGCCGGTCGAGCGCCGGGTGTCGTTTTCCTGATCGTCCATCATGGGCTCGAGCTCGAACACGCGCGTGCCCGCGCGCACCTTCATCGCCACCGGGTAGCTCGCGCCCGAGCGCGGCGATCGCCACACCCGGTTCGGCTCGAACGCGATGTCTTCGGGTTTGAGCCAAGTGACCTCGCCCGCTGCGCTGCGTATCGTGCCGCCCGCCCAGACCGTGCCGCCGCCCTTCTTGCGCATGCGAAACGCCATCAGCGCGGCTCCGTCGTCGAGGTTGATGCCGGTCCAGTCCCAGCCTTCCGCCTCGGTCTCCATGTACTGGCTCGACCACTCGCGATCGAGCCACGCTTCACCCGTCACGGGCCGCGCATTGCCGTCGCGCGTTACCGTGCCGCTCACCTCGAGGTGAGGCATGGTGTAGTAGTAGCTCGCCGACTTCGCGTTCGGTCCCTTGCGGCTGTAACCACCCTCCCCCTGCAAGAGCGGCGGCTGCGTCGGCTCGAGCGTGAGATCGAGCCGGAACTCCCGCGCCCCGATGTCGATCCGGAACCGATCGCCCACCTGGTCGAAGCGCCAGCCGTCGAGCGTCACCTTCGCCTCGCCGACCGCTGCTTCAGCGAGACCGAATCCGGCCCGCGAGACGCGCTGATCGTGCAGGAGACGGCCGTGGGCGGGATCGCTCAGCGCGGCGTGGGCGACGAGGATCTGATTCGGCGTGAAGCGGCTCGGATTTTCGTCCTGTCCCGCGGTGCGGCTGCGGAAGAACGTGACCTGGAAGCCGAGCGGTTTGCCGTCGAGCTGCAGCCAGCCGGTCACGTACCACCACTCGGTGCGATGGTCGGGGTGCGCGCCGTGGTCCGCGGGAAAACTGAACGGGCGTCCCGGCACCACCTCGGCGAAGAGCGTATCGGGCCGCCCCGGCAGCGCGAACGTGACGGCGATGAGAAGTGCGAGCAGCCGCACCATCGCCTACCAGTCCTCCCGCACCGCGCGCAGCACGTTGTCGCCGAGCGCCTGCCGGCCGCTCAGCACCGCCGTGAGCGCCGCCGCCGAGATCAGCACCATCGCCAGGATCGCGAGCAGCGTCCAGGGTACGTGCAGATCCATGCTCCAGTGAAACGATTGGCGATTGACCACGTAGATCAGGATCAGGCTCACCGCAAACCCCAGCACGAGACCGACGACCACGCCGAACGCGCCCAGCAGCGCACCCTCGGTCGCGAGCATCTCGCCGATGCCGCGCCGGGTCATGCCGACGTGCCGCAGCATTCCGAACTCCGCCCGTCGCGCGATCGCCTGCGCGGAGAAGCTCATGCTGATGCCGAAGAGCCCGATGAGCACCGCCACCGCTTCGAGGAGATAGGTGATGGCGAACGTGCGGTCGAACGCCGCGAGCGAGATCTGGCGGATGACCCGTGGCTCCGCGATCTCGATGCCGCGGCCGACGCGGTTGCGCAGATGCTCGGCCACCGCGTCCACGCTCGCAGTCGGCTCCAGCCACAGCGCGGCGTCGGTCACGCGCCGGTCGCCGGTGAGCTTCGTGTAGAGATCCCGATCGATCACGACCGCACCCGGAGGTGCGCGCGTAATCGCGCCAGATACCGGCGACGAAGAACGCATGGGCGGTGCCGGCGAGGGGCAGCGCGAGGTGTCCGCCCGGCGCCACGCCGTACAGGTCCGCGACCGCCTCCGAGATCCACGCGGGGTGCGCGCCGGGCGGGACCGGCACCGGCTCGGCGAGAAGCGGCAGTACCTTGGGCGCGCGCTCGGCGTCCACCGTCTTCGCGATCACGCCGACCGCGGGATGGCGCGGGTCGAGCAGCACCGAGAGCTGCCGCTGGAACTCGACGCGCGCCACACCTGGGGTCGCGAGCATCTCCGCCTGGTCCTCGGGGCTGAAGAAGGCAGTATCGCCCGAGAGGCTCGCCCGGACGTAGACATCGGCCGGCAGCACCCGCGTAAGCCACGCCTCCAGCGACTCGCGGAAGGACCAGACCATAATCGCCATCGCCACCATGAGGCTGAAGCTCACGACGATGGCCGCGACGCTCGCGCCGGAGAGGTTCGGCGCGCCGCGCAACTGCGCTACGGCGAGCTGCGCACTGGGCGAGCGCGGCAGCGGCAGGTACGCGAGGAAGCGCCGGGTGAGCGACGGCGTGAGCCAGACCGCTCCGAGGAGGACGAGCGCGACCGCGGCGTAACCGGGCACCGGCAGTTGGCCGAACGCCGGCAGCGGCGCCAGCGCCGCGCCGAGCACGATCAGAGCTAGACCGCCCCAGCGGTAGCGGGGCGTGGCGGCCGTGGGCTCGGGGCTGCCGGCCTTCAGCGCCGTAAAGGGGGAATTCCGGGCCGCGGCGAAAGCCGGCACCGCCGCGCCGATCACCGCCGTCGCGACGCCCAAGCCGAGGAACAACAGGACCGACAGCGGGTCGACCTCCGCCTGCGTCGCGACGCCGCGAAAGTATCCGGCGCCCAGGTCGCCGCCCAGCTTGGCAAGGGCAACCGACGCGAGCCCGTAGCCGAGTGCGACCCCAACCACGGCGCCAACGATGCCGATCACGAGCCCTTCGAGCAACAGCGTGCGCGTCAGCTCCCAGGGCGTCGCGCCGAGCACGCGCAGCAGGGCCAAGTGCTGCCGGCGCCGCAGCACGGCCAGCGCCTGCGTCGAGAAGACGAGGAACCCCCCTGTGAAGAGCGCCACCAGTGCGAGCATATCGAGATTCACCCGGTACGCGCGGGACAGGCTCGCACCGCGGCGCACCTCCTCGTCCGGTGCGGCGACCTGGACCCCGGCGGGCAGCACCGCTTCGATCGACTTCCGCAGCGCGGCGAGGTCGGAGCCGGAGGCGGCACGGATGTCGATCCGGTTGAGCGTGCCGATTCGGTCCAGCCGCCACTGGGCAGAGGCAATGTCCATGAGCGCCGCGCGTTGCGGGAATGCACCGGGCGCGAGCAGCCCCGCTACCCGCAGATTGATGTCGCGCGCCCCGACCTGGAGCGCGAGCATGTCGCCTCGCTTCAGTCCCAACTGCTCCGCGGCCTGCGGGCTGATCAGGACGGTGTCGGGGTCGAACAGGTCGAGCACCGAAACCTCGAGATCCGCCAGCAGCGCCGGCTGCACCGCCCCGGCGCGCAACAGGTCGAGCCCGAGCACCTTGATCGTCTCGCGGCGGCCGGCAAGCTTCGCGTCGACCTCGACCGCCGGGCTTGCCACCTCGACGCCGGGCAGTCGCGCGACCACGGGGAAGACCGCCTCGTCGAAGCCTCCGCGCGGGCCGCGCACCACCAGGTCTGCCTCCCCAGAAAGCACATTAACTGACAGTGAGAATGCACTGATTGCACTGTTGTTTATGATATGCACCGCCATCCCCATCGCGACCCCGACGGCGATGCCGAGCGCCGAGAGCAGCGCGCGGCCCGGATGCCGGAAGAGTTCCCCGAGACTCGCCGCGTAGGGGACGAGAAACCGGGGCGCGACGGCGAGGCGAGCGGCGGGCACGGGGGCTCAGGTCCTCGGTCGCAGGCCATCCGGCCCGAGCAGGTACACCCGGTCCACGGTGGCGGCAGCGGCTTGGGAATGCGTCACCAGGATGCCCGCCGTCTGGCTGCCGATCCGGTCGCGCAGGAGCGCCAGGATCTGGCTCGCGCTGTCGGGGTCGAGGTTGCCGGTCGGCTCGTCGGCGAGCACCAGCGCTGGCTCATGGACCAGCGCCCGCGCGATCGCGACCCGCTGCATCTCGCCGCCGGAGAGTTCACGGGGGAACGACTCCGCGCGGTCACCGAGACCGACCGCGTCGAGCAGGGAACGAGTACGCGTTTGGATCGTGGTTGCGCCCGCTCGCGCCAGGGCGAGCGGCAACGCAACATTTTGCGCAACGGTGAGGTGCGGTAGTAGGTGAAAAGCCTGGAACACGAACCCCATGCGGTCGCGGCGCAACTGCGTCAGCGCGGGTTCTCCGAGACTCGTGATCGCGATGCCGTCGAGCACGATCTCGCCGGCGTCGGGCCGGTCGAGCCCGGCGATCAGATTGAGGAGGGTGGACTTGCCGATCCCCGACTCGCCCATGATGGCGACGTACTCCCCCCGGGCGAGATCGAAGCTCACATCGCGCAGGACGCGGCGGCCGCCGAACCGTTTCGCCAGACCTCGGATCGAGAGCATGGATGCTGGGTTCCGTGCGCCGGCACCGACCTCCCGCTCCCGCGGAAGACCGGCGTTCAATTCCAGGGGGATCGCTTGTTTCATGATCGAACGAGACCGCACGCCGGCCAATGCGTTCGAATCGCAGGTCGCGCTTTTTGGCCTGGACGAGTCCCCGCCGCGCGCGAGTATACTTTTCCGATCCCGCGCGAGGTTCAAGCAATGCGATTCGACGGCTCCGCCACCTACGTCTCCACCGACGATCTCACGATCGCGGTGAACGCCGCGATCACCCTGAAGCGCCCGCTGCTGGTCAAGGGCGAGCCCGGCACCGGCAAGACCCAACTCGCCGAGGAAGTCGCGGCAGCGCTGGGGCTGCCGCTGCTCGAGTGGCACATCAAATCGACCACCAAGGCGCAGCAGGGTCTCTACGAGTACGACGCGGTCTCGCGGCTGCGCGACTCGCAGCTCGGCGACCCGCGCGTGCACGACATCTCCCACTACATCGTGAAGGGCATGCTGTGGCACGCGTTCACGTCGGACACGCCGTCGGTGCTGCTGATCGACGAGATCGACAAGGCCGACATCGAGTTTCCGAACGACCTCCTGCGCGAGCTCGACCGCATGGAGTTCTACGTCTACGAGACGCGCGAGCTCGTCCAGGCGAAGCAGCGCCCCATCGTCTTCATCACCAGCAACAACGAGAAGGAGCTGCCGGATGCGTTCCTGCGCCGCTGCTTCTTCCACTACATCCGTTTCCCGGACAAGGAAACGATGCAGAAGATCGTCGATGTGCACTATCCGGGTCTGAAGAAGGCGCTGATCCGCGAAGCCCTCGAAGTGTTCTTCGAACTGCGTGAGGTCCCCGGCCTCAAAAAAAAGCCTTCCACGTCGGAGCTGCTCGACTGGATCAAGCTGCTGGTGGCGGAGGACATCCCGCCCGAGGCGCTGCACAGCAAGGATCAGAAGACCGTCATCCCGCCGTTGCACGGAGCGCTGCTAAAGAACGAACAGGACGTGCACCTGTTCGAGCGGCTGGTGTTCATGGCAAGGAAGGACCGGTGAGAGGGGCGGCGGCCGCCGCCATAGAGGCGTGGTCTGCTGGCGGCCGAATGTCGCTATCAGCGGATCACGCCAAAACACTTGTAATGCTTGCTCTTCAAGACTGTCGTTGCGCGCGTGTATGTGCTGCGCTCGATCGAGCCGAGTCGACGGACGATCAAGCAATCGCGGAACGGCGCGCCACGTGGTCGTCACGAGTCAGCATGACTACTTGCTGCGCACCTGCGCACGTCTGTTCGTCCCGACTCACTCGTTCGTTACTGGCGCAGGTGCGAGCCGTCGACTCTGAGAGCGCCGCTTCAGCGCCACCCCCGACCTCTCCGATGCGCAGAATCCTCGCCGGTCTGGGCCAGCCTACCCGGACACCGCCGTGCGCACCCGTGCACCGAACCGATTTCTTCCAAGCGGCCTGATCTCAACCGAAACCGGCTGGAGAACCCAGCGACGATCGCAGTCGGACCTTTCCTCGGAATCCCGAAGTCAGATCCAACATGAAGAGACAACTTTTCCTTCTCTTGCTTCTGCTTGCGTCACGCGCATGGGCGGACATTCCCGCAACGCCGGTGATGACGCTGTATCAGTTCAACGGCTCGCTCGATGTGCCGTACTACGACATCGGCGACTTTCAGCGGTTGGAGGCGACTTCCTCGGCGGGTTCCTTGTCCCAGGGTACGTCGCTGATTCCCTGTCTGGTGATTCGAGACGGCAAACCGCTGACCGACCGCAGCGGCACACCGTATGTCGGTTTTCAGATCGTCGTGGATGCACGGACCGCCACGCCCTCGTCCACCGAACAATTCAGGCAGGCGGTCAACCAGCGCAAAACCCTGACGGTCGACAATCACCATTGCGACGGCAGCGTTCGCCATGTGATCGATGCCCGGCGCCTGTATGCGCTGGAGAAGGCACCTTTTTTCGATCCTGCCGCCTCTCGCGGCGCGGATCATGCCGCCACTGGCAGGCCGCGAGGCGAACTGGATGTCATCGTCCGCGCGTTCCACAACTCGCCGGAATGCGGCGATGTCAATCGGACCCTGATCGGGCGGCGCGCGTCCCTGCAGCAGTCGTGGGACCGTTTCATCCAGGCGCATCGGGGCGACTGGCCGGGCAATGCGCTCGACCGGGCCAAACATCTCGATTACACGATGCGAACAGCGATCTTCGAGGGGCACCTGGACCGCGGGTGCAACGCCTACGGAAGTTGCGAGCGCAACGTCATCGCACTGTCGATCCGGAATCGTGGCCGCGGCGGATGTCGCGCCGGCCAGGGTTGCAGCGGCGAAGGGGATTTCGTCGGTGTGTCGTCGAAGGTCTCACAGTACAACATCTGGGATGAATTCCTGACCCAGACTTCCGGACTGACCTCCTGCTTTCTGCGGGAAGACTTGGAGAGCGGCGCACGCGGTGAGTACTACGCCAGGCTGCAGGCCATGTACGAGCAGAACGTCCCCGCGGTGCAGCGGATCCTGTTTGGCGACGATCAGGATCTCGCCGAGATTTTCCCCCGCAATTCGCTTGCGGACCTGAAGAGCGTTCGCCATTACTATCACGCACCGGCGATGGGCAAGTGCTTCCCGAATCACGACCGGGTGGAGTACCTCACCGGCGCCGTGGCCCGCCGCGGGAACGATTTCGCGCTGCTGGCAAACACGCGCATCCTTGTCGATGAAAAAACCGACGGCGGCTACCGGTTCCGGAGCTTTCGGTTCGAAGCGAAGGACGATCGCGACGCGGTGGAAATCGTCGACCGTTACCCGGGTTTCGTCGTCGATGAACGCAAGATCGATCTCAAGGCTGGTGGTGCAGGCTGCCCTCCGTACGGCATTCCGCCCGGTTGCCCGTTTGCCGAGGTGGGCCGCTATCGCACCACGCCACCGTGGCTGCGGGCGGGTCAGCCGCTTGAGCTGACCTGCCGGATCAAGGACCGCGGCGCGAACTGCCAGGGGCCGGACACCCTGGTAACCGCCCGGGTCGGCGGCGTGTGCGATACGCAGATGCGGCCGGTCGCCGGGATCAAGTAGCCGCGAGCCGGGGGCGCCGGGACGATCCCTCGCCATCTTCAAGTTGCGACGTGGCGCGTCTCGTCCCAGAGCCGGATCACCGGCTCCGAGCGATCGTGCTCGTAGCCGAGCGCGCTCAGGCTCCCGTGCTGAGCAGGAAGAACTGCCCGGCCGACGGATCGAGTCCGAGCCAGCGCGCCGCGAGCACGCGCAGGATGTCTGCCGATCGCCGTACCCGTGCGATGATGCGATCGGCGCGCGAGCCGACCTCTGCCAGCGTCTCGCCGCCCGGAGAGAAATTGGGTCTGTCCTTTTTATCTTGTCTGATTTCGACAGCAACCTTGTAGGCAAAGGTCAAGACCTGACCCTTGTCTCGACCTGCAGGAGACAAAACCCCCGGCCCTTGGGTTGCCGGGGTTGCCTCACCGCGACTAGAATGTGTACGAACCGCTCTATCGTACATACTATGCGAACCAACATCGTGATCGACGACAAGCTCATGGCCGAGGCGCTCCGGGCCACCGGCCTCAAGACCAAGCGAGAGGCGGTCGAGCTCGGCCTGAGAACCCTGCTCCAGCTCAGCAAGCAGAGCGATATCCGGCGCCTGCGCGGGAAGATCTCGTGGGAAGGCGACCTCGATGCCATGAGGCGGGACAAGTGATCCTGGTCGATTCCAGCGTCTGGATCGATTACTTTCGCGGTACAGCATCGCCGCAAGCCGAGAAGCTCGACGCTCTGCTTGGCAAGGAGCCTCTGGCGATAGGGGACCTGATCTTGACCGAGGTCCTTCAAGGCTTTGCGAACGACCACCAGTTCAACGCGGCGAAGCGGATGCTCGGTACGCTCACGTTCGTGGTCCTCGGGGGCGAAACGATTGCAGTGGAAGCGGCGAGGAACTTCAGGCGTCTTCGTACGCTGGGTGCCACTGTGCGCAAGACCATCGACACCATCATCGCGACGCGCTGCATCGTGAGCGGCTACGAACTGCTACACAGCGACAGCGACTTCCATCCGTTCGAGCAGCACTTGGGTCTACGTACAGTCCGCTGCGAGACCTGACGGCCAGTGGCGATCGCGCCGGTGGGAAGTTTCGGTCGAAGCGCCGGGTTGGATACTCGTGCGTTTCAGAGCGTCGACCCGCCCCAGCAACAAAAAAAGAGCGCTTCCCGACATCGGCAGACACGTCCTCGACGCGAGAAGGCACCTCCGGGTATACGTCGGGAGCAGCGAGTGATCGCGGTCGCGGCGCCCATGGCCCAATCGGTCGATTTCGACAGTGGTCTTGCAGGCAAGAGGCGAGACCCAGGCTGGATAGTTGACCCCACGCTGGATAGTCCGGGCGCTTTCCAAGGTAGGCTTGATCTTCCTCCCAACGACCCCGCGAATCCGCTTCGAAACACGAGAAGCCGTGATGGGCGGAATTCGACCGCCGGCTGCGCAACAGCTCCGAGCAGCAGACCCTGTGATAGATCATGGTATATACTACGCCCTGTGAATAACATGGAGGGACGACCCGTGAGCGCCCAGACTGCAAAGCTGTTCATGAACGGCCGCAGTCAGGCTGTGCGGCTGCCCGCGGAGTACCGGTTCGAGGGCAGCGAGGTGTACATCACGAAGGAAGGCGACAAGGTGATCCTCTCGCCTAGGCCGACCTCGTGGGACGATTTCTTCGACAGCCCGCTGCATGCTACACCGGACTTCATGGCCAAGCGGGAGGACCTCCCGCTCCAGGAGCGGGCGTTCCTGTAGATGCCGCGCTACCTCCTCGACACGGATATCTGCTCCTACGTGATCCGCAATCGCCCGCCGCAGGCGCGGGAGCGGATGAACGCGGTTCCCCTGGACGAGCAGGCCATGTCGGTGGTGACCTACGCCGAGCTGCTGCACGGTGTCAAAAGGTCGAGCAGCGCGCGTGTGAACCGCCAGGTCGTGGATGCGTTCGTGCGGCATCTAAACGTGATCCCGTGGGACGCCGCCGCCGCGGAGCACTACGGGGACTTGCGGGCCACACTGGAGAAGCGGGGCACGCCCATCGGCGCCATGGACCTGATGATAGCCGCGCACGCGCGCAGCCTGGGTGCGATCATGGTGACCCACAACCGGCGCCACTTCGACAAAGTGCCGGGCCTCAAGGTGGAGAGTTGGGCTTGAAGGCGTCGCGCCTATGGTGCCATCGGTAGTCGGCCGCAGAGTCGAAGAAGACCGCAGGAGCTATCTGACGCTCGACTTTGAGCCGTCGAATCCCTTCTTTTCCGGCATCGTCCGGACGTTCGCCTCCCAGCCCGGGAACCTCGATCTCGACGAGATGCTGAACAAGAGAAATGGGGTCCGTCCCTTTCTTGTTTTGTGCTTGACAGCAAAACGCAAGACCTGACCAAGACCTGACGCCGAGCATGCGCGGTGGCGATCGCACCGGTGGGAAGTTTCGGTCGAAGCGCCGGGTTGGTTGATCGTGCGTTTCAGAGCTTTAGCCACCAACGAATCATGCCATGGCTGCCTTAACGCGACAAAAGAAACGAGGTCTGTCCCCTTTTATGTGTCCCCTTTTATGCCCCGGTTTCCCGGAGGGTCCCAATTGGACTTGAGGTGACCGGACCCCTGAGCATCTCGATCAGCACACCCGGCACGCTCCGATGTGACGATACCGCGTAGATTCCCACGGTCGCCTTCCTCCCTGGTGGATGTTGCGAGCGGGCGGATCATCAGGAGACTTTCCCCTTGTAGTACTCGGCCCCCCTCCTCTTCGTCGCCGCACAGGCTGCAGCGAGCTTCGGTGCGAAAAGGAGCTTCGACGCCGTGCGATACGACTCCGGCCATATAACTTCGTCCAGCAGTTCCCACATCCACCCCCACTGATTCTCAACGTGCTGCGTGAAGATCGGACTGGTGCCGATGCCCGGCCATTCGTCCACCCGCTGATCGGCACGCTGCAGGATCCATAGGGGCACGGCGGTGCGTACGCGGTTCACGCCTCGGATCACCATGTACTCGTCCGAGTGCCAACACTCCGCGTCGATGCGCCGATAGTCGATCGCGAAGAACTGCCCGTACTTGAAGTTCCCAATCTGCGCCGGAACAATCGTGCGGTTCCACTCGAGCGCGGCGAACGCCGCAGGTTGATCGATGCGGCCATCGCTGAGATCGATCAGCATCTGCTCACACTCGACGTCACGCTTGATATCGTCGAGCGTGTAGCGCTCCTCGTCGATCGCCATTGGGAACACGTTCGGGTCGTCACTCCATTCCTGCGCGAAGTCGCGCAGCAACGAGGCGATCGGCACCCAGCCGTCAGGATGATTGGTCAGGGGCGGGGCGGTCGGTAACTGTCCCTGCGACAGCAAGTGACAAACGGCCGCAGTGTCGAGGGCTTTCCCAAACTGGCGAAAGAGCATTCGCGTGACGAATGCACACGCGAGCAGCCTGCACTCCCACGCCTCGAAGGGATACAAGACGAATACCGCCGTCATCCGCGGGAACTGCCCGGGCTCCGAAATCACGCCAGCGTCCGCGGCGCCTGGCGGAAGTTGCGCATCGAGCAGCAATAGCTGCGTCGCGTCGAGCTCGATGACGCGGCGGCCGCGCAGGAAGTCATCTTCGTCGCAGAGATAGTCGAAGATCTCGTGCTCGCGCCGGCACCACTCAGAGTCGTCGTAATGCATCGACGGTATGCGGACCAGGCCGGGTACGGCGCTGAAGAGTCCCCAGACCGTCCCGACGTTCGTTTCCCAATGCGGGGTGAACAGCGCGTCGATCGAAAAGCGGAAGTTGCCCCAGGCCCGCATCTGCATCAGTGCAGTCTTGACGTCCCTGCTGCGATGACTCAGTGCCAGCAGACGACGAGGCCAGTGGGGTCGCAACGCACTGAACGCGAACGAGGCAAGGTCTTCGACCCGCGTGTCCACGAAGGAGTGGTTCATCGCGTGCTCGAACCATGCCATGACCTGCAACTGCAGGCTAAGCCGCCGCAGTATCGCGAGAGCGAGCAGGCGGTGGAGCGGCTTGATCTCCCCGCCACCGCGCAGCATCGCCCTGAGGAACACG
Source organism: uncultured beta proteobacterium (assembly GCA_963734295.1). GTDB lineage: Bacteria > Pseudomonadota > Gammaproteobacteria > Burkholderiales > JAEUMW01 > JAEUMW01. Next base: position 17,398 of record CAVTGS010000005.1, on the reverse strand, counting down.
AGCACAGGCGGGCAAATCATCAGCCGCGCGGCAAGGCGCGTCGCATCGACCGCCAGTTTCGGATCCACGCTGGTTCCGAGCCACTGCCAGTACTGTTGCCAGCGCCAGGGCTGCCCCTGGCGCCCCGGCTGGAATGTCATCTCGCCGGCAGCCATTTCCGCACCATAAAAGACATCGAGCTTCCATTGCAGAAGCTCCGGCACGCTCATGTAGTCTTCATAGACATCCCGCTGTGCCCATACCTTCTCCCAACGTTGCTGCATCACTCCCACGGCCGTCCGCAGATCGAACTCCTTCGACAGCACGACTGCGCTCAACGCCTTGCCGAGGCCGACGTTGAACCAGGCGAGTGTGTGGTTAAACTGCATCATCGCCGCATCCCCCTGTGCGCGAACCTTTAAATGAAGCTCGTAGAATTCATCCAGCATCATCGGCCCGGCAAAGGTCGTCGCGGTTCCTGCGAACAGTTCAGCCACATCGGTGTTGCTCCGCGTTTCCCTCACCGTGATGCCTGGCCGGTCGGCGAGGTAGAGCGTGTGGATATCGATATTGAAGGTGGGAAACGAATGTAGATCAGTCGGGGGGTCGTACCAGGCGCGCGCACCCCTAGGACCCTCAGCCCCGTACTTCGCCAGCAGCCAGTCCTGCTCCCAGCCGTCATCACGGGAGCGGATGGTTTCGTTTGATTCGCGGAGAACGTCGCACAATTCGTCCCACAGTTCCGTCAGAACCTGTGCATCGCTTCCGACGAAGCCGCCAAGAAGCGCGAGCGCCTGAAACGACGCGTTGGAGTCAGGGTATGGCATCTGGCAGTTCTCCTGTCGGTGGCGAATTCGCAAATCGTACAGCGAGTCGCTCCCTTCGTGCAGTCTTGCACAGATTGGGGGGCGTGATAACGTTCGAGTCATGCGCGAACTGCTTCTCCTCGCGATTCACCTGCTCGTCACCCTCGCAAAACTCCTGTGCCCCGGCAGCATCCGCGCCGTCGCCGCGGAATCGTTGTTGCTCAGCATCAGGTCCTGATCGGTAATCGCGCGCGACGCCGCGCTCCCAATCTGACCACCGTCGATCGCGTCGTGCTCGGACTGACCACACTGTTCGTGAACCCGCGCCGGATTCCGAAGCTTGGCGCGCTCATCAAGCCTGCAACGCTGTTCAAGTTCCACAGGGCGTTGGTCGATCAGAAATACCGCATGCGTCTTTCTTCTTCAGCCAACCGACGCACGCCTGGCCCGAAAGGGCCATCCGCGGAACTCATCCCGGCGATCGTCGAGATGAAGCGCCGCAATCCGCGCTTTGGTTGCGTGCGAATCGCCCAGCAGATCGCTGATGCCTTTGGCGTCGAGCTCGACTTCGTGACCGGGAAGCTCCGATTGGAGCTCCCTCGGTAAGGACTTATCAAGCAGGATGCGCATCTGGCGCTAGTGCCTTGCGCGCAAGCTCCAGCGCCGCAACTGCCTGCTCCCGGGTCACGGACGGAAACGACTTCAGGAAGTCGTCGAGCGAGTCGCCCGCCTCGAGATAGTCGAAGAGATTTTTCACCGGCACGCGCGTACCGACGAAGACGGGCACTCCGCCCTGAATTTCGGGATCGCTATGAATCACTGGGCGTGACATGCGGTGGTCCCCCGGAATGATGCTTCGAAAATGGGGTCTTCACGGATTCGTGTGGGTGATTTTGGGGGTCAACGAGGCTGAAAGCCGCATGGATACTGGGTTTCCGGCGTTCCGCGTAGTGCCCGGATTTGGCATCATGTTTCAATGGCCAAGTCAGCGAAGCGAAAGCGGCGGTTGTGGGATGCATACGCCTTCCCGGGATTTCGTCCGCTCCCCACGGTGCGCGGCGTGTTCGGTGATCCGAAAACGCGCGTCATCACTCTCAAACGGCGCTCAAAAAAACGCTCTGCGGCGGCTGCGGACAAGTGCATTGGGGCTGGTACGACCGACGCACGCTGCGGGTTCGCGATCTGTCCAGTGGCGACGCACGCATCCTGCTGGAGCTCGAGGTGCGTCGTGTTGCGTGCAAGCGCTGCGGGCACGTGAAGCGCGAGCGGCTGGAGTTCCTGGCGGACAACCCCTCGTACACCAAGCGCTTTGCCTACTACGTGGGGCGGCGCTGCCGGCAGGCCACCATCAAGGACATTGCCCAGGAACTGGGGCTTCACTGGGAGACGGTCAAGACCCTGGAGATGCAGTACATGCGGGCGCAATTGGCCCGTGCGGGCACGCCCGGACCCAAGGCGATCGGTATCGACGAGATCTCGATCCGCAAGGGCCACACCTACCGCATCGTGGTGAGCGATCTGATTCGAGGGCGTCCGATCTGGTTCGGGGGCGAGGACCGCTCCGAGGCGAGCATGGCGCTGTTCTACGACTGGCTGGGCCCGAACAAGACCCGCGGCATTCGCCTGGCGGTGATGGACATGTGGAAACCGTTTCGCAACGTCACCGCGGCACGTGCGCCGCAGGCGGCGATCCTGTTCGACAAGTTCCACATCATGCGCCACCTCGGCGAAGCGCTGGACAAGGTGCGCAAGGCCGAGTACGCGCGCCTTTCAGGGCGCGATCGGCGCTTCATCAAGGGCCAGAAGTACACGCTGCTCTCGCGTCGGGAGAACCTCAGCCTGGAAGGCAGGAAGTCGCTCAAGGTGTTGCTGGCGGCCAACAAGCGTCTGAACACCGCGTACCTGCTCAAAGAATCCTTCGGACAGCTCTGGGACTACGAGCGCGAGGGCTGGGCACGCAAGTTCTTCGGGAACTGGCGCTCCAGTCTGAAGTGGCAGAGGCTCGCCCCTTACGAGAAGTTCGCCGAAATGATCGAGCGGCACTGGGACGGGATCGCCGCCTACCGCAAGCCGGAAAACAAAGTGTCGCTCGGCTTTGTCGAGGGAGTGAACAACAAGATCCGGGTCCTCCAGCGCCGCGCCTACGGACTGCGCGACGAGCAGTACCTGCGGCTGAAGGTACTCACCTGCATGCTGCCAAAACTGTGAGCGATGTGTGCCTCGGACACGGGTTATCCACGCCCTTGCCCACCGCCTCCGTCGCACGGCGATGTGGAAGGGCCGCTCCGTCGGCCGTGGACAAGAGCGTGGATAACCCTGCACCACGCGAGTCTTCAAGCAAGTTCGCCGATCAAACATACAGGGCTGAGGACCGGAAAATACCCAAAATCACCCACACGATTCCGTGAAGAGGCCGAAAATGATACGCCGGGAGCTCGCCGTCGGGCTATCGCGGAGCTGATGAGCCTTGCTCAACCGTTCACCCCCGCTCGAATCCCCGCGGCAGCGGCTCGCGCCGCGCGACCCACGCAGCGGGTATCCCGTATCCCTCACGTCCCCAGGTGGCGCGTTTCGTCCCACAGCCGGATCACCGGCTCCGAGCGATCGTGCTCGTACCCGAGCGCGCTCAGGCTCGCAGTGCTGAGCAGGAAGAACCGTCCTGCCGCGGCGTCGAGCCCGAGCCAGCGCGCCGCTAGCACTCGCAGAATGTGGCCGCTCGAAAAGACGAGCACGTTACTGTCGATCGCCCGCACCCGCGCGATCACGCGATCGGCCCGCGCGCCGACCTCCGCCAGCGTCTCGCCGCCGGGACAGCCGTCGCGGAAGATCCGCCAGTCCGGACGCTCCATCTGAATGTCTTGCGTCCGCCGCCCCTCGTACTCGCCGTAGTTCCACTCGACAAGATCGGGATCACGCTCGGCGACGGCGCCGAATCCGGCGAGCTCGCAGGTACGCACCGCGCGCTGGAGGGGGCTCGTATACACCTTCGCGAAGGCGAGCTCCGCGAGCCGGGTGCCGAGGTGCCGCGCGTTGCGCTCCCCGCGCTCGGTGAGGGGGAGATCGGTGAGACCGGTGTGCTGTCCGGTGAGGCTCCACGCGGTCTCGCCGTGGCGGGCGAGGTAGAGCAGCGGCAGCGTCTCGCTCATGGCGTCACTTGCCGACCGTCGCGCGCAGATCCTTCACCATCTGGGCCGTGGCATTCGGCACGGTCGCGTTGCCCCAGCTCGTGCGCACGTAGTTCGCGATGTCGGCGATCTGCTGATCGGTCAGGCGCGCCGCGAAAGGCGGCATTGCGATATAGCCGTTACGTGCCGGAATTCCCGCGAGCACGACCTTGATGATGTCGTTCGGACTCGGCGCCACGATGACGCCGTTGCCCGCGAGCGGCGGGAACACGCCGGGGATGCCGCGCCCCTTCGACTGGTGGCACGCCATGCAGTTGTCGACGTAGAGCTTGGCACCGGCCTGACGCGTGGGATCGGCCTCGGCATACCCGGTACGCAGGGCAGAGCTCGGGGGCAACGACTTCAGGTACTCGGCCATCGCCTTCAGATCCGCGTCGGTCAGGTATTGCAGGCTGTTGTGCACGACCTCCGCCATTGGGCCGAGCGTGGTGGATTTCCCCTTCGCTGCACCGGTCTTGAGATACGCCGCGATCTGGTCCACGCTCCAGTCACCGAGCCCCGTCTTCAGTTTCTCGGTGAGATTGAGCGCGAACCAGCCGTCGATCGTGGCACCCGTGAAGGCCTTGTCCTGTTCGATCGCGCCCATGACGTTGCGCGGCGAATGGCAGGCGCTGCAATGCCCCAGGCCTTCGACCAGATATGCCCCGCGATTCCACGCCGCCGACTGCGCCGGATCCGGCTTGAACGTGCCCTCGTCGAAGTACAGCTCGCGCCACGCGACCATCGACCAGCGCAGATCGAAAGGAAAGCGCAGGTGGTTTATGTCCACCGCGTTGCGCACGGGCGAGAGGCTTTGCAGGTACGCGAAAATGGCGTCGCTGTCCGCCCGCGTGACCTTCGTGTAGAAGTCGTAAGGCATCACCGGGTACATGTCCTGGCCGCGCTTGTTCACGCCGTCGTGCAGCGCCCGGTAGAAGTCGTCGGCGGACCACTTGCCGATACCCGTCTCCGCATCGGGGGTGATGTTGGGGGCGAGCAGATAGCCGAACGGCGTGTCCATGCGCAGTCCACCGGCGTACGGTGCGCCGCCCTTGGCGGTGTGACAGGAAATGCAGTCGCCGGCACGGGCGAGATACTCCCCGCGCTGGATCTGTGTCTGCTGGGCGTGGGCGCCGGCACACAAAACCCACACTGCGGTCAGGACGATGAGAAGCGCCGTCGCCCTGCAGCCGGCAACGCGCGATACCGAGGTTGACACTCTTGCGATCTCCTTCGTGAACATGGCCGGGATCTGGAAATTGACCTGCGAGATCATAGCGCAGGCGCAGTGCATGGTGCCGATCATGAACGCGGCCGAGAGCCCCTCAGGCGCTGTGCAGCTCGACGTCGCTCGCAAAGACGAGCAGGCCGTAGTCCTTGTCGTAGCTGCGCTTCAGGTGCTCGATGATCCTCTGGCCGACAGCCTCGTCGCACAGGATCTCGAGGCGGATGTTGCCTTCCTTCGCCCAGCTCCCGCTGCGCATGCCGTGGGTGCCGAGGCCGCGGGCATCGGTGATGGTATAACCGACGGCGCCGAGCGCGACGAGTTCTTCCGCCAGGTCGGACTCGAGCATCGCCTCGCAGACCACCGTCAGCAGTTTCCGTTTTCGCGTTTCCGTCATCTTCCGCCCCCGTCAGCCCGCGTTCGCTCAATGAACCAGCTTCGCCATCCAATAGTAGACCGGAATGCCGACGAAAAGGTTGAACGGGAAGGTGACTCCCAGGGAGGCGCCGATCGAGAGCGCGGGATTGGCCTCGGGCACGGCGATGCGCATCGCCGCCGGCGCGGCGATATACGACGCGCTCGCGTACAGGGTCGAAAGCAGCAGCGTGCTGCCGACCGAGAGGTTCAATACCCACCCCATGAACGCTCCGCCTACCCCCGCCACGAGCGGCATGACGATGGCAAAGCCGACGAGGAACGGCCCGTAGGCTTTCAGGTCGGCGACCCGACGCGACGCCACCAGACCCATCTCCAGCAGGAAGAGCGCGAGCACGCCCTTGAAGAGATCGAAGTAGAGGAGATCGAGCGGCTTGATGCCCTCGGGGCCGGCGACAAAGCCGATGACGAGCCCCCCCGTGAGCAGGTAGATGCTCTTGCCGAGAAACACCTCGTGCAGGAGCTTGCCCCAGCGCACCTCGCCGCCGCCGAAGCGCGCGAGCAGCACCCCGATGACGAGCGCCGGCATCTCGAGCAGCACGAGGAACACGATCATGTAGCCCTCGTAGTCGAGCTCCGCGCCGCTCAGGAAGGTGACGCCGACGGAAAAAGTGACGACACTCACCGAGCCGTAATGCGCGGCGATGGAGGCCGAGTCCGCGCGCGACAGGCGCCCGAGGTAGCGCAGCGCCGGGAACGCGACGAGCGGGATCACGGCGCCCGCGAGGACGATCAGGGTGCCGTTCAGCAGCACTTCCCCGAGCGGATGCTTGGCGAGCTCGACGCCCCCCTTGAGCCCGATGGCGAGCAGCAGGAAGATGCTCAAGGTGTCGTAGAGCGCGCCCGGAATCTTCAAGTCGGACCGCATCAGCCCGCCGCCGAGACCGAGCACGAAGAACAGCACGACCGGTTCGAAGCTCACCTCCTGCTCCCTGTATCGCGACACCCACGGCGCGCCCCGTGCGCTGCGCTCGAGGTCATCGCGTGAGCCCCAAATAGAGCATCGACAGCTTCTCCGGCAGCCGCGCCACGTGGTCGAGCACCATGTAGTTCTTCGCGCCGAAGATGCGCGAGACGTATTGATCGGCGTACGGATCGAGCGTGAGGCAATAGGTGTGGATGCCGCTGCGGGCGAGCTCCTCGACCGCACGCTTGGCGTCGAAGCGCAGGTACTGCGGATCGCGCACGTCGTTGTCCGCCGGCTCGCCGTCGGTCAGGACGAGCAGGAGCTTCTTCTGGCTCGGCTGCCGCTGCAGGAGCGCGCCGGCGTGCCGCATTGCCGTGCCCATGCGGGTCGACACCTGACCGGTCATGCCCGCAAGACGCGCCCTCACCTTGTCGTCGTAGTCGGCGTCGAAATCCTTGAAGCGGTAGTACTGCACCGCATGCCGGCCGTTGGAATCGAAGCCGTGGATGGCGAAGGGGTCGCCGATCTTGGCCAGCGCAACGGCCAGCAGCGCCGCCGCCTCGCGCGCGAGCTCGAGCACGGTGGTCTCGGTCGCGGCGTCGCGCACGCGGTCGTTGGTCGATTCGGAGAGATCGATAAGGAGCAGCACGCTGAGGTCGCGCACCTTGCGCTGGATGCGGATGGCAACGCGCGGGTCGGGCGCGAAGCCCATGCGCAAGTCGGTGAGCGCGCGCACGGCGGCGTTGAGATCGATCTCGTCGCCGTCCTCCTGCCCGCGGGTGCGCACCACGCCCTGCGGCTGCATCGATTCGATCAGGTGCCGGAGGCGGGCGACGATGGGTTTGTGCTTCTCGACGATCGCCTCGATGACCGCGGGGTCGCCCGACTTCGGGCGCTTTTCGAGCACGGTGCTCCAGCCGGGCCGCTCGAGCTGCGTCTGGTAGTCCCACTCGTGGTAGCGGACCGGCGTCGCGACGGGCTCCTTGCCCTCGCGTTCGTTGAAGCTCACGCCGTCGTCGTCGAAGAGCTCGGTGGCGAGCACCCAGATCTCCTGCGCATCGTCGCCGGCCGTCTCGACCTCGACCTCGTTGATCATCTCCATGATGCTCACGTACTTGCGCGCCTGCGGCTGCTGCGAGAGGGATCCGAGCAGGTGCAGGGCCGCGTCCTCGACCCGCCACAGGTAGCGGTTGTCGTCGCGGTACGGGCTCGCGAGGCGATCTGCGTGCGCGTTAAAGGCGAGACCCAGCGCCGTGCAGCGGCTGGCGAGCTCGAGGCCGACGACGCGCGCGCCCTCCGGTGCCGACAGGTTCGCGGCTTGCGCCAGAAAGCTGGTTCGCGCCTGCGCCACCAGCGGATGGGGATCGTCGTAGGCGTCGTCGATCAGTGCACGCGCCACGCGGTCCATGAGTGTGCCGACGTGCTCGCCCTGCGCCGGGTCGGCGGGCAACTGCGACAGCCACAGCTGGCGCAGGCCGGGGAAAGCCTCGACCGCGAGCGCTTCGACGCGTGCGTCCTCGATCAGTCCGATCATCGCCTTCTGCAGCGAAGTGAGGTCGTCCGCGTTCGCGAACGGATGCGAGTACACCATGTGCGCCGCGCTGTGCGCCGCCGCCGCACGGTAGACCTCGAGCCCCGGCACCGCTGCGCCGGCCGCCGGCGCGAAGTCGTCGAACGCATCGGGCAGGTGGATGAAGTAGCCTTCGATGTAAGGCTGGTAGCCCTCGCGGGTCTCGAAGTCGCCCGAGGTCGGGCGCAGAAAAAAGTCCCGCCCCCACAGCGCGCGCAAATACATGTTGAGCCGCCGCTGCACGTCGACGAAGAGCACGCCGCGCTGCTCCTTCTGCAGCACCGCGAGCGCTTCCGGGCTCTCCAGCCCGAAGTAGCGCGCCTGCCCGTCGAGATCGGTGCGATGCGCCGAGATGCCCCACGTGACCCAGCGCCTGAGACCGCCCAGCGTGAGATGGGTGAGCAGCACGTCGAGCCGCTCCAGCATCGGCCGCAGCGCCCGCGGTGCCTGCGCGAGCAAGGTGTCGAGCAGATGCAGGTAGCTCTTGAAGAGCTCCAGTTCGCCCAGTCGCGCCGCCGCGGTGGGGGCGGTGGAGAAGAGCAGCGCGAGCACGGAGGCGCTTGTCTTCGAATACATCTTGATGGCAGCGGAAAGCAGCTCGGAGACTGCTTCCTCGCCGATCTCGCGGGCCACGCGCGGCGCGCTCTCGAGGAAGGAAACGACCAGGTCCGTGCCGCGCCCCAGCGACTTCAACCCCGCGGCGCCGTTCAGATAGGCATCGAGGCCGCGCGGGCTGAAGACGCGTGCAGCGTCCTGCCAGCTCGCCCGCAGCACCTCGCTCGCCTGCTCGCCGAGGTCGACGAGCGCGTCCTCGTAGTCGGCGAGGTGGAGGCTCATGAAGGGTCCGGAGTCGGTCGGTCGGCCAGGACGGCGGGTTGCGGATGGAGGTGCCTCAGTCCGGCCAGATGCGCGCCGGATGCAGGTTGGCCCAGGCATCGTCGAGGCTCGGCGGCGGCACCTGATCCTCGCCTTGCGCGTAGCGCCGCGAGGTGGCGCCGGCCAATGCGGCCTGCCCTGCCCCGCTTGCCTCGTCAGCGCTGCGACGCGCCGCACTCGCCTGCCTGGTGGCCGGTACCGGTCTCGACGATTGTTTGCGCATGCTTCTCCTCGTGCTCGATGACGACGCCGACTACCGCGATGCCGTGTTCCACAGCACGTCCACCTCCCGCGCGAAAGCACGCTCCGCATCGCCGAGCGCGGCGCCGGAAAAGGTGACGTTGACGTGCGTCTTGGCGAAGTTCAGATCCGGATACAAGCCGGTGCGGCGCGACAGCTCTGCCAACTGATCGAGAAACCGTCGCGTCTCGGCGTAGGCCGGGAAGTCGAAGCGGCGCGTGAGCAACGGCGGCTCGCGCCGCATGTCCCAGCGGGGATCGAGGTCCGGTGCGGCTGGCTTCGGCTGATCAGGCACGGCGTCGTCCCTCGTCCTGCAATCGCGTCAGCATGACGTCCAGATCGCGCAGATGGCCTTCCTCGTCGGTCCGCAGCTCAGTGAACAGTCGATGCGAAGCGTCGTCGCGAAATCGACCGCTGTAGTGAGCCGCCTCGTCGTAGAGCCGGATCGCATCGATCTCCAGCTCCCTATCCACCTCGAACATCTCCACGAGACTCCGACCGGGCCGCACGGCGGATAGCTGCGTCGCATTCGGCGTGCACCCGACCTCCAGCATGCGCTCGATCAGGCGCCGCGCGTGCTCCATCTCCTCCGCCGCGTCGCTGCGAAACCGCGAGCTGTACTCCGCCAGGCCCCAGCGCCCCGCGAGGGTGGCCTGCGTCAGGTATTGCTGGACGGCGGTCATCTCGTGGTTGAGCGCCCGCGCGAGATAGCCCGCAAGCCGCGGATCGGTCGCCATCTGTCTCACCCCCTCAACTCATGTCCCAGCGCGTGACGTCGCCGTCGCGCCCGCCGTCCCCGCCGTCCGGTGTGCGCGGCAGGATGTTCTCTACCTCGCCATGCACGCGGGCGATGATGTGCGCCGCCACCAGCCCGTCGCCCACCCGCTCGCATGCATCCGCCCCGGCGCGCACCGCCGCGTTCACGGCGCCGGTCTCGCCGCGCACCAGCACCGTGACATAACCGCCGCCGACGAACTGACGGCCGATGAGGCGCACTGCCGCCGCCTTGGTCATCGCGTCCGCGGCTTCCATCGCCGGCACCAGACCCCGCGTCTCGATCATGCCCAAAGCAATTCCGCTCGCTTCAGCCACTACGGTCGCCTCCCGGGCCCGCGCACGGGCCACCCCGCCGTTACGCTGCCGCAGCATTCTTGGGCAGAATGTTTTCTACTTCCGAGTGCACGCGGGCGATGATGTGCGCCGCGACCAAGCCGTCGCCCACGCGCTCGCACGCGTCGGCCCCGGCGCGCACCGCCGCGTTCACCGCGCCGGTCTCGCCGCGCACCAGCACCGTAACGTAGCCGCCGCCGACGAACTGGCGGCCGATCAGCCGTACCTCCGCCGCCTTGGTCATCGCGTCCGCCGCTTCGACCGCCGGCACCAGACCCCGCGTCTCGATCATTCCCAATGCAATGCCGTTCACTTCAGCCATGATTCGCTCCTTGCCGTTGGTTGCTGCGTGAAATGCCTTCAGGCCGCCGCGGCCTTGGGCAGAATGTTTTCCACTTCCGAGTGCACGCGGGCGATGATGTGCGCCGCCACCAGGCCGTCGCCCACCCGCTCGCACGCATCCGCCCCGGCGCGCACCGCCGCGTTCACCGCGCCGGTCTCGCCGCGCACGAGCACCGTGACATAACCGCCGCCGACGAACTGGCGCCCGATCAGCCGCACCTCGGCTGCCTTGGTCATGGCGTCCGCCGCTTCCACCGCCGGCACCAGTCCCCGTGTCTCGATCATTCCCAATGCGATCCCGTTCATTTCGAAAGCCATTGCTCGCTCCTCGCTGGTGGTCAACAAACCCTTGCCTCGCGCGTTGCCGCGCCCGTTTCTTCGGTATCCCACTGGTCGATGATTCCGCCGATGGTGAGATCCGTGAGAACCTCGTAATCGCCCGCCGCATAGCGCGCAGCCGTCCCGCTCACCGCGAACACCCACTTGCCGACCGGTACGCCGACCGGATCGCACGCGACACTCAACCGGCCCTTGTCGTCGGTGAGCACCCGCAGCGACACCGTCTTGAGACCCGGGATGCGCCGCGTTGCCACCAGATCGGACTCGACCTTGAGGATCTCCATCAGCTCTCCTGCCAGCGGTCGATAATGCCGACGATGGTCAAGTCCGACGGATAGTCCTTGCTGCCCGCGGCTTCGCGCGCGGCGGAGGAGCCGACGCAGATCACCCAGTCGCCCGGAATGCAGCCCACGGCGTCGACCGCCACCTGGCGACCCGCGCCCGCCTTCTCACGCACCACGAGGAGCGGGCGATGTCCAAGCGTCTGGATGCGGTTGGTCGAGACGAGCGTCTTCTCCACCTGCATGATCTTCATGCGCGCTCCTCGTCCACGGGCTCGATCGGGCTGCCCACCGGCCTGTCCTGCACGCTCATGGAGGAGACCAGCAGATCCTTTGCGACGAGTTGCGGATAGCGCGCCTCGATCGCCGCCTTGATGCGGCGGCACTTCGTAGCCATGCGCCGGCGGGCCCCTGGCACGTTGCCGTCGTAACGGTAATGGATCGCCACCGGAATCGGCAAACCGTGCGCAACGTTGAGCTTGGCGAAGATCTGCACGCCCACGTCGAGATCCGCCGCCCCCTCTTCCACCGTGTGCAGGTGCGCGTAGTAGGTGACGTTGCGCATCTGCACTTCCTCGAAGCCGTCGCCCACCACGATGAAGCGTTCGGCGTGGCCGATGTCCGGGTAACGGCCGCCGTGGCGCTCGCCGACATACTCGATCTGCGACAGATTCTGGATCAGCAGATTGGCGATGAGCCGGCGTATGCCATCGTGCGGCTCGCCCTGCCCGCCCGACCAGCCGCTCGCTTGCGGCGCGCGCTGGATCGCGTCGTAGACCGCGAGGCGCCCGGCGTCGGGCGAGAGGCCGAGGGTGTTGCGATAGACCTCGGCGTTGTCCACCAGGCGATAGAGGGAGAGATCACCGCGGCCGTCGGGAACGTGGATCTTGATCGCATCGGTATCGGTATCCACGCCGATCAGCAGGATGTCGACCGACGCACCGCAGCAGAAGCTGTTCTCGATCGCCTGCCGAAACTCGTTCAACCGCGTGAGCGCCGACTTCGGCCGCATCCCGCTCGTTGCTGCCGTGGGCCGCGCAGCCCTCGTGCCGCGCGTCGGACGAGCTCGTGTGGTAGACCGCGATCTTGAGGTAGCGCGTACCCGCGTCGGCCGTCACCGGAAAACCCTCGCGAAAGCGCCTGAGCTCGGTATCCATCCAGTGCCGGATGTTGGCCTCGACGTCGAACATGGCTCCCGCATAGGACTTGCGCGTGACGAGGTCCGACATGGGCACGCGCAGGACGTACGGCAACAGTCCCTTCAGGCGCCCGTCGGCGCAAGGCGAGACGTCCACCGCGTGGAAGCCGCAGTCGAGGAAGAAGTTGCGTGCATCGAGCGCGGCTTCGCGCTGGCGCTGGTGCTCGGCCGAGAAGTGTTCGGCCGCCAAGACGACGCCGCGGAACACGCAGTGTGCGTACAGCCGTTTCATGTCGAGACCGCTGACCCACGCGTCGTCGAGCAGGGTGTCCGGCAGCTCGAAGCCGAGTCGCTCCAGGGCGATCGCCTGGGCGCGGGCAACGAAGTCGCCCTCATGCTGGATGGCGGCGATTGCCCGCAGTGCCGGCGCGATCGCGTCGAAGCGGCCCTTGACCATGTCCTCGACCTGAGCGAGGGCCTCGTTCTGCTGGAAGTCCGCGAGCGGATGGCGGCACGGCCGGCCGGGCAGCGTGTCGCAGGCAGGATGCGGCAACGTGCTTGAAGGCGGTACGATGCTGTCGGCCCGATTCGCGATGCCTGCGGCACCCGGAACTCTGCCGCTGAAACGCCCAAATCGTTTCCGTCCAAATGGTAGTCGGCAACCACGATATCAGGGAGGCGGTCCATATAGTTCAGGAGGCAGTCCACTTCCGAAAGACCCGAGGCCAGCATCGTCCTGCATCGCCACTGCTCGAAGAGCTGCTGCATGGCCTTCGCGGCGGCCGGTTCGTTCTCGACGATCAGAACGATCTCGCCATCGAGCGGGACCAGCGGCGTCAACCCTGGCGAGGCGAACGCTTGCGCTCCGGCCGTTCCCGCAACGGGCAGAGTAATCCGGAAGCGCGAGCCGCGCCCGGCCACGGATTTCAGCGACAATTCATGGCCGAGCGCTTGGCTTATCCGCTTCACGATGGACAGGCCCAGGCCGAGCCCGGTCCGGTTTCCGTTGCTCGACGAAGAGCCCCGGTAAAACTCATCGAAAATCCGCTGCTGCTCGCATTCGGGGATGCCAGCCCCGGTATCGGTCACATCCAGAAAGCAGGCCGCCCGCGGCGGCGGACGCCCACCAGAACGCCGCCCTTCCTCGTGTAATGGATCGCGTTCGACACTAGATTGAAAAGCACGCGCTGAAGCAGCACGGGGTCGCTTTCCACAATCAGGCCGCTGGGCCGCACCTTGAGCCTGCTTCCCTCCGGGGGAAGCGAGCTTTCGAAGGTGGCGTGGAGCCCCTCCAGAAGCACGTCGAGAGGAAAGCGGCGGACCTCGGGCGTAACCACGCCCGCGTCCAGCTTCGAAATGTCGAGCAGGGTCTTTGATGAGGTCTTCGATGGTTTGCAGCGAGCCCTCGACCTGGCGCGCGAGGCGCCCGCCCTCCTGGCTGTGCTGCAAATTCGCGAGCGCCAGGATCGACAGCTTCGCCGACATGACCGGCTGAAGCAGATCGTGGCTCGCGGCGGCAAGAAAGCGGGTCTTGCTGAGGTTTGCGTTATCTGCCTCCTCCTTGGCGGCGGAGAGCTGTGGCCCATTGGTCCTTTTCCTCAGCTTCCGCAGGACTTGCGTCAGTTCCTCCTTGGGGTGCGACGCCCGGACCTGGGCCTCCAGCATGATCGCGGTCTGAAACAGCGAGAAGGCATTTCCCTGCCGGTCCATCGACTGTTCCACGCGGTCCATCAATACCGCGTTGATTTTATTTAGCTTATCGATCTTGCGAAGAAGCTCGGGCGGCGTCTCCGCCCGCGCTGCCGCGTGTCAGCTCACTGGGCATGGCAAATATCTCTCGGCCCGATGGCGACCCCGGTCAAAGTCTGATTCAAGTGCATCGAATTGTATTGCTCACCATAAGTATGGAAACCGATGAGATTGTGCTTCCGGTACAGCTTCGCACATGCGGTGTTTTTACCTGGTGCGTTTCGAAATCGAGGCGCCTCAATACGCATTCGAAGCCGAAAACAAGATCGAGGCCACCCACCTCTTGATCGAGCTTTTTCAACTCCTCTTCGGCGGACGCAACCATGTCTTTCGGCCGCGCAACGGTTAGAACCACCCCGTCATCTATGGCGCAGAAGAAGGTCAAGGAGCCGTTCGGGTTCATCTTCTGGATCGAGCGGCAATAATAGTTCCCGCCGATCCTGACAATGACGGGATGGGCGGCAAAGCTCATCGGCGAAAGACTTCCGTCGTCCACCCCCGCAGCCAGGGCATATTCATAGGCCGCGCACTCCGCATTCAGCTCGAAGACGGTTCTGCTTTCGCTGTCCGAAGCCGTGACGACGAGCTTCTTGTCCGTCGGCTCGAAATTGTCGTGCTTGAAGGTTCGCACCGCGTGCTCCGTCTCCACCAAGAGCAGCAGCGCCGCCTCGGAGTGGACTTCTCCATTGTGCAGCAAGGCCGTCTTGGCGAAATGGAGATTGTCTCCGGCAGAGCCCCCAGCCAGCGGGATGTCGTGAAGAGCCCACCCGAGCGCCGAGACGATCATTTCTTCGCTGTTCGACAGGCCATCGATGAAGCAGAGGGCAAACCTGTGGGAGGCCGTGCTTGCCGCGGAATACGTAGCTGCGCGCGAAGCTCGCGCACGATTTCGGTTCCGCGCTCAATGGTCAGGGCATGAACGTCCTGCAGAACCTTGCTTACGATCCGGAACCCCTTCTTCGGCAGGGCTATCGCCAGGAGCCCTGTCTCGCTGAAGCCGTCAGGACAGATTTGGCCCGCCGTGCTGCAGCCAGCCACCGGAATGCAGCCAAACTCGGCTGAAAGTGCGCTGGCAGCGCCGCTGCCGGGAGCAGCGGGGAAAAGAAAACGAGCAACTGCCCGATCTGCGTCAGGTCGAGCGCGGCCGCAATGGAGGCGGCGGCCTCTTCCGGGGAGCGCTCCTCCGTCCAAGCCGCTTGAGCACCGCACCCATAGGTCTTGCAGCGGGCAGCACGCACCGCCAAGCTTTGCAAAGCTCATTCCTCCCTTGCGGCGCTTCTTTTGGCACCGTCTCAATTACTTGTAGTCTGGCACTCTAAACGAAAAAGAGGCGGCCGTCACGGTGCCCCGTTTTGCGGTCCGGCTTACGGGCATCCCCCTGCGACCGAAAGTACAATACCGTTCATCGCAAGTGTCAACCTACCATTCCTTAGAAACGGGTAAACCTATCGAAGAAGAGATCAAGGCGGTCGCCCAACGGCTCTGCCCAAAAATCCCCCGTCTTTCGTATGCCGCCGCTAAGGCGGGTGACATTTTGCTACCAGGGAAGGACACGACCATGCTTCAACGAGCCATTGACACCATAAAAGGTAAAATTGTCTGGCGCTCCCGCTACGACAACTTTATTGGTGGAAGTTGGGTGCCGCCAGTTGGCGGAGAGTACTTTGTCAATCTTAGCCCCATCACCGGTAAGCCGGTCTGCGAGATCGCGCGCGGTCAGGCCGCGGACATAGAGCTTGCGCTCGATGCGGCGCACAAAGCGAAGGGAGCTTGGGGGCGGGCCTCGGCGACCGAGCGCGCCAATATCCTCAACAAGATCGCCGACCGGATGGAGCAGAACCTCCAAATCCTCGCCCTTATCGAGTTGATCGATAACGGCAAGCCGATCCGCGAAACCATGGCCGCCGACTTGCCTCTCGCCGTCGACCACTTCCGCTATTTCGCGGGTTGCGTTCGCGCTCAGGAAGGCACGATCGCCGAAATCAACCACGACACGATGGCCTATCACTACCACGAGCCGCTTGGCGTCGTCGGGCAGATCATTCCCTGGAACTTCCCCATCCTGATGGCGGTGTGGAAGCTCGCGCCTGCTCTGGCAGCCGGCAATTGCGTGGTGCTCAAGCCCGCCGAGCAGACGCCGATGAGCATCATGGCGCTCATGGAGCTGATCGGGGACCTGCTGCCCGCCCGGCGTCCTCGATGTCGTGAACGGCTTTGGCGTCGAAGCCGGCAAGCCGCTGGCATCGAGCAAGCGGATCGCGAAGGTTGCCTTCACCGGCGAGACCACCACCGGCCGGCTCATCATGCAGTACGCGTCGGAGAATATCATTCCGGTTACGCTGGAACTAGGCGGCAAGTCTCCGAACATCTTCTTCGCCGACGTCATGGCCCAGGATGACGATTTCTTCGACAAGGCGCTCGAAGGCTTCAGCATGTTCGCGCTCAACCAAGGCGAAGTCTGCACCTGCCCCAGCCGCGCTCTCGTCCAGCGTTCCATCTATGATCGCTTCATGGAGCGCGCGCTCGCACGGGTTGCCAAGATCAAGCAAGGCCATCCGCTCGATCCCGCAACGATGGTCGGAGCTCAGGCATCCAACGACCAGCTTGAGAAGATCCTGTCCTATATCGACATCGGCAAAAAGGAAGGCGCCCGCGTGCTGGCCGGCGGTGAGCGCTACGTCGCCTCAGACGAGACGCGCGACGGCTATTATGTGAAGCCGACCGTGTTCGAAGGCCACAACAAGATGCGCATCTTCCAGGAGGAGATCTTCGGACCGGTCTTGTCCGTAACGCCGTTCGACACGCCCGAGGAAGCGCTTTCGATCGCCAACGACACGCTCTATGGGCTTGGCGCCGGCATTTGGACGCGTGACCTCAACCGTGCCTATCGCTTCGGCCGCGCCATTCAGGCTGGCCGGGTATGGACCAACTGCTACCACCTCTATCCCGCGCATGCGGCCTTCGGCGGCTACAAGCAATCGGGATTTGGCCGTGAGAACCACAAAATGATGCTCGACCATTACCAGCAGACCAAGAACGTGCTGGTGAGCTACAGCCCGAAGGCTTTGGGCTTCTTTTAGGCGGATCCTTCTGGCGGGCGTCTCCGGGGCGCCCGCCTTTTCTTCCGGAAGCGCAACCATGGTCGAACGTGTTCTTGCGACAGAAGCAGCGCTCTCCCTGATCGAGAGGCTGCAAATAAAGCACGGTCCCTTGATGTTCCATCAGTCGGGCGGATGC
>CAVTGS010000004.1:0-37562 GCA_963734295.1 uncultured beta proteobacterium | reverse complement strand
CCGACACCCTTCGGGACGGCACCCCGATCCTGGTCCGTGCGGTCCGGGCACAGGACCGCGGACGGTTGATCGCGGCGTTCCGGAAGCTCGAACCGGAAACCATCTACACGCGATTCTTCGAGTACAAGAACGAGCTGATCGATGCGGACTTGAAGCGCGCCTCGGAAGTCGACTTCGAAAAGCGCGTCGTGCTGCTGGTGACCACGGGAAGCGGTGCCGACGAGATCGTGATCGGGGTGGAAGCTACGCTTCTTATGGCAGGCCGGACGGAGGGCGCAGCGCCGAGGTCGCCTTCATCGTCGAAGAGGAGTACCAGGGATTCGGTCTCGCGAGTCGGCTGCTGCGCCACCTTGCGGCAATCGCGGGAGAGGGGCATCGACCGCTTCGAAGCGGAGGTGCTTCCGCAGAACCACACCATGCTCGCAGTGTTCGCGCGCAGCGGGATGCAGGATCGCAGGGACGACGGCGTCATCCGGGTGACGCTGGGAGCTTAACGGTGCTGCGCATTAGACACGCGCAACGGCTCCTCGCTTTCGCACACAAGCTCTCCTCTGAGGGGCTCGCGTCAGCGCAGCGACTTAGCTAGGCCGAAAGGCCGATTGTGCTTGGTGCTGTTCGCGCCCTATCGTACGTGCCCGCAGCGAACCAGGAGCAGTGTCGAACTGCTCGTGCCGGCTCACAACCCGAAGCCCCGGCTTCGTCGGGGCACTCACCGCAGAAGGAGG
Organism: uncultured beta proteobacterium; assembly: GCA_963734295.1. Taxonomy (GTDB): domain Bacteria; phylum Pseudomonadota; class Gammaproteobacteria; order Burkholderiales; family JAEUMW01; genus JAEUMW01. The sequence goes on along the minus strand of CAVTGS010000004.1, from coordinate 36,837 downwards.
ATCACATGGGACTGTTCCAACGAAAGACCGACGCCGAGAAAGCGCTCGAAGCGGAAATCAAGGAAGTGAAGCAAACCGCCCGCGAGGAAAGGAAAGACGCCCGCAAGGACGCTCGCGAGGAGAGAGAGATGCACGCAAGGACGCGCGCGACGAGAAGAAGGATGCCCGCGAGGAAGCGCGGGAAGAGAAGAAGGATGCGCGCGAGGAAAAGCGCGACGAGATGAAGGACGTCCGCCAATCCGACCTCAAGGGCGAGGAAAAGCGCGATGCGAAGTCGGAGGTTCGCGACGAGAAGCACGATACCATCCGCGACGCGAAAGACGACAAGCGCGACACCATCGATCACGCAGTCGACACCAAGAAGGATCGCATCGACGAGGTCCAGCGGAACGTGTCAATGACTTTGCGACACCGAGGTGCTGAATTTAAGTGAGCATCAGTCGTTGTGGTGGGTGCGGGTTCCTTTTTCGGCGGGTTGATCCAGACGGCTACGGGCAAGGCGGGGGGCCGCGGGGCACGCCTTTGAAGCGGTTTGGGTTGCGGAGGAAGGCGGCGTCGAAGGCGCGTGCGCAGTTGTTGCATCTGGTGGCGCGTCCGTAGTGGACGCAGTGCGGCGTCATGAAGCCGATGCCAGAATGGCGGTGGTCGGTGTTGTACCAGGGGAAGAAGCGCTGGCAGTGGGCACGGGCATCCTCGATGCAGCCGAAGCGTTCCGGGAAGTCGGGGCGGTACTTCAGCGTCTTGAACTGCGCTTCGGAGTACGGGTTGTCGTCCGAGACATGTGGCCGGCTGTGGCTCTTGGCGACGTCCAGATCGACCAGCAACGCGCCACGGGCTTGGAGCGCATGCTGGTGCCGCGATCGGCGTGCAGCGTGAGGGTGCCCGGCGCGATGTTGTGCTTGGCGACGGTCTCGGCGATCAGCTGCTCGGCCAGTTCGGCCGTTTCGCGGGGAGCGACCATCCAGCCGACGACGTAGCGGCTGAAGATGTCGAGGATCACGTACAGGTGGAAGTAGGTCCATTTGCCCGGGCCCTTGAGCTTGGTGATGTCCCACGTCCAGACCTGGTTGGGTGCGGTGGCCAGCAGCTCGGGCTTGCTGTAGACCGGGTGGGTCCGTTGGTTACGCCGCTCGCGCACCGCGGCCTTCGGCCAGCAGCCGGTACATGGTGCGCACCGAGCCGAGGTAGTGGCCTTCGTCGAGCAGCGTGGCGTAGATACTCGCCGGCGCCAGATCGACGAAGCGTTCTCCTCGACGTTCAGCGCACGCACCAGCGCGTCGCGGTGGACGATCAGCGGGCGTGTGCGCGGCCGGCACGTCGCCACTGAGCGCCGGCAAGCGCACCGCCGGTACGCGCACCAGAGCCGCCGTCCTGCTCCACCCGCAGCCCGTGCACCGTGCGCCACGCCGACGCGCGGGCTCAGTCGTTCTCGACCGCCGCCATCAGTTCGTCTGTCCGCTCGGCGGCCGTGGGCAGTCCAAGCAGGTAGGCGTAGAGCTTGGACCTCGATCACGGTGTGGGCCTCGGCTAGGCGCCGTCGCAGCCGATCGTTCTCCCGCTGCAGTTGTTCGACCTGGCGCGCCTGGGCGAGCACCGGATCGGGTTTGCGGCCACGCCGCCGCGCCTGCAGCGCCGTGGCCTCGGCCTGTGCGCGCTGTTTGCGCCAGGTCGTCAGCATCGAGGAGTAAATGCCTTCCCGCCGTAGCAGCGCACCGAGTTCTCCGGGCTGGGTACATCGGTCGGCCGCGTTCAAGATCCGCCGCTTCGGCGCTCGAAAACTGCCGTCGCTTCGCCGTCGCCGCAACCTCCGGGTCGGGGCGCGGCGGTGGATGCGGCGACTGCAGTCGCCCTACGGTTCCTTCCGCCACCGCATCCACCGCAAAACCAGCGGCGTCCTGCGACGGCGATTCGTTCATCAAACTGGCCATAAGGTACCTGCCTTTGCTCTCTAAATTCTTGAAGGGCAGTGTCTCACGTCATATTGGCACGGGGGGCAGGGCGAGAAGAATGCCACGCTCAACGCTATCCGCAAGGAGGAGATCGAAGCTCTCTCGGCGGCGAACGCGGCGAACGCCCCGATGCTCGATGTGAAGCTTGCGCTGGTAGTCGGCACTGACGCACGTGGCGCAGTTCTCGGAACGCGGAGACGCTCGGCGCCGAGTCCAAGGTCAAGAACACGATGCTCGGCGATGGTTCTGCGTGTCTGTTGGATGGAGCAATCGTGCGCGACGCCGTCGCCATCGCCCGCAAGAACTTCAAGAGCGACACCGAGTGTTTCGTGGCGCGCAGCGACAAGAACGATGTGGTCGTCGCCTTTCGTGGTTCCGAAACCGCGTTCTTCGATCAGGAAGGCGCGTTCAGGGACTGGGTGCTGACCGACTTTCGGGCGAATCGCATCGCCTACCCACCGGCGCCGAAATCATGGCCCGACCAGCGCTGGGTGCATGCGGGCTTCTGGCAGGCGTACAACCTCGTGCGCAACGAATTGCTGGCGGAAGTCACCCGCAAGGTGAAAAAGAAGCCTGGTCACGTTTCGGATCTATGTCACCGGCTTCTCGCTCGGCGGTGCCCTGGCATTGCTCGCGGCGCTGGACATCGCCGAAGCCCTGCCCGATGAGGACGTGGAGCTGTTCACTTTCGCCGCACCTCGGGCGGGCGATGAAAGCCTGAACAAGCTGCTCGCCGAGAACGCGTGCACAGCTCGACTCTGATCGCCTTTCGCGGGGACCCAGTGGTCCACCTGCCGCCGTTCGGGCCGAATTTCCCGGTCACGCTGAAGAACCCCATCAGCCTCGACCTCGGCGGGATTCATATCGGGCTCGGAACACCGCTCCCGCAGGTGGATCAGCAGTATCGCACAGCGGCCGATCTGTTCTACATCGACAAGGACGGTGCGGTGGAAGCGCGGGTTTCCTCCGGCGCAGGTGGCGCTCAATTTCCGCGACCACAACTGGGATCGCTACAGCGCGGCGCTGAGTGGCATCGCCAACCCGCAGGCAGTGGCTGCATGATCCTCACTCCATCGGGCTGGCGCCGAGCGTGTGGCCCGATGGCTCATGGCTTCTCAGAGGGATCTTGATCAAGCTCCACTTTGCACCGCGCACGCGCTCCGTGCACATTCTCTGGTTGCTGGAGAAGCTTGGTCTGCCATACGAGCTCGAGCGGGTCGACTTCGTGCCTCCCGCGCGGCAGTTCTTCGCGCAATGCGCACCCTTCGGCAAGTTGCGCGTCATCGAAGACGGCGATGTCTTGATGTGCGAGTCGGGTGCCATCGTCGAGTACGTTCTGGAGCGCTATGGTGGCGGCCGGCTCGCGCCGCCGGCGTCATGTGCGCAGCAACGGTGAGTTCGGCAAGGTCGAGCGCACACGCGTGCTCGACTACTACGACGGCGAATTGCAATTCATCGACTTGGAAGCGATCTCGCATTGGGTGACGCTTGCCCGGAAAGTCCCGGACTCCGAAGGGAGGGTGATGGAAAAGACGCGCCAAGCGCAGGAAGAGCGGTCGCGGGACGGCTGGTATATCGGGATCTGGGAGGTCAACGACCCTTCAGTTTGGATGGAGTTCACGTACCATCGATACATCGCCAAGTCCGGAGCCGACCCCATATCGGCCATCGCCTGGCCGCTTCGCGTCCATCGCGATCGCAGAATGCCTTGCAGGGCATGCGTCGGACAGCCTCGGCAGACTGGTGTCGAGCCAGTCACGCGACATGCTCAATAGATCTTCCCGAAATCCCCGTGGCGGCCCAGACCGTCCTTGAAGCGCGCGGCGCCGGCGACGCCGTCCTTCACGAGCGCTTCGCGGCCGTTGTACCACTCCTGAATCATGGCATCGCGCACCGGCATGCCGGCGCTCCTGATCGCGGAGCGCCGGTCCGCGCGAACGCACACGGGCGGAAACGCGGCAATGTCCTGCGCGAGTGCTTCCGCCTTCGCGCGCACTTCACCGTTCGCACGAGATACTCGCAGAGGCCGATGAGCAGACACTCCTCGGCCGGCACCTTGCGGCCGGTCAGGATGATCTCGAGCGCGCGACCCTGGCCGACGATGCGCGGCAGACGCACCGTGCCGCCGTCGATCAACGGCACGCCCCAGCGCCGGCAGTAGACGCCGAAGTAGGCGTCCTCCTGCATCACGCGGAAATCGCACCACAGCGCGAGCTCCATGCCGCCCGCCACCGCCGGGCCGGAGACCGCGGCGATCACGGGCTTGTCGAGGTCGAGCCGCGTCGGTCCGAGCGGCCCGCGCGGGATCTCGCCGCCATTGCCGCGGGCGCGGGCGGTGGGGATGTCGAGCTCGCCGAGGGGATAATCTCCGTCGAGCGTGCTCACGTACTTGAGATCCCAGCCGGCACAGAAGGCGCCGCCTTCGCCATAGAGCACGGCGACGCGCGCATCGCTGTCGGCGTCGAACTCGAGCAAGGTGCGGGTGAGCGCATCGGCGCTCGCGGGATCCATGGCGTTGCGGGCCTCCGGACGGTTCATGATCACGGTCCACACGTGCCCGTTCTTTTCCACTGCGATGGTCATGACTGCTCCTCTCCTCCTGAGATGGGGCTCCTTCACGCGAGCGTCGAGCCCGCCGTCTTCGACAGAATGTAATCCTGCCCGAAGTTGTTGTCCCAGAAGGTGGCGCCCCAGTCGGTCACCTCGTGAACACCGCGAACCGGTAGTTTTCCGAACCCGGTTCAATGTTGAGCTGCGGGGTCTTGAACTTCCAGACTTCGACGCCCGCAACACTGGCCGCCACCGCTGCGACGGGCCCGAGGTAGGCGCCATACACCGCCTGCCAGGTTGCGCCGTCATCGCGGGTATAGGCCGACCCCGACACGCTTGTTGAACGCAAGGTTGTCGACGAGGATTTCGCCCTCGAACCATCCGGTGTCGAAAGTGAAGCCGCCCCCGCCCTCGATCTTCCGGAACGCGGCTGCGCTGCGCAGGCTGACGTGGCCGCCCGCCTTGCCCGCGAACACCGGTCCGATGGTGTAGTCCGCACCGAAGTTGTTGTCCCAGTACTCGGCCCCGGCGACTCGATAGCGCAGGGCGAAAGTCTCCACGTTCGAGAGGCTCACCGTGTCCGACCCGAACACGTCGTAGTTGCCGTGCGTGACTCGACAAAGCCGAGGGGCGCGGTCGAACCAGGCGCTCGAACCGTGGGGGCTGTAGACGAGATCGACCTGCTTGTCGAAGGCGATGTTCTCGACCTTGGCGAACAGGGTGGTCCAGTTGAAAGTCATCCCCGATACCGCATAGGTCTGGTTGAAGGCGATCTTCAGGCGTACTGGCATAGTTGACTCACTCCGTGGCGATGGAAAGAGACCGCGCGAGTTTCATCCCAACCGCGCGTGTTTGGCAACTGCGAAACGCGCCTGTCGCTGCACGAGACGCGAAAGCGTCCGACGGTCGCGTCAGTCGGGGAACACGAGTGTTTCCTCGATGCCGAGTTGGTCGGCGACGTAACGGGCCAGCGTCTGGTTGAGCCAGTTCGGCTGGTGCGCATCGGAACTCAGGACGAACCGGAAGCGGTTCACGTGAGGCGTATAGTAGGCGCGCCAGTCACCGCGCCAGATGTAGCGGTTGTTCACCTCGACCCGGCAGTCCGTGGGGACGCGCGCAAGCCGAGTGCCGATGGCATGGGGATGGGCGATGATGACGGGCCGCCCCGTGGCAAGCAGGCGTTCGAGCGCCTTGTAGTCGGCATCGGTGTCGTAGCAATGGACGATGTAGTAATCGACCGGCGCGTCGAGAGCGGCGGACACCCATTCTGCGCCGTTCACCTCGGTGCCTACCCTCAGGCCGGCACGGCGCACGGTGTCCGCGTAAGCGTCGATATCGCTATCGACAAGGTATTCGAAATGATCGCTGATCCCGAGCACCCGCGCATGGTGAACCTGTGCGACAAGCTCGACCGTCTGCTCGCGCACGACCGCGCCGTCCGCGTACGACCACGTGGTGTGAACGTGCAGGTCCTGTGCAAGCATCGGCGGGGTCCTGGTCGGGAACCCCGCCATTTTCTCACGTCACGCCCGCCGCGGGATGAGCAATCCCGAACGAACCCGACGGAACCGCGGCGTGCCGCCGTGCCCGACGGTTCATATGCGTATGTGCTTCCCGACTCGGACGACATGGGGTGCCCCAGGGACCATGTTGCGAGGCATGATCTCGATCGGCGCTTCGGGGTTCTCAGGCTGCACGACGGGCGTACACAGCACCGAACTGAAGCGTGTCGGCGGGCTGATGCTGGTACCAAACGGGACGGTGAGTTTCATGATACCCTCCATGAAGTCAATGAAATTAATGGCTTTTGAGCTTGTGTCAGTCGTCGTAGACGGCGTCGACCCTGAGATCCAATTGCATGTTTGGATCCGTACGATCGATATTGCTGATGTTGGGATTGATCGTGCCGCGCCGCACAACGAATGACTCCGCGCAGCGGCTTCGACCCGCATCTGACGAGGACACATGGAGCTCTATCAGCTTCGTACTTTCGCCGCCGTCGCGGACCTCGGTCACCTGACCCGTGCCGCGGAGAAGCTGCACGTCAGCCAGCCTGCCGTGAGCGCGCAGATCAAGGCGCTCGAGGACGAGCTCGGTGTCCCGCTCTTCGAACGCACGCCGACCGGCATGGTCCTCACGGCCCCGGGCAAGCGCCTGCTGGCCCAGGCGGAGAAAGGTGCTGGCTGCGGCGCAGGAACTGCGAGCCGAAGCCCGGTCTCTCGCCGGCGCGGTCGCGGGCCGGCTGCGGGTTGGAAGCGTGTCGGATCCGGAGTCGATCCGGCTCGGCGAGTTTCTGAGCCGCGCAGTAGAACTCCATCCACTGCTCGAGCTCGACGTGCAGCACCAGGTATCGGGTGCCGCCTTCGAGTCGGTCCGCAATGGAGAGCTCGACGCAAGCTTCTATTTCGGGACACTCACTCATCCCACGGTGGCCAGTCTGCCGCTGCGCGAGGTCGCCTATCGCGTCGCCGCCCCTGTCGCGTGGAAGCGACAAGGTCGACGCGGGCCACGTGGGGCGAGCTCGCGGCTCTGCCCTGGATCCTCACACCCCCTATCAGCAGCCATCATGGGCTGGTGAGCGAGCTGTTCCTGCCAACACGGGGTCGAACCGACCAGCGTGGTCCAGGCAGATCACGAGACCGTCATGGAGAATCTGATCGTCTCGGGACTCGGACTTTCGCTGCTGCGAGAAGATCTGGCCCGGGCGCGCGAGGCGACGGGGGAAGTGGTGGTGCTGAAAAACGCCCGTCTGACGACGATGCTTCAGTTCATTTATCTGGCTGGGCGCGAGCACGAACCGGCGATTGCGGCACTGCTCTTTGCGGTGCGGGAGGTTTGGAACCTGAAGAGCAAGGTGGCACCAAGAGCGCGACCACGGAAGCCGCGCCGGGCCGCGAACGGCGCGCGGCCGGCCTGACGGCGACCGTTGCCCGAACGCTCCGCGGCCCTACTTAGCGCGCAACTGCGCGACCGAGGAGATCAGATCGGCGAAACGCTCGCCTTGAACAGTCACATGTTGCCGCAACAGTTCTGCAGTACGCTCGCCATCCCCTTCGACGATGGCAGCCACTATTCCCGTGTGTTCCGAGAAAGAGTTACGCATTCTGTCGCGGACCCTTAGCTGAAGGCGACGGTAGGGGCGCAGGCGTCGACGCAGCAGGGCCGCCTGTTCCGCCAGGAATCCATTGTGACTGGCCTCGCAGATGATCTGGTGGAAGGTCTCGTTCAGGTAGTAGTACTGGTCCGGATCGCCCTCATTGAGCGCCTCTTCCCCCGCCGCATGGGCCTCCTTGAGCGCCGTCTCCTCGTCCGGCGAAATCCGCCGGGCCGCCAGGCGCCCGCACATCGCCTCCAGCTCCGCCATCACCTCGAACATCTCCACTAGCCGCTGCGGGGAGATCTCCGTGACGATCGCGCCGCGGCGTGGCCGCATTTCGATCAGGCCCTCCGAGCTCAACTGAATCAACGCCTCCCGGATCGGTGTGCGCGAAACGCCGAACTCGCTGGCGAGCTCGGTCTCGTCGAGCCGAGTCCCGGGCAGGTAGATGCCCGTTGCGATGCGCTCCTCGATCGACTCCCGGAGCTGTTCCGACCGGCGTGTGGCTAGCGACTCTTCGACAGGCTGGTTCATGCGGCGATTCCATACTGTATGGCAAGAGGAGATTATATCGTACAAAAAGTCTTGACACGTACTCACAATGTGATATTGTGTATACACGATCACTTAGTCACGATACAAAAACAGCCGTTCAGTATTTTTGTGCCGGCCGGATTTTGTGATCAGGGAGTATCAAGATCACCCACTCTCTGGAGGAGATTTCCATGCGCAAAAGCATCACACGCCGCGCCCTGTTTTCGGCGCTGCTGGCTACGCTCGTCGGGCTCGCCGCACCGGTGGCACTGGCCCAGACACCCAAGGTCATCAAGATCTCGCACCAGTTTCCGGCGGCAACCATCGACGAAGGCGATTTCCGCGATCGTCTGGTGCGCAGGTTCGCCGCCGACGTCGAGAAGCACACCAACGGAGCGGTCAAGTTCGAGATCTATCCCGGCGGCTCGCTGATGAAGACCAACAGCCAGTTCGGTGCGCTGCGCAAGGGCGCGCTCGACATGTCGCTGGTGCCGCTCGCCTACGGCGGCGGCGAGGTCCCGGAGGTGAACCTGACCCTGATGCCGGCGTTGGTCACCGAGCTACGAGCAGGGCCTGCACTGGAAGACGGCGCCGATCGGCAAGGAGCTGACCGAGATCCTCGCCGACAAGAGCATCATGATCGTGACCTGGATCTGGCAGGCCGGCGGCATTGCCCGACCAAAAGGACCGTGGTCAAGCCCGACGACGCGAAGGGCATGAAGATCCGCGGCGGCAGCAAGGAAATGGACCTCATGCTCAAGGGCGCCGGTGGCGCCGTCACCAACTGCCGTCGACGGAAATCTACAGCGCGATGCAGTCCGGCGTGCTCGATGCTGCCCTGACCTCCAGCACCTCGCTCATCTCCTTCCGTCTGCAAGAACTTTCCAAGGTCGCCACGTCAGCCGCGAACAAGAGCTTCTGGTTCATGTTCGAGCCGCTGCTGATGTCCAAGAGCCTCTTCGACAACCTCACGCCGGAGCAGCAGAAGATCGTCATGGAGGTCGGCGCGACCCTCGAGAAATTCGGGATAGAGGAGGCGAAGACGGACGACGACGGATGGTCGAGGTTTACACCAAGGCCGGCGCCAAGGTCGTCGACATGGACGAGGCGTCCTTCAACGCCTGGCGCGCAGTGGCGAAGGAGACGGCGTGCAAGGACTTCGCGGCCAACGTCAAGAACGGTCAGGCCCTGCTCGACATGGCGCTGGCAGTCAAGTAACTCCGTCCCATCGGACTGCCGGGTCTTCGACGCCCGGCGGTCCTCACCCCTGGAGGTGACTTATGAGCCCCGGATTTCTCCTGAGCCGGACGATCAAGCGGTTCAACGTCGCGACGGGATACCTGTCGGCGTTCATGATCGTCGTCGGCAACGCGTGCTCGTCTTCGAGGTCGTCGTCCGCTACGCCTTCGCGTGGGCGACCGACTGGGAGATCGAGATCTGCGTGATGCTGCTCATCGTCGTCACCTTCATGAGCGGCCGCCTACACGCAGTTGAATCGCGGCCACGTCACCATCGAAGTCCTCGACGAGGTGATGCCCGCCTCCTGGACGCAGTGGCGTCTGGCGCTTTCCGATCTGTTTTCGCTCCTGTTCTGCGCCTTCATCGCCTGGAACTCCTGGAAGCTCGTTCCACGAGGCGTGGAGCGACGGGCGTGTCAGCGACACGTCGTGGGCGCCGAAGCTGTGGCCGGTCTTCGGCTTCATGGCGGTCGGGATGACGTCGCTGGCCTTGCAGCTGCTGGTCCAGCTGATCGAGACTCGCTGCCCAGGCCATGCGTTCCGATCATCCGCCTGCGAGCACGACGCCGATCTGCGCTGGCAATGGAGACCATCCACCACGACAAGGAAGGAGCGGACATGAGCGTCGGACACTCGGCCTGATGTACGCGGGTGCCACTTTCCTGTTCCTGTTCTCGGGCATGCCGATCGCCTTCGCCCTCGGCGCGGTGGCCCTGGTCTTCATGTACTTCTTCATGCCGACCGCGCAGCTGTCGATCGTTGCCGAGACCATCTACTCCGAGCTCGACAACTTCACGCTGCTCACGATTCCGCTGTTCGTCCTGATGGGCGCGGCGATCGGCAAGTCGCGCGCCGGCGCGGACCTCTACGACTCGCTCAACGCTGGATGCACAAGGTGCCCGGCGGCCTCGGCCTCGCCAACGTGTTCGCGTGCTCGGTGTTCGCGGCGATGTGCGGCTCGAGCCCCGCGACCTGCTCGGCGATCGGCGTCCTCGGGCATTCCGGAGATGCGCAAGCGCGGCTACTCGGACGGACTCGCCGCCGGCCTCATCGCCGCCGGCGGCACGCTCGGGCATCCTGATCCCGCCGTCGCTCACGCTGATCCTGTACGGCCTCGCCACCGAGCAGTCGATCGGACGGCTGTTCATGGCCGGCGTCGGGCCCGGGCTGCTGCTGACGGTGCTGTTCGCGGTCTGGGTGATGTTCAAGTACCGACGCGAGAGAAGCGTGCGGCGCGGGCCGATGTTCAGTCCGCCGGAACCAACGCGCTGCTCGCGTTCGAGAATTACACGCTGGAAGGATCGCCTGGAGACGCTGCCGCGGCTGCTGCCCTTCCTCGTGCTGATCGTCGTCGTCATGGTCGCGCTGTACGGCGGCTGGGCGACGCCGTCCGAGGTCGCCGGCATCGGTGCCTTTGGCGCGCTGGTGATGGTGATGGCGATCTACGGCTGCTGGCGCTGGGGCGACCTCAGGGCGATCCTCGTCGGCACCGCTCGCGAATCCACGATGATCATGATCATCATCGCCATGTCGTTCCTCTACACCTACGTGATGAGCTACCTGCACATCACCCAGTCGGCGGCGAGCTGGCTGATCGTCGCCTGCAGCTGGGCAAGTGGGGTTCTTCTTCTGGGTGAACATCCTGCTCGATCGTGCTCGGCTTCTTCCTGCCGCCGGTGGCGATCATCCTGATGGTGACGCCGATCATCCTGCCGGCGCTCAAGGCGCTGCGGCATCGACCTGATCTGGTTCGGCGTCGTCATGACCATCCTCATGGAGATGGGGCTCATCCATCCGCCGGTCGGCCTCAACCTGTTCGTCATCAAGAGGCATCGCGCCGGACATTCCGCTGCGCGACATCATCTGGGGCGTCGATGCCCTTCATCGTGCTCATGGTGCTGGGCATCGTGCTGCTCTGCATCTTCCCGGAGATCGCCACCTGGTTGCCCTGCAATGTCACGGCGCCTGAGCAAAGGATAAGAACGATGGAAGCATCCTCCAATGAGCGCTGGCGCCGCGGCGCTCGCTCGAAGGCCGAGCGTGTCGAATCTGTGGCCGACATCGCCCCGCGGCGGGCGCGTCGGCGCCGAGGACGCGATCGGCGCTGCTCGAAGCGGTGATCGAGCCGGGCGACCGCGTCTGCCTCGAAGGGCAACAACCAGAAGCAGGCCGACTTCCTCGCGCGAGGCGCTCGCGGCGGTCGATCCGGCGCAGGGTGCACGACCTGCACATGGTGCAGTCGGTGCTCGCGCTGCCGGAGCACCTGGACCTCTTCGAGACGCGGCATCGCCAGCGAGCTCGACTTCTCGTTCTCCGGTCCGCAGGGCGCGCGCCTCGCGCGCTGGTCGCCGACGGCAAGATCGAGCATCGGCGCGATCCACACCTACCTCGAGCTCTTCGCCCGCTACTTCGTCGACCTCACGCCGCACGTCGCGCCTGATCGCCGCGCAGGCGGCCGATCGACGCGGGCAACCTCTACACCGGCCCCAACACCGAGGACACGCCGGCCATCGTCGAGGCCACCGCCTTCACGCAACGGCATCGTCGATCGCGCAGGTGAACGAGAGTCGTCGACGACCTTGCCGCGCGTCGACATTCCGGCCGACTGGGTCGACTTCGTGGTCGTCGCGCCGAGGCCCAATCTACATCGAGCCGCTGTTCACCCGCGACCCGGCGCAGATCACCGAGATCCAGGTGCTGATGGCGATGATGGCGATCAAGGGCATCTACGCCGAATACGGCGTGCAGCGGCTCAACCACGGCATCGGCTTCGACACCGCGGCGATCGAGCTGCTGCTGCCGACCTACGGCGAGGAGCTCGGGCTCAAGGGCAAGATCTGCACGCACTGGGCGCTCAACCCGCACCCGACGCTGATCCCGGCGATCGAGGCGGGCTTCGTCGAGTCGGTGCACTGCTTCGGCTCCGAAGTCGGCATGGAGGCGCTACATCGCGCGCGCCCGGACGTCTTCTTCACCGGCGCCGACGGCTCGATGCGCTCCAACCGCGCGTTCTGCCAGACCGCGGGCCACTACGCGTGCGACCTGTTCATCGGCTCGACGCTGCAGATCGACCTCGCACGGCAACAGCTCGACCGCCACGCTCGGGCGCATCGCCGGCTTCGGCGGCGCGCCGAACATGGGAGCGGACGCGCGCGGCCGGCGCCACGCGAGCCCGGCCTGGCTGAAGGCCGGCGCGGAGGCGCGCCAGGGGCGACGCGGCCATGCCGCGCGGGCAGAAGCTCGTCGTGCAGATGGTCGAGACCTTCCGCGAGCACATGCAGCCCGCCTTCGTCGAGCGGCTCGACGCCTGGGAGCTGGCGGACGACGATGAGCATGGCGACTGCCGCCGGTGATGATCTACGGCGACGACGTCACGCACATCGTCACCGAGGAAGGCATCGCCAACCTGCTGCTGTGCCGCGACGCCGACGAGCGCGAGCAGGCGATCCGCGGCGTCGCCGGCTACACGCCGGTCGGCCTCGCGCGCGACCGGCGCATGGTCGAGAACCTGCGCGAGCGCGGCGTCATCCGCCGCGCGGAGGATCTCGGCATCGACCCGCGCATGGCCACGCGCGACCTGCTGGCCGCGCGCTCGATCAAGGACCTGGTGCTGGCCTCGGGCGGCCTCTACAGCCGCCGAGCCGGTTCCGCAACTGGTAAGCGCCGAAGGAGATACGACGATGGAACAGCTCGAGTTTCGGCTTCCCAGCGAAGCGCAGCCGCGCCGTCGCGAGCCCGTGCTGGTCGGTGTCGTCGGCTCCGGCAACTGCGAGGTGCTGGTCGAGGGCGAGGGCGAGGACGGTCGCTGCGCCGTGACCGTCAAGACCTCGGCGCGCGGCTTCGCGCCGATCTGGGAGGCGGTGCTCCGCGACTTTGCGGCGCGCGCAAGGCCGGGCGACTGAAGATTCGATCAACGACATGGGCGCGACGCCGGCGGTCGTCAGCCTGCGCCTCGATCAGGCGATCGAGGCGTGGGACGAGGGGGCCTGATGCGCAAGAGCTACTTCGAGGCCTCCGCGCGCGAGCGTCTGCTCGGCGTGGTCGATGCCGGCAGCTTCCGCGAATTCCTTCCGCCGGTGGCGCGCGTCACCAGCCCGCATCTCGCGCAGCTCGATCTGCCCGTCGCCTTCGACGACGGCGTGATCGTCGGCGCCGCGACGCTCGCTGGCAAGCCGGTCTTGCTGGCCGCGCAGGAGGGCGCGTTCATGGGCGGGGCGGTCGGCGAGGTGCACGGCGCCAAGCTCATCGGGCTCATCGCATCGTGCGCGGGACGAAAAGCCGGCGCGCCGTGCTGCTGCTGTTCGACTCCGGCGGCGTGCGCCTGCACGAGGCGAATGCCGGCCTGATCGCGATCTCCGAAATGATGCGCGCGGTGCTGCGCGCGCGGCTCGATGGCGTGAAATTCATTGGTCTCATCGGCGGCGCCGGCGGCTGCTTCGGCGGCATGGGTCTCATCGCCCGCTGCTGCGATGTGCTCGTCATGTCGGAGGAGGGGCGGCTCGCGATGTCCGGCCCCGAGGTGATCGAGACCGCGCGCGGCGTCGAGGAATTCGATTCGCGCGACCGGGCGCTGGTCTGGCGCGTGACGGGCGGCAAGCATCGCTACCTGCTCGGCGACGTCGACGGGCTGGTCGAAGACGATGTGACGTGCTTCCGCAAGGCGGCAATCGATGCCCTCGGCGTGGCGGGCGGTTTGTCGCTGGCCGAAGTCGAACGCGAGCACGTGCAGCTGCAACGACGTTGGGAGCGCTTCGGCCGTTGCGACGATGCACCGGAAATCTGGGAACAGCTCGGGGTACGAGCGCCGGAGAGCGTTTCGCTTCTGCCGGTCGAGAAATTCGTCGCGATGGCGGATCCCCTCAGGAGCGCGTCATGAAGCGAAGCGAACTGCTGCAGGCGCTGTTCGGCGACACCTGGAAGGCAGAGGTCGACACCGAGAATTTCTTTACCGGCACCGGCCAAGCAGGGGACGACACCATACAGGTGATCGGCACCGACAACGCGACCGAGGTCGGTGTCGAGCTGGCCCTGGCAATGGCGGGCGCCGTCCTCGGCACGGTGCGCTCGCAACCGAGGCGCCCCATCCTCTTCCTGCTCGATACGCAGGGCCAGCGACTGCGGCGGCGTGACGAGCTGCTCGGCCTGAACGGCTACATGGCGCATCTCGCCAAGTGTGTCGAGATCGCGCGCAGCCGTGGCCACTGCATCCTGAGCCTGGTGTATGGACAGGCCGTAAGCGGCGGTTACCTGACCACGGGCATGATGGCCGATGCCTGCTACGCGCTGGCCGATGCCGAGATCAAGGTGATGAACCTGCCGGCCATGTCGAGAATCACGAAGATTCCGCAGGAGCGACTGGAAGCGTTGGCGGCACAGTCGCCGGTGTTCTCTCCGGGGGTGCAAAACTACTACCGCATGGGACACCTCTCCGAGATCTGGCGGGACGATCTATCCGGGTGCCTGCGACAGGCGCTGGCGGAGCAGGAGGCGATACCCTCTGCTGACTCCGCAGACCTACGCATGGTCCGGGGGCTCGAACGCGGCGGGCGGACGAGTGCGCAGCTCGTCGCGGAGCGGGTGCGCAGCCATGCGTAGGCACGACCTCGCCTGGCTCTGGCCTGATGCCGCGGCTGCCGTGCGGCTCGCCGGTGCGTCATGCACCCCGGAACATGCTGCCCGCGGTCTGCTCGGCGCCTGGATCGAGCGCGGTCACCCGCTGATCGTCACGCGACAGCCCCCTGGATTGGGTGACGAGATCTCGCTCGGACTCGCGTTGCCGCCGGCGCAGGGCAAGGTACGTCTCGCGTTTCGCTTTCCCCGGGGTTGCGTGCGTGAGACGAGTTCGCCACCGACTCTCGCCTCTGCCTGGCAATACCTCCCTCGGTCCTGGCGGCCGAAGCTTCGCGCGCTGCTCGCTTCCCGCGAGATCGAGGCTGCCTCGCCCCGGGTATATGGCTCGGCGGCGATGGAGGTCGTGACCCGCGAGTCCTGTCTGGGTCCGACCTCAGATCTCGATCTGCGCCTGACGCCACGTACCTGGGCGGCCGCCGTCGCCGTCGCCGCGGCGCTGGCGGCCATCGACGAATGGATCCCTGGCCCACGGCTCGACGGCGAGATCTGGAATCCTGGCGGCGTCGCCGTCGCCTGGCGCGAGCTCGCGAAAGATCCAGAGCGCGTCTTGACGAAGAGCAGCACGCGCGTCGATCTGATCGCCTCAGCGTCGTTCGCCAGAAGCTTTGCATCGCTTGAACGGGTCGTGGGCTAATGGGCGCGGCCGTACGTCCCGTGCCGAATCTGGGCGACCTCGCGTGCGAGGCGCTCGAGATCGAGCTCGCGCTCGATCCGAAACCGGGCCTGGTAACGCCGACCGATCGTGGCAGTCATAGGGACATGGATCACCACACGCTTCGAGCGAGCATCGCGGCACTGCGACCGTACTTCGCCGACTGTGCCCGTCTCGGTGCGGACGGCGCCGCGTTCCCCGTCTTGCAGGCACGTGGCATCGTCGCCGAACGCGAAATGTTTGCGGCGACCCAGGGCGTCAACACTCACAAAGGCTCGATCTTCACCTTGGGCTTGCTCGTCGCAGCCGCGGGGTGGCAGTTGGCGCACCTCGGCCGCGTTGACGTTCCCTCGCTCGGGCACGGGGTCCGCCGCCGCTGGTCCGCCGCGCTGTCGAGAAGACCGGATGCCGCCTCGAAGACGAACGGCGCCCGGGTGCTGTACCTGCATGGCATTCCCGGTGCACGCGAACACGCCGCCGCCGGCTTTCCGGTGCTGTTCGACGTGACCTTGCCGGCGCTGCGTCGCGCGCTATGGCTCGGGGTGGATCGGCGCAGGGCCTGTGTGCACGCCCTGATGTCGACTGTAGCCGTGCTGCCGGATACCAATCTCGTTCACCGCGGTGGACCGGAAGGGTTGGCGTGGGCGCAAGCGGCGGGCGAGCGCTTCGTCGGCGCGGGCAGCGTGTTCGTCGCGGACTGGGAGGGGCGCCTGCAATGCCTCGCGAGCGACTTCGTCGCGCGCTGGCTGAGTCCAGGCGGCGCGGCGGATCTGCTGGCGGCCGGGTGGCTGTTGCACCGGCTCGGCGAATGGTTTCCCGTCGGGTTGGTAGTGCTGCCTTCCGGTGCTGTGCGCGCAGCCGCCGAGATCGATGCCTGAGGATCGATGGCACTTTGTCTCCTCTGTCCCGGACAGGGCAGCCAGTCGCCGGAGATGTTCCTGCCGCTATTCGCCGATGCGCCGCTCGCGGTACACGCAGCGCGCTTGAGTCAGGACCTGGAGTGGAATGCAATCGACATCGCCAGTGATCCGCTCAAGTGTTTCAGCAACCGTCATGCGCAGCCACTCGTTTGTCTCTACGCGTTGATCGTCGGCGAGGCGCTGCGCGAGCAGCAGATCAATCCCGCTCTGGTGGCGGGCTACAGTGTGGGCGAACTTGCGGCCTATGGCATTACCGGAGCGCTGTCGGCCCGCGACGTGATCGAGGCGGCTTCGGCACGCGCGAAGGCGATGGATGATTGCGCGCCGGCGGACTCGGGAATGCTGGCGGTACGGGGCGTGCGCCGGGTCGAGCTCGAAGCGCGCGCGGCAGCGAAGGGTCTCGATGTTGCGATTCGCAACGGCGACGACCACGCAGTTCTTGCGGGCCCGCGAGCGAGCCTCGCGGCCCTCGCTCACGAGCTGGAGCAGCAGGGCGGTGCGCATGTCGTGCGTTTGCCGATCGGCGTGCCGGCTCACAGTCCCGCTCTGCAGCCGGCGGTCGAGACGTTTGCCGCGACGCTTCGCCGCTTGCACTGGCGGCGGACATCGGTCGCGGTGATCGCCGGCATCGACGCGAAGATCGTGCGCGATGTGCCGCGCGCCGTCGACACGCTGAGCCGGCAGGTCGCGACGACCATCGAATGGGCGCGCGTGATGGATGTCGCGGTCGAGATGGGTGCCGGCGTGTTTTTCGAGGTCGGGCCGGGGAGCGCCTTGAGCCGGATGGTATTCGATCGGCATCCCGAGGTGCCGGCCCGGTCGCTCGCCGATTTCTCGAGTCTCGACGGTGCCGTGGCGTGGCTGCGGCGGCACGTAGCGCTAGGCGACCTGTCGCCCCGTGGGTTCCTCGCTGCCCCAGATTGCGGACTTGCGCGAACCGGTGCAATCTCCGGCTGCACAGCGATAGTCGGCTGGCCGATGCCAGAGTTCTTCACGCAGCGCCGTTCGTCAGCCGCGCCACGAGAAATGAGATCCGACAGCGAAGAGGTCACGCCAGGGCACATCGATGGGGTGCCGCGCCGCAGGCGCCCCTTCGCCGATCGTGACCTCGACATGCTGGAGAATCTGCTTGCTCATCTCGACGGTGTCGTCTACCGGTGCCGCGCAGACGAGCACTGGACCACGGAGTTCGCAAGCGCGGGCGCTCTCGGGCTCTTCGGGCGTCGTCCCGAGGAACTGATCGGCAAGCCGCGCTTCGCCGAGGACGCGCCGATCCTGGCCGAGGACCGGGCGCGGGTGCGGGAAGAGATCATGGAATCGATCAGGGCGCGGCGGCGCTTTTTCCTGGAGTATCGCGTAATAGCGCGATCCGGGGTGGTGAAGTGGGTCGCCGACCGTGGCACCGGTGTCTTCGACCCGCACGGAGCGGTGGCGTGGATCGAGGGGTTCATCGAGGACGTCACCGAGCGCCGGCTCGCCCAGGAGGCGCTCCGCGTCGCCGAAGAACGTTACCGCAGCATCTTCGAGCACGCGGTCGAGGGCATCTTTCAGAGCTCCCCGGACGGGGGCTACCTGCGTGTGAATCCCGCGCTGGCCCGCACCCTGGGCTACGACTCGCCGCGGGAGCTCGTCGCCGCCCTCCCGAGCCTCGACCGTCTCTACGTCGATCCCGGGCGGCGCGAGGAGTTCCTCCATGCGATGCGCGGCCGCGGCGCGGTCAGCAACTTCGAGTCGCGGGTGTACCGCAAGGACGACAGCATCATCTGGGTGTCGGAGAGCGCGCACACCGTCTGCAACGGCGCCGGCGAGGCCGTCTTCTTCGAGGGCACGGTGAAGGAGGTGTCCGACAGCAAGCTCTTCGAGCAGCAGCTCCTGCACCAGTCGAATCACGACGCGCTCACCGGTCTGCCGAACCGCTCGTTGCTGACAGATCGCCTCGACCAGGCGCTGCGTCAGGCGGAGAGGCATCACTCGGCGGTCGCGGTGGCCTTGGTGGACCTGGACCAGTTCAAATTCATCAACGACAGTCTGGGTCACAACGCGGGCGATGCATTGCTCAAGAGCGTGGCCGAGCGCCTGCGCGATTGCGTCCGCGACTACGACACCGTCGCGCGTCAGGGCGGCGATGAATTCGTGCTCGTCATTGCCGGTTTTCTTGGGCATGGACGCCTCTCAGACCAGATGCGGTGCATTCTGTCCGCGGTGTCGAAACCTTGGTGCTACAAGGATGTCGAGTACAGCACGACCTGCAGTGTCGGCGTGAGCCTCTATCCCCGCGACGGTGCCGACGCCGAGACGCTGCTCAAGAACGCCGACGTGGCCATGTACCGGGCGAAGGAGACGGGCCGCAACAACTTTCAGTTCTACACGCCTGACATGAGCTCCAAGATCTCCGCCCGCCTTCAGACCCAGGGCAACCTGCGCCGCGCCCTCGAACGCAACGAGTTCCAATTGCACTACCAGCCGAAGCTCGACCTGGAGACCGGCCGCGTCATCGGACTCGAGGCTCTGATCCGGTGGGATTTCCCCGGCGAGGGCATGATCACGCCCAACCGCTTCGTGCCGATCGCCGAGGAAACCGGGCTCATCGTGCCGATCGGCGAATGGGTGTTGCGCACCGCCTGCCGCCAATTGAAGGCGCTGCAGACGGAGGGGTTTCCGCCGGTGGTGGTGTCGGTGAACCTGTCCCCGGCGCAGTTCAGGCAGCGCGTGCTCGTCGCGACGGTGGAGCGCATTCTTGCCGAAACTGCTCTCGACCCGGCGTGCCTGGAGCTCGAGGTGACGGAGAGCCTCGCCATGCACGATGCCGCAAAGTTCATCGACGAGCTGCAGGCGTTGAAAGGTCTTGGCGTCCAGCTATCGATCGACGACTTCGGCACGGGCTACTGCAGTCTCAACTATCTGAAGCGCTTTCCGATCGATCGACTCAAGATCGACAAGTCGTTCGTCTGCGACATCGATCAGGATGCCGATGACGCAGCCATCGTCAAGGCCGTCATCACGTTGGGCCACATCCTGAACCTGAGAGTGCTGGCGGAGGGTGTGGAGAGCGCGCAGCAACTGGATTTCCTGCGCGCGAACCGCTGCGACGAAGTGCAGGGTTTCTATTTCTTCCGCCCATTGCCGATCGACGAGATCAGGCAGCTGCGGGACCTCCGCGCGCATCCGGTCGTCTGACCGGACGACCGCCACGCGTACCCCGCCTCAGCGCGCCTTTGCGGAAAAGGTGCGCCAGAGCGCCAGGATGGCGATCGCGACGAAGAAGAGCAGCGCCCACTCGGCGATCGACAGGTGCAAGAACAGCCAACCGCGCTTGGCGCAGTCGCCGGTGCCGCTGAAGAGGGCAGGCAGCAGCTGCGCGAGCGGCGTCGTATCGACGAGAAAGTCGAAGTCGGCACCGCATTCCTGAATCGGCGGCGGAAAGTGCTGGAGCCACGACTGGCGCGCGGCTACGACTGCGCCGGCCAGCGCGAGGAGCGCCACCGCGAAGCCCGAGACGACCCGCGCTACCGGCCGCCGGGTCCCGAGCAGCGCGGCCACCAGTGCGACGGCGCCGATCGCCACGAAGATGACGCGCTGCAGGACGCACAAGGGGCAGGGCTCCAGTCCCTTGCTGTGCTGAAGATAGAGGCCGAAGCCGATCAACCCCGCGCAGACCGCGAAGACGGTCGCGTAGAAGAGACGGGAATCGCTTAGAAGGCGCGGCATGACGTAACTGGCTTGCTAGGGGATGGGATTATAGCGCCGGCAGGCGCCAGGCCAACGCGATCGACGCGCTCACGGCGATTGGGAGAGCTGGGTCGTGTGGCGCCTACCGGATGCTTGCCCGTATCATGGTCTTTGGGAGACCGTCGAGCGACCCCTCGGGAGCGCGCGAAAGCCATCGCTTTCGCAGACACCAGTTTAGAAGAATGCGTTATGTCAATGGGTGAGAACGATATTCGTACTCGCAAAAGACTGCTGATCACGGGTTGCGGCCGCAGCGGCACGAAGTACGTCACGCATCTCCTGCGGCGGCTCGGGCTGGATGTGCGACACGAGCGCATGGGCCGGGACGGTATCGCCTCCTGGGGCATGGCGGTCGACGCAGGCGCGGTGGCGTGGGGCGTCCCGATGCGCGATTTCGCGTTCGAGCAAGTCTTTCATCAGGTTCGGGATCCCCGCGAGGTCATTGCCTCGGCCACGACGTTCAAGCCGGACTCGTGGGCTTTCATCTGTGCCCATACCCCGATCCCGCTCGACGAACCGGTGTTGTTGCGCGCGGCGAAGTACTGGTACTACTGGAATCTGGAAGCGGAAAAGATCGCACACTGGCGCTACCGGATCGACGCCTTTCACCAGGTGTTCGACGAGTTCTGCGCGCGCCTGCACCTGACGCCGGACCCTTGCGTCCTGGAGCAGGTGCCGCCTGACGTCAATACGCGCAGGCGGGGCAGGCTCTTTCATCTCTACGAGGAGTTATGCGAGCGGCTTCGGTTAGACGCGAGCCCTGTGCTCAAGCAGCGGCTTTCGGCTGCACGAAATCCAGGGGAAAGCGCTGTGCTGTCCTGGGAGACACTGCGCACCCTGGATGCCGAACTCACGGAAAAGATCCAAGCCAAGGCGCTGCAATATGGATATCGAATCTAGAGCGGGGAGCGCCGGAAGCCTGTCGGCGCCGGGAGCGAGCGGTGGCGTCAGCGCGCGGGCGCTGCGGGTGCTGATCGTGATCGAGAACATGAGCTATACGTACGACACGCGCATCCAGAAGATCGCGCGCACCCTCGAACGCGCCGGTCACCGCGTCACCGTGATCTGCCCGCGCTATCCGGGTGACCCGCTCAAGTCGTCCAAGGGGGGGATCGCGGTCGCCTTCTACCCGGTCCCGCGGCTGCCACGTGGCGCCTTCGGGCATCTGCTCGAGTATGCATACAGCTTGACCGCGGTCGTGCTGCTGTCGAGCGCAGCGTTCATCAAGATCCGCTTCGACGCCATCCATATCTGCAACCCGCCGGACATTTTCTTTGCGGTCGGCGGGTTGTACCGCCTGCTCGGCAAGCGCTTCGTTTTCGATCAGCACGACCTGTGTCCGGAGCTCTCGCAGGTGCGCTACGGCAAGCGGCGCTGGCTCTATCGCTTGCTGCTCGCGCTGGAGCGCTGGACCTACCGGGCCGCGGATCACGTGCTGGTCACGAGCGAAAGCGGCAGAGAGCGTGCGATCAGGCGGGGCGGGGTGGATCAGGCGCGTCTCACGCTCGTATACAACGGCCCGGATATCTCGCGCATGCCGCAGACGAGGGGAACGGCCGCCCCGCGGGACATCGTGGAAGTGGGATACGTGGGAGACATGAACCCGCAGGATGGCGTCGACTATCTGCTGCGGGCGGCCGGGCATATCAGATCGGTACACGAGCGCGCCGACGTGCGTTTCGTTCTGGTCGGGGACGGCAGTGCTTACGATGCTCTGCGGCGCACCGCGGAGCGCCTCGCACTCGGCGACACCGTCGAGTTCACCGGGCGGCTCACGCCGAGCGCGGCGATGCAGCGTCTCGCGTCGTGCGACCTTTGCGTCATCCCGGACCCGAAGAACGAGTTCACCGATTCGTGCGTCATGGTGAAATCGCTGGAGTACATGGCGCTCGGTAAGCCGATCGTGGCGTTCGAGCTCAGGGAAACCCGGACCATCTGCGGCGATGCGGCGCTGTACGCGCGGGAGAACGACTTCCGGCAGCTCGCGCACGAGATCCTCAAGCTTGCGGACGACCCGGTTCTGCGGTGCCGGCTGGGCCAGATCGGACGGCGCAAGATCGAAACCGAGCTCGCCTGGACCTTCTGTGAGCGCGCGCTCCTCCGCGCGTACGAGGGCGTGAGCTGCGCCACACGCTGAATGCCCGTGGCCAGACCGCCGGCATGCATTCACTCGGGCGGCGTCGCAACGCGGCCCGTGTTCGTCTTCGGCGTCTCGGCGGCGACGTGGGCCGTTATCGATCCCCTGATCGCGGCAGGCCGCCTTCCCAACCTGCAGCGCCTGCAGGCGGAGGGATGCCGCGCCACCCTCCTGTCGGTGCGCGTGCCGGGCGACGAGCATTACCGGCCGCAGGTCGCCTGGGCGACGATGGCGACCGGCTGCGATCCCGAGCGCCATGGCATCACCCGCTTCTATCACACCGCGGACGACCTGCGGGAGCCGAGCCTGTGGCAGATCTTCGAGCGGCATGGCGAGCGGGTGGGTGTCTACGGCTGGCCGCTCGACTGGCCGCCGCGCGCGACCAACGGTTTCGTCATTCCATCCCACTGGGCCCGTGACGCACGGACCTGGCCGCCGGAGCTGTCCGCGATCAAGGCGCTGGACCGCGAGCAGCAGGACGCAGAGCGCGAGCGTGGGCAACGCGCCGGGCCGCTCGCGCGGCTTCGTCTCGCCGCCACGCTGCGTCGCCACGGGGTCCGCCTGCCGACCATGGCGCTGCTTGCCAAGACCCTTTTCCGCGCGACGGCGACGCGCGACGACGAAGCGCGCGCCCTGCTGCTGCGGCACGCCAAGATCGAGCTCAACGCCGACGTCTTCGCGCATCTGCGCCGCCGCTACCGTCCGGGCTTCAGCAGCTTCCACACCTTTCTGGTCGATTTCGTCTGTCATCGCTACTGGCGCTATTTCGAGCCGCAGCATTTCGGCGACAATGATCCGGCTGGCGCGGCGCGGTTTCACGATGCCGTCGCGGAGGCGCACGTGCGGACCGATCGGGTGCTCGGGCGACTGCTCGCAGATCTTCCGGGTGAGGCGCTGGTCGCGGTCGTCTCCGAGCACGGCATGGCAGCGGAGCCCGAGTCTGCCGAAGTCGGGGAGTGGCGCTACGTGATCCGCGGCTCGCGTTTGAGCTCACTTATCGGGCTCGAAAGGGACATCGTCGCGCGCCCGGTCGCGCGCTGGGTCGCGCTCCGGCCCCGCGACGGGCACGCGCTGCCGGCGGACACGGCCGACCGGGTGCGTGGCGTTATCGTGGATACGGGCATCCCCCTGTTCCAGGTCCACGAGCACGGCGCAGACGAGGTGGTCGTGAAGCTCAATCTCGATGCCAAGGTGCCGCGTTATCGCGCAGGGAACCTGGAAGCGCTGGACGTAAGGTGCGGCACCCGCAGCGTGCCCTTCACCCATCTCTGCCGGCGCCTCGGAAAGACTCGGTCGGCGATGCACGACGAGCGGGGCATCCTGATTCTGCATGGGCCTGGCATCAGGCAGGGCGTGCGGTTGCCGGATGTCCGGCTGGTGGACGTGGCGCCCACGCTGCTTGCCGCGGCCGGCGTGCCGGCGCCGGCGGGGCTGGACGGTCGGGTGCTGGACGTGTTCGAGTCCGGAGTGAGCACGTAGCTCGCTCGGGAGCACGCCAAGAGGTCTGGAGGAAGTCAGATGCGGTATGTCTCGAACGGGGTGGTGCGCCTTTACGAGCGGTCTCCGACGTGGGCGCGGTCGATCGCCAGCTCTCTCTACGGTGCCGTAAAGCATTACCGCGAATCCCCGGCGGGCGTGCAGCGGTACCTCGATGAGCTCAGGGAGTCTCAATGGTGGTCACGCGAGCGCCTGGAGGCGCTGCAGCAGCGACGACTGCGGGATGTCGTCGAACATGCGGCATCCCGCGTCCCTTACTACCGCAACCTCTTCGCGGAGCACGGCATCGCGCCGAGCCAGATGCAGTCCCCCGACGACCTGAAACGCCTTCCAACGCTGAGCAAGGAGGCGGTCAGAAGAAATGCCCGCAGTCTGATCGCGGACGGGCTCGACATCAGAAAGATACGCAGCGAGTCGACCTCGGGAACCACCGGCACACCGCTGACGGCGTACATGGACGACAGGGCCTTTCTCGCCACGAAGGCAGTCCAGTATCTTCACCGGTCGTGGGGGGGTTATTCCGGCGACGACTGGATCGGAGTTCTCGGGGGATACCAGGTGGTGCCGCTGGATCGTCGCGCGCCACCGTTCTGGATCCGGAACTACATCGACCGGCAAGTCCACTTGTCCACCTACCACCTGCGTCCTGATCGGGCGGCTCTGTATCTCGACGAATTGGCCGCACTGAAGGTGAAGTATCTGCGTGGCTATCCCTCGGCCATCGGCCTGCTCGCGCGGTTCGCGGGATTCATGGACCGGACGCTCCCCCTCGCGGGCGTGTTCCTGAACTCGGAGCCCATACTGCCATGGCAGCGAAAGGCGATCGGCGAGGTCTTCGGATGCCCGATCTATAACTACTATGGGCAAATAGAGAGAGTCGTGATCGGTGCCGGCTGCGGCGTGGGCGAGCACCTGCACGTGAGCATGGAAACCGGGATCGTGGAGTTCGCCGCAAGCGCTTCGCTCCCGGGGCAATCCGTGGTCGTGGGGACTTCGCTCATGAACTACGCGATGCCGCTCATCCGCTATGAGATCAACGACATTGCGTCGCCGGTCCAGCAGACGTGCGCATGCGGGCGCGGTCTCGCGCTGATGACACCGGTGGAAACCCGTGCCGGGGACTTCCTGATTACTCCGGAGGGCAACTATCTGGCTCCTACCGGCGTCGCCATGGCGTTCAACGCTGCTCGCGGCGTGGCCACCTCCCAGATCGTGCAGGACGATCCGATGCACCTCACGATCAGAGTGGTCCCGACCTCGGTGTATACGAGCGAAGACGCAACCGGGCTGATTCTTGCGCTGAGAAAGATGGTCGGGGATGCGATCGACATCGATGTCGAGACTGTCGGGGAGATCTCACGAACGGCCAACGGCAAGTTTCAGTTCGTGGTGTCGGAGGTGGCGCGCAGGGAGCTCGGGATGTCGCCGATCGGTCGTGACTGAGCTTCAGCGGTTCGCGCCCCAGGCGAAGGTCTATGATTGCGCTCGAGGGCCTATCGATCGACCCACAGCCCGCTAACGGGGAGGACATGCACATGCCGACGGGGACCAAACGCGGGAAATCGAGGCAGGGCAGGGCAGGGGTGAAGGCGGCGACGGCAAAACGAACGACTTCACGGTCGCGCGCGACCGCCAAGGCAGCAGCGCCCGCACCCGCCGGCCGCACGAATGCGGTCAAGCCGGGAACTTCGCGTTCCACACGTCGTACGACTACGCGCGCGGTTGCGAGCGCATCAGCGCGCCGCGCCGCGAGCCGATCCGCGCCAGTCCCAAGCGCCGCGCCGGCCGCTGCCGCGCGCGACTCGAACGCGATTCCGGTACAGGTGGTCACCGTCACCGACGTCTACAGCGGTGATCCCGGCAGCAGCCCGGGAAGCGCCGAGTTCGCTTATCGTATTCTCGCCGAGGGCGACTCGTGGTTCACGATCGGCGGCATCCCCTCCTCGAATCTGCTGTACGAGATGCGGTTGCCGCGGCCCGCCATCGTCTGCAATATCGCCTACCCCGGCGATACGCTGAAGCACATCGCCGAGCTCGCGGCGAACCAGGACCTGAAGAAGCTCATGACCGACCGCTTCGGATATCGCTGGCATGCGATCCTGCTCTCGGCCGGCGGGAACGATCTCATGGACCGGGCACCGCAGCTCGTGCGCAACGCGGGCGACGGCAGCGGCGATCCGCGCGACTACCTGGTGACCGAGCAACTGGAGAAGTTCGTGCACGACCTGCAGGACGGATTTCGCACCATCGTCGGGCTGCGGGATGCGGCACCGAGCGCAAATCACGGCGTCCCCATCGTCGTGCACGGTTACGACTACCCAACGCCGCGCAACGCGCCCGCGCGCTTCTTCGCTGTCCCGCTGCTCGGGCCGTGGCTGCACCGGGCCTTCGACGACCAGCAGATCGACGACGCCATGCGCATCCCGATCACGGACTTTCTCGCGGACGTGCTTGCCGAGGCGATCAGGGCTCTCGCCACGCCACCGTACGCGTTGCCGGATTTTCATTTCGTCGATACCCGAGGCGCGCTCGAGCGGGCCGCGGCGGGCACTACGGGCACGAGCGGGGACTGGCTGAACGAGACCCATCCGAGCCACGCAGGCTATCGGAAAATCGCCGCCAGGTTGAGCGCGAAGCTGGTGGGCCTGCTCGCCGACTGAACGATCCGGCTTTCGCGAAGAACCGGGGGAGGGCAGCAATGGAAAAGGGCCGGTCCATCGACCGGCCCTTCCCGAATGCGCGAGCGCTACCTCGCTGCAACCGTTACGCCATTGCCTTGATGGCAGCGGACAGCCGGCTCTTGTGGCGCGATGCCTTGTTCTTGTGCACGATCTTCTTGTCGGCCACCGAATCGATGACGCTCATGGATTCGCTGAACACGGTCCTGGCGGCGGCCTTGTCGCCGGCCGCGATCGCCTTGCGCACCTTCTTGATCGCGCTGCGAAGGCGGGTGCGAAGCGCGGCGTTGTGCGCGTTGCGAACGACAGTCTGGCGGGCGCGCTTTTTCGCCTGGGCGGAATTCGCCATGGTGATCCTCGAGACCTGATTCTGGAAAAGCCCGCGATATTAAGCGGAACGCGAGCTGATTTGCAAGCTGCGGCCGGCTCTTCATCAGCTAAGATAGCGCCCCATGAACCTGCTCAAGGCGCTCGCGACCGTGAGCTCGATGACGTTCGTGTCGCGGGTTCTGGGGTTCGTACGCGACGCCATCATCGCCCGCGTATTCGGCGCGGGTCTCTACACCGACGCTTTCTTCGTCGCCTTTCGCATCCCCAACCTCCTGCGTCGCCTGTTCGCCGAGGGCGCTTTCTCGCAGGCGTTCGTGCCGGTGCTGGCGGAATACAAGACCCGCCGCGGCGATGCCGACACCCGTGTGCTGGTCGACCACGTCGCCGGGCTGCTCTTCGCGGCGCTTGCGGTCGTGACCATCCTCGGCGTGGTCGCAGCACCCCTCATCGTGTGGGTGAGCGCACCCGGCTTCCACGCGAGCGCTGACAAGTTCGACGTGACAGTCTCCCTGCTGCGGGTCACTTTCCCCTACATCCTTTTCATCTCGCTCACCGCGCTGGCGGGCGGCGTGCTCAATACCTACAGCCGTTTCTCGGTACCCGCGTTCACCCCGACGCTGCTCAACGTGAGCTTCATCGGCTTCGCGCTCTTACGCGGCGCCGCATTTCGACCCGCCGATCATGGCGCTCGCCTGGGCGGTGCTGGTGGGCGGCGTGCTGCAGCTCGCATTCCAGGTGCCATTCCTGCTGCGGCTGCGGCTTTTGCCCCGCTTCTCGCTCGGCAAGCGGGACGAAGGCGTGTGGCGCATCGCGCGGCTCATGGGGCCTGCGCTCTTCGGCGTGTCGATCAGTCAGATTTCGCTTCTGATCAATACCATCTTCGCGTCCTTTCTCGTGAATGGCAGCGTCTCGTGGCTGTACTACGCGGACCGGCTGATGGAGTTTCCCGCCGGCATGCTGGGCGCGGCGCTCGGCACCATCCTGCTGCCCAGTCTCGCGAAGACCCACGCCAACGCCGACGGTGCGGAGTTCTCGAAGCTGCTCGACTGGGGGCTTGCGCCTCACGCTGCTGCTGGCGGTGCCCGCGGCGCTCGCGCTCGCGATTCTCGCCGTGCCGCTGATCGCGACGCTGTTTCAGTATGGGAAGTTCGACGCGACCGACGTGCTCATGACGCGGCAGGCGCTGGTTGCCTATAGCATCGGCCTCATCGGGATGATTCTCGTGAAGGTGCTGGCACCGGGGTTCTATGCCCGGCAGGACGTCAGGACGCCGGTCAGGATCGGCATCTTCACGCTCATCGTGACCCAGCTCATGAACCTCGCCTTCATCTTCCCGCTGCGGCACGCCGGACTCGCGCTCTCGATCGGGCTTGCCGCCTGCCTCAATGCCGCGCTGCTCTTTCACACGCTGCGCAAACGGAACCACTACCTGCCGCAGCCCGGCTGGCGGCGATTCGGCCTGCAACTCGGCGCCGCGCTGCTCTTGCTCGGCGTGACCCTGTGGGTGGCGGCGGGCGAGGCCGCCTGGTGGCTGGGCGCGTCGGGCGTGGATCGCGGGATCAGGCTCTCGTGGGTCGTCGCGCTCGGTGTGGCGGTCTACTTCGCCGCCCTGTGGCTGGGCGGCGTGCGCCCGCGCCATTTTTCCAAGCGCGCGGCATGAGACCGGCGCGCCCCCGGCGGCCGCTTTTCAGGCGCGAGCCATCGCCTCGTCCACCACCTTGTGCGTGAGGCGCGGCGCGAACATCTCGATGAACCCGTACGTGTAGCCCCGGAGGTAGGTGTTCTTCCGTATCCCCATGTGCGTGGTGCTCGACTCGAACAGGTGACTCGCGTCGATGGCGCGCAGCTGCCGGTCCCGGTCCGGATTGAATGCCATGTAGGCGACGATCCCGACGCCGAGTCCGAGCTCGACGTAGGTCTTGATCACGTCGGCGTCGATGGCGGTCAACGTGACGTTGGGGGTGATGCCTCGGCGCCTCGAACGCCTGGTTGATCTTCGATCGACCCGTGAAGGCGAAGTCGTAGGTGATGATCGGGTACCGGGCGATGGCTTCGAGGGTGAGCGGTTTGACCTTCAGCAGGGGATGCTGGGGCGGTACCACGATGCAGCGGTTCCACTCGTAACAGGGAAGCATCACCAGCTCGGAGAAGAGCTCGATCGCCTCGGTGGCGATGGCGAGGTCGGCCTCTCCCGAGCTTGCCATCTCGGCGATCTGCATCGGGCTGCCCTGGCGCAGGCTCAAGCGCACGCCGGGATAGCGGGCCATGAAACGGTTGACCACGGGCGGCAGCGCGTAGCGCGCCTGGGTGTGGGTGGTAGCGATCGTCAAGGAGCCGGTCTGTTCGCTGGTAAACTCCTGCGCCACGTTCTTCAGGTTGGTGGCGTCCCGCAGCATGCGTTCGGCCACGCGGATGATGTCGCGCCCCGGGGGGGTGATCTCGACGATGCGCTTGCCGTGGCGCACGAAGATCTCGACCCCGAGCTCGTCTTCCAGGAGGCGAATTTGCTTGCTGACGCCCGGCTGGGAGGTGAACAGCTTTTCCGCCGCCACGGAGAGGTTGAGCCCCTGGCGGGCGACCTCGCAGATATAGCGCAGTTGCTGCAGCTTCATCGGCGCCTTTCCGAATTTGGCTCCAAATAAAGATACGATATAAACAACGGCCTAAATATTCTTTAGGCCAAAATGATGCGGCTGGTAGCATCGCGGGTCAACCCATTCGCAAGCGAGGGGGGTGCGCTCGCGATCGCGGCGCAGGAACCTCGTCTGATGGCGAGCGCTCAGGAGAAAGGATAGATGTCATTGCCGGACAATCTTGCCAACGTCGTCGAGATCGACCAGTTCGGAGATGCGGTCGGGCGCTTTCTCGAGGGCGGCATGGACCCCGACAAGTTCACCGCCGTGCGTCTGCAGATGGGCGTTTACGGGCAGCGGCAGGAAGGGGTTCACATGATCCGCGTCAAGGTGCCGGGAGGGCGCCTCTTGCCCGGACAACTGCGCGGCGCTGCCGATGTGGTCGAGCGTTTTTCGCAGAATGGTGTTGCCCACATCACGACGCGCCAGGACCTCCAGATCTACTACGTGCCGCTCGCCGACACGCCGGCAGCCCTGGGCGCTCTCGCCCCCTTCGGCCTCACCACGCGCGAGGCCTGCGGCAACACCATCCGCAACATCACTGCCTGCCCGCTCGCAGGCGTCTGTCCGAAGGAGCACGTGGACGTGACGCGCCACGTGGACGGCGCGGTCCGCCATTTCCTGCGCAACCCGCTCAACCAGCAGTTGCCGCGCAAGTTCAAGATCAGCTTCTCCGGTTGCGAGTCCGACTGCGCTCAAGGGCTGCTGCACGATCTCGCGGTGGTCGCGGTGCGGGAGGGCGACCGGTTCGGATTCAAGGTTCTTGCCGGCGGCGGTCTCGGCCACAAGCCGCACGAGGCTATCGTGGTGGAACGGTTCGTCGAGGAGCGCGAGCTGCTGATGGTGATGGAGGCCATCGTGGCGCTGCACAACCGTTACTCGGACCGGGTCAAGCGGGCCAAGGCGCGCATCAAGTTCCTGGTCGACCGGTTCGGCGTCGAGGGCTTTCTGGAGAAGTACCGCGAAGAGCTCGCGCACACACGCGCCGGGCTCGCGGATCGGCCCTATCCCGCCGGCGACTGGCAGGCCGGCGCCGGCACCGAAGCACCGGGACCGGGCGCACCGCGCCGCGTGTTCCCGCAGAAACAGCAAGGTCTCGTGGTCGTGCCGATCGCCGTGCCGCTCGGGGATCTGCGGGTACCGCAGCTGCGCGCTCTCGCCGAGCTGCTCGACGACCTGAAGCTGCCCGAGATCCGGACCACGCAGGACCAGAACCTCATGATCCCGAACGTGCCGGTGGCGCAGGTCGAGTCGGTGCGCAAGGCCGTGCAGGCGATCGGCTTCGACCTGCCGCAGTGCGGCGACAACGTGGTCGCCTGCCCGGGCACGTCGACCTGCCGGCTCGGCATCACGTCCTCGACCCTCGTTGCGCCGAAGCTCGGCGGCGGCAGCGACGATCTGCGCATTCGCGTCTCCGGCTGCCACAACGGCTGCGCGCAGCCCGAGACCGGCGACATCGGCATCTACGGCGAAGGCAAGCGCCTGCACGGCAAGCTCGTGCCGCACTATCAGACGTATTTCGGCGGCAGCGGCGTGGGCGGCGGACGCCTTGCGATCAAGGGACCGTCGGTGCCGACGCAGCGCGTCGAGGCGGCGATCGACCGGGTGCAGCAGGCGTACGCAGCGGACCGCGCAGACGGCGAGCGCTTCTTCGAGTGGGCCCATCGCAAGGGCCAGCAGTACCTGCGGGATCTGCTGGCGGATCTCACGCAGGTCGAGGCGCACGAGGTCGCGCATCTGGCCCGTGACCACGGCGACACCGCCGACTTCCGCGTGCTGCAGTTGGGTGGGGGCGAGTGCGCCGGCGCCAGTCAGGTGACCGCAGGCGCCAACTTCTTCGAAGCCGCCCACGAGCGGGAGTATCGCGACGCGCTTTTCTTCCAGCGCAAGTACGCGGAAGCCGCGAAGTGCGCCGAGGCGATCGCGCGGAGCGTTGCCCAGGCGCTCGCCCAGATCGCGGGCGGACGCAAGCACGACGACCTGCGGGTCCTCGCGGCAGAGCTGTGCGAGCGCTTGCCGGACCATGCAGAATTCGCGGCGCAGCTCGGACTGTTCGCGGATGTTTTGGGGCAATCGGAGGAGACGCTCGAACGAGGCCGCAGTGACGCCCCTCTTCAGGGCGCTGGACGAATGGACATTGGCGGTGGCGGATTACTGCCTCGAACGCGAACCCACCCTCGACCTGACCGGCGCGCTGCCGAGATCGGCGCCGGGTCGCGCGGCGCCGAAGGTGACCGTGGCCGAGGCAGCGTAATGGAAGCGGAGAGCAAGATGAGCCTGGACCAAAAGATTCGCAACGTCGAGACGCTGCTGCGGCACGTCGCGCAGGCCTACGCGCCGGCCGTCTTTGCCAACAGCTTCGGGGCGGAAGACGTGGTGGTGACGGACCTGATCGCGCGCCAGGCGCCGGTGATAGAGATCTTCACGCTCGATACCGGCCGCTTGCCCGAGGCGACCCATACCTTGATGCGGGAGTTGGCGGACCGCTACGACCTGCCGATTCGCGTCTTTTACCCGGACACGGCGGAGCTCGAGGCGTTCGTCGCCGCGCACGGTGCGAACGCGTTTCTCGACAGCGTCGAGCTGCGCAAGGCGTGCTGCCGCGTGCGCAAGGTGAACCCGCTGCGGCGTGCGCTCGCCGGCAAGCGCGCCTGGATCACGGGTCTGCGCCGTGAACAGAGCCCCACCCGCTCCGAGATCGCGGTGAGCGAGTTCGACCGCGAGCACGGCCTGCAGAAGTTCAACCCGCTGTTCGACTGGACGCGGGACGACGTCTGGTCCTACATCCACGATAACGACCTGCCCTACAACGCCCTTCACGACCGAGGCTTTGCCAGCATCGGCTGCGCGCCCTGCACGCGAGCGATCACGGTGGGCGAGGACGAGCGCGCCGGGCGGTGGTGGTGGGAGGACCCCGAGAGCAAGGAGTGCGGCCTGCATGTTGGTGGAAGAGCGGCCAGCGAGCGGGTGCGGGCGACGGTGGTCGCCGCTGCGACGAATGCCGCCGAAATCGACAAGGTCGTTTCATGAAAGCGGTCGACTTGGACGAGATCAGCGTATTGGCGCGGCCGTCGCAGGCACCGACGCCGAAGGGGCCCGGCGCGGCCTTGAGTCATCTCGACGTGCTCGAGAGCGAGGCGATACACATCCTGCGGGAAGTTGCCGCCGAGTGCCGCACTCCGGCGCTGCTCTTTTCGGGCGGCAAGGATTCCATCGTGCTGCTGCGGATCGCCGAGAAGGCATTCCGTCCGGGACGCTTTCCGTTTCCGCTGCTCCACATCGACACCGGCCACAACTTTCGCGAGGTGATCGAGTTTCGCGATCGCCGCGCGGCGGAGCTCTCCGAGCGTCTGATCGTGCGTTCGGTCGAAGACTCGATGCGCGCCGGTCGCGTGGTGTTGAAGCGCCCGGACGAGAGCCGCAACGTCTATCAGTCGGTGACGCTGCTCGACGCGATCGCGGAGTTCCAGTTCGATGCCTGCATCGGCGGCGCGCGGCGCGACGAGGAGAAGGCGCGCGCGAAGGAACGCATCTTTTCCTTCCGCGACGATTTCGGGCAGTGGGATCCGAAGAACCAGCGTCCGGAGCTGTGGAGCCTGTACAACACGCGCGTTCATCCCGGCGAGAACATGCGCGTGTTCCCGATCAGCAACTGGACCGAGCTCGACGTGTGGCAGTACATCGCGCGCGAGCGGCTCGAGATCCCGAGCATCTATTACGCGCACCCGCGCGAGGTGGTGCGGCGGGGCGGGCAGCTCGCGCCGGTCACGCCGCTCACGCCGCCCAAGCCCGGGCGAAACCGCGGAGACGCTGTCGGTGCGGTTCCGGACGGTGGGGGACATCACCTGCACCTGCCCGGTCGAATCCACCGCGTCGACGCTCATCGAGATCATCGCCGAGACGGCCACGACCCGCATCACCGAGCGCGGCGCCACGCGCATGGACGATCAGACCTCCGAAGCTTCCATGGAGCTGCGCAAGAAGGAAGGCTACTTCTGATGTCCGCGATCGAGTCCCTCTCGTTTCGTGCGGGCGAGCTGCTGCGCTTCATCACGGCCGGGAGCGTGGACGATGGCAAGAGCACCCTGATCGGTCGGCTGCTGCACGATTCGAAGGCGATCTTCGAGGATCAGCTCAACGCGATTCAGAAAACCACGCAAAGGCGCGGCGCCACCGGTGTGGATCTCGCGCTTCTCACCGATGGCCTGCAGGCGGAGCGCGAGCAGGGTATCACCATCGACGTCGCATATCGCTATTTCGCGACGCCGCGGCGCAAGTTCATCATTGCCGACACGCCGGGCCACGAGCAGTACACCCGCAACATGGTGACCGGCGCCTCCACCGCGAATCTCGCGGTCATCCTCATCGACGCTCGCAAGGGTGTGCTGACCCAGTCGCGACGACATGCGTTTCTCGCGAGCCTGCGTCGGCATTCCGCACCTCGTCGTGGCGGTGAACAAGATGGATCTGGTCGGCTGGTCGCGGGATGTGTTCGAAACGATCCGGGCCGAGTTTGGTTCGTTCGCGGAAGGGCTGGGGCTGCGCGACATCGCCTACATCCCGCTCTCTGCGCTCCACGGCGACATGGTGGTTGAGCGGGGGAGCAATCTCGACTGGTATCACGGTGCCGCGCTGATGGAGTATCTCGATGGCGTGGAGATCGCCCACGACATCAACGAGCGCGATTTCCGCTTTCCCGTGCAGTGGGTGTGCCGGCCGCAGGAGGAAGCCTTTCACGACTTCCGCGGCTACGCGGGGCGCATCGAGTCGGGCGCCATCCAGGTGGGAGACGAGATCACGGTGCTTCCGTCCGGCCTGACGAGCCGCGTCGCGCAGATCGTCACGCTCGACGGCGAGCTCGCCCGCGCGGCGGCGCCGCAGTCGGTACAGCTCACGCTGGACGATCCGCTGGACGTCTCCCGTGGCGACATGATCGTGAAGTCGGACGACCTGCCTCGAGTGACGCAGGAATTCGCCGCCCGGATTTGCTGGTTCGACGCCCAACCGCTCGACCTGGCGCGCAAGTATCTCGTCAAGCACACCACCCGAACGGTGCAGGCGCTCGTCCGGGCGATCGAATACAAGGTCGACGTGAACACCCTGGAGCGCCATCCCGCAGCCAATGTCCGCGTTCAACGAGATCGCGCGTGTCGCGATCAGAACGCTGCAGCCCCTGTTCGTGGACCCTTACGCAACGAACCGGGCGACCGGGAGCTTCATCCTCATCGACGAGACGACCAACAACACGCTGGCCGCCGGGATGATCGAGGGTTAACCGCCGGGAGACCGCTGATGGGCAAGGTCTATCTCGTCGGCGCCGGCCCCGGCGCGCCCGACCTCATCACGCTGCGCGCCGCGCGCCTGATCGAGCAGGCCGACATCGTCTTCCACGACGCGCTGGTGCACCCGGAGACGGTGGCGCTCGCCCGCGGCGCGGAGAAGATCGACGTCGGCAAGCGCTGCGGCAAGCACTCGACGGCGCAGCGGTTCATCAACAAGCGCCTGGTCGATGCCGCGCTGCAACCATGCGGTCGTCGTGCGCCTGAAGGGCGGCGATCCGATGCTCTTCGGACGCGCGCAGGAGGAGATCGCTGCGCTCGAGGCTGCCGGCATTCGCTTACGAGATCGTGCCCGGAGTCACCGCGGCGCTCGCCGCGAGCGCGGCGATCGGTGTATCGCTCACGCGCCGCGGCCTCGCGCGCATCCGTGACCTTCGCCACGCCTCGCGTCGGCACCGAGGAAGAAGAGAGCGACTGGGCGCCGGCGGTCGTCGCGGCGGACACGTCCGTTCTCTACATGGGTGTCGGACAGGCGGCCGCGATCGCTCGCTGCCTGCTCGCCCGGGGCATGTCTCCCGCGACGCCCGTGCGCGTGGTGGAGAACGCCTCGCTGCCGGGCATGCGCGAGTTCCATCTGACCCTGTCGGAGCTTCCTCGCGCCGTGGAGCAGGGCATCACCGGTCCCGCGGTGATCATGCTGGGCGACGTGTTCGCTCGGTTCCACTTCCCGCTGCGTCGAAGTCGCCCCGAGCGAGTTCCCTCCCGGCGCGCGCCCGCCGCGCCTGAAGGCGAGCGACGTTCTTCCTTTTCCCTGCGCTTCTCGGCGCACGTGCGCGAAGTCGCGCTCCGCACGTTCGCACTGCGCGAATAAGGAAATAGATTTATATTCGTTAGGTCTCCGTCATCGCGCCGCTATAGTCTCGGCCGTCGGCGCGTGAAGCGGTGGTCGCTCGCGCCGCGCTAGCCCTAGTACTCAATCAAAACGGAGATCGCATGAAGCTCAAGAACATGGTCCTGCTGATCGCGGCGCTCGCGCTGCCGCTTTCGGCGCTCGCCGAAACCAGCATCCTCAACGTGTCGTACGATCCGACGCGCGAGCTCTACCAGGACTTCAACGCCGCCTTCGCCAAGCACTGGAAAGCCAAGACCGGCGAGCAAGTCGACCATCAAGGCGTCCCATGGCGGCTCCGGCAAGCAGGCGCGCGCGGTGATCGACGGACTCGAGGCCGATGTGGTGACGCTCGCGCTTGCCTACGACATCGACGAGATCGCCGAGAGGGCGAAGCTGCTGCCCGCCGACTGGCAGAAGCGTCTGCCCAACAACAGCGCACCCTACACCTCGACCATCGTGTTTCTCGTGCGCAAGGGCAATCCGAAGGGCATCAAGGACTGGGACGACCTCGTGAAGCCCGGCGTCGCGGTGATCACGCCCAATCCGAAGACCTCGGGCGGCGCGCGCTGGAACTTCCTCGCGGCCTGGGGCTACGCGCTGAAGAAGTACGGCAGCGAGGCCAAGGCGAAGGAGTTCGTCGCCGCGCCTCTACAAGAACGTGCCGGTGCTCGACTCGGGCGCGCGCGGCTCGACCACGACCTTCGTCGAGCGCGGGCATCGGCGACGTCTTCATCTCCTGGGAGAACGAGGCGTTCCTCGCAGTGAAGGAGCTCGGGCCGGAGAAGTTCGAGATCGTCATGCCGTCCGTCAGCATCCTGGCCGAGCCGCCGGTCGCGGTGGTGGACAAGGTCGTCGACAAGCGCGGCACGCGCAAGGTCGCCCAAGCCTATCTGGAGTATCTCTACTCCGAAGAAGGCCAGGACATCGCCGGCAAGAACTTCTACCGGCCGCGCGATGCCAAGGCCGCCGCGAAGTACGCCAAGCAGTTTCCCAAGATCAACCTGTTCACCATCGACGAGGTGTTCGGCGGCTGGCAGAAGGCGCAGAAGACATTCTTCGCGGACGGCGGTGTCTTCGACCAGATCTATCAG
>CAVTGS010000003.1:0-83748 GCA_963734295.1 uncultured beta proteobacterium | reverse complement strand
GACACCTCGGCAGCGGGAAAAAAAACAAGCATTGCCACGGCGCCGCGGGTGCCGCGCCGGCACCTGCGGTCGGAGCCGACGCCGGGTGCTGCGCTTGCGAGTGCCGCGGTGGAACTGCGTGCCGGACGCATCGTGGCCGCTGCCGCTTCCGCCCAATCCTTGCTTGACCGTCCGCTATCCCCCTCGACCGCCACGACGATTCGCGCCGTCATGCCATGCAAGGACACACGATGAGCAAAGAACAACGCATTCAGCTCTCGCAGCGCGACCTCGAACAGGCTAGCGTCGTCGGTCTTCTGCGCGCCCAACAGATTGCGCCGCTGTGGCAGTTCCTCCTCGAGCGCGGGCAAGTGCCGGCACCCGCCGCGGTCGACGATCGCCCGCGATTCAGCTTCACCCACGTGCTCTACTACCTGGGCGGGATGCTGGCGATCGGCGCGATGAGCGTGTTCATGACGCTCGGCTGGCAGGGTCTCGGCGGCTGGGGCGTGTTCTTCATCGCGCTGCTCTACGTCGGCGTGGCTTGGCTGCTGGCGCGGCGCTTCGAGGCGCAAGAGCTGCCGATCCCCATGGGCATCATGGCCGCGCTGATCGTCGTACTGGTGCCGCTCGCGACGTGGGCCGTGCAGCACGCGCTGGGACTGTGGCCGCCGGCGGGCGCCCAGGACTACCGCGCCTATCACGCGATCATCGACTGGCGCTGGCTGACGCTGGAGCTCGTCACGCTCGCCACCGGCTGTGCCTTGCTGTATCGCTGGCGCGCGCCGTTCATGCTGATGCCGATCGCGGTCACGCTCTGGTACATGAGCATGGACCTGGCGATGCTGCTCCTCGGGCTCGACGCCGGCGGCTGGAGCGAGGGCGACTGGAACTTCCGCAAGTGGTTCTCGATCGGCTTCGGGGCAGTGATGATCCTCGCGGCTTTGCTGGTAGACCTGCGCAACCGCACGCGGCTGGACTATTCCTTCTGGGTGTACCTGTTCGGTCTGATGACCTTCTGGGGTGGCCTGACCTCGCTCGGGTCGAACGCGCTCGCCGGCAAGCTGATCTATCTCGCGATCAACCTGCTGCTGGTGCTGACTGGCGCGGTGTTGGTGCGCCGCACGTTCACGGTGTTCGGCGCGATCGGCATCGCGACCGTGCTCGGCGACCTGTCATGGCGTTTCTTCAAGGACTCCTGGCTGTTCCCGATCGCGCTGACCCTCATCGGACTCGCGATCATCTACACCGGCATCTGGTGGAGCCGAAACGAGGCGCGACTGTCCGCGACGCTACGCGCCTTGCTGCCTTCTCAGATCAACGGGCTGCTCGAGCGGCGGACGACATAGCCCTTTCGAGTGTGGGTGGTCGTCAGGGGATGGCGCGCGATGTCCGTCAGCCTTCGGCGGTCGTCGCGTGGCATGATTCTGCCCGTGAAACCCGGCCGCAACGATCCCTGCCCCTGCGGCAGCGGGAAAAAGTACAAGCATTGCCACGGCGCCGCGGGTGCCGCGCCTGCACCTGCGGTCGGAGCCGACGCCGGTGCTGCGCTCGCGAGTGCCGCGGCGGAGCTGCGTGCCGGGCGTCTCGATGCCGCCGCGGCCCGGCTCGATCGCCTGCTCCGCACCGATCCTCGTAATCCCGACGCGCTCCTTCTGCGCGCGGGGGTCGCATACCGACAGCAGGATTACGAGGTCGCGATCGAGCGGCTGATCCGTTTGCTCGAGATCCGTCCGAGCTTCGCACAGGCGCACTTCAATCTCGCGCTTTGCCTGGACGCGCAAGGCCGGAAGGCCGAAGCCGAAGCGCGCTATCGCGAGGCCCTGCGGCTGGAGCCGACCTTCGGCGACGCCTCGACCAATCTCGGTAACTTGCTGCGCGGCGTTGGGCGCGTGAAAGAGGCCGAGGCACTGCATCGCTCCGCAGTCGAGCAGACGCCGCGATCGGCCCCGGTCTGGCTGAATCTGGCGGTTTCCCTGAAGGAGCTGGGACGCCTCGCGGACGCCGAGGCAGCGTGCCGCGAAGCGCTGCGCCTCGACGCAGACTTCGCCGACGCCTACAACAACCTCGGCAACGTTCTGCTCGCTCGCGGCCGACACGATGCGGCCATCGCGGCCTTCGAGACGGCGCTGCGCCTGCGTCCCGCGGACGCCGATGTCGAATGCAATCTGGCTCTCGCGCTCAAGCTGACCGGACGTGTGGCCGACGCCGTCGCAGTCGCCCTTGCGGTGTTCCGTCGAAGCGGGAGCACGCGCGCCGCCGCAATGCTCGCGGACTGCCTTCGCGTCGCGCGCTTCGAAGCGACGACACCGGAGCTGGAAACGAGTCTCGCGACGCTCCTCGATCACCCCTCGATCGATCCGGCCGATCTCGTGCCCTCGATCGTGACCGCCCTGGGCGCGAACGCGACGCTCGCGCCACTGCTCGTCGCCGCCAACGGCGATTTCGCGAAAGCGCTCTCAGGCGCGTTCGCCGCTCTCGACCATCCGTTGCTCTTGCGGCTGATGACGCTCACGGTCGTCTACGACTCTGCGTTCGAGCGGTTCTTCACCCGCACACGCGAGGCTCTGCTTTGCGACGCCGCGCTGCGCCGCCGCGTGCCTCCCCAGTTTCTCGCCGCGCTCGCCCACCAGTGCTTTCTCGTCGAGTACGTGTATGCGGAATCGGAGGCCGAGACGACGGCGGTGACGGCATTCGCGCAGGAGATCGCGGAAGGGCTGCGCGCGCCCGACGCGGTTGCGATGCTCGCCTGCTATCGGCCGCTCGGGCGCGAGCAGTTCGCCGAGACGCTTTCCGGTCACCCGGAGCTCGTGGTGCTCGACACCGTCATCGCGCGCCAGGTGACCGAGCCCGCCGAGGAAGCGGTGCTCGCGGCCGCTCTGCCGTCGCTTTCGCCGATCGAGGATGCGGTGTCACGGCAGGTTCGCGCGCAATACGAGGAGAACCCCTACCCACGTTGGCGCAAGGCGGGGCTGCCCGAGCCAATGCCGTTGGGTCGCGCGGTCCGCCAGCTTTTTCCCGCTGTGCGATTCGATGCCTCGGTCGAGGTCGCCTCGCCGCGCATCCTCGTCGCGGGCTGCGGCACCGGCAAGCACGCGATCCTCACCGCCTGCCGCCATGCCGATGCGCGCGTGACGGCGGTGGATCTGTCCCGCGCGAGTCTCGGCTACGGTGCACGACAAGCCCGCCGCCTCGGCATCGGCAACATCGAGTTCGTCCAGGCAGACATCCTCGAGCTCGGCCGCCTCGATCCCGATTTCGACCTCGTCGAAAGCTTCGGCGTGCTGCACCACCTGCGCGACCCGATGGCGGGCTGGCGCGTGCTCGCGGCTCTGGTCAAGCCGGGTGGGCTGATGATGGTCGGCCTCTACAGCGAGATCGCGCGCAGGCCCGTGGTCGAAGCGCGACAACTTATCGCCGAGCGCGGCTATCCGGCGACCCTCGCAGGCATTCGGCGTTTTCGTGCCGACTTGCGCGCGAGCGGCGAACCGCTGCTGCGCAGGGCACTCGAACAGAGCGTCGACTTCTACAGCGCGAGCGGCTGCCGCGATCTGCTCTTCCACGTGCAGGAGCATCGCTACACGCTGCCGCTGATCGAGGCGTCGGTGCGGGCCCTGGGTCTCGAATTCATCGGCTTCGAGCTCCACGATGCCACCGTGCTCGCTCGCTACCGCGAGCGCTTTCCCGACGACCCGGGTGCGGCCTCGTTCGCGAACTGGGACGCGTTCGAGCACGAGCATCCGGATACCTTCGCGGAGTCGTACAAGTTCTGGCTGAGAAGGCCACTCGAGGGAATAGAATAACGACGCCATGAACGCGCCCGTGCTGCCCGCCAAGCCGGAGCCGCCTTCCTCCGGGGAGGCAGGCGATCGCTCGCTCTACCGTCATCTGGGCGGGGCGATCCGGGAGCTGCGCCAGAAGGATCATCTGACGATCGCCGACGTCGCCGCGCAAGCCGGCATCAGCCGCGGCATGCTGTCGAAGATCGAGAACGGTCAGGCCGCCACGAGCCTCGACACACTCTCGCGCATCGCCAAGGCGCTCGGCGTCTCGCTCGCGCACCTCTTCCGCTACTACGACGTGCCGTCGGGCGGCGCCCAGCTGGTGAAGTCCGGCGCAGGGATGGAGGTCGTCCGGCGCGGCACGCGATGCGGACACACCTACCATCTGCTCGCCTACGACCAGGGTCCGCAGAAGACCTTCGAGCCGTTTCTCATCACGATGGACGACGCGTCGGAGGTGTTCCCCACCTTCGAGCATCCGGGGACCGAGTTCATCTACATGCTGGAAGGGGAGATCGAGTATCGCCACGGCCAGCACACCTACGTGCTCGGGCCCGGCGATTCGCTCACCTTCCGCGGCAGCGTTCCGCACGGCCCGGAAAAGCTGATCGAGCTGCCGATCAAGTTTCTCGCGGTGATCGTGTACGGCGGGCCCGGCGAGCCCTGATCCGGCGCTCAACGATGCAGGGCTTCACGATCGGCACTGCGAATGCCGGGGACCTCCCGGCGCTCGAATTGCTGCTCGCCGCGCTGTTCTCGATCGAGGTGGATTTTCGCCCCGACGGCGAACGTCAGCGCAGGGGTCTCGCGCTGCTGATCAGTGACGCGGAGCGGGCAGTCGTGATGACCGCGCGCGATGCAGCGGGAAGCGTGGTCGGCATGGCCAGCGCGCAGCTCGTCGTCTCCACGGCCGAAGGTGCGCGGTCCGCGTGGATCGAGGATGTCGTGGTGGCGGAGGGCTTCCGCGGCAAGCGGCATCGGCGCATCGCTCCTGGCCGCAGTGCTCGACTGGGCGCGCGCGAGGGGCGCGACGCGCGCTCAACTGCTCGCCGATCACACGAACCTTCGAGCGCTCGACTTCTACCGCCGTCTCGGTTGGCAATCGACCCAGCTCGGTGCCTGGCGCGTGGCGCTCTAGAAAACGAAACGGGCGCCCGTGGGCGCCCGTCGAGTGCAACCAGAAGAGGCCTTTACAGGTTGTAGGCCGACTCCCCGTGCAGAGTCTCGTCCAAGCCCCGCCGCTCCTGCTCTTCCGGGACGCGCAGCCCAACCACGGCATCCACGATCTTGTACGAGACGAACGCCACTACACCCGACCAGACCAGGGTGGTGATGACGCCGATCGCCTGGATGTAGAGCTGGCTGCCGATGGAGTAATCGGGCGTGACTGCGTTCGCCACGTAATCCCAGACACCGGTCCCGCCGAGCGAAGGCGAGCAGAAGACCGCGGTCAGGAGCGCGCCGGTGATTCCGCCCACGGCATGCACGCCGAATACGTCGAGACTGTCGTCGTAGCCGAACATGCCCTTCAAGCCGGTCACGCCCCAGAAGCAGATGACGCCGGCGATGAGGCCGATGACGATCGCACCCATCGGTCCGACGAAGCCGCAAGCGGGGGTGATGGCGACGAGCCCGGCCACCGCACCGGAGGCAGCACCGAGCATGGTCGGCTTGCCGCGGATCATCCATTCGACGAACGTCCACGACAACGTAGCGGCGCCTGTCGCAACCATGGTGTTGAGGAACACCATCGCCGTGACGCCGTTCGCCTCGAGGTTGGATCCGGCGTTGAACCCGAACCAGCCCACCCACAGCAGCGATGCGCCGATCATGGTCATCGTGAGGCTGTGCGGCGCCATCGACTCCTTG
Organism: uncultured beta proteobacterium; assembly: GCA_963734295.1. GTDB lineage: Bacteria > Pseudomonadota > Gammaproteobacteria > Burkholderiales > JAEUMW01 > JAEUMW01. The sequence continues at coordinate 78,118 of CAVTGS010000003.1, read as the reverse complement.
CCGTAGCCGAGGCGCTTGCCGATCAGCACCGCGCCGACCAGACCCGCGATGCCGGCGTTGATGTGCACGACCGTGCCGCCGGCGAAGTCGAGCGCACCCTTCTGGAACAGGAAGCCTGCGGTCGCCGTGGCTGCCTCTGCCGCCGCGGCGTCGGTGTAGGCATCGGGACCGGCCCAGTACCACACCATGTGGGCAATCGGCAGGTAGGAGAAGGTGAACCAGAGCACCATGAAGAGCAGCACCGCCGAGAACTTCACGCGGTCGGCAAATGCCCCGACGATGAGTGCTGGCGTGATCGCCGCGAAGGTGAGCTGGAAGACGATGTAGATGTACTCCGGAATCACTACGCCCTTGCTCAAGGTCGCCGCCACCGAGTCGGGCGTGATACCCGCGAGAAACGCCTTGCTGAACCCGCCGAAGAACGCGTTGCCCTCGGTGAACGCGACGCTGTAGCCGTATAGCGCCCACAGCACCCCGAGCATGCGAGAAGATCACGAACACCTGCATCAGGATCGCGAGCATGTTCTTCGCTGCGCACCATGCCGCCATAGAAGAGCGCGAGGCCGGGAATGGTCATCAGCGTGACCAGCGCGGTCGCGACGATCATCCAGGCCGTGTCACCCTTGTTCGGTGTCGGTGCTGCTGCCGGCGCGGCTGCGGCCTCGCCGGCTGCGGCGGCCGGAGCCTCCGTGGCTGCAGGTTCCGCAGGTTTGTCCTGGGCCATTGCGATGCCGCCGACGGTAAGGCCGACGGCGAGCGCGAACAGAGCTAGAAGTTTTCTCATCTGGTTCTCCCTTACAGCGCCTCGGGCCCGGTTTCGCCGGTGCGTATGCGGACGGCTTGCTCGATCGTGAAGACGAAGATCTTGCCGTCCCCGATCTTGCCCGTATTGGCGGACTTTTCGATCGCCTCGATCACCTGGTCGAGCAGCTCAGCCTTGATGGCGACCTCGATCTTGACCTTGGGCAGGAAGTCCACGACGTACTCGGCGCCGCGATAGAGCTCGGTGTGGCCTTTTTGCCGTCCGAAGCCCTTGACCTCGGTGACGGTGATGCCCTGAACGCCGATCGCGGACAGAGCCTCCCGGACCTCGTCAAGCTTGAACGGCTTGATGATGGCAGTGACGAATTTCATTGCGCTTTTCCCCTGGAAGTGAGCGGCAGTTCAGGGCAGTCGCACGACCGCCCCGGAACTCGTGCGGTCCGGCTCAGAACGTCTTCTGCAGGAAGGCCACGAACTGACCGTCCGCGACGTTGCTAGGATAGGGTCCGGCTGGTCTGGCGCCATAGGCGGCGTCGTTCGCGTCCCACGTGTCGGTGTAGAACCCGCCGATGGTCGTCCCGTTGAGCCAAGGTGCGAGCTTGCCGAGGTCGTAGTTCGCACCGACCTTCCAGTCGCCGTAGGAGTAGAGCTTGTTGTTGGAGATGGTGGCCTGCGAACCGAAGTAAGTACTGGTAGCCGACATGGGCGATCAGCGTGACACCATAGTCCGCGATCGGATAGGCGGCGGTCAGGTCGCCATACCATGTACCTGCGGAGTCTCGTCACACCGAACGTGTTGCTCATCAGGCTGAACGAGTTCTTGAACGTGATCCACTTCCAGCCGAGCCGAGAAGTAGCCCTCCCACGTGTTGGCGCTGGCGCAGCACTGCCCGCCGAGAGCGTCTCATGTTGCCTGGATAGGCGTAGTACAGGGTGCCGATGTCGTAGCTGAAATCCTGTCACCGAACGTCAGGTATTGCGGTAGCCACCGTAGAAATCCATCTCGATGCTGGAGCTTGCATACGGCTCCGCTGTCGGTGAGCCAGCTGATGTTCGAGTTCCAGTTGCCGAGGTAGAACCCGCTCTCGTGGCTGAAGTCGAATCCGCCCTGGACAGCCGGTTCGCGATTGGTCTGCGTGAGGCCACGGAATATGTATTGGCTGAAGAGCCCGACGTTGCCGGTAAAGGTATACGGTGACTTGGCCTCTTCCGCAGAAGAGACGGCCGGGGCCAGCGCGCCGACGAGCGCGGCGGCGAGAAGGGTCTGCTTTTTCATCTGATGTTGTCCTTTCTGAAGAAGAAGATGACGGAAGGATGACTCCGGGGGCCCCACATAGCACTTGGTGTGCCAATAAAATTAGTTATATATTTCATACATTTACTGAACTTCTGGTGCGATTCGCGAAAGCCCGGCGCACTGCTACGGTGCACGGATCTCGCTGCAAGCACGCTCGCGGTGCGCGAATCTGTTACTTTTTCCTCGGCGCACGCTTGGCAACTGTTGCAGAAAGGCAACAACCGACTTGACAAAAAGAATTTGCTAGACTGCCCGACTGTTGCAACCGCAAGCAGGCAGGAGAGAGAGCATGCTGAACTCGAAAGTGCTGGACGAACTCGGTAACCGGGTGAAGGAAATCATCGAGAAGAGCCCGGCAAAGGATGTCGAAAAGAACCTCAAGGCGATGCTGTCGGGCGCGGTGTCCCGCCTCGACCTCGTCACCCGCGAGGAGTTCGAGGTGCAAACGCAGGTGCTGCTTCGTACCCGTGAGAAGCTGACGGAGCTCGAAGCCCGCCTCGCCGCCATGGAGGCACGCGCTAGTTCCGGCACCGGCGGCTGATCGCTCCGGCGCCCGCCTGTCACCGGCCGACTGCGCGCTTGAGCCTCGCCGTCGTCTACAGTCGGGCGCTCGCGGGCATGGCGGCGCCGCTGGTCGCCGTCGAAGCGCATCTCGCCAACGGGCTCCCGAGCTTCACCATCGTCGGTCTGCCCGAGGCCGAGGTGAAGGAATCGAAGGACCGCGTCCGCGCCGCCCTGCAGAACTGCCGCTTCGAATTCCCCGCCCGCCGCATCACCGTCAACCTCGCACCGGCCGATCTGCCGAAGGAGAGCGGGCGCTTCGACCTGCCGATTGCAATCGGTATCCTCGCTGCGTCCGGGCAGATCCCCGCGGACCGGTTGCAGGACCATGAATTCGCCGGCGAGCTCGCGCTGACCGGAGACCTCCGCCCGATCCGGGGCGCGCTAGCGATGACGCTCAACGCGAGCCGCGACGGACGCAGCTTCATCCTGCCGCGGGAGAACGCACCGGAGGCGGCTCTCGTCGAGAACGCGACCATACTTCCCGCCGCCTCGCTGCTCGAGGTGTGTGCCCATCTCGCCGGGCAGACACCGCTCGCGCGTTACCGTGAACCGCCCGTCTCGACCGCGCTGGACTACCCCGACATGCAGGACGTGAAGGGCCAGGTGCAGGCCAAGCGCGCCCTCGAAATAGCCGCCGCGGGGGGCCACAGCGTGCTGATGTCCGGACCCCCCGGCACCGGCAAGAGCATGCTGGCGCAGCGCTTCGCCGGCATCCTGCCGCCGATGACCCAGGACGAAGCGCTCGAATCCGCGGCGATTCAGTCTGTCGGCAGCATCGGTTTCGACGTGCGCAACTGGGGGCGGCGTCCGTTTCGCTCGCCCCATCACACGGCGTCGGCGGTGGCGCTTGTCGGCGGCGGCGGCAATCCCCGCCCGGGTGAGGTCTCTCTCGCCATGCACGGCGTGCTGTTCCTGGACGAGCTTGCCGGAATTCGACCGCCGCGTCCTCGAGGTGCTGCGCGAGCCGCTCGAATCCGGCCGCATCACCGTCTCCCGCGCGGCGCGTCAGGTGGATTTTCCGGCGGAGTTCCAATTGATCGCAGCGATGAATCCCTGCCCCTGCGGTTATCTCGGGCACTACAACGCCCGCTGCCGCTGCACCCCGGAGCAGGTGCTGCGCTACCGAGCCAGGCTCTCCGGACCGTTGCTCGATCGCATCGATCTGCAGATCGAGGTCCCAGCGGTACCGCAGGAGGAGCTCGCGCAGCGTGCGGGCGGGGAGACCACCGCCGCCATCCGCGCTCGCGTCGAAGCGGCGCGTGTGCGGCAGATCGAGCGGCAGAAGAAGTCGAACGCGAAGCTCACCACCCGCGAGATCGACAAGTGGTGCGCGACGGACGAGGCGGGGCAGGCGCTGCTCAAGCAGGCACTGACGAAGCTCGGGCTCTCGGCCCGCGCCTACCACCGAATACTCAAGGTCGCGCGCACCATCGCGGACCTCGGCGGCGCGTCGAACATTACGTCTTCGCACCTGGCGGAGGCGATCCAGTACCGGCGGCTGGACCGCGCCTGAGACGCCGGGGCGCCACCCCGGCCCGTGCAACGTCCCCGTGCGGCGGGGATTTGGTACGATGCCTGCCCCGATTCTCCACCCGCGCAGACCCAGCGCCGCCACGTCCTTAACCCATGCACACTCGTTCCGCTCACCGCATAGAAGCCTTGCTCCACCGCCGCATCCTCGTCCTGGACGGCGGCATGGGCACCATGATCCAGGGCTACAAGCTCGCGGAGGCGGACTATCGCGGCGAGCGCTTCGCCGACTTCCCGCACGACCTCAAGGGCAACAACGACCTGCTGGTCCTGACCCAGCCGGCGATCATCCGCGAGATCCACGAGGCCTATCTCGAGGCGGGCGCGGACATCATCGAGACCAACACCTTCAACTCCAATTCGCGTCTCGATGGCCGACTACCACATGGAGCATCTGGTGCGGGAGCTGAACGTCGCAGCGGCGAAGCTCGCGCGCGCGGCGGCCGACGCTTGGCAGGCGAAGAACCCCGACAAGCCGCGCTTCGTCGCCGGTGTGCTGGGCCCGACCACCCGCACCGCGTCGCTCTCGCCCGACGTGAACGATCCGGGCTTCCGCAACATCACCTTCGACGACCTGGTCGCAGCCTACACCGAGGCAGTCGACGGGCTGGTGGAAGGCGGCGTCGACCTGCTGCTGGTCGAGACCATCTTCGACACGCTGAACGCCAAGGCCGCGCTCTTCGCGATCGACCAGTATTTCGTCGAGCACGGCGTGCGTCTGCCGGTGATGATCTCCGGCACCATCACCGACGCGAGCGGCCGCACGCTGTCGGGCCAGACCGTCGAGGCGTTCTGGAATTCGGTCGCCCACGCGCGGCCGCTGTCGGTGGGACTCAACTGCGCGCTCGGCGGCAAGCTGATGCGGCCGCACATCGAGGAGCTCGCGCGCATCGCGAACGTCGCGATCTCGGCTTACCCCAACGCCGGTCTGCCGAATCCGCTCGCCGAGACCGGCTACGACGAAACGCCCGCCCAGACCGCGGCGTTCCTCGAAGAGTTCGCGCGGAGCGGCTTCCTCAACATCGTCGGCGGCTGCTGCGGCACGACGCCCGCGCACATCGAGGCGATCGCCGAAGCGGTGGCAAACCTGCCGCCGCGGCAGATTCCAGTGATCGAAAAGAAGCTGCGGCTTTCCGGCCTGGAGCCGCTCAACATCGGCGACGACTCGCTCTTCGTCAACGTCGGCGAGCGCACCAACGTCACCGGCTCGAAGGCGTTCGCACGGCTCGATCCTCGCGGGCAACTACGGCGAAGCGCTCACCGTCGCGCGCCAGCAGGTGGAGAACGGCGCGCAGATCATCGACGTCAACATGGACGAGGCGATGCTCGATTCGCAGCAGGCCATGACGACGTTCCTGAATCTGGTCGCCTCCGAGCCCGACATCTCGCGCGTGCCGATCATGATCGACTCGTCGCAAGTGGACCGTGATCGAGGCGGGGCTGAAGTGCGTGCAGGGCAAGGCGGTCGTCAACTCCATCAGCATGAAGGAAGGCGAGGCGGAGTTCCTGCGCCAGGCGCGGCTGGTGCGCCGCTACGGCGCGGCGGCCATCGTCATGGCGTTCGACGAGCAGGGCCAGGCCGACACGCTCGCGCGCCGGATCGAGATCTGCACGCGCGCCTATCACCTGCTGCTGAAGGAGGTCGGTTTCCCGCCCGAGGACATCATCTTCGACCCGAACATCTTCGCGATCGCGACCGGGATCGAAGAGCACAACAACTACGCGATCGACTTCATCGAGGCGATCGCGGGCGATCGGAAGGCGCTGCCGCACGCGAAGACTGAGCGGCGGCGTGTCGAACCTGTCGTTTTCGTTCCGCGGCAACGAGCCGGTGCGCGAAGCGATCCACACCGCGTTCCTGTACCACGCGGTGAAGGCCGGCATGACCATGGGCATCGTCAACGCCGGCCAGCTCGGCGTGTACGAGGAGATCCCGAAGGACCTGCTGGAGCGGGTCGAGGACGTGCTGTTCAATCGCCGTCCCGATGCGACCGAGCGGCTGGTGACGTTCGCCGAGAGCTTCAAGGGCGAGACGCAAGGAACGGGTCGAAGATCTGGCCTGGCGCGACGCGCCGGTGGAGGAGCGCCTGAGCCACGCGCTGGTGCGCGGCATCACGCAGTGGATCGTCGAGGATACCGAGGAGGCGCGGCAGAAGTTCGAGCGGCCGATCCAGGTGATCGAAGGCCCGCTGATGGACGGCATGAACGTGGTCGGCGATCTGTTCGGCGCCGGCAAGATGTTCCTGCCGCAGGTGGTGAAATCCGCGCGCGTCATGAAGCAGGCGGTCGCGCACCTGGTGCCCTACATCGAGGCCGAGAAGGCGGCGGCGGGCGGCAACCAGAGCAAGGGCAAGATCGTGATCGCCACCGTGAAGGGCGACGTGCACGACATCGGCAAGAACATCGTCGCCGTGGTGCTCGCAGTGCAACAACTTCGACGTGGTCAACATGGGCGTGATGGTGCCGTGCGCAGAAGATCCTCGAGACGGCGCGCGAGGAGAAGGCCGACATCATCGGCCTGTCGGGCCTGATCACGCCGTCGCTCGAGGAGATGGTCGCACGTCGCGAAGGAGATGGAGCGCGCAGGGTTTCACCGTCCCGCTGCTGATCGGCGGCGCCACCACCTCGCGCGTGCACACCGCGGTCAAGATCGAGCCGCACTATCACGGCCCGACCGTCTGGGTGCCGGACGCCTCGCGCAGCGTGGGCGTGTGCAGCAGCCTGATGTCGGACGAGCAGCGGATCGACTACGTCGCGAAGCTGAAGGCGGAGTACGTGAAGGTACGCGAGCAGCAGAAGGGCAAGAAGGGTCCGGCGCCGGCGCTGTCCGCTCGCCGAGGCGCGTGCCCGCGGGTTCAAGACCGACTGGACCGCCTACCACCCGCCGGTCCCGAATCTCCTGGGCGTGAAGGCGTTTCCCGGCTATCCGCTGGCCGAGCTCGTGCCCTTCATCGACTGGACGCCGTTCTTCCAGACCTGGGAGCTCTCCGGCCGCTACCCGAAGATCCTCGAGGACGCAGTCGTGGGCGAAGCGGCGCGCAACGCTGTTGGCCGACGCGCAAGCCATGCTGGCGCGGATCGTCGAGGAAAAGTGGCTGCGCGCGAATGGCGTGGTCGGCCTGTTCCCCGCGAACACGTGACGGCGACGACATCGAGATCTACACCGACGAGTCGCGGCGCGATGTGCTGATGACGTTCCACAACCTGCGCCAGCAGACGGAGAAGCCCGCAGGACAGTTCAACCACTGCCTGGCCGACTTCGTCGCGCCGAAGGATTCGGGCGTGCGCGACTACCTCGGCGGCTTCGCCGTCACCGCCGGCATCGGCATCGACGAGCGCGTGGCGAGTACGAGGCGCACCACGACGACTACAACGCGATCATGCTGAAGGCGCTGGCCGATCGCCTCGCGGAGGCGTTCGCCGAGCACCTGCACCGGCGCGTGCGGCGAGAACTCTGGGGTTACGCGCCGACGAGGACGCGGACAGCGAGCGGCTCGTGCGCGAGAAATACCGCGGCATCCGCCCCGCGCCCGGTTACCCCGCCTGCCCGGATCACACCGAGAAGGGTCCGCTGTTCGAGTCTGCTCGACGCGACCGGCAACGCCGGCATCACGCTGACCGAGAGCTTCGCGATGCTGCCGACCGCGGCGGTGAGCGGCTTCTACTTCTCGCATCCCGCAGTCGCAGTACTTCGCCGTCGGCAAGGTCGAGCGCGATCAGGTGGAGGACTACGCGCGGCGCAAGGGGTGGGATCTCGCGACGGCGGAGACGTGGCTCGCGCCGAACCTGGGGTACGAGCCGTGAGAGGTTCATTAGGGCATACGAGCCCCACCTTCCGATGCCGCAAACCGCAGCAGAGGCGTGGCTACCTGTAGCGACACGTCGCGAATTTGAACCTTTGCTCCCGATTCTTACGCTATCCAATTTGAACGCGAGATCCACAGAACAGTTCTTTTCCCCGCGTCCCGGCAATTACCTCAGTGATTGAGGGTCGCAAATGGGACAACCGGCACGTCGCTGTCTGCGCGACCATTAGAAGTGAGCTTCTACCGCGACATTGATCATGTTGTCGAGGCTGTGCAGCAGGCTAAGACACGCGGAAAGTCGTGCGCCTTGCTGATTGGTGCAGGGTGTTCGGTGGCTGCCGGGATTCCACTCGCGCAGGGATTCGTCGATATCATCAAACACCAGTGGCCGGAGGCATATGCGCGCGCGCCCAACAAGACCTACGCCCACTGCATGGCTCAGCTCTCTTCAGGCGAGCGCCGCGACCTGATTAGTAAATACGTAGATCATACCAAAGTAAACTGGGCGCATATCGCCATCGCGCAACTTCTGAGGGGTGGTTACGTCGACCGCGTGTTGACGACGAACTTCGATCCGCTGGTACTACGCGCTTGTGCAATGTTGAACCTGTTCCCCGGTGTCTACGACTTCGCTTCTTTGCGCCGCTTTAAGCCCGGTCACGCTGCATCCCCAGCGATCTTCCACTTGCACGGCCAACACACTGGCTTTGTGCTCCTTAATACGGACGAAGAGGTTAGACAGATGTCTGGGAGCGTCGCACCGCTGATTGAAGACACGTCCCGAAGGCGCGTGTGGATCGTCGTCGGCTACAGCGGTGAGCATGACCCGGTTTTCGAACAGCTTGCGCGCGTCAAGAATAATGATGAGCGACTCTATTGGATCGGATACAAGGATGCGGAACCTAGTCCACACGTGCGCAAGCGCGTGCTAAGCGAGGCACAGTGCGCCTACTTCGTCAAAGGGTTTAACGCTGACAATTTCTTCGTGACACTTGCTCGGAGGCTCGATTGCTTCCCTCCTGAGTGGGTGGAGAAGCCTTTCACCCATCTCAAGCAGCTTCTCGACTCTCTGACCTTGTTTGGCATTCCAGAAGGTGCAGAGGTGGACGTCGGCTACATGACCCGCGCCACCATTGATGCTGCGATTGGCATGTTCGAACAGGGGCAGAGGGGAAAGATAACCACAGGCTTGTCCCTCTTGCTAGCCGGACAGTACCAAAAAGTGAAGGCACTCCCATTGAGCGACGCGTCGCTGCGCGGAGTTGTGGCACGTGCCCACATAGGACACGGCAATGACCTGACCCAGCGCGCGACTGCCAAGTCCGGGCCGGATTCCGACAAGTTGTTTCGCGAAGCCTGCAATGAGTACGCTGAAGCACTGACGATAGAGTCGGACATCCCGGAAGCGCTTTGCGCTTGGGGCCACACACTCTTGCTCCAAGCGCAGCGCATGTCTACGCCGGAAGCCGAGGTGCTCCTTCGAATGGCGGAGGAAAAGTACGCTCATGCGTTGGCTATTACGCAGGGCACGCGCGACGTGCTACTCAACTACGGCATAGTGCTGGCATACCTCGCAGAGGTAACGTCCCGCTCGGATGCCGATGGCCTGTTTTGTCAAGCATACGAGAGATTCGACAACGCCCTAGAGGGGCATCCGGACAATTGCGAGGTGCTACTCAACTGGGGCATTGCGTTGGTAAGGCAGGCAAAGAGCATGTCCTGCTCCAAGTCCGGCGATCTCTATCGTCAAGCTTGTCAAAAGTTTTCGGAAGCGGTGAAGATCAAACCAGACCATCATGAAGCCCTTAGCAGCTGGGCCGGAGCCCTTGCGGCTCTGGCAAGAAGCACATCCGGGCACGAAGCCGATGTGTTGTTTCAGCAAGCGGAGGAGAGATATCGCGAGGCCTTGCAGATCAAGCCGGACGACTACAGAGCGCTGAACAACTGGGCCCATGCTCTTGCGCAATTAGCGAAACACAAGGTGGGACAGGAGGCTGACGACTTGTATGGGAGAGCCGGGGAGAAGTATGCCGAAGCTTTGAAACTTAGACCGTCTGCGCAAGACGACATACTCTGCAACTGGGGCTCCGCACTAACCGAGCAAGCGGAAGGTAAGACTGGTCAGGATGCTGACCATCTGTTCCGTAAGGCCTGCACGAAATACGCGGCAGCCACAAAAATCAACAAGAACAACGATAGGGCATTCCTCGATTGGGGAGTCGCGCTACACAAGCGGGCGATGTACAAGTCCACGCGTGCGGCTGACGCGCTCCTCCGCCGAGCAACCGATAACTACGAGAAAGCACTGGGCATCAAGCGGAAAAAATATAAGGCCTTAGCGAACTGGGGTGCTGCACTGATCGCGCGGGCGAAGCTTAGGTCAGGACCGAAAGCTGCCGCGCTATTCGACAAAGCAGCACAGAAGTGCAACGAGGCAGAACTCATTTGCCCCGGCGTTGCGGCCTACTCCTTGGCCTGCCTCCACGCTCTGAAGGGCCACAATCAGGGGAGCAAGAGGTGGTTGGAGATTGGCCTCGATCGAGGCGCGCTACCGAGCAAGCGACACATCGAAACTGACGCCGATTTAGCTAGTGTGCGCCATCTCGAATGGTTCGTAGCGTTTCTATCGACCCTTCCCGACGATCCACCGTTCAGGAAACTGTAGGCTGGCGCGGTGTGGTTGCTCCAAGCATGTGCGGGGTGCTTCGACTGCTCGTGTAAGGCGTTACCTCCTTTCAAAGCTGTTTCACTGATACTTGATCGCAATCGCGATGAGGCGGCGGGTCCCTCCGGTGCCGCTCCCAACCGGTCCCCACCACGGGTCGACGTAGACCACCGGAAAAAGCCTCGTATCGTCGCGCACGATCCACGCCGCATCCGCTCCGAGATTTGCCGCGCCGCTTTTCACGTTGTTTTCCAACTGTTCGCGCGAAACCGGCCAGGGCGCGTCGACGAATATCTCACCGAGCTTGACGTTCGGTTGCGGCGGGTCCTGCAGCAGGATCTGGACGCGCGTGGAGATGGTGCCGGCTTGCGGAGGCGGAGACGAGTAACGCACCGTGTTCACGGTCGCCGGCGCGCACGCAGCCGCTGCGAAGACTGCGGCGATCAGCAACGGGTTGCGACGGCTCATGGTCATATGATGGTAGCTCTAATCGACGATCCGGGTGAATGTGCAGGAGGGATCTCTCCCGGCGCGCCACGGTCTTCCCGCTTTGCGGAGTCGGTAGTAATCTGCGTGTAAGGAAGGACCGGCGGAACAGCGCTGGTCCCCGCGTTTCAGACATTCCGCAAGTGCATCCGTTCATGAGGAAGCTTCGTCGCTTTCATCGCTGCTGCCCTGGTCCTCGCGGGCTGCGCGACCAACCCCGTCACCGGGCGCAAGCAGTTCATCATGGTCTCCGAATCTGAGGCCATCGCTGCCTCCAAGCAGGCCTATGCTGCAGAGCTTGCGCCGCTCGCGAAGCAGGGAAAGCTCGACAACGACCCGGCGATGACGAAGCGGGTCCACGACATCACCAGCCGTCTCGTCGCGCAGGCGATCAAATATCGGCCCGAAACCGCCAAGTGGGACTGGAGCGTCAAGGTGATCGACGATCCCAAGACCGTCAACGCCTTCTGCATGGCGGGCGGCAAGATGGCGATCTACAGCGGTCTCATCACCAAGTTGAACGCCACCGACGACGAGATCGCGAACGTGATGGGCCACGAGATCGGCCACGCGCTTTCCAACCACACGGCGGAGAAGATGTCGGTCGCCATGGCGAGCCAGCTCGGCGCGGCGGTGGTGGGTGCCGCGGCGGGCTCGCGTTACGGCGGCGCAGCCTCGTCGGGCGCTGCGCTGGCCGCGACCCTGGCCGTGCAGCTCCCCAACAGCCGAACCGCGGAGTCCGAGGCCGACCGCATCGGCATCGAGCTCGCCGCGCGGGCCGGCTACGATCCGAACGCGGCCGTCACCCTCTGGGAAAAAATGGCCAAGGCCGGCGGGGGCAAGCAGCCGGAATTCCTGAGCACCCATCCGGCGCCGGAAACCCGTATCCGCGAGTTGCAGACCCTCGCGCCGCAGATGATGCCGTATTACCTGGACAAGTCGCCGCGGCCGGTCTATCCGCTGCGCTCCTGACCGCGAGCCTGCGGCTCCGCGCGGGGAGCGCGAGGCCGGTTACAATGCCTCATGCCGCGTGTTTCCGCCTACTCCGATACCGAGCCGTACGTCACGAAGGACGGCTCGCTCATTCGCGAGCTGATGCATCCGACACGGCACGACAGCCGAGCCCAGAGTCTCGCGGAGGCCGTGGTCCCGGTCAGCGGCGAAACCACGCTGCACCTGCATCGCAGGAGCGAGGAGGTCTACCACGTCACGGGCGGGTCGGGGATCATGACGCTCGGCGCGGAGACCTTCGATATTCGCCGCGGCGACACGATCTGCATCCCGCCGGGCACTCCGCACCGCGTCCGCAACACCGGTTCCGAGCCCCTCGTAATCCTCTGCGCCTGTGCCCCCGCGTATTCCCACGACGACACCGAGCTCGTAGCCTGAAGGCAGTATCCATCTTGAAGACGACCCTGATCCTGATCCGGCACGGCGAGACCGCGTGGAACGCGGAGGAGCGCATGCAGGGCCACGAGGACATTCCGCTCAACGATCGCGGCGCGGCGCAGGCGGAGGCGCTCGGCACCCGCTTTGCCCGCGAGCCGATTCATGCGCTCTATTCGAGCGATCTGACCCGTGCGCTCGCTACCGCACGGCACATCGGCGAGGTGACCGGGTGTCCGGTCGTGCGGGACGCGCGCCTCAGAGAGCGCCATCTCGGCGTGCTCCAGGGCGTGCTCAGGCACGCTGCCCTCGATGCCGTGGGCGACGTATACGCGCGCTACCGGTCGAGCGATCCGGACTATGTGATTCCTGGCGGCGAGAGCACGCGCCAGTTCGCGGCGCGCGTGCTGGCCTGTGTCGACGATCTGGTGCGCCGTCATCCGGGCGAGACGGTCGTGGTGGTGGCCCACGGCGGCGTGCTGGATCAGCTATACCGCCACGCCGTGGGCCTGCCGATCTCCGGTCCCCGCGCCTTCACCCTGCGCAATACGAGCGTAAACCGCCTCGAGATCGAAGGCGGTCGATGGTCCCTGGGCGAGTGGGGCGACGTGCGCCATCTCGAGCAGGCGCTGTCGCTCGACGACTACTGACTTCCGTTCGGCGTCAGCACGATCGTCAGGCTGCGCACCCCCTGCGCGCCGTGGATCAGAATGCCCTCGATGTCCGCCGTCGCGGAGGGGCCCGTCATCAGCACGGCGTAGCGCGCCTCGCGAAACACCGGCTGCTCGTAGGCGTGGTGCAGATTCGGCAGGATCGCGTCCGGGTCGAGGAAGATCACGAAATGCTGAACCAGATAGCCGATGGCGTTGATCCCGAGCTCGGCCTCGCTCAAGAAAACGGATCCCGTCTCGGCCACGCCGAAGCGACCGCGGACGACGCCCACGTCGACATCCTGCAGGTCGGCCGGGGCGCCTACTGCGCCGAGATCACGGGTGCCTTTCACCTCCGGCGTCGCGGAGCAGATCACCCGGGCATCCGGAAAGCGCTCGCGCACGAACGCATCGAGGTCGGCGCCGCGGGGCAGCTCGGCGATCTTCCCCCCCATGCGCAACACCCCCGCCTTGAACCGCTCGAGCGTGGGCGGCAGATTCGCGTCGAAGAGCGGTACGTCCGGCAACGGGCGCGGCGCGGGCTGGTTGCGGCGTACGGCGCCCAGAACGTCTTCGCGGCTGCTCATGCTTTCCCCCGGTTCTTGACATACCACTGACGGAAGGTCTGCTGCGGCGCGACCGGTATGTCGCGCTGCCGGCCCCAGGCGTTGAAACGCGAGTAGAGCATGAAGCGCGGCAGGTGCTCGCTCGCTGCGCTCACGCCTTCGACGGCGGCACGGTAGAGCTTCGGGCTCGCCAGCACCTTGCCCGCGGCCTGCATCGCCTGTTTTTTCACGAACGGGAGTTGACCGCGCTCCACGATCACCTGACGCCATTTGTAGATCTGCTCGTGGATATTGATCTTCACCGGGCAGACATTGGTGCAGCTGCCGTTCAGCGTCGAGGCGAAGGGCAGGTTGCTGTACTTCCGCAGGCTGAAGGTGGGATCGATGATGACGCCGATCGGACCCGAATAGGTGGCCCCGTAGCTCAGACCGCCGCTGCGCCGATAGACCGGGCACGTATTCATGCAGGCGCCGCAGCGTATGCACTTGAGCGACGTCCAGAAGTCCGCCATGCCGAGCCGTTCGGAACGGCCGTTGTCGACCAGCACGATGTGCATCTCGCTGCCGGGGCGCGGCGCCCGGAAGTGCGAGGTGTACTGCGTGATGGGCGAGCCCAACGCGCTGCGCGAGAGCATCCGCACGAAGACGCCGAGATCCTTGACGCGCGGCACGAGCTTCTCGATGCCCACCGACGCGATGTAGAGCGGCGGCACGTTCACGCTCAGGTCGGCGTTTCCCTCGTTGGTGCAAACGACGATGCTGCCGGTCTCGGCGACCGCGAAGTTGGCGCCGGTCATGCCGGCCTCGGCGCCGATGAAGTACGGGCGCGTGTTCTGGCGCTGGCTTTCGGCGAGGTAGTGCGGGTCGCTGTTGTCGGGATCGGTGCCGATGGTGCGCCCGAATACCCTGGCCACGTCCTGGCGCAGCTTGTGGACCGAAGGCACCACGATGTGGCTGGGCGGCTCGTCGTCCAACTGCTGGATGCGCTCGGCGAGGTCGGTCTCGACCACCGTGATGCCGCGTTTTTCGAGGAAGGGGCGCATGTCGCATTCCTCGGTCAGCATCGACTTGGCCTTCACCAGGGTCTTGGCGTTGCGCGTGCGCATGATGTCGAGCACGATCTCGTTGTGCTCGACCGCGTCCACCGCCCAGTGCACGTGGGCGCCGTTCGCGATGGCGTTGCGTTCGAACTCCTCCAGGTAGTCGGCGAGATGGGTGAGCGTGTGCTCCTTGATGGCCGATGCGATCACTCGCAGCTCTTCCCACTCGGGAATCGCCTCGCTTTCCCGGTCGCGCTTCTTGCGCAGGTCCCAGAGCCGGTGGTCGTGGAAGTCGACGTGCTCGGTCGAGGCGATGAACTCCGACGCCGCCTCTGCGTGGTCGATGCGCTTCTCTCTCATTCGCGTGCTCCGTTCAGGATCTGGGCGATGTGGATGAACCGCAAGTCGAGGCCGAGACGCTCGGCACAGCCCTTCTGGTGCATCAGGCACGACGAATCGGCGGAGACGATGTAGTCGGCGCCCGCGTTCTTGTGGTCGGTGACTTTGTCGTGGCCCATTTTCGCCGACACGGGCTCCTCGAACAGCGAAAACGTGCCGCCGAAACCGCAGCACTCGTCCGGTCGGTCGTGGGATAACGAACTCGATCCCCTTGACCTTGTTGAGGAGGTCGAGAGGCTTCGAGAAGAAGGGCTCGGTCACCTCCGACGCCTTCGCCGGCGCAGCGCCCGCAGCGTGCCGCAGCTGTTGTGCAGCCCGACCTTGTGCGGGAACTCCGCCCACGGGAACGCCTCGACCTTCAGCACGTCGTGGAGAAACTCGACGAGCTCGTAGGCGTTCGCGCGCACCTGCCGCACCTCTTCGGTCTGCTCGATCGCCGTCAGGTGATTGCGCACCTGGTGGATGCAGCTGCCCGAAGGAGAGACGATGTACTCGAAACCGGCGAAATTCCGCACGAAGAGCGCCTCGGCCCCCGCGGCGGCTTCCTCGCAGCCGCTGTTGGCCATGGGCTGCCCGCAGCAGGTCTGGTCGAGCGGGTAGACCACCTCGCATCCCACGCGCTCGAGCAACTCCAGCGTGGCGATGCCGACCTCCGGAAAAAAAGCGTCGATGAAACAGGGGACGAAGAGCGCGACTTTCAAGGGTTCCTCCTTCCTTGGGTTCTTTTGCTTATGGCCGCTGTACGGCTCTCTCGCCGCACAATAGACCTAAGCAGCGGGTATTTCCAGTCCCTTTTCGCCCGCGATCGGCGGGTGTTCGGTGATAGTGGCTCGCACTGCAATTGCCCCTCGGGCATCGGCCCGCGCTACAATGCGCGGCGCTTTCGCGGACGCTCTGCCCCTCCTCAGTAATCCATGCACATTCATATTCTCGGCATCTGCGGCACCTTCATGGGCGGTCTCGCGCTGATCGCCCGCGCCGCCGGCCATCGCGTCACCGGCTGCGACGCGGGCGTCTACCCGCCCATGAGCACGCAGCTCGAAGAGCAGGGCATCGAGCTCGTCGAGGGCTTCGGCGCCGACCAGATCGCGCTCGAGCCCGACCTCTTCGTCGTCGGCAACGTGGTGACCCGCGGCAACCCGCTGATGGAGGCGATCCTCGACCGCGGACTGCGATTCTTCTCCGGTCCCCAGTGGTTGGCGGAGAACATCCTGCTGGGGAAATGGGTGCTCGGCGTGGCAGGTACCCACGGCAAGACGACGACGGCGGCGATGCTCGCTTGGATCCTCGAGCACGCGGGGTTGCATCCGGGATTTCTCATCGGCGGCATTCCGCAGAACTTCGGCCTCTCGGCACGGCTGGGGGACTCTCCCTTTTTCGTGATCGAGGCCGACGAGTACGACACCGCGTTCTTCGACAAGCGCTCCAAGTTCCTGCACTACCGGCCGCGCACGACCGTGCTCAATAATCTTGAGTTCGACCACGCCGACATCTTCCCGGACCTGGCCGCCATCGAGACCCAGTTCCACCACCTCGTGCGCACCCTGCCCGCAAACGGCCTGGTCGTGAGCAACGGCCGCGACGCCAACCTCGAACGCGTGCTCGCGCGCGGCTGCTGGACGCCGGTGGAGCGCTTCGGCGTCGCAGCCGCCTGGGACGCCCGGGAAACCGCGGACGGCGGCTTCGAGGTGCTGCTCGAGGGCGCGCCGCAGGGTACCGTGCGCTGGGACGTACCGGGCGAGCACAACCGGATGAACGCGCTCGCTGCGCTCGCCGCCGCCCGCCATGCCGGCGTCCCGATCGAAATCGGCATCGATGCGCTCGGCGGCTTTCGCAACGTGAAACGCCGGCTGGAGGTCCGCGGTGTCGTGAACGGCATCACCGTGTACGACGATTTCGCCCACCACCCGACTGCGATCGACGCGACCATCTCCGCGCTCCGGAGCCGGGTGGACGGGGCGCGCCTCGTCGCGGTGCTGGAGCCGCGGTCCAACACCATGAAGATGGGCGTGTGGAAGGACAGCCTCGCCGCGAGCCTGGCCGATGCCGCCCGCGTCTTCTGCTATACCGCCAACCTGGGTTGGGATGCACCCGCCGCGCTCGCCGCGCTGGGTGCCAAATGCTCCACCTTCGATGACATCGGCTCGCTGGTGGAGTCGATCGCCCGCGAAGCCCGGGCCGGCGACCACGTGCTCGTCATGAGCAACGGCGGATTCGGCGGCATCCACGAGAAGCTGCTGGCGCGGCTCGCCCGGCCGTGAAGACCCGATCTCGGGTGGCCGTTCCGGGTTTGAGGCAGATCAATTCCGCCGGGCTCGGCGAGCGCTACACTTGCCGTGCGCCAAGGAAGGTTGCCGGTGATCGGGGCGCCCTTGGGACGGCCAAAGCGGGAACCTCGCGGGTGGCCGGCGGTCTCCCTGCTAACGACATAGAAACGGCGCCTTGGTGCGCCGAATTGAAGCTCTGAAACCCAAGTTCGTCAATATACCTGCCGTCTCGCAACCGAAGCGCCCCGAGCAGATCCTGTGGGTGGCGGTGCTGAGCCGCGCCGTTCTGGACGTGCGTCACGGTACGGAACAGGAGGCGCTCGCGGTGTTGGGATGGATCGAGCGCGATCGTGACGAGTTCGAGCAGGTGGTCACGCTGGCCGGGCTCGAAAGCGGGCATGTCGAGCGCTTCGAGCGGGCAATGCGAGCCGCTTTCGCAGGGCGCTTTCGCCGTGCACCACGCATCGTGGACGAAAACCGCTTGCACGACAGCCCGGAAACGGCGGCTTGACTTCGCTCCCCTGCCGAAACCATTTCCTGCCTGCACGGCCTCCAGCGCTCACATCACCACGACTCCGGCTTCCTGCACCATCGGTCTCGCAAGCTCGCTGGTGCAATTCAGAGCTGCTACGATCCGCGTCTTTGACTTTTCGCCAGTCACCTATGGCCAATCGAGGCGCACGACTTCGGAACTGGGGCATTTGGAGCGGACTGCTACTGATCGTGAGCGTCGCGGCTGCCGCGTTTCTCGCAGGTGGCGTTGCCGAGAAGAAGTCCTACTGGCCATTCGGTGGCCGCTATGTCTTCGTGGAAAAACTCGCGGAGCGAGCCGCGCGTGCAGAGCGGAAGTTCGACGCGTATGCGAAGACAGTGATGCTCACCGGTCATCACGAACTGGTGGTGGAGAGCTATCCGCTCCCGTTCGCCGATACGCACGCGCCTGGCCCTTTTCTGCCGCTCTCCGATACCGAGTTCCTGGTCGCGACGAGGCTGGGCGAGCTGCACCACGTCGTCATCGAGGGACAGACCGTGCGGGCGCAACTCTTGGGCTCCCTCGGCGTTGCGGAGAACATACGTGCGCCTGCCGGGGTGAAAGACCTTCTGCTCATCGCACCGGGAAAGCTGCTCGCCTCCATGAGCACCCATGACGCGGCAAAGGATTGCTATGGACTGGGTCTATTCGAGTTTTCGTTCGACATCGAGGAGCGAAGTGTCGAGAAAGCGCGCAGGCTATTCCAGAGCGAACCGTGCCTGCCCATGCCGTTGGCGCTCGAGGAAGCGGGCGGTCGCATCGTTCGGTCTTCCGAAGATTCGATTTTGCTGTCGGTCGGGAACCTGCTTCCCACCACCCTCGAGGGAGACTATGGCCGCGTCCTCAATATTCGCTTGAGCGACGGTGCCGCGAGTGTATTCGCGACGGGAACGCGGAACCAGCAGGGTCTCTTCTTCGACCAGGAGGGCGGGGTCGTTTTCGAAACGGAGCACGGTCCGCGGGGCGGGGACGAAATCAATGTCCTGCAGGCGGGCAAGAACTACGGCTGGCCGGACGTGACCTACGGGACGAACTACAGCGTTTTCGATGATGCCAGCGTGGACGACACGTGCGTCACGAAGTGTGGTGTGCACACGGGGCACGAGCTGCCGCTTTTCGCCTTCGTGCCGAGCATCGGCATCGGCAATCTGCTGCGCTATCCCGCCGACGGGGCCGAGTTTCATCGCTGGCAGGGCGATCTCCTCGTCGCGTCCCTGAGGGAACAGGCGCTCTTTCGGCTCGAGTATGCCGACGGCAGAATCATTTTCTCCGAACCGATACCACTCGGGGAAAGACTCCGTGATATCGCCCTGCTCCCGAACGGGTCGATCGCGCTCAAGACGGACAGTCAAAAGCTCCTGATCCTTACGCGCGGAAAGGGGAACACGCAGCAGTGAGGATCTTTCGGACGGTGCTCGATCGCGAGCGGGCGATGCGCCGGTGACGAGCGAAAGCCATGATCCTCTACATCCACGGTTTTCTGAGCTCGCCCCAGTCGTTCAAGGCGCGTCTCATCGCGGCCCGGCTTTCGGAACTCGGCCTGCCGCGCGCCTTTGCATGTCCCAGGCTCAAGGGTGAGCCGGACGAGATTGTCGAGATCATCGCGCGCGCCGTGGACGCCGCACCCGACGAGCCGGCGCTGATCGGCAGCTCGCTGGGGGGCTTCTATGCCACCCACGTCGCCGAACGCTATGGGCTCAAGACTGTCCTCCTCAATCCGGCGGTGCGTCCCTACGATCTCCTGCACGATTACCTGGGCGTGCAGCGGAATCTGTACACGGGCGAGGAGATCGTCGTCGAGCCGCGCCACCTCGACGAATTGCGGGCCCTCGAGGTGGAGCCTCTCGCGGACCCGTCCCGCTATTTCCTGATTGCCACCACGGGCGACGAGGTGCTCGACTATCGCCAGGCGGTGGCAAAGTACCGCGGGGCGCGGCAATGGGTGATCGAGGGCGGGGATCACAGTCTCGACAGCTTTCCCGCGTATCTGGACGAGGCGCTGCGCTTCTGCGGCATCGCCATCCCCGAGTCGTGACTCGGGTATAATCCGCGCCTCCCGCGAGCACCGCCGCTCGGCCCCGCTTCGCTTTCCCGGCACCGCTGCAACGGTGCGCGCCACCGCCCATGCACGTTTTCTACGAGGACGAAGGCAGCTTTCGCGTCGGCACGATCCTCGCCGACAACAACACCTCGCTGCAGGTGGAGACCGTCCACGGCAAGCGCGCCAAGGTGAAGGCGGCAAACGTGCTGTTTCGATTTTCGGAGCCTGGCGTCCAGAGCTTCATGGAGCGCGCGCAAGCGCTCGCGGCGAACATCGACACCGAGTTCCTGTGGCAATGCTGCGGCCCCGACGAGTTTGCCTTCGACGCACTCGGCCGCGACTATTTCGGGCGCGCTCCGGCGCCGCTCGAGTCGGCAGCGCTGCTGATCCGCTTGCACGATGCGCCGATCTTTTTCTACAAGAAGGGCCGCGGACACTACAAGGCAGCGCCCGCAGAGGCGCTCAAGGCGGCGCTCGCGAGCGTGGAGCGAAAGCGTCAGCAGGCGCTCTTGCAGGAGCGCTACGCCAAGGAGCTCGCGCGTTTCGAGCTGCCGGTGGAGCTCGAGCCCGCGCTGCCGATGCTGCTCTACAAGCCCGATCGCAACACCATCGAGGCGAAGGCGCTGGAGGCGGCGAGCGCGGCGACGAAGCTCGCGCCGCTGAGGCTACTGGAAAAGTGCGGCGCGATTCCGTCCACCCGTGACTACCACGTCGACAGGTTTCTGTACGAGCACTTTCCCCAGGGTACAGATTACCCGCCGGCGGGTGAACTGCCGTCGTCCGACACCCTGCTGCTCGCGGACGCTGCCGCGTTCAGCATCGACGACATCACCACCACCGAGATCGACGACGCCTTCTCGGTGACCCGGCTGCCGGACGGCAACTGGCGCCTGGGCGTGCATATCGCCGTGCCCGGGCTCGGCGTGGCGGCGGGCTCGCCGGCAGACCGCGTCGCGGCGAAGCGGCTCTCGACCGTCTACATGCCGGGCGACAAGATCACCATGCTGCCGGATGCGGTGATCGACCATTACACGCTCGCAGAGGGCCGCGCCGCGCCGGCGCTATCGCTCTACCTCGAGCTGCGCAGCGATCTCACTTTGCTTCGCACGTCGACCAAGCTCGAGCGCGTGCCGATCACCGCCAACCTGCGCCTCGATGCCCTCGACCGTACGTTCACCGAGGAGGCGCTGCAGGCCGACGAGATCGTCCATAGCCACGCCGCCGAGATCCGGCTCCTGTGGGAGTTCGCGTGCGTGCTCGAAGCGGCGCGCGGCCGGCCCGAACAGCCGCGGCAGCTCGCGATGGACTATAGTTTCTACGTGGACGACGACCGCGTGCGCATCGTCGAGCGCAGGCGCGGCGCCCCGATCGACAAGCTGGTGGCGGAACTCATGATCTTCGTCAACACGGAGTGGGGCCGCACCCTCGCCGAGCACGGCGCTCCCGGCATCTATCGGGCGCAGTCGGGCGGGCGCGTGAAGCTCAGCACCGTCCCCGCGCCCCACGACGCGCTCGGGGTCGACCAGTACCTGTGGGCGAGCTCGCCGCTGCGCCGCTACGTGGACCTCATCAACCAGCGCCAGCTCCTGGCCGTTCTGCAAGGCGCGCCGCTGCCCTGCGCCAAGGGCTCCGAGACGCTGCTCACGGTGATGCGGGACTTCGAGATCGCCAACGACGCGTACTTCGACTTCCAGCGGTCGATGGAGCGGTACTGGTGCCTGCGCTGGCTGCTGCAGGAGAACGTAACCCTGTCGGGTGCCACGGTGGCGCGGGAAAATCTGGTCAAGCTCGACCCCATCCCGCTGCTGGTGAAGGTGCCGTCCCTGCCGGACCTGCCGCCGATGACCCGCGTCGAGGTGGAGGTTGGCGAGATCGATCTTCTCGATCTCACCGTCTCCTGTCAGTACCGGGCGCGCCTCGATCAGGCGGCTGCATGAGCCACCCGGCGAGGGGCCCCGCGCAGAGCGCGGGGATCGACGGCAAGGCGCGCTGGAGCGTGGAGCAGGGGCCCCGTCGGGGATGCGATCGTGGAAGCGCGCATGTGCCCGCGGTTCGTCAGCGCGCCTGTCGCCCGCTGCGGGGTCGCACCTTCGCCCCACAAGTGAAGGCACTGCTCCGCCCTCCGCGGGCGATTGCAGCATGCCGCCGACGCTGCGGTCTGTGCGACAACCCGGGCGAATCGGAGGCGGCGGCGTGATTCGATTCGCACATATGGCGACTTGGGCACACGGCTTGCTCACCGGGTCCGCGGACTCGCTACAATGGCGAGCGGTGCCTTCCCCAGCCCAAAGTCCCGATACCGTGTCG
This sequence comes from uncultured beta proteobacterium, assembly GCA_963734295.1. Lineage (GTDB taxonomy): Bacteria > Pseudomonadota > Gammaproteobacteria > Burkholderiales > JAEUMW01 > JAEUMW01. The sequence continues at coordinate 55,820 of CAVTGS010000003.1, read as the reverse complement.
CGCCGAAGATCCCGACACACTGCCTCGCGCAAGCGGGGCCTGCCCGCCATTTCGCATGCCGTGGCGGCGCGTTCCCTGCGCGGGCGCGGTGCGCTCTGGCTCGAAGAGTCCTGGTTCCTCGATCGCGCCAACCGGACCTTGGTCGTGGCGATCGGAATCTCCATCCTCGTCCACGCCATTCTCCTCAAGATCCACTTCATCGACCCGCGGGCCAAGGCGGCCGATCTGTTCCAGCCGACGCTCGAAGTCGTGCTCGTGAATGCCCGTTCGACCACTGCCCCGAAGAAGGCGGAGGTGCTGGCCCAGTCCAACCTCGACGGCGGTGGCAACACCGACCTGCAACGGCGCGCGAAGACCCCGCTGCCGCCGCAGCATAAGGAGCAGCAGGCGAACGAGATGACGATCGCAAGCAAGGCGGTCGAGCAGAAAGAGGAGCAGCCGCGGAAAGCCCTGACCGCCAACAAGTCCAAGGATACGATTGCCCGGGACGAGTCGAAGGCCGAGCCCCTGCCGCCGCAGGATGCGGCCGCGAAGCCCGACGTGGCGGTGCTGCTCGCCCGCAGCCTCGAGGCGGTGCGCCTGCAGGCCGAGATCGACCGCAATCTCGAAGCCTACTCGAAGCGTCCGCGGCGCAACTTCGTCGGCTCGCGGGCAAAGGAATTTCGCTTCGCGCGGTACGTCGAGGACTGGCGCGTCAAGGTCGAGCGGGTCGGCAACATGAACTATCCCGAGAAGGCGCGCCGGCAGAAGATCTACGGCAGCCTCCAGCTCACGGTGTCGATCAAGGCGGACGGCTCGATCGAGAGCATCGACATCAACCGGCCCTCGGGCCAGAAGGTGCTCGACGAGGCCGCGCGCCGCATCGTGGAGCTGGCGGCGCCGTACGCGCCGTTTCCGCCCGACATCGCCAAGGACACTGACATCCTGAGCATCACGCGCACCTGGACGTTCACCCGCGCCGACGAACTGGTGAGCCAGTAGACACCACCGCGCGGCCCGCTCCACCGCTCCCGCCGATGCCCGACCGTTACGCCGTCATCGGCAACCCCGTCGCCCATAGCAAGTCGCCCGCAATCCACGCGGCGTTCGCACGTGCGACCGCGCAGGAGATCACCTACGAAGCGATCCTGGCGCCGCGCGGCGGCTTCCGGGCCACGGTCGACGCATTCCGGGCGGCGGGCGGCAAGGGCGCGAACGTCACGCTGCCGTTCAAGCTCGAAGCGTTCGACCTCGCCGTCGAAACCACGGAGCGGGCCCGTGCGGCGCACGCGGTGAACACGCTGAGCTTCGAAGCGGGCGCGGTCCGGGGCGACAACACCGACGGGGTGGGACTGATTCGGGACATCGAAACCAATCTCGGGGTCGAAATCGCGGGCAAGCGGGTGCTCGTGATGGGGGCGGGCGGTGCTGCGCGCGGCGTGCTCCGAGCCCTGCTGGAATGCCGACCGGCCTCGCTCACCTTGGCCAACCGGACGCCCGACAGGGCGACCGAGCTGGCCCGCCGGTTCGACCGTTACGGTCCGGTCGTGGGAGGCGGATACGAAGCACTCGTCGGATACCGCTTCGATATCGCGGTCAACGCGACATCGGCGAGCCTCGCGGGCGATCTGCCGCCGCTGCCCGCGAGCGTGTTCGGCGCCGGAGCACTCGCCTACGACATGATGTATGGAAGTGGACCGACCCGCTTTCTGCAATGGGCACGCGAGCAAGGCGTGACGCGCCTCGCCGACGGTCTCGGGATGCTCGTGGAGCAGGCGGCCGAGTCGTTCTTCCTGTGGCGCGCCGTGCGGCCGGAGACCGCCCCGGTGATCGCGATGCTGCGCGCAGGTTGAGGCGGGATTTTCAGTAAGTAGCTGCTCCCTTCCCCCTTCCCTCCTCCCTCTTCCCGATTCCTGCAAGTGCGGTTCCTGGTAAAGCTGCTCGGCCTCGTCGTCGCGCTCTTCGTCGTCTACCAGCTCTGGATCTTCGCGCACGTGTGGTGGTGGTCCACGAATAACCCCGGCACCACCGCTTTCATGGACGCGCAGTTGAGCGCGCTGCGCGAGCAGGATCCGCAAGCCGTGCTGCAGCATCAATGGGTGCCTTACCACCGGATCTCCATGCACCTGAAGCGCGCCGTGGTCGCGTCCGAGGACGCGAAATTCGCCGACCACGAAGGCTTCGATTGGGACGCGATCGAGAAAGCCTACGAGAAGAACCTGCGGAAGGGGCGCATCGTCGCGGGCGGGTCGACCATTTCGCAGCAGCTCGCGAAGAACCTGTTCCTGTCCGGCGCGCGCAACCCCTGGCGCAAGGGGCAGGAGGCGATCATCACCCTCATGCTGGAGAGCGTGATGACCAAGCGCCGCATTCTCGAGATCTACCTCAACGTGATCGAATGGGGCAACGGAGTCTTCGGCGCGGAGGCCGCGGCCCGGCATTACTTCCGCACCAGCGCGGCCAACCTGGGACCGGGAGAGGCGGCGTGGCTCGCCGCCATCGTGCCCAACCCCCGCTTCTACGACAGCCGCCGCGACACGCCCTGGATCCTGCGCAAGACCCGGATGATCCGCGCGCGCATGGCAGCGGCCGAAGTGCCCTGACCGCCCCGTCGCACGCGGGCAAAACGTCACGCGGGTCCGCCCCGGATTCCCTAGAATGACGGCTTTTCGCAACCGTCGAGTCGCCGAGTCGGGCCCATGGCCGAAGTCAGAGAACGAGCGGGCAACGTTCAGGATCAGCTGCAGCAGGTGGTGACACTGCTGAGCCGGCAGCGGATGGTGGAGGACATCGTCCACCGCCAGAGCGGGCCGCGCCACGACCTGGTCGAGACCCTCGTGCACAAGCAGCACCTGGTCGAGCTCGAAAGGAAGCTCAACCAGATGCACCCGGCGGACGTGGCCTACATCCTCGAAGCGCTGCCGCTCGCGCATCGTCTGCAGGTGTGGGATCTGGTCCGGGCCGAGCGCGACGGCGAGATCCTGCTCGAGGTCTCGGAGCCCGTGCGCGAGACGCTCATCGCGCACATGGATCGCGACGAGCTGGTCGCCGCGGCCGAGCAGCTCGACAGCGACGAGATCGCGGACATCGCCCCGGACCTCCCGCGCGAGGTCATCGCGGATGTCTTCAACCTGCTTCCGATCGAGGAGCGCGAACAGCTCCGCGCCGCGCTGTCCTATCCCGAGGACACGGTCGGCGCGCTGATGGACTTCGGCATGGTGACGATCCGCGAGGACGTGACGCTGGAGGTGGTGCTGCGTTATCTGCGCCGCATCGGCGAGCTGCCGAGCCACACCGACACGCTCTTCGTGGTCGACCGCCAGAATGCGCTGCGCGGCATCCTCATGCTAAATCAGCTCCTGCTGAACGAGCCGGAGGCGCAGGTGAGCGCGCTGGTGCAGCGCGACGTGGTGACCTTTCATCCCGACGACGGCGCGCATCAGGCAGCCGAAGCCTTCGAGCGCTACAACCTGATCTCGGCGCCGGTGATCGATCCCGGCGGCAAGCTGATCGGGCGCCTGACGGTGGAAGCGGTGATGGACTACATCCGCGAGACCACCGACACCGAGCTGCTCAAGATGGGCGGCCTGCGCGAGGAGGAGGACATCTTCGCGCCGGTCTGGAACAGCCTGCGCAACCGCTGGACCTGGCTTGCCATCAACATGGTGACGGCCTTCATCGCGTCGCGCGTCATCGGTGCCTTCGAGGGCTCGATCGAGCGCATCGTCGCGCTCGCGGCCTTGATGCCGATCGTGGCGGGAATCGGCGGCAATTCCGGCAATCAGACCATCACCATGATCGTGCGGGCGCTCGCCCTGGGCCAGATCACCGGCGCCAACGCGCGCAAGCTATTCGGCAAGGAGCTCCTGATCGCGCTCGTCAACGGACTGCTCTGGGGCACCATCCTCGGCGTGGTGGCGTTTCTCCTCTACAACAACTTCGCGCTCGGCATGGTGATGATGGCCGCGATGACCTTGAACCTCCTGCTAGCGGCGCTCGCCGGCGTGACCATCCCGTTCGTCATGTACAAGTTCGGACGCGATCCCGCGGTCGGGTCGAGCGTGATGATCACCGCTCTCACGGACAGCGGCGGATTTTTCATCTTCCTCGGCCTCGCGACACTTTTCCTGATCTGAGGAGTCAGAGCTTCGTCCTCGCTCCTGTCCCCATGTGCACAAGTCTCCTGCCGCGCTTCGTCCTCGTCGCCCTCGCTCTGCTCCTGGCCGGGTGTTCGCCGCTGGCGGCGCTCAACGCAACCATCCCCGACGCGGGTTTCGCCGCCAGCCGGGACCACGCCTACGGCGCCCATCCGCGCCAGCAGCTCGACGTGTATGCGCCGACGCAGCTGCGCGAACCGGCGCCGGTGGTCGTCTTCTTCTACGGCGGCGCGTGGCAGCGTGGCAAACGCGCCGACTACAAGTTCGTCGCCGAGGCATTGACCTCGAAAGGTTTCGTCGTCGTCATACCGGACTACCGCCTCTACCCGGAAGTGAAGTTTCCGGCCTTTCTCGACGACGGCGGCGCGGCGGTGGCGTGGACCCAGAAGGAGATCGGTCGCTACGGCGGCGATCCGCAGCGCATTTTCGTGATGGGCCACTCCGCCGGCGCCTACAATGCCGCCATGCTCGCCTTCGATCCCCGCTATGTCGAGACGGCGGGCGGCCGGCATGCCGACGTGATCGGCTTCATCGGTCTCTCGGGACCCTACGACTTCCTGCCTTTCACCAGCATCACCCTGGAAAACGTGTTCGGCGCCGCGCCCGATCTGCCTGCGACCCAGCCGGGGACCTTCGTCGACGCCGACTCGCCGCGCGCGCTGGTGCTCTACGGCGAGCAGGACACGACGGTGCTCCCCGAGCACTCCAGGCGGCTGGCAAAACGCATCCGTGCGGTCGGCGGTCGCGTGTCGGAGGTGGGCTTTCCCGATCTCGGCCACGCCAGCATCGTCGGCGTGCTGGCGAAGCCCTACCAGGGCCGGGCGCCGGTACTGGACGAGGTCACCCGCTTCATCGCAGTCGGCGAGACGAGATTCGCGTCGTCGCCAGGCCCTATCCAGTGAGAGACCTCATGCGAGTCTTCCAGGTCGAAGAAGCGTGGTCGATGGATAACGTGCGCCTCGGCACGCGCCCCGAGCCGGTGCCCGGTCCGGGCGAGGTGCGCCTCAGGATGCAGGCCTCCGCCCTCAACTACCGCGATCTGCTCGTGCCGGTGCGCGGATATGGTTCGACGACAGCAGACGCTCCCGCTCATTCTGCTAAGCGACGGGGTCGGCGTCGTCGACACGGTCGGTGAAGGTGTGACGCGGTTCGCCGCGGGCGACCGTGTGTGCCCGATCGCGTTCCAGAGCTGGGTGGGCGGCGAACCCGACGCGGAAAGACTGTCGTCGGGCCTGGGCTGCGAGGTCGACGGCACCATGACCGAGTACATGGTGGTTCCCGAGGCGTGCGCGGCACGGGTTCCGGCTCATCTCGGCGATGTCGAGGCGGCGACGCTCCCCTGCGCCGCGGTGACTGCGTGGCGTGCCCTGGTGACCGAGGGCCGCGTGAAGGCCGGGGACACGGTCCTCGTGCAGGGCACCGGCGGGGTATCGCTCTTCGCCCTGCAATTCGCCAAGGCGCTCGGGGCCAACGTGATCGTCACGTCTTCGAGCGACGAGAAGCTCGGCCGCGCCCGCGCCATGGGGGCCGACGAGGGCATCAACTACCGTGCGACCCGCGAGTGGGGCCGGCGCGCACGCGAGATCGCTGGCGGCGACGGCGTCGACCACGTCGTCGAGGTCGGCGGCCAGCAGACCCTCCCGCAGTCGCTGCGCGCCGTGCGGGTCGGCGGGACGATCAGCATGATCGGCGTGCTCTCGGGCGGCACGATGGACACGAAGCTCGGCCCGATCGTGACGCGGCACATCAGGCTGCAGGGGATCACGGTCGGCAGCCGCGACGACTTCGAGGCGATGGCGCGCGCCATCGCGCTGCACGGCCTGCGACCTGCGATCGACCGCGTGTACCGATTCGAGGAACTGCGCGAGGCGCTGGACCAACTCGCGAGCGGGCAGCACTTCGGGAAGCTCTGCATTCGCCATTGAGCTTACGCGCGCCGCGAACCGCGTCGGGCGCCTCTCGTGACCGATCCGGGCTAAAATCTCGCGCTGCCGCGCTGAATCCGGCTCCCGCCACTTACCCGAAGCACCATGGCCAAGGTTTTCCGCAAGCTGTTCCCGAAGCATGTCACCGATCCCATTCTCCAGCAGGCAGCGATGTCGCAGGAGATCGCGCGCGTGCGCGAGGAGATCCGCCGGGACATGCCCGACAACCTGCTCCTGAAGGGGTACAAGGTCTACTCGCAGACCGACGAGGACGGCATCATCGCGGCCATCTTCGACCGCATCGGCGGGGGGCGGACTTTCATCGAGATCGGCTCGGGCAACGGCACGGAGAACAACACCCATGCCCTCCTGCTCAAGGGCTGGCGCGGGGTCTGGGTCGACGGCAGGGCGGATCGGATCGCCTTCGTGCGCTCCGAGGTGGGTCCCTCGCAGGACCTGTTCGCAGAGCAGGCGTTCGTTACCCGGGAAAACGTCCCGACCCTGGTGGCAGGCTGGCTCGAAAGCCTGGGCACGAGGGAGATCGACTTCTTCTCGGTGGACATCGACGGCAACGACCTGCCCGTGCTGCTGGCGGCGCTCGGAGTCTTCCGGCCGCGGGTCATCTGCGTCGAGTACAACGCGAAGTTTCCGCCGCCGCTCGAAGTCTGCGTCGAATACGATCCCGCCCACGTCTGGAGCGGTGACGATTACCACGGTGCGTCCCTGGCAGCGCTCGTATCCGGCCTCGCACCGCTCGGCTATACGCTCGTGACCTGCAACCTCTCGGGGGTGAACGCCTTCTTCGTCGCCGACCCGCTTGCGGCGCGGTTCACGCTGTACGAACCGGCCCGGCTGTTCCAACCATCCCGCTTTCACCTCTGCGCCTGCGAGAGCGGACACACCCCGTCGCTCAAGTTCCTGCGCAATGCGCTGCGGCAGCGACAGCGCTGAGGGGGACGCCGCCCGTCAGGCGCGGGCGACGTAGACGATGCCGGGCTCGACGAACAGTTCCTTCGGCCCCACCTGGAATAGTCGCGGTGCCGGCACGACGCGCTCGAAGTCGTAGCGCATGCCTTTGAAGGTGACGTAGCGGTATATGTCGGAGTCGCGGTAGCGGCCGATGATCTCGGCAACGCCGTCGAGCGCATCGCGGCGGCGCAGGACGACGCCGTGGCGCAGCAGATTGGAGGGGTCCTGGAGCAGCGCGAGGTGTCTTCGCAGCAGGAGGAAGATCGGTAGATAGCCCAAGGCGACGATCAGTGCCGCCGTTAACAGGAACCGAAAACCTTCCCAGACGAACACACCGAAATCCATCGCATCACCCGCTCGAGAGAACCGCCGCCCTTGTCTCTCGCTGTGAGCAAAATTTCGGCCAATCGTTCCGCGATCCATCAGCCTTACGACGTAGTCACAACGATCGTCCCGCGCCGGCGGCGACCCTCCACCAGCGAGTAGACCGCGGGCACGACGACGAGCGTCAGGAGCGTTGAGGAAATCATCCCGCCGATGACCGCGACCGCCATCGGTCCGTTCGTCTCGGCGCCGGCACCGTAGCCGAGCGCAGCGGGCAGGAGAGCGAGAATGATGGTGAGCGAAGTCATCAATACCGGCCGCATCCGTATCGGGCAGGCATCCAGCAACGCGGCGTCGACCGCCAGACCCTGGGCGCGACGCTGGTTGGCGAGGTCGACCAGCAGGATCGAGTTCTTCGCCACCAGGCCGATCAGGAGCACCAACCCGATCATCGAGTAGATGTTCAGGGTGTGACCCACCAGCCAGAGCGCCATGACGCCGCCGGTGATGGCGAGCGGCTGGGCGAGCATTACGATCAAGGGCTGCAGGAAGGAGTTGAACTGGCTCGCCAGCACCATGTACAGCAGAACGAGCGCGAGCCCGAAGGCGAAGGCCATGTACTTCACGGTCTTGCCGAGTTCCTCCGCCTGGCCGACGAAGCGGATCGTGTAGCCGAGCGGCAGCAGTTCCGCCGCGGCCTGCTTCACTTTTTCCACCGCGTCGCCGAGGGGGATGGTCGGCGAGCTGCGGAAGGTGGCGGCATACTGCAGGTCGAAGCGGCCGATCACGGCCGGCCCCATGCCTTCCGCCATGGCGGTGACCGTGTCGAGGCGCACCAGATCGCCCTTCTTGTTTCGAAGATAGATCTTCGAGAGGTCGGCGGCGGTCAGGAACTCCCCGTCCCGTCCTTTCAGCCGGATGTCGTAGCGCTGGCCGTCGCCCGGCACGTCGTTGTACTTGGCCACGTCGAGCCCGCCGGTCAGGATGTTGAGGGCGAGCGCGACGTCCTGGGTCGAGAGCCCGGCATCGGCGATCCGCGTCCGGTCCGGCTGCAGCGTGATCTGCGGCAGGTCGAGCTGCAGGTCGAGGTCCATCTTCCCGAGCCCCGGCTCCGCCGGCAAAACGCTGCTGCATTTCGTTCGCGAGCCGGCCGACTTCCTCGAGCACCTGCCCTGCCAGTACGAACTGCAGCGGCTCCCCGCGCTGTCCGCCCACGATCGGGTAGGGTGCCGCGAAGATGAGCGCCCCCGGAATCTCGGCAAACTCGCCGCGCAGCTTGGCAATCGAAGCCTGCTGGCTGATGGTGCGTGCTTCCCGCGGCGCCATGCGCACCACCACGAAACCCTGGTTGACCTGTCCGGCATTGCCGAAGCCTATCGCCGCGAACTCCGTGACGATCTCCGGGTGTGCTTGCAGGATCGCCTCCGCCTCGCGCAGGCGTTCATTCGTGTAGTCGATGCTGGCGCCGAGCGGGGTGCGCATGTTGATGATGAAACGCCCCTCGTCCTGGTCGGGCGTGAGCGCCTTGCCGAGGCGTCCGAAGAACCAGCCGGTCGACAGCACCACCAGCACGGTGATCAGCACCACCAGCCAGCGGTGATCGAGCGACGTCGTGAGCAGCCGTCGATAGCCGCGATCGAGACCGGCGAAGACACGCTCGAGGGTGTAATAGAGCCTGCCGTGCTGCTTTGCCACCTTGAGATAGCGTGAGCAGAGCATCGGTGTCAGGGTCAGCGAGACCAACGAGCGAGACCAGCACGCCGAAGGTCACGACCACCGCAAAAGACTTGAAGAACTGCCCGACGATGCCGCCCAGGAAGATGACTGGCGCGAAGATGCAGACGAGGGAAAGCGTGGCGGCGATCACGGCGAATACCACCTCGTTCGAGCCGTTGATGGCGGCGCTGACCGGGTCGGGATCGAGGTGCTCGCGGTGGCGGAAGATGTTCTCGAGCACGACGATGGCGTCGTCCACCACCACGCCGATCAAGAGCAGCAGGGCGAGCATCGTGATCGAGTTGAAGGTGTAGCCCGAGAAATACATGACGGCGATCGACCCGAGCAACGACACCGGAATCGCCGTCGCGATGATGAGCGTGGAGCGTACACTGCGCAGGAACAGCCAGACCACCAGCGACGCGAGCAGCGTACCCTCGATGAGGTGTTGCTTCAGCGCCCGGATGATCTCCTGGATGAAGAGCGCGTCGTTCGAGACGATCGAGAGCGTCATTCCGGGCGGCAGCTGAGGGATGATCTCCTGCGCGAGCCGCGCCTTCACGTCGTCGATGATCTCGACGGTGTTGGTGTTCGCCACCTTCACGATGCCGATGCCGATGGTGGGCTTGCGGTTGAAGCGGGCGAGCTGACGGTAGTCCGAAAGGCCGTCCTCGATCTCCGCCACGTCCTTGAGTCGCACCGGCGAGCCATCGCGGAACGCCACGATCATCTGCGCGAGCTCCTCGGGCCGGTGAAACTCGAGGTCGAGCTTCACCAGGCTTTCTGTGCGCTCGCCGACCACGAATCCCCCCGGGAGCTGGACGTGCTCGCGGCCGAAGGCATCCAGCAGGTCCTGGGTGGTGACGCCGAAAGCCGTCATCTGCGCGGGCAGCAGGTCGACGCGGATGGTGCGGTCGCGGCGCCCGCCCAGCCGCACCTCGCCGACGCCGCCGATGGTCTCGATGCGCTTCTTCACCACGTTGACCGCGTACTGGTTCAACTGCTGCTGGGTGCGGTCGCCCTGGAGCGCAAGCCACATGATGGGCAGCGCATTGGTCTCGACCTTCGCCACCACCGGCGGATCGGCATCCCTCGGCAGCCGGCGCAGCACCTGGTTGACCTTGGCCTGGACCTCGTTGAATGCGATGTCGATGTCCTTGTCGAGGGCGAAGGTAATGTTGATGCTCGAGACGCCGGGCGACGAGGTCGACTGGATGTGCTCGATTCCCGGCACGCTGTTGACGGACGTCTCGATGATGTTGGTGACGCTGGCATCGACGATGTCCGGGTTGGCGCCCTTCTGGGTGGTGGTGATCGAGATGACCGGAAACTCGATGTACGGATACCGGTCCATGCCGATGCGGGTGTAGCTGATGACCCCGAAGAGCACCAGCACGCCGCTCAACATGAACGCCAGCACGTGGCGCCTGATCGAGAGCTCGGGCAGGTTCACTGCGAGAGCGCCTCCTTAACGTTGACAGCGGCACCGTCGGTCAGGAATCCGGCGCCGTCCCGTGCGACGGTCTCGCCGCCGGCGAGGCCCTTCGTCACTTCGATCCGGCCGGCGCTTCGCGCTCCGGTCTCGACCACGCGCGCCAGCGCCTTCCCGCCGCGGATCTCGTAGACGACCTTCCCCGCCGGCCGCATCACGACGCTCGTCTCCGGCACCAGCACGGCGTGGGGACGCTCGGCAATCACGACCTCGGCATGCACGCTCGCCCCGGGCTGCCAGTTGCCGGGATTGTCGAAGCGCACCAGCGCTTCCGCGGCGCGACTGCTTGCGCCGACCACGGGCTTGATGTCGCTCACGGTGCTGGTGACGGTTTCACCCGGCGCGGTCGGCGTCGTGAGTCGGACCGGCAGACCGGTCTTGACCCGCGACATCGCGGTCTCGGGGAACGGCACGTGAGCGCGCAGGCGCTTGAGCGACACGATCTCGAACATGCCGTCGCCGACCTTCACGTAATCGCCCGGGGCCACGATCTGCGTCTGAACCCGTGCATCCACCGGCGCGACGACGCGGGTTTTCGAAAGACTGCGCTCGGTGAGCGCGAGCTGCGCGCGGGCACCCTCGAGCTGCTCGCGCAGCGCTTTCGACTGGGCGATCGAATCCTCGAGCACGTTCTGGGACACGAAGTTCTTCCGTACCAGTTGCTCGTTGCGTGCGACGATACGCTGCTGATTCGCGAGCAGCGCCTCGATGCGGTTGATCTCGGCCTGCGTGACGTTGCGCGAGAGCTCGAGGTCGCGCGCATCGATGCGCGCGAGCAGGTCGCCCGCCTTCACGTCCTTGCCGGCGCGCGCGAGCACCTCCGTGACGCGCCCCGGTACCTCGGCTGCCACCTTCGGATCGACGACGCTTTCCAGGCGTCCGACCGAGCGCTCGACCACTTCCAGAGGGGCAACGGTTGCCTGGGCAACGGTGATGAGGGTGGCGGGTGGTGCCGCGGCACGCTGAGGCTCGGAAGTCTTGCCACAGCCGCCGATTGGAGCGAGCGCCAGGAGTGTGAGCACGACCGGCGCGAGACGGGGCGGCGACGTCATGGCGCGGGGGTTGGGCAGGTGATCTCGATCGGGATCGTTGCGCGCTCGAGGCGCGGGCACCTCATCTTGCACGGGGCCGAACGGGTCGGCAAGTCGCCACCGCAGCGAGTGTCGCCGCAGCGAAGCGCCGCAAATAAAAACCCCCGGGGCGTTCGACGCCTCGGGGGCCGGGACACGACGAGAGCGGCTTCAGGCTGCTGCTGCGGCCCTCGGCCGACGCGCCACCTTCGCGGCCGGCTTCCCGGTCGCCGCGCGCCGACGCACACCCTTGCTCGCTGCCGCCTTCCTGGCTGCCCCATTCGCCTTGCGTGCAGCGGACTTGGCGACGACCTTCTTCGCGACCGTCTTCCTGGCAGCGGTGGGTTTCTTCGCTGCGGTCTTGCGCACCGGTTTCTTCGCGACGGACTTTCTGGCCGGCGCTGCTTTCTTTGCGACCGACTTCCTGGCCGTGCCGGTAGCTTTCTTCGCTGCAGTCTTGCGCGCGGGCTTCTTCGCTGCGGCCCTCTTCACCGGCGCAGCAGCTTTCTTCGCCACCGCTTTGCGTGCGACCTTCTTCACGGTCCTCTTCGCCGCAGCCTTGCGGACCGGGCCTGCCGCCTTCCTTGCCGCAGGCTTCCGTGCCGCCGTTTTCTTCGCTCCTGGCTCTGCCATCAACGTCTCCATTTGGTCTGGTCCTCCAAGGGAACCCCAACTCCGTACGCCACCCATGCAGCTCTCAGGCAGCCCATAGCGCGCATGCGCATATCATCCAAAACGCGCCGACATACCGCGCTACGCGGATTGTAGGCACGTATGCAAAGCGGGCACAACAATTCGCGCACAATTTTTTCAACATTGGTGGCCAAAAGTTGCGCCGGAGGCGCCCGCGATGAGCCGGCCGAGGAACGCGGCGCGCCCGTCACGGCAGCCGATGCTCGTGCGCGAAGAGCTCCGGGATCGCCTCACGGTCGCGGATGACGTGCCAGGCGGAGCCGTCTGCCATCACTTCCGCCGCGCGCGGACGCGTGTTGTAGTTCGAGCTCATGCTCATGCCGTAGGCGCCGGCCGACATGATCGCGATCAGGTCGCCCTCGGCCACCGCGAGGCAGCGCTCGTGCGCGAGGAAGTCGCCGCTCTCGCACACCGGTCCGACCACTTCGTAGATCCGGGGTGCCGCGCTGGAGTGCTCCCTGACCGGCAGCACCGCGTGATACGCGTCGTAGAGCGCCGGGCGCATCAGGTCGTTCATCGCAGCGTCGACGACGGCAAAGTGCCTGGTTTCGCCGTGCTTGAGATATTCGACGCGCGTGAGCAGCAGCCCGCCGTTGCCCACGAGAGAGCGGCCGGGCTCGAGAATGAGCCGCTCGCGCCGCCCCGCCATGCGGTCGCGGATGGCGCGGGCATAGTCCGGCCAGCGCGAGCGGCTGCTCGTCCCGGTAGCGGATGCCGATGCCCCCGCCCAGGTCGATGTGCTCGAGAGCGATGCCTTCCGCCGCCAGGCGGACGACGAGACCGAGGATGCGGTCGAGCGCATCCACGTAGGGGGCGAGCTCGGTGATCTGCGACCCGATGTGGCAGTCGATGCCGACGATGCGGACGTTCGCCAGGTCGCGCGCGCACAGATAGAGCCCGAAGGCATCCTCGTGCGGCACGCCGAACTTGTTCTCCTTGAGCCCGGTTGAGATGTACGGGTGCGTGCCGGGATCGACGTCGGGGTTGACGCGAAAGGACACGGGCGCGACCTTGTCCATCGTCGCTGCCACCCGGTTCAGGCGCTCGAGCTCTGATGCCGATTCGACGTTGAAGCAGAGGATGTCGTGCTCGAGCGCAAAGCGCATCTCCGCCTCGCTCTTGCCGACGCCGGAAAAGACGACCCGCGCCGGTGATCCGCCGGCGGCCAGCACGCGCGCGAGCTCGCCGCCGGAGACGATGTCGAAACCGCTGCCGAGCCGCGCGAAGAGATCCAGGATCGCGATGTTGCTGTTGGCCTTCGCGGCATAGCAGACGAGCGGACGGCTGTCGGCGAACGCCCGCGCGTAGGCATCGAACGCCGCCGTGAGCGCAGCCCTGGAATACACGAAGCACGGCGTGCCGACGGCTTGCGCGATGGTTGCGAGCGGGACGGATTCGGCCCGGAGCACACCGTCCCGATAGCAAAAGGGATTCACCGGAAGTCGCTACTGCGGCGGGGGCGACGACGGCCCGAAAGCCTCGTCGGGCAGCGTTGCCTCCAGCGATGCGGCAGGCACTGCTGCCGAGTCGTCTGCGCCGGATGGCGCCGGCGTTCGGATCGCACCGGCCGGGGAAGCCGGCACGCTGCCTGGTGCCTCGCGCTGCCGTACCGCTGCCTCGCGCCGCTCCCTGCGTTCGTCCGCCTTCCTCTTTTGCTCGGCCGTTTCGATGTAGAGCGGACCCTTGATGCCGCAGCCCTGTGCGAAGACGACGAAGGCGATCAGGGAGGCGAGGCGGCGCATGACGGGGACGAGACGCTTTGGCGGCATTATACGTCGAGGCATCAGGGTACCGGCATGAGCAGCAGCCGGCGGCCGATCTCGTTCAGCTCGGCGCGCCGCACCCGGTGCTCCGGACACACGCGCATCACGTGGTTCCAGAAGCGCGGACCATGATTCATCTCGTGGAAGTGGGCAAGCTCGTGCACGATCACGTACGCGATCAGCGCCTCTTGCGCCTGCACCAGGCGCCAGTTGACGCGGATCGATCCGTCGTTATTGCAGCTCCCCCAGCGGGTGCGGGCGCTCGAGAGAAAGATCCGCGGCACCGCCACATCCATGCACGGCGCCAGCCGCGTTGCATGCGCGATGAATACATCGAGCGCCGCCGCGCGCAGCCACTTCAGGGCGAGCTTCTGCACGCTTTGCGTGTCGGCGGCGTTCGGCACGGTGACGAGCAGCCGGTCGTGCAGGCGCACCGCACGCGGCCGACCGGCGGCCGTGGCGACTTCCAGCACGAGCGGGCGGCCGAGGTAGTGCAGCAGGTCACCCGAGCGCCACGAGATCGGCGCGGGACGCTGGCCGGTCCACACGGCGAGGCGCTTCAGCACCCACTGCTCGGCCTCGCGCAGCGCCGTCTGCAGCCGCTGCTCGGAGCAGCGCCACGGCACGCTCACGGTCAGGCCGCGCTCGTCGATATGGAGGCTGACACTGCGGCGGCGCACGCTGCGGCGCAGGCGAAAGTTCACCTCGGCGTCGCCCAGGCGCACGGTGCGGCTCTCCTCGGTGCGTTCGACCGACTTCATCGCGTGGCCGCGGCCGTGCCGCCGATGCGGTCCATCTCGCCCTCGATCCATGCTTCGACGCGGCGCGTGAGCTCCTCGGGATCGAGCCTGCTCGTGTCGATCGGCGCGCCGATGACGAGGGTGACGAGGCCGGGGTGTCGGATGAGCGCGTTGCGGCCCCAGAGCTCTCCGGCGTTATGGGCGACCGGCACCACCGCCGCGCCGGTCTTGCAGGCGAGCCATGCGCCCCCCGCCTGGTACTTGCCGCGTGTGCCCGGTGCGACCCGCGTACCCTCCGGGAAGATCACCACGGAGAAGCCCTGCGCGAGCCGCTCCCGGCCCTGACGCAGCGTTTCCTTGATGCTGCGCATGCCCGCGGCCCGGTCGATCGCGATCGGCGACATGAGGGAGAGCGCCCAGCCGAAGAACGGGATGCGCAGCAGCTCGCGCTTGATCACGTACACGTGGGGCGGAAACAGGACCTGCAGCGCCATCGTCTCCCAGGCGGACTGGTGCTTCGACATGATGATGCAGGGCGCGGTCGGGATGTTCTCGCGGCCGGCGACGTCGAAGCGGATCCCCAGCACCAGCCTGGCGAGCCACACCATGGTCTTGGCCCAATAGCTGATGACGCGATAGCGGGTGAGCGGCGGCAGCGGGAACGTTGCGAGCACGACGAGCGCGTACGGCGGGGTGATGAGGGCCTGGAGCAGGAGGTAGACGCTCGAGCGCAGGACGGTGGCAAGCTGCCTCATGCGGCGAGGATGCGTTCCACCGCTGCGGCGAGATTCTCGACCACCACCGTGCCGTCCGGCAGTCCGCCGGTCTCGACGGTCTTCGCGCCCTTGCCGGTCAGGACGAGGAACGGACGTGCACCGACGGCCACCGCGGCCTGCAGGTCGCGCAGCGAATCGCCGACGCTCGCCACGCCGACGAGGTCGACATTGAAGCGGCGCGCGATCTCCTGCAGCATGCCGGGCTTGGGCTTGCGGCATTCGCAGTCGGCATCGCTGGCATGCGGGCAGTAGAAGACGGCGTCGATGCGGCCGCCGGCGACGGCGAGCGCCTTGTGCATCTTGTCGTTGATCTCGTTCAACGTGCTCATGTCGAGCAGGCCACGCCCCACGCCGGACTGGTTCGACGCGACCACGACCCGGTAGCCCGCCTGGTTCAGGCGAGCGATGGCTTCCAGGCTGCCGGGAATGGGCTTCCACTCGGCCGGCGACTTGATGAACTGCGCGCTGTCGAAATTGATGACACCGTCGCGGTCGAGGATGACGAGCTTCATGCAGAGGCCGGGAACCGTGAGAACTGCATGGATTCTACCCTTCTCGCTGCTGTCCTCGTCTTTCCCGAATCACGCGGCGAGCCTCGAGATGTCGGCCACCTGGTTCATGAGATCGCCGAGCTGCTTGAGCAGCGCCAGCCGGTTCGCGCGGATGAGCGGCTCGTCGCACATCACCAGCACCTCGTCGAAGAAGCGATCGACGGGCGCGCGGGCGGTCGCGAGCAGCTTGAGCGCGCCGTCGTAGTCCTCGTTCGCGATCAGGCTCGCGACCTTCGGCTCGAGCGTCGTCAGCGTCTCGAAGAGCGTCTTCTCCGCGGGCTCGGCGAGCAGAGCGAGATCCGCGCGACCGTTCGGCACCTCCGTCTTCCTGAGGATGTTGCGGATGCGCTTGTTCGCGACGGCAAGGCTCTCCGCCTCCGGCAGGCGGCGGAAACCCTGGACCGCCTTGAGACGCGGCTCGACCAGGTCGATGCGGGTCGGATGCTGGCTTGCCACCGCGTCGATCTCCGAGGCGTCGAAGCCGCGCTCGCGCAGGTAGTTGCGCAGCCGTTCGACCATGAAGAGGTGGACGTCGACCACGACGCTCGCCGCGAGCACCTCGGGAGCGAACTGGCCTTTCGCCAGCGTGAGCAGATCCATGAGATCGAGCGGCAGCGCCTTCTCGAACAGGATGCGCAGCACGCCGAGCGCGTGCCGGCGCAGGGCGAACGGATCCTTGTCGCCGGTGGGACCGAGGCCGATGCCGAAGATGCCGACCAGCGTGTCGAGCTTGTCGGCGAGCGCCACCGCGGCTGCGACGTTGTCCCCCGGCAGCGTATCGTTGGCGAAGCGCGGGTGGTAGTGCGCCTCGATGGCCTGCGCCACCGCCTCCGGCTCCCCGTCGTGCCGCGCGTAGTACGTGCCCATGATGCCCTGCAGCTCGGGGAACTCTCCGACCATGCCGGTCAGGAGGTCGGCCTTGGCGAGGTGCGCCGCGCGCTCCGCGTGGCCGGCATTCGCGCCGAGCCGTCCGGCGATGACGGTCGCCGCCTTCGTGATGCGCTGCACCCGTTCGAGCTGGCTGCCGAGCCTGTTGTGGAACACGATGTTGCCGAGTTGCGGCACGCGTGACTCGAGCGTCTGCTTGCGGTCCTGCTCGAAGAAGAACCGCGCGTCGGCGAGCCGCGGCCGCACCACGCGCTGGTTGCCGTCGATGATCGCGGACGGATCGTCGACCTCCATGTTGCTCACGATCAGGAATCTCGGCAGAAGCTTTCCTTCTTCGTCGAAGAGCGGAAAGTACTTCTGGTTCTGCTGCATGGTGAGGATGAGGCATTCCTGCGGCACGGTCAGGAACTCCTCGTCGAACTTGCCGACGTAGACGGCGGGATACTCGACCAGCGCCGTGACCTCGTCGAGCAGCGGACCACGCTGGTCGAGATGCAGGTTCGCACCGAGCTTCGCCGCGCACGCCAGCAGTTGCTGCTCGATCGCTTGCCGTCGCTTCTCGAAGCGTGCGACGACCTTGCCCTCGTTCTCGAGCTTCGTCTCATACTCGGCGGCGCTGCGGAGCACGATCTCGCGCCTGCCCATGAACCGGTGACCTAGAGTCGAGTTGCGGCTCTCCTGGCCGAGCACGGTCCCCGGCACGACGCGGCTGCCGTGCAGCATGACGAGCCCGTGCACGGGCCGCGCGAACTCGAAGCTCGGAATCGCCCCAGCGCATGAGCTTTGGAATGGGAAGGGTCTTCACGCTCTCGGCTACGATTCGCGACGAGATGCTTGTCGAGGGACTCGCCCGCCTTCGTGGAATGGAACACGAAGTAGCTCGGCTTGCCGTCGAGATTCACGCTCGAGCGCTCGAGCGTGACGCCGCACGATCGTGAGAATCCCAGCAGTGCTTGCGTCGGCTTACCGTCAGCGTCCAGTGCCGATGTCTCTGCGGGCCCCTTGCGCTCGACCTCGCGCTCCGGCTGCACGGCCCGGACACCCTCGATGAGGACGGCCAGGCGCCGCGGGGTCGAGAACGCGATCACGCTGCCATCTGCCTCGAGAAACGCGGCGTCGAATAGGCGCTCCTTAACGATCGTCGGCAAAGGCGGAAGCTACCCGGAGCAGCGACTTCGGCGGCAGCTCCTCGGTGAGGAGCTCGATCAGAAGCGTGTCGGTCATCGTTGCTCAGGCAGCCGCCGCGACCGGCGCACACATCGGAAAG
Source organism: uncultured beta proteobacterium (assembly GCA_963734295.1). Classification (GTDB taxonomy): domain Bacteria; phylum Pseudomonadota; class Gammaproteobacteria; order Burkholderiales; family JAEUMW01; genus JAEUMW01. Next base: position 37,510 of record CAVTGS010000003.1, on the reverse strand, counting down.
CCGAGCGCCTCGCGCGAGTCGTAGTACGCCTGGGCGACCAGGCGCGCCAGCGCGCGCACGCGACCGATGTAGGCGGCGCGCTCCGTCACCGAGATCGCGCCGCGCGCGTCGAGCAGGTTGAAGGTGTGGGAGCACTTCAGGACCATCTCGTAGCCGGGCAGCGCGAGCCCGTCCTCGATCAGGCGCTTCGCCTCCGCCTCGTACTCGTTGAACTGCCGGAAGAGCAGCGGCACGTTGCTCTTCTCGAAGTTGTAGATGGACTGCTCCACCTCGTTCTGGTGGTAGACGTCGCGGTAGGTGAGCCCGTCGGTCCAGACGAGATCGAACACGTTTTCCACGCCCTGCAGATACATGGCGAGGCGCTCCAGCCCGTAGGTGATCTCGCCCAGCACCGGCTTGCAGGCGAGGCTGCCGACCTCCTGGAAATAGGTGAACTGGGTCACTTCCATGCCGTTCAGCCAGACCTCCCAGCCGAGTCCCCACGCGCCCAGCGTCGGCGATTCCCAGTCGTCCTCGACGAAGCGGATGTCGTTCTGACGCGGGTCGATGCCGAGCACCTCGAGCGAGCGCAGGTAGAGATCCTGGATATCGGGCGGCGACGGCTTCAGCACCACCTGATACTGATAGTAGTGCTGCAGCCGGTTCGGGTTCTCGCCGTAGCGGCCGTCCTTGGGTCGCCGCGAGGGCTGCACGTAGGCGGCGCGCCAGGGCTCGGGGCCGATCGCGCGCAGGAACGTGGCGGTGTGGAACGTGCCCGCGCCCATCTCCATGTCGTAGGGCTGCAGCAGCGCGCAGCCCTGCTGATCCCAGAACTCTTGCAGGCGCAGGATGATCTGCTGGAAGGTGAGCATCGCAGTGAAGGCCGAAGGGAGCGAAGCCGCGATTCTACCGGCCCCCCGGCGACCCGGGAAAGGAACCTGTTTCGTCAGTGCGGGTCGCCGCGCAACGGGGGCCGCCGGCCGCGGCGAAGGACGAGCGCCGCCGCGAGCAGGACCCCGCAGAGCGTGAGCGTGGCGCCGTTGCCCCAGCGAACGAAGGGTGTCGCGCCGCTGTAGCCTTGCACGTCGGCGCGCACGATGGCCTCGGTGAAGGGCTCGGCGATCGCCTCGATGCGGCCCTTGCGGGTCGATCACCGCGGTCATCCCCGTGTTGGTGGCGCGCAGCATCGGACGCCCGGTTTCGAGCGCGCGCATCTGGCTGATCTGCAGGTGCTGGGCGGGCGCGAGCGAATCGCCGAACCAGGCCACGTTGCTCACGTTCACGAGCATCGTGGCTTCCGGCAGTTGCCGGATGATCTCCTCGCCGAAGAGATCCTCGTAGCAGATGTTCACCCCGACCTTCTGACCGGCGACCGCGAGCGGGCGCTGTCCCAGCCCGCCGCGGGAGAAGTCGAGCAGCGGGATGGCGACCGCCTCGACGAACCATCCGAACAGCCCCTTCAGCGGCACGAACTCGCCGAACGGCACGAGGTGGTGCTTGCGATACACCTGCTGCGGCGACGCGCCGAAGGCGATCACGCTGTTGAAGTATTCGTCCGTGCCGGCGCCATACTCCGGTAGACCGATGAGCACGTCGGCGCCCGTTCACTCGCGCGTGCGCCGCCACGCGTGCGAGGTAGTCGGGCGGGACGTCCTGCAAGTACAGCGGCAGCGCGGTTTCCGGCAGCACCACGAGGCGGCTGTCGGTCGAGCGGATGAGGCGCAGATACGTGTCGAGGGTTGCGCGGATCTGGTCCTCGCGCCACTTCATCTCCTGCGGGATGTTGCCCTGGATCAGGCTCACGCTCACGGGCTCGCCCTCGGGTCGGGTCCACTCGTGGGCCTTCAGCCCCGCACCGCCCAACCAGAGCAGGGCGAACGCTGCGACGCACGCGAGCGCTTGCCGGCTTCGGCGCATGTTCCACGCGAGGTACAAGAGCCCGGCGGACAAAGCGGTCACGAGCGAGACGCCGTACACGCCGAGCACCGGGGCGAACCCTGCGAGCGGGCTCGCGGGCGCCTGCGAGTAGCCGATGGCGAGCCAGGGAAACCCGGTGAAGTACCAGCCGCGCACCCATTCGAAGACGGCCCACGCGCCGGGAAAGCGAGCAGGGCGCGGGTGGCGGCGGTCGTCCCGATCGCGCCCGCGGCAAGACCGGCGAGCCCGGGACACAGCGCGAGCAGCGCGCACAGGAGAAACGTCGAGAGCGCCGCGAGCGGTGCCGGCATCGCACCGAAGGTGTGCAGGCTCACGTACACCCACGACACGCCTCCGAGGAAGCAGCCGAGACCCCAGGCGAAACCGACCAGAAAGCGTCCGGAACGTTTCGTTGCCCGCTCGCACAGACCGAAAAGCAGCGCGAGCGTCAGGACGGGCAGGGGAAAGAGGTAGAACGGCGCGAAGCCGAGCACCGAGAGCGCCCCGAGCCCGAAGGCGATGGCAAGATCGCGGGCCGGACGGAAGCGCGACTTCGCGGTCGCGCCGGAAACCACCGAACCTCTGGACGGGTCCGCGCTGGGCTCCACCGGCGACGGTTCAGGCTTCCTTCACGCGCTCGACGCGCAGCACGTGCAGGCGGCGGCTGTCGGCCCGCAGCACGCGGAAGCTCAACTCGTCGATCACGATCTGCTCGCCGCGCTTGGGCACGTGGCCGAAGCGGCTGATGACGAGCCCGCCGACGGTATCGAAGTCCTCGTCGCTGTAGCTCGTGCCGAAGGCGTCGTTGAAGTCCGCGATCTCGGTGATGGCCTTCACCCGGAAGCTGCCGCCCTTCTCGGCCATGACGTTGTCGCCGGGCTCGTCGTAGTCGTACTCGTCCTCGATCTCGCCCACGATCTGCTCGAGCACGTCCTCGATCGTCACGAGGCCGGCGACGCCGCCGTACTCGTCGACCACGATCGCCATGTGATTGCGGTTCGAACGGAAATCCTTGAGCAGGACGTTGAGCCGCTTCGACTCGGGAATGAACACGGCCGGCCGCAGCATCTCGCGCACGTTGAATTCTTCTTCTCCGGCGTAGTAGCGCAACAGATCCTTCGCGAGCAGGATGCCGATCACGTCGTCCTTGTTCTCGCCGATCACGGGGAAGCGCGAGTGCCCGGTCTCGATCAGCAGCGGCACGAACTTCTCGGGCGAATCCTCGATGTCGATCACGTCCATCTGCGAGCGCGGGATCATGATGTCACGCGCCTGCATCTCCGACACCTGCATCACGCCTTCGATCATCGCGAGCGCATCGGCGTCGAGCAGATCGCGATCGTACGCCGAGTGCAGAAGCTGAATTACCTGCTCGCGGTCCTCGGGCTCGCGCATGAGCAGCGCGCCGATGCGCTCGAGCCAGCTCGGTTTGGGCGCGTCTTCCATCAAGCGTCGACCTCCAGGTATGGATCGGCGAAACCGAGTGCCAGCATGATCCGCGACTCGCGCGCCTCCATGTCGGCGGCACCGCGGTCGTCCATGTGGTCGTAACCCTGCAGGTGCAGGAGGCCGTGCACGGTGAGGTGCGCGTAGTGGGCGTCGAGCGCGATCTGCTGCGCCCTCGCCTCGCGTGCGACCACCGGTGCACAGAGCGCGATGTCGCCGGCCAGCGGCTCCCGTCGCCGAATAGACGAACGTGAGCACGTTGGTCGCGTAATCCTTGTCACGGTAATTGCGATGCAGCGCCCGCCCCTCGTCCTCGTCGACGATCCGCAGCGTCACGCTGGCCGTGCGCACGAGTGTGGCTCTGGCCCATCTGCGAAAACTGATCGCCGCCGGCAGCCCTTTGCGCGGCACCCCGTACTGAACGCTTACGCGCGGTTCAGCCGGCTTCCTGATCGCGCTCGTACTGCTCGTAGGCATTGACGATTCTCTGCACGATGGGATTGCGTACCACGTCCTCCGCGGTGAAGTGGGTGAAAGCGATGCCGCGTACGGTGCGCAGGATGTCGTGCGCGGCGATGAGCCCGCTCTTCTGGCCGCGCGCGAGATCGATCTGCGTCACGTCACCGGTGACCACCGCCTTGGTGCCGAAGCCGATGCGCGTCAGGAACATCTTCATCTGCTCCGGCGTGGTGTTCTGCGCCTCGTCCAGGATGACGAAGGAGTGGTTCAGCGTGCGTCCGCGCATGTAGGCGAGCGGTGCGATCTCGATCGTCCCGCGCTCGTACTGCTTGCCGACCTTGTCGTAGCCCATCAGGTCGTAGAGCGCATCGTAGAGCGGGCGCAGGTACGGGTCGACCTTCTGCGCGAGATCGCCCGGCAGGAAGCCCAGGCGCTCGCCGGCTTCGACGGCCGGACGGGTGAGGACGATGCGCTTCACCTGCTCGCGTTCGAGCGCATCGACTGCGCTCGCGACCGCGAGGTAGGTCTTGCCGGTACCGGCGGGACCGATGCCGAAGGTGATGTCGTGCTCCTGGATCTTTTCGAGATATTCGATCTGCCCCGGCGTGCGGCCGTGCAGATCGGGGCGGCGCGTGAGCAGCCCCGGCCCTTCCTGGCCGGCGAGACGGCGACCGCTGCGGCGGGCCACTTCGACCAGGCCGAGCTGTACGTCCTCGACCGCGAGCGGCTGCTCCGCGCACCGATAGAAATGCTCGAGCGCGCGCACGGCGAGACGGCTCTGGGCCGTGTTGCCAGCAACCACGAACCGTTCGCCGCGCCGGGTGATGGCGACGTCGAACGCGGTCTCGATCTGGCGGATGTTCTCGTCGAGCGCCCCGCACAGGTTGGCGAGGCGGCGGTTGTCGAGGGGCTTGAAGTCGATGTCGAGAGACCTGGAGTCCACTCGGCGGCATTGGGGTGGGCGCGATGACCCGATTCTACGCGATTGGCAGGCGCGCGGCGAAAACCGCGGGGGGTCAGGCGGCGGCGACGGCGACGATCTCGCCGCGCAGCGAATGGGGCAGCGCGTCGGTGATGGTCACGTCCACGAACTGGTCGGTGAGTCGCAGCGGCCCGGCGAAGTTCACCACGCGGTTGTTCCCGGTGCGCCCGGCGAGCTCGGAGGCGCGCTTCTTCGAGGGACCTTCGACCAGCACGCGCTGCAACGTCCCCACCATCGCCCGGTTCACCGCCTGCGCCTGACGCTCGATCCGTTCTTGCAGCCGCGCCAGGCGCGCCAGGCTCACGTCGCGGTCGACCTGGTCCGGCAGGTCGGCGGCAGGTGTGCCGGGACGCGGACTGTAGACGAAAGAAAAAGAGGCGTCGAAGGCGAGTTCCTCGACGAGCCGCAGCGTGGCCGCGAAGTCGGCGTCGCTCTCGCCCGGGAAGCCGACGATGAAGTCGGAGGAGAGGCACAGGTCCGGCCGCACCGCCCGCAGGCGACGCACGATCGACTTGTATTCGAGCGTGGTATAGCCGCGCTTCATCGCAGCCAGTATGCGGTCCGAACCCGACTGCACCGGCAGGTGCACGTGGGAGACGAGCTGGGGAATGCGCGCATACGCATCGATCAGGCGCTGCGTGAACTCGCGCGGGTGCGAGGTCGTGTAGCGGATGCGCTCGATGCCCGGGATGGCGGCCACGTAGTCGAGCAGCAGCGCGAAGTCCGCCGTTTCGCTCTCCGGTCATGGGGCCGCGATACGCGTTCACGTTCTGACCGAGCAGCGTGACCTCCTTCACGCCGCCGAGGGCGAGTCCCGCGATCTCCTCCAGCACGCTGTCGAGCGGTCGAGACACCTCTTCGCCGCGGGTGTAGGGCACCACGCAGAACGAGCAGTACTTGCTGCAGCCTTCCATGATCGAGACGAACGCGCTCGCACCCGCCACGCGCGGCGGCGGCAGCGCGTCGAACTTCTCGATCTCCGGGAACGAGATGTCGATCTGCGCGCGCCCGGTGCGCCGGCGCGCTTCGATCAGGGCGGCAGGCGGTGCAGCGTCTGCGGTCCGAACACGATGTCGACATAAGGGGCGCGCTCGACGATGGCCGCCCCCTCCTGGCTCGCGACGCAGCCGCCGACCCCGATCAGCAGAGCCGGCCGCGCCTGTTTCAGGAGCGGACCCGGCCGAGATCGTGGAACACCTTTTCCTGCGCCTTCTCGCGCACCGAGCAGGTATTGAACAGGATCACGTCCGCAGCGGCCGGATCGTCCGTCGTCTCCATGCCTTCGGCCGCGCGCAGCACGTCCGCCATTTTGTCCGAGTCGTACTCGTTCATCTGGCAGCCGAACGTCTTGATGTAGACCTTGCCGACCACGGGGAAGCAGAGGGGATGGAGCCCGGCCCTATCGCTTGCCGGCGCGGGCGAGCGTGGCCTGCTCTTCGGGGGTGAGAATCCAGATGCGCGAGATCTCACCGTTCGCGTCCGGGAGGTAGAGCACCTGCGCGCTCGAGGGCAGCTCGCCGTGCACGATCTTGCGGTTTGACTCGTCGCGAATGATGCCGCCCGGAGCGAGCCGGTACGTCTTCCCGCCGAGATTGACGAGTGGATACGGCTGCGGCCCCTTGAGCGTCGCGCGCACACCATCTTCGGGCAGCGGGCGTTCCGCCAGCGCGACTGCGGGTACCAGCAATAAGGCAAGGAAAAGCAGCACGTTACGCATGGGGCCGATGATAGCACGCGGGCGCCGGCCGGATCACGGTCGCATCGCCGTTAGAATGATGCCTTCCCGGAACGACCGCCATGCGCTTTCGCGTTCATCACGAAACTCGCTATCGCTACGATGCGCCGGTCACACTCGGTCCGCATGTCCTGCGTCTGCGACCGCGCGAGGATGCCGTGCAGCGCCTCGTGCGCTACCGGCTCGTCATCGATCCCGAGCCCAGCTTGCTAAGCGGCGCCAGCGACGCCGAGGGCAACGTCGTGACGCACGCGTGGTTCGGCGGGACCACGGACGCGCTGACGGTGACGAGCGCCTTCGAGGTCGAGACACTGCGTGTGGATCCGTTCGACTATCTGCCGGACGCGAGCTTCGAGACGGTTCCCGTGCGCTATCCGGTCGAGCTGACCCAGGTTCTGCAGCCTTGCATGGAACCCCGTCAGGCGGACAGCGTGCACGCATTCGCGGCCCAAGTGCTCGTGGAGTCCGGCGACGAGTCGGTCGCGTTTCTCGACGCCCTCAACCGCACGATCCACGCGCGCACCGTGCTCGCCGTGCGGGACGATGGTCGACACGCGCAGAGCGGGGCGAAGACGCTCGCGCTCGGCCGCGGCGCCTGCCGGGACGTGACGGTGCTCTTCATGGAGGCGGCGCGCGCCATGGGCTTCGCCGCGCGCTTCGTGAGCGGTTACCGTCGCGGCGACCTGACGCGGCCCGACCGTCATCTGCACGCCTGGGCCGAGGCTTACATTCCGGGCGGCGGCTGGCGCGGCTGGGACCCCGTCGAGGGGCGTGCCGTCGCGGATGCGCACGTGGCGCTCGCTGCCTCCGCGCAGCAGATCCACACGATGCCGGTCACGGGCGCGTACGTCGGTCGGGGCGTTCGCTCGACGCTCGCGTACACGATCCGCATCGAGGCGCAGTAGCATCGGATCGCAAGCACCGGTGCGCAGGGTGTCGAAAGCCGGCGAGAGCGGGTACACTTCGCAGCGCAATTCCAACATTCGTCAACTGAGCCAAAGGGAGGAATCAGCCATGACGAGATCCTGTGCCTGCATTGCAACCACTGCCGCCGCTCTGCTGCTGTCCGGGCCGGTCTTCGGCGCCCTGGACGACGCCGCCGCGAACGCCGCCTTGGGTAAGGCCGGCTGTCGGGCCTGTCACGCGGTGGACAAGAAGATGGTCGGACCGTCCTATCAGGACATCGCCAAGAAGTACAAAGGCGATGCGAAAGCGGTCGCGACGCTGTCCGAGAAAGTGCGCAAGGGCGGCTCCGGCAACTGGGGCCAGATCCCGATGCCGCCGAGCCCACCCGAGAAGATCAGCGACGCCGATCTCAAGGCCGTCTTGGAGTGGATCCTCACGAAATAGGGCGTGCACACAGACTGCCGCGCGGGGGTCTTCCCCGTCCCGGCAGCCCATCGCCATTCGCGGGACGTTTGAGCTAAATCAATACGCGCCGCCCCTCGCCGTCTCATGATCGACCCTCGGTTGTCTGGGACGGAGCAAGACATGGGACGGTTCACGCGCAGGCTTCGGAGCGGAACGCGGCTGAGCAAGCACTGGCTTGCGCTCGTGTGCGCGCTGGCGCTGGCGGGTTCCGCGCGCGCGGCGGACACGCCCGCAGCCCCTGCCGAGCCGGCCAAGCCGCCAGCCCACCGGCAGTTGCGCCTGAACGCCGTGCCCGACACCCCGCCTGCGCCCACGGAACCCGCGACGTTCGGCGGGTACACGCAGGCACCGCCGTTCAAGGTCGTGCCGCAGAAGGACAAGCTCACCTTCTACCCGTGTTCGCAATGCCACAAATTCATGCCGCCGAATCCGCAGCCGCGGAAGCTGGAGGCGGCGCCGCATCCGGCGGCCCTGCAGCACGGCAACGGCCGCATCTGGTGCCTCAACTGTCACCTGATCGACGATCGCGACTTCCTGCGGACCGTAAGGGACCAGAAGGTGGACTTCGACGAGTCCTATCTCCTGTGCGGGCAATGTCACTTCAACCGCCAGAAGGACTGGTATCTGGGCGGCCACGGCAAGCGCGTGTACAACTGGCAGGGCGAGCGGATGCTCTATTCGTGCACGCACTGCCACGATCCGCACGACCCCGCGACCAAGCCGCGCGAACCGAGCAAGGTGCCGCCCGTGCGGGCCGGGCTGCAGCGGATGCCGCCCGCCGATCGCGAGGCGCAGAGGGTCTGGGAGCGCCACGCGGTGCAACCATCGGAGACGACCAATGAGCGATGAAGGCGAACGGCCCGAGGAGCAGGGCAACTTCAGCCATTACCGCCGCAGGTTCCTGAAGGGGCTCGGCATGGTGGGTGTCGCGACCGGGGTTGCGGCAGCCGGAGCCGGCCAGGCGCGGGCGGCCTGGGGCGGCAGCACCTTTCAGGACGCGCTGGGCGACTTCTTCCAGGACCACTACCAGCGCATGACGCCCGAGGAGATGAAGGACGCGCTCGCCCGCATCGAGCGCAAGGCGCAGCGCAAGTTCGGCGTGGACATCACCTGCGTGGACACCCCGCCGATTCCCGGTGTCGTGTTCGGCTACGCGCTCAACATCTCGAAGTGCAAGGGCTACCGCGATTGCGTGTACGGCTGCATCAAGGAAAACAACCAGGGACGCGACTCGCAGGTGCAGTACATCCGCGTGCTGCAGATGGACAAGGGCAGCATGAACCTGGAGAAGTCCGAGCATTACTACGATCCCGAGTCGGTGCCGGTGGAAGGAAAGTTCTATTTGCCCGTGCAGTGCATGCAGTGCGACAACCCGCCGTGCGTGAAGGCCTGTCCGGTGAAAGCAACCTGGAAGGACCCGGACGGCATCGTGGTGATCGACTACAACTGGTGCATCGGCTGCCGGTACTGCATGGCAGCGTGTCCCTACTGGGCGCGCCACTTCAACTGGACCGAGCCGCAGATCCCCGCCGAGGAGCTCAATCCGGTGACGAACTACCTCGGCAACCGGCCGCGGCCGAAGGGCGTGGTCGAGAAATGCCACTTCTGCACCCAGCGCACCCGCAAGGGCCGCCAACCCGCCTGCATGGAGGCCTGTCCGACCGGCGCGCGGGTGTTCGGGAACCTGCTCGATCCCGAACAGCGAGATCCGCTACATCCTCGAGCACAAGACCGTGTTCCGGCTCAAGGAAGAGTTGGGCACGGAGCCCAAGTTCTGGTACTACACCGACGCGTGACGGCCGCCAAATGACCTTCCTCCATTTTCTCCGCGACGGGGTGCGCGAAATGCTGCGCGGCGGCCGCGCCTACTGGACCTGGCTCGGCATTCTGGCGGCGCTCTTCGCGTTCGGCGCGCTGAACTACGTCGGCCAGTTGCGCGACGGCCTGGTGGTCACCGGCATGAGCGACCAGGTGTCCTGGGGTTTCTACATCGCCAACTTCGCCTTCCTGGTGGGCATCGCCGCAGCCGCGGTCCTGCTCGTGATACCGGCCTACATCTTCCATCGCAAGGACGTGAAGGCGGTGGTGCTGCTCGGCGAAGGCATGGCGGTGGCGGCCGTCATCATGGCGATGCTCTTCGTGCTGGTGGACATCGGCCGGCCCGACCGCGCGTGGCACGTGATCCCCTTCATCGGCCGCTTCAACTTCCCGAGCTCGCTGCTCGCCTGGGACATCGTGGTGCTCAACGGATATCTCGCGCTCAACCTGCTGATCCCGACGTACGTGCATTACTGCCACTACCGGGGCCGCGAGCCGAATCTGACGCTTTACTTCCCGGTGGTCGTCGTGGCCATGTTCTGGGCCATCTCGATCCACACCGTCACCGCTTTCCTGTTCTCGTCGAACGCGGCGCGGCCGTTCTGGAACGTCGCCCTCCTCGGGCCCCGCTTCATCGCGTCGGCCTTCGCGTCGGGTCCCGCGCTCATCATCCTGACGCTCCAGGTGATCCGCCGGGTCACCGATTACCCGGTGAGCCAGAGCGTGATCGACACCTTGGCGCTGATCATGACGGTGGCGATGCAGATCAGCCTCTTCTTCGTCGGCGCGGAGCTCTTCACCGATTTCTACAGCGAGACTAACCACGCCGCCTCGATGCACTACCTGTTCCTCGGTCTCGAAGGCTTCTCCGGCCTGCGCCTTTGGATCTGGCTCGCCATTGCTCTCAACCTGGTGGCGGTGACGATCCTGTCGATTCACCCGCTGCGCAGGCGAATGCTCACCCTGAACATCGCGTGCGTGCTGCGGCTTCCTGGGCATCTGGCTGGAAAAGGGCATGGGTCTCGTGATCCCCGGCTTCATTCCCGACGCCGCTCGGCGAGATCTTCGAGTACGTGCCGACGGCGACGGAGTTCTACATCGCCATCGGCATCTGGGCGTTCGGTTTTCTGGTCTTCACGCTGCTCGCCAAGGCGAGCATCGCCATCGAGTTGGGTCGGGTGCGCGCAAGTCCGGGTCAGGACCGGGACGCGATCGCGGCAGGAACGGGTGTCCCCGCCGTCGCGCATCCGGAGTGAGCGTCGGTCGAGTCGGGTCGACCGGTGACAACTCGGGCAGGGCGGCGGCTTCGCGCCGCCGTCCTGCCGGCTCATGAGACGCAGCCGGATCCCGCGCGGGTCTGCCTACTGCGCAATCACCGCGAGCGACATCTCGTCGATCAGTGCTTCCTCGCCGGCGTTGAAGTTGGTGATCTGCCGCAGTACACGGATCTCGTGCCACTCGTGGCCGGCGACGTTCACGAGGACACTGGTGCCGACGCTTTGGCGGTGGTGCGCCGCCGGCTGCCCCGGCGCCGGCTTGACGCTCGTGCAGAGCTCGTAGGTGCCGAGACCCGTCGGCGCGACGATCTGCTGATCCGGCTCGCCCTGATCGACGACGATGGCGATGGTGAGCGCCGTGTTGTCGTCGTTCGCCTTTACCGAGCACTCCGCGTGAAACTGGATCAGATACTTGCTGCCGCCGAAGGGCGAGAGCACGGTCGATCCGCCGTTGTTGAGCGGAAGCGCCGCGCTGGCGCCGTTGTTGACGATCGTCGTGGTCGTGCGCGTGGTGGAGAACATCACCGGATCCGCCCAGACCGACTGAACGAAGAAACCGAGGATGAGCAATGCGATTGCCCGCGAGAGCAATCGCGATGAAAGGATCGTGTGGTCCATGGTGTGGTTTCTCGCTGTAAGTCAAGGGGATGACGAGAACCTCGTTCCCCGTGCAGTGGGTGCGAAGCGAGGTGTCGTGGCAGGTATTGAGCGCCGCACCACGTCGTCGAGCAATCCGCCGCAACGACTAGGTCGAACGATCGAGCCGTGGCAAGGGGTGCGTCCCGTGCCTGCCGTTCAGGTCGCCGCAGCGCCTCGAACCGCGTCGCTTCGGCGCCAGACCGTCGCGAGCCACGGTTGCTGCGCGCGCGGCAATCCCGGCGGGCGATAGTAGTGCTCGAGCTCGACGAACCCGGCTGCGGACACGTACCACCGCCAGGTTTCGAGGTCGTGGTAGGTGCCGTAGCGCTCGCCCGACCACCCTTCCTGGTTGTCACCGCGGGGATTGGAGCTGAAGAGCACGCCACCCGGCTTCAGGGTCGCGTGGAGTTGCCGGAGCACCCGCGGCAATTCCTGGCTGGGGACGTGGAATAGCACGGCATTCGCGAAAACACCGTCGAAGCAATGAGGCGGCAGGTCGAGGGCGAGAAAATCCTGCTGCCAGACTTCGCATCCGCTGTAGTCCCGCGCCATGGCCGCCAGGCGTGGCGACCCTTCCAGGCCGATCGCCACGTGTCCGAGGCGCATGAACGCAGCGAGGTCGCGACCCGGCCCGCAGCCGAAGTCCAGTATCGTGAAAGGCGGTGCGGCGGCGATATGCCGCAGGAGCGCGGCGATGTTCTGGCCGACGTCGTGATCGCGCGTGCCTTGCCAGTACGACTCGGCGCGCTCGTCGTAGTGCCCGACCGTGCGCGTCGCGATGCCTGCCAGGTCTTGCGGCGACCATTTCACGGCGCGCGGCCTCGCGTGCCCCGTTCGATCGTCTTCATCGCGCGCTTCGCGGCAGGTAGACTGCAGGTCGTATGGAAACCGACCCCCGACGCCGACTCACCGGATCCGTGCAAGCCCCCGGCTTGCTGGGCAGGCTCATCGCATTCGCCGTGGGCGCCGTGCTGCTCATCGCGGCCTTCATGGTCTCGGTGGTGGTGTTCGCCATTGCGCTCGCCGGCGCGCTCGCGATCGGCGGCTATTTGTGGTGGAAGACGCGAGCGCTGCGCAGGCGGATGCGCGAGCGGCCGCCGGGCGGGCGGGTGATCGAAGGTGAGGTGATCAGCGACGAGGGGCCCGGTCAGGAGCCCCGGCGCTGATTGCAATCCCTCAAGTCGTTTCCGGTACACCATCTTCGGCGCGTACCGCCGCGGGTTCCGGAGCAGCGTCACCCCAGAAGGCATCCTCGTTCGCTTCGTCGTCCGGGAACCAGCGCAGCTCGTAGACGCGGTCGGCTTGCCGCCGCGGTGCATGCCGGAGAGCCGGTTGCGGCCCGGCTGACACCAGCGCAGGTCGGGGATGCCGAGCGGCGGCAGATCGCGCCAGGCGCCCGCTTCGAGCATGCCCATGACGTGCAGGGTCTCGAATTGCGCCGCGAGCTCGCGATAGCGTGCACGGCACGCATCACGCCGATCGCGACGCCGCTCGCGAGCCAGATATTCGCTTCCTTCTCGAAGCCGCCGCCAAAATAGAAGGACAGCAGCAGCGCGAAGAGATAGGCGAGCCCCGCGAGGCCCGCGCGCACGAGAACCGGATCACTCAGGGACGGCGCCTCATCCACCGGCATGCTCGTTCTCCTCGATGCGGTGAAAAGTGCGCAACGCCGCGAGCGCGACCACCGACACCAGCGCGGCCGGCGGCACGATGACGAACGGCAGATTCACGTGCGTGACCCAGGTCCCGAGGCCGGCTCCCACGACGTAAGCACCCCAGACCCCCAACAGGATGGCGGGCCCCCGGGTCGGGTCCGGCGGCGCCGGGTCGGTCCACCTCCGGTGGCGGACATGGGTAACCGCGCGCGCGACGAAAGAGGTCAGGGTGCTCGTCAAGACGACCGTCGACACACCCGGCACGGCGAGTTTGCGCGCCGCCGCGCTCTGCAAGCCCATCGCGATCGCGGTGCCCACGACGAAGGTGCCGAGCGTTGCTTCGCTGCCGTGCGGCAGCACGGCCCAGGCAATGGCCACCGCGACCAGCACGACGCTTTCGATCGCAACCGTGGCGGTCACGAGCGACGGCCACAGTCCCGCGGCCTGGCGTGCGTCCGTCAGTGTGGTGCCGATGGTGGCACCGATGATGAATCCCGCGAGCGCGAGCACGGAACGCAGCGTCGCGTCCGTGTGACCTTCCACCGCGGCGATGCCGAGCAGGACGCTGTTGCCGGTCATGTTGGCGACGAAGATACGCTCGAATGCGAGGTAGCCTACGGCGTCTACGTAGCCTGCCACACCTGCCAGCACGAGCAGCAGGATGCTGAGCATGGAGAGGTGGTGCGGGGAGCGGGTGGCCGTCACAGAGCGCGATACTAACGCAGGCCCGGCTGCGGGAGGGTCGTGCGTCGCGTAGGAATCGCCGCCGTGACCCGCGCAGGCTTTTTCTGTATCCTCCGGGGGTTCTGAATTCCGCTGCGGTAGGCCCGGACTTGGGCAGGCTTCTACTTCTATTGGCGATCGTCGCGCTGGTCATCTGGCTGCTGCGGCGCTATCGGCGCAGCCTCGAAGACGACGCCAAGCCGCGCCGGGCCGAGATCGAGGACATGGTGCGCTGCGCCCACTGCGGCATGCACCTCCCGCGAAGCGAGAGCATCGAAAGCGGGGGCCGCCACTTCTGCTCGGCCGAGCATCGCCGCGCCCATCAGTCCTAGCATTCCCGTACCGCCCGCCATGACGTCCATCCCCGCCCCCGTCGGCCTGGGCCCACACAACGCGGAACGGCCCGAGCAATACTGGCGCTCGCTGCTCTTCTTCAACGTCTATCGCTGCGCGCTCGCACTCGTTCTCGCGGCGACGCCGCTGCTGCTCGCTCCCGAGTTGCCGTTCAGCTCCACCAATCCCGTCCTGTACAAGTACGTCTGCGGACTGTACGTGCTCTTCAGCGCCGCCTGCTTCGTTGCGGTGAGCGCGCGCGTTCCGGGTTTCGCTCTGCAACTGTCCCTGCAGGTCGCAGGCGACATCGTCTTCATCATGTTGCTGATGGTGGCAAGCGGCGGGATTTCGAGCGGTCTCGGGCTCCTGCTCCTCGCGTCGCTCGCGGCGGGTGGCTTGATCGGGCGCGGCCGGCTCACCCTGTTGCATGCCTCGCTCGCGAGCATCGCAGTGCTGGCGGCGCAGGCATTCGCCGTTGCAACCCGGGATGCGCCGGTCACCCAGTTCGTCCAGGCCGGCCTCCTCAGCATTGGCTATTTCGCCACCGCGTGGCTGGCCCATACGCTGGCGCGCTGGACCGTGGAGAGCGAAGAGCTCGCTGCCCAGCGCGGTTTCGATCTCGCGAACCTGGCGCAGGTGAATCAGCTGGTGATCCAGGACATGCAGGACGGCGTGCTGGTCGTGGATGCGCAGGGCATCATCCGCCAGTACAACGCCCAGGCCGAGGACCTGCTGGGCCCAATGCCGAAGGGCAAACGCGACGTGCTGCTGTCCGACTATGCGGCCGCGCTCGGGCACCGGATTGCGCGTTGGCGCGCAGACGCGGGCCAGCCGGTCGAGCCGATCCCCAGCGTCGATCCCCAGACCGAGGCGAGCGTCCGCGTCGTGCGCGTGGGGCGCGAGGACTATCTCGGGGCAGTGATCTTCCTCGAGGACCTGGGCCGCGTGCAGGGCCAGGCGCAGCAGCTCAAGCTCGCGTCGCTCGGGCGTTTGACGGCCAACATCGCGCACGAGATCCGCAACCCGCTGTCGGCGATCAACCACGCTACGGAGCTCCTGCAGGAGGAGCCCGAGTTGTCGCCGACGCAGACCCGGCTGCTGCAGATCATCCACGACAACGCCCAGCGGCTCGACCGCATGGTTCAGGACGTGCTCAAGCTGAATCGCCGCGATCGCGCGCTGAAGGAGAACTTCGATGTCGGCGCCTACCTCGACACCTTCGTCGAACAGTTCAGCGCCATCGAGAAGATCAATCCCGCCATCTTCTCGATCGAGCTCGCCGACCGGTACTCGGTCGCCTTCGACCGGTCGCACCTGAATCAGGTGATGTGGAACCTCTCGCGCAACGCGCTGCGCCACTGCCAGCGCAAGGACGGCAGCATCCGCGTCCTGGTCGCGCTGGGGCACAACGCAAATATTGTAAGATTGGACGTGATCGACGATGGTCCCGGAGTGCCGAAGCACCTGATCAACCAGCTCTTCGAGCCGTTCTTCACGACCGCGGTCAGTGGTACGGGCCTCGGTCTCTACATCGCGCGGGAAGTCTGCCAGGCCAACGGCGCGAGCCTGTATTATTCGGACGCGCCAGCGGGCGGCGCGCAGTTCACGATTCTCTGCAAGAGGGCGAACACTTGAGACGCAAGGGCCGCATGGATGGCGCCGTGTCGCGCACGGTGCTGATCGTTGACGACGAGGCCGATATCCTCGAGCTGCTGGAGCTCACGCTCTTGCGCATGGGGCTCGAGGTCGAACGCGCCTCCTGCGTCAAGGAGGCGATCGAGCGCCTCCAGTCCCATTCCTATGACCTCTGCCTGACTGACATGCGGTTGCCGGACGGTACGGGGATCGATATCGTCAAGCACATCAGCCAGCACTGCACCGACCTGCCGGTGGCCGTGATCACCGCCCACGGCAATACCGAGAACGCGGTCGCGGCGCTGAAGGCGGGCGCTTTCGACTATGTCGCGAAGCCGGTGTCGCTGGAGCAGCTCCGCACCCTGGTCAAGTCGGCCTTGAGCCTGCCGCAGGGTCCCGCCGCGAAATCCTCGGAGGGGAGCTCGCTGCTGGGCGACTCGCAAGCCATCCAGCAGGTGCGCGCGCTGGTCGAGAAGCTGGGGCGCAGCGAGGCGCCGGTCTACATCTCTGGCGAGTCCGGCAGCGGCAAGGAGCTCGCGGCCCGGCTCATCCACGAGAAGAGCGCGCGGCGCGAGAAGCGCTTCATCCCGGTCAACTGCGGCGCGATTCCCGAGACGCTGATGGAGAGCGAGTTCTTCGGCTACCGTCGCGGGGCGTTCACCGGGGCGGACCAGGATCGCGACGGATTCTTCCAGGCAGCCTCCGGCGGCACCCTGTTTCTCGATGAGGTCGCGGATCTGCCTCTGCTGATGCAGGTCAAGCTGCTGCGCGCCATCCAGGAAAAGAAGGTGCGCAAGGTGGGCTCGACGCAGGAAGACCCGGCGGACGTACGCATCATCAGCGCCACCCACAAGTCGCTCGCGGATCTCGTCGAGGGCGGCAAGTTCCGCCACGATCTCTACTACCGGCTTGCGGTGATCGAGCTCAAGATGCCGCCGCTGCGCGAGATGCTCGAGGACATTGCGCTGCTCACGAGCGCGCTGCTGCAGAAGCTCGCGCGCGGACAGGGGCGGACCGACGTACAGATCGACAAGCACGCGATGGCGGCGCTGGTGCGCTACGACTTCCCCGGCAACGTGCGCGAGCTCGAGAACATCCTGGAGCGGGCGCTCGCCCTGTGCTCCGAGAATGTCATCCGGCTCGAGGACCTGCAGTTGACGCCGCCCAGCGAAGTGCTGAAGGCGGAGGACGGCGCGAGCGCGAGCCCCGCCAACTCCGCCGCGACATCGGGCGGCAAGGCGCCGCTGCAGGAGTATCTGGACGAGGTTGAGAAGGCGGCGATCCTCGAAGCGCTCGAGAAGACGCGGTACAACCGCACCGCGGCGGCGAAGCTGCTCGGCATCACTTTCCGGGCCCTGCGCTACCGCATGGAGCGGCTTGGCATCAACTGAGGACCACCAATCGAATTCCACTCGGGCGCAGCCGTCGCCGCTGCTTTGTCCCGTGTGGTGGGGCCCATGAGCCGCAACGCGCTGCGCGCCTGGAGCTTCGACGCTTCCGGAAGGCTCCCCGCCGCGCACTTCCTCGCTTCTCCCAACTGCGACGAGCGCCCAGCAGGCGAGCGCGTGACGCTGCTCGTCGTCCACAGCATCAGCCTGCCGGCGGGCCGCTTCAGCGGCGATGCGGTCGCCGCGCTCTTCACGAACCGCCTCGACCCGTCAGCCCACCCCAGCTTCGCGGGGCTGGCGGGGCTCGAGGTGTCGGCGCATTTCTTCATCCGGCGGCGAGGCGAGCTCTCGCAGTTCGTGCCCGCCTCGAAGCGCGCGTGGCATGCGGGGGCTTCGGTCTGGAACGGGCGCGAGCGTTGCAACGACTTCTCCGTCGGCATCGAGCTCGAAGGCACCGACACGACCCCCTTTACGGCCGCGCAATACCGGATCCTCGCGCGTGTGACGCGCGCGTTGCAGGTGGTCTACCCGATCGGCGACATCGTCGGTCACGTGGACATCGCGCCCGGGCGCAAGACCGATCCCGGACCCTGTTTCGACTGGGCACGATATCGGGCGCTCTTGGCGGGCGGCGATAGCGATGCGTAACGCGATGCCGGGAAGGTCGGCGTGAAGAGCCATCGGATCTCGCGTGCGCGCGCACGGGCGCGAGGCGAACGCTGAAGATCTTCTACACCGATCATTACGTCCTGCCCCTTCCCGACGGGCACCGCTTTCCCATGGAAAAGTACGCACTGCTGCGGCAGCGGGTCGCCGGATCGCCGCTCGGTCGGTGCCTCGTCGCTCCCCCTGCGGCGACCGACACCGAAATCCTGCGCGCCCACGACGCCGACTATGTCGCCCGGGTCGCGAGCGGGACGCTGTCGCCGCTCGAGATGCGGCGCATCGGGTTTCCGTGGTCGCCCGCGATGGTGGAGCGCTCGCGGCGTTCCAGCGGCGCGACCCTGGCGGCTTGCCGGGCAGCGCTCGCGGACGGCATCGCGGTCAATCTCGCGGGCGGCACCCACCACGCCTTCCGCGACCGGGGCGAGGGCTACTGCGTGTTCAACGACAGTGCCATCGCCGCGCTCGCGATGCTGGCAGAGGGGCGTGCCCGCCGCGTCGTGGTGGTCGACTGCGACGTGCACCAGGGCAACGGTACGGCGGCGATCCTCGCCGACGATCCGAGCGCTTTTACCTTCTCCATCCACGGCGCGAACAACTTTCCCTTCACCAAGGAGGCGAGCGACCTCGACATCGAGCTCGCCGATCGCACCGGCGACGAGGCCTATCTCGATGCCCTGCGGTACGGGTTGGCGAGCGCGCTCGGCCGCGCCCGGCCCGACCTCGCGATCTATCTCGCCGGTGCCGACCCCTACGAGGACGACCGGCTGGGTCGCCTTGCGCTCAGCAAGGAAGGGCTGCGCCAGCGCGACCGCCTGGTGCTCGAAACCCTCGCATACTGGGGCATTCCTGCCGCGGTGACGATGGCGGGCGGCTACGCCCGGCGCGTCGAGGACACCGTGGACATCCACTTCGCTACCGTCCAGACCGCCGGCACGCTTCGCGGTTGACGGCCTTTCGCGGCCGCAGGCGCGCGCTGCGAGGACGCACACATCTCCATTTGTCGGCGCCGTGCCACCGCGCATCGCTCGTTCGCGCGCCCACGCGAAAAACTTCTTGCGTGCGAGAATCGTCGTTACTAGAATTAGTGCAACTTGGACTTAGCGATCACAATATCTTGTACGCCAGACCAACCGGTTGCTAGACAGCCTGGTAGGCAACTACAAGATGTTGTGATCCGGGTCAGACATCTGTTCCGGGCGGGCGGCTCCCGCAACAGAAAAACAGGATAGGAGACAGGCGCTCATGCAACTCGTCATGGAAGGTCCCGCCACCGTCGCCAAGGCTGTGTTCCCGATCGAGGACGACGGTTCGGTCGACGCCCGCCTGGCGGAGTACAAGGTCATCCGTCGCAACGGTGCCGTCGTCCGTTTCGAGCCCGCCAAGATCGCGATCGCCATGACCAAGGCCTTCCTCGCGGTGAACGGCGGCCAGGGTGCGGCGTCGGCCCGGGTCCGCGAGCTTGTCGCCGATCTCTCGGGCGGCGTCGTGAACGCGCTGATGCGGCGGCAGCCTCATGGCGGCACGCTGCACATCGAAGACATCCAGGACCAGGTGGAGCTTGCCCTCATGCGTTCGGGCGAGCACGAGGTCGCGCGCCGCTATGTCCTCTACCGTGAAGAGCGGGCGCGCGAGCGGGCGCGAACGAAAGGGCCCGCGTCGGCATCGGTCCACGTCATCAACGTGATCGAGGAAGGAGTGGCGCGGCCGCTCGATCTCGCCGCGATCCGGTCCCTCATGGACGATGCCTGCCAGGGACTGGGCGACGCGGTGGACGCGAGCCTCATCATGCAGGGCGTGGTCAAGGATCTCTACGACGGCGTGCCGATGGAGGAAGTCAGGAAGTGCGCCATCCTGGCGGCGCGATCGCTGATCGAGAAGGATCCGGCCTACAGCTTCGTGACCGCGCGGCTGCTCCTCAACACGGTCCGCCACGAGGTTCTG
This sequence comes from uncultured beta proteobacterium, assembly GCA_963734295.1. GTDB lineage: Bacteria > Pseudomonadota > Gammaproteobacteria > Burkholderiales > JAEUMW01 > JAEUMW01. Next base: position 17,546 of record CAVTGS010000003.1, on the reverse strand, counting down.
GGCGAGGAGGTCCGTCAGGAGCGCATGTCGGCACGCTATGCCGAGTACTTTCCCGAGTTCATCGCCCGCGGCATCGAAGCGGAACTGCTCGACCCGCGTCTGGCCCAGTTCGACTTGAAGTGTTTGGGCGCGGCCCTGGACGCGCGCCGTGACCTCAAGTTCGGCTACCTGGGCCTGCAGACCCTCTACGACCGTTACTTCCTGCACGTGCGCGACCGTCGGATCGAGCTCCCCCAGGCCTTCTTCATGCGCGTGGCAATGGGGCTCGCGCTGCACGAGCAGGAGCGCGAGGCGCGCGCGATCGAGTTCTACGACGTTCTCTCGTCCTTCGACTTCATGAGTTCGACGCCGACGCTGTTCAACTCGGGGACGCTGCGCTCCCAGCTTTCGAGCTGTTATCTCACCACGGTGGCGGACGACCTCGACGGCATCTACGAAGCCATCAAGGAAAACGCGCTGCTCTCGAAGTACGCCGGCGGGCTCGGCAACGACTGGACGCCGGTGCGTGCCCTGGGCTCCCACATCAAGGGCACCAACGGCAGGTCGCAGGGCGTGGTGCCGTTCCTGAAGGTGGTGAACGACACAGCGGTCGCCGTGAATCAGGGGGGCAAGCGCAAGGGCGCGGTCTGCTCGTATCTGGAGACATGGCACCTCGACATCGAGGAGTTCCTGGAGCTGCGCAAGAACACGGGCGACGACCGCCGCCGCACCCACGACATGAACACGGCGAACTGGATTCCCGACCTCTTCATGAAGCGCGTGACGGAGGCAGGCGAATGGACCCTCTTCTCGCCGTCCGACGTGCCCGACCTGCACGACCGCTACGGCAAGGACTTCGAAGAGGCCTACCAGCGTTACGAGGCGAAGGTGGCGCGGGGCGAGCTCAAGCTCTTCAAGAAGATGCCGGCCCAGCAACTCTGGCGGAAGATGCTCTCCATGCTCTTCGAAACCGGGCATCCGTGGATCACCTTCAAGGATCCCTGCAACGTGCGCTCACCCCAGCGGCACTTGGGCGTCGTGCACAGCTCGAACCTTTGCACGGAGATCACGCTCAATACTTCCGAGAGCGAGATCGCGGTGTGCAACCTGGGCTCGGTCAATCTGCCGAACCATCTGATCGACGGCCGGCTCGATCACGCCAAGCTGCGCCGGACGGTGCGCACGGCGATGCGGATGCTCGACAACGTGATCGATATCAACTACTACGCGGTCGGCAAGGCGCGCAACTCCAACTTGAAGCACCGTCCGGTGGGGCTCGGGATCATGGGCTTTCAGGATTGCCTGCACATGCAGCGCATCCCCTACGCGTCCGCGGCGGCCGTGGCGTTCGCGGACCAGTCCATGGAGGCGGTCGCGTACTACGCCTATTGGGCATCGACCGATCTCGCCGAGGAGCGCGGACCCTACTCGACCTTCGCGGGATCGCTGTGGTCGAAGGGCATCCTGCCTCCCGACACTCTCAAGCTCCTCTCTCTCGAGCGCGGTGGCTACGTCGACGTGGACCTCTCCGCTGCGATGGACTGGAGCGCCTTGCGCGAGCGCATCCTGCGCGTCGGCATGCGCAACTCCAACTGTCTCGCGATCGCTCCCACCGCGACGATCGCCAACATCGTGGGCGTGTCGGCGAGCATCGAGCCGAACTTCCAAAACCTTTTCGTCAAGTCGAACCTCTCGGGCGAGTTCACCGTGGCGAACGACTATCTGGTCGCAGACCTGAAGCAGCTCAACATGTGGGACGAGGTCATGATCGCCGACTTGAAGTACTTCGACGGCAGCCTCGCTCGCATCGATCGCGTGCCGCCGGAGATCCGCGCCCTCTACGCCACCGCGTTCGAGATCGAGCCGGCCTGGCTGGTGGAGGCGGCATCCCGGCGCCAGAAGTGGATCGATCAGGCGCAGTCGCTCAACCTCTACATGGCTGGTGCCTCGGGCCGCAAGCTGGACGAGACGTACCAGCTCGCCTGGCTGCGCGGGCTTAAGACCACCTACTACCTGCGCACCCTCGGCGCCACGCACGCGGAGAAGTCCACGGTTCGCGGCGGTACCTTGAACGCGGTGCCGAGCGACTCCGGCAAGGCGGCCCTGGAGGTCCAGGAGGAGGCGGGCTTCTGCGCCATCGACAATCCGGAGTGCGAGGCCTGCCAGTGACGCGCGTTTCGGCCATCGCGGCAAGGCGTCGGATCGCGTTCCAGCGCCAGCAGGAAACCGTTCATGCGCAGGCCAATGCGGCTGATATGACGGGCAGGAGCGGCATGCTGCTTGCTTTCCGCGGCGGGTCGGCAATGCTCAGGGAAGTCAAGTTTCGCGTTCGCGCGACCCCCAACAAGAGACCTTGAGGAGCCTGACCATGCTGCAATTCGACGAAAAGATCGCAGTGCGTACGGTGCGCGCCGGTGTCCCCGTCGCGGCGCGCGTGCCAGCGCCGGTGATCGAAGTGGAGCGCTCCACCCGCATCCGCGTCGAAGACAAGCGCATCATCAATGGCAAGACCGACGTGAATCAGCTCGTTCCCTTCAAGTACAAGTGGGCCTGGGAGAAGTATCTCGCCGCATGCGCGAATCACTGGATGCCGCAGGAAATCAACATGAGTCGCGACATCGCGACCTGGAAGAACCCGAATGGCCTGACCGACGACGAGCGCCGGATCGTCAGGCGCAATCTGGGATTCTTCGTGACGGCGGACTCCCTGGCGGCGAACAACATCGTGCTCGGCACCTATCGCCACATCACTGCGCCGGAATGCCGGCAGTATCTTCTGCGCCAGGCGTTCGAAGAGGCCATCCACACCCACGCCTACCAGTACATCGTCGAGAGTCTCGGGCTGGACGAGGGCGAGGTCTTCAACGCCTATCACGAGATCACCAGCATCCGCGAGAAGGACGAGTTCCTGATTCCCTTCATCGATACCCTGACCGATCCGTCCTTCCGGACCGGCAGCGCCGAAGCGGATCAGCGGCTCCTGAAGAGCCTGATCGTCTTCGCCTGCATCATGGAGGGGATGTTCTTCTACGTGGGCTTCACCCAGATTCTCGCCCTCGGGCGCCAGAACAAGATGACCGGCGCGGCCGAGCAGTACCAGTACATTCTTCGGGACGAGTCGATGCACTGCAACTTCGGCATCGATGTCATCAACCAGATCAAGCTCGAGAATCCGCACCTGTGGACGCCCGAGTTTCGTGCAGACATCAGAACCCTCATGCAGAGGGGCGTCGAGCTCGAGTACCGCTACGCGGAGGACACCATGCCGCGCGGCGTGCTCGGACTCAATGCGCCCATGTTCAAGGAATATCTTCGCTTCATTGCCAACCGACGCTGCGTGCAGATCGGCCTCGAACCCCTTTTCCCGGGCGCGAACAACCCGTTCCCCTGGATGAGCGAGATGATCGATCTCAAGAAGGAGCGCAATTTCTTCGAAACGCGTGTCATCGAGTACCAGACGGGCGGTGCGCTCAGCTGGGACTGACACCGAGAGCACGCGCTGCGGCGCGGCGGTAAAGGATTGCAGGCGCGGCCCGGGCGGGACGGGACCCCCGAGTTTGCGCCTCGACAAAGCTGCTGAGTTGCCTGGCAGCCGCGGGTGCCTCGTGCACCACGCGGCTTCAGGTGCTGGCAGTGGTGAAGGCACCCTCCCGGGTGTCGAGCTTTGAAGTGCAATGCCTTACCACTCTATAAGGAGGTTCTAGTGGCAACGAAAGCGAAGAAACCCGCAGCGAGGAAACCTGCTGCAAAGAAGGCCGCTGGTGCGGTCAAGAAGGCAGCGGCCAAGAAATCGGTGAAGAAGGCCGTGGCGAAGAAGGCGGTCGCGGGCGCTGCCAGGAAGGCGGTCGCGAAGAAGATCGTCAGGAAGGCGGTCGCGAAGAAGGCCGGGGGCGCCGCCAAGAGGGCCGTCGCCAGGAAGATCGTCAAGAAGGCCGTTGCGAAGAAGGCCGGGGGCGCCGCCAAGAAGGCCGTCGCGAAGAAAATGGTGAAGAAGGCCGTCGCCAAGAAGGTCGTCAAGAAGGCCGTCGCGAAGAAGGCCGCACCGAAGAAGGCTGTCGCGAAGAAGATCGTCGCGAGAAAGGTCGTGAAGAAGGCCGCACCGAAGAAGGCTGCACCCAAGAAGGCCGCGGCCCCCAAGAAGCCTGCGGCGAAGAAGGCTGCCGCGCCGGCCGCCAAGAAGCCAGCGGCGAGAAAGCCTGCCAAACCGGCCGCCCCGCCGCCTGCGGAGAGCGCAGACGCTTCCAAGCCGGTCTCGGTTCCCGGAGCTTGGCCTTTTCCGATCTCGGGAAAGCCCAACTGAGCTAGAACCAGCCTGCGGGCGGGCAGGGGCGCGTTCGCGTTGTAGCCCTACGCCGCCCGCGGCTTGGGATCGGCCCGCAGCGGGTTGGATCCCGGCCGCCGGATGCGCGTCGTCGCAACCTAGGGCATGGAGCCCGCAGGCGTTTTCCCCCGTCATTGCCGCGGCGCGCGACTTCGCGCCAGCGTCGCCAGCGCATCCAAGCGAAGGAGCGGCCATGGAACGCATGAAGGTAAGCGCCGACAAGATCCGCAGCGTCGGCTACGACGCGGGCGCTCAGGTGCTCGAGATCGAGTTCAGCGACGGCAGGATCGTGCAGTACTCGCGAGTCCCCTCGGAGGTCCACCGGCGCCTGATCGCAGCGCCGACGATCGTGAGCTACTTTCGGGACCACGTCGAGGACGAATACACCGCCCGACGCCTGCGCTAGCTAGCGAGCTGGCGGGGCGCGTCTCACTCCTCCTCCTGCGTGACTTTCTTCTGCGCGACGAGCTGTTGCTGCACTGTCGGCGGCACCGCTTCGTAATGGCTCAATTCGATTGAGTAGGAGCCCTGTCCGCCCGTCATCGACTTCAGCCGCGAGTGGTAATTGTTGAGCTCCGACAGGGGCACGAGGCCCTTGATCTTGACCATGCTGCCACGGAGGTTCTGGGTGCCCGTGATCTGACCGCGCTTACCTGAGAGGTCGCCGGCGAGATCGCCCATGTTGGCGTCCGGCGCGAAAATCTCGATGTTGGCAATGGGCTCGAGCGCGATCGGGCGCGCCTTCTGGATCGCGTCGAGAAAGGCCTTCTTGCCCGCCGCCACGAAGGCCACCTCTTTTGAATCGACCGGGTGCGACTTGCCGTCGTACACGATGACGCGCACGTCCTGCACCGGAAAGCCGGCGAGCGGACCCGCTTCGAGCACCTGCCGCACGCCCTTCTCCACGGCGGGGATGAACTGCGACGGAATGGCGCCGCCGTAGACGTCGTCGACGAACTCGAATCCCGCGCCGCGCGGCAGCGGCTCGATCCGCAGGAAGACCTCCCCGAACTGGCCCGCCCCGCCGGTCTGCTTCTTGTGGCGGTGATGGCCTTCCGCCTTCCCGGTGACCGTCTCGCGGTAGGGAATGCGCGGTGGATGGGTGACCACCTCCACCTTGTACTGCTCGACCATGCGCTCAAGCACGCAGCGCACGTGCAGCTCTCCCAGGCCCCGAATCACGGTCTCGTGGGTCGCACTGCTGTGCTCCACCCTGAAGCAAGCATCCTCTGCGGTGAGCTTGTGCAGGACGTCGGAGATGCGCTGCTCGTCGCCGCGCCGCTTGGGCTCGATCGCGAGCCCGTACATGGGCTGGGGAAACTCGAGCGGACGGAGGTGATAATGGTCTTCGTCGTGGGAATCGTGCAGCACCGCGTCGAACTCGATCTCGTCGACCTTGGCCACCGCAGCGATGTCACCGGGCACCAGCAGGTCGGTCTCGACGTGTTCTTTCCCCTGCAGCAGGAACATGTGGCCGACCTTGAAGGGTTTGCGTCCGTCGCCGATGAATAGCTGCGAGTCGCGCGTGATCGTGCCCTGGTGGACGCGAAACACGCCGAGCCGTCCCACGAAGGGATCGACGACGACCTTGAACACGTGGGCCAGCACGTGTCGCTTCGGGTCCGGCACCGCGACCACCTCCTCCGATGCGCCCGCCACGCTCTTGAGGAACACCGGCGGATTGCCCTCGGTCGGATTCGGCATCAGGTGCGCGATGATTTCCAGCAGTTCGGATACGCCGGCACCGTTACGGGCCGAGACGAAGCACACCGGAATCAGATGACCCTCCCGCAGCGCCCGCTCGAACGGCGCGTGCAGCTCTGCGGGACTGATCTCGCCCTGCTCGAGGTAGAGGGCCATCAACTCCTCGTCGACCTCGACGACCTGATCGACGAGCGCCCGATGGGCCTCTTCGACCGAAGAAAAATCGGCGTCCCCCGCCGGGTTGAAGAAACAGTCCACCACCTTGGTGCCGCGCGCTGCCGGCAGATTGATCGGCAGGCACTCCTTGCCGAATGCGTCCTGGATCTGGGCGAGCAAAGCCGGAAGATCCACGTTTTCCGCGTCGATCTTGTTCACGATGACGAGGCGGCAGAGATTGCGTTTGGCGGCCCACTGCATCATCCGGTTCGTGATCATCTCGATCCCGTTCTGGGCGTTGACGACGATCGCCGCCGTGTCTACCGCCGAGAGGGAACCGATCGCCTGGCCGAGAAAATCCGGATAGCCCGGGGTGTCCACCACGTAGACGTGTGAGTCGCGGTGGGTAAAGTGGACAAGGGCGGAGTAGAGCGAATGGCCGTGTTTTCTTTCCAGCGGATCGAAATCGCACACCGTGTTGCCCCGCTCGACCGTACCGGCGGTCTGGATCTCGCCTGTTTTCGCGAGGAGCGCCTCCGCCAGGGTGGTCTTTCCAGCGCCGCCGTGGCCGACAAAGGCGACTGCGCGAATGGACTCCGTGCCGAACTTGGGCATCTGCTCTGCTCCCCTCCTGTCGTTGGTGTCCGCCGAGTATAGAAACCACCCCACGGGGAATCAAGCGAGGCGAGGCGACGCATTCGGCGGGTGGGTGCGCTCGCACGGCGACTGCTGCGGGCGCGCGGCGAGCCGGGCGGTATTCCGCCCAGGGAAAGTACATTCCAATCGAGGTATGAGTCTGAACAGGATGGCGGAGTAGCGTGTTCAGGCGGCTGATTTCGATCGGTTGAAAATGGTTTTGAATAGAGTTGCGCGCGCGGTGTTCAGGCGCTGCGCGGCGTCATTGTCGCTCATTGCGAGGGCTTGCGCATCGAGCTGTTCGAAGGTGATACCGTTCTTGAGGAACTGCTCGGCGTTTGGGAGCGATTTGAGTTTCTCGTAGGGCGTCATCATGAGTTTGTAGGGGTAGCGCTTGCGCTGACGGCCCTTGGGATCGGTGATGGTTTCGGCGAACAGGCATGGGCGGTGGAAGTTGATGTAGGGGTTGAGCTGATCGCGGCAGAAGGCGTTGACCAAGGAGGCGAAGCGTTGCGGGATGTGACTGTAGCCGAGGTGTTTTCGCACGATTGCGGCGTTCTTTGATTCGACCAGCACATTGTCGTTGCTGTGGCGTGAGCGCGATTTGGTGAACTCCTCGATGAGCAGCTTGTTGAGCAACTCGGCGACGTGGTGATTGATGTACTCGGAGCCGTTGTCGACGTGAAAACCCAGGATCGGGAAGGGGAAGCTTGTGAGCAACGCTTCGAGCACGGGGATGAGGAACGCCTCGCTGATGCGCTCGCAGGTGGCCAGCGCCTCGTACTGGGTGACACAGTCCACGGCGTTGATGTGGTAGAGCCCTTTGAGAGAAGTGGTCTCACGAATTTGAACAGCGCTATAAGTGGAAACTCCGGGTATAAAGCCGGACCGAAAGCGGTCTGACAAGAAGGAGTTTCTGATGGTCAAGAAGAAAGCATCGGCGCGGCGCACGCGGCGCGCGCACAATCCGGCGTTCAAGGCCCGAGTGGCCCTGGCCGCCTTGCGAGAGGACCGCACGATGGCGGAGCTGTGCGAACAGTTCGAGGTGCATCCGAACCAGATCGCCGACTGGAAGGGGCGGCTGCTCGAGCGCGCAGCCGAGGTCTTTGGCTCTGGCGCCCCGCCCGAGCCGGTGAACCTCGCCCCGCTGCACGCGAAGATCGGGGCGTTGACGCTGGAGAATGATTTTTTAGAAAGCGCGCTCACCAAGGCGGGATTGCTGAGCGCAAAGCCATGATTGACCGAGACCACGAGCTTTCCATCACGCGCCAGGCCAAGCTGCTGAACATCAGTCGGGGCACGGTGTATTACTTGCCTTTGCCGGTCAGCCCGGCCGATCTGGCACTCATGCGCAAGATTGACGAACTGCACCTGGAGCACCCCTTCATGGGTGCACGCATGCTGCGTGACCACCTGGCTCGGCAAGGTATCCATGCGGGACGACGCCACATCAGAACGCTGATGCTGCGCATGGGCATTGAGGCGCTGGCACCCCAGCCGGGCACCAGCAAAACCACACCGGGCCACACCATCTACCCCTACCTGCTGCGCCAGCTGGCGATCACCCGCGCCAACCAGGTCTGGGCGCTGGACACCACCTACATCCCGATGGCGCGGGGCTTCGTCTACCTCACCGCCGTGGTCGATGTCGTCAGCCGCAAGGTGCTGGCGCACAAGGTGGCGATCACGCTGGAAGCCTGCCACGCCAGAGAGGTGATCGAACAGGCCTTGGCCCGATACGGCACCCCTGAGATCGTCAACACCGACCAGGGCAGCCAGTTCACGGCCGAAGAGTTCACCCGGGTCGTGCTGGAGCAAGGCTGCAAGCTGTCCATGGACGGGCGCGGGGCTTGGCGCGACAACGTCTTCGTCGAGCGCCTGTGGCGCAGCGTGAAGTACGAACGGGTGTACCTGAAAGCCTACGACAGCGTGAGCGCGGCACGCACCGACATTGCCGAGTATCTGTCCTGGTACAACACGCATCGCAGTCATTCGAGCCTGGGGCGCATCACGCCCGACGAGCAGTATCTGGCAGCGCTGCCGCCCATGCGCTTGGCTGCGTAAGATGAAGTCCCGGGTGCGCCCCGAGTTGCCCACCGCGGCTTTGCGTTCGTCGCAAGCGACGCACGCCGCCGTGGACAACTCTGCACCTTCAGCAATCTGCCCGGAGTCCACTTATAAATCGGGGAAAGTTGTTCAAACAAACGGAACCACTTCTGAGCGAGCAGGCGCACATCGGCGTCGGTGAAGGAGCGTGCGAAGCTCGTTCGCGAGCCACGGTAGCGCTTCGCCAGCGTTGCTGGGGCACCCGCGCGCCCAACCAGGCGGGTGAGCTGCTGGCGTGAATAACCGCTTACGCGCTCAAGAAAGCGCAGCACCACGCCCTTATCGCGCCGCTTGAGGCGCTGGTAGCCGAAGCGGCGCACAATTCGCGCGACGAAATCGTAGCGCTCCTCGGGGGCCAGCGAAAAGCAGACCGTGACGGTGCCACTGAGGAAAGCGCGCAGCTGGTCGAGCGTTTGAAGCTTTGCGTCGTTCATGTCGATCACCATGCCTTGCATCATGATCGATTTCAGCTACCCGTTCAGACTCATACCCCATTGCCGCCCCCAGTTCAGACTCGTTGACATGTATGGCCCGAGACCGAATAATAGGCGGCTATTGCATCGCAATAATTTCGCCCGCCTGTCCAACAGGCGCATTCCTTAAAGAAGCCCGAAGCGACTCTGCGGCAGTACTTCGCAGCAGGCGCGCCGGGGGCGCCGGAAGGCAACGACCGGCGCACAGGGCCCGCGCTCCCTCGAGGCCTTCGGTCCAACCCCCACGGACCACTTGGCCCATGCGCGTGCCCTCGAAGCCAGAAAGGAGGCCATCCAATGGCGAATGCATTCAGTGTTTCTCCGTGGTCGCGTCACGCTCCCTATGAGAGCTTTCAGGCACCGTCCTTGACGAGTGTGATGGCACTCATGCTAAGCATGGTCGCGCTCGTCCTGAGCCTGCAGAGCCGGCCCGCCACGGTTGCGCGGCCGGCTGTCGAGGAGCCGGCACCGGTGCAGCCATTCGTGGCGGATCCGGTGGCTGTCGTCGCCACGGCAGATCCGCAGCCGGAGGTGCGCGGGCCTGCTCCCGAAGAGCGAAAGATTCGCGCCATGTCGGACTATCTCGGTAAGCGCTATTTCGTATCCACCGAAGCGATCCGGCGTCTGGTCGAGATGGCTTTTGCCGTCGGGCACGAAGTCAACCTCGACCCGCTTCTCATCCTGGCGGTGATGGCGGTCGAGTCGCGCTTCAATCCGATCGCCGAGAGTAACGCCGGTGCCCAGGGGCTGATGCAGGTCATCCCGAAGTACCACGCCGACAAGCTACCGGAATCGCAGACCGACGCGTCCTTTTTGAACCCCAGCGTCAACGTGCTGGTCGGCGCGAAGGTGCTGAAGGATTACATCGGTCGCAGTGGCGGAGACCTTCAGTCCGGATTGCAGATGTACAACGGCTCACCCTGGGACTCGACCGCTCAGTACGCGAGCAAGGTGATCGCCGAAAAGGAACGCCTGCGTCAGGTTGTAACGCGCCGTTTTCGCGGCTCGAACTGATCGGATAGCGTCTCGCTACGCACTCGGGCCGGGTGCGCCCCGGCCGCTTCTTTTCGCGGCGCAGGGAAAGGTTTACCATGCCCCAGATGGTTGCCCTCCCGCTTGCCCCCACCGTTCCTCGCCTGCTGGCAATGGCAGCCCTGTTGGCCGGATTGTCCATGGCCGGCGCGGCGGTAGCGAAGCCTCTGCGGCTAGGCGCGGGGGACTGGCGGGCAATCCAGGCCGTGATAGCGAAACAGATGGATGCATTCCGGCTCGATGATGGCGAAGGTGCGTTTTCCCTCGCCTCGCCGGGCGTGCGGCAGGTGTTCGAGTCGGCCGACAATTTCATGGAGATGGTTCGAGCCGAATATGGGGCGGTCTATCGACCCCGCACCTATCGGTTCCTGCAACCCGCAATCCTCGATGGTGCGCCCGTGCAGCCGGTCGAGGTCATTGCGCTGGACGGGGCCGTGAGTATTGCCGTCTTTTCCATGGAGCGCCAGCGGAACCGAAGCTGGCGCATCAGCGGTTGTCACCTCCTCGAGTCGAAGCAGTTTGCAATCTGAGTCAAGGTTTCAGCCGGGGCCGATGGTGCTCCGGCTGCAAGCGGACCCGTGCGACGGGCCCGTAGGTCCCCGAGTTCCAACCCACCGTTTCGTCCCGTCCTCCCCAGGAGCATGCCCATGCCCAACGAGTCTTCCATGAACGAGGTGTTCGAGCTGATCCAGAAGATGTGGAATCCGCTCAACATTCCAATTCCCAGCCTGCTGACGCCGACTCTCGATCCCGTTGAGATCGACAAGAAAATCACCGAGCTGAAAGCGGTCGAGGGATGGCTCTCGATGAATCTCAAGATGCTTCAGGTGACGATCCAGACTCTAGAGATGCAGAAGTCCGGGCTGCAGGCTATCAGCGCCTCGGCCGAAGCGGTCCGGACGTCGGCACAGGCGGTGCGCAACTCCGCCGGGGCGATTCACACGGCTGCCGGCAACCCGCCGAAGTCCTGAGCAATCGCGGCGCCACGTGGTGGCCGTGGGGCGGCGGTGCCGCGCTTTTTCAAGGCGACGCCGTCTCCACGATCTCGAAATCGTGCGTGATTGCAGCCGTCTTGCCCAGCATGATCGAGGCCGAGCAGTATTTCTCTGCCGACAGGTTGATCGCGCGCTCGACGTGTTTCGGATTGAGGCCCCTGCCGCTGACAGCGAAGTGGAAGTGGATGCGGGTAAACACCTTCGGATCGTCGGGCGCCCGTTCGGCGTCTATCTCGACAACGCAATCGGTGATCGGCTGCCGACCTCTCTTGAGGATGTGGACCACGTCGTAGGCGGTGCAGCCGCCGGTGCCCATCAGCACGGTCTCCATGGGACGGGGGCCGAGATTACGCCCGCCGCCGTCGGCAGGCCCATCCATTAGCAGGGCATGGCTGCTTTCCGTCTCGCCGAGGAAGGCTGCCTGCTCGACCCACTTGATGCGCACCTTCATTGCGATCTCCGCGATCCATATGGAATCAGTGATTCTAATCGATAGGCCGTCGTACCCTCCGGGCTGCCCACGTTACGTTGCAGTGCAACCGAATTCCCGCAGAAATGTCCCAATGGCACTTCAGGCAACTCCACTTCCAAGGCGTGAACGGACTTCCATATTACTGTAAAGTAAGAACAATAGCGCGGCATCGGCAGCCCAATGAACTCGTCGCTGCGACGCACAAAAAAGTCTTGCCTTTTTTCTGTTGCAGCGCCATAATCCACTCACGTAATCGCTCTGCCTGAGTGGTTACGTGTTGTCTCCTCCATCTTCCTCCTTTGGTGGAATTGAGCGCAGCCTTCCCGGTTGCGCTTTTTTTTTGGGACCCCAAGAGCTGCGGTGAGCCCCGAAGGCGCGTTGACAGGCGAGCAGGGCCAACACTATACTTCGCGCCTTTTCACGAGTCATGCGCGTGAACTCAAGGGTCGAACGATGAAGACATTCTCCGCCAAGCCCCACGACACCAAGCGGGAGTGGTTGCTGGTGGATGCCACGGGCCAGGTGCTGGGCCGTCTCGCCTCGCAGATTGCCAGCCGCTTGCGGGGCAAGCACAAGGTGGTGTTCACGCCCCACGTGGACACCGGTGACTACATCGTCGTGATCAACGTGGACAAGTTGCGGGTAACCGGCAACAAGGCCACGCAGAAGACCTATTACCGCCATAGCGGCTATCCCGGCGGGCTGCGCTCGACGACCTTTGCGAAGCTGCAGGCGAGCCATCCGGAGCGGGTGCTCGAACATGCCGTGAAGGGCATGTTGCCTAAAGGCCCTTTGGGTTCGGCGATGTTTCGCAAGTTGAAAATCTATGCGGGTACCGATCATCCCCACGGCGCTCAGCAACCCACGTCCACCCAGTTCTAAGGATCTCCGATGCCTGCTCAGGAGCATTACGGCACTGGCCGCCGCAAGACTGCGGTGGCGCGCGTTTTTCTGCGCCCGGGCACGGGCAAGTTCGTGGTCAACGACAAGCCGGTCGATGTATTCTTCTCGCGTGAGACCGGCCGCATGATCGTTCGTCAGCCGCTCACCCTCACCGATCATCTCACCACGTTCGACATCCAGGTCAACGTGCATGGCGGGGGCGAGTCGGGTCAGGCCGGCGCGGTGCGGCACGGCATTACCCGCGCGTTGATCGAGCACGACGCGTCCCTCAAGGGCGCGCTGAAGCAGGCCGGTCTCGTGACGCGGGACGCACGCGAGGTCGAGCGGAAGAAGGTGGGGTTGCGGAAGGCGCGGCGCCGCAAGCAGTTCTCCAAGCGGTAGATGGCGCGTTTGCCGAGAAAAGCCGCCTGCGGGCGGCTTTTTTGTCTGCTCGGACAGCAACGAGCCCAAGTACGGAGGCCAACTTGATCAAGGCAGGCATCGTCGGCGGCACCGGCTACACCGGCGTCGAGCTGCTCCGGTTGCTCTCCCGGCATCCCGCAGCCGACATCGTCGCGATTACGTCGCGCAAGGAAGCCGGACTCGCCGTCAGCGAGATGTTTCCTAGTCTGCGCGGCAGCATCGATCTCGCGTTCAGCGATCCCGAGCAGGCAACGCTCGATGGCTGCGACGTCGTCTTTTTCGCCACCCCGAACGGCGTCAGCATGGAGCAGGCGGCAGCGCTCCTCGCCGGCGGCGTGCGGGTCATCGATCTCGCGGCCGATTTCCGCATCAAGGATGTCGCCGTGTGGGAGAAGTGGTACGGCATGACCCATGCCGCGCCGGCGCTCGTTGCCGACGCCGTGTACGGATTGCCGGAGGTGAACCGCGACCAGATTCGCGGCGCGCGGCTCGTGGCGAATCCTGGGTGCTATCCGACCGCCGTGCAGCTCGGTTTCCTGCCCCTTCTCGAGGCGGCAGTGGTCGACCTGGACCATCTCATCGCGGATGCCAAGTCGGGGGTCAGCGGGGCCGGCCGCAAGGCGGAGGTCTCGACGCTATTCTCGGAAGCCGGCGATAACTTCAAGGCGTACGGTGTCCCGGGTCACCGTCATCTGCCGGAGATCCGCCAGGGATTGGGTGCCATGGCCGGGAAGCCGGTCGGCCTCACGTTCGTGCCCCATCTCACCCCGATGATCCGCGGCATCCATGCCACCCTGTACGCGCGTCTCGTGCGGGACGTGGACCTGCAGGCGCTCTACGAGCAGCGCTATGCCCGCGAGCGCTTCGTCGATGTCTTGCCGGCGGGTGCGCATCCCGACACGCGCAGCGTGCGCGGCGCGAATCAATGCCGCATTGCCGTCCACCGACCGCAGGGTGGTGATACGGTCGTCGTCCTGTCCGTGATCGACAACCTGGTCAAGGGAGCGGCGGGGCAGGCGGTGCAGAACATGAATCTGATGTTCGGACTGGCCGAGGACGCCGGTCTCGCAGGTCTTCCGCTGCTGCCCTGAATGCCGGACGCGCTGCGTTGGCAGGCGGAGTCGGCCCAGAAGTCAGATTGACCCCCCATCGCCCCCGGCAGATAATGCGCGAGCTGTACAACCTTCAGGAGTGAAGCCATGAACGCACCGACGGCTATGGAAGCGCCGCTCAACTTTACCGACGCCGCGGCCCGCAAGGTCCGCGATCTGATCGACGAAGAAGGCAACCCCGAGCTCAAGCTGCGTGTTTTCGTGTCGGGTGGCGGATGCTCCGGTTTCCAATACGGATTTACCTTCGACGAAACGGTCAACGAGGACGACACGTCGATGGTCAAGGAAGGCGTGACGCTGCTCATCGATCCGATGAGCTTCCAGTACCTGGTCGGCGCGGAGATCGACTTTCAGGAATCCCTGGAAGGGGCTCAGTTCGTCATCAAGAACCCGAATGCCACCTCGACCTGCGGCTGCGGGTCTTCCTTCTCGGCCTGAGCGCTTAGGCATCGGGGGCGTTCGCCCCCGGCCACGGCTTGCTTGATCGGCTGCGCGCGGTTACTCGAAGCGTGCGAGATTCGTTACGCGAAGAAGCGCGAGGCGCTCTGCGAGGGGTTGGGCCTTTTCTTCGAACGCGGCCCGCAGTTGCGGCGTGAGGGGCAGGCCTTGGGGTATCGACCCATCGAGCGGATCCTGGTGCTCGCCGTTGACCCGAAACTCGTAGTGCAGGTGCGGTCCGGTAGCAAGGCCCGTCATTCCGACATAGCCGATCACCTCGCCTTGCTCGACGCGCTGGCCCTTTTGCAGACCGGCCTCGTAGCCCGCGAGATGTGCGTACAGCGTGCTCACGTTGTCGCGATGCTCGATGATGACAACATTGCCATAGCCTGACTGCTGGCCGACGAACTCCACCGTGCCATCCGACGAAGCAAGCACCCTGGTGCCCATGGGTGCCGCGTAATCCACGCCTTTGTGCGCTCTCATGGTCTGCAGCACGGGATGGAGTCGCGCCTCGCTGAAGCCGGAGGAGATTCGTGAAAACTCGATGGGGGTGCGCAGATAGCTCTTGCGCACTGATTTCCCCTCCGGCGTGAAGTACGCCCCTTTTCCGGGCTCGCCCTCGAACCAGACGGCCTGATAGCTCTTACCCCTGCTCACGAACTCTGCAGCCAGCAGGCGTCCCGTACGCACCAGTGCACCGTTGAGATAGTGGGCTTCGTAGACCACCGCGAAGCGGTCGCCCCGGCGCATGTCCTTGTGGAAATCGATATCGCCCGAGAATATCTTCAGCAGTTGGTCGGCGACGGCATCAGGCACGTCGGCATCGTCCATTGCGGAAAAGAGCGACCCGGTGACCGTCGCCGATTTCATGACCAACCGTTGTTCAGGATCGACCGGCTGGGTCCTGGCGGAGTAGGCATCGCCGTTGCGCGTGACCAGCAGTTCCTTGCCCGAACCGGTCCGATAGCGGAGCGCGAGCAGCGCCCCCGACTCCGCGGTGAGCGCCTGGATGCTGCGCCCAGGAGCGAGCTGAAAGAGCGGTTTGGCATCCTTCGATTGGCGCAAATAGGAGTGCACCGCAGACTCGCTTACCTGCAGTCGCGCCAGCACGTTCGCGAGGGTGTCCCCGCGGCGGATGATTTCCTCACGCCAGAAATGCGGCTCCCCCGCCGGCACCGCTGCCAACTCGGGAGGCGGAAGCGATTCGACCACCTGCTGCTCCCAGGGGATGGACTGAGTAATCGTGTCAGGAGCCGTACCGAACGCCGCCAGAACCCCGAAGAGGGGCACCGTAGCCGCGGCGACCACCCAACGGTGGCGACCACGCAGTACGGCCTCTCCGCGTTTTTGCGCTAAAATCCAAAGCTTTACGATTTGCATCACGGTGTTGTAGTTGGCTTTCCCCGGCGAAGCTTAGCAGACTATGTGCCCGTGAAAAACGGTTCGTTGGCTAAAGCCTTCTTGCGGTGAGCGCGGCCGTTCTGCCCAGTGAGGATCCATGACCGACACTGCCAAAGCTCTCGAGATCATCAAGCGTGGCTCAGAGGACCTGCTAGTCGAAGAGGAACTCGTCGAAAAGCTGAGAGCCGGACGCGCCCTCCGGGTGAAGGCCGGGTTCGACCCGACCGCGCCGGACCTGCATCTGGGGCATACCGTGCTGCTCACGAAGATGCGCCAGTTACAGGATCTGGGGCACACGGCGCTCTTTCTCATCGGTGACTTCACCGGGATGATCGGCGACCCGACCGGCAAGAACGCCACGCGACCGCCGCTATCCCGCGAGGATGTCGCGCGGAACGCGGCGAGCTATACCGATCAGGTGTTCAAGATACTGGACCCGGATCGCACGCAGGTGATGTTCAATTCCGCATGGATGGACGCGCTCGGCGCTGCCGACCTGATCCGGCTCGCTGCGACCCACACGGTTGCGCGCATGCTCGAGCGCGACGACTTCGGCAAGCGCTATCGAAGCAACCAGCCGATCGCGATCCACGAGTTCCTCTACCCGCTGATCCAGGGCTACGACTCGGTCGCGATGCAGGCCGACATCGAGCTCGGCGGCACCGATCAGAAGTTCAATCTGCTGATGGGCCGGGAACTGCAGAAGCACTTCGGTCAACCGCCCCAGTGCATCCTCACCATGCCGCTGCTCGAGGGTCTGGACGGCGTCAACAAGATGTCGAAGTCGCTCGGCAACTACGTCGGCATCACCGAGAGTCCCGCTGAGATCTTCGGCAAGCTGATGTCGATCTCGGACGAGCTGATGTGGCGCTACATCGAGCTGCTGTCGTTCGCGTTCGGCGGAGGCAATCCGCGAGTGGAAAGAGGAGGTTGCCGGCGGGCGTAATCCCCGCGACATCAAGGTCGTCTTCGCGCAGGAGATGGTCGAGCGCTTCCACGATCGTGCGGCTGCGGCGCGTGCGCTCGCGGATTTCGAGGCGCGCTTCCGCGCCGGGGTGCTGCCCGAAGACATGCCGGAGATCGCGGTGACGGCGAGCACACCGGTCGCACTGGTGCAGGTGCTGAAGCAGGCCGCGCTGACCGCAAGCACCTCGGAAGCCATGCGCATGATCGACCAGGGGGGCGTGCGCGTCGATGGCGAGAAGGTAAGCGACAAGACGCTGATGCTCGCCCCCGGCACCACGGCAGTGCTGCAGGTCGGCAAGCGCAGGTTCGCACGGGTGCGCGTCGGTGCGTGACGAGGCAGCGACCGGCCACCGCCTGCTGCGAGGCGTGAGATACTTCCTCTCGTTACCGCCTGCACCGATCCGCTCATGACCGTCCTCGTCCTCGGCCTCGTGCTATTTCTCGCGT
>CAVTGS010000002.1:0-42324 GCA_963734295.1 uncultured beta proteobacterium | reverse complement strand
AAAATCCTTGTGTCGGTGGTTCGATTCCGCCCTTGGCCACCACCATCCTCACTCAGCCGTCGCCCCGGCAGAGAAGTACAGCCTCTGCAGCCTTGACGGCGGCAAGAAAATAGTTGCCGCCATGCTGCTTCACATCGCGATAGCGGCAACCGTGGAACTGCTGATCGGATCGCGCTCAAGTAGGCCTGCCAGCCACAGCGGCCACCTCGCCCAGAAAGGAATTCCCATCAATTCCCATCTGGGGCGGAGGTCCATCGTCACGCGTGAGAGCGCGTTCGCCAACACCTCGAACACCTGGTGTCCTGAGGCAAAGGGGTGCTCGAGGGGATCCTGAACGGACTGGCGCAATCGGCCAGGCAGCTCGAGGCCATGCCCGCCGTGCGACGGCGGTGATGGCTAACAAGCAGGAGGACTCGTGCAGGGAAAGGTCGTCGTCATCACTGGAGCAACGTCGGGCATAGGCCGGGTCGCGGCGGAGAGGCTTGCGGATAAGGGCGCGCGCATCGTGCTGGTAGCGCGTGACAAGGTGCGCGGAGAGACCACGCTGGCGCGGTTACGTGAAAGGGCACCCCGCCTCGCGCACGCCATCCACTACGCGGATCTCTCGCGTCTGGCCGAAGCGAAGCGGGTGGCGCAGGCGATCGCGGCGGCGGAGCCCCGGATCGACGTGCTGATCAACAACGCCGGCGCCCTCTTCAACTCGCGCAGCGTTACCGAGGACGGGCTGGAGCTTACTTTCGCCACCAACCACATGGCCTATTTCGTGTTGACCCACGGCCTGCGCGAGCGCCTGATTGCTTCGGCACCCGCCCGGGTCATCAACACCGCATCCGCTGCCCACAGGGGTGCAAGGCTCGACTTCAGTGATCTGCAATCGACCCGTGGCTACAGCGGCCTCAAGGTCTACGGGCGCTCCAAGCTCTGCAACATCCTGTTCACGCATGAACTTGCGCGCCGCCTCGCCGGCACCGGGGTCACCGCCAACTGCCTGCATCCCGGCTTTGTCGCGACCCGCTTCGGCGATCAGAGTGGTGGTCTCGGAGCGCACGTCGTCCGCTTGGCGAAGGTCCTGGCGATCACGCCGGAGAAGGGCGCCGAAACCATCGTCTATCTTGCCGCTTCCGAGGACGTGGTCGACGTGAGCGGCCGCTACTTCTATCGGTGCAGGCCGGCGACCCCCACGCGCGAGGGTCGGGACGACACGGCTGCCGCGAGGCTTTGGCGGGAAAGCGCGCGGCTCGCTGCCATCGATGACTGACGCTCGATCCCGGCTCCTGTTCCATGGCAGCGGGATTTCCTTGATACGCATCAAGGCCGCGCCGTCGATGGGACGTCTATGCTGGTTATGCCCATGGTTTGCTCGGAGCACATGCCGTTGTGCCGGCATCTTCAACAATGATCGACAAGCGTCGCCGCTGGGAGGCCTTCCTGGCTGAAGCGGAGCGGGCGGCGGCAGCAGGCGATTGGTCGCGGTGCAGCGGCATGGCCGCACGTTTCCTGGAAGCGCTGTGGCAACGCATCGCGAGCGAGGAGCGGGCGTTCTTTCCGTTGCTCGTGCAAAGCGGGGTACACGCGGCGAGGACGATTCACGCGATGCGCCGCCGCCATGGCCAACTGGCCGCAGCGTTGCGGGAGATGCAGGCCGCGCTCGGCGCGCAGGATGTGGAGGTGTTCATCACCACGTGCGAGCGCCTGATTCCGCTGCTCAGACGTCATATCGGCCGCGCGGAGACGGTCCTCTACTCGCTCGGGCCGGTCGTGTGCGGCCATCCGCTCATCGTCTGCCTGGACGAGCTCCTGTGAGCACTCCGGGCGCAGACCCCGAGTTCCATCTGGTGGTGGACGCGCGCGGTCTGGAGCCGCCGGAACCCATGGTCCGCGTGCTGGAAAGCCTCGATCTGCTGCCATTCGGCAAGCGCATGCTGCTGATCATCCATCGCGAGCCTCGCGCCCTCCTGCGCGTGCTGGACCGGAACGGTTACGACGCCCGCTGCGAATCCGACCCCGACGGCTCGTTTCGCGTCGTGATCTGGCAGCGAAAACCCGTTCCGCCGTCACCCGACGAGCCGTAGCGCCTGCGCTCTGGCTTCGGCGAGCGATGCGGCGCGACCGGCGCCGTAGAGGCAGCAGGCCGAGCTGATCGACCAGGGACGGCGGCAGCGGCACCCGCCCGCTCAGCACCTGCTTCGTCCAGTCGGCGGTGGTGCTCGGATCGATGGCGGACGGCAGCTCGGGCAGCACCGCGATCGGCCCCGTCTCGGCGTCGGAGAGCACCTCCGTCTCGCCGTCCCGGTAGAGCTCGATCCGCGGCCGGCGCTTCGGATTCGCGAAGGGTTCGCCCTCGGTGCCGCGCAGCAGCAGTGCCCGCGCCGCGGTCTCGCGCAGAAATCGCCCCATGCGATCGAGATAGTCCGGGTGCGAGACCGAAACCACACGCAGTGCCCGTCCGCCGAAGGGATCGATGAGCTTGGCCAGGCTATGGGAGCTCGACCGCAGTCCGAGGCGGTTGCGGGTCGCGAGCAATGCGGCAAGACCGGGCACGAGGAGCTCGACCGGCGCGTAGGCGATCTCGCCCTTGCCGAGGCGCGCTCTTGCTTCGGCCAGGTCGCGACACGGCCGGATATCCAGGGCCTCCAGCACCGACTGGGTGGTGATGCGACCATGCGCGTCGGGCGCCCCGTGGATCAGCACCGGCAGGCCCAGCCGCCCGAGCAGCAACGCGAGCAGCGGGGTGAGGTTGGCCTGGTGGCGCGCGCCGTTGTAGCTCGGCAGCACCACCGGCCGCGCGGACGCATCGTCGAGTTCCAGCGTCGCAAGGCGCGCCTTCAAAGCCCCGTAGAACCCGCGCAGTTCCTCCGGTCCCTCGCCCTTCACCCGGAGCGCGATCTGGATCGCGCCGAGCTCCATCTCGGGCACGCGCCCGTCCAGCATCGCGACGTAGAGCTCGCAGGCAGCGGCCTCCGACAGATCGCGCGACCCGTGCGGTCCGCGCCCGACCTCCCGAATCAGGGCTGCAAGATTCACCGGCGCCACCCCTGCGCCCGCTGCGCCGCGAACCGGTATCTCGCGGTCACCACGGCGATCAGCAGCAGCGCGCCGATGCCGTTGTGCAGCACGACCACCGGCAGTGGCAGCGAGCAGCGTGATCGCTGCGACGCCGAGCGCGACCTGCAGCGCCAGTAGTACGAGCACCCCTGCTCCCAGACCGCGCCCGCTCTGCCCGCGCGCGATCAGCCACGCCCCGAGCACCGCAGCCGCCAGCGCCGACGCCGCGGCGAGATAGCGATGCAGCATGTGCAGGAACGGCGCGTAGTCCGCGAGCTGCACGCGCTGTGCACCGTCGACTGCGAGCGGACGGAACATGTCGAATGCCGCGAGCGTCGGCGCGGGCCACCAGTGCCCATTGCAGTCCGGCAGCGTCGTGCAGGAGAGCGCCGCATAGTTCGCACTCACGAGGGCGCCGAGCAGCGCCGTCGCGCTCACCAGCACGATCGCGCCGGCCGCCAGCCACGCCGGGAAAACGGCGCGGTCGCCCGGGCCTGCCTCGGCATGGCGCAGCCGCAACCACCACAGCAGGGCGAGAAGCCCGAAGCCGCCCGCCAGATTGCCCACCGTGACGGCCGGCAGCAGGGCGCCGGTGGGCGTCCACCGCCCGAGCACCGCCAGAAAACCGGTCAGCACGACGAGCGCGACCGCGAGCATCCGGTCGGTGCGCGATCGGGGCGCCGCGTGAAGCAAAGCGACCGCGAGGGCGAGGATCGCGGCCGCCACCGCGGTGGCGGCGATTCGGTGCGCAAGGCGCGCGAAGCGACGGAGCGCGCTCGCTTCGGTGCCGTCGGCGGACTGCGTCACCTTGCCGTAGCAGGCCGGCCAGTCGGGGCAATCCTGGTGGGGTGCCGACAGCCTGAGAAAGGCGCTCGCGACCACGATCACGAAAGTGCCGAGCGCGGCGAAGGTGGCGATCCGGCGTACGAGCGCGCCGCGCTCCGCCGAGCGGGTCATTGCGTCAGCCGCGACGCAGCTCGTGCGCCACCCAGAGCGCGGCCGAGAACAGCACCACGGCGCCCGCCTGATGCGCCGCCGCGAGCCCGATCGGCACCACCAGCAGCAGCGTCGCGATGCCCATGGCGGCCTGGAGGACGAGCGCGGCCAGCAGCGCATGGCACGCGAGCCGTGCGGGAGCGGACAACGGCGCGCGGCAGACTGCGCAGCCAGAACCACGGCACGAGGAACGCGAGCACCCACGCGAGCAGGCGGTGATCGAACTGGACGGTGGCCATGTTGCTGAAGAAATTCAGCCACCACGGCTCGAGCATGAAGAGCTCGGGCGGCACCACGTGCCCGTTCATGAGCGGGAACGTGTTGTAGGCGAAACCCGCGCGGATGCCCGCCACGAAGCCCCCGGTCAGCACCATCACGAAGACGAGCCCGACGAGCCACGTCGAGAAACGGCGCAGCCCCGCGAGCCGCGGATTCGGGTACGCGTCGCGCGGACGCAGCAGGTCGAGCGCGACCCAGAACATGAGGCCGTAGATCAGGAACGCGAGCCCGAGGTGGGCGGTGAGGCGGAATTGGCTCACGCGCGGATCGTCCACGAGCCCGCTCTTGCACCATGTACCACCCCATGGCGCCCTGCAGCCCGCCCAGGACGAAGATCCCGGCGAGCTTCCAGCCGAAGCCCCAGTCGAGCTTTCGTCGCAGCAGGAAGTAGAGCGAACGGGACGAGAAACACGAGACCGATGAGACGTCCGAGCAGCCGGTGCGCCCATTCCATCCAGAAGATCGGCTTGAACTCGGCGAGCGACATGTGCCGGTTCACCTGCTGGAACTCCGGCGTCTGCTGGTACTTGGCGAACGCGTCCTGCCACGCCGCATCCGAAAGCGGCGGCACGGTGCCTACGATCGGCTGCCACTCGGTGATCGAGAGTCCCGAATGCGTGAGGCGCGTGACACCGCCCACCACCACCATCGCGAAGACGAGCGCGCAGCACACGAGCAGCCACGCGGCGACCTGCCGGCGGCTAGCGCATTGCGCGCCGGGACGGCGCCGGTGTAGGACCCCCAGCCTCGCTGCTCCATCACGCTCATGTGACGCATCCGGATTTGCCAGTGACGCCCATTTTAATCGAGAAGACGCCATGCCCGGCCAGGCCGGCGGCCGTGCCTTCGAAAAAGCTTGATGCGAATCAAGTTCGGTGCGGCCACGCGCGGCGTATAAACGCCTCCTGGAAACCGCTGGCCCCTTTGCGCCGCCCGGCGGCGCGTCAACGCGAACACGGGAGGAAGAAAATGGCCGACATCACCAAAACCGCCACCGTGCGCCCCGAGGACGAGGTGCTCGAAGAGCCGATTCCGGCCATGCAGCAGATCCTCGACAACCCCTTCCTGTTGCTCTTTCTCGGTGTGACGATCCCCACGGTGCTCTACGTCGTATGGGGCGTGATGGAGATTCTCAGCGTTCCGGTCATGAAGTAGCGCGCCGACTGCATATCAGGGAGAAGCGAGAATGAGCGCCATACAACCGCCCACCAGTCGCTACTGGTGGAAGCAGCCGCTGGACCGCGTCGAGGGCACCTGGATCGCGATCGCGCTCGTCTGGTGCCTCATCATGTTCTTCATGATGCCGTACTGGCACATCTTCGGTAAGCAGAACCTCGCCAACGAGGCGTTCCGCACCACGCCCGAGGCGTATCAGAAGCGGGC
Source organism: uncultured beta proteobacterium (assembly GCA_963734295.1). Classification (GTDB taxonomy): domain Bacteria; phylum Pseudomonadota; class Gammaproteobacteria; order Burkholderiales; family JAEUMW01; genus JAEUMW01. Next base: position 36,621 of record CAVTGS010000002.1, on the reverse strand, counting down.
GCAGGAGATGGTCGACAAGTACACGGTGCGCACCGAGACCGACCAGAAGATCCCGGTCGTGCATCCGCCCGCGGGCAGCGACGTTTACCTGATCGCCCGTCTGTGGCAATGGTGGCCGCTGATCGAGCTCGAGCAGGGCAAGACCTACCGCCTGCACCTCATGTCTATGGACTGGCTGCACGGCTTCTCGCTGCAACCGGAGAACATCAACATCGAGGTGCATCCCGGCTACGACCACATCGTGACGCTCACGCCGACCAGCGCAGGCACCTTCGGGATCGTCTGCAACGAGTATTGCGGCATCAATCACCACAACATGGTGAGCAAGATCTACGTCGTACCGTAAGAGGCGAGGGGGACGATCATGGCGGTCAATCGAATGTTCCGGGTCTGCCCGACCTCCGGGCTCAGGTTTCACGAGCCGGCGGAGGCGTTGATGAAGGTGAACGCCGTCGCGGCGGTGGTAGCGCTGCTCGTGGGCGGCATCCTCGCCATCGGTGTCACGCTGACGCGCTGGCAGGCCGTGCATCTCCTGAACCCGGAGTGGTTCTACCTGTTCCTCACCGCGCACGGGCTCAACATGCTCGTGTTCTGGATCATCTTCTTCGAGATCGCGGTGCTCTACTTCGCCTCGTCGACACTGCTCGGCTGCCGGCTCGCCACGCCGCGCATCGCCTGGGCGGCGTTCGGGCTCATGGTGATCGGCGCGCTCGTCAACAACTACGCGGTGTTCCGCGGCGATTCGAGCGTGATGTTCACCTCCTATGCGCCGATGGGCGCGCACCCGCTGTTCTACCTGGGGCTGATCCTGTTCGCGGTCGGCGCGCTCATCGCGTGCTTCGTGTTCTTCGGCACGCTGGTGGTGGCGCGCAACGAAAAGACCTACGTCGGCTCGGTCCCGCTCGTGACGTTCGGTGCCATCACCGCGGCGATCATCGCGGTGTTCACCATCGCCTCCGGCGCGATCATCCTGATCCCGACCTTCCTGTGGTCGCTCGGGCTGATCAACCACGTCGACTCGCTCATGTACCGGACGGTGTGGTGGGCGTTCGGCCACTCGTCGCAGCAGATCAACGTGGCGGCCCACGTGTCGATCTGGTACGCCATCGCAGCCATCGTGTTCGGCGCGAAGCCGCTGTCCGAAAAGGTAAGCCGCGGCGCGTTCTTCCTCTACATCCTGTTCCTGCAGCTCGCGAGCGCCCACCACCTGCTCGCGGATCCCGGGCTGACCTCGAACTGGAAGATCTTCAACACCAGCTACGCCATGTACCTCGCAGTGCTCGCGTCCATGGTGCACGGCCTCACGGTGCCCGGTGCGATCGAAGTGGCGCAGCGCGAAGAAGGGCTTCACCAAGGGTCTGTTCGAGTGGCTGCGCAAGGCGCCGTGGGGCAACCCGATCTTCGCGGGGATGTTCATCTCGCTGATAGGGTTCGGTTTCCTGGGCGGCATCTCGGGCGTCATGATGGGCACCGAGCAGCTCAACCTCATCATCCACAACACCATCTACGTCCCGGGCCACTTCCACGCCACCGTGGTCGTCGGCACCACGCTCGCGTTCATGGCGATGACGTACTTCCTGATCCCGGTGCTGTTCCGTCGCAAGATGATGTTCGAGGGACTGGCGAAGTACCAGGTGTACCTGTTCGGCCTCGGCATGAGCTCGTTCGCGCTCTTCATGATGGGCGCCGGGACGCTCGGCGTGCCGCGCCGCCACTGGGACATGGGCTTCGCCAACGCCCTCCTGCCCTGGGAGTTTCCCGGCACCGCCTGGCTCATGATGGCGCTCATGGGCATCAGCGCGATCGTGGCGTTCGTCGGCGGTGCGATCTACCTCTTGATCACCGTGTGCTCGCGTATTCCTCGGTAAGCGCATCGAAACACCGGGATTCAAGCACGTGCCGGCGCACGAGGGCATCGCACCGCTGCCAGCGGCGTTTTCGCCCGAGCCGGAAGCTGCACCCCGTCGGCGGGAGCGTGGCGGGGTTCATCGCACCTGGAACGTTCGTGCTGGCGATCATCTTCCTCGTGTCGTTCGTGCTGTACTACTTCGTCAACTGGAAGTACCTGTCCACGGTCTGGCCGCTCAGCTGATCAGGAGGAGAAGCGAGATGGATGTCGCCCGCCCTGTCACCGCGCCGCTGCTCGTCGTCGGGGCGGCTGGATCTCGCCGCGGCAGCCAAGCTGCTATACAAGGTCTTCAAGCTCCGGATCGGGCTCCTGATCGGCGTCACCGCGCTCGCGGGGTTCGCCGTCACGCCCGGGACCTTCGCCGGGTGCGGCGAAGGTGTTCGTGCTGATCCTGGCAACGGTCATCTCCTCCGCCGCGGCCGGGGCGTTCAACCAGTACGTCGAGCGCGACCTCGACGTGCAGATGACGCGCACCCGCCGGCGCCCCTTCGTGACCGGCGCGCTCACCCACGGTCCGGCCTGGCTGTGGCTGATCGCGCTGATGACCGTCGGCTCGGTCGCCGCGGCCGCGCTGGTCGTGAATCCGGTCTCCGCGCTGTACGTGTTTCTCGGCGCGTTCTTCTACGCCGTGGTCTACACCGTGTGGCTGAAGCGCCGCACGTGGTGGAACATCGTGATCGGCGGGCTGGCCGGCAGCTTCGCCGTGCTGGCAGGCGCGGCAGCCGTCACGCCGTCGTTGAGCCCGGAGGCGATCTGGCTCGCGGTGGTGCTGTTCCTCTGGACGCCGCCGCACTTCTGGAGCCTCGCCATGATCCACGAGAAGGACTACGCAGCCGCGGGCGTGCCGATGCTGCCGGTGGTCTTCGGACCCGAGCGCAGCGCGCGCATCATCTTCGTGAACACGGTCCTGCTGGTAGCCGCTTCCGTCGTTCCCTTCTTCTACGGCATGGGCTGGATCTACCTCGCCGGCGCGGTGCTCGCCGGCGGCTACTTTCTGGGTAAGAGCCTGCGACTCGCGCGCGCGCCGAGTCGCGCGACGGCAGGGCAGACGTTCGGGGCATCGCTGGTGCATCTCTCCGTGCTGCTCGTCGCGGTGATGGTCGACGCCGCCGTGAGGTGAACGTGCGCACCGCGGCGGTCGCTGCCGTCCTCGGGCTGCTCGCGGCGCTCTCGACCCCGGTGCACGCCGACGATGGCGCAGCCGCCAGCGCTCGCCCCTCGACGAGCGCAAGGCGCTGGCCTTCAGCCAGAGCGTCATCGGCAAGCCGGTCGGCGACTACACGCTCGTCGATCGCGACGGGCAGCCGGTGCGGCTCTCCCGTTACCGCGGCAAGCCGCTGCTGGTGAGCTTCATCTACACCGGCTGCTTCCAGATCTGCCCGACCACCACGAAGTTCCTGGCCAAAGCGGTCGCAGCCGCAGACGACGCGCTCGGCGAGGGCAGCTTCAACGTCGTGAGCATCGGCTTCAACCTGCCGTTCGACACGCCTTCCGCCATGCGGACGTTCGCGAAGCAGCAGGGGGTCACGGCGAAGAACTGGGAATTCCTGAGCCCGGACCCGGCGACGCTCGAAGACCTCACGCGGGACTTCGGCTTTCTATACGAGCCCACGCCGAAGGGCTACGACCATCTGATCCAGGTGACCCTGCTCGATGCGCAGGGTCGCGTGTACCGGCAGATCTACGGTGATTCGTTCGAGCTGCCGATGCTGGTGGTCCCGATGAAGGATCTCGTCACCGGAACGCCTACCCCATTCGATAACCTCGCGGCCTTCGCGGAGCGTGTGCGCATCCTGTGCACCGTCTACGATCCCGCCTCGGGCCGATATCGCCTCAACTACGCGCTCGTAATCGAGCTCCTCGTTGGTGCGAGCATCATCGTATTTGGGGTCTTCTCCCTGCTCGCGGAGTGGCGGAAGCACAAGCGCGCGGCACCGACGGCGGCTAGAGGCCTGAGGTGCGCCTTTCTCTACTTCGGCCGGCTCAAACTCGGACGCTTCAACGGCCGACACATGAGAATCGAGGATGAATGAAAGAAGTGAGGAAGTTAGGAGGAAGTTAGGGTCAGGTCTTGGGAAGTTAGGGTCAGGTCTTGCGTTTTGCCTCACTGAGCCCTGTTTCAGCAGCCACGATACGACTCACGCGCGAGACCGACAAGCCAATCTCGCGCGCGATCGCACTCAGACTATGGCCGCCTTCGCGGTGGGCTCGTGCGATACCTTCGTCGCGGCTGCGGCTGGCCTTGAGATACTGTGCGACCGTTCGGGAAGTTAGGGTCAGGTCTTGCGTTTTGCCTCACTGGGCCCTGTTTCAGCAGCCACGATACGACTCACGCGCGAGACCGACAAGCCAATCTCGCGCGCGATCGCACTCAGACTATGGCCGCCTTCGCGGTGGGCTCGTGCGATACCTTCGTCGCGGCTGCGGCTGGCCTTGAGATACTGTGCGACCGTTCGCGCCCGCGTGCTGCGCTGCGCCCTGGGGATCTCGGCCGCATTGCGCTTTGCTGGCTCGAGGCGCGCCTGCATACGCTGCACAAACGCCTCGTCGCCCAGATAGATCTGCTGGCGCAGCGCCGCATCCCATAGCCGCGTGGCCGTGCCCTCAGCCACGAGGGCCGCATAGCAGCGCCTCGCCCGGCGCCGTTCGGCTGTAGTGGTGACCTCATGGCCAAGCACGGCGCCGTGCACCGCCTCCGCGTCCAGCCATGGCGGCGGCGCCACGGCCCCCGTAAGCGCCCGGTAGCTGCTCCAGAGCCAGTTGCCCGGATTACCAACGAGGGTCGCACGCACGGGGTTGAGTTCCACGTAGCGGCAGACCTCCAGCAGGTAGGCGTCGCGGTCCACCAGAATTGCCTTGAAACGGCCTTGAAACAGATGGCCGACAGTGCCGTGCTGGCGGTTGTAAGCCTGAGTGTAGATGCCGTTGACGTCGCGCATGATGCACGAGAGGTTGGCCCGCCTTGTGTGCAGGACGAGATGGTAGTGATTGTCCATCAGGCAGTAGGCCAGAACGCGCCCGTCAAACCGCTCGAGCGTCCGACCCAGCACCTTCAGCAAGGTCTCGCGGTCGGCGTCGTCTTCGAAGATGGCTTCACGCCGGTCACCTCGGGAGGTCACGTGATAGATCGCACCCGGAAACTCGATGCGCAGGGGTCTGGCCATGGCTGCTTACCTTAGACATCTTTGAGGCAAAAGGCAAGACCTGACCGTCCGGTCTGGTTTTTTGCCTACCTCCTCGTCTACTTCGGACGATGGCGCGCCACCAGTCGAGCACAGGCCCGTACCGTGCCCGCTTCAAGGTCGGCGCCGCTACCCGCCGCCGGGTAGGCAAGTCCTCGATCAGCGCGGCGCGCAGCAAGATCGGCTGCGCGCCCTTGCAGGCGCTGCACGGGCGTGCCTGCGTACCCTTGGCCGAGGCGGGTGCGCAGCCGCACGCGTTCTACGCGGGATTGCGGCTCGTTGCCATCGACGGCAGCAACTTCGAAGTTCCCGACGAAGCGGCCAACGCCGCCGAATTCGGCTACCCCGGCAGCCGCACCGGCCACGCGGCCTATCCGCAAGCCCAGTGCGCGGTGCTGGTGGAGTGCGCCACCCACGCCATCATCGGCGCCAACCTGGGCCCTTACAGGGCCGCTGAGTGGGATATCTGCGAGCCACTGCTGGCGCTGCTCAGGCCGGACATGCTGTGCCTGGCCGACCGAGGCTTCAGCGGCTACGCGCATTGGAAGGCCGCCAGCGACACCGGGGCGCAGCTGCTGTGGCGCTGTGTGGCCAACCGACAGTTGCCGGTAGTCAAGCTGCTGGACGATGGCTCGTACTTGAGCGTCATCTATCGCCCAGCGCGCGCAGGCCTGCGCGAACTTGCACGGACCCCAGGCGCGCTTACGCCTGGTGCCCGTTCATCGTCGATGGGAAGCGCCTGGAGACCAAGCGTTCGTCCTCAGAGAGCGTGACGAGCTCACGCGCACGTGGCGCACGTCGGATTCCGCTCGAGCAAACCCCACTCCAGTGCGCAGAGCTCCACGGATTCACGGGCGGCTTGACCAGGCGGCAAGTGCGTACCGGCTGCACCCTCTGTCATGTGCACCTTGCCGCCCAGCACCGCCCCCCCAACTCGAGCTGCGCGACCTGCCGACGTGCGTGACGTCCGAGCGCATCGCCAGGCCTGGGACGCTCACTCGCGCATGGTCTGCAGCTGGAGGCTCAGCGACAGACTTGCTTCACGGCAGCAGAAGACTGACTTTTCGGCAATGTAACTCCGCATAAGTGTTTCTGCATGCGTTTCGTTCGCCTACCTGCATGAACTGCGATCGAGTAGACCGCCTGCGGCGGCTTTCCCAATTTCGACGCCGTCTCGGCACTTTGCGCAAATCGCCCTGGTCAAGGTACTCCTGAGCGATGCGTCCAGTTGCGCATACGCTCCGCAGTCGGTCACTTCGATGACTATGCCATGCACAATGCTCCTCGTCGACGATCCTGAGTGCGATCGTCCGGATCTCGGCTTCAGTCAATCGTGCCGATCGGCTTCGGCGTCCGGTCCCGGCGCTATCGTTCCGGTGCTTCGACCGTCTGCGTCCGATACTGGCCCTGATGTTCGCGGCTTAGATACGACTCGCGAGCGAGACGCCGACTAGAGTATGGCTCAGTATTTCGGCCATACCTCAAGTTCTGCCTTTACCTATCGACCATTGATCCGTCCGTATTGCAGACTGTCGCGCTGACATGGGTTACCACCCCATATTCGTCTCGTTCAAGTTGGTAGGTTACGGCCCCTGCGGGCAATGTGAAGGCTGTGGGCGTTCGCAACTGCCCATGTACCTTGCATCGATATCGACAGCGCATGTTCTTTGGACGCCTAACTTAAAGTAGGACCCCTAAAAATGTCGTCTTTACAAAGCGCCAAAGAGCTGGATATAGTATCAGTCATAAAGCTTCCCCGGCATCTAATTCAAAGAGTTGTTCCGATTTTAGGGCACCCTAAATCGGGATTGCAAACCCACCTTGCCGGGACGCGCCATGGTTCAGACATCCCCCAAGCTACTCGATCAGCTACGCGACAAGATCCGCCTTAAGCACTATAGCATCCGGACCGAGGAAGCGTATGCGGACTGGGTGCGGCGCTTCATCCTCTTCAATAGAAAGCGCCACCCGAAGGACATGGGCCGCGCGGAGGTTGAGGCGTTTCTGACCCACTTGGCAGTGGTCGGCAAGGTGGCGGCGTCCACCCAGATTGGCTCCGGCCGCTTCGCTTAACCTGACCACCGCTCAGGTGATAAGGTTAGCCTCCGCCGCAACAGCTACGCGTGTTGTCAGGCCAAGTCCGCAATCCTGTTCTTGTATCGGGAAGTGCTCGGCATCGAGTTGCCCTGGCTCGACAACGTCGAGCAGGCCAAGTCGCCGAAGCGACTGCCAGTCGTGCTTACCGTCGACGAAGTCCACGCAGTGCTCGACCGCACAACAGGTACGCCGGGCCTCATGCTGCGGCTGATGTACGGCACGGGGATGCGGGTGATGGAATGCTCGCGCCTGCGCGTGAAAGACGTGGACTTCGCGCGCCGGGAGATCCTGATCCGGGAGGGCAAGGGCTTCAAGGACAGGGTGACAATGCTGCCCGGAAGCTTGGCCGTTGCGCTTCAGGAACAACTTGCGCGGGTTCGGCAGCTACACGGCCGCGACCTCGCCGCAGGCTCGGCGAGGTCTACCTGCCGTTTGCATTGGCGCGCAAGTATCCCAAGGCAGCCCGGGACTGGGGCTGGCAGTACGTCTTTCCTTCGGCGCGCCTCTGTACCGACCCGCGCTCCGGCGTCATCCGCCGCCACCACGCCGACGACAAGGCGTTGCAACGGGCCTTGCGTCAGGCAGCCCGCGGCGCTTCGCGCCCGCCGAGTCCGGGCCTTACACGCATGTGCTGAACCGCGGTAGCAGAGGCGCGCGGAGTCGGATCGACCTGTTGGTTTCGTGAGCCGGCGGCTGCGCGCCACAGCGCTCGGCAGTGCCTGAACAGACCGCGGCTGCAGCCGGACCCGCCCTCTTCCGCGTTGATTCACATCAATTTCAGCTGCCGGGTGCTCCCTGTAGCATGGAATCGAGCGCGCCCCGGGCACTTCCGCCCGGCCGCGCCGACGAAGGACATCCCCGATTGCTCAGAGTGATTCAGCGCGCCGGACAGTGGATCTTCCTTAAGGTCGAATCCGTCTTCAACCTCGCCTTCGGCGACCGGCTGAACCCGCTCTACTACCTCGGCGCGATCAGCTACTTCATGTTCTGGATCGTGGTCGTGACGGGTCTGGTCGAGTACATCTTCTTCAAGACCAGCGTCACCGGCGCGTACTCGTCGGTCGAGGCGCTCACCGCGCAATGGTGGTTCGGCGGCATCATGCGCAGCCTGCACCGCTACGCTTCCGACGTCATGGTGCTCACCATGGTGCTGCACCTGCTGCGCCACTTCACCTTCGACCACTATCGCGTCGTTTCGCTGGTTCTCGTGGATCACGGGCCTGGTCGTGCTCTGGCTGGTCTACGCGGCCGGCATCAACGGCTACATGCTGCCCTGGGACAAGTACGCGCAGTTCGTGGTGGTGGCGACGATGGAGTGGTTCGACTGGCTGCCGGTCTTCAACGGCACGCTGATCCGCAACTTCGTCTTCCCCGAAAACGTCAACGATCGGCTGTTCTCGCTGCTCTCGTTCCTGCACATCGGCATTCCGCTCGGTGTGCTGGTGCTGCTGTGGGTGCACACCCACCGCGTGCCGCACGCGCGCACCAACCCGCCCCGGCCCATCGCCATTACCCTCGTGGTGGCGCTGGTCGCGCTCTCGCTGGTCAAACCCGCCGTCAGCCAGGGTCCGGCGGATCTGTCGAAGGCGATCACCTCAGTCGACATGGACTGGTTCTACCTGCCGGTCTATCCGCTGCTCTACAAGTGGTCGCCCGGCGAGCTCTGGGCCTTCGTCGGCGGCATGGCCCTGCTCTTCGCGCTGCTCCCGTGGCTGCCGCCCAAGCGCCGGCGCGGCCCGAAGGAGGGCTACCACGTGATGGTCCACCCCGACCATCGCATCATCACCGCGCGCGAGGGCGAAACCCTGCTCGACGCGGGGCTGCGCGAGGGCGTGGCGCTGCCGTACGAATGCCGCAACGGCGGCTGCGGCGTGTGCAAGGCCACCATCACGTACGGCACCGTGGACTACGGGGCGCATCAGGAGAGCATGCTCACCGCGGACGAGAAGCGCGACGGCAAGGCGCTGCTCTGCTGCGCGACCGCGCTCTCCGATCTCGAAATCGAATACGTGCCGACCGCGGCGCCCGGGGGTATCGTGGCGCAGACCTACACCGCCACGGTGGTCGAGATGAAGCGCCTGTCCCACGACGTGATGCAGATCTTCCTGCAGCTCCCGCAAGGCGAGAAGCTCGCGTTCTACGCCGGCCAGTACATCAACGTGATTCTCGACGACGGCGCGAAGCGCAGCTTCTCGTTCGCCACCGCGCCCCACGTGCACGACCTGATCGAGCTGCAGATCCGCCTCATGCCGGGCGGTCGCTTCACGACCCACGTGTTCAACGAGATGAAGGTGGGCGACCCGATCCGGTTCGAAGGTCCGCTGGGCGCGTTCTTCCTGCGCGAGGACAGCACCAAGCCGATCATCTTCGTCGCCGGCGCCACCGGCTTCGCGCCGGTGAAGAGCATGGTGGAGCACGCGTTCCACACCGGGCTCAAGCGCAAGATGATCCTCTACTGGGGGGTGCGCAGCCTGCGCGACCTCTACCTCGGCGACCTGGCGGCCCAATGGGCGAAGGAGCATCCCAATTTCGTCTTCGTGCCGGTGCTGTCGGAACCCGCGCCCGAAGACCGCTGGACCGGCCGCACGGGTCTCGTCCACGAAGCGATCCTGGAGGACTTTCCCGACCTCTCGGGCCACCAGGTGTATGCCTGCGGGTCGGTCGCCATGGTGGAGGCAGCGCATCCGGCCTTCGTGTCGCGCGGCATGTCGGAGCACGACTGCTTTTCCGACGCGTTCAAGCTCGCGCCGCAGATCAAGTCCGGGGTCGGCGACCTCGTGAAGCTCGGTGGAGGGCGCTGATGAACACGATGCGCTTCGCCGCGCAACTGCGTGCTGTACGTGCCGCTGATGGTGTTGATCGGCTACTTCTCGACCTTGCCCCGCTACCACGTCACCGAGCCGGATGAAGCGCTCGTCCGCGTGAGCTTCAGCCACGCGGCGCAGCGTCTGCAGGAGTGCCGCCAGCGCAGCGACGAAGAGCTCGCCAAGCTGCCGCCCAACATGCGTCTGCGCGAAGACTGCCCGCGCGAGCGCGCTCCGACGCATTTCCAGCTCGAGATCGACGGCCAGGTGATGGTGGATCGGGTGATCGCGCCGTCCGGCCTCAGCCGCGACGGCCCGGCGACGCTGTATTCGCGCCTGCGGGTTCCGGCCGGCCGGCACAGCTTCGTCGCACGGCTGAACGACTCGCCCGCCGCGGGCTTCAGCCACAGCGCCGAGGCCACCGTCGACCTCGCACCCGGCGACGCGGTGGTGATCGACTTCCAGGCGTCGAAGGGCGGGTTTATCTTCAGCACGTGAGCGCGTCGCACGATTCCGCGTCGCTGGCCGTCCCGCCGCGCTCGATCGCCGCGCGTGGCCTCGAGCGGATCGAGACGACGTTCGACCGCTGGTTCGGACCGCGCCTGAATCCCTGGCGCCACCTGGGCGCGCTCGGTTACTTCCTCTTCTGGATCGTCGCCGCGAGCGGCATCTACGTCTACGTGCTGTTCGACACGAGCGTGTCCGGCGCCTATCGGTCGGTGGAGTACATGACCCGGGAGCAGTGGTACGCGGCCGGACTCATGCGAAGCCTCCACCGGTACGCCTCGGACGCATTCGTCGTGGTGATGCTGCTGCACCTCGTGCAGGAGTGGATCCGCGGCCACGCGAAAGGGTTCCGCTGGTTTTCCTGGGTGACGGGCGTCCTGCTGATCTGGCTCGCCTACGCTTCCGGCATCGGCGGATATTGGCTGGTCTGGGACGAGCTCGCCCAGTTCTCGTTGATCGCGACGACGGAGTGGCTGGACTGGCTGCCGATCTTCGGCGACCCGCTCACGCGCAACTTTCTCGCGCCCGAGAGCGTGGGCGACCGCTTCTTTTCGCTCCTCATCTTCCTGCACATCGGCATCCCGCTCGCCCTCCTCGCGGGCATGTGGATTCACATCCAGCGCATCAGCCGGCCGGTGACGAACCCGCCGCGGCTCCTCGCCTGGGGCACGCTCGCCACGCTGGTCGCGCTCTCCCTCGCCTATCCGGCAACGAGCCACGCGCCGGCCGACCTCGCCCGCGTGCCGGCGGCGCTCGATCTCGACTGGTTCTACCTGTTCTTCCACCCCCTCCAGTACGCGACGTCGGTCGGGACCCTCTGGGCGCTCGCGGCCGCCGCGACGCTGCTCCTCCTCGTGCTGCCGTGGGTGCCGAAACGCACCCGGATGCCGATCGCGCAGGTGGACCTCGCGAACTGCAACGGCTGCGGCCGCTGCTTCGACGACTGCCCGTATGCAGCCGTGATCATGGAGCCGCGCCAGGACGGTCGCCCGCACCAGAAACAGCCGGTCGTGATCGCCGACCTGTGCGCCGGCTGCGGCATCTGCGCGGGGGCCTGCCCGTCGTCGACGCCCTTTCGCAGCGTCGCGGAGCTCGCAACGGGAATCGACCTGCCGCAGTTGTCCGATCGCGCACCTGCGCGAACAGCTGGAGCAGCGTCTGGCTCGCGCTGGCACGGCCACGCTCGAAGGTGATGGTCTTCGGCTGCGACTGCGCCGTCGACGTGCGCACGCTCGCGGCCCCGGACACGGCCGTGCTGAGCCTCGTCTGCACGGCGCAGCTGCCGCCATCGTTCATCGAGTACGCGGTGCGCGGCGGCGCGGACGGCGTGCTCGTGACCGGGTGCCAGTCGGGGAACTGCGAGTATCGCCTCGGGAATCGCTGGGTCGAAGCCCGCATCGCCGGCGAGCGCGAACCGCATCTGCGCGTCAATGTGCCCCGCGAGCGGGTTCAGATGGTATGGGCGGGTCCGCTCGAGCAGGACCTGCTGGTGCAGGCGCTCGCGCGGTTTCGCGCATCGCTCGCTGCCCTCGACGAACGACACCGACCGCGCGCGCTCGCGCGGGCCGCAAATGTCTGAGCCGCGCAACTGGATCGGCATCGCCGGCACGTTCGCCGTGTTCGCGCTCGGTATCGGCTATCTGTCGGCGTCGCCCCGCTATCAGCATCTGCCGCCAGGACAGGCGACGATACGCCTGAGCGTGAGCCAGCCCGGGCAGCAGATCGGCGACTGCCGGCCGCTGTCCGAGCGCGAGCTCGCGGCGCGCGCGCCGAACATGCGCAAGCCCGAGGAATGTCCGCGCGAACGCGCACCGCTTTCGATCCGTCTCGTGGTCGATGGGGCGGTCGTCTATCAGGACACGATTTCGCCGTCGGGTCTGCGGCGCGACGGCTCGTCGGCCGTGTATCTGCGTCTCCCGGTAGCGGCGGGTCCGCACCGGATCGAGGTCGCCGTGAACGACGACGTGACCGTCTCCGGATACGCCTTCCGTCGCGAGGCAACCGTCTCGCTCGAACCCGGGCAGATGTTGACGATCGATTTCGACCGCAACCGCGGCGGGGTACTGTTCCTGTGAAGAGCGCCGCGACCTCCGCACGCCCGTGGGCCACCGCGTCGGCACCTGCAACGTCGTACCGTTACGCGCTCGCGATCCCGGAAGGCGCGCGGCGCCGGCTCGCGGTCGGCTGGCTCGCCCTCGGGCTCGTCTCGCTGATCGCATCGGGCGTCTTCTCGGTGCTGCTGGTGCTGTCGCGCGCCCCGTTCGTGAAGGACGTCTTTCCGCTCGTGAATTTCTTTCACGTCGCGCTGGTGGTGCACGTCGATCTCTCGGTGCTGGTCTGGTTTCTGGCATTCGCCGGCGTGTTCTGGAGCCTGAACAGCACCCGCAGATTCGTCGGCGCGGGCTGGGCGGCGCTCGCGCTCGCCGTGATCGGCACCGCGCTCATGTCGATATCCCCCTTCGTCGGCCGCGGCGGCCCGGTGATGAGCAACTACATCCCGGTGCTCGAGGATCCCGTCTTTCTGTGGGGCCTCGGCATCTTCGCCGCCGGCTTCCTGTTGCTCGTCCTGCGCAGCATGGCAGCGGCGCCGCTGGTGGGCATGAGCCTGACCGGCGAAGGCGCGCTCAGGTTCGGCCTGAACAGCTCGCTAGTTTCGGCCGCCGTCGCGATACTCGCCTTCGCCTGGTCGTGGTGGGCAATGCCCGCGGGTGTGGAGTCGAAGACTTACTACGAGCTCCTCTTCTGGGGCGGCGGGCACGTCATCCAGTTCACCTACACGCTGCTCATGTTCGTCGCGTGGCTCTGGCTCGCGAGCGCGCTCGACCTCCGGCTGCCGCTCTCGCCGCGGGTGAGCGTGCTGCTGTTCGGCATCGGCCTCGTATCGGTGTTTCTCACGCCGGTGGTGTACCTGGGCCACGACGTGGGCTCGGTGCAGCACCACAACTTCCTCACCTGGATCATGCGCGTCGGCGGCGGGCTCGCCATCGCGCCGTTCGCGCTCGCGGTGGTGATCGGCATGGTGCGCAGCCGTGCTCCCGCGCGAAGCGACCAACCGCTCTACGGATCGCTGATCGCATCGCTCATAGTGTTCGGCGTCGGCGGCATCATCGGTTTCATGATCCACGGCAGCAACGTGAAGATACCGGCCCACTACCACGGCTGCATCGTCGGCGTGACCCTGGCGTTCATGGGGCTCACCTACCACCTCTTGCCGCAGTTCGGATTCGCAAAGCCGGTGGGCCGGCTCGCGGCCTGGCAGCCGTATATCTACGGCGGCGGGCAGCTCCTGCACATCCTCGGGCTGGTGTGGTCGGGCGGCTACGGCGTGCAGCGCAAGGTCGCGGGTGGCGCGCAGGCGCTGCGCAGCACCGAGGAGATCGTCGCCATGGGCATCATGGGCTTCGGGGGACTGATCGCAGCCGTCGGTGGATTGATCTTCCTCGTCGTGGTGGTGCGGGCAATCCTCGCCGCGCGCCGGAGAGCAGCGACATGACGAAGTGGTATCGGCTCGGCCTCGCGCTCGCGGCGCTCGTCCTGCTGGCCGCCTGCAGCCGCGAAGCGTTCATGAACACGGACGTGAGCGGCGCCGACTACGGTAAGGACTTCCGGCTCGCCGACCACAACGGCAAGCCGCGCACGCTCGCCGACTTCAAGGGCAAGGTGGTGTTGCTCTTCTTCGGCTACACCCACTGTCCGGACGTGTGCCCGACGACGCTCGCCGAAGCCGCGGCCGTGATGAAGGAACTGGGCGCGAAGGCGGACCGGGTGCAGGTGCTCTTCGTCACGGTCGATCCGGCGCGCGACACGCCGGCGCTGCTCGCCCGCTACGTGCCGTCGTTCCATCCGACCTTCCTCGGCCTGCACGGCGACGAGGCGCAGATCGGGCAGACCGCACGCGACTTCAAGGTGTTCTCGCAGAAGACGGCGGGCTCGTCGGCGGAGAACTATCTCATCGACCACTCCGCCGGAACCTTCATCTTCGATCCGCAGGGTCGGCTGCGGCTCTACCACGGCTACGGCAAGGGCGCCGAGTCCCTCGTGCACGACATCCGGCTGCTGCTCGACGGCGCGTGAGCGACGTGTTCAGCCTCCGTGCCGCCCAACCGGTCGATCAGCTGGAACGTGATCAGGGCAAGCAGCAGAATGATCCCGAAGAACACGATCTGCCGGTTCTTGAAGCGCTCGCCCCGGGCGCGCTCGATCCAGTCGAGCAGCCGGTCGGAGACGAAGTACAGGCCGACGGCGATGAGCGTGAAGTAGACCGCCTGCATCATGGCGCGACCCCTCCCTCCGTCGGGACGTCGTCGAGCGGCCTGACCCCGCGCCGGATGCTCATGGCGCGCCCGACCTCGGCCAGCGCCGCGGGCGTCAGCAGATGCTCGGCGAGCGCGATGACGTCGGTCTCCTCGATCGCGATGTGGTTGCGGTAGATGGTGCAGTACGCGCCGACCAGCACGGCGTCGAGGCGGTCGATGGCTCCACGAGCGAGCGTTTCGAGCACGGGTTCGAGATCGGCCCAGAGCCGCTCCATCTCGCGATGGTCGGCGACCATGGATGCGACCAGCAGTGCCGCGCGCTGCGCGTCTTCGCCGGTCGCGGCCGCGAGCAGGCGCGGAAAGAGATCCCGCTCCTCGTCCGCGTGATGATGTGGCCCGGCCAGCGTGAAGTAGCGCAGCACAGCCGCCGCGGCCTCGCGCGCCGCCTCGTCGCAGCCGTGGTTCTTCAAGTGCGGCACCAGACGCTCGAGCGTTGCGCATTGATGCTCGATGCGATCGTGGCAGGCGCGCAGCATCTCGATGGGCTCGTCGAAGCCGGGTATGACGGGGATCAGGGATTCGATCATCGGACGGTCCCTCACAGCACGAAAAACCCGCGCGGATCGCGGGTCAATGCCACGGAAACGACGTAGGCGAAGGTCGCGAGCGCGCCCGCGAAGGCGGTGATGCGCACCGGCAGCGTCTTCCCGCGTTTCAGTGCGATCGTGCCGAGCAGGATGTAGACGACGAGTCCGATCACCTTCGCCGTGAGCCAGCCCGCCGTACCGGGATACTGGCCGAGGAGGATCACCATGGCGATCGCGCTCGCGAGCAACACGGTATCGATCACGTGAGGCGCGACCCGCACCCACCGCCCCTTGTCCCGCAGCGTGCCCTGGATCATCCAGGCGCCCCGCACGAGGAAAAGCACGATAGTAGTCACCACGCAGGCGACGTGCACGTTTTTCAAGAGCACGTAGCTCAAGGGATCCAGAACCAGCCGTGGCTGCCCGCGACCGCGCCCGCGACGGCAAGGAGGCTCACCGTGAGCAGAAACCAGTGCATGCGCTGGATCAGCGCAAACGTACCGCTCGGATCGCGCTTTGCGCGGACGAGGAAGTACCGATGCAGCACGAGGGGCTCCAGGACGAACAGCATCGCGGTGAAGATCACCCAGACGATCACCATGGCGTGCATCCACCAGAAGGCGGTCTGGGCGAAGCGGTCCCAGGCGTCCATGTAGTGCACCATGTAGAACCCCGACACGCCGGCGATCAGGGTGGTCACGCGCGCCTGCCAGGCGAAGCGGCGCTCGACGCGCTCGAAGAACTCGACCCGTTCGCGCGGCGTCTTCATGCGTCCGACCGCGGGCAGCAGGACCGTCGTCACCATCGCCACGCCGCCGATCCAGAGCACCACCGCGAGCACGTGCAGAACCCGTGCGAGCGCGAAGTCGTTCATCCCGCCTGCCGATCGACCCGCGGCGACACGTACATGGGCAGGTAGCGCCACGCCCAGGGAACGAAGCACGCGAGCCAGACCAGAGCGGAGGCGACCGACAACGTGTGCCCCACGGCGGTCGATACGCCCGGCAGATCGGCCGCCACACGTGCGAGCGCCGCCGCGAGCATGCCGAGGTAGCAGAGCCAGGTCAGCCGGTCCGCCATCAGCATGCGCCCGGAGTGGCCGAGCGACACGCGCGACACCATGCCGATCACCATCGCCGAGAAGTAGCCGATCGTCATCGCGTGCAGCGGCGCGCGGCCGAGCACGAGCTCGCCGGTGGCGAGGAGCACGAGGCTCTGGGTGGCGAAGAGGGCGAGCGATACCGTCAGTGCCGCGAGCGACAGGTGCAGCACCGCGAGGAGATGGACCTTGAAGCTCCTGAGCAGTCCCCATCTCACCGCAAGAAAGCCTACCGCAACGCACATGGGCAGATCGAAGAGCCAGGTCCATTGCGCGAGTCCGGCGATGGCGAGCAGCCCGTGTCCGGCGCTGCCGACGAGCAGCAAGGGATGCGACCATGTCGGCCGTGCGATCGCCGGGTCCTTGAGCACGCGACCGGAGAAGAACGGGACCATGCGGTTGCTGATGCTAACGAAGATCGGCAGCGCGAAGAACCAGATGCCGCCGTCGCGGAAGAGCGCCGGCAGCAGCGGTGATCCCCCGTACAGCGCGGCGACGAGGCAGGCGAGCCCGATAAAGCCGCAGGTCATCGCCGCGAAGAGGATCGCCGCGTGGCGGATATCGCGCTCCGGTGTCAGCACGATGAGCCGGTAGAGCCCCGCGAGCCCCACCCCCCAGCCGGCCAGGACGAGCAGCAGCGCCGCGGTAACGACTTCCCGGCTCGCGAGCAGTGCGGGGTAGAAGAGCAGGCAGCCGCCGCTCATCGCGAGCATCGACGGCAGATAGTAGCTGCGCGGCACCGCGACCTTGAGCCAGTTCGGCACCGCGGTCATGAGGAAGCCGAACATGAAAAAGGGCAGAAATCCGTAGATCGTGAGAAACGCGTGCACCCAAGGCGCCGGCACCGTCCACGGTATCGGGGCGTACCACCCGGCGTAGCGCCCGAGAAGGTCGAGGAGCCACCACACGAGCGCCAGGATCCCCTGCGCCATGCCGGCGAAGAACATCACCCGGTGCGGTTCGCCGGTGAAAACCTGCCAGCGCGAACGGGGCGGCGCGGCGGCGCGCGAGACCATCACCTCTTGCATGTCCCCGATTCTAGGGCGCTGTTGCAGCGCACGCCACGACCGGGCGCCGATTCCTTGATTCCGGTCAAATCCGCCAGCGCACGCGCCGCGGTCAGGGTCGCGCGGGATGGGTTGTTGTTCTCCCCCGCGCCCGTGTGCTAGCGTGCGGTTAACCGACCGCGCCATGGGAACCCCCCAGATCAAGCTGCAGTCCTTCCTCGCCAATCTGCCGCTCTTCCGCGAGCTCACCCCCGAGGAAATCGATCGCCTGGCCCTCGGCACGCGTGAGATCTATGCGGCCCGCGGCGAGATACTCTTTCATAAGGGCGATCCCTGCATCGGTTTCCACGTGGTCGTCTACGGCCAGGTCAAGCTCGCTTTCAGCTCGCCCCAGGGCGCGGAGAAGGTCGTCGACATCATCGGCCAGGGCCAGAGCTTCGGCGAGGCGCTCATGTTCATGGATCGGCCCTACATCGTCTACGCGCAGACGCTCGCGGACTCGATGCTGGTTCACGTGTCGAAGCAGACCGTTTTCGCGGAGCTCGACAGCGATCCGAAGTTCGCGCGCAAGATGATCGCGGGGTTGTCGAGCCGGCTGCACGCGCTGGTGCGAGACTTGGAGGGTTACTGCCTGAGCTCCGGGGCGCAGCGCGTGATCGGTTACCTGTTGCGCGACGAGCAGGAGGCGGCCGCCACGGGTCCGAGCCTGACCGTGACCCTGCCGGTGAGCAAGGGTGTGCTCGCCTCGCGCTTGAACCTCACGCCGGAGCACTTCTCGCGCATCCTGCACGACCTGGCAGACGCCCGCCTCATCTCGGTGGAGGGGCGAAACGTTCACATCCTCAACATCGAGAAGCTGCGTGCGTTCGAGCTGTAGGTTACTGCTCGCGACCGCTCTCCTGCTGCTCTTTTCGGTCGCGGCCGCCGAGGACGAGCCGGCGTTCTTCCTCGTCGCCTCGCCCCGCATCGTCGACCCCAACTTCCGCGAGACGGTCGTGCTCATCATTCAGCACACGCCGATGGTGACCCGCGGCGTCATCATCAACCGGCCGCTCGAGACGCCCCTCTCGCGCCTTGCGCCGGGCGACGAAGCGTTCGAGCACGCCACCGAGCACGTCTACTTCGGCGGTCCGGTGGCGCTTCCCGGTCTGAGCTTCGTGTTCCGCGCCAAGGAGCGGGCCAAGGGCAGCGTCCACGTGATGGACGATCTCTACATCGGCGACGATCCGTCGCTGCTGAAGGACGTGATGAACCGCAAAGGGGCGGCGGGTCGCGTTCGCGTCTACGCAGGCCACGCTGGCTGGGGACCCGGTCAATTGCAGAGCGAGATCGAGGACGGCAGCTGGTTCGCCACCCGCGCAACGCCGGACTTCGTCTTTCACGATAATCCGGCAAACGTGTGGAGCGAACTCGTGAAGAAGGCGAGCCAGCGGTCGGTGAACGCCTCATCGCGGAGGTGGCGCGCTTGGCGGCCGACTGATCCACCGCGACGTGCTTCTCCGACGCGTAAGCTTTCTGCAGCCCGCGCTCGTTGGCTGTTCGGATCTGCCTTCGTGTTCTCGCGAGGTTATTTTTCGGATTTGCTTTTCGCGCGCTTGTGATCGAAACCGCTTTGCAGCCCGTCGCGCTCGAGTTCCCACGATAGGGCGTCCCGATCAGAAGTTTCGCGGAGTTGTCATTCGGCTGGCTGTGCGACCGTCTGCGGCCGAGCGTCCAAAGCAGCAACGAGATAATCTCGAAACCGCTCTGGACTCAGTGGCTTCTCGATCAGCGAACACAGGCCAACCTCGGCTTCGATTTCGGTCCGCTCAGGATTCTCATCCGAGATGATCGCAGCCGGGGTTAGTTCGGCAGTGTAGGCGCGGACAGCCTTGATGACCTCGATTCCGCTCTCCCGCGCAACGCGGTAGTTGGTGACCACCAGGTCGGGAAACCGCAACTCGCGCTCGAGTACCACGCCCACATCCTCCACCGAGCCCGCGCACGCGATATGGCAGCCCCACTGGCGCAGCATCTCCTCAGTCCCGAGGCGCACGTCGGGGTCATCATCAACGAGCAAGACCAGCTTACCTGCGAGCGCCGTTGCCACCGACCTCTTCTCCTTGCGCTGTCGCGCATCGCTGCTGAGCCGGCTAGTGGTGAGCGGCGTATCCCGCGTGAAGGGTGGATTCGGAGCCGCTGACGCCGGAGGGACAAGCAGAGAACATAGGATGCCGCGAAGCTTCTCCGGCGAGACAGGCTTGTGCAGAAGCTCATATCCGCTCTCGCTGGCTTCGCGCAGACGATCGGGCGCTGTATCACCTGTGACCAAGACGGCAGGTACGTGCTTTTCGGCATGCCGCTCTATGGCACGAATGGCCTCGATGCCGGTTTCATGCTCCCGCAAGCGGTAGTCGCAGATGATCAGATCTGGCGTGAGCTGCAAACTCCGTAGCTTCTTCAAGGCCTCTATACCCGAGGATGCCACCAGGACCTCGCAGCCCCAATCTTCGAGAAGCATCTGCATCGCCTCTCGAATGTCCGCTTCGTCGTCGATCACAAGGACCCGCTTCCCCTGGATCATCGCAATTTCGAGGATCACGTCATCCGATCCACTCACGTTCTCGCGGGGGGAGCCAAGTGGCACCTCTACAACGAAGGTCGTTCCGACCCCCACACGAGAGCTGACGCTGAGCTGGTGCGCCAGGAGCGTAGTAATACGATTTACGATGGCGAGACCGAGTCCGAGCCCCTTGTTTCGGTCGCGCTCGGGATTGCCCAACTGATAGAACTCCTGGAAGATGTCTCCCAGGTGCTCCTCCGGAATGCCGATACCCGTATCCGTCACAGTGAGCGCCAGGCTTTCGCTCCGCTTGAGGCACTCCACCTTGACCCATCCGGTGTCCGTGTACCGCACGGCGTTTGACACCAAGTTCCGGACCACCTGCTCGAACAGAAACGGATCACTCACTACGATCTGGTCACTCGGAACGACGCGCAGCGAGAGGCCTTTGTCTGCCGCGAGACGCGTATAGTCGGCTTCGATCTTACCCAACAGCGCCTGCACTGGAAAATGCTGAATCTGAGGTGTCATCACCCCGGCGTCGAGGCGAGAGATGTCCAGCAGGGCATTGAAGAGGCCTTCCATCGCCTCGATGGAAGACCGAATTTTTTGGACAATCGGGCGGGCGGCAGGGTCGCTTACGCGGGCGTCTAGTACCTCCAAGAATAAACCCAGGGCGGCGATGGGCTGGCGCAGGTCGTGGCTTGCCGCAGCGAGGAACTGCGACTTCGCGCGGTTTGCTGCTTCTGCCTCCTCGCGGAGCTTCTCGGCCTCCGCTTTCTGCTCAGCCAAGAGCTCCTTGACCTCAAGCGCTTCCCGCATCCGGCTGTGCAGGAAACGCCCCCACTGCTCGCGTGAAGGCGACTAGCATGCATAGGAGTGCGGCCGCCCCCAGATGGTAAGATATCGCCCTCACCCAGAAACCGCAATACGATCGGAAGCAGTGCAGGATAGAAGAACGCCCGGGCCGCGGACAAGTCATGGAGCGCATGGTTTGAGGTACCGAAAACAATCCACAAGAGCAAAGATAGTTGTAAGGAGCATCTGGTGGGGGATCGAACTGGGGACGTACATCGTGACAGCGACAGTCGCCACACGTAAGTCCAACGACACCAGTCAAGATCGCGTAGACCCTGGCGCGACGTTCGATCTCCTCCGGCGCCGGAGCGGAGCGCTGGTACACGAACGCGACGCTCTGCCGGACGGCCATCGCAAGCACGAGCGCGGCGTACCAGATCAGCGCCTGTCTGTGTTCCACACTCGGCCAGAACGCCCATACCGTGAAGCTGGCCCCGACGACGCCAGCCAACGATACGTACCAGCTGCTGGCGCAAAGCGCGGTGATCTGTTGTTCCCGCACCTTCTGGCGCGTTCGCGCGAGGCCGGCGTCTGCCGGCGCGCTCGACTGCGGACCGATGGTTTGCTCGATGCTCGACATCGTCCCCCTTTCTTCATCAGCGGTGTTCGGGGGCAAGTCTACCCTTGCGCGACGACCGGAGATCGCTCTTGCGGTGGCCATCCGCGGCTGGGGTCCCAGAAGTGGCAGGACTGAATTACGGGCTTTTCCCGCGCCGACCTTCGCTCTGAGCGGCTGAAGTCGACCCCGATGCCGCCCTCTGCGCTTTCCGAAGGCGTCGTTCAACGTGCGCTCGCGGCACCCGCACCCGAGCGACGCCCTCAGGACGGCTAACTATATCTGTTCATTCAGTCGCCGCTGCATCGCTTGACGCGACTCTGGTCGTCATCGACGCTCTGACTTCAGGAGTGATTACGCTCAGTATGTGGGCCATGGTCGTCCCGCCGCGGAAAACTCGGACCACACCGTTCTCCTTGGCTTCGTCCAGCCCCGGAAAGACAAACAAACCTTCTTGCAGGAAGGCGGTTCCTAGGCTTTCCCAGATATCTTCGCCAACGTGCACGCCGGAGCCGCCATTCAATTCGGTGACGAAGCGTTCACACGGATAGGTCTTGAACCCCAACTGGCGACTGTACAGCTCTCGCTTCACTACACGCGCAACTCTCTGGAAATCCTGGCTTGTTGGCACTTTGAGCACCTCCGTGCTGGTCTTCATGGGGCGCTGTGGCGAGCGCACACCGGTACACCGGACCGACTCTTGGAATCCTGCCAGCGAGTAGCCGGATAGCCTGGCTGGCGAGTTCTTGCCAGGTCACCAGTATCATCGTGACGGCCCTAGGCGGAAATCCGCCAGGGCGCCTAGTCCATTTGGCTGATATTCGGGTGGCGATTTCGTGATCTGCACGCGCGCCGGTGAACCTACGACCCGGAGAGTCGCGAATGGTGCAGCGGTTCGCGCCGCCGCGAGCGCGATCGGTATGGACGAACCGGCCGAGAGAGCGTCGGCGACGAGCAGTACGCCTACGCGCCGTCTGTCGGATCAGTCTCGAGAGAGAATCGCAGTCGGTGAAGCGCAACGATGGCTTCCGTGCGATTCATGACGCCGAGTGTCCGCAGGATTGGCTGCAAATGAGCTTTGACCGTCGCTGGCGAAATGCTGAGGTCGCGCGCGATATGCTTCACCGATCGTCCCTTGACCATCAGCGCGCATACCTGTTGTTGGCGCGGGGTGAGTCCGAGTTCCGAGAGGCTGCGCAAGGGTTGGCCACCGGGCCTTTCCTGGCTCGGTTGCGCGGCAGCTCTATAGCCGAGAATCGTCGGCGGTACATAAACTCCATTCGCCAACACGATTCGCAACGCGCTCTGCAGGATCGCCGGGGTTGAGGTCTTCGGTATGAAGCCCATGGCACCCGCGTCGAGCGCGGCAGTCACTGTCTCAGGGTCGTCAGTCCCGGAGAACACGACAATCGGCGGACTGGGATCAACGGCCTCCCGAAAAGCGATCACTGCCTCGACGCCGGAAACTCCGGGTAGCGCGAGATCTAACAAGACGACATCGAAAGACTTCTTTGCTCTCGCCGCGTCCACCGCCTGCCGCAGGTCTGCTGCTTCGACCAGGTCGATCGTGCCGTCGAGTTCGCGCAGGCACACGCTGATCCCTGCCCGCATGACCGGATGATCGTCGACGATGAGTATGTTCATTGTTGCATCGCTTGTCACAACCAATCGCGGTCTGCTGAATGCTTGCGAACTTCGCTGATCAGATAGATTGTACTGACCACGGCTCAGCAAGTCGTGCTTTCGTCCGCTGTAGATTTGTCGGCCCGAGAGCATGCGATGAGCAGACCCGGCCAATCCGGGGCAGGGTAATGAAGTCTCCGGAAAACGAGCCGAGCGCGTGCCGTCATGGTCTGGTCACTCTTGCGCTGGTTCAAGACTTTGGAAGAAAGAGGCTCCGGACGCTTGGTTCGAGTCTCGATTTCTCCGCTTGCCGCCGCCGCTCCCAGCCATCGTGGCCAGCCCCGACCGAGAATGACGCAGCCCTTACGGCGGTGACAGAGGCCGGGACGGTCGCGGTTCATGTGCCTACGCCCCAAGAGCGAGCAGCGTGGCAGGAGGCGCTGCGTCCCGTGTACCGGCAGTTCGAAGGGCGGATCGGCAGCGATCTGCTCGACGAGGCTCGTGCAGCAGCCGGGCGGAAATAAAGCGGGCGCGCTTCACGCATCGTCTAGACCACCAGTGCGTCGTCCCCTCCTGAACCGCGGAGCGGAGGCGCCCGATCGGCGTCAGCTTCACAGATCCGGCTCGCCCCGCTCGCCGCGATCCACCGCACCCCGACTGAGCACTTGGAAGTGAGGACGCCCCCGCGCGGTGCGCACGCGTGGGTTCCGCTGTCCCCATGCGCGACCCATCGCGCGCCCCGCGACACCGCTGGAAACCAAGAACGGCGCGGGTTGCGCTGGTTCGTATGGCGATCGCATTGCGGCCATCGAAGCCCGCGCACGGTTCTTGCCCCTTCACCGCGGCTTCAAATTGCCCGCGAACCGGGCCCGACGCTGCGACGCGTGTTCAATCCGTGACTCTGGGGAGAACAAAATGGCCGAATGCAAGACCGCTACGATCACAATCGACGGCACTGCGCAAGGGGTCGAGCTGCCGATCCTCTCCGGTACGGTGGGACCGGATGTCGTCGACATCCGCGCCCTGACAGGGAAGACCGGCGTCTTCACCTTCGACCCCGGCTTCCTCGCCACCGCGAGCTGCAAGTCCCGCATCACCTACATCGACGGCGACGAGGGCGTGCTCCTCTATCGCGGCTATCCGATCGAGCAGCTCGCGGTGCACTGCGACTTCCTCGACGTGTGCTTCCTGCTCCTGCGCGGCGAGCTGCCCAATGCCAAGGAGAAGGCGGACTTCCACACCACGATCCAGTGCCACACCATGGTGCACGAGCAGATGGCCCGCTTCTTCCAGGGCTTTCGCCGCGACGCACACCCGATGGCGGTGCTGGTGGGCGTGGTGGGCGCGTTGTCGGCCTTCTACTCCGAGGCGATGGAAGTCGCGGACGAGGGGACTCGCGACATGTGCGCGGCTCGCCTCATCGCGAAGCTGCCCACCATCACGGCGATGACCCACAAGTACGCGAAGGGGCAACCCTTCGTGTATCCGCGCAACGACCTGAGCTACGCCGCGAACTTCATGCACATGATGTTCGCGACGCCGTGCGAGAAGTACGAACCCAATCCGGTGCTGGTGAAGGCGCTCGACCGCATCCTGATCCTGCACGCCGACCACGAGCAGAACGCCTCGACCTCGACGGTGCGGCTGGCCGGTTCCTCGGGCGCCAATCCGTTCGCGTGCATCTCGGCCGGCATCGCCTGCCTGTGGGGTCCGGCGCACGGCGGCGCGAACGAGGCCTGCCTCAACATGCTGGAGCAGATCGGCGATGCCTCGCGCGTGGGCCAGTACATCACGCGCGCGAAGGACAAGAGCGATTCGTTCAAGCTGATGGGCTTCGGTCACCGCGTCTACAAGAACTACGATCCGCGCGCGAAGCTGATGCGCGAGACCTGTCACGAGGTGCTGACCGAACTCGGGCTCGAGAACGATCGCCTCTTCAAGCTCGCGATGGCGCTGGAGAAGATCGCGCTCGAGGACGACTACTTCGTCGAGAAGAAGCTCTACCCGAACGTCGACTTCTATTCGGGCATCGTGCAGAAGGCGCTCGGCATCCCGGTGTCGATGTTCACCGCGATCTTCGCCATGGCGCGCACGGTGGGCTGGATCGCCCAGTGGAGCGAGATGATCGCCGATCCGGACTACAAGATCGGCCGCCCGCGCCAGCTCTACGTCGGCGTGCCCCAGCGCGACGTGCCGGCAGCCTATCCGCCAGGACAAGGCCGCAACGGCTGTCCCGAGCTGGCAGACGCTCGCGCGATGAATCGCAAACAAGCGAGGTCCGCCACACCGGTCCTGACTGAAACCGCGCGCACTACTCCGCGGCCCTGTCCGGCCACGCGTCGCGCTGAGATGACGTAACGAGTCAGTGGCTCGTCCCCTCCGAGCGCATGATCTTGTTCCACACGTTGTACTTCCCCACCGGCTTCTTCATCGGCAGGCGCTTCACTTCCTCCAGGGTCTGCGCGTCGTAGATCACCAGCGCGCCGTCCTGCTCCCAGATCGACACCAGGGCGTAGCGCCCGTCCCTGGTGAACTCGACGTGCGCGGCGGTCTTGCCCGGTTCCGGGCGTACCGTCTTCGCCACCTCCAGCGTGCGCTTGTCGATGAGCTGCATGGTGTCCTTGTCGGGGCTCATCATCGCGTCCACCCACGCATAGGGTGTGGCCTCGTGGCTGCGCATGAAGAACGCGGGGCCGAGCGTTGGAATTTCCTTCACGACCTTCCAGCTCTTCATGTCGATCACGCTCACGACACCCTCCTTCAAGTTCGGCGTCGCCAGCACCCGCACGCCCTCGCGCTCCCAGGAGATGCCCGAGCCCAAATGTGGCAGACCGGGCAGCGGCACGTCCGCGATCTTGCGCCGCACGTCGAGATTCACCACCTGCCCCTTGCCGCCCGTGCGCGCGGCACCGATAACGTACGCGTAGCTCGGATCGAAGAAGAAATCGTCGAGCACTTCGGTAAGCGGCGTGCGGCGCGGGTTGAGCTTGCCCGGCAGCGCGATCCCCTCGCCGAGTTTGTAATCGTGGACGAGGCCGTCGTAGATCGGCGCAGCGTTGTCGTCGTAGGAAATCTCCCAGATCTCGGGAATGTCCTTCAGCGCCGCGACGAAGCTCTTGCGCGGCGCCGCGTCGTAGACCGCCGACACCCGCGAGCTCCTGCCCTGTCTGGTCGCGGACCTCGATCACCTTGACGAGAGACGAGGTCGCGCGCGTCCAGCACCACCAGCGTGTGCGGAAGATAGTTCGCGACCATGACGTAGCGGCCGTCGCCGGACACCGCGACGTTGCGGGTGTTGAGCCCCGCGCGCACCTCGGCGACCGTCGTGAGGTTCCAGAGATCGAACTTCGTCACCCAGCCGTCGCGCGAGCCGAAGAACACGTAACGCCCGTCCGGCGTGAACTTCGGGCCGCCGTGCAGGGCGTAGCGGGTGGGCACGCGCGCGAGCGGCTCGAAGCGGTCGCCGTCGAGGATGGTGACGTGATGGTCGCCCGCCTCCACCACGACGAAGAGGTTCATCGGATCGGCCTCGAACTGCGGGCGGTCGGGCAGGCTGCCGGGCGGCACCGTCTCGATCCGCGACGCAGCGATCTCCGCCGCGCCCCACTCGGGCGGCGGCTCGACCTTCGCGTACACGAAGCCCGCCAGCGCCTCGATCTCGTCCGCCGAGAGCTTGTCGCGCGAAGCCCGGCATCTGCGTCGCGGCGCGCCCGTTCGCGATCACCTTGACCGCGTCGGCGCGCTTCAATCGCTCGAGATTTTCAGGCAGCAGCGCGGGACCCATGCCGCCGAGGCGGTCGGCGCCGTGACAGCTCGCGCAGTGCGCAGCGTAGAGCGCCTGCGGGTCGGGTGCCGCGAGGCGGATCGTTGCCGCCAGCGCCCAGAGCACCAAGACGCGTCGACGCCAGCGATGGGATCCGCGTCACCGGCCGGCGCTACGCCACGGCAGTGCGCTGTCTCGTGTAGGGCGTCACCCTGATGCGCTCGCGCTCGCTGGTGATGCCGAGCTCGTGGTCTTCCAGATAGCAGCCCGGATCTTCCTCCCACGGATCGCCCGTGAGCTGCCGCGCGCGCGTGCGCGTGTTCCCGCCGCAGATCGAGAAATAGGCGCACTCCCCGCAGCGGCCCTTGATCACCCGCGGGCTCGCCTTCAAGCCGGCCATGATCGGATCGGACACGTCGCGCCAGATCTCCGAGAACGGCCGCTCGCGCACGTTGCCCAGGTTGTAATCCCACCAGTAGGTGTCGGGGTGGACGTTGCCGACATTGTCGATGTTGGCGACGTTGACGCCCGACGCGTTGCCGCCCCATTGCGCGAGCTTGGCCCGGATGTACGACGCGCGCATAGGAAAGCGACGACGCACCCAGTGCAGAAAGTAGACGCCGTCGGCGTCGTTGTTGCCGGTGACGAATTCCTTGTGCACGCCCCGCTCCTGGCAGTCCCAGCAGACGTCGAAGAGCAGATCCATCGCGTCGCGGGTCATGGCGTGATGGGCGTCGTCCTTGCGGTTCACGTTGCCGCGGCCGGCGTAGTTCAAGTGCGACAGGTAGAACTTGTCGATGCCTTCCGCTTCGATCATCGCCAGCAGCCACGGCAGGTCGGCGTAGTTGTCGCGGGTGAGCGTAAAGCGCACGCCCACCTTCACGCCGGCATCGCGGCAGAGTCGCAGCGCCACCATCGACGCATCGAACGCACCGGCGCGGCGGCGGAAGCGGTCGTGAGTATCGCGGCGGCCATCGAGGCTGATGCCGACGTAGTCGAAACCGATGTCGACGATGCGGCGGATGTTCCCGCCGTCGATCAGGGTGCCGTTGGTGGAAAGCCCGACGTAGAAGCCCATCTCCTTGGCGCGGCGCGCGATGTCGAAGAGATCGGGGCGCAGCAGCGGCTCCCCGCCCGACAGGATCAACACCGGGACCCGGAACGCCTTCAGATCGTCCATGACCGAGAACACTTCGGACGTGCCGAGCTCACCCGGAAAGTCGTGGTCGGCGGAAACCGAGTAGCAGTGCTTGCAGGTGAGATTGCAGCGTCGCACCAGGTTCCAGATCACCACGGGCCCGGGCGGATCGCGCCGCGGACCGATCGCGGTGGGCACCGCGATCTCCTGCATGAATTGCGACACGCGGAACATCCTGTCTCCTCCGTCACGCGGCGATGCGAACGCCGGTTTTTTTCAGTATGCGCGTGCTGTAGAGCACGTCGTGGCTGCGGCAGTCGGCCCCGAGCAGCGCCGCGATGCGCGCCACGTGGCCTTCGACCTCGGCGCGATCCCGACCATGCACCATCGCGAACAGATTGTAAGGCCAGTCCGGCAGATGACGCGGCCGCCGGTAGCAGTGCGTGACGAAGTCGAGCGCGCCGACCGCCGCGCCGAGCCGTTCGACGTGATCGTCCTCGACGTCCCAGACGCTCATGCCGTTCGCCGTGTAGCCGATCGCGTAGTGGTTCGGCACGGCGCCGATGCGGCGGATCACGCCGCTGTCCAGCATCCGCTGAAGGCGCGTCTTGACTTCGACCGCGGCCATGCCGAGGCGCCGTGCGATCTCGTCGTACGGGCGCGGCAGGAGCGGCAGCCCGGCCTGGGTCGCGACGATCAACCTGCGGTCCGCTTCGTCCAAGGCACCCTCACGCGACGAGCTTCATCTCGACGAAGTACTCGCGCTCTTTCGGAAACGCGAAGACGGGGAGCCCCGTTTCGCGCTCGATGCGGTCGATGGCGGCGTCGATCTCACCGGGTGACTCCGTCGCCAGCACGAACCACATGTTGAGACGGTGCTCCCGGCGATAGTTGTGCGCCACCTCCGGGAGCGCGTTCACCGCTTCGGCGACGCGCTCGAAATCGGCTTCGGGCACGGCGAGCGCGGCGAGCACGAAGGCGCCCCCCATGCGCTCCACCTGGAACATGGGACCGAAGCGGGTGAGGATCTTCGCTTCGAGCATGCGCCCGATGCGCGCGATGAGCGCTTCCTCGTCGAGTCCGAGCGCCGTGGCGGCCGCGCGAAAGGGTTCGTCGGTGATGGGGAACCCGCCTTGCAGCGCGTTGACGATGCGGCGGTCGACCGGGTCGAGCGGCTCAAGCATGAGCTGACTCCGGCTCGAGCTCGACGTAGCGCGCGCCCCGCTGCTTGAAGCAGCGCAGCGAGAACAGCACGGCCGAGGGATAGGCCGCGAGTTCGCAGCGCGCGCGGATCGCCTCGATCTCCCGTTCCACGTCGACGCGGCGGCGCCCGTGCACCATGCAGAACAGGTTGTACGGCCATTCGGGCAACGCGCGTGTGCGCCGGTAACAGAGGGTCACGAGCGGTTCCTTGGCGAGCCTGGTGCCGAACGTGTGCGCGATCTCGTCCGGCACGTCCCACACGCACATCGCGTTCGCCTGATAGCCGAGCTCGCGGTGCCGCACGACCACGCCGAAGCGCTTGATGAGACCGCTTTCGACCCACTCTTCGATCAGCTCCAGCGCCATGCCTTCCGTGAGCCCGGCGCGCGCGGCCAGCTCTGCGAAGGGCTGCGGGCTGATCTCGAGCCCGTCCTGCAGGGCGGCGAGGAGACGGCGGGCCATCTCGGGCAACTGGCAACCCATGTCGGCATGCCCGACGCAGGCCGCGCTCCCGGTCTTGCCGCCCCCGGCAAGATCGAATCCGAGGTCGATGTGAAACTCCTGGAGGAGCCGCAGCCGGATGATGGGCAGACCGATGTCGGCTTCGATGCAATCGATGAGCTCGGCGAGGCGCGCCGGCGACGGACCAGTGGCTACGAACCAGAGGTTGTAGCGATGCTCGCGCTGGTAGTTGTGGTTGATTCCGGGATAAGCACTGACCAGCGTCGCGATCTCCTCGAGCCGGTCCGGTGGCGCCGCGACGGCTGCCAGGGTGCCGGCGCCGATCCGGTTCGGCGGGAACACGGCGCCGACCCGGCTCACGGCACCGCGTCGTTGCAGCTCGCGCAGTGCGCCGATCACCTCGGCCTCGCTGGCGCCGAGCTGCTCGCCGATCCGAAGGAACGGCTGCGGCACCAGCGGAAAGCCGCGCTGGAAGCCGTTCAGCAGACGGAATTCGAGCGGCGTCATAGCCCGATCTTCCGCGCGCGCCAGGTGAAGAAGATCCCGCTCGGACTCTGCGCGGGCAGCGCAGCGAGCCGTGCGAACGTCGCCGTGTCGTACACCACCACCCGGTCGTCGTCGCGCGCGGAGATCCACACCTCCTCGCCCGCCGTCGTGAACTCCATGTGCAGCACCGCCTTGCCGGGCTTCAGCGTCTCCACCACCTTAAGCGTCGGCACGTCGATCACCTGCACCGTGTCGTTGCCGGGAAACGCGAAGTTGACCCAGACCTGACGGCCGTCAGGGCGCGCCATGACGAACACCGGCTGACCGCGGACCGGAATCGTGCCGACCTGCGTCCAACTGGCGGTGTCGACGACCAGCACGTCGTGGCGGCCAATCGCGGGCAGGAAGGCATAGCCGCCCGCGGTCGCCCAGCCGCGCAGATGCGGCATCTTGTAGACAGGCAGTTTCTCCGTCCCGCGACCATAACCGTCGAGGATACGCCGGACGCCGGCGTCCGGGTTGCGCATGTCCAGCAAAGCGAGCCCGTCCTCGCCGAAGAGGCCCGCGATGTACCAGCGGCCATCGGTGGTGATGAGACCGTCGTAGGGCTCCTCGCCCACGTTCCGGAACTTCCGCACTTGCGGTCGCTTGGGATCGGCCGCGTCGACGACCCAGATCTCGCCCGCTTCGAACAGGCTGAAGACGAAGCGATCGTCGGGCGCGTCCGCGATGCCCACCACCTTCGCGCGCTTGCCTTCGGTGCCGTATTCGGAGGCAATCTCGGCGAGCAGCGTCAACGTCTCCGCGTCGAAGATCTTGACGCCGCCCGGCTCGTAGTTGGCGACCGCGACCAGACGGCCGTCGCGGGAAATGGCACCACCGATGGAGTTGCCCGCCTGGACCGTGCGGGCGACCACCTTCTTCGACGCGAGATCGATCTTGGTGAGCCCGCCGTCGCGACCGAACACGTAGGCGTAGCGGGCGTCCTTCGAGTACACGACGGCGGCGTGGGAGAGATCGCCGAGATCGGTGATGCGACCGACGCTCGCGTGGCGCGCGGGATCCAGCACCTGCACGCTGCCGGTCGCGCGCTCGATCACCACGCCCACCTCGCGCTGCGGCGTCGACGCAACTTCGCGGCTCGCGCACGCGACGAGCGTCACGAGCACCAGAATTACGAACGCGAGCCTACTGCGCATCGGGCAGTCCCTGCTGCAACTGCTCGACGATCCAGGCGGCCTCGTCGGCGGACAGAAAGTCCTGCCACGGCGGCATGGCGGTGCCGGGCCGGCCGTGAAGAATGGTGGCGGTGAGCGAATCGGCCGGTTTGGCTCGGAGTGCGGCGGGCGTGAGCGCGGGCCCGAGCCCGCCCTTCATGGTCATGCCGTGGCAGGACCCGCAGTCCTGCCGAACCATCTTCAGGACCTCTGTCCGGCGCTCTGTCGTCGGTGGAGACGGATCCGGTCCAGCGTTCGCGTCGGGAACGGGCTGCGCGAGCACGCCCAAGGCTAGCAGCAGGCTCGCGACGCGCGCTCGGAGAAGGGGAATCGGACCGATGCTCATGGCAAGGGGATCATCGGCCGATCGGAGAGTGCGAGCCTTGATGCAACTCAAGTCTTCGCACGGAAAGACGAGAAATCGCCGGGTCAGGAGTGCCCCGCCCGGCGCATGACAGAAATGACTGCGCCGGCTTACTTCGTCGAGAATCCACTCCACGACGCCCTTGAGATCGGCGTCGCTGATCTTCTCCGGCGGGTTCGGCGGCATCGGGATCTGGCCCCAGTTGCCGGAGCCGCCCTTGCGCACCTTCTCGGACAGCGTCGCGACCGCCTTGGCGTCGCCCTTGTACTTCTTGGCGATCTCCTGGAACGACGGCCCGACCAGCTTTTTGTCGACCGCGTGACAGGCATTACAGCCGGCCTTTGCCATCGCCGCATTCGCGGCGGCGTCGTCCATGGCACCGAAGGCCTGACCCGCGAAGACGGCGGCGGCGGAAGCAGCAATGGCGGCGTGCAGTAGCTTCATGTCTGATTCCCCTCTCTTGGCTTCAGTAGACGTCGTGCTGTGTGTTGTACACGTTGAACTTGCCGGTCGGCGTGATCAGCTTCGGATCCTTGATGACCTTCTTCAGCTTCCGTGTCTTGTCGTCGACCACGACCAGCGCGGACTGCTGGTCCTTGGCACTCCAGACCGAGAACCACACCTCGTCGCCCGCCTTGTTGTACTCAGGCTGCACGACGCGCTTGGCGCCTTCACCGAGGCCCGCCCATTCGGCGATCGGCAGAACTTCGAACCCCTTGTCGAGATTGCCTGATGTCGTACACGGCGACCGACTGGCTGATCTTGGCATCGGGGTTGAGCGGCGTGTCGACCCACAGGTTCTTCGACTTCGGATGCGTCTTGATGAAGAGCGACCCGCCACCCTGCCCCTTCAGCGACCGCACCACCTTCCACGCATTGGCCTTGTGCTTTTCGGGGTCGGTCCCGATCAGCGAAACCGATTCGTCGCCCAGGTGCCCCGTCGCCCACACGGGTCCGTACTTGGGATCGACGAAGTTGGCGCCGCGGCCCGGGTGCGGGGTCTTGCCGACGTCGATCAGCGCCACGAGCTTGTTGTCCTTGGTGTCCACGACGGCGATCTTGTTCGAGGCGTTGGCCGCGACGAGGAAATAGCGGCCGGTCGAATCGAATCCGCCGTCGTGCAGGAAGCGGGCGGAACCGATGCTGGTGATCTTGAGGTTCTTCAGATCGCTGTAGTTCACCAGGTTGATCATCCCCGTTTCCTTCGAGTTCACGATGAACTCGGGGTGGTAGTGCGAGGCGACGATCGAGGCCACGCGCGGTTCCGGGTGGTATTCCTGCGGTTCGACGGTCATGCCGCGCGTGGAGGCGATCTTGAGCGGCTTCAGCGTATCGCCTTCCATGATCACGAACTGCGGCGGCCAGTAGGAGCCGGCGATCGCGTACTTGTCCTCGTAGCCCTTGTACTTCGAGGTCTCGACCGAACGCGCCTCGAGCCCGATCTTGATCTCGGCGACGTTGTCGGGTTTCTCCATCCAGAGGTCGATCAGGTTGATCTTGCCGTCGCGCCCGATCACGTAGAGGTACCGGCCGGAGGCCGAGATGCGCGAAATGTGTACCGCGTAGCCGGTCTTGACGATGTTGATGATCTCTTTCGAGTCGCCATCGATCAGCGCCACTTCACCGGAGTCGCGCAGCGTCACCGACATCAGGTTCTCGATGTTGTAGTTGTTCATCTTCTTCTTCGGACGCTCGGCGACCGGGACGAGGACCTTCCACGTCGCCTCCATTTCCTTCATCCCGAACTCCGGCGGCTGCGGCGGCGTCTGCTGAATGTAGCGCGCCATCAGGTCGACCTGCTCCGCGGTCATCTCGCCGGAGGTCTGCCAGTTCGGCATGCCGGCCGGCGAGCCGTAGGCGATGAACACCTTGAGGTAGTCGGTTCCCTTGCCGAGCGTGATGTCGGGGGTGAGCGGCTTCCCGGTGGCGCCCTTGCGCAGCACCCCGTGACAGCCGGCGCAGCGCTCGAAGTAGATCTGGCGCGCCTGATCGAATTCCGCCTTCGTCATCGGCGGCGCTTTGGGGTTGACGTCCTGATGCATGTCCATGCCAGACATCGGCGATCCGCCGGCCTGGTACTTCATCTCGGACTCGGTCACGCCCGTTCTCGTGCGGCTTCTTCTCGTCGGCGAGCGCACTGCCCACCGCAAGCGGAAGCGCCAGAAGCGCGACGCTCGACAACACTCTGAGACTCGCCTTTTTCATCATTTTCCTCCCGTAAGCGCCCAAGGGTTCATTCGCGGGGAAGCATGCGCCGCGGGCAACTCGACTATCTTTGATGCGAATCAAGTTTTTCCGGGCCCGGTCCCCGATACATTGGTCGGCGTCGGCGAGGAGGATCACTTGGACCAAATACCCCCGTTCCTGGAGTTGAAACGAGTCGGCAAGGTGCACCTCGTGG
The DNA here is from genome assembly GCA_963734295.1 of uncultured beta proteobacterium. Taxonomy (GTDB): domain Bacteria; phylum Pseudomonadota; class Gammaproteobacteria; order Burkholderiales; family JAEUMW01; genus JAEUMW01. Next base: position 2,560 of record CAVTGS010000002.1, on the reverse strand, counting down.
GCGCAGGGCCCGGCAATCCGGATCTGCTGACGCTGGGTGCCTTGAAAGCGCTGCAGCAGGCCGACGTCGTGGTCTACGACCACCTGGTGGGCGACGGCATCCTCGACCTCGCCCCGCGCCACGCGCAGCGCATCTACGCCGGCAAGGAGGCCGCGAATCACAGCATGCGGCAGGAGGACATCAACCAGCTCCTCGTGCGGCTCGCGCGCCACGGCAAGCGGGTGGTGCGGCTCAAGGGCGGTGACCCCTTCATCTTCGGGCGCGGCGGCGAAGAGCTCGAGGTGCTGGCGCAGGCAGGGATACCGTTCGAGGTGGTGCCTGGGGTAACCGCCGCCTCGGGCGTGTCCTGTTACGCCGGCATCCCGCTCACCCACCGCGATCACGCGCAGGCGTGCGTCTTCGTCACCGGCCACTTGAAGGACGGCACCGTCAACCTCGACTGGCCGGCGCTCGCGCGGCCGCGGCAGACCGTCGTGATCTACATGGGACTCGCCGCGCTGGCGGAAATCTGCCGCCGACTCGCGGCCCACGGCCTGCCGGAATCGACCCCCGCCGCGGTCGTGGAGCAGGGCACCACGACGCACCAGCGCGTGGTCGCGGGCACGCTCTCGACGCTGCCTGCTCGCGCGGCGGAAAGCGCGCTGCAGCCGCCTTGCCTCATCATCGTCGGCAGCGTGGTGTCCCTGCACGAGCCGCTGTCGTGGTTCGTGCCGGAGGCGGTCTCCTCCGACACCCCGACCGCCCTGCACGAGGCCCTCGCGGTCTGATCCCATCCGTCCGGCCCGCGTCCGCAGGCCGGGTCGGAGCGAACCATCGCACCGGTTGGCGAGGCCCCGCTGCCCGCCCTTCCTCTCGTTACCCGTTGCCAACGGACCGATCCTGTGGTGGTGAATTTTCACGAAAATCAGGGGAACTATTCACTGCCCCTCGAACGCGACCTCCCGTACGCTTCTTCCAGGCCGGCGACCTGGCCGACCGCAGCAAGAGGGGCACCGCCCCGCGGCATGGAGCTTCCGGAGGAACACCGATGAACTCAAGTACGACCAAGTTCGCTGTCTTCGACAACGAATCCCTGCTCGCAAGCCTGCCGGGCGCGTCGCTCGGCGCCACGGGCTCGGACGCCGCGCGCGGGCGCGTCGAGCCCCAACACACGGGCGGACTCGCGGCCGTCGCTCAGGCGCTGCGTGTGGGCGATCACGGCGAAGGCCCATCGCTCGCGGAAGCGCTGCGCGAGCGCTATCCCTCCAGCCCGGTCGTGGTGCTCTTCCTCTCCGACCACCCCGACGAAGCGTTGCGCGCGGTCGGGTTGCGGGAGATGGAGCGGATTCGCAGTCCTTGGTTGAGCCAGCGTGCCAAGCGTAACCTCCCGCCCCGTTGCCTCGACCGCCGGCGCCGAACTTGCGCCGATCATGCGCGAAACCGCCCGTCCTGCGGCTGAATACACGGCCCCTGGTCGGCCCCCCACGGCGCGGAGTCTCGGACTCACGCAGCGGCAGATGGAGGTGCTGGCGCTCATGGTGCATGGCAAACCCAATAAACTGATCTGCCGTGAACTGCGTCTCGCCGAGGGTACGGTGAAGTGCCACGTGTCCGCGATCCTGCGCGCGCTGGAAGTCGGCTCGCGCACGCAGGCGGCGCTCAAGGCGGCCCGTCTGGGGCTGGGTGGCGAGCACGCTCCGGCTTGAAGCGCCGCGACAGTCCGCGACGCGATTGCACATGGCGAGAGCGGCGGGTAGCACTGCCGCCGCACCCGCGAGGGATTCTGCAGCGCAACTCGTGGTGTACGGCCCCGCCGGCAGCCTTTACACTTCGTCTGGCTCGTCCGCTTCTTTCGGAAGAAGCTCCGGAGCTTCCGCCAGGGAGGCCGAGCGTCGAGCCTCGCTCGCGGGGAGCCTACGAACATTACCCCTCAGCACGACAAGGCAACCGCCGTCCCGGCCGATTCTCCTCCTGCGCGTGCGGCCCACGAGGAGCTCGTGCGGCGCGGCCGCATTCAGACCTTTCGCAAGGGCGTCGTCATCGTCCAGGAGGGCGACCGCGGCGACACGCTCTTCATCATTCTCTCCGGCCGGGTGAAGGTCTTCGCGACCGGGGACGACGAGCGCGAGATCGTGCTCGACATCCACGGTCCGGGGGAGTTCGTGGGGGAGATGGCGCTCGATGGCGGCCCGCGTTCGGCCTCGGTCATCACCCTCGAGCCGACCACCTGCTCGATCGTCACCCGCGACGTCCTGCGCGAGCAAATCGCGAAGAATCCCGACATCGCGTTCGAGATTCTGGCCAAGGTCATCCGGCGCGCACGGCGGGCGACCACGAATGTCAAGAATCTCGCGCTGCTCGACGTGTATGGCCGCGTCTCGCGCTTGCTGAACGAGCTCGCGACCGACCAGGACGGCGCGCGCGTGATTGCCGACAAGCTCACCCACCAGGACATCGCCGAGCGCGTCGGCGCCTCGCGCGAGATGGTGAGTCGTCTGCTGAAAGACCTCACGCAAGGGGGCTATGTCGAGGTCCGGGACCGGCAGATCGTCCTCAAGAAGCCTTTGCCTCCGGCGTGGTG
>CAVTGS010000001.1:0-44526 GCA_963734295.1 uncultured beta proteobacterium | reverse complement strand
ACAGGCCCTCACGCTGGAGTTGGCACACCTGCGCCGGATGCGCTATGGCGCGAGCAGCGAAGCCTTCTCGCCCGAGGAGCGCGATCTGTTCCAGGAGACGCTGGCCAGCGATCTGGCCGCGGCCCAAGCCGAACTGGCCAAGAAGCAGGCCGAGGCCGCAGCGAGTGCCGAGCCGGCCCCGCCGCGCATCCCGCGTTCGCGCGCCGGTCGTCAGCCGCTGCCGGATCATCTGCCGCGTATCGAACACCTGCATGAACCGGAGTCGTGCACCTGTGGGCTCTGTGGCATGGCGCTGGTCAAGATCGGTGAGGACATCAGCGAACAGTTGGATGTTGAGCCGGCCCGCTTCTTCGTGCATCGGCACATCCGCCCGCAGTACGCCTGCCGTGCCTGCGAGACGGTGTCTGCCGCACCGATCCCTGCGGCCGTGATCGACGGCGGGATGGCAGCCACGGGCCTGCTGAGCGGGGTGACCCTCAGCAAGTTCCTCGATCACCTGCCGCTGTACCGGCTGGAGCAAATCGCGGCGCGCGATAAGGTGATGCTCTCGCGTACCACGATGGCCGAATGGGTGGGACGGCTTGGCGTGGCACTGCAGCCGCTGGTCGATCGCCTGGCGATGATGTTGCTCGAACGTAGCGTGCTGCATGCCGATGAAACACCGGTGGCGCAGCTTGATCCGGGCCGTGGCAAGACCAAGCGCGCCTATCTGTGGGCGTACCGCAGCAACGTGCTGGAAACGGGACCGCCGATCGTGGTGTTCGATTACCAACCCAGTCGCACCGGCACCCATGCCCAGGCGTTTCTCTCGGGATGGCGAGGCCATCTGATGGTCGATGATTTCGCTGGCTACAAGGCCTTGTTTGCCGACGCGGTGACCGAGCTTGGCTGCATGGCCCATGCTCGCAGGAAGTTCTTCGACCTGAATGAATCACAAGCGAACCCGATTGCACGGGAAGCGCTTAACCGGATCGCGGCCTTGTATGCCATCGAGGCGCAGGGCCGGGACATGGATATCGTGGCGCGAACTGAGTTGCGTCAGGACCAGGCGCATCCGCAACTTCAAGCCATGCACGACTGGTTGCTGCGAACGCGTGTGAATGTGGCCAATGGCGGCGGCACGGCGAAGGCCATCGACTACAGCCTGAAGCGCTGGCAAGCCTTGAGTCGCTATGCCACCGACGGACGATTGCCAATCGACAACAATCCGGTGGAGAACACCATTCGGCCGATCGCCATCGGGAAGAAGAACTGGCTCTTCGCCGGGTCCGAGCGTGCCGGCAAACGGGCGGCGGCAATTCAGACTCTACTGGCCACCGCAAAACTCAACGGCCTCGATCCGGCTGCGTGGCTGCGTGACACGCTGGACAAACTGCCTACCTGCCGCAACAGCCACATCGATTCACTGTTACCGCTCAGCACCGCACCTCTACACCACACGACTTCGTAAGCATACGTGGGTGGGCTGCACGCTTACGCTCGAAGAGCTCCCCGAACCGCTTGACCAAGTGACGCTCGATCGCCTCCTTGTGCGGCAGCAACCGGTCGAGCGTGCGATACAGCCGCTCGTCGTAGACACTCTCGGGCGCCACGCCCAGCAGGTCTTCCAGCGCAGTGCTCCGGTACCACTGTTCGGCCACGTGCGGTTCGCTCAATGGCTCGCACAGTCGCCCAATCGCGAGGATCGCGATCACGTCCGCCCACGCCACCGCCTCGCGCCCCCGCGGCAGCAATGCGCCCAGAAGCCCGTCGAGTTTTAGCCCGACTTAACCCGACTTAGCGGATTTGCCTTAGTTTTGGATGGTTTCTGAGCCGTTGTGCGGTGTAAGCGATTGGTCTTTCAGAGTGCGGGGTTGGCAAGTTGCGCGAATGTGGCTGTAGTGAAGACCTTGCCTCTAGCGCGTGGTGAAGTTCCATGGATAATCGAGTGCCAGGATGTTTCTGCGCGCTACAACTCGCAAGAAGGACGGCAAGGAGCACCGCTACTTCAGCGTGGTGGAGAACCGACGTGTCAGTGGCGGGCGGGTGCTGCAACGGCACGTGCTGTATCTGGGGGAGATCAACAGCTCGCAGGAGCTGGCATGGCGCCGCTCGATCGAGGTGTTGGACGAGGGAACCCGAGCGGCACGCCCGCTGGCGCTGTTTCCCGAAGACCGTTGCGAGGGGGTCGTGGCGGACGAGTCGATCGTGCGCCTGAAGCTGGCGCAGTTGCGCCTCGAGCGGCCGCGGCAGTGGGGCGGTTGCTGGCTGGCGTTGAAGCTGTGGCAGCAACTTGGGCTCGACGAATTCTGGAGCGCGCGGCTGGCGCCGTCGCGCAAGGGCACGCGCTTCGATCAGGTGTTGTGGATGCTGGTGGCGTATCGGTTGCTGTCGCCGGGGGCCGAATGGCGCTTACATCGGCACTGGTTCGAGCACAGTGCACTGGGTGATCTGCTGGGTGCCGATGCTGCGCTGGCCGACATTCACACGCTGTATGCCTGTCATGACCGGCTGCTCGAGCACAAAGAGGCGCTGTTCGATCATCTGGTCGGTCGCTGGCGCGATTTGTTCAACGTGAGTTTCGATGTGCTCTTGTATGACCTGACGAGCACGTATTTCGAATCGGAGCCGCCGGCCGACGATGAGGACAAGCGCCGCTACGGCTACTCGCGCGATCATCGCCCCGACTGTGTGCAGGTGGTCATTGCGCTGGTGGTGAGCCCGGAGGGTTTTCCGCTCGCCTACGAGGTGCTCGCGGGCAATACCCGGGACTGCACGACGCTCAAGGATTTTCTCGCCCGCATCGAGCGCCAATATGGCAAAGCGCGCCGCGTCTGGTGCATGGATCGAGGCATCCCGACCGAAGAGGTGCTGGCGCAGATGCGCGCCGCCGATCCGCCGGTACACTACCTGGTCGGCACGCCGAAGGGGCGGCTCAGCCGCCTGGAACAAGCCCTGCTGGAGCAGCCCTGGCACGCTGCCCGTCCCGGCGTGCAGGTGAAGCTGCTCGCGCAAGACGACGAGCTCTACGTGTTTGCCGAGAGCCGCGATCGCATCGCCAAGGAGCGCGCGATGCGCCGGCGGCAATTGAAATGGCTGTGGGCGCGGCTGAAGAAACTGAGCACGATGCGCCTCGCACGCGACGCGCTGCTCATGAAACTCGGCGCGGCCAAGACCACACCGGCCGCGTGGCGCTTGCTCGAGATCGAAGTCGCCGCGCGCGGCGCCAACTTCACTTACCGGCTCGATCGCAACAAGCTCAGGCAGGTTCGCCGACGTGAAGGACGCTATCTGCTGCGCACCAATCTTACCGAGTCCGATCCCGCGAAACAGGTTCCAGACCATTTACTCAGGCCCTGACCTAGCGGAAGTGCTCGTACGACGCGTCGACGAGCCGCGACACCCAGATGCCGCTGTTCCCGGGACCATAGCTGATGAAGATGCGCGCCATCCGTCTGCTCCCCTTCCGCGGTGCTGCGCCGCGAGTTTAAGCGGTAACTTGGTTCGGCGAGTGATTGGGGGGTGTTGGCCTTCGCCTAAGTTGCGGTTGGCAAGTGCTGGGGTTTCGCGGTTGTTGGGGTTCGTAGCCTCACCCCAATGGGAACCCGGGCTACGTGTCGACGATTTCCAACCGTCGTTCGACGCGTTCGAGTCGGTCCGAGAAACGATCGAGGCGCGTCGATTGCTCGGCCAGGTACACGTGGAGTTGGGCCACGTCCGTTTCCATGCGCCCGAGGCGCGCTTTGATTTCCCGAAGATCTTCCCGGATGTCCTTTTGCCCTTCCAACACCCTCTGAACCATTTGCATCAGCAAGTCCAGTTTCGGTTCAGCCATGGCAATCGACTCCTCCTTTCCGGTCACTGCAATGTTCGCAGCTATGTCTCCGCCCTGGCAAGCACCGGTCCCTGGATCGCCCAGGAATCACAGCGCCACGACCTGCACGTCGACCGTCAGCATCGGCCACTGACCCCCGGGGCCGATGAACGTCCCCGCGACCGGCGGCACCGATTCGGGATGGCGCGCGACGGCGACCGGGATATGCCGCGTGCCGGTGACCTCTCCAGTCGTGGAGTCGAATCCCTTCCAGCCGGGTCCGGGGAGATAAGCCTCCGACCACGCGTGGGTGGACGCGTTGCCGGCTTCGGTGTTCGGCGCGTGCACGTAGCCGCTAACGAACCGGCTCGCAAGCCCGAGCACGCGGCACGCTTCGACGAAGAGCGCCGCATAGTCGCGACACGAACCCGTCCGCGTCTGCAGGGTCCAGGCGGGCGACTGCACGCCCTGCTCCTCGCGCGTGACATAGGTGAAGTAGGGGCTGGCGATACCGCGGTTGATGCGGTCGAGCAGCGCGAAGGTTTCCACTCTCTCGCCCTGAAAGTGAAAGCCGGCAAGCCACGCCTCGATCTGTCGCCGGTCATTGGGGTAGACGGGCTGCTGATACGCGGCGAGCTCGGTGCGCTCCTCGCCGTCATACAGAAATGGATATTGGACGGCGTAATCTTCGACCATGAAATCGAGCGGGGCTTCCTCGTAGTGCTGGATCACGACCTCGCTCGCGATCGAAAGCAGAGTCGCACCCTCGCGAAAGCTCACCAGCGCGACGGAGTTGTCGAAGACGTCACGATGCCACTTGATGTCGTACGCGGGCGAGATGTCGAGCTTTGAGGATTCGATGCGCACGTCGTGTCCCTCACGCGGCCGCAACAGCAGCCGGTGCGGTCCGAAGGTGACCCAGCTGGCATACCGGTACTCGGTCAGATGGCTGATTCTCAGACGCTGCATGACCCACCGCGCGTAATCATTGGAGCACGACCTCCGCCCGCACCACCCCGGCGCGCTCGTGCCGCGCGGTGAGCTTCACCGTCACGCCCTCTGCTGCGCGCACCAGCCACTCGACCTTGACGCGATCGTCGGTGGCGTCGCCGCTCCATCCGCCCCAGCTGCTCGGCACTGCTGGCGTGTAGGCGCGGCCTTCGAGCTGGCCCAGCTCCTCCCGCGCAAGCCCGGTTTCGAGCGCCGCGCCCGCCGGCAGCACGATCTCGGCGACGACACCGCGCACGCGCCTGTTCTCCAACGCGCGCTTGGTCACGTAGCTCGGCAGCCAGCCCGTGTTGTGCACGACCAGCCGCACGCGCCAGGTGTCGGTGCCGATGCGCGTCGCGCTGGCTTCGAGGAGCTCCAGCTTCGGCGACACGAGCAGGTGCCACACGAGCCACCCGGGAAAGCGCGCGAGCTCCTCCTCGAGCAGCGCATGCGGCGGGTTGCTCCAGGTGTAGAGCGCGTCCCAGCCGCCGAGCTCCACCTCGCCCAGCTGCGGGTGGCGAAACGGATACCAGTCGACGAAGCCGCGGCCGCCGAGCGCCGAGTCGTTCCACGCCAGTAGCTTGAGGTCGTCCTCGACCGGATGCTCGCGATACCACTCGATGAACTTGTAATCCGTAATGCCCGCCGCGCGCTGCGGGCTCCAGATCTCTACCGTCCAGGCGAACAGGCCGAGATGGTCGTACGCCCAGTCGTCGAACGAGCCCGTGATGACCTCCTTCGGGTGATAGCGGAAGTCGTGGAACACGGAGATGTTCGGGTAGCCGGTCAGCTCGGTACCCCGCGCACCGAGCTTCTGATAGGTCCGCAGGTCCTCGGTCGGCAGCGAGTCGTCGGCCCGGTGCGAATAGGGACGCAGCAGCACGCCGCTGTAAGTATGAAACAGCACCGCACCGGTGATGTTCGGGTGTTCCGCCACGAACTCCGCCGCCGTGCGGACCTCGGGCTCGGAGGTCGGGAACGGTCCGGCCCCCACCTGCTCGTGCTCCTGCCGCCAGCCCGCCGGAAAGTTGCGGTTGAGATCGAGCTGCTGCTTGCGCGGGGCCAGCTTCACGGACACGCCGTCCCATCCCTCGATCACGCCCTCCGGCAGCAGGCGGAAATAGCAGCCCCCGATCTCGGTCGGATCGCGGCGGACCATCAGCCGGGGGTCGCGGTCCGAGACCTGCCACGGCCCGTTCGGATCGGGCACGCGCATGGTGAGCACGCGGCCGTCGCCGTCGATGTCCTCGCGCCGCAGGCCGGCGGCGGGCTCCTCGTCATAGGGATAGGGCCGGGTGCTCGAGCGGATGATCCGCGGCGTGTCCGCCAGCGCCCATTCCGCCCCGTCCGGGTTCAGCCGCGGACACACATAGAAGACGCGCGTATCGAGGCAGCGTGTCACGGCTTCGTCCTGCCCATGACCCGTGACGAGGTGATGCAGCAGGTACAGGCACGCCATCGATCCTGCGACCTCGGTCGCGTGGATGTTGCCGTCCACCCACAGGGCAGGCTTCTCGCGATCGCCGCCGGTGTCGAAGCGCGTCGCGGTCGCGAGCCAGATGTCGCGCCCCTCGAAGCTCTTGCCGATGCTCTCGACGCGCAGCAGATCGGGATGCTCCGCCGCGAGCGCGTGCAGGGCGCGGGTCAGGTCGTCGTAGCGAAGATAGGTGTCGAAGCGCATCGCAGGGTCGGGCGTCGGTTGGATCGAGCGCCATTATGCCCCGAGTTCACGCGGACGCCCTGCGCTGAAGATCGTCCTCGATGTAGGCACGTACGATGCCGTCGAAATCGTCGTCACCGGTGAAGCCGAGCGCGCGTGCCTTCGCCGTATCCCACGCGCCCGGCCAACTGCCGACGATGCGCTCGATCGCGACATCGCGCTCCCACCGGATGCGCTGCACCGGATCCGTCCCGGCCACCCGTTCGAGCGCCGAAACCATCTCCCGCGCGGTGACCGACATGCCGGGCAGATTGACCGCGCGGCTCGCCCCCAGCGCATCGGCGGCGACCTCGTGACCGCGGACGAGGTTCTCGATCGCGCGGCGCGGCGACAGCAGCCACACGCGGGTATCCGGCGCCACCGGACACACCGCCTCCTCGCCGTTCAAGGGTTCGCGGACGATGCCGCTCGCGAACGAGGACGCCGCCCGGTTGGGTCGGCCGGGCCGCACGCTGATGGTCGGCAGGCGCAGCACGCGGCCGTCGACGAAGCCCTTCCGGCTGTAATCGCTCACCAGCAGTTCCCCGATCGCCTTCTGCGCGCCGTAGGACGACTGCGGGTTCAGCGCGGTGGTATCGAGAACGACCTCGGGCAGCGGGCCGCCGTACACGGCGACGGAACTCGTGAAGACCAGGCGCGGCCTGTGACCGACCGCGCGGCACGTGTCGAGCAAAAGACGGGTCGCATCCAGATTGACGCGCATGCCCAGATCGAAGTCTGCTTCAGCCTGCCCGCTCACGACGGCAGCCAGGTGAAAGACCGAGCAAGTTTCGGCATCGATGACGCGAGCAAGCAGCGTCGGATCGGCGATGTCGCCGCTCACCGAGCGGATGCGAGCATCGTCGAAGCCGGCCGCCGGGACGATGTCGACCAGCGCAATCTCGTCGATCCGTTGCGTCTTCCCGTCGGATCCCGTGAGCGTTCCAAGGTCGAGCAGCTTCGCCGCGAGCCGTCTGCCAAGGAACCCTGCCCCGCCCGTGATGACTACCTTCATCTCGACCTCCTTCGATCGTCGACCCCTACCAGTCGAGTTTGAACACCCGCTTGAGCTCCTCGATCTGCTCCGGATCCAAGGCGCGACTCTTCGCCCCGCACAGCAGCAGGTACAGCTTCGCTGTCTCTTCGAGCTCTTCGGTCGCATACACGGCCGCCTCCAGGGTCGAGCCGGACACGACCGCTGGGCGTGCCATCCGCGTGCCCGTCGCGGCTACGCCACGAATCGATATCCGACGCCGGTTTCCGTAATGAAGTGCCGCGGCTGCGCCGGATCGATCTCCAGCTTGTGCCGCAGATGGCCCATGTAGATGCGCAGGTAGTGGCTGCTCTCGACGTGGGACGGTCCCCACACCTCGCGCAGGATCTGCCGATGGGTCAGCACCTTGCCGGGCTGGGCCGTGAGAAAAGCGAGCAGGCGGTACTCGATCGGTGTCAGGTGCGCCTCCTTATCCGCACGCTTCACGATGCGATTCACGAGATCGATGGCGACGTCGCCGAACGTGATGACGGTCTCGCCCGCCTCACCGCGACGGCTCGCACGCCGCAGCGAGGCGCGCACTCGGGCCAGCAGCTCGCCCACGCCGAAGGGCTTGGTCAGGTAATCGTCGGCGCCCGCGTCGAGCGCGTCGATCTTGTCCTGCTCGTCGGACCTCGCCGACAGCACCACGACCGGCACGCCGCTCCAGCCGCGCAGATCGCGGATGAAATCCACGCCGTCGCCATCTGGCAGCCCCAGATCGAGCACCACGAGGTCGGGCTTGCGCGTGCCCGCTTCGACGAGTCCTTTCTTGAAGGTCTCGGCCTCGAAGACCTGACACCCCTCGGACTCCAGCGCACCGCGCACGAAGCGCCGGATCTGAGGCTCGTCTTCGACCACGACGATGTTCGGCGCTTGAGTGGTCATCTTGCTTCCTCCTGTGCTACGGGTTCCGCCTCGTCGATCTCCGGGGGCGTGCCGAGCGGCAGTGTGAACACGAAGCGCGCGCCGTCAGCGTCCGATGACTCCGCGCGGATCGTTCCACCGTGGGCTTCGACGATCGCGCGGCAGATCGCGAGCCCGAGCCCCACTCCCGGGACCGCGGACTCTTCCTGGCCGCGCGTGAACTTGTCGAAGATGCGCGCGCCCAAACCTGGCGGCAGGCCCGGCCCGTCGTCCGCCACCGCGATCTCCATGCGGTCGTCTTGCGCGGCCGCCGTCACGCGAATCTCCGTCCCCGGCCGGGGTGTGCTTCGCGGCGTTCTCCAGCAGATTGCAGAGCACCCGTTCGATCAGCACGGCGTCGAACTGGACCAGGGGCGCATCGGCCGAAATGCCAACGCTAACGCGATGCCGGGCGAGCAGCGATCGCGACGCTTTGAGCGCGCTGCCGACCACTTCCTCGATCGGTTGCCACTGCAGGTTGAGGCGCACCTCACCCGACTCGAGGCGCGCCATGTCGAGCAGATTGTTCACGAGCCGGCTCATGCGCAGGGCCTCTTCGCGGATCGCCGCAGCCAGCTCGCCCTGCCGTTCGGGCTGGGCCGCGTGACCCAGGGCGAGAGAATCCGCAAGACCAACCAGCGCCGTGAGGGGGGTGCGCAGGTCGTGGGAGAGCGCCGAGAGCAAGGAGTTGCGCAGCCGTTCGGACTCCATGGTGACCAGGGCGTCACGCGCGACTTCGACGTAGTGCAGGCGCTCGACCGAGATCGCGAGCAGGGTGGCGAGGATGTCGAGCTGGCGCCTGCGCTCCGGCACCAGGAGCCAGCGGGGTACCGAGGGCTCGACCGCCAACACCCCGCGCGTTCGCATCGGCGCCTTGAGCGGCAGATAGAGAATCGGGCTCGCCGGCAGCGTGTCGGTGCCTACGCCCGCCGCCTGCCCCTGGTCGTACACCCATTGCGCGATGCCGAGGTCGAGCGCGACCGGTCGCGATGCCACCGCCCGCCACCGGTGTCTCCAGTCGTTCTCCCTGGCCTATCAGCAGAATCGCCGATTTGGCGCGAAAGCTTTCCGTGACGAAGCGTTCGCAGAGCTCTGCGATCTGCTCCGGTGCGATCGCGCCCGAGAGCTCCCGAGCGAGCTCGTACAGCGCGCGCGCGCGTTTCTCTCGCTGCTGCGCCACCCGGGCCTGGTAGCGCAGCCCGGCGGTGAGCTGACCGATGACCAGCGCCACCGCGAGCATGACGGCGAACGTCAGGAGGTACTGCACGTCGCGTACGGCAAAGGAGAAGTGCGGCGCGACGAAGAAAAAATCGAACAGGCCGACACTCAGGAACGCCGCGAGCACGGCGGGACCGCGTCCAAGTTTGAGCGCTGTGAACACCACCGCCAGCAGGAACACCATGACGATGTTCGCGAGCTCGAAATAAGGGAACAGCGCGTGCGCAACGACGGCCGCGACCGCGCACGCTCCCGCGGACCACAGATAACCCCGCCAGGCGCCGGGCCGGGCTGCGCTCGATGCCGTCTCCTCTTCGATCGCGGCGCGGTTGTCTGCTTCCGCGTTCTCCGCCTGCGCCACCTCCACCACGTCTATGTCCGGGGCGAGGTATCCCAGGCGGTCGGAGAGCGGTGCACTCAGCAGGCGGCGCCACCTCAGTGCCCGGGCCGGTCGTTCGACCACGAGCCGGGAGATGTTGCGACTGCGCGCGTACTCGATCAGCCCGTCGGCGGCGTCGTGCCCAGGCACGGTCGCGGTCTCGGCCCCCAGCTCCTCCGCGAGCTTGAGCGTGCCGAGAATACGCCTGCGCTTCGACTCGGAGAGACGCTGCAGCCGCGGCGTTTCCACGTAGACGGCATGCCACGGCGCATCGAGGCTGTCGGCGAGGCGCGCCGCTGCCCGCACCACCTTGTCCCCACCCACGCCCGGCCCGATGCACGCGAGTAACGCATCCTTCGTCTGCCACACCCGCCCGATCGACTTCTCGCGCCGGTACGCGCGCACCTCGTCGTCCACGCGATCGGCGGCCTGACGCAGAGCCAGCTCCCGCAGGGCGATCAGATTGCCTTTGCGGAAGAAATTCCGGATTGCGCGCTCGGCCTGGTGCGGGAGATAGACCTTGCCTTCCTTCAAGCGCTGCAACAGGTCATCCGGCGGCAGGTCGACCAGCACCACCTCGTCCGCCTCGTCGAAGACGCGGTCCGGCAGCGTTTCGCGCACGCGGATGCCCGTGATGCCGCCCACCACGTCGTTCAGGCTTTCCAGGTGCTGGACGTTGACGGTGGTGTAGACGTTGATGCCCGCGCGCAGCAACTCTTCCACGTCCTGCCAGCGCTTGGGATGCCGCGAGCCGGGGGCGTTGGAGTGGGCGAGCTCGTCGACCAGGATGAGATCGGGCTTGCGCGCGATCGCGGCGTCGAGGTCGAACTCCTCGAGCCGGGCACCGCGGTAATCGATCGGCTTGCGCGGCAGCACCTCCAGCCCTTCGAGCAGCGCGGCGGTCTCCGAGCGTCCATGGGTCTCGACCACCCCGACCACGACGTCGACGCCTGCGCCTCGAGCGACCTGGGCCGCGTTGAGCATGGCGAACGTCTTGCCGACCCCTGCCGATGCGCCGAAGAAGATGTGGAGCCTGCCCCGCTTCGACTTTGCCTGCTCCAGTTGCAGGCGCTCGAGCAGCTCGTCAGGATCGGGGCGCACGTCGGCCACTGGCAATGTCCTCGTCTCGAGGCTTCGACGCGGTCAATACGGCCATGGCATGCAGTCCAGCCTCACCGACCACAGCGCGCTGGATCCGATCACGATCGATCACCGGCCTGGACGGCGGAGCGGCCAGACGGTGCGTCCGCACCCAGTGGCATGACGAGAAGCTTGTCCACGCGGTTCTTGTCCATGTCCACGATCTCGAAGCGGAAGCCGTCGCTCTCGAAGCGGTCCCCGGCCTGGGGTATGCGACCGAGCTGTCTCATCGCGAATCCGGCGAGGGTGTGGTAGCTCTCCGTCGCCTCTCCCGGCAGTGGCTCGGGCAGCGCCATCACCTCTCTGAACCGTTCCGGGGTGACGTTGCCGTCGATGAGCCATGAGCCGTCGTCCCGTTGCACGACTTCGGCCTCGGCGACCTCCTCGACCGTCGCGATGTCACCGACCAGAGTCCCCATCACGTCGTTCATCGTGACGAGGCCATGTAGCTCGCCATACTCGTCGACGACCAAGGCGAACTGCTGGCGGTGTTTCTTGAACGCTTCGAGGAGCTTGACTACCGTGAGCGAATCCGGGACGTAAAACGCCCGGGTCGCTCCGTTGATGAGATCGATGGGCTTTCCCAGCATCATATCGTCGAGGAGCGTCTTCGCCTGGAGAACGCCTACCACCTCGTCGAGGCCGCCTCGGCAAACCGGGAAACGCGAGTGAGTGCTGTGCAGCAGCTTATCCCGGTTGACCTCGAACGGATCGTTCACATCGAAGTAGACGATGTCCACGCGGGGTGTCATGGCGCCCGTGATCCGGTGGTTACCCATCCAGAACACCCGCGAGACCAGAGCCTGCTCGTGTTTCTCGAATACGCCTGCCTCCGCCCCCTGCTCCATGAGCACGTTGATTTCCTCCTCGGTCACGGGCGGTTGCTGCGGAGCCCGTGTGGCAAGAAGCCGAAGCACGAACTCGGTGAAGAGACTCAACCCGTGCACGAGCGGGATAGGCTCCTCTCGACAGGAAGCGCATGGGGCCGGCGATCGCGCTCGCGACGGACTCGGGGTCGGGAGCGCCAGCCGCTTGGGAACCAGTTCGCCCAGGACAAGCGAAAAGAGCGTGATGCCCGCCACGACGATGCCGAAAGCCACGGAGTCCGGCATAGGGGCGGAGCGGCGATACCGCCGACGAGGTGCTCCGCGAGGTTCCTCGCGACCGTCGCCTCGCCGAGCGCGCCACTCAGAATAGCGATCAGCGTGATCCCGATCTGGATGGTCGACAGAAAATGGCCTGGGTGATTGGCGAGCTCGAACGCGGTTCCCGCGCCCGATCGCCCATCCTCCGCCCACTGCAGCAGACGCGCCTTGCGCGAAGAGACGACCGCCATCTCGGACAGGGTGAACACGCCGTTCAGAAGAATCAACACCAGCAAGACCATCAGTTCCATCTTTCGCGCTCCCCTGCCGCGGTGTAGCCGGCAGCCGCCGCTGCGTCGGCGCCGAAGGCGCGACGGCGCCAGAGCGGGCAACGCGGTTTCAGTGTACGCCGGGCGCAGGGCGATGCGTCGGTTGCTATTCTTCCAGACGTTCAAGAACATGCCCAATTTCTGTCCGGTAGCCAGGCGCTCGTCGGACAGGGAATCCAGAAACTCGGAAAGCCGTTTCGACTTGGCGATGATGTAGAGGATCAGGGCGAGCGTCGGCATGGACACCAGCAGGAAGAAGGTGATCTTCAACGGCAACGGGCTATCCGCTTCCGCGATCAGGTTCATGCCGAAGTAGCCGGTCACGATGTTCGCGACGAGGCCGAAGACCGTCACCACCGTCAACCGCACCACCGTTTCCGCCTGCCGGCGCAACTGGTCGCTGTCCAGGAAGTAGGTCATGTCCTGGATCCGCTGGCGCACTTCCTCGTACAGCCGGTCGGTACCCAGGTGCTCGGTCCACATGCGGAAGATTTCCCGCGCCTGTGCCTGGTCGGAGACTTCGTGGAACCAGTAGCGGTGCGTGAAGCGGAGAAAGACCCCCTGGGTCTGGCGAATGGAGCGCTTGAAGGCGCGGATCGAATCGGGGCGGTGAATGTCGAGCCGGCTGATCGCGACGACGAGCCGGTCGGCAAGCATCAGCAACGCCGCCTTGTGAAAGTGCGCCATCAGTCCGAACAGAAAGTACTGGTGCCGGAACTGGCTCAGAACTCCGGTCGCCTGATCGGTGAAGAACGGCTCTGCCGCGTTGCCGATGATGGTGAACGCATGACCATTGCAGATGAAGCGGGTGTCCGGCCAGTCGTGTGGCCGCGCTTCCTCCCAATAGCGGTCGTAGCAGTAGCGGGACTCGAAATCCTGCAGGAAGCGCTCCGAGTAAGGCCAGGTCGCCGGGTCTCCAGGCCGCGTGACGAGCCCGATCCTGACCAGGTCACCGCGGGTGAGACGCGTCCGGTCGTCGAATGCCAGGTAGCCCAAGAGTGGCATGCGCTGGTATTCGATCTCGCGGTACCGGATCTCGCCTGGCTCATCCGAGTGATGCAGGACGAGCGGCCGCATCAGATACGCCCAGTGGGACGCCACGTGCGTGACCCGATGTTGGCAGACGAAGGCGAGATAGCGATCCCGCTTCTCGTAATCCGACGTAGAGAGAACCTTGCCGTCCCAGCCGAGCCACTCGACGCGTTCGGCGCAATGGCCCCCGCGGCCGCTCGGTTCCCAGTGGGTCGGGTAGGCGCGGCCGAACCGGTAGCGGGCGTCGAGCGCCCGTGCCAGGGAGAGATCCTCGGCAAAAATCTCGACCACCAGGATGGCGATGTCGATGTCGTAGAAGAGATAGAGATCGACGTGGGCGATGTCGAACACGACCGGCCGGGGATCGCCGGGAAACGTCACGCGTGCCTGGGCAATATCCTCCCGCCGGTACACGCGAATCGGCGACCGCCCATATCCGCCCTCACCGTCGACCGCTGAGCCTTCTCCGTACAGAAACCGCTGCACGTAAGGGAGGAACGTGACGAACTCCTTGTAGTGGCGCTCGGTAAACTGTGTGGGGTCGCTGGGAAACTCGTCGACGACTTCCTTCCACACCGGCACGTCGCCGGAATCGGCTGGAAGCTCCCAGTGCTTCTGGACCTGTGCGCCTTCACCGCGCGGCATCAATTGCACCGGCCAGAGGCAGATCTGCCGGAACTTCCTGACCATTGGCGGCTCGTCCGCGCCATCGGAAGTGCCCGAAGCGTGTTCGGGTGTGAGCTCGGTCAGCATGGCGTATCCTCGGTGGCTGGGTCAGGCAGGTGCGCTGGCCGATCGGAGAAGAAGGTGTCGGGCGGTGCGGACCGCGCCTATGAGCGGCGCTGCCCGTCCGACCCGCGGCGGCGTCTCGCCAGCCACTCGACGATGGCCGCAGCCATTGCGAGCGGAACAAGGAGCACCGCCAGGGTGAGAACGACGAACGACAGCGATTCGAGGGCACCCACGATGTGACGTTCAGTGTTAACTCAGCGACTGAGTGGGTGGTTCATCCTGCCGCATCCAGTGCAAGGTTCAGCTTCAGCACATTCACGCGCGGCTCACCCAGAAAGCCCAGCTGCCGGCCTTCGGTAAATTGCGCCACCAGCGTGCGGACGTTGGATGGATCTGCGCCGCGTGCCTTGGCGACCCGGTTGATCTGATACTCGGCCGCAGCCGGACTGATATGCGGGTCGAGCCCGCTGCCGGAGGCGGTGACGAGGTCCACCGGCACGCGGGTCGGGTTGTCCGGGTCGGCATCGCGCAACGCCTTGATCCGCCCGGCAACGGCGTCGGCGAGCGCCGGATTCAACGGGCCCTGGTTCGAGCCGCTCGACGCACCCGCGTTATAGGGGTAGGGCGCAGTCGCGGAAGCGCGGCTCCAGAAATATTTCGGATCGGAGAACGGCTGTCCGATCAGCTCTGAGCCGAGCGCCTTTCCATCGCGCTCGATCAGGCTGCCGTTTGCCTCATTCGGAAAAGCGATCTTCGCGATGCCCGTGACCACCAGCGGATACGCGAGTCCGGTGATCAAGGTGAGCACTACGATCATGACGAGAGCGGGGCGAAATTCGGTCAGCATTCTGCGGCTCCGGTGAAGGGGGTCGATTACAGGGCGCTCGCCACGGCGGGCACGCGACCAGCCATGTCCGACGAGACCGCGACCTGCGCGTGCTGCCGGGCAACCTGGCCATAGCGGACGTTCACGACCACGGAGACGACCGCAGAGACGACCAGGAAGAGCAGCAGGATACCGGCCGCAACACGACCCAGCACGGTCGCACGCTTGGCAATCGTCGCATCGTCCGGGCACGGTCTGCGCGACCGGAGACGCACGCAATCACATCCGCCATGGCGGCTGGCAACGCCCCGCCCGCGTACGTGAAAGAACAGTTGCTGGGCATTCAAGGCTCGGTTCATGGTTCTCATCCTCTTATCCAGCTTCGTGCCCGGCGCTCGCCGGTCTCGTCTGCATCGAAGCCTTCCTCTGCAGCGTAGGCGTGGCGGCGAAAACATGTGGTAAAGAACCGATAGGGCATGTGTAAAGATTTCGCAAACGCGCGCGAAGGTCAGGCGAGGCCGACCGCCGACAGGATGAGGTCGATGACCTTGATCCCCACGAACGGCACCGCCAGTCCGCCGACACCATAGATCCAAAGATTCTTGCGCAGCACCGCGGCCGCGCCGAGCGGCCGGTACTTCACCCCCTTTAGCGCGAGCGGGACGAGGGCGATGATGATGAGCGCGTTGAAGATCACGGCCGCCAGGATCGCGCTCGCGGGGCTGGCGAGGTGCATGACGTTGAGCGCGTTCAACTGCGGGTAGGTGGTCGCGAACGCTGCGGGGATGATCGCGAAGTACTTGGCCACGTCGTTCGCGATCGAGAACGTCGTCAACGCGCCGCGCGTCATCAGCAACTGCTTCCCGGTCTCGACGATCTCGATCAGCTTGGTCGGATTGGAATCGAGATCGACCATGTTGCCAGCCTCTTTCGCGGCCTGGGTACCGGTGTTCATCGCCACCGCAACGTCGGCCTGTGCCAGCGCAGGCGCGTCGTTGGTGCCGTCGCCGGTCATGGCCACCAGGCGCCCCTCCGCCTGCGTGTCCCGAATCAGCTTCAGCTTCGCCTCGGGCGTCGCCTCCGCCAGGAAGTCGTCCACGCCCGCCTCGGCGGCGATGGTGGCAGCGGTGAGCCGGTTGTCGCCGGTAATCATCACCGTCTTGATCCCCATGCGGCGCAGCTGAGCGAACCGCTCCTTGATTCCGCCTTTGATGATGTCCTTGAGCTCGATCACGCCGACGACCTTGGATCCGTCGGCCACCACGAGCGGCGTGCTCCCGCGGCGGGACACCTGTTCGACCGCGTCCTGCACCTGCAGCGGCATGCTGCCTCCCAGCCGTTCCACCTGCAGCCGGATAGCATCCGCGGCCCCCTTGCGGACCTCACGCCCGTCCACGTCCACCCCGCTCATGCGCGTCTTCGCGCTGAAGTGGACGAAGTGCGCGCCGAGGGCGTGAATGTCCCGGGCGCGGAGCCCGTACTTCTGTTTCGCAAGGACGACGATGCTGCGCCCCTCGGGCGTTTCATCCGCGAGGGAAGCGAGCTGCGCGGCGTCCGCGAGGTCGCTCTCGCTCACGCCCGGCGCGGGGATGAAGGCGGTTGCCTGACGATTGCCGAGGGTGATGGTGCCGGTCTTGTCCAGGAGCAGCACGTCCACATCGCCTGCCGCCTCGACCGCCCGCCCCGACATGGCGATGACGTTCTTCTGGAGCATGCGCCCCATGCCCGCGACGCCGATCGCCGACAGCAGTCCGCCGATGGTGGTGGGGATCAGGCACACCAGCAGCGCGACGAGGACCGTCACGGTGATAGGGTCCCCCGCTTGCGCGACGTCGACGCTGTAGATCGAAAAGGGCAGCAGGGTCGCGGTTGCGAGGAGGAACACGAGAGTCAGCTTGACGAGCAGGATCGTAAGCGCAATCTCGTTGGGGGTCTTCTGCCGGCGTGCGCTTTCGACCATCGCAATCATGCGGTCGAGGAAGGACTCGCCCGGCCGCGCGGTGATGCGTACCATCAGCCAGTCGGAGAGCACCCGGGTGCCGCCGGTGACGGCGCTGAAGTCACCGCCCGACTCGCGGATGACCGGTGCGCTTTCGCCGGTGATCGCACTCTCGTCCACGGACGCCGCACCCTCGATCACTTCTCCGTCGCCGGGGATTACATCGCCGGCTTCCACCAGCACCACGTCGCCCTGGACGAGCTGGCTCGACGGCTTGAAGAAGACCTGGGCGTCGCGCTTCGGCTCATAGAGCTTCTTCGCCACCACGTCCTTCTTCGCCGACCGCAGCGACGCCGCCTGCGCCTTGCTCCGACCCTCTGCCAGGGCTTCCGCGAAGTTCGCGAAGAGCACCGTGAACCAGAGCCACAGCGTCACCGCGAGGATGAAACCCGCCGGCGCCTCGCCGTTACCGCCGATCGCCTGAAACCACAGGATCGTCGTGAGAATGCTGCCGACGTAGACGACGAACATCACCGGGTTCTTCCACTGGTACTTGGGCAGCAGCTTGACGAACGCGTCTTTCAGGGCGTCCATGAAGATGCTGCGCGTCACCAGCGGACGCGGCAGCCCGTGAGTCGACGGAAGTGCGTGGGTATCGGTGGTCATGGTCGATGAGTCCGGGGGAATATCACTGGATCCCATGGAGCATCAGGTGCTCCACGATCGGGCCGAGCGCAAGCGCGGGGATGAAGGTGAGCGCGCCGACGATCACGACCACGCTGATGAGGAACACCACGAAGAGGGGTGTGTGCGTGGGGAGCGTCCCGGCACCCACCGGGACCTTCTTCTTCGCAGCGAGGCTCCCCGCGAGGGCCAGCGTGGGCACCGCGAGCCAGTAACGCGAGAACAGCATCGCGAGCCCGAGGGCGGTGTTGTAGAACGGTGTGTTGGCCGACAGACCCGCGAACGCGCTGCCGTTGTTGTTCCCCGCGGAGGAGAACGCATAGAGGATCTCGCTGAAGCCGTGTGCGCCCGGGTTGGCTACGCCGACTCTGCCGGCATCGACCATTACGGCGATGGCGGTACCCGCGAGCACCGCGACCAAGGGCACGAGGACCACGATCGCGGACATCTTGATCTCGAACGCCTCGATCTTCTTGCCGAGATACTCGGGGGTGCGCCCGATCATCAGACCGCTGACAAACACGGCGACGATCGCGAACACGATCATGCCGTACAAGCCCGAGCCGACGCCGCCGAAGATCACTTCGCCGAGCTGCATCAGCCACATCGGCACGAGCCCGCCCAACGGGGTGTACGAGTCGTGCATCGAATTGACCGAACCGTTGGATGCCGCCGTCGTCGCAGTCGCCCACAGGGCGGAGTTCACGACACCGAAGCGCGCTTCCTTGCCCTCCATGTTCCCGCCGGATTGCAGCTCGCTCGCCGTCTGATCGACGCCGAGCTTCGCGAGCGCAGGATTACCTGCCTGCTCGGACACCGCGCACAGGGCGAGCAGCACCACGAACACGATCGTCATGGCGGAAAGGATCGCCCATCCCTGGCGGGTGTCGCCGACCATGCGACCGAACGTGTAACAGAGCGCCGCCGGGATCAGCAGAATCGCCAACACCTCGAGGAAGTTGGACAGCGGCGTCGGATTCTCGAAGGGGTGCGCAGAGTTGACGTTGAAGAACCCACCGCCGTTGGTGCCGAGCTGCTTGATCGCGATCTGCGATGCGGCAGGGCCGACGGCGAGGATCTGTTCCTTCTGCACCACTTTCTCGGTGACGGGGTTGCCCTGATCGTCCTTGAGCGGCTGACCGCCCGCGTCGAGCCTGGGTGCGTCGTATTCGACCGACTCGATCAAAGGCACGGTGTGGTAGGGCGAGAGGGACTGGACCACGCCTTGGCTCACGAGGACCACCGCGAGCACGAGGGAGAGCGGAAGAAGGATGTAAAGCGTGCTGCGGGTGAGGTCCACCCAGAAGTTGCCGATGGTCTGCGCGGTGTGACGCACCAGCCCGCGGATCAGCGCGATGAGCACCGCCATCCCGGTGGCCGCCGAGACGAAGTTCTGCACCGTCAACGCGAGCATCTGCGTGAGGTAGCTCATCGTGGATTCACCACCGTAGCCTTGCCAGTTGGTATTGCTGGCGAAGCTCACGGCCGTGTTGAACGCGGAGTCCGGCGAGACCGCACCGAAACCCTGCGGGTTGAGCGGCAGCTCCGCCTGCAGGCGCTGAAAGGCGTACACGGCCAGCACACCGAGCAGGTTGAACACGAGCATCGCAAACGCATACTGCGTCCACCGCATCTCCTTCTCGGGATCGACCCCGCACAGCCGGTAGACGAGGTGCTCGAGCGGCGCGCCGAGCCGCGTGACGAGCGACCGACCCTCGTACACGTTCGCCATGTACGCACCGAGCGGCTTCGCGAGGGCGATGAGCACGACGACGTACAACGCGAGCTGAAGATAGCCGTTGGCGGTCATCAGAATTTCTCCGGGAAGAACAGCGCCACGAGCAGGTAGATGAAGATCGCGAGCGTGACCAGGGCACTCAGGATGTAGATCCAGCTCATGAGGGCCTCCTCAGTCGTTCGCTGCCGTAGACCAGCGCGGCACTGGCGGCGAAGAAGGCGAGCGTGAGCAGCAGGAACAGGGCGTCCACGGAAAGCTCCTTGGGTTCTCGGACCCTTCGCAGTCTAGGGGAGCCTTCATCAAGGGAACGCAAACGTTCGCGGTCCCGGTGTAAAGATCGCGTAAACGTATACGGCGGTCGCGAAGCAGGCCAATCGGTGTGCCGCGCGCCTATCCGCCTCGACCGAGCTCCTTCTCGATCCGGCGGGCGAAGACGGTCATCTCTTTTGCAGCCTGCTTGTCACCCTTCGCCTCCGCAACGGCGATGCCCTGCCGGTAGGCGGCGAGCGCGTCGGATTTGCGGCCTGCATCGGCGAGCGCCTTGCCGAGGCCCTTCCACGCGGCCGAGTATTTCGGGTCCAGTTCGACGGCGCGCGCGAGGTGATCTGCTGCACGCTGCCCTTCCCCGCGCTTGAGGTATTCGTTGCCGAGGCTGAAGCGAAGGAGAGCGGTCTCCTTCCCGCTCGCAAGCATCTGCTCGAAGCGGGCGACCAAGTCGGGCAGCGTCATCGGCGAGCCCCGTCGGCGTGCGCGGTGAAGCTCAGATTTCGATCTGCGTGCCGAGCTCGACCACGCGATTGGTCGGCAGTTTGAAGTAGGCCGTGGCACTGCCGGAGTTGCGCGCCATGGTCACGAACAGCTTCTCGCGCCACAACGCCATGCCCGGCGCGACGGTCGGGATCAGGGTCTCGCGGCTGAGGAAATAGGAGGTCTCCATCGGCTCGAACTGCAGGCCCTGTAACGCAGCGAGCTCAAGGGCCCGCGGGATATCGGGGTCGTCCTTGAAGCCGTAGCGGACCTTCATACGGTAGAAGCCCGCTTCCTTCGGCTCGACCTCCACGCGCTCCGCGTCCGGCACGCGCGGCACCTCCTCGGTCACTACCGTGAGCAGCAGGATGCGCTCGTGCAGCACCTTGTTGTGGTTGAGGTTGTGCAGCAGTGCGTGCGGCACACCCTCCTGGCTGGTAGTAAGAAATACGGCGGTGCCGGGCACGCGCGTCGGCGGGTGGACGGCGATGCTCTGGATGAAGGGCTCGAGCGGAATCGCGCCCGGGCGAGTGCGCGCGAAGAGAATCTCGCGTCCCTTGCGCCACGTCGCGAGAAGGGCGAACACGAGGATGCCCACCAGCACGGGAAACCAACCCCCTTCCACGATCTTGATGGCGTTCGAGGTAAAATACGCGAGGTCGACGAAGAGGAAGAACGCCGCGAGTGGCAGCGCGATCGCCATGTGCCAGCCCCACAGGAAGCGCATGACCACGAACGCGAGGATCGAGTCGATCGCCATCGTCGCCGTCACCGCGATGCCGTATGCGGCCGCAAGATTGCTCGACGATCCGAAGCCGAGCACGAGTCCGATGATCGCAGGCGAGCAGCACCCAGTTGATCCACGGCAAGTAGATCTGACCGATCTCGTGTTCGGAGGTCTGCAGTGACGTCCATGCGCGGGCAGTAGCCGAGCTGGATCGCCTGCCGCGTCAGCGAATACGCGCCTGTAATGACGGCCTGGGACGCGATCACCGTGGCGGCAGTTGCCAGGACGAGCAGCGGGAACAACCCCCACGGCGGCACCTGCAGGTAGAACGGATTGCGCACGGCGGTGGGGTCATGCAGGATCACCGCTCCCTGTCCGAAATAGTTGAGCAGCAACGCGGGCAGCACGAACGAGAGCCAGGCATAGCGGATCGGATTGCGGCCGAAGTGGCCCATGTCGGCGTAGAGCGCCTCCGCGCCCGTCACCGCGAGCACCACCGAGCCCAGGGCGAAGTATCCGATCCAGCCGTTGAATGTGAAGAACTGGATTGCGTACAGAGGATTGACGCGCCTCCAGCACCTCCGGGTAGCGCAGCACGTTCCAGATGCCGAGCGCGCCGAGGGTCGAGAACCAGAGCAGCATCACCGGGCCGAAGAACGCGCCGACGCGCGCGGTCCCGTGGCGCTGTACGGCGAAGAGCGCGATCAGCACGCCGATCGCGATCGGCACCACGTAAGGCTTCAGCGCGGGCGTTGCGACCTCCAACCCTTCCACCGCGGACAACACCGAGATCGCCGGCGTGATCATGCTGTCGCCGTAGAAGAGCGCCGCGCCGAAGAGCCCGAGCACCATCAGGATCCAGCGGCGCTTCGGGTCGTGCGTGGCGCGCAGGACGAGCGCGGTGAGCGCCATGATGCCGCCCTCGCCGCGGTTGTCGGCGCGCATGATGATCGTCACGTACTTGAGCGTCACGATGATCATGAGCGACCAGAACACGAGCGAGAGGATGCCGAGCACGTTGTCGTGGGTGACGGCGACGCTGTGGTGGCCGGTGAAGGCTTCCTTCAGCGTGTAGAGCGGGCTCGTGCCGATGTCGCCGTAGACAACGCCCATGGCACCGAGCATGAGCGTCGTGAGCGCCTGCCGGGTGCGCTCGGGGTAATTTGCTGCGGGCTGCATTGCTGAGGTCGGCGTGGAAACGGCGGGGCGGGGCGTCGGACGGTGCGCCGGATCATAGCACGGGGGCCGACACGCGATACCGCGCCGGCCGGGTTGTCCGGGCATCGCCGTTGCGCATAACATCGACGAATATCAATGGCCCCGCCACCGACCCCCGTGCGTGCTCCGCGCGCCCAGCCGCGAACGCCGCGTCGCCCTGCACCAGCGCCCGCCACGACGCCGACGGCGGTGACGGCGGAAGCTGTGCCCGGTGCGCTGCCAGGCGTCTCGCCGGCGCTTGGCGCGAAGCTCGCACAGCTCGGCATCCGGTCCCTCGAGGATGCGCTGCTGCACCTGCCGCTGCGCTACGAGGACGAAACGGTCCTGCAGCCGATCGCCCGCGCACCCCAGGGCGTGCCGGTCGTGGTGGAAGGCGAGATCGTCTCCACCGAGGTCGTGTTCCGCCCGCGCCGCCAGCTCGTCTCGTGCGTGCGGGATGCGAGCGGCGAGGTTTGGCTGCGGTTCCTGAATTTCTATCCGAGCCAGGTGAAGCAGTTGGCGCCGGGCGGCCGGGTGCGCTGTTTCGGCGAAATGCGCGCCGGTTTCTTCGGCGCGGAGATGATCCACCCGCGGTACCGCATCGTGGCGGCGGGTACGCCGCTGCCGTCGGGATTGACGCCCGTCTATCCCGCGACCGCCGGCGTGTCGCAGGATGCCTTGCGTCGCGTGGTCGGTGAGAGCTTGGCGCGTTGCGACCTCTCCGACACCTTGCCCGACGCGCTGCGTGCGAAGCTCGCGCTCGTGCCGTTCGCCGCTGCCGTGCAACTGCTGCACAGTCCCCCGCCGGCAACGTCCCAGGCCGCCCTCGAGTCGCGCAGCCACGCGGCATGGCGGCGGATCAAGTTCGACGAGCTGCTGGCGCAGCAGCTCTCGCTGCGACTCTACCGTGCCCGGCGCAGCCGGATGCGCGCGCCACCGTTGCCGCCCAAGGGACACCTCGCCGCAAGGCTGATCGCATCACTGCCCTTCGCCCTCACGGGCGCCCAGCGCCGCGCCGTCGACGATCTCGCGCGCGACCTCGCGCGGTCGACCCCGATGCAGCGCCTGTTGCAGGGCGATGTCGGCAGCGGCAAGACCATCGTCGCGGCGATCGCGGCGCTGCAGGCGATCGAAAACGGATTTCAGGTCGCGGTGATGGCGCCGACCGAGATCCTCGCCGAGCAGCACTACCGCAAGTTCGCCGAATGGCTGGGTCCGCTCGAAGTCGAGGCCGTCTGGCTCGCCGGCAGTCTCAAGGCAAGCCGGAAGCGAGCGGCGATCGCGGCGATCGCAGGCGGTGACTGCGCCATCGCGGTCGGCACGCATGCGCTCTTCCAGCAGGACGTTGCATTCGCCCGGCTCGGGCTCGCCATCGTCGACGAGCAGCACCGCTTCGGCGTGCAGCAGCGGCTCGACCTGCGCAGGAAGGGCGAGCGCACCGCAGGCCGGCAGCCGCACCAGCTCATGATGAGCGCGACGCCGATCCCGCGCACGCTCGCCATGAGCTACTACGCCGATCTCGACGTGTCGCTGATCGACGAGCTGCCGCCGGGCAGGACGCCCGTGGTCACGAAGCTCGTCTCCGATCGGCGCCGCGACGACGTGGTGAGCCGGGTGCGCGACGCCTGCGTGGCGGGCCGGCAGGCCTACTGGGTGTGCCCGCTGATCGAGCAGTCGGAGGCGCTGCAGCTCCAGACCGCGATCGCGACCTTCGACTGGGTGCGGCAGACATTTCCAGAGCTCGCGGTGGGCCTCGTGCACGGCCGGCTGCCGGGCGCCGAGAAGGCCGCCGTGATGGCGGCGTTCCAGCGCAACGAGGTGCAGCTCCTGGTGGCGACGACGGTCATCGAAGTCGGCGTCGACGTGCCGAACGCGACGCTCATGGTGATCGAGCACGCGGAGCGCATGGGGCTTGCCCAGTTGCATCAACTGCGCGGGCGCGTCGGACGCGGGACCGGTGCCGGCGTGTGCATCCTGCTCTACCAGACACCGCTCTCGGGGATGGCGCGGGAGCGGATGAAGATCATCTACGAGCAGGTCGACGGCTTCGAGATCGCGCGCCGCGATCTTGCACTGCGCGGCCCCGGCGATTTCCTCGGCGCACGCCAGAGCGGGATGCCGATGTTGCGCTTCGCCGATCTCGACGCCGACGTCGATCTCCTCGAGCTCGCACGGGATGCTGCGACCGAGCTGCTGCGAAATCATCCGCAGGCGGTGGAGCGGCACCTCGCGCGCTGGCTGCCGGGACGCCACGAGTATCTGAAAGCATGAGAAAGGGCCGCGCCGGCGCGCGGGCCGCGGGCGGAGGGAGTGGCATAATCGAGCCTTTTCCGCCGAACCCCGTTGAAAAGCCCTGCTGCGCTATCCGGCTGGCTGCCTCGCGTTCCGCCCCACGCCGGCGACTATCGCCATTGGCTGGTGGATCGGGGCTCTCTCACGCGTCGTCTCCAGGATCGATGCCAGGCGTTCCGGGTGCACCGGACGCGGCAAACGCTGGCGCGAACCTCCGTCGACGAGCGTGCGCTGCTTGGCGCGAGCGCGCGCGAGCTGGTGATTACACGAGAGGTTTTTCTCTACTGCGCCGGGACGCCCGTGGTCTTCGCCCACAGCGTCGTGCGCCGCGAAGGCTTGCGGGGCCCGTGGCGCTGGCTCGGGAATCTCGGTGCGCGGCCGCTTGGAGCGGCGCTCTTCTCGGATCCGCGGGTGGCGCGCACCCCGCTCGTGTTTCGGGCGATCGGAGCGCACCATCCGTTGTTTCGAAGTGCGGCCGTGCGCCTCGCAGCGCCACCCCGCGCGCTGTGGGCACGGCGCTCGATCTTCCTCCGCAAGGGTGTCCCGCTGCTGGTAACCGAGGTGTTCCTGCCGGGCGTTCTGGAGTTGCCGCGATGACGCTGCGCGAGCGCCTGGGCCATTACGAGAGGCTGCTGCGGCTCGACCGTCCGATCGGCATCCTGCTCCTGCTGTGGCCGACGTTGTGGGGGCTCTGGATCGCGGGCGGCGGGCGACCGGACCCGATGACCGTGCTGGTCTTCGTGCTCGGTACCGTCCTCATGCGCTCTGCCGGGTGCGCGGTGAACGACTTCGCCGACCGGCGATTCGATCCGCATGTCGCGCGCACCAGGGACCGGCCGCTCGCGGCGGGAAAGATCGCGGCGGGCGAGGCACTGGCAGTCGGTGCGGCGCTGGCGCTTATCGCATTCCTGCTGATCCTGCCGTACGGCCTGCTCGTCGTCGCGCTGTCCCTGGTCGCGGTGCTGCTGGCGGGCACGTATCCCTTTACGAAGCGCTTTTTTCCCGTGCCGCAGGCGTACCTCGGCGTGGCGTTCGGCTTCGGCATCCCGATGGCTTTTGCGGCGCTCACGGGCGCGGTGCCGGCGCTCGCGTGGGTGCTTCTCATCGCGAACATGTTCTGGTCGATCGCGTACGACACCGAGTACGCGATGGTGGACCGCGAGGACGATCTCAAGATCGGGATCAAGACCGCTGCGATTACGTTCGGCCGCTTCGACGTGGCGGCGGTGATGGCCTCCCACGCCATCTTCGTGGGCCTGCTTCGCCGCGGTGGGCGCGTCGCTCGGTCGCGGTGCGCTCTGGTTCGGGGGACTCGCTGCGGCGGCCGGCCTCGCCGCCTACCAGTATCGTCTCATCCACGACCGCGATCCCCAGCGCTGCTTCAAGGCTTTCCTGCACAACAACTGGGTCGGCGCGGCGGTCTTCGCCGGCATTGCGCTCGATTACCTGGTGCACGGCTGACGACGCGATGCGCTACCACGACCTGCGCGACTTCATCGAACAGCTCGAACGCCAAGGCGAGCTGAAACGGATCGCCGTCGCGGTCGACCCGTATCTCGAGATGACCGAGATCTGCGATCGTGTGCTGCGCGCAGGAGGGCCGGCCATCCTGTTCGAGCAACCGAAGGGACACACGATCCCGGTGCTCGGGAATCTGTTCGGCGCCCCGCGGCGCGTCGCCATGGGAATGGGCGAAGACTCGGTCGCGGCGCTGCGGGAAGTGGGCAAGCTGCTCGCCTATCTGAAGGAACCGGAACCGCCGAGAGGCCTCAAGGACGCCTGGGACAAGCTACCGGTGCTGAAGCAGGTGCTCAACATGGCGCCCAAGGAGGTCGCCAGCGCACCGTGCCAGGAAGTGGTCTGGGAGGGCGACGACGTCGATCTCGGCCGGTTGCCGATCCAGACGTGCTGGCCGGGCGACGCCGGCCGGCTGATCACGTGGGGCTTGGTGGTGACGCGCGGACCGCACAAGTCGCGACAGAACCTGGGCATCTACCGGCAGCAGGTGATCGGACGCCAACCGGCTCATCATGCGGTGGCTCGCGCACCGCGGCGGCGCGCTCGACTTTCGGGACCACCGTCTCGCTCATCCGGACGAGCCCTTCCCGCTCGCGGTCGCGCTCGGTGCCGATCCCGCAACGATGCTGGGGGCGGTGACCCCGGTGCCGGACAGCCTCTCGGAGTATCAGTTCGCGGGGCTTCTGCGCGGCTCGAAGACGGAGCTCGTGAAGTGCCTTGGCTCCGGGTTGCAGGTGCCGGCCTCGAGCGAGATCGTCCTCGAAGGGGAAATCCGCCCGGACGACATGGCCCTGGAGGGACCGTTCGGGGATCACACCGGCTACTACAACGAGCAGGAGCGGTTTCCGGTGTTCTCGGTGGCGCGGATCACCATGCGGCGCCACCCGATCTACCACAGCACCTACACCGGCAAGCCGCCGGACGAGCCGGCCATGCTCGGGGTAGCGCTGAACGAGGTCTTCGTGCCGCTGCTGCAGAAGCAGTTCACCGAGATCAGCGACTTCTACCTGCCGCCGGAGGGCTGCTCGTACCGCCTGGCGGTGGTGAGCATGAGAAAACAGTACCCTGGACACGCCAAGCGGGTGATGTTCGGAGTGTGGTCCTACCTGCGGCAGTTCATGTATACGAAGTTCATCATCGTGGTCGACGACGACGTCGATATCCGCGACTGGAAGGAAGTGATCTGGGCCTTGACCACCCGCGTGGACCCGGCGCGGGATACGCTGCTCGTGGAGAACACGCCGATCGACTACCTCGACTTCGCCAGCCCGGTCTCCGGCCTGGGGTCAAAAATGGGGATCGACGCCACCAACAAGTGGCAGGGTGAAACCGATCGGGCGTGGGGTCTTCCCATCGCCATGGACGCGGGCGTCAGAGCGCGGGTGGATGCCATCTGGGCCGATCTCGGTCTCGACCCGGCCCACAAGCTGAGAAGGCCCGCCGTAGCGGGCCATCTGTCGTGTGTGCGACAGCGCGATCAGAAGTCGTAACCCACCCCGAGCGAAAACCCGGGATAGCGACGAAAATCGCGCTGCGAATCGAGGATGAAGCCGCCGGGGCGGTCGGAGGCAGCGAGGCCCTCGAACCCTTCGCCCCCTTTCGTACCGTAGCGCGGGTCGCCGAGCTGACCGTAGAAGGAAAAACCACTCCGTCCGCCGACCGGGGGCTGCCCGGCGGACTTCAGGCTCGACTCCTTCGCGGCATCTTTGAAGCTCGGGGCATAGTGAAATCGCACCACGCCGCCCTCGTTGTTCGCGCTGGCGGCGTCGACCGCTAAAGCTGCTCTTGGGCGCAGCCGGTAACCCGCTGCGGGGAATCCGCAAATCACCCCCTGCGGGCACGCGAATACCCTGGTAGGAACCCCAAGCCGAGGGATCCCCCGGCAGGTCTCCGGTTTCAGCCGCTGTACCCGCAAGGGGCACCAGCAGTGCCGCAATCGCTGCGGCTAAGGTCATCTTGTTCATTGTCGTCCGCTCACTGCACGTCAACGCATTCGAAATAATAGTCCAGGAAACCTCCATCGCAAAATCCCGCGCCCAACGGATCTGGCTTCGACCATGCGCCCACAGGCCGGGCTCAGCCCGTGCTGCGCTGCATGGCCCCCCATCCGCTGTCCCGACCGCGCTCCCCCGCCCCTCACGGCCGCTGATACACCCACCGCAACAGGGCGTCCTGCAGCACACCCGCCGCGGCGTTCGCACCCGGATGGTTGACGAGGCACACCACCACCATGCGTCGTCCCTGCGCATCGAGCACGTAGCCGGCGATGCTCTTCACGCCGTCGAGGGATCCGGTCTTGATATGCGCCTGCCCCGCGACGCCCCCGTCCCGCAGCCGCTTGCGCATGGTTCCGTCCACCGCTGCGAGCGGCAGCGAAGCCATGAGCTCGGGCATCACCGGGCTGCGATAGGCTGCCGTGAGCAACTCCCCCAGATGCCGTGCCGAGATGCGCTCGGTGCGCGAGAGGCCCGAGCCGTTCTCCAGCGCGAGCTCCGGGAAAGCGAGTCCCTTGCGCTCGAGCCACTCCCGGATGGCGCGCGACGATTTCTCCGCCGTGGCCGGTGTCCCGAAGGTCTCGGCGCCGAGAGTGAGGTAGAGCTGCCGCGCCATGACGTTGTTGCTGTACTTGTTGATGTCGCGGACGACCTCCGCCAGGGGCGGCGACTCCCAGGTGAAGAGGAGCCGGGCATCGGGGCCGGCGCTGCCGTCCCTGACGATGCCGGAGAGGCTGCCGCCCAGCTCTTCCCAGAGATGCCGGAACAGGCCGCCTGCGTAGGGCGCGTGGCGCAGCGCGCTGAGATAGAAGCTGCGTTCCCCGCAGCTCGTCGAGAACGTGCCGCGGAAGCTCACGCGGGCCGTCTTCCCGTCGTCCTCGAGCCGCGTCGCGAGCAGTGTGCGCCAGTCCCCGCAAGGGCCGCTCGGTGACCGTGATCCGGTTCTCCACCTGCACGTTGGCAAGCGGCGGATCCACCAGCACTCTCACCGATCGTGCGCCGGCATCGGGAAGCACTTGAACCCGCAGCGCCTTGTAGTTCAAGAGCAGCGCGTCCGGACCGACGTTGTAGGCGCGGGTCGGATCGCCGTCGAAGCGTGCCGGATCCACGTCCGCCTGCTGGAAGGCACGGCGGTCGAGAACGAGGTCGCCGCGGATCTGTTTGAGCCCGCGGTTCCTCACGCCCCGCAGCAGGAGCCACAGGTTCTCCAGCGTGAGCTTGGGGTCACCGCTGCCCTTCAGCACGAGGTTGCCGTCGAGGACGTTTCCCTTCGCAACGCCGTCGGCCCACGCCTCGGTCTTCCAGGTGAACGCCGGGCCGAGGATCTCGAGACCGGCGTAGGTCGTGAGGAGCTTCATCGAGGAGGCCGGATTGAGCGCCTGATCGGCACCGGCGGCGAGCACCACGCGCCCGCTTCCGGGATCCTGGACAAAAGCACCGACGGCGTCCGCCGGCAGGCCGGCGGCTCTCGCCGCCTCCTGGATCGAGAAACCCTCCTGCGCGCGGGCGGCCAACGGCAAGAATGCGATGAGCAGAAGGAGCAGCGTGCGGGAGACTGTCATCTTGGCCGACGATCGAAGCGCCGTCACGAAACGGCGGTGGCTGCCTCCAGGGCCTCCAGCGTGCGCTCGGCGAGCAGAGCAAGCTCTGCATCGTCGATCACGTACGGGGGCATGAAATAGACGGTGTTGCCGATCGGCCGCAACAGCAGCTCCCGCTTCAGCGCCTCGGTGAAAAAGTGTCGCGAGAACGCAGGGTCAGCGGTCGCGACGTCGAATGCCCAGATCATGCCGGTGTGGCGGAAATGCTCGACCCGCGGATGCGAGGCGAGCGGCGCGGTCATCCGCTCGAGCGTCCGCGCCTTCGCGTGATTCGCTTCGATCACACCGTCGCGCTCGATGAGGTCGAGCGTGGCGAGCGCGGCGCTGCAGGCGAGCGGGTTCCCGGTGTACGAGTGCGAGTGCAGGAAGCCGGCCGCGATCTCGTCGGCATAGAACGCATCGTAGATCCCGGGGGTGGTGAGCACCACCGAGAGCGGGAGGTAGCCGCCGGTGATGCCTTTCGACAGACAGAGGAAGTCGGGGACGATGCCCGCCTGCTCGCACGCGAACATCGTTCCGGTCCGCCCGAACCCGACCGCGATTTCATCTGCGATGAGGTGGACGCGGTAGCGATCGCAGAGCACGCGCGCTTGGCGCAGGTATTCGGGATGGTACATGCCCATGCCGGCAGCGCACTGGACCAGCGGCTCGAGGATGAGCGCGGCGGTCTCATGATGCTGCTGCCGCAGGCGCTCTTCGAGCGCGGCGGCGCAGGCAGCCGCGTGCTCGGGCGGCGACGTTCCCGCAGGCGCGAGGCGCCAGTCCGGCGAGGGCACGATGTCCGGCGCGCGCAGCAATGGTGCGTAGGTGTCCCGAAAGAGTGCAACGTCGGTGACCGACAAGCGCGCCCAAGGGTCTCGCCGTGATAGCTGTGCTCGAGACTGATGAATCGCGTCTTCTCGTCGCTCCCCCGTATTGCGCCAGTAGTGAAAGCTCATCTTGAGCGCCACCTCGGTCGCCGACGCGCCGTCGGAGGCGTAGAAGCAATGGCCGAGATCACCCGGGGCGAGCGCGGCGAGCCGCTCGGAGAGCTCTACCACCGGCGCGTGGGTGAAGCCCGCGAGCATCACGTGCTCGAGCCGATCGAGCTGGGTCTTGATGCGCTGCCTTGATATGCGGATGGCCGTGGCCGAAGAGATTGACCCACCACGAGCTGATGGCGTCCAGGTAGCGCCGGCCATCGAAGTCATACAGCCACACGCCTTCGCCGCGCGCGATCGGCGTCAAGGGCAGCCACTCGTGCTGCTTCATCTGCGTGCACGGGTGCCAGACCGAGGCGAGCGAACGGCGCAGCCATCGTTCGTTTTCGAGCCCGCTGGAAGGACATGGCGATGACATTTTCGGCGCGAGCGATCGAGGTCGAGGGCGGATCATTCCGGCGCGCTGTAGTTAGGCGCGAAAGCAAGCGCTGGCGAGGCGCGATGGGGGATTTAGTTGGGCACCGAACTTGCTAAAATTTCCGCCGAGTCTATCACGCTGCAGCGAGGAGCCGAACCGTGGAAATCCTGGAGCGCATCGAAGCACAGATCGCCGCGAGTCAACTTCCCTTGTTCGCCGTCACGGTTGCCGCCGTGCCGTGTCCCGATACCCCCGTCATCCTCACCCTGCACTGGCATGGTTTCCTGCGCGAGCGTCTCGTCGATCTCGAGGAAGCCGAGGTCGTCGCCTACATCCCGATTCCGAGCTCCGCGCTGCAGGTGAACGATCGGTGGACCGATCTTCTCGACCTCGACCGCGCGGCGATGGAAGCGGGTTGGGAGCTCGGCGCCTGGGATGTCGCGCGCGCCGAGCGGCCCTCGTGCGCTCGCCCGGGCGCCGACTCGAGCGAGGCCATCGACTGTCTCAAGGCTTTCGGCGCGTTTCCGTTCGGGATCAACGGGCAGCATCCCGTGGTCGCCGACGCGCCCGATGTGGACGGTCTCTTGAGCGTCGCCTGCCGGCGCGGCTATTTGATGTGGCTCTTTCGCCCGGTGCGCGGCGGCATCTGGGCCGAGGTCGCGAACGACGCGACGCTGCTTCCGGGCGGCACGCGCGAGCCCCCTTGTCCGCACACGCCGATCCGCCCCTCCCTCCGCAAGTCGCACCGCACGGTCTACCGCTTCGGGTGCCCGGGCTCGCCCCGCGACTCCCGCCCCTGTCTTAGTTAGCCCCCGCCTGGCAGCAAACGCCCGCTGTCGCGTGCGGGTTCCCCTGACCCCGCGCCAAGCAACGGTCCCATCGACGGCCGGACGCATCCCGGACCTTGATTTTTCCCACGCTCGTGACTATCCTGTCAGCACTCAAGCATCCTGAGTGCTAGTACCCTCGGGAACGTACCGAGTACCAATTCAAATCCAATGGTTAGGAGAGAGTTCACATGAAGATTCGTCCGCTTCACGACCGAGTCATCGTCAAGCGCCTGGAGGAAGAGCGCAAGACTGCCTCGGGCATCGTCATCCCCGACACCGCCGCCGAGAAGCCCGACCAGGGCGAGATTGTCGCAGTCGGCACCGGCAAGGTACTCGAGGACGGCAAGGTTCGCGCCCTCGAAGTCAAGAAGGGCGATCGCGTCCTGTTCGGGAAGTACTCCGGCCAGACCGTCAAGGTCGAGGGTGAGGAGCTTCTCGTCATGCGCGAGGAAGACATCATGGGCGTGATCGAAGCGGCGTGAGCCGCGGTCAGTCGCCCCACGCGGAAACAATTTAGGAGAATCGACGAATGCCTGCCAAGGAAGTTAAGTTTCATGACCATGCGCGCCACAAGATCGTGGCGGGTGTGAATGTACTGGCCGATGCGGTTAAAGTGACTCTCGGCCCGAAGGGTCGTAATGTGGTGCTCGAGCGCGCGTTCGGTGCCCCCACCGTCACCAAGGACGGTGTCTCGGTCGCAAAGGAGATCGAGCTCAGGGACAAGTTCGAGAACATGGGCGCACAGATGGTGAAGGAGGTGGCGTCCAAGACTTCCGACATCGCCGGGGACGGTACCACTACCGCCACCGTGCTCGCGCAATCCATCGTTCAGGAAGGGATGAAGTTCGTCGCCGCGGGCATGAACCCCATGGACCTGAAGCGCGGCATCGACAAGGCCGTCACGGCCACCATCGAAGAGCTGAAGAACCTCTCCAAGCCCTGCACCACCAGCAAGGAAATCGCTCAGGTTGGGGCCATCTCCGCCAACGCCGATTCTTCGATCGGCGACAAGATCGCCGAGGCCATGGAGAAAGTGGGCAAGGAAGGCGTGATCACGGTCGAGGACGGCTCATCTCTCGAGATGGAACTGGAGGTGGTCGAGGGCATGCAGTTCGACCGCGGCTACTTGTCGCCTTACTTCATCAACTCCGCCGAGAAGCAGATCGCGGTGCTGGAGAACCCGTATGTTCTCTTGCACGACAAGAAGGTCTCCAACATCCGCGACCTGCTGCCGGTGCTGGAACAGGTTGCCAAGTCCGGCAAGCCGCTTCTCATCATCGCCGAGGACGTGGACGGCGAAGCGCTTGCCACGCTCGTCGTCAATAACATCCGCGGCATTCTCAAAACCTGCGCCGTGAAGGCACCGGGTTTTGGCGACCGACGCAAGGCCATGCTCGAGGACATCGCGATTCTGACGGGCGGCACGGTGATCGCCGAAGAGGTCGGGCTATCGCTGGAAAAGGCGACCCTGAACGACCTCGGCCAGGCGAAGCGCATCGAGATCGGTAAGGAGAACACCACCATTATCGACGGTGCCGGTGAGGCCAAGACGATCGAAGGGCGCGTCAAGCAGGTCCGCGCCCAGATCGAGGAAGCATCCAGCGACTACGACCGCGAAAAGCTGCAGGAGCGCGTCGCAAAGCTGGCCGGAGGGGTCGCCGTCATCAAGGTGGGCGCGGCCACCGAAGTCGAGATGAAAGAGAAGAAGGCGCGCGTCGAAGATGCGCTCCACGCGACCCGTGCGGCG
Organism: uncultured beta proteobacterium; assembly: GCA_963734295.1. Classification (GTDB taxonomy): domain Bacteria; phylum Pseudomonadota; class Gammaproteobacteria; order Burkholderiales; family JAEUMW01; genus JAEUMW01. The sequence goes on along the minus strand of CAVTGS010000001.1, from coordinate 11,012 downwards.
GTCGAAGAAGGTATCGTGCCGGGCGGAGGTGTAGCGCTCATCCGCTGTCGCGATGCCGTGGCCAAGACCAAGGGCGAGAACCCCGATCAGGACGCCGGCATCAAGATCGTGCTGCGTGCGCTGGAGGAACCGCTTCGCATCATCGTCTCCAACGCCGGGGAAGAAGCTTCGGTGGTGGTGAACAAGGTGGTCGAGGGCAAGGGGAATTACGGCTACAACGCCCAGACCGGGGAATACGCTGATCTGGTAGCGAGCGGTGTGGTGGACCCGACCAAGGTGACACGCTGCGCGCTGCAGAATGCCGCGTCCGTGGCCGGCCTGATCCTCACGACCGATGCCATGGTGGCGGAGCTGCCGAAGGACGACAAACCGATGCCCGGCGGCGGCATGGGCGGCATGGGTGACATGGATATGTAATACCCGCAGGAGCCTTGCCGCGTCCCCGTTTCGACGGGGGCACGGTTGCTCGAAGGCCCGGTCTCCACCGGGCCTTTTTCTTTGGTCTTCTCGGCTGCAGCGGAGTCGGGCTTCTCAGCACCCTTGGTCTCGATCCTCAGAGTCGACGTATCTTTCCGGCGCTACCCGATTTTTCGGTAAGCCTCGCTCCTCAGGGCTGCGGTCACTTTGGGAGGGGAAGCCACGTCACCTCGACTTTCAATCCCTTTCCGTCGGGACCCGGTGCGAAGCGCACGCACGCCCCGCAGATCTCGGCGATGCGCCGTACGATGGACAAGCCAAGACCGCTTCCCGGCGTTGTCATACCAGGAAGTCGATGGAAGCGTTCGCCCAACCGGTCGAGTTCGCTTTCCGGCACGCCTGGACCTTCGTCTACCACCGTGAGCCGAATCGCTGCGGCGTCTGAACTGACCTCGACGCGCACCGTCGTGCCTGCCGGACTGTAGCGAACGGCATTGTCGATCAGGTTGCGCAGCAGGACCCCCATCAGGGCGGGGTTGGCCGGTGCGACGGCAGGTGGCGCCGGCGCCAATTCCACCTCTACGGATCTTTCAAGCGCAAGCGGGGCCACCTGCGACAGCACCGATCGCGCGAGGGCATGGACATCACAGGGTTCCAGCGTTTTGCTCCCCCCGGTAGGATCCAGGCGCGCTAGCGTCAGGAGCTGATCCACGAGATGGGATGCGCGATCGCAACCAAGGATCACGTTGGCTAAAGCATGCCGACGTTCCCCGTTATCGGACGCTCCCCAGGCAACCTGCGCCTGGACTTTCAGCGCCGCGATAGGTGTGCGCAGCTCATGGGCAGCGTCCGCCGTAAACCGCCGCTCGTTCTCGAGGGACTGGCTGACTCGGGCGAATAGGTCATTCAGCCGGGCAACCAGCGGTTCGAGCTCCACTGGCGCGTCTGGCAGGACGATCGGCGCCAGATTGTCCGGCGCTCGCGCCGATACCTGATGACCCAGGGCCTTGACCGGACGTATCGCCCACGCTACCGCGAGCCAGATGAGCGCGGCGAGGAGCGGCAGGGCGGCAAACAACGGCAGCAACAGGTTCTTGGCAATGCTGCCGGTGATCTCGTCGCGCGCGTGCTGTTGCTCGCCGACCTGCACGAGAAAGCGACGCTCCGCATCCCACGTGCTGAAGACGCGCCAGCGCCGCCCTTCGACCTGTGAGTTGCTGAACCCCTCTTCTTTGGGGGAGAGCCGCGTGTCGGGTGCGCTCACCGAGTGCAAGCGCGGGACACTCCCGCCTTCCCAGACCTGGAAGGCGGCTCGCCGGGCATACTTGTGCAGCTGCGGCGCATGATCGGTATCGATCTCGTCGACGTCATGACCGACCTGAACAACGAGCAGCGCGGCGGACTGGGCCAGATGGGCGTCGAGCAGCTCCTCGGCCTCGTGACGGGCGTCCAGATAGCTTACGACGCCGGTCGCAAGCCAGATGATCGCGGTCGCCCCGAGGAGCAGGACGAGCAATTGGCGCCGGATCGACGGTCGCCGAGCTTGCTCAGCCACGGTGATCGCGGGGCATGAGGTAGCCGACTCCGCGTACGGTCCGGATCACTTCCGGAGCAAGCTTGCGGCGCAGGTGATGAACGTGCACTTCGACGGCGTTGCTGCCGATCTCCTCGCCCCAGGCGTAGAGTCGGTCCTGCAATTGCTCGCGCGACAGCACGCGACCGGCGTTCAGCATGAACTCGTGCAGGAGGGCGAACTCCCGCGGCTGGAGCTCGACGTGCGCGCCGCGAAACGAAACGGTTCGCGCAGCTGGCTCCACCTCGACATCGCCCACCCGCAGCGTCCCCGCAGCTTCCCCCTTCGAGCGACGCACGAGGGCCCGGAGGCGTGCGCCCAGCTCCTGCAGGTCGATCGGCTTGACGACATAGTCATCGGCACCGCCGTCGAGACCTTTCACGCGATCGTCGAGGGCATCGCGTGCGGTCAGGATCAGCACGGGCACTTTGTTCCCTGAAGCCCGCAGTGTTCGCAGGAGCGCGAGCCCGTCCAGGCGGGGCAGACCGAGATCGAGGACGACCGCAGCGTAGGGTTGTGTTGTGAGCGCGAGTCGGGCCGCAATGCCGTCCTGCGTCCAGTCGACGTCGAACCCCGCTTGGCGCAAACCGGCCTGCAGCCCATCGCCCAGGAGCGGATCGTCTTCGACGACGAGGAGGCGCATGTCAGTCTGGCGCTCAGCGGTGCTCGCTCGTGTGATCTCTCGAGTGCTGCACCTGGTTGACCCGCGCCGGATCGGACAGTCCCGGCGCGGGGATGACTCCGCCCCAGAATCCGACGACCACGGCGCAGATAGCGATCGCCACCGGCCACCAGGCGCGGCGAATGCCCTGCGTCGGGAGGCCCGACTTGTAGCCGTTGATCATGCTGCGGATCAGGTTTTCCCGATGGAGCAGACTGCTCGCGATGACGCCACAGACGTGGACGATGACCCCTGTGAGCATGCCTGCCGCGACGCTCTCGTGAGCCTCCTTCATGAACTCGCCGCCGATGTCCGCTTCGCTCGCGTAACCCGTTACGCCGCAGAGGAGGCCTAGCCCGAGAATGAGGTAGATGGCCCAGCTCCCCACGGGGTTGTGGCCGACGTAATGCTTCGGCGCGAACGCGAGCAGCGATCGGAGATAAGCCATGACCTGGCCCGCGCCGAACGCGAATGACCGAAAGCGCGCGTAGCGCGTGCCGATCAAACCCCAGACCAAGCGGAAGCCTATCAAGCCGAGCAGCGTGTAGCCGAGCAGTAGGTGGATGTCCCGGAAGCGTTCGGATTCCGAAGTCAAGTAGGCACCCGCGAAGGACGCGGCCAGCAACCAGTGGAAAACCCGCGTCGGGGCATCCCAGACGAGGATCCGTGTTTTCGCAGAGGGAATCGACCTCATTTTGGCACCCTGATGTCGTGTTCGCTGAAGTTTCCCTGGTCCGCGCCGATGTGACAGGCGCTACAGTTCGCCGCGGTCTTCACTTGAGGATGTTTCCAGATCGATGCCGCCAACTCGTCGTGTTCCCGTTCGAACCAGCGGGTTTCGGTGATGCGCAGCGACGGCGCGCCGTCGCGGGCTCTCCGTTCCCGTCCCGCATTCTTTTCCAGAAAGGCGGCAATTTCCGTCCCCGTTGCCGCGTCGAGGCTCGCGTCCGTCTCGAAATGACGGTCGAGCGCGGCCATGACGGCCTTCCAGGAACTCGGCGGCAGCAGCTGCGGCGGGTAGGCGACATGACACGCACCGCATCCGGTTCTCCACTTCTCGTTGGTCGCGGTAAAGACATGGCTGTCCGCGATTGCCTGGAACGACGCGAGTATGAGCGCCAGTGCAAGCGGCGCGGCAGCGAGGAGCCGTGCTTCGGATAGATCCAAATCGAGTTTGTTCATGGACTTGCTCCTACTTGAGCGAGAGCAGATAGGCCAGCACGTTGCCCTTCTCTTCGGGGCTGCAGACGCGCCCGAGCACGTCGCCGCAGTTGCGCTTGAACCATTTCTCGACCTTTTCAACGCTGGTGAAGCGCTGCGGGTTGGCGGTCGGCGCGAGCGGCGCGATGCCCTTGCCGGTCTTCGCGTGCTTGCCAGCGTTGCGCGGATCGGCGGTATGGCAGGAGGCACAACTCCAGTCGCTGCCGTGGGTCGACTTGAAGAACTGTTCCCCGACCTGGGCGGAGAAACCGGCAAAGGACTGGGAAGTCTGGCGCACCTCCACTTCGAGGGCGGTCTTCAGGTCCTGGGCAGACTGAGGCGCGGCCGCGGCGCCGGTGGCCGAAAATGTCGCAGCGACAGCGATCCGGGTTATGGCTAGGAATCTCATGGGCTAACTCCGTCTTGGGATGACGACGTCAGATTGCGCCGCATTCCTTACCGGTTCCTTAACCCCCTCGCCTTCGATCCGCGGTCACGTCAGCCAGCGCGCCACGATGCCCCAGACGTACTCCCGCAAGCGTGCCATGGACGTCGTTCCCAGCTCGCGTGGTGCCGTTCCACACTTTCGCGAAAATCCGCTTCGAACATGGCCTGTACCTGCGCGGCGAAGCCTTGGTCTTCTACCTCCTGATTCGCTTCGAGGTTCCAGCGTAGATTCCACCGGTCGAGATTGCTCGAGCCGATCGACACCCAGCGATCGCAGAGCGTGGTCTTGGCGTGCATCACCCGGGGCTGGTATTCGAAGATGCGCACGCGGTTGCGCAGCAGGCGGGCATAGTATCGCCGTCCCGCGTGGCGCACGGCCGGATGGTCCGTCAGCGGGCCGGGGAGCAGCAGCCTCACGTCTGCGCCGTGGACAGCCGCCCGGCGCAGCGCGCGGAGCAGCTTCCAGGACGGGACGAAGTACGCGGTCGCGATCCATACGCGGGTCCGCGCCCTCCGGGCACGGGCGATGACGGAGCGCTTGATGTCGGAATTGGTCGCCGCGATGCGGCCGCGCACGCCGATATCCCGCGCCGGGGGCGTCGGCTCGACCGCGAGATCCTGCCCGGTCATCTGCACCCACGACTCGGCGAACAGCGCTTGCCAGTCCCGCACCACCGGACCCTTGATGTCGACCATGGTTTCCCGCCAAGGGTGCCGACCCGGGTCGGGCGGATCGAACGCGTCGGTGATGCCGGCGCCGCCGACGAAGGCTCGCTGCTCGTCCACCAGAAGAAGCTTGCGGTGATTGCGGAACAGGTTGTTGAGCCAGCGGCTGAAGTGCAGGCGGTTGTAGAACGCGAGCTCGACACCCGCCGCCACGAGACGCCCACGATCGCGATTCGAGAGGTCGAGCGCGCCGAAGTCGTCGAGCAGCACCTTCACCGTCACACCCCGCGCGGCGGCGGCCGTCAGCGCATCGATGAAGCGGTCGGCGACCGCGCCCGATTCGAAGAGATAGAACTCCAGCTGGACGACCCGATGTGCGCCCGCAATGCAATCGAGCATGCGAGCAAAGAACGTCGGGCCGTCGACGAGCAGTTCGACCCGGTTTCCGTCACGCCAGGAACATCGGTACCTGCGCAGCGCAGTTGCCATTCCGGACTATGGTGAACCCACTTCGGGGTCGCAGGCAATTGCGCGTCAGTCCCGTTGTCCCTATGATGCCGCTCGGCCGACATGATTGGCGGGCGCTCTGGAACGAAGAGCGCCGTAGCCATCCCCGTCCCCATCCAGCCCGATGCACACTTCCGGTTCCAAGCTGCTCTTCGCAGGGACGATTTTCTCGAGCGCCTTCCTGCTTTTTCTGGTCCAGCCCCTGATCGCCAAGCAAATCCTGCCCTGGTTCGGCGGGTCTGCAGCCGTGTGGTCGGTCTGCATGGTTTTCTTCCAGGTCACCCTGTTTGCTGGCTACGCCTATGCGGATTGGGTTTCCCGGCACCTCGCCTCACGCCATCAGGTTGCCGTTCATGTCGCGCTGCTTGCGGGGAGCCTCACGCTCCTGCCGATCCTGGCGGGGCCGCAGTGGAAGCCGATCGGCAACGAGGACCCGACGCTCTGGATCCTGGGTCTTCTGCTCACGACTATCGGCCTACCCTACTTCCTGCTATCGACTACGGGCCCGCTGATCCAAACCTGGATCGCGCGCGCCTTGGTCGGGACCAATGTCTATCGCTACTTCTCACTGTCGAATCTGGCCTCCCTGCTGGCATTGGTGAGCTACCCGTTTGTCCTGGAGCCGCGGGCGGTTCTCGTGACCCAGCTTTACGCCTGGTCCGGCGTCTATGCCCTGTTCACCGTCCTGTGCACCGGCTCGGCCGTTTACTTTCTGCGGCACGCACGGTCGGTGGCCCCGGAAGCGCATGCCCATGCACACCATGCCGAGCACGACCGTGACCCCAAGCTGCGGGACTATCTCCTGTGGCTCGGTCTGTCTGCGATGGGCTCGTGGCTGCTGGTCGCCATCACCAACCACATTACCCAGAACGTGGCGGCCATCCCCTTCCTGTGGCTGCTGCCGCTGACCCTCTACCTGCTGACCTTCGTGTTCTGCTTCGAAAGCGATCGCTGGTACCGGCGCAATCTCTTCCTGCTGCCCACCGCCACTCTGCTTCTGGTCTGCGCCTACGGGCTGCAGACACTTCGGTATCGAAATCAAGGTCGCGATCCCGCTCTACACCGTAGGTCTCTTCTTCTTCTGCATGTTCCTACACGGCGAGCTGGCTCAGACGCGCCCGACGCCGCGCTACCTGACCCGCTTCTATCTGATGCTCTCGCTCGGCGGGGCCCTGGGCGGGATCAGCGTGGGGCTCATTGCGCCACGCGTCCTGCCCGCTTATTACGAGCTGGGCATCGGCTTCGTGATCGCCGCACTGCTGGCCATGGCCGTGTTGCGAACGTCCAAGGGGCTGACCGCAGCGGCTGGACTCATGGCGATCGTCTGCGGGTGGTTTGTTTACGTGCAGATCGAAGACCACTTTGCCGGCGCGCGCCGCATCGTGCGGAACTTCTATGGCAACCTGCTGAGCTTCGATACCTATCGCGAGGACCCACGGGACAACGTCCGCCAGCTTCAGCACGGTGCCATCAAGCACGGTGAGCAGTACCTGACTGCGGATCGTCGGCTCGAGCCGACGACCTACTATGGGCCCAGTTCGGGGATCGGACGTGCCATCGCCAGCACCGACCCCATCGACAAGAAAGTCGGGCTGATCGGCCTGGGGGCCGGCACTCTTGCAGTGTACGGCCGCCCCGGGGATGTCTACCGCTTCTACGAGATCAATCCTCAGGTGATCGAGCTGGCCCGGAGCGAATTCAGCTTCCTGGGTGAGAGCAAGGCCCGCATCGAGACCGTGCTCGGCGACGCCCGACTCTCGCTGGAGCGCGAAGCACCGCAGGCGTTCGACGTGCTGGCGGTGGATGCCTTCTCCGGGGATTCGGTGCCCGTGCACCTCATCACCGCCGAGGCGATGGACGTCTACCTCCGGCACCTGGACGAGAACGGCATCATCGCCTTTCACGTCACCAACCGCTTCCTTTGGCTACCGCCCGTGGTCGAGGAGATCGCGCGGGCCAAGGGCCTGCACGCCGTACTGATCCACGACGACGCGGAGGGCACCGACCTGCGCCGAACCGACTGGATGCTGGTCGCGCGGAACCCGAGGAGTCCTGGAGCAGCAAGGCATCCGCGAGGCCGTGACGGCCGTGGCCCCGATTCCGGGCCTCCGCGTCTGGACCGATGACTTCAACAATCTGTTCCAGATCCTGAAGTAGGGTGCTTGAGTTCCCCGGCGGGGTGTCGAGGCGGTCAGGCAGGGACACGGGCGACTCGTCGCTCTCACTGCGTCACCCCTGCGGTGCCGTGAGGCAGACGGTGCGGCGCGGGTCGTCGGGATACTGAAGGGACTCCAGATAGTCGAAGGCGCAGGCGGCCGCTTGCAGGTCGGGATTCTTCGTGAGGTCGAAGACGGGCGCGGCATCGCGGTTGTCGAGCAACCAGCGCAGCGACGCGTACGGGGTCGATGCCTGGAGCAGCCGGTCCGAGATCGCATGCAGGCGTTGCTCCAGGAGCTGCGCCGTCTTCCACCCAGCCGGCGAGTAGTCGAGCGCGAGCAGCTTGCGATGGCGCTCGATCAGGCGCTGCACCTCCCGCATCGGCGACCACGGGGCCGGCGGGTTCGAATCATCTGCGGCGGTCACGGTCGCAACGCAATTCTGATGGCCTCGCTGTGCGGGCAGGATATCGCCCCGAAGACGGAGAGGTCAAAGCGCCATGGGGCCGGCGCAGCGTCAGCCCGCGCTGCCCGCGTGGCACTCCTGCGATCGGTCAGTCTCCTTGGCGCCGCGGCGCCAAGCCGCCGGCGGCGCGCCAATCTCGCGCTTGAACGCCCGGTTGAACGCGGCCTCCGATTCGTAGCCGACTTCTTCGGCGATGCGCGCCACGCTCGCCTGTCCCGATCGCAGCTTCTGGGCGGCAAGCTGCAGGCGCCAGCGCGTGAGGTACTGCATTGGCGGCTGGCCGAGCAGGTCGGTGAAGCGATCCGCGAGCGCGGAACGCGACAGCCCCACCTCCCGCGCCAGCTCCTCCACCGACCAGGCGTGCGCGGGCCGGGCGTGCAGGAGGGCGAGCGCGCGCCCGACGAACCGGTCCCGCAGGCCGGCGAGCCATCCGGCCTGATCGGCCGGCAACGACTCCACGTACCGCCGCACGCCTTCCACGAACAGGAGCTCCGAAAGCTTCGCGAGCACGGTCGTGCCGCCGGCGCGCTGTGCCGCAGCCTCGCGTGCGCCGAAGCTGAGCGACGTTTCGATCCACGCTGAAGTAGGGTCGCTGCGCACGTTCACGCGCAGGATCGGCGGCAGCGCATCGAGCAGCGGATTGCACGGCCCTTTCTCGCAGGCGAGAAAGCCGCAGACGAGGCCGGTGACCTCTCCGCCGCCGCCGCAGCGCAATCCCACCACATCGCCGGGGGGTGGTGGCGAGTACACCTCCCATGCGGGCACGGCTGTCACGTCGGGCGAGCTCGCCATGACGTGCGGGTCGCCGTGGGGCAGCAGCACCACATCGCCGGCGGCCAACGGCACCGGGTCGGCGCCGGCGACGGTGGCGACGCACGAGCCTTCGGTCACGAGGTGGTAATAGACGAGGTGCTCGGCACCCGGCATGAGCGCCGACGTCGCCTCCGCGGCCGAGGCCGCGCAAACACCCCACGGGGCCGACAGCTCGCCATGGAGGAAGACGGCGCCCGTCAGGCGCACGAGCCTCAACACATCGGATAGCGCGTCCATGACTGCGATTGATCCGGTGTCCTGGGCAAGAAGTCTGGAGGATCGGTCATTCAACGGGGTACGCCGCGTAAGCATACTCGCACCGTGCCCGAAAGGAACAGCGCTACACGACTCGATCCCAGCGCGGTCTGCGGCACCTTTACATCACTTTGCTCGAAGGAGACATCACATGGAAGCCACAGCCATCCGTCCCGCCCCCGCGAAAAAGTGCGTCGACTGGCTCGACATCGCGCGCGAGCTCGGACCGCGATTCGCCGACCGAGCCGCCGCGGTGGACGAGGAGGACATCTTCGTCGGCGAGAACTTCGCCGAGCTCAAGGCGTGCGGCCTCACGGCTGCCGGGGTGCCGGCGGAACTGGGCGGAGGCGGCGCGACCCACGCCGAACTCGCCGCCATTCTTTTCGAACTGGCGCAGCACTGCGGTTCGACGGCGCTCGCGTTCGCCATGCATACGCATCAGGTCGCCATTGCGGCCTGGCGCTGGAAGCACCAGAAGGCGCCGGTGGAAGGCCTGTTGAAGCGCGTCGCGGCCGAGCGGCTCGTGCTTCTCTCGAGCGGCGGATCGGACTGGCTGTACGGCTCCGGTTCCGCCACGCGCGTCGACGGTGGCTTCCGCGTTAACGCGCGCAAGGTCTTCGTGAGCGGCGCGCCGGCGGGCAACCTGCTCATGACCAGCGCGGTGTACGAGGACCCCGAGGCCGGTCCCACGGTGCTGCATTTCGCGGTGCCGATGACAGCCTCGGGGGTAGAGATCGTGCCGACGTGGCGGGTGCTCGGCATGCGCGGGACCGGTTCTCACGATGTAGCGCTGAAAGACGTGTTCGTCGCGGATGCGGGGATCAGCGGCAGGCGTCCGCAAGGTAAATGGCACCCGCTCTTTCACATCATCTCTATGATCGCCTTCCCGCTCGTCTACGCGGTGTACGTCGGAGTGGCGCAGGCTGCGCGCGAGGCCGCGGTGCGCGAGGCCGCGAAGCGTCGCACCGACGACCATCTGGTCGGTGTGATCGGAGGCATCGAGAACGAGCTTGCCGCGGCGCGGCTCGCCTTGGCCGAGATGCTCGCTGCTGCAAGCACCGATCGACCCGGGTTCGAGGTCACCAACCGCGTGATGATCGGACGGGCGCTCGCGGCCCGCTCGGTACTGAAGTTGGGGGAACTGGCGCTGGAGGCGGCAGGGGGCGGTGGCTTCTATCGCAGTCGGGGGTTGGAACGGCTGTTCCGCGACCTGCAGGCCGCACGCTTCCACCCCCTGCAGGATGGCGCCGAGCGCGACTACGCCGGCCGCATGGCGCTCGGGTTGGAGGTGCGCGCCTGAGGACACACGAACGGAGGCGTCGCCATGAATCGTTCAGCAACCGCCATTCCGCTGGAGCAAGGCGCGCCATTCGATGCGCGCGCCTACCGGCGAACACTCGGACAATTTGCGACGGGGGTGACGGTCGTGACCGCGCGCGCCCTCGATGGTCGGCGGGTCGGGCTCACCGTCAACTCGTTCACCTCCGTCTCGCTCGATCCGCCGATCGTCCTGTGGTGCCTGTCACGCAATTCGGCGAGCATGTCGTCGTTTCTCACCTCCAAGCGGTTTGCGATCAACGTGCTCGCCCGCGACCAGGTCGTCATCGCGCAGCGCTTCGCATCCCGGCACGCGGACCGCTTTGCAGGCGTCGCCTGCAGCGTCGGGCTCGGTGGAGTGCCGCTGATCGACGGTGCGATTGCTCGGTTGGTTTGCCAACGCATCGATCAGCATCGGGTAGGCGACCACCTCGTCTTGATCGGCGAGGTCGAGCACTTCAAGCGCTTCGACGGCGATCCGCTCGTGTTCCACGCGGGGACTTACCGGGTCGCTGCCCCACACCCTGCGCTGGC